>NZ_WWCU01000042.1 GCF_009857595.1 Pseudoduganella aquatica | reverse complement strand
GGAATAAGAGCAACTGCTGCGAAATCTACATCACGGTCTTGGCGACCAAGGGCGGGTACGGCATCCAGTTGCTCTGCCCCGACGTTCCGTTTTCGGGGCAGATGGAATAATACAAGGGCGGGTTAGCCGAAGGCGTAACCCGCCGATCACGCGGCCCTGCGCGTCCCGGTAGCCAGCGCCAGCTCGCGCGCCAGCGTGTTGTGGCGCTCTATCACAATCGGCAGATCCACGGTCTGCAGCAGTCCATCCCGCACCACCACCCGGCCGTTGATAACGCTGTGCGTCACATTCGACGGCGTGCAGAACACCAGCGCCGCCACCGGATCATGCAGCGCCCCCGCAAAGCCGATCTGGTCCAGCCTGAAGGTGATGATATCCGCCGCCATGCCCGGCTTGAGCGCGCCGATATCGTCCCGGTTAAGCACCTTGGCGCCGCCCAGCGTGGCCAGTTCCAGCGCCTGGCGCGCGGTCATCGCATCCGGGCCAAAGCCCACGCGCTGCAGCAGCATGGCCTGCCGCACCTCGCCCAGCATATGGCCCGCGTCGTTGGACGCGCAGCCGTCCACGCCCAGCCCCACTGGCACGCCCGCATCCACCATCTTGCGTATCGGCGCGATGCCGGAAGCGAGCCGCATATTCGAGCAGGGGCAATGCGCAATGCCGGTGCCGGTTTGGGCGAACAGGTAGACCCCGTCGTCATCCAGCTGCACGCAGTGCGCGTGCCACACGTCATGCCCCACCCAGCCGCAGTCCTCGGCGTATTCGGCCGGCGTCATATTGAATTTCTCGCGGCTGTAGGCGATGTCGTTCACGTTCTCGGCCAGATGGGTGTGCAGCGACACGCCGTAGCTGCGCGCCATCGTGGCCGCTTCCTTCATCAGGTCGCGCGACACCGAAAACGGCGAACACGGCGCCACCACGATGCGCTGCATGGCGTAGCGGCCCGCGTCGTGATAGGTCTCGATCAGGCGCTGCGTATCCCTGAGGATGGCACCCTCCTCCTCCACCACGCGGTCCGGCGGCAGGCCGCCCTTGGACTGGCCCACGCTCATGGAGCCGCGCGCGGCGTGGAAGCGCATGCCTATCTTGCGCGCGGCCTCGATGCTATCGTCCAGGCGGCAGCCGTTGGGGTAGATGTAGAGATGGTCGCTGCTGGTGGTACAGCCGGACAGCATCAGCTCCGACATGGCCGTCAGCGTGGACACGTGCACCATCTCGCCGGTGAGGTTGGCCCAGATCGGATACAGATTGGTGAGCCAGTTGAACAGCTCCCCGTTCTGCGCGGACGGGATCACGCGCGTCAGGCTCTGGTACATATGGTGGTGGGTGTTCACCAGGCCGGGCATGACGAGCTGGCCAGTGGCGTCGATCACCTCGTCGGCGTGCTGCGGCAGGTCGGCCGTGAAGCCCACCTGCTCGATCACATTGTCCCGCACGAACACTGCGCCGTTGTCGATTTCGCGGCGCTGCTCGTCCATGGTCACCACCACGCGCGCGTTTTTGATCAAGAGAGTTTTAGTCATTTTCAGGTCCATAGGAATGATTAAACACTGCGGAAACAATGCGCGGGCACTGCGGAAACAATGTCAAAACCGCGCCGGGTGGTCGTCACCGGCGCGGGGCTTTACTGCGGGGAGGCGGCGAGGAAGTCAGGCCGCCTCAAGCTTTTTTACCAGCATGGGCTGGGGCACGTCCTCCTCGTCGTCGTCGCTCGCTTCCACCGGACGCTCCGGCAAGATCAGGTTCAGCGTCACGGCCACGATGGCGGCGGTGCTGATGCCGGAACCGAAGATCTCGTGCACGAAAGCCGGCAGCTTGGCCAGCAGCTCCGGCCGCACGCTGACGGCCAGGCCGCAGCCGATGGAGACGGCAATGATAATGCCGGTGCGCTTGCTGTGCTCCACTTTGCTCAGCATCTGCACGCCGGCGGCGATAATCATGGCGAACATCATCAGGCCCGCGCCGCCCAGCACCGGCTGCGGAATCGTGACCACCATGGCGCCCAACACCGGGAACAGGCCGGCCAGCGCCAGCATCACGCCGGTCAGGGCCACCACATGGCGACTGGCCACGCCGGTCAGCGAGATCACGCCCACGTTCTGCGCAAAGGTCGATACCGGCGGGCTGCCCAGCATGGCGACGCAGGCCGAGCCCACGCCGTCGCACAGCACGCCGCGCGCCAGCGTCTTGCCGCGCATCTTGGTGTTGGTGGCCGAGCCCAGCGCCATAAAGGTGCCGGTGGTTTCCACCATGGTGACCACGTAGGCCACGCCCATGGCGACGATGCCGCTGATGGGGAAGGTCATGCCGTGCGCGAAGGGCTGCGGCAGCGAGAACGCGGCGGCCTTCTGCACCGACGAGAAATCCACCAGGCCCATGGCCACGCACACCAGGTAGCCGACGAACATGCCCAGCACCACGGCGGCGGCCGAGAAGATGCCTTTACCGTACTGCACCAGCGCGATCACCGTCACCAGCACGAACAGCGCAATGCCGAGGTTGATCGGATCGCCGTAGTGCGCGCCCGAACCCTTGCCGCCAGCGGCCCAGTCGATGGCGACCGGCACCAGCGACAAGCCTATCATGGTGACCACCACGGCGGTCACGGCGTGCGGGAACAGTTTGCGGATCTGCGGCATGAAGCAGGAGCCGATTATCATCACCACCGAACCGGCCAGCGAGGAGCCGAGAATGCCGGGCACGCCGTGTTCCAGGCCGATGCTGATGGCCGCGCCGACGAAGGCGAAGCTGGTGCCCATGACGCAAGGCAAGCGGATGCCGATCGGGCCGACGCCCTTGCACTGGATGATGGTGACGATGCCCGAGCCGAGCAGCGCCGCGTTGATCAGGGCCACGATCTGGTCGGCCGGCAGTTTGAGGACGGCGCCCACCACCAGCGGCACGGCGATGATGCCGCCCAGCGCAGCGAGCATGTGCTGGGCGGCCAGCAGGGTGGTGGTGATGAGGGGTGGACGGTCGTCCACTTGGAATAGCAGCTTGTTCATTTGTGTCTCCATCATTGATGTTGTGTCGTGAACTACTTGTTCCGGTGCTATCCGGCATGCCTCACCGCGCAGATCGTGGCGTCTGTTTTTATCGTGGCGAGGTCGTACTGCGAGGCGGGATGGAGGGTCTTGTGGACACTCCACTGGGATGCTTACACGCGGCTCTGCGGCCGCGTTCCATGCAATCGATGATGCCCAGTGCTGAAAAAGTTGTCAACCGATTTTGTATACAATCTATGCATACCGCAAATATCGTATTGCAAAAACCACAAGCGGGGTCAGTTCTCGCATCGCGTCATTTATGGCAGGATGGTGGAACTGACCCCGACTGTTTAGTTCGCTTATTTGGAGACCATGCATGACATTTGCCTGTGGCTGCCGCTTGATGGAGGTGCATGACGCCGTGCAGGGCGCGATGGTGCCGCTGGCCCTGCTTTACCCGGCCGTGGGGACGGAGGCGCTGACGCATTTCGGGCCGTATGGCCTGGAGGTGGCGCGCGATGCGGCGCCGGTGGCGGGGACATGGCCGCTGGTGGTGTTGTCGCACGGGAATTCAGGCACGCCCTGGGCTTACCGCCAGCTGGCCAGGCATTTGGCGCTGGCGGGCTTTGTGGTGGCGCTGCCCTCCCATACGGGCAATACGCGCCTGGACAATTCGCTGGCCGGCACCGCCGCCAACCTGGCGAACCGGCCGCGCCATATTTCATTGTGCATCGGCGCGGCGCTGGCCGATGGCGTTGTCGGCGCGCATATTGCGCCCGGCGGGGTGGCGCTGATCGGGCATTCCATCGGCGCTTATACGGCGCTGGCGGTGGCCGGCGGCCAGCCCTGGACCGGGCCGCGCGAGAACAAGGGGGCGCCGCCCTCCCCTGTTCCCGTGCGGCCGGACGCGCGCGTGCGGGCGCTGGTGCTGCTGAATCCGGCCACGTTCTGGTTCCCGGAAGGCGCCCTGTCGCAGGTGCGCGTGCCCATCCTGATACGCACCGGCGAGAAGGACGACATCACGCCCGTCTCGCACGCGCATCACATCATCAACGGCGTGCCGGATGCGGCCCTGGTGGAGCATGTGGACGTCCCCGGCGGCGGCCACTTCGCTTTCATGAGCAAGTTTCCGCCGGAGATGACGCGGCCCAATTTCAAGCCTTCGCAAGACCCGCCGGGCTTCGACCGCGAGGCCGTCCAGCCCGCGCTGTTCGCCGACGTGACCGTCTTCCTGCGCCGCACGCTGTCAGCCGTGTAAGGGGGTCACTGGATCTGCAGCTGCCGGCTGTGGCCGCCGGTCTTCTTGGGCAAGGTCAGCTCCAGCACGCCGTTGCTGCAGGTGGCAGTGGCTTGCTGGTCGTCCACTTCCTGCGGCAGCGTAAAGCTGCGATAGTGCTCGCCGTGGAAGCGTTCGCTGCGCATCATGGTGCCTGTCTGGGGCTGCTGTTTCTGCTCGTCATGCTTGGCGCGGATGGTGACGGTGCTGCCGTCGATGGAGACGTTGATGTCCTCCTTCTCGAAGCCCGGCATTTCAGCCCGCACCGTGTAAGTCTGGTCGGTCTCCGACACGTCCATGCGCATGCTGCGCGCCAGATCCGGCTGCACGCTCTGGCGCTCGAATTCATCGAAAAAACGTTCGATATCGCGGAAAGGGTCGAAGCGCGCCAAGTCGCCGAAGGGGGTGAAACGGGAAAGGTTGCTAGCCATGGTATTTTCTCCTTGTGGGGGTTGTAGTGGAGTTGAATAGCATGGCGACCGCAAGGCCCGGCGCCTTTGATCTGCGTCAAACGTGCGCGCGCACGGCGGCTTACTTGCCGCGCGCGTCGTCGTCCAGGCTGCGCAGGAAGGCCAGCTTGTCGGCGATCTTGCTTTCCAGGCCGCGCGGGACGGGCTGGTACCAGCCGGGCTCGGCCATGCCGTCCGGCAGATAGGTTTCGCCGGCCGCGTAGGCGTGCGGCTCGTCGTGGGCGTAGCGGTATTCGTGGCCGTAGCCCAGCTCTTTCATCAGCTTGGTCGGCGCGTTGCGCAGGTGCACCGGCACTTCGCGCGACTTGTCGCGCTTCACGAAGGCCATGGCCTGGTTGAAGGCGTTGTAGCCGGCGTTGCTCTTGGCGGCGATGGCCAGGTAGATCACGGCCTGGCCCAGCGCCAGTTCGCCTTCCGGCGAGCCCAGCCGTTCATAGGTGGCGGCCGCGTCGTTGGCCATGGTGAGGGCGCGCGGGTCGGCCAGGCCGATGTCTTCCCAGGCCATGCGCACGATGCGGCGCGACAGGTAGCGCGGGTCCGCGCCGCCGTCTATCATGCGGCAGAACCAGTACAGCGCGCCGTCCGGATTGGAGCCGCGCACGGACTTGTGCAGCGCCGAAATCTGGTCGTAGAAGTTGTCGCCGCCCTTGTCGAAGCGGCGCGCGTTCAAGGTCATGGCGTTTTCCACGAACTTGGCGTCTATCTTCTGCACGCCGGCCGACGAGGCGGCGTTGTCGGCCTGCTCCAGCAGGTTCAGGAAGCGGCGCGCGTCGCCGTCCGCGTAGCCGACCAGGGTGTCGGCGGCCGCGTCGTCGAACTTCAGGTGCGGCAGCGCTTCCTTCTGCGCCTTGGCCAGCAGCTGGCGCATTTCCTCGTCGCTGAGCGACTTCAGCACGTAGACCTGGGCGCGCGACAGCAATGCCGAGTTCACTTCAAAGCTGGGGTTCTCGGTGGTGGCGCCGATAAAGGTGACCAGGCCGGACTCGACGAAGGGCAGCAAGGCGTCCTGCTGGGATTTGTTGAAGCGGTGGATCTCGTCCACAAACAGCAGGGTGTGCTTGCCGTGGCGGTCCAGGTTCTGCTGGGCCTGCTCCATGGCGGCGCGGATGTCCTTCACGCCCGCGAACACGGCGGACAGGGCGATGAACTCGGCGTCGAAGGCGTTGGCGGTCAGGCGCGCCAGCGTGGTCTTGCCCACGCCGGGCGGTCCCCACAAGATCATGGAATGCGGCTTGCCGGCCTGGAAGGCCAGGCGCAGCGGCTTGCCCTCGCCCAGCAGATGCTGCTGGCCGATCACTTCGTCCATGGTTTTCGGACGCAGGGCTTCGGCCAAGGGCGCGCGGGGTTCGGTTTTAAAAAGGTCGTCCATCATGCTTTACTGTAGCGGCGGCCGCGCGCGCGGCGTTTGCGCGCGCGCAAGCAGACGGCGCATTTATTCCTTATTGCTGCGAAATTTCCACGCCCTTGGGCATCACAAACTTGTAGTGCGCGGCGCCCACTTGCGGGTTTTTCTCGAACTTGCTGAAGCTCAGCACGGACATGGAGCCGAAGTTGTCCTTCAGCTCCATCGCTTCCGGCGTGCCGTTGCGCAGGCCGATGGTGATCTGCTCAAAGGTGGAGTCCGGCGTTTTCGGCACGGCTTTCAGCCATTCCAGGCCGTCGCGCGCGCCCGCTTCGGACAAGGTGAAGTTCTTTTCCAGGTCGTTGCTGCCGAACAGGATGGCGGCCGGCGACGAGCCCAGCGCATTGCCCAGCTTCTTCACCGTGACCTGGTTCAGGTCCTTGTCGTAGATGTAGAGCTGTTCGCCGTCGGCCTGCAGCAGCTGGTCATAAGGCTTGAGGTAGGTCCAGATGAACTTGCCGGGACGCGCGAACTCAAACGTGCCGCTGGCGGTGTTGGAGCTCTTGCCGCCCTTCACCTGGCGCTGCGTGAACTCGCCGCGCGCCGACTTGGTGCTGCTGACGAAGGTCTTGAACTGCTCCAGCGCGGCAGCCTGGGCCGCGCCGGCCAGCAGTAGCGAGGCCGCGAAGGCGGCTGCGGTGGTGGCGATCGTTTTCAGTGGGGTCATGCTGTGTCCTTTTATTCTGCGCTGGCGGCCGGCACCAGGATGTCGCGGTTGCCGTTCGACTGCATGGGCGATACCACGCCGCTCTGTTCCATCTGCTCCAGCAGGCGGGCCGCGCGGTTGTAGCCGATGCGCAAGTGGCGCTGCACCAGCGAAATGGAGGCGCGGCGGTTTTTCAACACCACCTGCACCGCCTGGTCGTACATCGGGTCGGCTTCGCCGCCGCCCTCGCCGCCTGCCGCGCCGCCTTCGCCGCCGCCCTCGCCTTCCAGCGTGCCGCCTTCGAGGATGCCGTCAATATAATTCGGTTCGCCCTGCTGTTTCAAATGCTTGACCACGCGGTGCACCTCGTCGTCCGACACGAAGGCGCCGTGCACGCGCACCGGCAGGCCGGTGCCGGGCGGCATGTAAAGCATGTCGCCCATGCCCAGCAGCGCTTCCGCGCCCATCTGGTCCAGAATGGTGCGCGAGTCGATCTTGGACGACACCTGGAAGGCGATACGGGTCGGGATATTGGCCTTGATCAGGCCGGTGATCACGTCTACAGATGGGCGCTGCGTGGCCAAAATCAAGTGCAGGCCGGCCGCGCGCGCTTTCTGCGCGATACGGGCGATCAGTTCTTCCACCTTCTTGCCGACCACCATCATCAGGTCGGCCAGCTCGTCGATGATAATGACGATGGTGGGCAGCTTCTCCAGCGGCTCGGGCGAATCCGGCGTGATGCTGAAGGGATTCGGAATGTGCTCCTCGCGCTTGGCCGCCTCGGCGATCTTGGCGTTGTAGCCGGCCAGGTTGCGCACGCCCAGCTTGGACATCAGCTTGTAGCGGCGTTCCATCTCGTTCACGGCCCAGTTCAGCGCGTGGCCGGCCTGGCGCATATCGGTCACCACCGGCGCCAGCAGGTGCGGAATGCCTTCGTAGACCGACATCTCCAGCATCTTCGGGTCGATCAGTATCATGCGCACGTCGGCCGGGTCGGACTTGTACAGCAGCGACAGGATGGTGGCGTTGATGCCCACCGATTTACCCGAGCCGGTGGTACCGGCCACCAGCAAGTGCGGCATCTTGGCCAGGTCGGCCACCACCGGCTTGCCGGCGATGTCCTTGCCCAGCGCCACGGTCAGCGGCGAGGCGTTGTCGTGGTAGACCTTGGAGCCGACGATCTCGCTCAGGCGCACAATCTGGCGCTTGGGATTGGGCAACTCCAGCGCCATGTAGTTCTTGCCGGGGATGGTTTCGACCACGCGGATGGAGGTGAGCGACAGCGAACGCGCCAGGTCGCGCGCCAGGTTCACGATCTGCGAGCCTTTCACGCCCGTGGCCGGTTCGATTTCGTAGCGCGTCACCACCGGGCCGGGATAAGCGGCCACGACGCGCGCTTCCACGCCGAAGTCCGACAGCTTCTTCTCGATCAGGCGGCTGGTGAACTCCAGCGTTTCCACCGCCACGGTTTCCTGGGTCTGTGGCGCGTCGTCCAGCAGCGACAGCGGCGGCAGGTCGCCGGGGCGGGAGTCCTGGAACAGCGCGCCCTGGCGCTCCTTGACGGCGCGCTCGGACGGCACCACGGACGTCACCTGCTGCTCGATCTTCACCGGCACCGGCGCGGCGAACTTCTCCGGCGCCACGGTGGGCTGCGGACGCGCGGCATCGCCGTCGTAGGCGTCCGCGCCCATGGCGCCGGCCAGGCCGGCGGCAGGAGCAGGCGCCTTGAACGACGGCGCGGCGTCCATGCGCGGCTCGGCGCGCACCGGTTTTTCCACGTGTTTTTCGATATGCTTGGCGCGCTCGCTGACCACCACTTCCTCGCGCAGCACGGTGGCGCGCTCGCCCTGGCGGCGGTCTTCGCGGTCCTGGTAGCGGTGCATCACCCACTCGCCGCAGTCCTCGATAAAGCCGCCGATGCGCTCGGCCACGGCCAGCCAGGAGACATGGAAGAACAGGCTGAAGCCCAGCCCGAACAGCAGCAGCATCAGCAGCGTGGCGCCGGTAAAGCCCAGGCCGACGTGCGCGCCGTGGCCGATCACCTTGCCCAGCACCCCGCCCGGCGCCAGCGGCAGTTGCACCTTCAGCGTGTACATGCGCAGGAATTCCAGGCCCAGGCTGCCCACCAGCAGGAAGGCGAAGCCGATCACGCGTATCAGGCCCTCGTGGCGGTGCTCGTCGTCTTCCTCTTCCTTGGTGACGAATTTGCGGGTCAGGCGGCGGTAGCCGCTCCACACCGCGCGCAGCAGCCACACGCACCACCACCAGGCCGACAGGCCGAAGATGTAGAGCATCAGGTCGCTCATCCACGCGCCGGCGCGGCCGCCCAGGTTGTACACCTTGGGCACCACATTGGAATGGGACCAGCCCGGGTCGGCCTTGTTGTAGCTGACCATAATGAGCAGAAAGTACAGCGCCAGCGCCGCCAGCGCGAACCAGCGCGCCTCCGACAACAGCCGCACCAGCCGGTTCGGCAGCGGCTGGCGTTCGGTAGGCGTGCGGGTATAGCTTATCGGCTGCTGCTTCGTCGGCTGCTGTTTTGCCGGGGGCTGCTTTGCAGGCTGTTCTCTCGTTTTAGGCATTGATACTTTTATAAGATTTTTGCGGGCGCACCATAGGGCGCTAGCCATTTGTGGGTATTCTAAGCCATCTCCATAGGAAGCGGCCTCCCAATTCAACCAGTTTCCCTGCTTGGACTATAATTCTGTCTTTGCTCGCCGGCATTGTTATCGCCGCGCCTGCCCCCAACTGCGGTTTATCCAATTTACTAAGAAGCCTTCCATGACCACTACCAAACACGCCCGCGTTTTGATTCTCGGCTCTGGCCCAGCCGGCTACAGCGCCGCCATTTACGCCGCGCGCGCCAATCTGAACCCCATGCTGGTGACCGGCGTGGAACAGGGCGGCCAGCTGATGACCACCACCGACGTGGAAAACTGGCCTGCCGACCCGATGGGCGTGCAAGGCCCGGACCTGATGCAGCGCTTCCTGCAGCACGCCGAGCGCTTCAACACGCAGATCGTGTTTGACCACATCCACACGGCCAAGCTGAGCGAAAAGCCGATCCGCCTGATCGGCGACAGCGCCGAGTACACCTGCGACACCCTGATTATCGCCACCGGCGCCTCGGCCCAGTACCTGGGCCTGCCGTCCGAGCAGGAATTCATGGGCCGCGGCGTGTCCGCCTGCGCCACCTGCGACGGCTTCTTCTACCGTGGCCAGGAAGTGGCCGTCATCGGCGGCGGCAACACCGCCGTCGAGGAGGCGCTGTACCTGTCCAATATCGCCACCAAGGTCACGCTGGTGCACCGCCGCGACAAGTTCCGCGCCGAGGCCATCCTGATCGACCGCCTGATGGCCAAGGTCGCCGAAGGCAAGATCGAGCTGAAACTGAACCACACGCTGGAAGAAGTGACGGGCGACGAAGGCGGCGTCACCGGCCTGACCCTGGCCGCCACCGCCGACGGCGCGCAGACCAAGATCAAGGTGCACGGCCTGTTCGTGGCGATTGGCCACAAGCCGAACACCGGCATCTTCGAAGGCCAGCTGGAAATGCACAACGGCTACATCAAGACCAAGACCGGCACCGAGGGCATGGCCACGGCCACCACCGCGCCGGGCGTGTTCGCCGCCGGCGACGTGCAGGACCACATCTACCGCCAGGCCATCACCAGCGCCGGCACCGGCTGCATGGCCGCGCTGGACGCCCAGCGCTACCTGGAAGGCCAGGAGTAAGGGCATGGCGGGACTGAAGGACTTTGCCGACCTGAAATCCCTCGGCAAGCAGCTGAAGGAACAGGGCGAGGCGCGCGCGGCCGCCGAGGCCGAGCGCGCCAAGCGCGAAAAGGTGGCGGCGGCGGAAGCGAACATCTTCCGCAACACGCTGGGCCAGGTGCAGCGCATGCCCGAGCAGAACCGCTATGTGCACCAGCCGGCCCCGGTGGTGTCGGCCAAGGCGCTGGCGGCGGCAAAGAAACGCGGTCCGCTGACGCCGGAAGAACAGCGCCAGGACGACGCGGCCGTGCTGCAGGAGTCCCTGTCCGACCTGTTCGAGGTGGACCACTACATGGAAGAAGACCCAGCGCTGAACTACGCGGCGCCCGGCGTCGGCCCCGATGTGGTGAAAAAGATGCGCAAGGGCTACTGGCCGGTGCAGGACGAGCTGGACCTGCACGGCCTGAACCGCGACGGCGCGCGCGACGCGCTGGGCGCCTTCCTGACCCGCGCCAACCAGCGCGGCATGCGCTGCGTGTGCGTGATCCACGGCCGCGGCTTCGGCTCGCGCGGCCAGGAGCCGGTGCTCAAGTCCATGGTGCACAGCTGGCTGGTGCAAAAGGAAGTGGTGGCGTTCTGCCAGGCCCGTCCGTCCGACGGCGGCGAAGGCGCCCTCATTGTCCTGCTGCGCGCGGCCCTGCAGCCCGAGCGGCGCTGAGACGGCGGGTTACGGTGCGCCGCACCTAACCCGCCCTACGCGATTGCAACCGTCATCGTAGGGCGGGTTAGCGGCGCAGCCGCGCAACCCGCCATAGCGGCACCAAATACCCCTATCCGTCCTCGTGTTGCGCATGTTAACCTGTGGGAATTAGCAACTTTGCCAATCCCACAGTAAATGAAGCACATCCCGCACGTCTCCCTGATCACCATCATCGAAGTTGTGGCTATCCTGGTCGGGGCGATTTCTGGCTTCATTGAGGCGCGCCGCAAGCGCATGGACCTGGTGGGCGTGTTCACCGTGGCCTTTATCGCGGCCTTCGGCGGCGGCACGCTGCGCGACATCCTGCTCGACAAGCGCCCGCTGTTCTGGGTGCAGCATCAGGAATACGCCATCCTCATCTTCGTGCTGGCCCTGATCGCCACGCCGCTGATACGCACGCTGCGCCAGATCGTCTCCGAACGCGTGATCGTGGTGGCCGACGCCGTCGGCCTGGGCCTGTTCGCCGTGGCCGGCGTGTCGCAGGCGCAGCAGGCCAATATGCCCATCTTCATCGCCTCCATGATGGGCGTGATCACCGGCATCTTCGGCGGCGTGCTGCGCGACATCGTCTGCAACGAAGTGCCGATGGTATTCCGCGACGGCAAACCCTACGCCATCTGCGCCTTCATCGGCTGCTGGATGTACATCGTGATGCAGAAAACGTCCGTGTCGGACGATTTCGCACTGTGGTCAAGCGCCACGGCGATTACCGTCATGCGCTTGCTGACCTGGAAGTTCGATATGCGGCTGGGCCGCCCCTGAACTTAGACCGCGTCCGGGCCGGTCTCGCCGGTACGGATGCGTATCACCTGCTCCACGTTCTGCACGAAGATCTTGCCGTCGCCGATCTTGCCGGTGCGCGCCGCCTTGATGATGGCGTCCACCACCTGCTCGGCCACGCCGTCGTCCACCACCACTTCCACTTTCACTTTCGGCAGGAAGTCCACCACGTATTCCGCGCCGCGATACAGCTCGGTGTGGCCCTTCTGGCGGCCAAAGCCCTTCACTTCCGTCACGGTCAGGCCGGTGACGTTCACTTCGGCCAGCGCTTCGCGGACTTCGTCCAGTTTGAACGGTTTGATTACTGCGGTGATCTGCTTCATGGGGTTCTCCTATTTGATTACGGTTATGCGTCCGGCACGTTCTTCAACTCTTCCATCCACACCACGGATTCCGAATCGCTGGGGGCGCGCCAGTCGCCGCGCGGCGACAGCGATCCGCCCGATCCCACCTTGGGGCCGTTCGGCACGCAGGTGCGCTTGAACTGGCTGGTCTGGAAGAAGCGGCGCAGGAAGATGCCCAGATTGTGCTTGATATCCTTTAGTGCGTACTGATTGCGCACCACGTGCGCCTCGTTAGGCCAGCCGCCGATGCTGCGGTCACGCCACGCGGCATGGGCCAGGAACGCCACTTTTGACGGCGAGAACCCGAAGCGCAGCGTGTAGTATAAGTTGAAGTCCTGCAATTCGTATGGCCCAATCACACTTTCGGTAATTTGGGCCGGCGCGCCGTCGTCCGCCTTGCCCGGCACGAGTTCGGGGCTGATCTCGGTGTCGACCACGGCCAGCAGCACCGCCGAGTCCTGTTCGCCGAACTGGCGGCTCTCGGCCACCCAGCGCACCAGGTGGGAAATCAGGGTCTTGGGCACGCTGGCGTTGACGTTGTAATGCGACATATGGTCGCCCACGCCGTAGGTGCACCAGCCCAGCGCCAGCTCGCTCAGGTCGCCGGTGCCGATCACGATGCCGTTGTGGAAGTTCGCCAGCCGGAACAAATGGCTGGTGCGCTCGCCCGCCTGCACGTTCTCGAAGGTGATGTCGTACTGCGGCTCGCCGTCCGAGAACGGGTGGCCGATGTCCTTCATCATCTGGATGCAGCTCGGGCGGATATCGATCTCGGACGCGCTGCAGCCCACGAACTCCATCAGCTGGCGCGCCTGCAGCAAGGTGCGCGCGCTGGTGGCGAAGCCCGGCATGGTGACGCCGACGATATTGGTGCGCGGCAGATTCAGCCTGTCCATCGCCTTGGCGCACACCAGCAGCGCGTGCGTGGAATCGAGGCCGCCGGAAATGCCGATCACCACCTTTTTGATATTGGACGAGGACAGGCGCTGCACCAGCGCCTGCACCTGGATGTTGTAGACCTCGTTGCAGCGCTTGTCGCGCAAGGCTGGATTGGCCGGCACGTAAGGGAAGCGCGCCACATTGCGCTCCAGCGCCAGAACCGGCTGCGCCGGCAGGTCCAGCGCAAAGCGCACGGTGCGGAAAGCCGCCACTTCCTGGCGGTGGCGGCGCATGGACTGGCCGAAGGTGGTCTGGCGCATGCGCTCGCGCGACAGGCGCTCCAGGTCCACGTCCGCGTAGATCAGGTGCGACTCGTCCTGGAAGCGCTCGGCTTCGGACAGCAGCTCGCCGTTTTCGCAGATCAGCGCCTGGCCGTCCCAGGCCAGGTCGGTGGTGGACTCGCCCCGCCCCGCCGACGAATACAGATACGCCGACAGGCAGCGCGCCGACTGCTGGCTCACCAGCTGGTGGCGGTAGTCCGCCTTGCCCACCACCACATTGGATGCGGACAGGTTCACCAGCACGGTCGCCCCGGCCAGCGCGGCGAAGGACGACGGCGGAATCGGCACCCACACGTCCTCGCAGATCTCGACGTGGAATTTGAACAGCGGAAGGTTCTCGACCTCGAACAGCAGCGCCGAACCGAAAGGCACGGTCTGGCCCAGCAGCGATATCTCGGTGGAGATGGCCTCGTCGCCCGCGCTGAACTGGCGCGCCTCGTAGAACTCGCCGTAGTTGGGCAGATAGGATTTCGGCACCACGCCGTGGATACGCCCGCCGGACAGCACGACCGCGCAATTGAACAGCTGGTGGTCCACCCGCAGCGGCACGCCGACGATCAGCGCGGCGCTGATGGACCTGGACGCCTCCAGGACGGTCTGCAGCCCGGCCAGGCAGCCTTCCAGCAGCGCGCGCTGGTGGAACAGGTCGTCGCAGGTGTAGGCCGAGATGCCCAGCTCCGTGAACGCCACCAGCGCGGCGCCCTTGGCGGCGGCCTGCCGGGCCAGTTTGACGGTTTCGGCGGCGTTGTAGGCCGGATCGGCCACGCGGCAGCGCGGCACGGCCACGCTCAGGCGCGCGAAATCGTGGGAATACAGATTGAAGAATGACTGCGGTGCGTGCGGCATAAGACGGGCTTCCTCTATGGATAAGCCGATTTTAGCATTCGCCCTTACCATTCGTGCAAAGTTGCCCCTGAATGCCACCGAATGCCGCCGCGTTCGACCCACATCGGCGATTTTGCGTAAAATGCCTCTCATGAGCTACCGCCCCGACGTTATTTCCTCCCTCGCCGAAGTCGGCGAAGCCGCTTGGAACGGCCTGCTGGCCGCGCAGGGCGAAACCAATCCCTTCCTGTCCTACGCCTTCCTGCATGCGATGCACGAATCCGGCAGCGCCAGCGCGGAGACCGGATGGCAGCCGCAGTATCTGGCGCTGCGGGACGGCGGCGAGCTGGCCGCCGCCATGCCGCTCTACGTGAAATCGCACTCCTACGGCGAATACGTGTTCGACTGGGCCTGGGCGGACGCCTACCACCGCAACGGTATCGAGTACTACCCCAAGCTGCTGTCGGCCATTCCGTTCACGCCGGTCACCGGCGGCCGCCTGCTGGCGCGCGACGGCCAGGCCCGCGCGGCACTGGTCGCGCTGCTGAAGGCGCAGCAGAAAGCGGCGGACATCTCGTCCACGCACGTGCTGTATCCGCCGGAGGAGCAGGCCATGCAGCTGCACGAGGCGGGATTTATGCTGCGCAGCGGCGTGCAGTTCCACTGGCTGAACCAGGGCTACACGGACTTTGAACAGTTCCTGTCCACGCTGGAGCACAAGAAGCGCAAGAACATCCGCGCCGAACGCCGCAAGGTGCGCGAAGCCGGCGTGACCATGCGCCAGATACGCGGCCGCGACGCCACCGACGCGGACTGGCGCTTTTTCCATCGCTGCTATTCGAACACCTACGCCGAGCACCGCTCGTCGCCGTATCTGAACCTGGATTTCTTCCAGCGCATAGGCGCCGCCATGCCGGGCAATATTTTGCTGGTAGTGGCCGAGCGCGCGGGCCGCGCCATTGCTTCGTCGCTGGTGATCCATACGGAGGACACGCTCTATGGCCGCTATTGGGGCGCGGACGAGCATGTGCCTTGCCTGCACTTTGAGACGGCTTATTACCAGCCGCTGGAGTTCTGCATCGCCAACGGCATCGCCACGTTTGAAGGCGGCGCGCAGGGCGAGCACAAGATGGCGCGCGGTTTCCTGCCGCAGAAGACGTGGTCGGCGCACTGGCTGGCGCATCCTGCCTTTGCGGACGCGGTCGAGCGCTTCCTGGAACGCGAGAGCGGCGGGATTGATGATTACATCAGCGAGCTGAATGAGCGCAATCCGTTCCGCGCGTAGCGGGCGGCGCTGGCGGGTTACGCGCTTGCGCGCTAACCCGCCCTACGGGGCTGCATCCACCAGCAGCTCGGGGCGCAGGGCGCGCATGCGCAGTTCGGTGAAGTAGCCGCCTGCTTCGTTGTAGCGCAGGTAGTGGCGGCCGCAAACCTGGCAGCGCAGCACCTGGCTGAGATTGGCGGGGTAGTAGCGCGGTGCGATGGGCGCGTCTTCGCTTTCGTAGCGCGTGCCCTTGGGGTGGTATTCCTTGAAGGTCGGCTCTTCGTAGGGATCCTCCACCAGCGTGCCCACTTCGGCCAGCTGTGCCAGATCCAGCGATGTCGGCAGGCTTTGCCAGGCCAGCAGCGGCACACTGCTGCAGCTGCATTTCGCGCTGACCGCCGCCGAGCTTAGGGCCAGCTTCATCAGGGCCGGAAAATCAATGATCTGCACCTTGCGCCTCGCTTTCACCTAGCACCGCCGCGTTGCGGGCGTCTATCCTGGCCTGGGTGGACGCGGTGGCGCCCGGTCCCGGCATCATGCGCAGGTCGCGCAGGCCCAGCGGGCGGCCGTCGGCCGACTTGGGGCCAACCGGCGCCACTTCCCGGCCATTCTCCCGCTCCACATAGCGCACCGAGCCGCCGTTCGGCCCCGGCGCCCATTTGTCCCCCCACTGCAGCAGGGCCAGCAGCACCGGGAACAGTTCCTCGCCTTTGGGCGTCATCCGGTAGCCCTGGCGGCGCTCATGACCTTCGATCGCCGATTTTTCCAGTATGCCCAGCTCGGTCAGCCGGTTCAGCCGGCTGGTCAGGATATTGCGGGCAATGCCCAGCCTCTCCTGGAATTCGTCAAAACGCGTCGTGCCCAGCGTGCATTCGCGAATGATAAGCAGGCTCCACCACTCGCCAACCTGGTCGAGCGCGCGGGCTATTGAGCAGTTCATGCCATCGAAAGTTTTACGTTGCATGCGGACGATTCTAAATCCATCAGTTGCATAACGCAACTTTATCTGCTAAGTTGCATAATGAAACTAAAATTTTGCCTGCAAAGGCGCGCTTTCTAAGGAGCAGTACCATGGATCGTCGTTTGATCGTGCTGGCAGCGGGCATGTTCGCCATCGGCACAGACAGCTTTGTCGTGGCCGGCATACTTCCCCAGGTGTCGCAGTCGCTGGGGGTGTCGATAGGGGTGGCCGGGCAGATGGTGACTTTGTATGCGCTGAGCTATGCGCTGCTGTCGCCGGTGGTGGCGGCCACGGCGGCGCACTGGCCGCGCAAGCGCCTGCTGCTGACGGGGCTGGTGGTGTTTGTGCTGGGTAATCTGATCACGGCGGTGGCGCCGTCCATAGAATGGGTGCTGGCCAGCCGCCTGATCGCCGGCCTGGGCGCGGCCATGTTCAGCCCCACCGCCACGGCCACCGGCGCCTCGCTGGTGCCGCCCGAGAAGCGCGCCCAGGCGCTGGCCATCGTCATCGCCGGGCTGACCAGCGCCACCGCCTTCGGCTCGCCCATCGGCACCTTCATCAGCGGCCTGGGCGACTGGCGCGCCACCATGTGGTTCGTGACCATCGTGGGCCTGATCGCCAGCGTGGCCGTCTACGCCATGCTGCCCGCCATCCCCGCCCTGCCCGCCGTCACGCTGCGCCAGCGCCTCGCGCCGCTGAAAGACAGCCGCGTGCTGCTGACGCTGTTGACCACGCTGGCCGCCTATTCCGGCATGTTCGCCGTGTACACCTATATCGGCGTGACCTTCGACCGCGTCACCGGCGGCAGGACGGAAGTACTGGCAGGCTTGCTGCTGCTGTGGGGCGTGGCCGCCACCGTGGGCAACCTGAGCGCGGGCAAGCTGACGGACCGTTTCGGCAGCCGCACCATCATCTACGGCGCGCTGGCGCTCGCCACCGTCAACTTCGCGCTGCTGCCCTGGGCCGCTGCGCACCTGTGGAGCGCGGCGCTGTCCATCGTGGTGTGGGGCGTGTGCGGCTGGGGCTTGCTGGTGCCGCAGCAGCACCGCCTGATCAGCCTGGCGCCGGCGTCCGCGCCGCTGCTGCTGGGGCTGAACTCGGCGGCGCTGTATGTGGGCGTGTCGGCGGCGGGCGTGATCGGCGCGGCCAGCATCACCTTCCTGGACCGGCACCAGATCGGCCTGGTGGGCGCGGCCCTGCTGGCCGCCGCCTTCATCATTGCCAGGCTGGCGGACCGGCTGATCCGCAAGGAACAGGCCGTGGTGCGGCCGCTGGCCGCAGCCGTCAATTAAAGCACAGGAAGAAAGTCGTGCTGCCGCCAGGCACGCTTTCCACGCGCACCTCGCCGCCGTGCAGCTGCATGATGGCGCGCACGATGGACAGGCCCAGCCCTGCCGAGTGGGCCTGGCTGGAGCGGGCCGCGTCGGCGCGGTAGTAGCGGTCGAAGATGCGCGGCAGGTGCTCGGGGGCGATGCCGGGGCCGGTATTGCTGACGGCCAGCTCCACGCCGCGCTGCACGCGCCGAGCGGACAGCCGCACCTCGCCGCCCGCAGGCGTGTAGCGGATCGCGTTCGAGACCAGATTGTTGACGGCGCGCTGCAGCAGCACGGGATCGACCTGCAACTCCAGCGCCGGCACGTCCACCGCCAATCGCACGCCCACGTCTTCGGCCAGGATTTCAAAATAGTCGTGGATGCGCAGCAGCTCGGCGCGCAGGTCCAGCGTTTCGCGCTGCAAGGCCAGCTGCGCGTTGTCCACGCGCGCCAGGAACAGCGTGTTCTCTATCATGCGCGCCAGCCGCTCGTATTCTTCCGAGTTGGATGCGAGCAGCGCCTGGTATTCCTCCACCGTGCGCGGGCGCGACAGCGCCACCTGGGTTTCCACCATCAGCGTGTTGAGCGGCGTGCGCAGGTCGTGCGCCAGGTCGGCGGCAAAGCCGGACAGGCGCTGCACGCCCTCTTCCAGCCGGTCCAGCATGGCGTTGAAGGCCGCGCCCATTTCGCGCAGCTCGGCCGGCGCGTCGCGCACCGACAAGCGCGTGTTGAGCCGGCTGGCGTTGATGTCGTTGGCCTTGCCGATCAGCGAGCGCACGCTGCGCATGCTGTGGCGCACGATGGCGTAGCCCAGCAGCGCCGCCAGCGCCGCGCCGCCGGCCAGCGCCAGCAGCAGGTCCGCACCGTAGCGCTTGAGGATGCGCAGCCGGTCGGAGCGCTCGCGCGCCAGCGTGATTTCCACCGGTTCGCCGCCGGCCAGGCCCAGGGCGCTGACCATGCGTCCGCTGCCCTGCTCCGGCACCCAGTCGTGGATATCGTCCAGCGTCAGCGCGTTCTGCGCGGGCACGCTGGCGATCTTCGGCAACGGGCGCGAGGTGATGGACGTTTGCAGCAGCCGCTCGCCCGCTGGGCCGCGCACGCGCAGCATGAAGTCGTTGTGGCCGGACAGGGTTTCCACCAGCGGACGCTGATCCTGCACGATAGCCTGCGGCGACGGCAGGCTGGCCACGATGCGGCGGATCTGCGTGGCCTTGTTCACCAGTTCCACGTCGTCGCGGTAGTACATCTGGCTGGCCAGCGTCTGGTACAGATAGGCGCCTGCGGCCAGGAAGGTGGCGATGGCCACCGCCGCCAGCATTAGCGCCACCCGCACCGTCAGCGACAGCGGCAGCAGGCGCATTGCGGCGGCGCTCGTGGGGGCGGCGCTCACGGCCGGTGCTCCAGCAGATAGCCCATGCCGCGCACGGTCTGTATCAGCTTGGCCTCGTAAGGGTCGTCTATCTTGGCGCGCAGGCGGCGCACCGCGACGTCCACCACGTTGGTGTCCGAATCGAAGTTCATATCCCACACCATGGAAGCGATCTGCGTACGCGACAGCACCTCGCCCTGGCGCTTGGCCAGCAGGTGCAGCAGCGCGAATTCCTTGGCCGTCAGCTCTATGCGCGCGGACTGGCGCGTAACGCGGCGGCGCAGCACGTCGATTTCCAGGTCGGCCACGCGTATCAGCTCCATCTCGCGCACCGGGCCACGGCGCATCAGCGTCTTGATGCGGGCCAGCAGTTCGGCGAAGGCGAAGGGCTTCACGAGGTAGTCGTCCGCGCCCAGTTCCAGGCCTTTTACACGGTCCACGACGTCGTCGCGCGCGGTGAGGAACAGCACCGGGGTCTGCTTGCGCTCGCGCAGCTTGGCCAGCACCGCCCAGCCGTCCATTTGCGGCAGCATCACGTCCAGCACGATCAGCTCATAGTCCAGTTCCAGCGCCAGCGCCAGGCCGTCCACGCCATTGCGCGCCAGGTCCGCCACGTAGCCGGACTCCTGCAAGCCCTTGACCAGGTAATCGCCGGCCTTCGGTTCGTCTTCCACCACCAGTATTTTCATCATGCCCTCCAGACGGGACATTGTCGGCTTTTCCGGCCGCGATTTGGATTACAAAGCTGTAATTTGCGCGTCATCTTCGCGTCAGTGGCGCCTCGTTAGCATGGGAACCGTGACAAGCCAACTCCCAACCAAAGGAATACACCATGTTTAACGCACTTCGCATGGCGGCACTGACCGCCGCACTGGCTGCCGCTTCCACCGGCGCTTTCGCTTCCACCAACGGCACCGCTGTCTACGGCAAGGCCGTGGCGTCCGCCAACGCCCAGCGCACCGTGACGCTGACCGCAGCAACCGCCGGCGTCAACGTCGACAACGGCGATACGGTGGAATTCAAGACCGCCAGCGGGGAACGTTTCACCTGGCATTTTGACACGCTGACAGGCGAAAGCGCTTTCCACCTGGCGAAAATCGCGCCGGCGGGCAGCGTGGACCCCAAGGTTGTGGTTTATGTGGGAGCGAATCCGCTGTATCGCTGATAGGCCGCAATGGCGGGTTACGCAGCTGCGCTGCTAACCCGCCCTACGCATTTTTCATTGCCGCCAAAACGCAAAGAAGCCCCGGCGCGCCACGATGTTTCGTGAACGCGCCGGGGCTTCCGGCGTCTGGCCCTCTTACTTTGCAGCTTCCAGTATCAGATTGGCGATTTCGTCGGGATGGGAAATCATCGATACGTGGCTGGAGTTCAGCTCTATCGTCTTGGCGCCCATGCGATTGGCGACGAAGCGTTCCAGCTCGGGCGAGGTGGTGCGGTCTTGCAGGGAGATGGCGTAGTAGCTTGGCTTGTTTTTCCAGGCCGCCTGCGTGGTGCGGCTGGCGAACAGGGTCTGCGAAATGCGGCCCTGGCCTGCATACAACACGCGCGCCTGCGCCGGGTCCAGGTCTCCTGCGAAGTCGCGCACGAAAGCCTGCTCGCTCAGCTGGGCGAAACCATCCGGCGATTTCACCAGGCCCGCTGCGGCTGGCGCGGCAGGGAATTGGGCGGCCAGTGCGGCGTAGTCCTCGCCCACGTCCGGCGCGCGCGCCGCCAAGTAGACCAGCGCCTTCACTTTCGGATCGTTGCCGGTTTCGCTGATCACCGTGCCGGCCCACGAGTGGCCCACCAGGATGGTCGGCCCGTCCTGCAGCGCCAGCACGCGGCGCGTGGCGTCGGCGTCGTCCGCCAGCGAGGTCAGGGGATTCTGCACCGAGGTCACATGCATGCCAGCCTTCTGCAGGCGCGCGATCACCTCGTTCCAGCCGGAGCCGTCGGCATACGCGCCGTGCACCAGCACGACGTTGCGCACGGAGGGCACGGTCGGGGCGGCCGGAGCGGCAGAGGCAAAGCCGCTGGCCAGCATGGCTGCGGCCGCAGCCGCGAAAATTGAGCGTTTCATGGTCCTGTCCTTTTCTGGTTGAAAAACCCAGTATAGAAACCGGCGCATGACCCAAACATGACCCGCAAATTACAAAAAGGTTACAGCGGCGGCGCGATTTTTTCGAGATAGGCATTGAGCGAGGCTTGCGACAACTCGCCGATGTGCAGGCTGGCCAGCTTGCCGTCCGCACCGTAGAACAGCGTGGTAGGGAAAGCGGAAGCGCCCACCCCGTGCGCGATCTTCCCGTCCGCGTCATGCACGGTATTGGCCACGGTGAAGCCGCGTTCGGCCAGGAAGCCCTGCCCCGCCGCCGCTTCGGCGTCCTCGTTGACGAAGACAAAGGCCACGTCGCGGCGCTGCTGCTGCATCTTCGCCAGCACCGGCATCTCGCGCCGGCACGGCGGGCACCAGCTGGCCCAGAAGTTCACCACCATCGGCTTGCCGCCAGCGAACTGGCGGATGGCGGCCGGGGCTGCCGCTCCCTGCGGACTGCGCAAGGCAATGGCCGAGCCGGACATGTCCCACGCGAACAACGCCGCGATCAAGCCCGCAGCCAGCGGCGCTTGCAGCTGCGGCTTGCGCCAGCAGCGCCAGACCGCCACCGCAAGGCCGCCCGCGATGGCCGCAGGCCAGTTGCCGCCGCCGTCGCGGAAGTCGAACACCGCCCACCAGGGCGCGCTGCGGAAATCGTCAAACCGCGTAACGACGAAGGCGATGCGCCCCGCCACCAGCGCAGCGAGCGCCATATCCAGCAATATGCCGGTGACGTTCACCTTGTTCTTGCGCCCCACCAGATAGCCCACGCCGGCGGCGATGCCGAACGCCATGGCCAGCAACAGGTGGCTGGCCTGCAGCACCAGCGGTCCCACATTCACAGAAAACACATGCGCTCCTCGTTCCGTTCACGGGCGCACGATAGCACGCGCGCGGCGCTCCCGCCGGAAAGGTCATCAATGTAATACTTCGAGGGTATCGAAAAGCTACCAAATCGGTCTTGGACGGCGCTGCAAGGTATATCTATCCTCCGAATGTCCCCATTTCAAAACTACTAACCGGGGCTTTCAGGAGACTAAACCATGCAACAAATCGACGTTCACAAGCTGTCGGACGGAGCGCGCTTCACGCGCTTCCACGCCGGCGTGCTGTTCTGGTGCGCCATCATCATCATCTGCGACGGCTATGACCTTGCCGTCGCAGGCATCGCCCTGCCCTCCATCATGAAGGAAATGGGCGTCACCGCCCAGAATGCCGGCTTCATGGTCAGCTCGGCGCTGTTCGGTATGATGTTCGGCGCCATCTTCCTCGGCACCGTGGCCGACAAGATCGGCCGCCGCCTCGCCATCGCCATCTGCATCGGCCTGTTCAGCGTGTTCACCGCAGCGGCGGGCTTCGCCACCGATCCCTACACCTTCAGCGCCATGCGCTTCCTGGCCGGCCTGGGCATAGGCGGCGTGATGCCGAATGTGGTGGCGCAGATGACCGAGTTCTCGCCCAGGAAAATCCGCTCCACCATGGTCACGCTCATGTTCAGCGGCTACGCCGTCGGCGGCATGTTGGCAGCCCTGCTGGGCAAAGGGCTGATCGAAGCCTACGGCTGGTCGTCCGTGTTCCTGGCGGCCGGCGTGCCGGTGCTGCTGATTCCCTTTATCTTGAAGTTCATGCCGGAGTCCATGCCCTTCCTGATCCGGGAGAACCGCCTGCCTGAATTGAAAGCCATCCTGGCTCGCATGGAGCCGTCCTACCATCCCGCCAGCGGCGACCGCTTCGCCATTCCCGCCGCCGACAGCGCAGCGGGCGCTCCCATTCGCAAGCTGTTCCAGGATGGGCGCGGCTTTAGCACCGTGATGTTCTGGGTGGCTTTCTTCATGTGCCTGTTCATGGTGTACGCGCTCAGTTCCTGGCTGACCAAGCTGATGGCCAGCGCCGGCTACAGCCTGGGCTCCGCGCTGACCTTTGTGCTGGTGCTGAACTTCGGCGCAGTGATAGGCGCCGTCGGCGGCGGCTGGCTGGCGGACCGCTTCAACATCAAGCATGTGTTGATCGGCATGTACGCGCTGGCCGGCGTCTCCATCACGCTGCTCGGCTACAAAGTGCCGACTGAGGTGCTGTTCCTGCTGGTGGGCCTGGCTGGCGCCTCCACCATCGGGACGCAGATCGTCACCTACGCCTATGCGGGCCAGTTCTATCCCATGGCCATCCGCGCCACCGGCATAGGCTGGGCTTCCGGCGTGGGCCGCAGCGGCGCCATCCTGGCGCCCATCGCCATCGGCACGCTGGTCGGCATGCAGCTGCCGCTGGAGCAGAACTTCATGGCCATGGCCATCCCCGCCGCCATTGCCGTTGTCGCCGTGTCGCTGATACGGCAGAAGCGTTCGGCATCGGCCTCGCACGGCGTCACGGCGGCGCAAGCCGAAGCGGCGTAGTCCGCAAGTTTGAACACGCCCATAAAAAACAACAATCTGGAGACACTTGATGAACAAAGCAGTAAAAAAAGCAGCACTGTGCGCCGCGCTGGCCGCCATCATCCATCCGGCCATGGCGCAAAGCCAGGTCACCATCTACGGCATCCTCGATAGCGGCCTGGCATACACCACCAACACCAACGCGGCGGGCAACTCCATGGTGAAGGTGCCGGGCCTGACCGGCAGCGTGCCCTCCCGCCTGGGCTTCCGTGGCGTGGAGGACCTGGGCGGCGGCCTGCAGGCCGTGTTCACGCTGGAGACCGGCGTGAGCCTGGACACCGGCACCGTGGGCCAGGGCAACCGCCTGTTCGGCCGCCAGGCCAATGTGGGCCTGAAAGGCGCGTGGGGCACGCTGACGCTGGGCCGCCAGGTCAACATGACCTTCCTGGCGCAAGCGAAGGCGGACGTGCTGGGTCCCAATCTGTTCAGCATGTCCAGCATCGACCTGTACATCCCCAACGCCCGCAGCGACAACGCCGTGGGCTATCTGGGCACGTTCAACGGCTTCACCGTGGGCGCAACCTACAGCCTGGGGCGGGACGCATCCTCGGCGGGCGGGCCGGGCGGCACCAACTGCGCCGGCGAAGTGGCGGGCAATTCAAAAGCCTGCCGCCAGATTACCGGACTGCTGGGCTACGACAGCAAGGACTGGGGCCTGAACGCCACCTACGACATCATGTACGGCAACGCCGGCGCGGCGGCCGGGCTGACCACCAGCGACAGCAACGACAAACGCATCACCGTCAACGGCTACGCCATGCTGGGCGCAACGAAGATAGGCGCAGGCGTGATGGCCCGCAAGAAGGTGGCGGCAACGCGCGCCAACGACCTCGAATCGGACCTGTACTACATCGGCGCCAGCTATCCGCTGTCGCCGCTGATGCAGCTCGACGGCCAGCTTGCGCGCCACGACGTGAAGGGCAGCGGCAACGACTCCACGCTGTCGGTGCTGCGCCTGACCTACTTCCTGTCCAGGCGCACCGCCGTGTACACCTCGCTGGGCCACATGAAGAACGCCGGCGCCGCAGCCATCGCGCTCGACGCCGGCGGCACTGTGGGCACGGGGCTGAGCCAGTCCGGCATCTCGGCAGGGGTGCGGCATATGTTTTGATGCCGGCGGTCGCAATGGCGGGTTACGCGTTGCTAACCCGCCCTACAACTCCTCCTTCACGTGCGGGATGCCGCGCGACTCGTAGACGTCGTAAATAATCTGCAGCATGTTGCGGATTTCCTCGGTCCTGTCCATCAGCCGTATGCTGAACAGGATAGGCGACACCGCGTGCTTGTCGTCGATTTCGACATACTGCACATCGGTGCGCTTCATGCCTTGCAGGCTGTCCGGCACGATGGAGATGCCCTGCCCCGCCGCCACCATGCCGATGGCGATCTGCAGCTCGCGCACTTCCATCACGTGCTCGGGATGCAGCGCGCGGTCGCTGAAAATGGCCAGCACCTGGTCGGCGAAGCTGGGGCGCGGGTTGCGCGGGTAGACGATCAGATTCTCCCCCACCAGCTCGCGCAGCTTGAGCGGCCGTCCCAGTTCCGCCAGCCGGTGTCCCACCGGCAGCGCCACGATCAGCCTTTCCTCGCGCAGCAGAATGCGGCGTATCGACGGGTCTTCCGACTTCACGCGGCCAAATCCCACATCGATGCGGCCTTCCTTCAGCGCGCGCATCTGTTCCATCGTCGTCAATTCGTGGAAGGTGATTTCCACGCCCTCGTACTGCGTGCGGAAGCGGCGCACGATTTCCGGCAGCAGGCCGTACAGCGTCGACGCCACGAAGCCGATCGACAGCGTGCGCTCGATTTTACCCACGCGCTGCGTCATCGTTTTCAGATCGGCCATCTTGTCGAGCAAAACCTGGGCATGCGCCTGAAAAAAGCTACCGGCCTCGGTGAGACGCAGCGGCCGCGAGCCTTTCTCGAACAGGGCCACGCCCAACTCCTCTTCCAGTTGCTGGATCTGCCGGCTTAGCGGCGGCTGCGCTATGAACAGGCGGTGCGCGGCCCGCGTGAAGTTTTTCTCCTCGGCAACAGCAAGGAAGTAGCGCAAATGCCGGATCTCCATCTCTATACCTTATAAGTATTGACGCGATACCAAATCAGTGTTGGACGACGCTTTTTCAAGGGTTTATCGTGGTGTTATCCCTTCGAATTATACCGACTATACGGATAAGATATGATCAAAAGCATAGAAACCATCCTCGCGGACGTCCCCACCATCCGTCCGCACAAGCTGTCCGTGACCACCATGAGCACGCAGACTTTGGTGCTGGTGCGCGTACGCTGCGGCGACGGCGTGGAAGGCTGGGGCGAGGCCACCACCATCGGCGGCCTGAATTACGGCGAGGAGAGCCCCGAGAGCATCAAGACCAATATCGACACGCATATCGCGCCGCTGCTGATCGGGATGGAGGCGAGCCAGGTGGCCAAGGCCATGGCCAAGCTGCGCAAGGCGATCCAGGGCAACCGCTTCGCCAAGTGCGCCATCGAAACCGCGCTGCTCGACGCGCAGGCCCGCCGCCTCGGCATCCCCCTGAGCGAGCTGCTGGGCGGCCGCGTGCGCGACGAACTGCCCGTGGCCTGGACCCTGGCCAGCGGCGACACCGCCAAGGACATCGCCGAAGCCGAAAAAATGCTGGAACTGCGCCGCCACCGCATTTTCAAGCTGAAGATAGGCGCGCGCGCCGTGGCCGACGACGTGAACCACGTGCTGGCCATCAAACGCGCCCTGGGCGACGCGGTCAGCATCCGCGTGGACGTGAACCAGGCCTGGAACGAGCTGCAGGCGATCGAAGCCATCACCGCGCTGGAAGCGGGCGGCGTGGACCTGATCGAGCAGCCGGTGCCGGCCCACCACAAGGCCGCCATGGCCCGCCTGGCGCAGCGCTTCTCGGTGCCGCTGATGGCCGACGAAGCCCTGCAAGGCCCGCTCACCGCCTACGACTACGCCACCAGCGCGGCGGCGGACGTGTTCGCGGTGAAGATCACCCAGTCCGGCGGCCTGGTGCAAGCGGGCCAGGTCGCCACCGTGGCGCAACTGGCGGGCGTGGCCCTGTACGGCGGCACCATGCTGGAAGGCGGAGTGGGCACGGCCGCATCGGCCCACCTGTTCTCCACCTTCGCCGACCTGTCCTTCGGCACCGAACTGTTCGGCCCCTTGCTGCTCACCGAAGAAGTGCTGCAGGAGCCGCTGGTCTACAAGGACTTCATGCTGCAAGTGCCAACCGGCCACGGCCTGGGCGTTGCAGTCGACACCGACAAACTCGGCCGCCTGCGCCGCCACTAAGGAGAATTGCCATGCTGTTCCACGTTCGCATGGATGTGAATATCCCATCCGCCCTGCCCGAAGCCGAAGCAGCCGCCATCAAGGCGCGCGAGAAGGCGTATTCTCAAGAGCTGCAATCCAGCGGCCAGTGGCGCCACCTGTGGCGCATCGCCGGCCAGTATTCGAACATCAGCATTTTCGACACCGCCAGCATCGACGAGCTGCACACCCTGCTCTCCACGCTGCCGCTGTTCCCCTACATGAAGATCGAGGTGATGCCGCTGTGCCGCCATCCATCTTCAATCCGCAGCAACGACCTTTAACCACACCCACTAGACGGAGACTGACATGACACATAACGACATCGACAAGCTGGTAAAGAGCTGGATCATCGACACCGCAACCCGCCCGGCCAACCCGCGCGTGCAGGCCGTAGTGGCGCGCCTGGTGGCAGACTTGTGCAAAGCGATTGAAGACCTGGACATCCAGCCGAGCGAATTCTGGAAAGGCCTGGAGTACCTGACCAACGCAGGCAAGGCCAATGAACTGGGCCTGCTGGCCCCTGGCCTTGGCCTGGAGCGCTTCCTCGACATCCGCGCCGACGAAGCCGAAGCCAAGGCCGGCCTGCAAGGCGGCACGCCGCGCACCATCGAAGGCCCGCTGTACGTGGCCGGCGCGCCGGAAAGCCAAGGCTTTGCACGCCTGGACGACGGCAGCGAAAGCGCCGAGGCCGAAGTGCTGTTCATGCAGGGCACCGTCTACGACGAAGCGGGCAAGCCGCTGCCTGGCGCCAAGGTGGAAGTGTGGCACGCCAACCTGATGGGCAACTACTCCTTCTTCGATTCGACGCAGTCGCACTTCAACCTGCGCCGCACCATCTTCACCGACGCGCAAGGCCGCTACCAGTTCCGCAGCATTGTGCCCAAGGGTTACGGCTGCCCTCCGGGCGGCAGCACCCAGACCCTGCTGGACCAGCTGGGCCGCCACGGCCAGCGTCCCGCCCACATCCACTTCTTCGTCACCGCCGACGGCCACCGCAAGCTGACCACGCAGATCAATATCGACGGCGACGAATACCTGTGGGACGACTTCGCCTTCGCCAGCCGCGAAGGCCTGGTGCCGGCGGTGAGCAAGGTGACCGATGCGGCCGCCATCGCGCAAAAAGACCTGCGCCAGCCCTACTCCAGCATCGACTTCGATTTCCGCCTGTACGGCGAGCACCCAGCCGCGCCGGAAGCCGAAGTGGAACGCGTCCGCGCCGCCGCCTGAACGGAGAACGTCATGATCCCTATCATTCCCGTCAAGTCCGAGGCCAGGAGCCTGGACGACTACCTGGTGGAAGACCACGCGAAAGGCGACTTCCGCCTGCACCGCAGCGCCTTCACCGACGAAGCCTTGTTCGAGCTGGAGATGAAGCACATCTTCGAGGGCAACTGGATCTACCTGGCGCACGAAAGCCAGGTGGCCAATGTGAACGACTACTACACCACCCACATCGGCCGCCAGCCCGTGTTCATCGCGCGCAACCGCCAGGGCGAGCTGAACGCCTTCATCAACGCCTGCAGCCATCGCGGCGCGCAGCTGTGCCGCCACAAGCGCGGCAACAAGGCAACCTACACCTGCCCCTTCCACGGCTGGACCTTCAACAACAGCGGCAAGCTGCTGAAGGTGAAAGACCCGGAAGAAGCAGGCTACCCCGAGTGCTTCAACAAGGAAGGCTCGCACGACCTGAAAAAGCTGGCGCGCTTCGAGAACTACAAGGGCTTCCTGTTCGGCAGCCTGAATGAGAACGTGGCGCCGCTGTCCGAGTTCCTGGGCGAAGCGGCCAAGATCATCGACATGATCGTGAACCAGTCGCCGGACGGCCTGGAAGTGCTGCGCGGCTCGTCCACCTACACCTTCGAAGGCAACTGGAAGCTGCAGGCCGAGAACGGCGCAGACGGCTACCACGTCTCGGCCGTGCACTGGAACTACGCGGCCACCACCAGCCGCCGCAAGGAAGCCGAGGCGGATGCCGCCAACGGCCGCGAGGACAAGATCAAGGCCATGGACGCGGGAAAATGGGGCAAGCAAGGCGGTGGTTTCTACGCCTTCAAGCAAGGCCACATCCTGCTGTGGACCAAGTGGGCCAACCCGCAGGACCGTCCCAACTACCCGCGCCACGGCGAGTACGCGGACAAGTTCGGCACCGCCACCGCCAACTGGATGGTGGAGCGCTCGCGCAACCTGTGCCTCTACCCCAACGTCTACCTGATGGACCAGTTCGGGTCGCAGATCCGCCTGCTGCGCCCGATCTCGGTGGACAAGACCGAAGTGACCATCTACTGCATCGCCCCGAAAGGCGAACCGGCCGAAGCGCGCGCGCGCCGCATCCGCCAGTACGAGGACTTCTTCAACGTCAGCGGCATGGCCACGCCGGACGACCTGGAAGAATTCCGCGCCTGCCAGCAGGGCTACGCGGGCAAGGCCATGGAATGGAACGACATGTGCCGGGGCTCCACGCACTGGATCGAAGGCGCGGACGACGCGGCCAAGGAGATCGGCCTGCAGCCAGTGATGAGCGGCGTGAAGACCGAAGACGAAGGCCTGTACACGGTGCAGCACCGCTACTGGCTGGATGTGATGAAGCAGGCGCTGCGCGCCGAGGGAGAGCAGAAATGAGCGGCATCGACATCAATGGCATCGCCGCTTTCCTGTACCGCGAAAGCCGCCTGCTGGACGACGAGCAGTGGGACGAGTGGCTGGATTGCTACCACCCGGACGCCCAGTTCTGGATGCCGGCCTGGGACGACGACGACACGCTGGTCTCCGATCCGGAACGCGAAATCTCGTTGATCTACTACCCCACCCGCCAGGGCCTGGAAGACCGCGTGTTCCGCATCAAGACCGAGCGTTCCAGCGCCACCATGCCGGACACGCGCACCAGCCACAACATCGCCAACGTGGAACTGGAGAAGCAGGACGGCGCGGTCTGCACGGTGCGCTTCAACTGGTACACGCTGAGCCACCGCTACAAGACGGACTACAGCTACTTCGGCATGTCGCGCTACGTGATCGACTTTTCCGGCGCGGCGCCGAAGATCCTGAACAAGTACGTCGTGCTGAAAAACGACTACATCAATCAGGTTATCGACATTTACCATATTTAAAGTCTGGAGCACGGACATGAGCCATACCATCGCACTGCAGTTCGAAGACGGAGTGACCCGCTTCATCAGCTGCAACCCCAATGAAAAGCTGGCCGATGCGGCCTACCGCCAGAAGGTCAACATTCCGCTGGACTGCCGCGACGGCGCCTGCGGCACCTGCCGCGGCCTGTGCGAATCAGGCAGCTACGACATGCCCGAATCCAGTTATATCGAAGACGCGCTCACGCCGGAAGACGCGGCGGAACGCTACGTGCTGAACTGCCAGATGCGCCCCACGTCGGACTGCGTCATCAAGATTCCCGCCACCTCCGCGTCCTGCAAGACGGCGGCGGCCAGCCACCCCGGCAGCATCGCCTCGGTGGAAGTGCTGTCCGAGTCCACGCTGCGCTTCTCGATCAAACTGGCGCAGCCGGACGCGCTGGACTTCCTGCCCGGCCAGTACGTGAACGTGGAAGTGCCCGGCACCGCGCTCACGCGCTCTTATTCCTTCAGCTCCGTGCCCGGTTCGCAGCAAGCCTCCTTCGTGGTGCGCAACGTGCCAGGTGGCCGCATGAGCAGCTATCTGTCGGACGCGGCGCAGCCCGGCCAGCAGATCGCCTTCTCCGGTCCCTTCGGCAGCTTCTACCTGCGCCCCGTGCAGCGTCCGGTGCTGATGCTGGCGGGCGGCACCGGCATCGCGCCCTTCCTGTCCATGCTGGAAGTGCTGGCGGCGCACGGCTTCCCGCAGCCGGTGCGGCTGGTGTTCGCCGTCACCCGCGACTGCGACCTGGTGGCGCTGGAGCAGCTGGACCGCATCGCGGCCGCGCATCCGCAGTTCAGCTACCTCACCTGCGTGGCCGACCAGGCCAGCGCGCATGCACGCAAGGGCTACGCCACGCACCACGTTGAGCCGTCCTGGCTGAACGGTGGCGACGCCGACGTCTACCTGTGCGGCCCCGTGCCCATGGTGGATGCGGTGCGCACCTGGCTGGGCGACGTGGGCGTGACGCCAGCCAACTTCTATTTCGAAAAATTCTCGGCCAGCAGCGGAGCATGAATATGCGATTCAAGGATAAAGTCGTCATCGTTACCGGTGCCGCACAAGGTATAGGACGCGGCGTGGCGCTGGAAGCCGCGCGCGAAGGCGCATCGCTGGTACTGGCGGACCGTTCGCCGCTGGTCCTGGAAGTGCTGGCCGAGGTGCAGTCGGGGCGCGACTTCCCCGCTGCGCTGGCCATCGCCTGCGAAGTGGACCTGGAGACGCACGCCGGCGCGCGCGAGATGGTGTGCGCCGCGATCGCCGCCTTCGGCCGCGTCGATGTGCTGGTCAACAATGTGGGCGGCACCATCTGGGCCAAGCCCTACCAGGAGTACGAGGCCGAGCAGATCGAAGCGGAAATCCGCCGCTCGCTGTTCCCCACCATGTGGTGCTGCCACGCGGTGCTGCCGGCCATGATAGAGCAGCAGCGCGGCGTGATCGTCAACGTGTCGTCCATCGCCACGCGCGGCATTTACCGCATTCCCTACTCGGCAGCCAAGGGCGGCGTGAACGCCATGACGGCCAGCCTGGCGCTGGAGCACGCGCAGGACGGCATCCGCGTGAACGCCGTGGCCACCGGCGGCACCGAGGCGCCGCCGCGCAAGGTGCCGCGCAACCCCAAGCCGCTCAGCGAACAGGAACAGGTCTGGTATCAGGGCATCGTGGACCAGACCATCGCCAGCAGCTTGATGCACCGCTACGGCACCATCAGCGAACAGGTGCGCGCCATCCTGTTCCTCGCCTCCGACGAAGCCAGCTACATCACCGGCACCGTGCTGCCGGTCGGTGGCGGCGACCAGGGCTGACCGTGCGCGGCTGGTCGCTCTCGGCCGTGCTGGCGGGCTTCCTCGCGGTCGTGATTTCGTATGCCGGCCCGCTGGTGATCTTCTTCCAGGCTGCCAGCGCGGCGCACGCCTCGCAGGCCATGATGTCGTCCTGGATCTGGGCCATCTCGCTGGGCGCGGGCCTGTCCGGCCTGTGGCTCAGCTGGCGGCTGAAGACGCCCATCATCACCGCCTGGTCCGCGCCCGGCACCGCGCTGCTGGTGACGCTGTTCCCCGCCATGAGCATCAACGAGGCGGTGGGCGCCTACATCACGGCGGCCGCCGCGATACTGCTGATCGGCCTGTCCGGCTCTTTCGACAAGCTGCTGCGCCACATCCCGAAAGGCGTGGCGGCGGGCATGATGGCGGGCATCCTGTTCCAGTTCGGCGTGAACACCTTCAAATCCATTGCCACACTGCCCGTGCTGGCGGTGGGCATGGTGGTGAGCTACATCGTCTGCAAAAAATTCGTGCCGCGCTACGCCGTGGTGGTGGTGATGCTGACCGGCGCAGCAATCGCGTGGACCACCGGCGCGGCGGACCTGGGCGGCGTGCGCATCGCCGCCGCCGCGCCGCAATGGATAACGCCCGAATGGAGCTGGCGCTCCACCTTCAGTTTCGCGCTGCCGCTGGTGCTGGTCAGCCTGAGCGGCCAGTTCCTGCCCGGCATGGCCATCCTCAAGCTGTCCGGCTACCACACCAGCGCCAAGCCCATCATGGTCGCCACCAGCATCGCCTCGCTGGCGGTGGCCTGCTTCGGCGGCATCACCATCGTCATCGCCTCCATCACGGCGGCGCTGTGCACCGGCCGGGACGCGCACGAAGATCCAGCACGCCGCTACGTGGCCGGCATGGCCAACGGCGTGTTCTACATCATCGGCGGCACGCTGGCCGCCACCATCGTGGCGCTGTTCGCCAGCCTGCCGAAAGAACTGGTGGCGGTGCTGGCGGGCCTGGCGCTGCTGGGCGCGATCACCTCCAACCTGATGGGCGCGGTCGAGGACGAACAGCACCGAGAAGCATCGGTCATCACCTTCATCGCCACCGCATCCGGCATGAGCTTCCTCGGCCTGGGCTCGGCCTTCTGGGGCATCCTGATAGGGCTGTTCGCCTATTTCGTCCTGAAACGCAAACCGGCCGCAATGAACTAACGAGTACCACCATGCCTATCGCAATCATCAACGACACCTGCATCCACTACCGCACGGAGGGCGACCGCAGCCTGCCCGCGCTGGTGTTTTCCAACTCGCTCGGCACGGACCTGAGCATGTGGCAGGAGCAAGCGGACGCGCTGGCAGGCCGCAACTTCCTGGTCCGCTACGACACGCGCGGCCACGGCCTGTCCGCCAGCCCGCCCGGCCCCTACTCCATCGACCAGTTGGGCACGGACGTGGTGGCCTTGCTGGACCACCTGGACATCGAAAAAGCCCACTTCTGCGGCATCTCCATGGGCGGCGTCACCGGACTATGGCTGGGCGTGCACGCGCCCAAGCGTCTCAACCGGCTGATACTCGCCAACACGGCGGCGCGCGTCGGCACGGCGGACGGCTGGCGAACCCGCGCCGCCGCCGTGCGCGCGCAAGGACTGGGCGCGATTGCCGACAGCGCCGCCTCGCGCTGGTTCACGCCCGAGTTTGTGCAGCACCAGCCCGCCGTCGCCGACGCCATGGCCAACAAGCTGCGCGGCCAGAACTACGAAGGCTACGCCGCCTGCTGCGACGCGCTGGCCAGCGCCGACCTGCGCGCCGAGATCCACGCCATTACCGCGCCCACCCTCATCGTCGCCGGCGCGGCGGACCCGGTCACCACCGTGGCGGACGCCGAAGCCCTGCGCAGCGCCATCCCCGGCGCCCTCGTGGCCGCCCTGCCCGCGTCCCACATTTCCAACGTCGAAGCGCCGGCCCAGTTCACGCGCCAGCTGCTGGAGTTCCTGGCCTGACGGCTGCCGGATGGCTTGAGGGCTGCGTGATAGAATATGCGCATGTCTCCGTCCCTCATCTCCCAAGCCGAATCGCTGATACGCGACACCGGCGCGCGCCTGACCCAGCCGCGTACCCGGGTGCTGTCCTACCTGCTCAAACAGAAGGAGGCGATGACGCACCACGAGATCCACGCCCACCTGCCCGGCGAGCCGCTGGACGCGGTCACGCTGTACCGCGTGCTGGAATGGCTGACCGAAAACGGCCTGGCGCACCGCATCGCGGGCGCCGACCAGGTGTGGCGCTTCTCCGCCGGCGCGGGCCAGCAGAATCACGAACACGCGCATTTCCAGTGCAATAGTTGCGACGCCATCACCTGCTTCAACGACGTGCCGCTGCCGCGCCGCGTGAAAATGCCGGAAGGATTCGTCAGCGAGGAAGTGGACTTCCTCATCAAGGGAATCTGCCCACGCTGCAGCAAGAAGTAATCCGCTTTTTTTAACCATAAATGCAATCGAGTTGCATTTATCGGCGAGTAAAACTATTATTGCAACCCTCTTGCATTAATGGATACTCCCATGCCCGTCCACCACACCCGCCTGCCCGGCCCGGAAAAACCCACACTGATCAATCTCAGCCCCGCCAATTTTGAAGGCTGGAGCACCCTGCGTTTCAGGAGGAAATCCGTGGCCGCGCTGGCGGCGTGGGCCTGCGCGTTGCCATGCGCGGCGGCCGGCGCGGACGGCGGCGAGCCGGCCGGCAGCGTCACCATCAATGGCCAGCGCCAGAATTACCGCAGCCTGAGCGCGGCCGGCGCCACCAAGACCGACGCCCTGCTGCAAGACCTGCCGCAGAGCGTGCGCGTGCTGACATCCGACCTGCTGCGCGACGCGGGCGCCACCTCACTGTCGTCCGCACTGGAACTGGCCAGCGGCATCGCGCCGCAGAGCAATCTGGGCGGCCTGTGGGACAGCTACGCCATGCGCGGCTTCACGGGCGATCCGAATTTCGGCTCCGACTACATGGTGAACGGTTTCAGTTCCAGCCGGGGCTACAACGGCATGCGCGACATCGCGGGCGCGCAGTCGATGGAGATCCTGAAAGGCCCGGCGTCCGCCCTGTACGGACGAGGCGATCCGGGCGGCACCGTCAACATCCTCACCCGCAAGCCGCGCTTCGCGCCGCAGTACAGCGTGGAGACGTCCGCCGGCAGCCTCAGCACCTGGCGCACTGCCGCCGATCTGACCGGCCCGTTCGGCGAGACGCTGGCCTACCGCCTGAACGCCGCCCACCAGCAGGGCGACAGCTTCCGCGACACACTGCACAGCGAGCGCGACTTCCTGTCGCCGTCGCTGCTCTGGCTGATCGGCCCCGCCACTACGGTCTCCTACGAAATCGAAGCGGCGCGCCAACAGTCGCCGTTCGACCGTGGCGTGCTCGCCGTCAACGGCAAGCTGGGCGCGGTGCCGGTGTCGCGCTTCCTCGGCGAACCGGGCGACGGCGGCATGACGGTGAAGTCACTGGGCCATCAGCTATTCGTGCAGCACGAGCTGTCGCCTGCGTGGTCGCTGCAAACCGGCTTGTCCTACCGCGACAGTTCGCTGGCCGGGTATTCCAGCGAAGCGAACAACCTGCTGGCCGACGGCCGCACCTTGCGCCGCCAGCGCCGATACCGCGACTTCTCCGCCACCGACCGTTCGGCGCGCGCCGAACTGCTGGGGCAAATCGCCACCGGCGCGGTGACGCACAAGCTGCTGTTCGGCCTGGACGGCTACCGCTTCGACGACGAACGCCTGCAACTGCGGCGCAATCCGGGCGCGGGCAATCCCTACGCCATCGACATCCACGCGCCGGTGTACGGCGCCGTGGCCGATCCGCTCACGCTGTCCATCGACACGCTGGAGCACCAGCGTGCGCACGCGGTCTACCTGCAGGACCAGCTGTCGCTGGGCGCGCAATGGAAGGCGCTGCTGGGCGTGCGGCGCGACAGCTATCGCCAGCAGGTCATCAACCGCCGCACGGCGGCCGCCAACGAACAGGGACTCAGCGCAAGCAGCCCGCGCGTGGGCTTGGTGTACCAGCCTGCGGCGGAGGTTTCGCTGTACGCCAGCGCGGCCAAGGGCTTCCGGCCCAACAGCGGCATCAGCATCGACAACCACGCCTTCCCGGCCGAGTCCAGCCGCGCCTGCGAAATCGGCGCCAAGGCCGACACGGCGGACGGACGCCTGAACGCCACCCTTGCGCTCTACCGCATCGCCAAGAAAAACGTGCTGACCACCAATCCGCTTAACACGGACTTCGCCATCGCGGCCGGTGAAGTCGCCAGCAAGGGCGTGGAGCTGGACGTGTCCGGCCAACTGGCTGGCGGCTTGCGCCTGTCCGGCGCCTATGCCTACACCGACGCCAGCGTAACGAAGGGCGACAACACCATCCGCACCGGCAGCAGCCTGCCCAACGTGCCGCGCCACAGCGCCAACGTGCTGCTGTCGCAAACCTTCCGGACCAGCGGCAGCGGCGGCAACGCCACGCTCGGCGCGGGCCTGGGCTACGCCGGCGGGCGCCTGGGCGACGTGGCCGTGTCGAGCAGCTTCCGCCTGCAGGCCTACACCACCGCGCGCCTGCTGGCCGCCTACGCCCCCACGCCCCGCCTGCGCCTCTCGCTCAACGTGGACAACCTGTTCAACCGCGCCTACTACGCCAGCGCCTATAGCCAGCTGTGGGTGGCGCCCGGCGCCGCGCGCACCATCACCGCTTCCCTGGCCTACCGCTTTTGACCATGACCGCTAACAATTCCAGCGCCCGCGTGGCGTCCATCGACATCGTGCGCGGCATCATCATGCTGCTGATGACGGTGGACCACGTGCGCGAAACCTTCTACCTCAGCCACCAGGTGAGCGATCCCATGGACGCCGCCAGCACGCCGCCCGCGCTGTTCTTCACGCGGCTGGCGGCGCACTTCTGCGCGCCGTTGTTCGTATTCCTGACCGGCCTCGCCGCCTGGCTGTACGCGCACCCGCCCGGCGGCCCGCGCAGCGCCACCGGCTTCCTGCTCAAGCGCGGCGCGCTGCTGCTGTTCCTGGAACTCGTGGTGATCAATTTCGCCTGGTCCGGGCAGTGGCCGGGACCGGTGCTCTACCTGCAAGTGATGTGGGCCATCGGCCTGTCCATGATTGCGCTGGCCTTGCTGCACCGGCTGCCGCTGCCCTGGCTGGCCGCGCTGGGCGCGCTGATCGTGGCGGGCCACAACACCCTGCCCACGCTGGCGCAGCTGGCCGCGTCTTTCGGCGCCGGCTTCGAGCCGGGCGGCGCAGGCCACATGCTGTGGACGGTGCTGGAGCAGCGCGGCTACCTGGCGAGCGACGGCGCGGTCAAGGTGCGCATCAGCTATCCGCTGCTGGCCTGGATAGGGGTGATCCTGCTGGGCTACGCGGCCGGGCCGCTGTACAGCAGGACGATGGCGCCGCAACGCCGCGTGCGCGTGCTGCTGGCCGCTGGCGCCGCCGCGCCGGCGCTGCTGCTGGTGCTGCGCACCTTCAACATCTATGGCGAAGCGCTGCCGTGGGCACAGGGGACGGACACGCTGCACAGCGCCATGTCCTTCCTTAATTTCACCAAGTACCCGCCCTCGCTGGACTTCCTGCTGCTCACGCTGGGAGCCGGCATGCTGGTCCTGGCGTGGCTGGAACCGCAGCCGCGCGCCATCCCGGCACCGGCGGCGGCATGGCGTCGCGCCTGCGCCGTGTTCGGCGGGGCACCGCTGTTCTACTACCTGCTGCACCTGTATGCGCTGCTGGCCTTGCAGCGCATCGCATCGGCGCTGCAAGGCACAGGCAGCGGCCGCTACGAATTCAACGCCGTGTGGCAATTGTGGCTGGCCAGCGCGCTGCTGGCCGCCCTGCTCTACCTGCCCACGCGCTGGTTCGGCCGGTACAAGCGCAGCAGCGGCAACGCCTGGCTCAAGTACTTCTAGCATCAGGGTGGCGGTAGCGGCAAGGGATCGCGCAGCTTGACGATGTGGCGCACATTGTCGCCGTCGATCACTTCCATGCTGGCCAGCCGGCCCAGCTCAACGTCGACGAAAATGGTCTCGGGCTTGCGGATCATATGGCCCAGGCCTTCCACCGCGATCGACAGCGCATCGCTTTTCGGATCGTAGCTGATGCCCAGCAGCGGCACCCAGTCAGCCTCGACCTGGCTGCCGATGGACATCGCCTCCACGTCGATCTCGGCGCTCATGCCCTCGAGCTGCCGGGCAACCCCATCGAAATAAGTCTGCCAGGCACGCTTCTCGATTCGTGACATAGTCATGATGCTCTCCTCCCACAGCTTACGCTTGCTGTAGATGGATAGACCAGATCGCGCGCCAAAGATTCCGTACCGGCGAAAAAAAACACCCGGCCTTGCGGCACGGGTGTTCTTCACCGGCAAGCGGGCAATTAGCCAGCTGCGTTTTCTTTGTTGTAGTTGGCCACGCCGTTCAGGATTTCCTGTTTGGCTTCTTCCGGGCCGTACCAGCCTTGCACTTTCACCCACTTGCCTGGCTCCAGGTCTTTGTAGTGCTCGAAGAAGTGCTGGATCTGCTGCAGGCGCAGGTCTTGCAGGTCTTCCGGTTTTTGCCAATGTTTGTAGATCGGCAGCACTTTGTCGACCGGCACGGCCAGCACTTTCGCGTCTTCACCGGCTTCGTCGCTCATTTTCAGCACGCCGATGGCGCGGCAGCGCACCACCACGCCCGGGATCAGCGGGAACGGGGTGATCACCAGCACGTCGCATGGGTCGCCGTCGTCGGACAGGGTGTTAGGCACGTAGCCGTAGTTGCATGGGTAGTGCATGGCGGTGCCCATGAAGCGGTCGACGAAGATCGCGCCCGATTCCTTGTCCACTTCATACTTGATCGGATCGGCGTTCATCGGGATTTCGATGATGACGTTGAAGTCGTTAGGCACGTCGCGGCCGGACGATACTTTATTCAGGCTCATATTTTCCTCGTTTGCTATGCTGGGAGATTGCTTTTGGATAGTCTAACCGCGTAATTATAGCGAAGTGGACAGCACTTGTGCGCCGCAGCAGGAAACGGCGCAGAAAAAAGCCCGTCGCAAGGACGGGCTTTTCAGGGAATGGCAGGCATTTACAGGATGGTGGCCAGCGCGCACTGGCGGTAGTGGCTGGCCGCTTCCTCGGGCTGCTGCAGCGCTTCGTGCATCTGCGCCAGCTTCAGGTGCGACTCGCGCACCATGCGCGGGTCTTCCGCGTCCGACAGGGCCTGCTCCAGGTAGCGCTGGGCCTTGCCCCACAGTTTCTGCTTCAGGCACAGGGAGCCCAGCGTCAACGCCAGCTCGGCGTCGGTCGGACGTTCCTGTATCCAGCGCTCGCAATGCTCGATCTGGGCCAGCAGGGCCGGCGTGCCGGCCGGGGCGGCTGCTTCGCGGTAGGCGCGCACCACGCGGTCGTCCCAGTTGGCGGCCAGCGCTTCCTCGGCCACCACGCGCGCCGCGTCGTGCAGGCCGCGCGCGTTCATGGCGGCGGCGGCGCGGCAGGCGACGTAGGGTTTCAAGCGGTCCGAGTTCGGAATGGTGGACCAGACGCGCTGCACCGATTCGGCGTCGTGCGACTTGTCCGACAGCAGATCGTCGTAGGCCAGCTCGCGCAGGCGCGCCGACAGCGCCGGGTGCAGCGCCTTGTGCTTGTCCAGCGAGCGCACCAGGCGCAGCACTTCGGGCCAGTTCTTGGCCTGCTGCTGCGCCTTGAGCGACCATTGCAGCGCGTGGATATGGCGCGTGCCGCTGGCGTTCAGTTCACGCACCGCTTCCAGCGCCGCTTCCGGCTGGTGGTCGTCCACCAGCAGCTCGGTCATGGTCATCAGGCGCGCGGTTTTCAGCGTGTTGTCGCCGGCGGTCTGGGCCAGCCAGTTGTCGCGGCGGTGGTTCTGGCGCATGCGGTGCGCGGCGCGCGCGCCGATCAGCGCGGCCACGCCGGCGTTTTCAGGCAGCTCGGCGGCGCGCAGCGCAGCCTTCTCCGCATGGCCGAAGCGGCCTTCGAACAGGGCCTTGAGCGCATCGCGCAGGCCCTTGTTGCCGTCGCGCTCACGCTTGCGCAGGCGGTAGGCCGCCACGCGGCCCGGCATCTGCATGGTGCTGCGCAAAGCGCCTATCACCAGGTACAGCAGCGCGAACAGCGCCAGCATCAGCACCACGAACAGGTTCAGCGACAGGTCGATGCGGTGCGGCGGATAGAACAGCACCACATTGCCCGGATTGAAGCGCGCCGTCACGGCAACGCCGATGGCCAGCGCCATCAGTGCGAGTAACCAGAGGAAGAAACGCATGGCTTAAGGCTTCGCTTTGTAGTTGCGCACGGCGTTCAGGCTGTCGGCCAGCGTCGGCATTTCGATGGCCAGGTTGCTGCCCTGGACCTGGCGCAGCAGCGCCTGCACCGCCAGCGTGCTCTTGGCGCGCGTGTCGAAGTATTTGGCCAGCGCTTCCTGGGCGGCGATCAGGTCGCCGCGGAAGGCGGTCTCGTTGCGCGACAACAGCGCCATGCGGGCGTTCAGCAGGCGCAGTTTCAGGTTCTCGCGCAGGAAGTAGGCTTGCGACGGCGACAGCATCAGCGCGTCCGGCGTATCCACGCTGCGCACGCGTATCAGCTGGCGCACGTCGGACCACATGTCGGTACTCCAGGTGCTCCACGCGTCCTGCACCTGGTGCAGCCACGGGCTGGTTTCCTCGGCCGGGGCGCTGGCCTCCTTGACGGACTTGGCGCCTTTGCCGGCAACGGCGGGCTTGGCGGCCACGCGCACTTTCTTTTCAGGCGCGGCGGGCAGCGTGGGCTTCTCGTCAGCCAGCATGGGCAGCGTGTCCACTTGCGCCATCACGTTGTCCAGGCGCAGCGCGAGGCCGACCGAATCCACGCTGGGCAGCGCTTTCAGTTTCTCGGTGTCCTTGGCGATGGCGCGGCGGATGGTGATGAATTGCGGTTTGTCCGAACGCGACAGGCTGCGGTCGGCGTTTTGCAGCGCGATCAGCGCGCCCTGCACATTGCCGGCCAGCTGCAGCTGCTGGCTGGCGGTCGACAGCACTTGCTCGATCTCGGCCAGCGCCCATTCGTCGCGGTTCTTGGACAGGTCCTGGTACAGCTGCTCCAGCGCCAGTTGCTGGCTCTGGGCTTCGGTCTGGCGGTTTTCCAGCAGCGCCACTTTAATCTGCAGTTCCTTGGCGCTCTCCTGCACGGTGCGCGCCAGGGCGCCGGTTTCGGTATTGACGACATCGCCCTTTTGCAGGCGGCGCGCCATTTCTTCGCGCAGGTTGCGCATCTGGTTGTGCGAAGACCAGGTCTGCGCGGCCAGCAGGATGCCGAGCACGATGACGGCGATGGTCAGCGGGCGTTGCAGGGTGTCGGCGACGCCGGGGGCGGCAGCAGCTGGGGCGGCGGCAGCAGGTGCGGCGGCGGCCGGCGGGGACTTGTCCGCCGCGCCGTCGGGCAGCGCAACAGGGTCGGGTTGGGTAGGCAAATCGTTCATGGACGTGATTGTAACGCGGCCAGCAGGCGTTCGTCGCCTGATCCTGTCTGCGTGATGCTATGGAAGCCCAGGCCGTTTGCCGTTTGGGCAATGCGGGCGTGGGGGACAATTAAATGCTGTTGTTGCAACTTTACAACGGCGCTGGCGCCGCCGGGCAGCTGCGCGGCCAGCTGCAGCAAGCCGCGCAGCGCCTCGGAACTGGTGATGACCCAGTCGGCCGGGTGCGCCAGCAGGCGCTCCAGCGTGGCGCCCAGCGCCGGCGTCATGGCGGGCGTGCTGCGGCGGTAGGCCGCCACCACGGTGACGTCGGCGCCGGCGGCGCGGAAGGCGTCGCCCATCAGCTCGCGGCCGCTCTCGCCGCGCACGATCAGCACGCGCGCGCCGCGCAGCGCGTTCAGGTCCAGCGCCTGCAGCAGGTGCTCGGTGTCCGCATGGGCCGGATTGGCGGGGCTGGCGATATGGGCGTTGGCGTCGGTCACGCCGTGCGCGGCCAGCGCGGCGCGGCTGCCCTCGCCCACCACGGCCGCCGTCACGCCCTTGGGCCAGGCGCTAATGTGGGCGAAGGCGGCGTCAATGGCGTTGGGCGACACGAAGGCCACCAACGCGTAGCCGGCCAGACCGGCCAGCGTGGACTGCAGCAGCGTGCTGTCGGCCAGCGGCGCGATCTCAAGCAGCGGCAGCACCTCCACCGGACGGCCGAGCGCAGCCACGCGCGCAGCCAGCGGCTGCGCCTGCGCTAAGGGACGGGTAATGACGACGGTGGCGGGCATCCGGTGCTGGCGAGTCCGCGCGTCAGACGCCGGAACGACCGCCGGTGGGCTCGCCGGGCTGCGTATGGGCGATGTCATCGGGGCTGCCGGGCTGCGGCGCGGCTTGCGGCGCGGCTTGCGGATTGGCTGCGGCCGCGTCGGCAGCGGCGGCGTCGGCCAGGCACGAGGCCAGGATGGCGACGGCGTCCTGCTGGCGCAGCAGCTCGGCCACGTCCTGCCCCAGCTGTTCGGCGCTGGCGGCATCGCCGCGCACTTCGGCGCTGGCCATGCGCGCGCCGTCCGGCGTGGCGACCATGGCGCGCAAATACATGCTGCCGTTTTCCACCGTGGCGTAGGCGGCCAGCGGCACCTGGCAACTGCCGCCAAAGACCTTGGACACCTTGCGCTCGGCCGTCACGGCCTGCGCGGTGGCCAGGTGGTTCAGCGGCGCGAGCAAACGCATCAGGTCCAGGCCGTCGCTGCGCTCAGCAATCTCGATCGCCATCGCGCCCTGCCCGGCTGCGGGCAGGCTGCTTTCCGGCTCCAGCAGCGCGCGGATGCGCTGCGGCAGGCCCAGGCGCTTGAGCCCGGCCGCGGCCAGGATGATGGCCGCGTAATCGCCGCGGTCCAGCTTGCCCAGGCGGGTGTCAAGGTTGCCGCGCAGCGGCTTGATCACCAGCTGCGGATAGCGCGCCGCGATCAGCGACTGGCGGCGCAGGCTGCTCGTGCCCACCACCGCGCCGGGCGGCAGTTCGTCCAGCGAGGCGTAGTCGTTGGAGACGAAGGCGTCGCGCGGGTCTTCGCGCTCCAGCACGGCGGCCAGCGCAAAGCCCTGCGGCAGCTCCATCGGCACGTCCTTCAGCGAATGCACGGCCAGGTCCGCGCGGCCCTCGGCCATGGCCACTTCCAGTTCCTTCACGAACAGGCCCTTGCCGCCGACCTTGGACAGGGTGCGGTCCAGGATCTGGTCGCCACGCGTGGTCATGCCCAGAATTTCTACGCTACACTGTGGATACAAGGCCGACAGGCGCGCACGCACATGCTCCGCCTGCCACATGGCAAGGCGGCTCTCGCGCGAGGCGATCACCAGTCGGGAAGGAAGCTCTTGAGCCATATCGGAAGTATTCAAAGCCTGTTCTTTCGTATCGTGCATGGTTTTATATTTTGCGAGACTGCAAATTTTATCATGCGCGCCCCATTCGAGAATCATGCATAGGGCATATACCATGGTTGCATCCGCAGCAGACACCGGCGCCGACAAGGACGCGCCGCTGAAAGAAGACATCCGATTGCTGGGCCGCCTGCTGGGCGACGTGCTGCGCGCGCAGGAGGGCGAGGACATGTACGCGGTGGTGGAAACCATACGCCAGACCGCCGTGCGCTTCCGCCGCGAGGCCGACGCGGGCGCGGCCAAAGAGCTGGACGGCATGCTGAAGATCCTCACCCGCGAGCAGACCATCACCGTGGTGCGCGCCTTCTCCTACTTCTCGCACCTGGCCAATATTGCCGAGGACCAGCACCACATCCGCCGCCGCCGCGCCCACCTGCTGGCCGGCTCCCGGCCGCAGCAGGGCAGCGTCAGCTTCGCGCTGTGCAAGCTGGCCGGGGCCGGCGTGGACGAAGCCACCGTGACCCGCTTCTTCCGCCAGGCCCTGATCTCGCCGGTACTGACGGCCCACCCCACCGAAGTGCAGCGCAAGTCCATCCTGGACGCCGAGCACGATATCGCCCGCCTGCTGGCCGAGCGCGACAGGCCACTCACGCCCAAGGAGCAGGCCGCCAATCTGCACCTGCTGCGCTCGCGCGTGGCCACGCTGTGGCAGACCCGCATGCTGCGCTACTCCAAGCTGACCGTGGCCGACGAGATCGAGAACGCGCTGTCCTACTACCGCATCACCTTCCTGCGCGAACTGCCCGGCCTGTACGACGACATCGAGGCCGACATCGCCGCGCAGTATGGCGGCCCGGACGCCCCGCCCAGCGCCATCGCCGCGTCCTATGTGCAGATGGGCAGCTGGATAGGCGGCGACCGCGACGGCAATCCCAACGTCAACGCCGCCACCATGCGCCACGCACTGGCGCGCCAGGCCACCACCATCCTCGACTTCTACCTGGACGAAACGCACACGCTGGGCGCCGAGTTGTCCGTCTCCACGCTGATGGTGCGCTGTACGCCGGCCCTGCAACTGCTGGCCGACTCCTCCACCGACAGCTCAGACCACCGCAGCGACGAGCCTTACCGGCGCGCGCTGATCGGCATCTACGCGCGCCTGGCCAGCACCGCGCGCGCCCTGGGCGCGGCCAACATCCTGCGCCAGGAGGTGGGCCACGCCGAGCCCTACGAGAACGCGGCCGCCTTTGCCGCCGACCTGCAGATCCTGATCGATTCGCTGAACGCCAACCACGGCGCCATGCTGGTGCAGCCGCGCCTGTCCACGCTCAAGCGCGCCGCCGACATCTTCGGCTTCCACCTGGCCTCGCTGGACATGCGCCAGAGCTCGGACGTGCACGAGCGCGTGCTGGCCGAGCTGTTTGCCAAGGCCGGCGCCGCGCCCGCCTACGCCGAGCTGGATGAAGAGGCCAAGGTGGCGCTGCTGCTGGCCGAGCTGGGCCAGCCGCGCCTGCTGTACTCGCCCTACATCAGCTACTCGGCCGAGACCGAGTCCGAACTGGGCGTGCTGCGCGCGGCGCGCGAGATCCGCCAGCGCTACGGCGCGCGGGCCGTGCGCAACTACATCATCTCGCACACCGAGACCGTGTCCGACCTGCTGGAGGTGCTGGTGCTGCAGCAGGAAACCGGCATGCTGCGCACAACGGACCAGGGCAGCGCGCTGGACCTGATGGTGATCCCGCTGTTCGAGACCATCCCCGACCTGCAGCGCGCGGCCGGCATCATGCAGCGGCTGATGGCGCTGCCGCTGGTGCGCCGCCTGGTCGAAGCGCAGGGCCTGGAGCAGGAAGTCATGCTGGGCTACTCGGACTCCAACAAGGACGGCGGCTTCCTCACTTCCAACTGGGAGCTGTACAAGGCCGAGCTGGGCCTGGTGCAAGTGTTCGCGCAGGCCGGCGTGAAGCTGCGCCTGTTCCACGGCCGGGGCGGCACCGTGGGCCGGGGCGGCGGCCCCAGCTACGAAGCCATCCTGGCCCAGCCCAAGGGCACGGTGAACGGCCAGATACGCCTGACCGAACAGGGCGAAATCATCGCCTCCAAGTTCTCCAATGCGGAAATCGGCCGCCGCAACCTGGAGCTGCTGGTAGCCGCGACGCTGGAAGCGAGCCTGATGCCGCCGGCGGCGGACGACGCGCAGCAGGGCCAGCTGGCGGGCTTCGAGGCCGTGATGGCGGAGATTTCCGAACGCGCCTACCGCGCCTACCGCGACCTGGTGTACGACACGCCCGGCTTTACCGACTACTTCTTCGCCGCCACGCCCATCGCCGAGATCGCCGAGCTGAACCTGGGCTCCCGGCCCGCCTCGCGCAAGTCCACGCGCCGCATCGAAGACCTGCGCGCCATCCCATGGGGCTTCTCCTGGGGCCAGTGCCGCCTGCTGCTGCCGGGCTGGTACGGTTTCGGCAGCGCCATCGGCGGCTGGATAGGCGAAGGCGACGGCGCCGATGCCAGGCTGGTCCAGCTGCGCGCCATGTTCCAGCACTGGCCCTTCTTCGCCACCCTGCTGTCGAATATGGACATGGTGCTGGCCAAGACCGACCTGGCCATCGCCTCGCGCTACTCGCTGCTGGTGCAGGACGCGGCGCTGCGGGAGCGCATATTCAAGCGCATCACCGCCGAGCACGCGGCCACGCTGGCCTGCCTGGAGCGCATTACCGGCGCCAGCGAGCGGCTGGCCGGCAATCCGCTGCTGGCGCGCTCCATCCAGAACCGCTTTGCCTACCTGGACCCGCTGAACCACTTGCAGGTGGAGCTGATCAAGCGCCACCGCTCGGTGGGACACGAGCCGGGCAAGGTGGACGAACGCGTGCACCGGGGCATCCACCTGTCCATCAATGGGGTGGCGGCAGGCCTGCGCAACACCGGCTAACCCCAAGCAATACACGATGCGTTAGCGCAACGCATCGTGAAAAACCGTGAAATTGTGACATTTGGAGAGAATTGCACCAAAGTACAATGACAACACCATGATGCTAAGAATATATTGAAGGTGAAGCTGGCCTTGCGGCCAGCGCCCTTCGCGCCCCGCCCCCGCGCGAATCCGGTTTCCGGCGCCTTGCCGGTTGCAGCCCCTCCCCGCTGCAAGTTCACCAGATCAAGACTACATCATGAAGAACCTGACTATCAGAACGCGCCTGACTTTCGCCATGGGCTTTCTGTCGCTGCTGCTGCTGGCCATGGGCGCGGCCAGCCTGTACAGCCTGGGCAGCACCAACGCCTCGCTCAAGACCGTGTACGACGACCGCCTGGTGGCCATGGGCATGCTGTCGTCCGTGATGGAACAGCAGCTGCGCAGCCAGGTACGCTACGCCAAGGCCGTGGGCGCCGGCCCGGAAGAGGCGGCGGCCAATCTGGCGGAGTTGCGCAAGCATATCGACAAGGCCGACGCCGAATGGACCGCCTACATGGCGACCTACCTGACGCCGGAGGAAAAGACCCTGGCGCAAGGCTATGAAACCGGCCGCAAAGCCTACTACGAGCAAGCGCTGGCCCCGGCCGTGGCAGCCGTCCAGGCCCACAACGCCGAACAGGCCGACGCCCTGTTCAAGGGCGCCATGAGCAAGCTGTTCACGCCCGCCCGCGAAAGCCTGCGTGAACTGATGACGCTGCAGCTGACAGTGGGCAAGAGCGAATTCGAAGGCGCGCAAAGCCGCTATACGGCGTTCCGTTTCATGGCCGTCGCCGCCATCGCCGCCGGCGTGCTGCTGGCGGCCGGCATGTGGTACTGGCTGGTGCGCTCCATCTCGGTACCGCTGGCGCAAGCAGTCAGGATCGCCAACGCCGTCGCCGAGGGCGACCTGACGCAGCAGATCGAAGTCCTGTCCACCGACGAAACCGGCCAGCTGACCAGCGCCCTCAAGCACATGAACGAAAAGCTGCTCGACATCGTCGGCCAGGTGCGCACCGGCACGGATACGATCGCCACCGCGTCGGCTGAAATCGCCGACGGCAACCTGGACCTGTCCTCGCGCACCGAGCAGCAGGCCAGCTCGCTCGAGGAAACCGCCTCATCGATGGAGGAACTGACCTCCACCGTCAAGCAAAACGGCGAAAATGCGCGCCAGGCCAACCAGCTGGCCGTGAACGCCTCCGCCATCGCCACCCAGGGCGGCGAAGTGGTGGCGCAGGTGGTGCGCACCATGGGCGACATCAATGCCTCGGCCAAGCAGATCGAAGCCATTATCAGCGTAATCGACGGTATCGCCTTCCAGACCAACATCCTTGCGCTGAACGCGGCAGTGGAAGCGGCGCGCGCCGGCGAACAAGGGCGCGGCTTTGCCGTGGTGGCCTCGGAGGTGCGCAACCTGGCGCAGCGCTCGGCCAGCGCGGCCAAGGAGATCAAGACCCTGATCGACTCCTCGGTGGCCAAGGTGAACACCGGCAGCACGCTGGTGAACCAGGCCGGCGCCACCATGGAGCAGATCGTCGCCAGCGTGCGCCAGGTGACGGAAATCATGGGCCAGATCACGGTGGCGGGCAGCGAGCAGGAAGCCGGCATCGAGCAGATCAACCAGGCCATCACGCAGATGGACACGGTGACGCAGCAGAACGCGGCGCTGGTGGAACAGGCTGCCGCTGCGGCGGCGTCCATGCAGGACCAGGCGGGCAAGCTGGAAAAGTTGGTTAGCGTTTTCAAGCTCACCGGGCAGCAATCCGCCGCCGCCGCGCGCCCTGCCGCACAGCGCCGCCTGGCGCTGGTTTCCTCTATGGCTGGGTGATTTGACATCTTTTCACGCAGGCAATGTCGATTTCTTTTACAGGTGCCTGCGTGAAGAAAACGTTAACTCTTGGTAACTTACTGATTACATGTAAATTTTTCCGACAGGCACGAGTTATGCATGCTTCCTGCATGCTACCCACCACCCCGTCAGGAGAAAGCCATGAATATCAAAAAGGTCTCCCGCGTGGCGCTGATGGCCTGCCTGCTGCTTGCAGGCGCCGCCAAAGCTACCACGCTTGAACTGCCCAACATCAATCCACTGTCCGCCACGACCTACAACAATTTCAATGTGTATTCGCTGGACCTGCTGAAAAAATGCTCGGCAGATCCGCGCTGCCAGCCCTCCGGCCCACTCCCCGTGGATTCGAGCCCGGGCCAGATCGCAGACCAGGCCATCATCCTGACCGCAGCGAATGGCACCAACGTCAACAATTTCCCCTCCCCGTTTACTGCCGGCCAGGCAGTGGACGACTCCTTCGACACGTCGACCTCGTCCTCCGGCAGTTTCTCCATGACCGACACCGGCGGCGCTTTTGCCGGCGACCTGGCGAACCGCTGGGATATCAATCTGGGCCTGCTGAAAACCTACCTGGGCAGCAATGATCTGGTCTTCTTGTTCGACAACAACCAGTCGGCCAACGGCGGCGCGCAATTCATCAGCATCTGGGGCCAGGCGCGCATTTACGACAACCTCGGCAATATGGTCAGCTGCTTTGAGATCAGCACCTCCGCCACCAATTCCGGCTGCCATGGCGGCGCCGATCCCACGCCCGCCACTGCCGACTACCTGAACGTCATCAGCGACTTCTGCGTCGACAAAGACACCGGCGCCAGCTACAACCTCGGCGGCGCGCACAATGCCGGCGATTGCCCGGTGGACGGCCTCCACCCTGCCGGCGGCTATCAGGTCAACAACAACCTGAGCACCAGCCAGGCCGAGTTCGCGGCCTACAACAAGGCCTTGAGCGATGCGGCCAAATCGTCGGCCAACAACTACACCTTGTCGGTCAATATCAAATATATCGGCCAAGGCGCCGGCGCCGAACAACTGTGGATCTGCAGCGCTTGCGACGTGAACGACGAAACCACCCGCATTCCCGAACCGGGCACACCCTTCCTGATCGGCATCTCCCTGCTCGGACTTGCCGTAGCGCGCCGCCTTCCCAAAAGGGGCGCGTAAGACTTCAATCAGCACCGGGGCGGCGCCAGGCAGGGCCGCCCCATCCTCCCGCCAAGCCGGTAGCATCCGCAAATCATTTCCGTGCGCCAAATTCACGCCATTCCGTGCTATACATGGTAGATGGCAAAATATCAACAACGGAGTACAATCCACGGATGTTTCCAGAACTCACTATTCCGTTGACGCAAACGGCTGCAGCCGGGGCCGCCCTGCTTGCCGCAATTTGGCTGTGGCGCCGCGCCGAGGCGGCGCGCCGCTCCGCCGAAAACGAACTGGCCCGCCTGCGCCAGCAACTGGCCGCCTGCGAAAAAGGCGCAGCCGAGCTTGCGCGTAATGAACACCAGCTGCGCGAGGTACTGGAAAAGCTGCCGCTGGCGCTGTTCCTGAAGGACGCCGAGTCCCGCTTTGTCATGATGAACGAAGCCTGCGAGCAGGCCTTCGGGCAGCGCTACGCCACCCTGGCGGGCACGCACGGCGGCGCACACTACCCGCCCGAGCAGCAAGCCGGCTTCCTGGCCGCCGACCGCGCCGCCTTCGAATCGCGCCGCCTGTGGTGCGACGAGGAATGGCTGTGGCACGCCGGCCTGCAGCAGGACCGCCGCCTGCTGACCTACAAGCAGCCGCTGTACGACGAGCACGGCCAGCCCGCGCTGCTGGTCGGCATGTGCGTGGACGTGACCGAGCGCCGCGCCGCCGAGGACGCGCTGCAGTCCACCTTGCGCCAGCTGCGCGAACTGAGCGACCTGCAGGAAACCGCGCGCGGGCAGGAGCGCCACCGCCATGCGCAAACCCTGCACGACAGCCTGGGCCAGAGCCTGATGGCGCTCAAGCTGGACGCCAGCATGCTCGCCAGCGCCAGCCGGGCCAGCCATCCGCGCCTGCACGCCCATGCCCAGCGCGTCCAGGGCACGCTGGACAAGGCCATCCACACCGTGCGCTCGCTCATCAACGACCTGCATCCCAGCACGCTGGAGCTGGGCCTGCCGGCCGCCACCGACTGGCTGCTCAAGCAGCAGGAGCGCGGCGGCGGCATGCACTGCCAGCTGCACCTGATCAGCGACAGCGCCGTGCTGGCGCAGCCGCAAACCTGGGCCATCTTCCGCATGATCCAGGAGGCGCTGTACAGCATCCAGGCGCACGCCCAGGCCACCCGGCTGGACGTGTCGCTGGACCTGCGCGCCAGCGCGCTGCTGGTGGTCATCAGCGATAACGGGCTGGGCTGCTGGGCGGCGGGCAGCCGCCGCGCCACCCTTTCCATGCTGGCCTTGCGCGAGCGCGTCTCGGCCCACGGCGGCCAGCTGACCGAAGACAACACGCCAGGACGCGGCACCACCCTCACGTTCATGTTCCCCGGAAATGAAAAACGGGAGGCCGCAGCCTCCCGTTTGAGTGATTCCGTGCGCGCCTGATGGCGCTCCCGCACGCGTAGATACTGTTATGCCGGTCAAGCGTTTTGAAGCTCCTGATTGAATGGTTTGCCAGATTTTAAGACGCCGAAAGCAACGTGGACGAGCTTGCGCATCATGGCGCCGATCACCAGCTTGGCCGGCT
>NZ_WWCU01000041.1 GCF_009857595.1 Pseudoduganella aquatica | reverse complement strand
AAAGCATGCCGCCAGCGTTCAATCTGAGCCAGGATCAAACTCTTCAGTTCAATCTCTGTTTAAAGTCATTGCTGACTTGGTCGCCCTTCAAAATAACTGACGATTCCTTCTTTCGAAGGTCACGTTTGTTTTTCGTTGAGCGTTTAAATAATTTGAGTTTCGCAGCTTGCGCTGCGGGCCTCATCATCAAACGCCCACACTTATCGATTGTAAATTTTTAAAGAATTCTGCGTTGTTGCTGAAGCGTTTTGTTCAGCAGCAGAGAGATGAGATTATGAGGCGTTTCGTTTAAACCGTCAACCCCTCATTTTCCTACTCCCCTGCGCTGCGTATGCTCAGCAGCGCGGGGACAGAACTATAACCGAACCCCGCCCCGCGCGCAAGGGCCGCCGCCCGGGCAGTCCCTATTCCCTTCCAGACGCCGTTTTATGCAGACTGTCGCAAGCCCGTGGCGGATCGCGGCCGTATTGCGTACAGTTGCACCATTCATGAAATTGAAAGCATTACATGTTTCCTCAACCCAAAGTACAAGACACGCTGAAGACCATACTGGCCTGGCTGCACAAAGGTTTCGATACGACCGCAACCTGGGTCACCCAGCTGTCGTGGTGGAAGTTCTTCCTGTTTGCGGCACTGGCCCTGATCGCCGGATCCATTCTGCAGGACGAGCTGTTCTCCTCGCGGCCGGACGAGGAGTATGTAGTGACCAAGGAGCGCAAGCGCGCCCGTCCCGGCAGCGACACTAATATATTGATCGACGACAGCGGCATCCACTTCAATCCGCGCGGCGGCAAGATCCGCAAGGACGCGCCGCCCAGCAACACGGATGAAGCCGAAGCCGCAGCGCCAGCCCTGCCCGAACCAGCTGCACCGGCGGCGCCAGCCGAGGCGCCTGCAGCCCCCGCCGCCCCTGCCGCGCCCGCAGCACCGGCCGTAGCCGGCAAAGCAGACAGCGCCGGCCGCGCCGGCCGGGCTGCGCGCGCCCCCGCTGCGCCGGCCGCCCCCTCCCTCCCCGGCGAGGAAGTCCATATCGAACTGCCGCCGCAAATCGGCGAAGAACTGTCCAATGCCATTGAAGAAGCCGTGGACGACGCGGCCGAACAGAAGGTGTCGCGCTACCACAAGCAGGCATCGACCTGGTTCAAGAGCTTCGTGTCGCTGCTGGTGCTGGCCCTGTTCGCCACCAAGGCGCTGATGGGCGGCAAAAAACGCGCCGAGGCGCAAACCCAGTCCGCCAATGCCGCAGCAGAGCGCGAATCCATGCAGCGCCAGCTGAGCGAAGCAAAGATGCAGATGATGCAGGCCCAGGTCGAGCCGCACTTCCTGTTCAACACCCTGGCCTCGGTTGAGCACCTGATTGAAACCGACCCGCCGCGCGCGTCGGCCATGCAGCGCAGCCTGATTAAATACCTGCGCGCCGTCCTGCCCCAAATGCGCGACAGCAATCTGATCACCAACCTGGGCCGCGAGGCCGACATGGTGGCGGCCTATCTTGCGCTGCTGAAGATGCGCATGGAAGAGCGCCTGATCATCGACTTCGACGTGCCTGACGGCCTGCGCACCGCCGCCTTCCCGCCCATGATGCTGCAATCGATGGTGGAGAACGCCATCAAGCACGGCCTGGAAGGGAAGCCCGAGGGCGGCACGCTGCAAGTGCGCGCCGAGGTGGCGCACAACAAGCTGCGCGTGATTGTGGCCGACGACGGCCTGGGCTTCGGCGCCAAGCCCAGCGACGGCACCGGCCTGGGCCTGAGCAACATCCGCGAACGCCTGAAGCTGCTGCACGGCAGCCAGGGGGCGCTGAACATCGAGCCCAATCAGCCCAGCGGCGTAATCGCCACGATAGAAGTGCCTTACGCGCTGGCCGCCAAATAGGCTGCGCCAGTAATCGATTGCGCACGCCGCCGATTCGTTGAATAATTAGTACTCACTTTTAACATGATTATTAAAAATGCCAACAGCAATTCTTGCCGATGATGAAAGACTGATGCGCGACCAGCTGCGCATGCGCCTGGGCCAGGTATGGCCGGAACTCGACATCATCGGCGAAGCCAAGAATGGCGAAGAAGCGATTGAGCTGGTGGACCAGCTCAAGCCCGACTTCGCCTTCCTGGATATCCGCATGCCGGGCAAGACCGGCATGGAAGCGGCCGCCGCCATCGGCAACAAGAGCAATGTGGTGTTCGTGACCGCCTACGACGTGCACGCGGTGGAGGCCTTCGAGCGCGGCGCAGTGGACTACGTGCTGAAACCAGCCGAACCCGAGCGCCTGCAAATTACCGTGGAGCGCCTGAAGCACCGTCTGAGCGCGCCGTCCGGCGCCGGCGGTGCGGACGTGAACGCCAGCGTGACGGCCATGCTGTCGCAGCTGGCCGAAAAGATCGCGGCGCCGAAAAAGACCTATCTGCAATGGATACAGGCCAGCATCGGCCAGGACTTGCGCATGATACCGGTGGAGGAAATCCTGTTCTTCCGCTCGGACGAAAAATACACCTGCGTGCAGACCGCCAAGTACGAGGCGCTGATACGCAAGCCGGTGCGCGACTTGGCCGAAGAGCTCGATCCCGACCTGTTCTGGCAAATCCACCGCGCCACCCTGGTCAACGTGAACGCCATCGAAGGCGTGACCCGCGACATCCGGGGCCGCCACCTGGTGCTGATCAAGGACCGCTCCGACAAGCTGGAAGTCTCGCGCAGCTTCCTGCACTTGTTCAAGCAGATGTAATCCACGCCGCCCTGCGCCAGATCAAAGTCCGGCGTGGCGGCTGCCCTATTGTGTGAGCGTGGGGCCGGCTCTCCGGCGCCCCGGTCACCGAGGGGCGCACATGAATACTCCCGACAAACCCGCACCGCCGCAGTCCAAGCCCGCAGGCCACGGCACGCGCCGCGACGGCCAGGCGGCCGGCCGGCGCGCCACCGACAGCGCCAGCTCCTACGAGCAGCTGCGCGAACTATCCGCCGCCCTGCAAGCCATACGCGAAGAAGAGCGCACCCACATCGCGCGCGAGCTGCACGACGATCTGGGCCAGCTGCTGGCCACGCTGCGCGTCGACCTGAGCCTGTTGCAGCAGCAAGGCCCCGCCACCCCGCAGGCGGTGCGCCAGATGCGCTCGATGGACAAGCTGCTGCAGCGCGCCATCACCTCGCTGCGCCGCATCGCCGCCGATCTGCGGCCGCACGCGCTCGACGAGGGCGGCCTGTACTATGCACTGCAAACGCTGCGCCAGGAATTCAGCCAGCGCCACGGCATTGCCTGCCAGCTCGACGCGCACGAGCAGGAACTGGTGCTGGACGACCGCTACAGTACCGCCGTGTTCCGCATCGTGCAGGAATCGCTGACCAATGTGTCGCGCCACGCCGGCGCCGACCATGTGTGGATCACGCTGCAACGGCAGGACGACCGGCTGGACCTGACCATAGAAGACAACGGGCGCGGCATCTCCTCAGCCGATCTTAACAAGGCGCACTCCTTTGGCCTGCTGGGCATGCGCGAGCGCGTGTGGGCGCTGGACGGCGCCATCGACATCCAGGGCCGCGACAGCAGCGGCGACGGCGGCACCCGCATCGTGATCGAGCTGCCGCTGCCCGGCAATTAAAAAGGCGCCCCGCAGGGCGCCCTTTCATGCCAGCAAGACCAGCTTAGAACGAGTGGCGGATGCCCACGTTGAAGGCTTTGTCGCCAGTACCGGCTTCGTTGTTGTTGCCAACGGTGTAGCCGGCGCCGTTCTTGTTCTTGATCTTGGCGTAAGCAACGTAGGTGCTGGTACGCTTCGACAGCGGGTAGATGTAGCCCAGGGCCCACTGGGTGGCGTCCTGGTTGTTGACGGTCTTGTCATCCTTGCTGGTGTAGGAAGCCAGCACATTGCCTGGGCCTGCAGGTACGGAAACGCCGATCAGGATGTCGCGCGCGTCGGTGCTTGGCTTCGGTGCGGTCTTGTAGCCGAAAGCGTTGGCGACCGGGATAGGCGAGCTGTTCAGGCCCTTGTCGGTGGCGTAGGCGAAGAAGGCTTTGACCACGGTGAAGTCATAGTTCACGGCCAGCAGGGTGTTCTTGGCTTCGTCCTGCTTCTTGGCAGGGGTGGTGCCGACGGCGGCGGTGTCCTGGTTGCGGTTGTTGTACACCAGGCGCGCGTTCAGCGGGCCTTGGGCGTAGTTCAGGCCGAAACCGATCTGGCGGCCGGCGGTGCTGTCGCCAGCCTGTTCGCCCAGCGCGTACAGCAGCTCGCCCGAGAAACCGTTCACGACTGGCGACGCGTACACCATGGCGTTGCTGACGCGGGTGTTGGCGCCGGCGGTGGCGAACAGGTTCTTGATCGAACCGGCGTAGCCCGCGCCGAATGGGTCGGCGACCTGGCTCATGGCGTTGTACAGCATGGTGTACTGGCGGCCCAGGGTGAAGGAACCCAGTTCCTTGCTCTTCAGGCCAACGTAGGCCTGGCGGTTGAACAGGGTGCTGGTGCTGTTGTCGAGCGCGCCGTCGTCCACCTTGATGCCGCTTTCCAGGGCGAACACAGCCGACAGGCCGTTGCCCAGGTCTTCCACGCCGCGGAAGCCGAGGCGCGACTGGCCGCCGATGCCGCTGGTGACTTTGGTCACGCTACCGGCCACGCCGCCGCTTTCTTTCACCAGGCCCGCGTCCACCAGACCGTAGATGGTCACGTTGGATTGCGCTTGTGCGCTTGCCGAGAAGGCGCCGATTACCAGTGCTGCCAGAGTAAGTTTTTTCACTTGTTGATCCATTGTTTGTTGAGGAAAGCGTCGCTTGAAACTTGACGGGACGAATCTTGCCTAACAAATGCTTCAACAATATGACATCAACAATTGTTGTTCTTTCCCAACAAACGCCAAAAAACAAAGGGGTCAGGGTTAATTACATGGTCCGCATGTGAACCGCGTAATCAACCCTGACCCCATTTTGTTGGGCGGCGGTGTTACTTCAGGCGGCAGGTGGCGAGCCAGTAGTGTTCCAGGCGTTCGACGCGCACTTCCTTGGCGGCGATCGAAAGGCGCTTGCGCAGCCAGCTGTCGGACGGGTAGCTTTGCGCCACGTCGTAGCGCTCGCCCTTGGTGTCGGTGAGGATGTGGAAGGTGTTGCCGTCCAGGTCGGTACGCGCGATGGGGGCGCTGTAGCCGTCGACGTAGTTGCTGTCGAGTAGCACCAGCAGCACGTCCTTGCCCAGCTTGGCGCGCAGATGGGCCAGGTATTTGTCCTGCGCCGAACGCGGCACTTGCGACCACCAGCCGGCGGCGAAGCAGGCCGTGAACTGGCCGGGGGCGATGTCTTCCGGCAGCTTGAAGGCGTCCGCTTCGGTGAACTGCACGAAATCCTCGTCCAGGCCGCGCTCGCGCGCCGCCGCCAGCATCTGCGGGCTGTTGTCGATGGCGCGCACCGAGTCGGCCACGTCCGAAATCACCTCGGTCCAGTAGCCGCTGCCGCAGGCCAGTTCCAGCACTTTATGGCCGCGCAGCAGCTCGGACAGCGCTTCGTGCAATTCTTCCAGGTCTTCTTCCACCTCGGGACGCTCGTATTGCAGGTCGTAGGTGGCGGCGACGGCCGCGTAGTATTGTTCTTGGGTCTTCATAGTCAGTTTACAACTCGTAAGTGTCTTTTTCACCGTTCATGGCCTGCTCGATCAACTTGCGGTTGAGCGTGGGGGCCAGCAGTTCGATGAAGGTATAGATATAGCTGCGCAAATAGGCGCCCTGCTTGACCGCCACGCGCGACACGTTCATGCCGAACAGGTGGCCGGCCGGGATGGCGCGCAGGCTGCGGTCGCGCTCGGGATCGAAGGCCATGCCGGCAATAATGCCTATGCCCATGCCCAGCTCGACGTAGGTCTTGATCACGTCCGCGTCGATGGCTTCCAGCAGCACGTCCGGCTTCAGGCCGCGCAGCGAGAACGCGTGGTCGATCTTGCTGCGGCCGGCGAAGGCGCCATCATAGGTGATGAGCGGGAATGCGGCAATCTCCTCCAGCGTGACGGACTTCGATTTCAGCAGCGGATGGTCGGGCGGCACCACCACCACATGCTCCCATTGGTAGCACGGTAAGGTGATCAGATTGTCAACTCCGGCGATCGATTCGGTGGCGATCGCCAGGTCGGCCTGGTCGCGCTGCACCATCTCGGCGATCTGGCGCGGATTGCCTTGCAATAATGACAAGCGCACCTTGGGGAACTTCAGCATAAAAGCCTGCACCACCTTGGGCAACGTGTAGCGCGCCTGGGTGTGGGTGGTGGCGATGGTGAAGCTGCCGCTGTCCTGCGCCGCGTACTCCTTGCCGATGCGCTTGAGGCTGTCGATCTCCTGCATGATCAGTTCGACCGAGGACAGCACCAGCCGGCCCGGCTCGGTCAGGCCCCGGATGCGCTTGCCGTGCCGCGTGAAAATGTCCACCCCGAGCTCTTCCTCCAGTTCGATAATGGCCTTGGACACCCCGGGCTGGGAGGTGAACAAGGCCTTGGCGGCGTCGGTCAGGTTGTAGTTCTGGCGTACTGCTTCTCGGACGAAACGCAATTGATGAAGATTCATTGTTGTTCTCAGGGTCGGTCTAACCGTATTTTACGCTCATGCTTATACCCAATACGTATATAAGCAAATAAAGACTAAGTCGTTTGGAATAAAGATGAAGTTTATTACCATTAGCGCCAGTTTGGGATACTTTGAAAGAGCCAGCCCCGCCGGCAAGCGATTTTTTTAGGAATGATATGTATCAATACGATCAATACGACCACCTCATCGTCCGCGAACGCATCGCGCAGTACCGCGACCAGGTGCGCCGCCGTCTGGCCGATGAGCTGACCGAAGCGGAATTCCTGCCCCTGCGTTTGCAGAATGGCCTGTACTACCAGCGCCATGCCTATATGCTGCGCATCGCCGTGCCGTATGGCATGCTGGCCAGCAAGCAGATGCGCATGTTCGCCCACATCGCGCGCAAGTACGACCGGGGCTACGGCCACTTCACCACCCGCCAGAACATCCAGTTCAACTGGATCGAGCTGGAACAGTCGCCCGACATCCTGACCGACCTGGCGTCGGTGGAAATGCACGCCATCCAGACCTCGGGCAACTGCATCCGCAACACCACCACCGACGAATTCGCCGGCGTGGCGGCGGACGAGATCATCGATCCGCGCCCCTACTGCGAGATCCTGCGCCAGTGGTCCACCTTCCACCCTGAATTCATCGCCCTGCCGCGCAAGTTCAAGGTTGCCGTCAACGGCGCCGTGGAAGACCGCGCCGCCATCGCCGTGCACGACATCGGCCTGACCGTGGTGTACAACGAGCAGAACGAAATCGGCTTCAAGGTCATGGTCGGCGGCGGCATGGGCCGCACCCCCATCCTGGGCAGCGTGATCCGCGAGTTCCTGCCGCGCGAACACCTGCTGACCTATGTGGAAGCCATCATGCGCGTCTACAACCTGCACGGCCGCCGCGACAACAAGTACAAGGCCCGCATCAAGATCCTGCTGAAAGCCATCGGCGCGGAAGAATTCGCGCGCCAGGTGGAAGCCGAGTGGGAAGACCTGAAGAACAGCGAAGAAACGCTGACGCTGGAGGAAATGGAGCGCGTGATCGCCTACTTCCAGCCTCACCCGTACAAGCAGCTGGAAGCGATCGACCCGCTGGCCGCGCAGGCGGACAACAAGGCCTTCGCCAACTGGCTCAAGCGCAATGTCAAGCCGCACAAGCAGCCGGGCTACGCTTCCGTGGTGCTGTCGCTGAAGAAAACCGGCGTGCCGCCGGGCGACGCCACCGCCGAGCAGATGGACTTCATGGCCGACCTGTCGGACCGCTACAGCTTCGGCGAACTGCGCGTGACGCACGAGCAGAACATCGTGCTGGCGGACGTGGAACAGACCCAGTTGTTCGCGCTGTGGCAGGAAGCCAAGGCGCACGGACTGGCCACGCCCAACATCGGCCTGCTGAACGACATGATCTGCTGCCCGGGCGGCGACTTCTGCGCCCTGGCCAACGCCAAGTCGATCCCGATCGCTTCGGCCATCGCCGAGCGCTTCGACAGCCTGGACTTCCAGCATGACATCGGCGACATCGAACTGAATATCTCGGGCTGCATCAACGCCTGCGGCCACCACCACGTCGGCAACATCGGCATCCTGGGCGTGGACAAGGACGGTAGCGAATGGTACCAGGTGTCGATCGGCGGCGCGCAGGGCAACCACTCGGCCATCGGCAAGATCATCGGACCGTCGTTCTCCGCGCTGCAAATGCCGGAAGTGATCGGCCGCCTGCTGCAAGTGTATGTGCGCGAACGCGTGGAAGGCGAACGCTTCGTCGACACCACGCAGCGCATCGGCGTTGCGCCGTTCAAGGAATTTGTATACGCCACGCCTATCGTCGATGCGGGCCGCCTGGTTGGAGAAGATGAATATGTCTGAACAAAAGCTGATTATCAAAGGCCGTGAAGTTGTCGGCGACGACTGGACCGTACTGCGCGCCGCAGGCGAAGCGCCTAGCGCCGAAGACGTGGCCGCGCTGGCCGTCCCGGCCGGCAAGGTGATCGTGCCGCTGGCCACCTGGCTGGCGCAGGCCGAGGCACTGGCCGCGCGCCGCGCCGCCGGCGAGATCGGCGTGTGGTTCGGCCCGGACGAGCGTCCTGAAACGCTGAAAGGCCAGCTGGACGCCTTCGCCTTGGTGGCGGTGGACTTCCCCAAATTCACCGACGGCCGCGGCTACTCCATCGCCTACAACCTGCGCACCCGCCTGGCCTACGCCGGCGAGCTGCGCGCCATCGGCGACGTGCTGCGCGACCAGCTGTTCTCCATGCAGCGCGTGGGCTTCAACGCCTACGACGTGCGCGCCGACCGCAGCATCCACGATGCGCTCAAGGGCCTGTCGGACTTCTCGGAGACCTACCAGGCGTCCGTGGACCAGAAGGTGCCGCTGTTCCGCCGCGCCGTCCGCGCCGCGCCGTCGGCCAATGTAGCCAACGGCGGCGACGCCGGCTACGGCATCTGAATCGGAGCGCCAGCCATGAGCGAGCTCAATGCCCTGATCCAGTCCACGCAGCAGACGCTGGAGCGCATCGCGCGTGATTTCACGCCAGCGGTGTTCGCCTCCAGCCTGGCCGCCGAAGACATGGTGCTGACCGACCTGATTTTGAAGGCCAAGCTGCCTATCGCCATCTTCTCGCTGGAGACCGGCCGCCTGCACGCGGAAACCCTGGCCATGCTGGACAAGGTGAAGGAAAACTACGGCTACGAGATCGCGCTGTACCGCCCGCAGCCCGAGGCGGTGGAGGCCTACGTGGCGCAGAACGGCCTGAACGCCTTCTACGACAGCGTGGACATGCGCAAGGAGTGCTGCCGCATCCGCAAGGTGGAGCCGCTGGGCCGCGCCCTGGCCGGCAACAAGGCCTGGGTCACCGGCCAGCGCCGCGCGCAGGCCGCCACCCGCACCTCGCTGATGGTGGAGGAAGACGATCCGGCGCACTTCATGACCAAGTTCAATCCGCTGGCCGACTGGTCCGAGCAGGACGTGTGGGACTACCTGCGCGGCAACGGCGTGCCGTACAACGCCTTGCACGACAAGGGTTTCCCCTCGATAGGCTGCGAGCCCTGCACGCGCGCCATCGAGCCGGGCGAGGATGTGCGCGCCGGCCGCTGGTGGTGGGAGAACCCGGAGTCGAAGGAATGCGGCCTGCACGTGGTAGACGGCAAGCTGATACGCATCAAACCCGTGGCCGCGTGAATGCCGGCGGGTTACGCGCTCCGCGCTAACCCGCCCTACTCACCGGACACCGCTGCACCGTAGGGCGGGTTAGCGCTTGCGCGTAACCCGCCAAGCACCAACAGACACAATAGAATAGGCAAAGCCATGAACACTGTAGTTGACCGTTACGCCTCGACGATAGGCCTGAGCGCCGTGAACGCGCGCCACCTCGACACGCTGGAGTCGGAAGCCATCCACATCCTGCGCGAAGTGGCAGCCGAGTGCAGCAACCCTGCCCTGCTGTTCTCCGGCGGCAAGGACTCCGTGGTGCTGCTGCGCCTGGCCGAAAAGGCTTTCCGTCCCGGCAAATTCCCCTTCCCGCTGGTGCACATCGACACCGGGCACAACTTCCAGGAAGTTATCGACTTCCGCGACCAGCGCGTGGCCGAACTGGGCGAGCGCCTGATCGTGGGCTCGGTGGAAGACTCGATCAAGAAGGGCACGGTGCGCCTGCGTAATCCGCAGACCGACTCGCGCAATGCCGCGCAGGCGGTCACGCTGCTGGAAACCATCGCCGAACACGGCTTCGACGCCTGCATCGGCGGCGCCCGCCGCGACGAAGAGAAGGCCCGCGCGAAAGAGCGCATCTTCTCCTTCCGCGACGAATTCGGCCAATGGGATCCGAAGGCGCAGCGCCCGGAACTGTGGGACCTGTATAACACCCGCGTCCATCCAGGCGAAAACATGCGCGTGTTCCCGATCTCGAACTGGACCGAACTCGATGTGTGGCAGTACATCGCCCGCGAAAAACTGGCGCTGCCGCCGATCTACTTCGCGCACGAGCGCCAGGTGATCCCGCGCAACGGCCTGCTGGTGCCGCTGACCGATTTGACCCCGGCGCGCGAAGGCGAAGCCGTGGAAACCCAAGTGGTGCGCTTCCGCACCGTGGGCGACATCTCCTGCACCTGCCCCGTGTCCTCGGACGCGGAAACGGTGGAAGCGATCATCGCCGAAACGGCCATCACCCAGATCACTGAACGCGGCGCTACCCGGATGGACGACCAGACCTCCGAAGCCTCCATGGAAAAACGCAAGAAAGCAGGTTACTTCTGATGAACGCACGCATAGACAACACCGACAACCAGGCCAGCCTGCTGCGCTTTATCACCGCCGGCTCCGTGGACGACGGCAAGAGCACGCTGATCGGCCGCCTGCTGTTCGACAGCAAAGGCATCTTCGCCGACCAGCTGGCCGCCGTGTCGCGCGCCAAGAACAAGCGCACCGTGGGCGACACCATCGACCTGTCGCTGCTGACGGACGGCCTGGAAGCGGAACGCGAGCAAGGCATCACCATCGACGTGGCCTACCGCTACTTCGCCACGCCCAAGCGCAAATTCATCATCGCCGACACCCCGGGCCACGAGCAGTACACCCGCAACATGGTCACCGGCGCCTCCACCGCCGACGCCGTCATCATCCTGATCGACGTGTCGAAAGTGAAGCTGCGCGAAGACGGCGGCGTGGACTTGCTGATCCAGACCAAGCGCCACTCCACCATCGCCCACCTGCTGCAGATCGAGCACGTGGTGGTGGCCGTGAACAAGATGGACCTGGTGAACTACGACCAGGCGATCTATGACCGCATCATCAAGGCCTACCAGGAATTCGCGCAGTCCCTGGGCCTGAAAGACATCACGCCTATCCCGCTGTCGGCCCTGAGCGGCGACAACGTGGTGGACGCGGGCGAGAACATGCCCTGGTATAAGGGCCCGACGCTGATCGAGCTGCTGGAATCGCTGTCGGTGTACGACGAAGCCCACCACGCGCCGTTCCGCTTCCCGGTGCAGCTGGTGGCGCGCCACAACGGCCACGAAGCGAACGACTTCCGCGGCTACATGGGCCGCATCGAAGCGGGCAATGTGAAGGTGGGCGACAAGCTGGTGGTGCAGCCTTCGGGCCAGGCCGCCACGGTGAAAGACATCCTGACGCTGGAAGGCTCGCACCAGTCGGCGTCGGCCGGCCAATCGGTCACGCTGCTGCTGAACGAATACCTGGACATCTCGCGCGGCGACCTGCTCGCCAGCAGCGAGCAGCCTGCCACGCTGCTGAAGACCCTGAGCGCGGACGTGTGCTGGCTGTCGGAAGACGCGCTGGACCTGCGCCGCAAGTACTGGATCAAGCACGGCACCAAGCAGACCGCCGCCAAGATCACCAAGATCGAGTCGCTGCTGGACATCAACACCCAGGAACGCAGCAGCGCGGAAGTGCTGAAGCTGAACGATGTGGCACGCATTGCGCTGACCGTGCAGCAGCCGCTGGCCGCCGACGACTATACCGACAGCCGCGCGACGGGCGCCTTCATCCTGATCGATGAAGTCACCCACCAGACCGTGGCGGCCGGCATGATACGCCTGGCCTGATCGATGTCCGCGCCTGTTCCCAGCTACGGCAAGGTCTACCTGATAGGCGCAGGTCCCGGCGCGCAGGATCTCATCACCCTGCGCGGCGCGCGCCTGCTGCAGCAGGCGGACGTGGTGCTGCACGATGCGCTGGTAACGCCGGAGATGCTGGAACTGTGCCCGCAGGCCGAGAAGATTTCGGTCGGCAAGCGCTCGGGCCAGCGCTCCACCGCGCAGCAGGCCATCAACGCGCAGCTGGTGGAATGCGCCAGCCGCTACGCGCTGGTGGTGCGCCTCAAGGGCGGCGATCCCATGCTGTTCGGCCGCGCCGACGAGGAGCTGCGCGCGCTGGAGGAAGCGGGAATTGAAGTGGAAGTGGTGCCCGGCATTACCACCGCCGTGGCGGCGGCGGCGGCCACCAAGCAGCCGCTGACCAAGCGCGGCGTGTCACGCAGCGTGGCCTTCTTCACCTCCAGCACCGCGCCCGAACACCCGGCCGACGTGGACATGCCCGACAGCGACACGCTGGTGCAGTACATGGGCGGACGCGAAGCCATCATCACCGCGCAGCGCCTGCTGGAGCAAGGGCGCTTGCCGGACACGCCGGTGGTCGTGATTGAAAACGTCAGCCGCGCCGACCAGCGCATCCTGCGCCTCACGCTGGACACGCTGGCGCACGGACTGGAGCCGACGCACGGACCGGTGCTCGTCATGCTCGGCCACGCCATGGCCCGCCGTCCGCATCAAGCCGCCGACTGAGCACGGCGGGTTACGGCGTTCCGCCTAACCCGCCCTACGCATTGCGGCTCGCCCCGTTGCCCCTTGCGTAGGGCGGGTTAGGCGCTCGCGCCGTAACCCGCCAGCGCCGCCGCGATTGCCATTTCAATAATTCCCGCCGTAGAATAGCTGCTTCGACTCACGGAGCACCACATGCGCAAATTCGCCCCCTTGCTGCTGGCCCTCAGCGCCAGCACCGCCTACGCCCAATCGTCCGACGCGCCGCTGCCCTCCCTGCCCTACACGCCAGGCCTGGACGTGACGGCCATGGACAAGACCGTGGACCCGTGCGAAGACTTCTACCAGTACAGCTGCGGCGGCTGGATGAAGAACAACCCCATCCCCGCCGACCAGAGCGCGTGGAGCGTGTACGGCAAGGCCGCGCAGGACAACCAGCGCTTCCTGTGGGGCATCCTGGCCACGCTGGCCGCCCAGCCGGCGCAGGACGGCGTCCGCACCGCCTCCCAGCAAAAAATAGGCGACTACTTCGCCGCCTGCATGGACGAGAAAACCGTCAATGAACGCGGCGCGGCGCCGCTGCAGGAATACCTGGCGCTGATCGCCGGCATGGCGTCCAAGCAGGACCTGCCGCGCGTGCTGGCCAAGCTGCACACCAGCATTGCCAACAGCATGCTGTTCGGCTTCTCGTCCAACCAGGACCTGGGCGACTCCACCCAGGTGATCGCCTTCGCCACCACCGCCGACGCCGGCCTGCCCGACCGCGACTACTACCTGAAGAACGACGCCAAATCGAAGAAGATGCGGGCAGACTACGCCGCCCATATCGCCCGCTCGCTGGAACTGGCGGGCGACACGCCGCAGGCGGCCAAACGGGCCGCCGCCGCCATCCTGAAATTCGAAACCGTGCTGGCCCAAGCCTCGCTGTCCCGCGTGGACCAGCGCGACCCCTACAAACTGTTCCACAAGACCGACCTCAAAGGCCTGCAGTCCATGACGCCGGCCTTCAGCTGGAAGGACTATCTGCAAGCGGTGGGCATGGAAGGCGTGAACAGCTTCAACGCCACCGAGCCGGCCTACCTGCGCGCGCTGAACAAGAGTCTGAAGCAGCTGAGCCTGGACGACATCAAGACCTATCTGCGCTGGCACACCACGCGCGCGATGGCGCCCTTCCTGTCACAGGACTTTGTGGCCGAGAACTTCGCCTTCTATCACAAGACCCTGCTGGGCACGCCCGAGCAGAAGCCGCGCTGGAAGCGCTGCGTGCAGCTGGTGGACCAGCAGCTGGGCGAGGCGCTGGGCCAGGAGTTCGTCAGCCGCGCCTTCAGCCCGGAGCTGAAGGAAAAGACGCTGCACATGACGCGCCAGATCGAGGCCGCCATGGAGCAGGACATCAACGCGCTGACCTGGATGAGCGAGCCCACCAAGGAAAAGGCGCGCGAGAAGCTGCACGCGGTGGCCAACAAGATCGGCTACCCGGATAACTGGCGCGACTACAGCGCCTACAGCGTCTCGCGCGGCGACTTTGCGGGCAACGTGGTGCGCGGCACCGCCTTCGAAGTACGGCGCCAGCTCGACAAGATAGGCAAGCCGCTGGACCGCTCGGAATGGGGCATGACGCCGCCCACCGTGAACGCCTATTACAACCCGCAGATGAACGACATTAACTTCCCTGCGGGCGTGCTGCAGCCGCCGCTGTTCGATTCCAAAATGGACGATGCGCCCAACTACGGCAACACAGGCGGCACCATAGGCCATGAGCTGATACACGGCTTCGACGACGAAGGCCGCCAGTTCGACGCCAAGGGCAACCTGAAGGACTGGTGGGGCAAGCAGGACGCCAAGGCCTTCACGCAGCGCGCGCAGTGCATCGTGGACCAGTACGCGCAGTACACCATCGTGGACGACATCAAGATCAACAGCAAGCTGACGCTGGGCGAGGACGCGGCCGACCTGGGCGGCCTGGTGCTGGCCTGGATGGCGTGGAAAACCGAAATCGCCGGCAAGGTGCTGGAAAACCGCGACGGCCTGACGCCCGAACAGCGCTTCTTCGTCGGTACGGCGCAATGGACCTGCGAGAACGAGCGCCCCGAGCGGCTGCGCGTGAATGCGCTCACCAATCCGCATTCGCCGGGCAAATACCGCATCAACGGCCTGGTGGTCAATATGCCGGAATTCGCCAAGGCCTTCTCCTGCAAACCCGGCCAGGCCATGGTCAAGCCCAAGGAGAAGCTCTGCCGGGTCTGGTGAAGCATCAGGCTGCGCCTGTTAGAATATCGCCTTCGATTTCCAAGGAGGTGATATGCAGCAGCCGAATGAAGTATTTGAACGCGCCCGCGAAGCCCGTCTCGCAGGCCGTTACCAGGACGCGCTGAAGGACCACCTCTGGCTGCATGACCATGCGCTGGAGGTGTCGCCGGATTGGCGCGGCGTGCGCCTGTCCTTCGCCCTGCGCGACTGGATCTACCTGGCCGACGCCTTCCCGCCGGCCCTGGCGGCCCTGAAAAGCATCCGCGACCGCGAATCGTCGCGCATGCTGCTGGGCGCCGCCACCGTGGAGCGCTTCCGCGAAGTGGCCGCCATCAACGAGGCGCTGCGCGAAGTGGGCGCCACCCATGCGCTGTTCCTGAAACTCGATGAAGTCGACTCCGCCCTGGCTGAACAATGCGCCGAACTGGCCATGACCGCGCTGGTGAAGTGCAACGACTTCCAGCTGGCGCGCCGATTCCTGCCTTCGCCGTCCGGCCGCATCGAGGCGCTGGCCGCGCGCCTGAACGACGGCGCCGACGCGCTGGCCAACCAGCCGGCATCGGCCGCGCCCACGCTGCTGGCCTATGTGCTGAACTATGCGAAGGAAGTGCGCCTGGTGCTGGCCGTGCTGAACGGCCTGGAAGAAGACGGCGAAGCGGACAATATGCAGAAACTGGCGCTGGACGCGATCCGTTCGGACGGCCTGCGCGCCATTATCCAGCGCGAGCTTGAGCAGCCCGGCTCCACGCTGGCGGCCATGGCCGCCCAGTCCGAAGCCGAAGGCGAGGAGTAAGACCTAGCCGCCCGGCGGCGCGCCGGCGACCGTGCCAATGCAGTAATCGGCAATGGCGTTCAGCACAGCCGGGTTTTCCCCCACCGCTTCGGCCACGCTGAAGCGGATCGCCGGGTAGGCGGCGCGCAGCTCATCGAGCATCAGCGGCAGATCGCGCAGCACATGGCCGCCCTGGCCGAGAAACACCGGCACCACCGCCACTTCCGCCACCCCGGCGGCGGCCAGCTCGGCCACCCGCTCCGGCAGGCGCGGCGACATCAATTCCAGGAAGGCCAGCGACACGTCCACGTCCGCCAAACGGGCTTGCGTGATGCCGCGCAGGCGCTCGAACGGCTCCGCCCAGCTGGCGGCGCGCGCGCCGTGCGCAAACAGGATGAGTGCTTTTTTGTTCATGGTTGTGTCCATCAGTGCCGCTCCACCCACCACAGCGCGCCCATGGCCAGCAGCAGATACAGCACGCTGGGGGCCGCCGCCGTGAGGAAGGGAGGCCAGGTGCTCAGCATGCCCACGTGCGAGAACAGGGTGTTCACCAGCAGGAAGCTCACGCCTATCATGATGCCGACGAAGACTTTCAGGCTCACACCGCCGCTGCGCGCGTGCAGGTAGGCGAACGGCAGCGCAAGCGCCATCAGCACGAACACGGCCAGCGGATCGATCAGCTTCTTCCAGAACGCGACCTTGAACACCTTGGTTTCCTGCTTGTTCTCCTGCAGGTGGCGGGTGTAGACCACCAGTTCATTGGCCGTCATGCGTCCTGGATCGCTGCGCGACACGGTCAGGATTTTCGGCGTGATCTCGGACACCAGGTCGCGCGATTCCAGCTTCACCACCTCGATCCGGCTGGTTTCCTGCGCAAAGTGGTTCTGCACCGTGGCCGCCGCGCCAGCCACCAGCAGGGCCGGATTGCTGAAACGGCTCTCGGTCACGTCATATAGCCGCCAGACGCTCTTGCCCTGGAAGTTGGCGCGCTTGGCCTGGATCAGCGCGCGCAGGCGGAAGCTGTTGTCGAATTCGTAGAGCTTCACGTCCAGCAGCTGGCCGTCCGGCCGCGCTTCGCGCACATTGAAAAAGCGCGAGCCCAGCACTTCGCCGGTCAGGCCGTCGCTCTTGATGATGTCCTTCGTCCACAGGCCTGAGCGGAACTCGGCCGACACCGTGGCGCCCTGCGCCGTCAGGCGCACCTTGTCCGCCAGCGGCGAAGTGCGCGGCACGATCAGCTCGCCGACGATAAAAGTCACCGCCACGATCACCAGGCCTATCTTGAACAGCATGCCGATCGCCATGCGGGTGGACATGCCGGCCGCGCGCATGATGGTGAATTCGGACGACGAGGCGAATTGCGCCATGGTGTAGATGGTGCCGATCAGCGTGGCCACCGGCAGCACGCGATAGATCTGCTCCGGCACCATGATGACCACGTACAGCAGCGCGTGCTGCAGGCTGTAGCCGTTCTTGCCCACGGACGGCAGCTCGCCGGTCAGGTCCAGGAAGGCCAGCAGGGCGAGCAGCGCGAGCAGCACAAAGGCCACCGCCTGCGCGATCGAGGAGGCGAAATAGCGTTGCAGGATACTCATTTGACGGATGCTTCCCTGGCCGGCTGCTTGCCGCGCTTGATGGCGGCCCACAGCACGAGCGGATGATAACGATGGTTCACGTTCTGGCGCCAGATGAACAGCAGCGCCACCAGCACGGCCAGGCCCACGTGCAGCGGCCACCACGACAGCGCGAATTTCAGGCGGCCCTGGCGCACGCTCGCTTCGAGCACCTTCACCAGGTTGATGTAGCTGAAGAAGACCAGCACGGCCACGATCAGGTTGGTCGAACTGCCCGCGCGCGGATTGACGAAGCCGAGCGGTATGGCCAGCAGCGGCAGCAGCAGGCCGGTAATCGGCAGCGCAACGCGCCACAGGATTTCGCCGTGGATAATGGGGCCGGTGCCCTTGAACAGTTCCGCGCTCGGCATGGCGTCCACGCCGCGCGCGCCGCCCAGTTCCTGCGACTTGCTGGCCACGCGCATGCTGTAGCGCTCAAATTCCATGGTCTGCACATCGGCGCTGCCGGGCGTGCCCTGGTAGCGGCGGCCGTTGTTCAGCACCAGGAAGCGGTCTCCCTCGGGCGTGGTGGTGACCACGCCTTCCTTGGCCACCACGGTGGCCGTGCCTTTTTCGTCGACGGTGTTGACGAATACATTGTGCACCACCGCGCTCTGGCCGGACACGCCTTCAACAAAGAAGATGCGGTTGGCGGACGCCGACTCGCGGAACTGGCCGGGCGAGACCTGCTGCAGGTCTTCGCGTTTCTGGAAGCGCTCGGAGTACTCGCTGCTTTTCTGCTTGGCCCAGGGCGTGGCGTAGAAACTGAGCACCCCGATCAGCAGCACGATGGGCAGCACAAAGGTCAGCACGGGGCGCAGCCAGCGCGCCAGACTCAGGCCGGAGGCGAACCACACCACCATCTCGGAATCGCGGTAGCTGCGGGTCACCACCATCAGCACAGAAATAAAGCTGGTGAGTATCAGGACAGTTGGCAGATAATTCAGGGCTGCGAACGCAATCAGCGCGACCACGTCGCTCGATGCGACCTTGCCGCCCGCGGCTCTGCCGAGGATGGTGATCAGGGTCCAGGTGACGATGAGGGAGAACAGCACCGTGAAGGTTGCCCCGGCGGCACTGGCCAGCTCGCGCTGAAGGGCACGTTGAAAAATCATTCGAAGTTTATAATTCGGTCGTCAAGTTAAGTAAGAACCAAGCCTACACGGAGAAATCTAATGGACTTTAGCATAAAAGCATTCGACGCAAAAAACACCATTGCGTCCGCCAAAACCGGCTGCATCGCCGTCGCGGTATTCGAAAACAAGAAGCTGTCGCCAGCCGCCAAGGCCCTCGACAGCGCCGGCGAAATCACGGCTGCGCTGAAGTCCGGCGACATCACCGGCAAAGCGGGCACCTCGCTGCTGCTGCGCGGCCTGAAGGGCGCCGCCGCCGAACGCGTGCTGCTGGTCGGCCTGGGCGCCGATGAAGCGGCCGGCGAGAAAAGCTTCGCCTCCGGCGTGCAAGCTGCGATCAAGGTGTTTTCCACCCTGGGCGCGGCGGACGCCATTATCGCACTACCAATGGAAGAAGTGAAAGAGCGCGACGCGGCGTGGGCCATCCGCACCGTGGTGCAGGCCGGCCGCGAGAGCATCTACCGCACCGACAGCCAGAAGAGCAAAAAAGACCCGGCCCCTGCCGGCGTGAAGAAAGTGGCGCTGGCTGTGGCCAACAACGCCGCCAACAAGCTGGCGCTGTCGCAAGCGGTCGCCATCGCCAACGGCATGGAACTGACCAAGGACCTTGGCAACCTGTCGGCCAACGTCTGCACCCCGACCTACCTGGCCAACACCGCCAAGAAGCTGGCCAAGGACTTCGGCTTCGACGTCGAGATCCTGGACCGCAAGCAGCTCGAAGCGCTGAAGATGGGCAGCTTCCTGTCCGTCACCAACGGCAGCGAGCAGCCGCCCAAGTTCATCGTGCTGAAGCACAAAGGCGGCAAGGCCAAGGACGCGCCGGTGGTGCTGGTAGGTAAAGGCATCACATTCGACACCGGCGGCATTTCGATCAAGGCCGGCCCCGGCATGGACGAGATGAAGTACGACATGTGCGGCGCCGCTTCCGTGCTGGGCACCTTCCGCGCCATCGGCGAAATGGGCCTGAAATCGAACGTGATCGGCGTGATCGCCGCCTGCGAGAACATGCCTTCCGGCCGCGCCACCAAGCCGGGCGACATCGTCAGCTCCATGAACGGCCTGACCATCGAGATCCTGAACACCGACGCCGAAGGCCGCCTGGTGCTGTGCGACGCCCTGACCTATGCCGAGCGCTTCAACCCGGCCGCCGTGATCGACATCGCCACCCTGACCGGCGCCTGCATCGTGGCCCTGGGCCACCACAACAGCGGCCTGTTCACGCGCGACGACGACGCCCACAACGCGCTGGCGGCCGAGTTGCTGGCAGCGGGCAAAGCTACCGGCGACACCGCCTGGCGCCTGCCGATCGGCGAACAGTACAACGAGCAGCTGAAGTCCAACTTCGCCGACCTGGCCAACATCGGCTCGCCGGGCGGCGCGTCGTGCACGGCGGCCGCCTTCCTGGAGAACTTCACCCGCAAGTACAACTGGGCCCACCTGGACATCGCCGGCACCGCCTGGAAGTCGGGCGGCGCCAAGGGCGCCACCGGCCGTCCGGTGCCGCTGCTGACGAACTTCCTGATCAACAGGGTATAAATAACAAACGGGCCGCAAGGCCCGTTTTTTTTGCTCAGTACACCGCGCGTCCCGCATCCGGCGGCGCGCGCCCGTCTCCCGCATCGAAACGCTTCATCTCCACCGTCAGCACGGCGGGATAGTCGAAGCCCTGCCCCGTGTTGCGGTCGACCACGATGCCCACGCCTGCCGTCAGGGCCACATTGCCCCACAGCGTACCGTTTTCCCTGGAATTGATTTTCTCGAAAGCCCAGGCGGCGCGCTCCAGGCGGCAGTCCACCCGCAGCTGGCCGGAGCTCTTGCGGATTTCCACGCGCGCAGGCGTGGTGACAAACCATTTGCCCGCGTCGTTGTACAGGATGCAGCCCACGCCCGCCACTTCGCGGTGGTCGAGCACGGTCTGCACCAGCACTTGCTGGGTCGGGGATTCGGTCAGAGTGCCGCAGCCGGCCACCAACGTCAGGGCGGCAGCAGCGGCAAACAAGGCTGGGCGGGACATATGAGTCCTTTAGGCAAGGCGGCAACTATCCGGGGCGGCGCCGTCAGGCGCTGCCCGCTGCAAGCCGTATCGGCGGCTGTTAGCGCTCGATGGCCTTGCTGTCCATTGCACGCTCGATGGCTTGCGGCTTGGCAGGCTGCTTCAGGCTCTGTATCACCTGGAGTATGTCTTCCATGCCCGACTCGCCATTCAGCCGCGAAAACGCGTCCAGTACCTCATTGAGCACCTGGTTGCGAACCACAGCGTCGTCCTGGCTCAAGGCCGGCGCGCGCTGCAGGCCCGGCGAACGCGCAGCGGCGGCTTTCTCGGCGGCAGCTGCTTCCTTCTGCGCTGCCGTCTTTCGCCCCGCCGGCGTTTTGCCGTGCTCCAGCGCCGCCTGCCAGATCACCCAGCGGCGTTGCGTTTCGAATACCAGGTATTCTTCTGGCTTGTCTTCGCGGCGGCGCACAATGTGGCCATCGCGTTGCGCCCATGCTTCAAATGCAGATCGCATTTCAGTCCTTTACAAATGCTTCGCGCACATCTCACTGTTTAAACAACAACTATTTCCCAATAGTACCATTTATTGATGCGTTCCAACGATATTCTAACTTTTTTTGCATCAAAAGTGTTGCTGCGTGGAAAATTCAGTGTCATCCCGAGTTCTTTAAGTATATTTCTGTTTTCGGCAGCCGTTTATGGAATATTAGTACCAATTTGATAACAATGAAGCACTATCGGCAATTATTTTTTAGATTGTTACATTTTGCAAACAGCTTGCCTATCGATAGTGCCATTTACAGTACGGTTTCCGGCCGGCTTTTTTACCAGGCTATATGATGCGGCTTTGTAAGATTTCCGCCAACACAATAGAAAAAGCCCGCTGCGACGCTAGCGGGCTTGGACTTACTTCGCGCTGAAAAATTCCACCCGCCGGTCCTCCAGCAGGGGCAGGATGCGCCCCACCACCAGGCCCTGGTAGTGGGACGACTGCTTGTGGGCGTCGAGCGCGGCCTCGTCGCGGTAGCGCTCGAACAGCAGCAGGCTGTTCGGCGCGTCCACGCCCTGGTACACCTCGTAGCCCAGGCAGCCCGGCTCGCCCAGCGACAGCGGACGCAATTCGGCAACGATGGCGAGCACTTCGCTGAAAGCGCCCTCCTTCACCTGCCAGCGGGCGGCGACGGTGATGTGGCCGGCCGCGCTCATTGCTGCGCTCCGTTCAGCGCGGCGACGATGGCTTGCGCCAGCGGCGCGCCCGAGGCCGGATTCTGGCCGGTCAGCAAGCGCCCGTCGACCACCACCTTCTCCTGCCACACTGCCGCCGCCGAGTACGCGGCGCCTTCTTCACGCAGCGCATCCTCCAGCTTGAAGGGCACGTCGGCCTCGGCGTAGCCCGCTTCCTCCTCGTTCGAGAAGGAAGTCAGCTGGCGGCCGCGCAGCAGCGGCGTGCCATCCGCCAGCGTCACACCCAGCAAGGCGGCGGGGCCGTGGCAGACGGCGGCCACGATCTTGCCCGCATCCCAGGCACGCGCCACGGCGCGCTTCACGTCCGGGTCGGTGGCGATGTCCACCATGGGACCCAGGCCGCCGGGGAAGAAGATGGCGTCGTAGTTGGCCACATCGACTTCGGACAGCTTGCGGCTGTGCGCCATGCGGCGCATGGCCGGGCTGCCGAGGAAGGCGCGCTGCGCCGGATCGTTCTCGTCGTAGCCGTCATGCGGAGGGGTGCCGCCCAGCGGCGACGCGTATTCCACCGCAACACCCGCATGCTCGAATACTTCCACCGGGTGGGCGACTTCAGGGAAGAAATATCCCGTAGCGCGTTTGTTCGGGCCGATTTCAGCGGCATTTGTCAAAATAAACAGTACATGTTTCACACTCATGGCAATCTCCTTCAGTCTGCAAGAAATCCCAGTGTTCCGGGGCATGAGCTAACTATAGGAGCGCGCAAGGATATCGGGTAGATACTGCCAGCATGACTCAATGTCAAACAATTTGATACAATCTTTGAAATGAAAGACCACTCCCCCATACTCGACGAGCTGCGCGCCATGGCGGTGTTTGCGACCGTGGTGCGCAGCGGCAGCTTCGCCGCCGGCGCCCGCGCGCTGGGGCTGACCCGCGCCGTCGTCAGCCACCACATTCGCGCGCTGGAAGCCAAGCTGGGCGTGCCGCTGGCCCAGCGCAGCACGCGCAGCTTCAGCCTCACGCCGGCCGGCGAAGCCTTCCGCGTGCATTGCGAACGCCTGCTCGACGAGGCGCAGGACGGCATACGCGGCATGGAGCTGCTGCGCGCCGAACCGCGCGGCGAGGTCCGCATCACCTGCTCCCACCACTTCGGCAACAAGCGCATCCTGCCGGCGCTGCTCGAGTTCCGGCGGCGCTATCCGGCCATCCGCCTGCACGTGGCCATGAGCGACGCCAATGTGGATCTGGTGCAGCACGGCATAGAGCTGGCCGTGCGCGCCGGGCCGCTGGCCGATTCCGCGCTCATCGCGCGCCGCCTGCTGCGCGAACAGACCATGCTGTGCGCCTCGCCCGCCTACCTGCGCCGCCACCGCGCGCCAGCCACCGTGGCCGAGCTGGGATCACACCGCTGGATCGCCTACCCGCCCAGCCAGCGCAGCCTGGCCGCGCGCGCCGGCGGGCAGGAGATCCTGATCCCCATCCGGGGCGACGTGGTGACCGACAGCGCGGCGGCGCGGCTGGCTTTCGTGCTGGCCGGCGAAGGCATGGCGCGCCTGCCCGCCTACGACGCGGCCGCGCTGATCGCGTCGGGCGAGTTGGTGCATGTGCTGCCGGAAGTGGAGACCGCGCCGCTGGAAATCTACCTGGTCCACGCCCAGCGCATCGGCCCCAGCGCCCAGCTGCTGCGGGACTTCCTGCTCGATGCGGAACGCGGCGAGGCATTCGGTTAGAATGCGTGAAAACTTGATTTACGAAGAAAGACAAACGCCATGAAACTCGCAACCTGGAACGTCAACTCGCTGAACGTCCGCCTGCCCCACGTGCTCAAATGGCTGGAGGAAAATCCGGTCGATGTGCTGTGCATCCAAGAGACCAAGCTGACCGACGACAAGTTCCCTACCGCCGCCATCGAGGCGGCCGGCTACCACGTGGTGTTCAGCGGCCAGAAGACCTACAACGGCGTGGCCATCCTGTCCAAGCAGCCGATGACGGACGTAGTGGTCAACAATCCGCATTACGAGGACGCGCAGCAGCGCATCCTGGCCGTCACCACGGCCGGCGTGCGCGTGGTGTGCGCCTATGTGCCGAACGGCCAGGCGGTGGGCACGGACAAGTATGAATACAAGCTGGGCTGGCTGGCGTCGTTCCGCCACTGGCTGGAACTGGAAGCGGCGCAGCACCCCAACTTGGCCGTGCTGGGCGACTACAACATCGCGCCGGACGACCGCGACGTGCATGATCCGGTGGCGTGGGCCGGACAGGTGCTGTGCTCGGAGCCGGAGCGCGCCGCGCTGCAGGCGCTGTTCGCGCTGGGCCTGACGGATTCCTTCCGCCTGTTCGAACAGGCCGAGAAGACCTTCAGCTGGTGGGATTACCGCATGCTGGGCTTCCAGAAGAACAAGGGCGTGCGCATCGACCATGTGCTGCTGTCGCCGCCGCTGGCCGCGCGCTGCACGGCCTGCATGGTGGACCGCGCGCCGCGCAAGTGGGAACAGCCTTCGGACCACGCGCCGGTGATCGCCACGCTGAGCGACTAAGCCGTTTTCCGGTCCAGCATGTGCTGGGCGTTGGCGTGGGGGACCGGCTGCGAGAACAGATAGCCTTGCGCATAGCGGCAGCCCTGGCGCTGCAGCAGGGCGAACTGCCCTTCCGTTTCCACGCCTTCAGCCACCACCGGCATCTGCAGGCTGTCCGATAGCGCGATGATGGCCGCCACGATGGCGCGGTCCTCCGCGCTCTCCTCCAGCTCCTTGATGAAGGCGCGGTCGATCTTGATCTTCCTGACCGGGAAGCGCTTCAGGTAAGCCAGGCTGGAATAGCCGGTGCCGAAATCGTCGATCGACAGCCGGATGCCCATGGCGTTGATCTGCCCCAGGATTTCCATGGTGTGCTCGCCGTGCTGCATCAGCGCCGTCTCGGTGATTTCAAACTCGATCATGGACGGGTCTATGCCGGTTTCGTCCAGGATGCGGCGGATCGATTCCACCAGGCCGCGGTGCATGAACTGGCGCGGCGACAAATTCACGGCCAGCGGCACCGGCTGCAGGCCCATCCTGAGCCACTCCATGCTCTGCTCGCAGGCGCTGCGCATCACCCACTCGCCTATCGGCACGATCATGCCGTTCTCTTCGATCAGCGGGATAAAGCTGTCCGGCATCACCAGCCCCTGGCCGGGACGGCGCCAGCGCAGCAGCACCTCCATGGCGTGCACGCGGCGCGTGGCGATGTCCATGATGGGCTGGAAATGCAGTTCGAACTGGCCCAGCGACAGCGCGCTGCGCAGGCTGTTTTCCAGCTCGAAGCGCTGCGCCGCCGACACGTTCATCTTCGGCGTGAAGAACTGGTAGTTGTTGCGGCCGGACGCCTTGGCGTGGTACATGGCGCCGTCGGCGTGGCGCATCAGCGTTTCCACGTCCTCGCCGTCGTCCGGGTAGACGCAGATGCCGATGGACGGCGTGATGTGCAGCATGCGCCCTTCCAGCGGGAAAGGCACAGCCAGCGATTCGATGATTTTCTCGGCCACCCGGCTCGCTTCTTCGATCGAGCGTATGCCCGGCACCAGCACCACGAATTCATCGCCGCCCAGGCGGGCCACGGTGTCGCTGGCGCGCACGGCGCGGCACAGGCGGCTGGCCACTTCCTTGAGCAGCTGGTCGCCGGTCAGGTGGCCCAGCGAGTCGTTGATGGTCTTGAAGCGGTCCAGGTCCAGGAACATCACAGCCAGGCGCCGCTCGGAGCGCTGCGCGGAGAGCATGGCGCGGTCCAGGCGGTCGGCCAGCAGCGCGCGGTTGGGCAGGCCGGTCAGGGTGTCGTGGTAGGCCATGTGGTGCACGCGCGCCTCGGCCTGGCGCCGTTCGACGATCTCGCCTTGCAGCTGGGCGTTGGCGCCGGCCAGTTCGGCGGTGCGTTCCAGCACCCGCACTTCCAGTTCATCGCGCGCCTGGCGCACCGCTTCGGCGTCGGCGCGGCGCGCGGTGATGTCGTCCACCAGCCATACCGAGCGGCCGCGCGGCTGCGCCATGTCGAAGGGCCGGCCGGACAGGCGCGCCCAGAAGCGGCTGCCGTCCTTGCGCACCAGCTGGTACTCGGAGGTGTTGACGTGGCCGGAGCGGAAGTCGCGCGCGGTCTGCTTGCGCGCCATGTCCCAGGACTCGATATCGGCGTAGAAGGCCTGCACGCTCAGGTTGTTCATTTCGCCCGGCGCGTAGCCGAACAGTTCTTCCATCTTGGTGTTGCAGCGCAGGTTGTAGCCGCCCTCGCACACCGAGATGCCCAGCACCGCGCTGTCCAGTATCGCCTGGTTTTCCAGCAGCGCGTTGCGCAGCGATTCCTCGGCCAGCTTCTGTTCGGTGCGGTCTTCGGCGATCCAGATGGTGCCCTGGCTGGGGTCGTCCGGATTCACCACGTAGGCGATCAGCTGGGCCCAGAAGGTGGTGTTGTCCTTGCGCCGCATTTCCACTTCGGTCTGGAAGGGCTTGCCCACCATGAGGAAGGGCGTGGCGGCCGCGCCCAGGCGCTCGTAGGCGGCCTGCGACGGATACAGCGACATGCCGGTCAGGCCCAGGCCCTCGTCGCCTTCGTAGCGGAACATCTCCGCAAAGCCGCGGTTGTAGCGCGTGATGATGCGGTTCTTGGTGAACAGGATGCTGATCGACGCGTTCGTCATGATGGCTTCGACTTCCATCTGCGTCTGGCGCGACTGCGTAATGTCTTCCATGATCCAGATGGTGCCGCCATCGCTGCGCTCGTGGCTGATGGCCTGTGCCCGCACGCGGCACCACAGCAGGCTGCCGTCCTTGCGCTTGAACTGGAATTCCTTCTTCTCGAAGGGCTGGCCGCTGCCCAGCAAGGGGCCGGCCTCCATGCCGAATTCGGCGTAGGCCTGCGGCGAGGGGAATACTTCCACCGCCGGGCGTCCGTACATTTCCTCGCGCGTGTAGCCGAACATTTCGGCCATGCGCGGATTGCAGTTCAACAGGGTCTGCGCCTTGGTGAACAGGATGCCGACCGAGGCATTGTCGAGAATGGCGTTCTGCTCCATCAGCAGCTGGCGCATGCTTTCCTCGGCTGCGCGCTGCTCGCTGATGTCCTCCACGATCCAGACCGTGCCCTCGGCGATGTCGGACGGGTCGAGCGAACGGCCATACAGGCGGCCCCAGAACAGCGTGCCGTCCTTGCGGCGCAGCTGGATTTCGGTCTTGTAGGACTGCCCCTGCGTCAGCAAGGGGCGCGACTGATCGGCCACGCCCTGGCGGATTTCGTCGCTGCCGTACAGGATATTGCCGCTGGCGCCTTCCAACTCGTCGCGCGCATAGCCGAACATTTCGGCCGCGCGGATATTGCACTCGATGATGGAGCCCGACTTGCCGAAGATGATGCCGACCGCCGCGTTTTCCAGGATGGCCTGCTGTTCCAGCAAGGTCTTGCGCAGCGCGCGCTGGTCGCGCTGGAAGCCGCTGGTGTCGTGGAACACCACGATGGCGCCGGCCGCCGGGCCTTCGCCGGGCAGGGGCTTGAGCGTGGCCTGCACCGGGATGTACTGGCCGGTGGCGTGGGCCAGGCAGCTGTCCCATTGCCGCGCCGCCTTGGCGTCGGCGCTGTCCGCAGCGCCAGCGCCGGCCTTGCCGCCCATGGCGGCGTCCAGCCGCGCCATGCTGTCGCTGCGCGCGTGGCGCGCGAACACGTCAGCCACCGGACGGCCACGGGCGGCGAAGCCCAGCAGTTCGTCCAGTTCCGGGCTGGAGGCGAGCACCAGCCCGTCGCCGCCGCATGCGCACGCTGGCAGGCCGATCAGCTGCAAGGCTTCGGCCACGGAATCCGGATGGGGTGGAACACGACTCATGTACACCTGGGCACCTTTTAGTAACGTGCCGGTCTCCTGTGGCAGCGTAGTTGGCAGATCATAAACCACAACGTGCGGGTCCGCCACCGCGCACGCCGACAGCGGCCTCTAAAAGCGGCTATGCCCGCGTATAGCGGGCATAGTTACAACAAAGCAAGGACAGTGACAGGCTAGAAAGCGTCGCCCGGCACCCGGACCCAGCCCTCCATCAGCACCCGCGCGCTGCGGCTCATGATGGCCTTGGTGACGCTCCATTCGCCGTCCGCCCGGGCCGCCTCGGCACCCACCCGCAGCGTGCCGGACGGATGGCCGAAGCGCACCGCGCTGCGTGCTCCGCCGCCGGCGGCCAGGTTGACCAGCGTGCCCGGCACCGCCGCCGCCGTGCCGATGGCCACCGCAGCGGTGCCCATCATGGCGTGGTGCAGCTTGCCCATCGAGAGCGCGCGCACCAGCAGGTCGATGTCGCCCGCCGCGACCTGCTTGCCGCTGGACGAGGTGTAGCCGGCCGGCGGCGCCACGAAGGCCACCTTGGGGGTGTGCTGCCGCTGCGCCGCTTCGTCGATATGCTTGATCAGGCCCATGCGCAGCGCGCCGTGCGCGCGTATGGTTTCAAAGCGGGCCAGCGCCTTGGCGTCGCCATTGATGGCGTCCTGCAGCTCGGTGCCGGTGTAGCCGATGTCTTCCGCGTTGACGAAGATGGTGGGAATGCCGGCGTTGATCATCGTGGCCTTGAAGGTGCCCACGCCGGGCACCTCCAGCTCGTCGACCAGGTTCCCGGTCGGGAACATCGAGCCTCCGGCGCCCTCCTCGTCCGCCGCCGGGTCCATGAATTCGAGCTGCACTTCGGCGGCCGGGAAGGTCACGCCGTCCAGTTCGAAGTCGCCGGTTTCCTGCACTTCGCCATTGGACATGGGGATGTGGGCGATGATGGTCTTGGCGATGTTGGCCTGCCAGATGCGCACCACGGCCACGCCGTCGCGCGGCACGCGGTCCGCGTCCACCAGGCCGCCGCTGATGGCGAAAGCGCCAACGGCGGCGGACAGGTTGCCGCAGTTGCCGCTCCAGTCCACGAAGGCCTTGTCGATAGCGACCTGGCCGAAGAGGTAGTCCACGTCATGCTCCGCCCTGGCGGACTTGGACAGGATGACCGTCTTGCTGGTGCTGGAGGTGGCGCCGCCCATGCCGTCGATCTGCTTGCCGTAAGGGTCCGGGCTGCCGATCACGCGCAGCAGCAAGGCGTCGCGCGCCTTGCCCGGCACTTGCGCGGCCGCCGGCAAGTCCTGCAGCCGGAAGAACACGCCCTTGCTGGTGCCGCCGCGCATATAGGTGGCGGGGATTTTGATTTGAGTTTGGTGTGCCATATTTTTTGGTCCTGGTGAAATGGCGGCTTACGGCCTTCGGCCTAACCCGCCCTACGTGATACCGGAACGCCTCCGGGATTTCGTAGGGCGGGTTAGCGCGAAGCGCTTAACCCGCCAGCACTTATGCGGCCTTTGCGGATTCGAGGAAGTCCTGCGCGAAGCGCTGCAGCACGCCGCCCGCTTCGTAGATCGAAACTTCCTCGGCGGTGTCCAGGCGGCAGATGACGGGAACGTTGAGCTGCTCGCCGTTCCTGCGCGTGATCACCAGCGTCAGCGTGGCGCGCGGGGTGCGCTCGCCTAGCACGTCGTAGGTCTCGGTGCCGTCTATGCCCAGGGTCAGGCGGTTCACGCCCGGCATGAACTCCAGCGGCAGCACGCCCATGCCCACCAGGTTGGTGCGGTGGATGCGCTCGAAGCCTTCGGCCGCGATGGCTTCCACGCCGGCCAGGCGCACGCCCTTGGCGGCCCAGTCGCGCGAGGAACCCTGGCCGTAGTCCGCACCGGCGATGATGATCAGCGGCTGCTTGCGCTCCATATAGGTCTCGATGGCTTCCCACATGCGCGTGACCTTGCCTTCCGGCTCAACACGCGCCAGCGAACCGGCTTTCACCTTGCCGTCTTCCAGCACCATCTCGTTCTTCAGCGTGGGGTTGGCGAAGGTGGCGCGCTGCGCGGTCAGGTGGTCGCCGCGGTGGGTGGCGTAGGAGTTGAAGTCCTCCTCCGGCAAGCCCATTTTGTGCAGGTACTCGCCGGCCGCGCTGTCCATCATGATGGCGTTCGATGGCGACAGGTGGTCGGTGGTGATGTTGTCGCCCAGGACGGCCAGCGGACGCATGCCCGACAGCGTGCGCGCGCCGGCCAGCGCGCCTTCCCAGTACGGCGGACGGCGGATGTAGGTGGTCTGCGGGCGCCAGTCGTAAAGCGGGCTCACTTTGATGCCGTCGTCTTCCTGCTTGGCGAACATGGGAATGTAGACCTTGTGGAAGTGCTCCGGCTTCACGCTGGCAGCAACCAGCGCGTCGATATCCTCGTCGCTAGGCCAGATGTCGGCCAGGCGGATCTCCTTGCCGTCCGCGCTCACGCCCAGCACGTCCTTCTCGATATCGAAACGGATGGTGCCCGCGATGGCGTAGGCCACCACCAGCGGAGGCGAGGCCAGGAAGGCCTGCTTGGCGTAAGGGTGGATGCGGCCGTCGAAGTTGCGGTTGCCGGACAGGACGGCGGTGGCGTACAGGTCGCGGTCGATCACTTCCTTCTGGATCACCGGATCCAGCGCGCCGGACATGCCGTTGCACGTGGTGCAGGCGTAAGCCACCACGCCGAAGCCCAGCTGCTCCAGCTCGGGCATCAGGTGCGCTTCTTCCAGGTACAGGGTCACGGCCTTGGAGCCGGGCGCCAGCGAGCTTTTCACCCACGGCTTGCGGGTCAGCCCCAGCTTGTTGGCGTTGCGCGCCAGCAGGCCGGCGGCGATCATATTGCGCGGGTTGTTGGTGTTGGTGCAGCTGGTGATGGCGGCGATGATGACGGCGCCGTCGGGCATCAAGCCAGGTTCGTTTTCCACCACGCCCGAGATGCCGCGCGCGGCCAGCTCGGAGGTCGGCACGCGCTTGTGCGGATTGGACGGGCCGGCAATGTTGCGCACCACGGTCGAGAGGTCGAAGCGGATCACGCGTTCATATTCGGCGTGCTTCAGCTCATCTGCCCACAGGCCGGTTTCCTTGGCATATACCTCCACCAGGTCCACCAGCGCGGCGTCGCGGCCGGTGAGCTTGAGGTACTTGATTGTCTGCTCGTCGATGTAGAACATGGCGGCGGTGGAGCCGAATTCCGGCGCCATGTTGGAGATGGTGGCGCGGTCGCCCAGCGTGAGGTGCGAAGCGCCCTCGCCGAAGAACTCCAGGTAGGACGACACCACTTTTTCCTTGCGCAGGAATTCGGTCAGCGCCAGCACCGTGTCGGTGGCGGTGATGCCGGGCTGCGGCTTGCCGGTCAGCTCCACGCCGATAATGTCCGGCAAACGCATCCACGATGCGCGGCCCAGCATCACGCTTTCCGCTTCCAGGCCGCCCACGCCGATGGCGATCACGCCCAGCGCGTCCACCATCGGCGTGTGCGAGTCGGTGCCCACCAGCGTATCCGGATAGGCCACGCCGTTCTGCACCTGCACCACCGGCGACATGCGCTCAAGGTTGATCTGGTGCAGGATGCCGTTACCCGGCGGGATCACGTCGACGTTCTTGAACGCCTTCTTGGTCCAGTTGATGAAGTCGAAGCGGTCTTCGTTGCGGCGGTCTTCAATGGCGCGGTTCTTGTCGAAGGCGTCCGGATCAAAGCCGCCGCATTCCACCGCCAGCGAGTGGTCCACCACCAGTTGGGTCGGCACCACGGGATTGACCAGCGCAGGGTCGCCGCCTTGCAGGGCGATGGCGTCGCGCAGGCCGGCCAGGTCCACCAGCGCGGTCTGGCCCAGGATGTCGTGGCAGACCACGCGCGCAGGGAACCATGGGAAGTCCAGGTCGCGCTTGCGCTCGATGAGCTGGGACAGCGAGGCGTTCAGCGTGGCGGGCTCGCAGCGGCGCACCAGGTTTTCGGCCAGCACGCGCGAGGTGTAGGGCAGCTTGTCGTATGCGCCCGGCTGGATCGCGTCGACTGCGGCGCGCGCGTCGAAGAAATCGAGCTTGGTGCCCGGAAGGGCTTTGCGGTGTAGCGTATTCATTATTTGCGGTCCTTGATCGGCATGAACTTCAGGTCGTCCGGGCCGACGTAATTTGCGCTCGGGCGGATGATCTTGTTGTCGATGCGCTGTTCGATAATGTGGGCAGCCCAGCCGGAGGTGCGCGAGATGACGAACAGCGGCGTGAACATGGCGGTCGGCACGCCCATCATGTGGTAGGACACGGCCGAGAACCAGTCCAGGTTGGGGAACATCTTCTTGATTTCCCACATGACCGATTCCAGGCGCTCGGCGATGTCGAACATCTTGGTGGAACCGGCTTCCTCGGACAGCTTGCGCGCCACTTCCTTGATGACCACGTTGCGAGGGTCGGAGATAGTGTACACAGGATGGCCGAAGCCGATCACCACTTCCTTGTTTTCCACGCGCTTGCGGATGTCCGCTTCAGCTTCGTCGGCGTTCTCGTAGCGCTTCTGGATCTCGAAGGCGAATTCGTTGGCGCCGCCGTGTTTCGGGCCGCGCAACGCGCCGATGGCGCCGGTGATGGCGGAATGGATGTCCGAACCCGTGCCGGCGATGACGCGGCTGGTGAAGGTCGATGCATTGAACTCGTGCTCCGCATACAGGATCAGCGACACGTGCATGGCTTTCACCCACGATTCGCAAGGCTTCTCGCCATGCAGCAGGTGCAGGAAGTGGCCGCCGATGGAGTCGTCGTCGGTTTCCACTTCAATGCGCTTGCCGTTATGGCTGTAGTGGTACCAGTACAGCAGCATGGAGCCGAAGGAAGCCATCAGGCGGTCGGCGATGTCGCGCGCGCCCGGCACATTGTGGTCGTCCTTCTCCGGCAGCACGCAGCCCAGCACGGATACGCCGGTGCGCATCACGTCCATCGGGTGGGCCGACGCGGGCAGCGCTTCCAGCGCCGACTTCACGGCTTGTGGCAGGCCGCGCAGCGATTTCAGCTTGGTCTTGTAGGCGTTCAGTTCCGACTGGGTCGGCAGCTTGCCGTGCACCAGCAGGAAGGCGATTTCTTCGAACTCGCTGGTGGTGGCCACGTCCAGGATGTCGTAGCCGCGGTAGTGCAGGTCGTTGCCGGTCTTGCCGACGGAGCACAGTGCGGTATTGCCGGCGGTGACGCCGGACAGGGCGACGGATTTCTTGGGCTTGAAGGTTGGGGCTTGTTCGGTCATTTTGGGGTCTCCTTGAATACTTGGCGGGTTACGGCCTGCGGCCTAACCCGCCCTACGATAATTTGCGCTGATGACGTAGGGCGGGTTAGGCGCAGCGCGCCGTAACCCGCCGGACGCGGATTATTTCTTTTGCGCGGCGAACAGCGCGTCGAGCTTCTGCTCGAAGTCGTGGTAGTTGATGCGGTCGTACAGTTCGGCGCGGGTCTGCATGGTGTCGAGCACGTTCTGCTGCGTGCCGTCGCGGCGGATGGCGCCGTAGACGCTTTCAGCGGCCTTGTTCATGGCGCGGAAAGCGGACAGCGGATACAGCACCAGGCCCACGTCGGCGGTGCGCAGCTCGTCCACGGTGAACAGCGGGGTGGAACCGAATTCGGTGATATTGGCCAGGATGGGCACGCCCACCGCCTTGGCGAACTGCTTGTACATGTCCAGCGAGATCATCGCTTCCGGGAAGATCATGTCGGCGCCGGCTTCCACGCAGGCCACGGCGCGTTCGATGGCGGCGTCCAGCCCTTCCACGGCCAGCGCGTCGGTGCGCGCCATGATGACGAAGTTTTCGTCGGTACGGGCGTCCACCGCGGCCTTGATGCGGTCCACCATTTCAGCCTTGGTGACGATCTCCTTGCCCGGACGATGGCCGCAGCGCTTGGCGCCCACCTGGTCTTCGATGTGCATGGCGGCGGCGCCGAACTTGATCATGGACTTGACGGTGCGCGCCACGTTGAAGGCGGAGGCGCCGAAGCCGGTGTCCACGTCCACCAGCAGCGGCAGGTCGCACACGTCGGTAATGCGGCGCACGTCGGTCAGCACGTCGTCCAGGCTGGAGATGCCCAGGTCGGGCAGGCCCAGCGAGCCGGCCGCGACGCCGCCGCCGGACAGGTAGATGGCCTTGAATCCGGCGCGCTTCGCCAGCAGGGCGTGGTTGGCGTTGATGGCGCCGACGACCTGCAGCGGGGATTCTTCCTGGACGGCTTTGCGGAACGCGGCGCCTGCGGAGTATTGGCTCATGTGATGCCCTTTCAAGTTAGGTTGCAGCCACTATTGCAAGCGCCGTGCCAGCCGGTGAAACATAGCAAAATCAAGCACTTGGCACTATGGTGCTGCTGTTCGCGCGTTTCATTTTGAAACACTGAAACATTAAGTTGCGAAACGTGGCCTATAATTGAAACATGCGCCCATCCGCCCCGCCCCCCTTCGACCCGGCCGACAAACCCGTCATCTGGACGGTGGCCGTATCGCGCCTGTCCGAACTGTTCCGCGACATCACGCTCGAATACGACAACCTGGCCACCATCGAGCCGATCAACCTGGGCTTCGACGAGGCGGCGCGCCACATCCGCGAGCGCATGGCCACCGAGCGCTGCGACGCGGTGATCGCGGCCGGCTCCAACGCTGCCTATCTGAAGGGCCGCCTGTCGGTGCCGGTGGTGATCGCCAAGGCGAGCGGCTTCGACGTGATGCAGGCGCTGGCGCGGGCGCGGCGCGTGTCCGAGCGCATCGCCGTCGTCACCTACCAGGAGAAGATGCCCGAGCTGTCCGAATTCGCCGCCACCTTCGGCTTCGGCGTGGAGCAGCGCACCTACGCCACCGAGGAGGACGCGCGGGCCCAGATCAACGAGCTGAAAGCCTCCGGCGTGCGCGCCATCGTCGGCGCCGGGCTGATTACCGACCTGGCCGAAGAAGCCGGGCTGACGGCGGTGTTCGTCTACTCCGCCGCGTCGATACGGCGCGCCTTCGACGACGCGCTGGAGATGGCGCGCCTGACCCAGCTCGAATCGAACCGCGCGCGCAGCCGCCTGGGCGTGGTGGCGGACACGCTGCGCGCGCGGCACGGCCTGAACGATTTGCGCGGCGATTCGGCCGCCATGGAGAAGATGCGGCAGGCCGTGGTGCTGTACGCGAAGTCGCCAGCCACGGTGCTGATCCAGGGCGAGACCGGCTGCGGCAAGGAGCTGGTGGCGCAGGCAATCCACCGCGAGGCGCCGCGCAGCCTGGGCGCCAGCCGGCCATTTGTGGCGGTCAACTGCGGCGCCATCGCCGAATCGCTGCTCGAGTCCGAGCTGTTCGGACACGAGGAAGGCGCGTTCACCGGCGCGCGGCGCGGCGGGCACGCCGGCCTGTTCGAAGCGGCCAACCGTGGCACGCTGTTCCTGGACGAGATAGGCGAAATGCCCCTGGCGCTGCAAACGCGCTTGCTGCGGGTGCTGGAGGAACGGGAAGTGGTGCGGGTGGGCGGCACGCGGCCGGTCGCCATCAATGTGCGCATCATCAGCGCCACGCACTGCGACCTGGAGCAGCGCGTGCGCGAGGGACGCTTCCGGGCCGACCTGTTCTACCGGCTGGCGGTGCTGCGCCTGGCGCTGCCGCCGCTGCGCGAGCGGCGCGAGGATATCGTGCCGCTGGCCGAGTGGTCGCTGAAGAATGCGCTGGCGGCGCTGGGCGCGCGGCCGCACCCCAACCTGCATGCCGAGATCAACGCCTGCGCCCCGCTACTGCTGGGCTACGGCTGGCCCGGCAATGTGCGCGAGCTGCGCAACCTGACCGAGCGGCTGGCGCTGTTCCTGGCAGCCGAGCCGCTGCAGGCGCTCACGCCGGGCTTTGTGCTTGGCGTGGCGCCGGAGCTGCAAAGCAGCGCCAGCATGGTTGCAGTGCAGGGAACGCTGCCTGCCGCATCGATGGCGGCCGCCGCGCAGGACGGCGCCAGCGGCCGGGAAAGCGCCAGCGCCGTGCTGGCGCGCTTCGGCGGCCGCCGCGACGCCGCTGCGGATTACCTGGGCATCAGCCGCACCACGCTGTGGCGCCGCTTGCGCGGCGAACAGGGTGGTTAGCACGCTTGTCCGGCGGGTTACGCTCCGCTAACCCGCCCTACGATGGACGCGAGATTCGTCGCTGCGTAGGGCGGGTTAGCGCAAAGCGCGTAACCCGCCAAACTGCGCGCCCCCTGCCCAGCGCCACCGCTACAATCGGCTGATCGGGGGAGCGCTATGGATCAGGTGGAAAAGGAGTCGCTGAAAGAGCAAATGGGCCGGGTGATCGAGGAGGCGCGCATGGTGCTGCCCGGCGTGCAGGCCCTGTTCGGCTTCCAGACCATCGCCGTCTTCAACGAGCCGTTCAAGCAGCTGCCCATGCTGGTGCAGGACTGCCACGTCGCCGCACTGGCGCTGGTGGTGGTGGCGATCGCCCTCGTCATGATGCCGGCCGCCTACCATCGCCAGGCCGAACCTTTCCATATTTCGCAGCGCGCCATCGCACTGTCGTCGCGCTGCATCTGCTATGCGCTGGCGCCCTTGGCGGCAGCCATCTCGCTCGACGTGTTCGTGGTGCTGCAAATGGTGACAGGCGACACCACCCTCGCCGCATGCGGCGGGGGCGGCGCCTTTGCGCTGCTGATTACCATGTGGTTCGGCTACCCGCAGCTGATGCGGAGCAAACTCGGCCGCACCGGCTGATTACTTGCTCTTGTCCGGGAAGGCCGGACGCACAGGCCGCACCGGCGGATTCTTCGCCAGTTCCGCCTTGATCACCTCGATCGCCTTCTCCAGCTGCGGGTCGCGGCCCGCGATCACTTCGGCCGGCGTCTGCTCCACTTCGATGTCCGGCGCCACGCCCTCGTTCTCCACGCCCCAGCCGCCGTCGCGCGTCCAGAACGCCAGGTTGGGCGCCGTGATCGTGCCGCCGTCCATCAGCACCGGGAAGCCGAGGATGCCCACCAGGCCGCCCCAGGTGCGCTTGCCGATCAGCGGCCCCATTTGGTTTTTGCGGAACATCCACGGCAGCAGGTCGCCGCCGGAACCGGCCGTCTCGTCGATCAGCATGGCGCGCGGGCCCTGGATGGAGGCGGACGGCGTCTTCATGTCCGCGCCGTAGCGCATGGTCCACCAAGCGATCTCTTTTTTCTGCAGGATCTCGATGTAGTAGTCCGCCACGCTGCCGCCGCCGTTGAAGCGCTCGTCGATGATGACGGCATCCTTGTCGGCCTGCGGGAAGAAGTAGCGCTTGAAGTAGGTGTGGCCCAGGCCCGCCGTGTTGGGCACGTAGACATAGGCCACGCGGCCGTTGGTGGCGGCGTTGACTTTGCGGATATTCCCCTCCACCCAGTCGCGGTTGCGCAGCGCGTCCTCGCTGGGCACGGGAACCACGGTGATGGTGCGCGACTTGCTGCCGTCCGCGTTGGGACCGACGGTAATGTCGATGGCCTTGTTGGCGGTGTTTTCAAACGCGCTGTACAGATTGGTGGGCGGCAGCAGCGGACGGCTTTCCACCGCCAGCAGGTACTCTCCCGCCTTCACGTTCAGGCCCGGTTCGGTAAGCGGCGCGCGCAGCGAGGGATTCCAGTTCAGGCCACCGTACACTTTCTTGAAGCGGTAATGGCCATTGGCGATCTCGTAGTCCGCGCCCAGCAGGCCGCCCGGCACGGCGCGGCTTTCGATAAAGTTGTCGCCCCCGCCGCCGCGATGGTGGCCCACCGCCAGTTCGCTGCACATCCACTGTATCAGCCGGTTCAGGTCAGCGCGGCTGGACAAGTCGGGCAGGAAAGCGGCGTATTTGGCGCGCATCTTGTTCCAGTCCACGCCGTGCATGCCGGGGTCGTAGAAGAAGTCGCGGTTGATGCGCCAGGCTTCGTTGAAGATTTGCGTCCACTCGGCGCGCGGCTCGGCTTTCACTTCGATACTGTCGACCTTGATGCGGCCTTCGCCCGGCGGCAGCAGCTTGCCGGTGGCCGAACCCATGGCCCAGTTGTCCTTGAACACGTAGAGCAGCTTCTTGCCGTCGGCGGAAATGTCGTAGCCGTCCGATTCCGCCACCAGGGTCTCGGTTTTCCTGTCCTTCAGGTCGAAACGCTGAATGGCCTTCTTGCCGTCCGCGTCGCGCACGAAGAAGATCTGCCCGGCGGCGCCCACATCCAGGTCGGAGATTTTCGCAGCGGGGACGGGCAGGTCGATGATGCGAGTGTCGATGCCGTCGAAGTCTATGCTGATGGGAGCGACCACGGCCAGCGCCACCTTCGGGTCGTCGCGGCCGGTCTTGGGGTCGATCTTGGGATCGGCCTTGGCTGCTTCGGCCGCCTCGGGTTCGGCCTTGGCGGTCTTGGCGGCGTCCTTCTTCTCCGGTTCTTTCGCAGCCGGTGCGCCCTTCTCCTCGTCGCTTTCCTTGATCAGCGGCGAAGGCAGGTCGCGCCGCAGCACCGCCATCCAGATGGTGCGCGTGACCTGGTTGTCCTCGTTCTGCTGCGAGAACCAGTTGTTGCTCGGGCCGGCGTTGGTGGAGGCGAAGAAGTACAGATACTTGCCGCTCTTGTCGAACACGGGATTGGCCACGTCCGACAGGCCATCCGTCACCGCATGCGATTTGTTCTGCTCCAGCGAGTAGATGTAGACGCTGCGCGTGTAGCTCATCGAATTGAGCGCGTAGGCGATCCAGCGCGAGTCCGGCGCCCACGCGGCGCGCAGCGTTTTGTTCACGCCATACAGCGGCTCGGAGGCCACCTTCTTCGTCGTGCCGGTGGCGATGTCCAGCACGTACAGGGTCCAGGCGTTGTCGGTGTAGGCGATCTTCTTGCAGTCGGGCGACCATACCAGGTTGTCGTAGTAGCCTGCGCCGGTGAGCTTGAGTTTCTTGGGCGCGCCTTTGCCGTCCTGGGCGCGGATGTGCAGTTCGTATTCGCCGGATTCGTCCGAAATATAGGCCACCGAGCGGCCGTCCGGCGACCAGGCCGGGTTGCGCTCGTGCGCGGACGAGGTCTGCGTGAGGTTGCGCACATCGCCCTTGTCGGCGGGGATGGTGACGATCTCGCCCCGGAACTCGTAGGCCACGCGCGCGCCGGACGGCGAAATGGACGCGTTGCGGATGTAGCGCGCGCCGCGCACCCAGCGCTCGCGAGTCAGGCCCAGGTCCGTGCTCACACCCACGGTGAGCTTGCGGGCTTGCGCATTGGCCTGGTTGCCGAGGCCCAGCGTGTGCAGATAGCCGGCCTGCTCGTACACCAGCGTGTTGCCCGACGCGGAGATATTCAGCACCGGGAAGTCGCGGTGGTTGGTGATCTGGCGCACGGCCTTGGTTTTCAGGTCGTAGGCGTGCAGGTTGAATTCGCCGCTGCGGTCCGAGCGGAAGTAGACGGTGTCGCCTATCCAGACCGGGTCCACGTCGTTGGCGTGCGTGGCAGGCTGCGGGATTTTCTCCACCGACTTGTCGCCGAAGCTGTACAGCCACAGGACGGAGTTGGTGCCGCCGCGATAGCGTTTCCATTGCAGGAAGGCTGGAGAGAATGGGTTATATGCCACGCGCTTGCCATCCGGCGAGTAGGCGGCGCGCGCCGCGTTCGGAATTTCCAGTTCGGTCTCCACGCCGCCGGTCACAGGCACGGTGAACAATTTGCGGAAGCGGTTGTTGAAGGCCGCGCGCGGCGACGTGAACAGCACCGATTTGCCGTCGGGCGCAAAGCCTTGCACGATGTCCTGGCCGGGATGGTAGGTCAAACGCTTGGGCACGCCGCCTTCCACCGGCAGCACATACACGTCCGCATTGCCGTCCAGCTGTGCGGTGTAAGCCACCAGTTTGCCGTCCGGCGAAAACACCGGGTTGGATTTCTCGCCCAGGTCCGAAGTCAGGCGGCGCGGCGCGCTGCCGTCCAGATTCGCCAGCCACAGGTCGCCCGCGTACATAAAGGCGATGTGGCGCGCAGAGACTGCGGGCTCGCTCAGCATGCGCGTGTCGCTGGTGTTCGGCAGCGCGGCGGCGGTTTGGGAGATCAGCATGGCGCAGGCGGCGGCCAGCGGGGCAAGGGGGGACTTCAGGCGTGGTAGTTTCAAATCTGGCTCGCTCGGTGAGGGGATCATGGCAATACCTGGTTGGCAAATATACACCAGCTTGCGGCGCCGTTCATCCTCAATTTTTGCCGTTCATCCAAAGGCGGTGGCCGGGCAGGCGGCGCACCGATAGCATGGTTTTCATCGCAACCACCCCAGGAGCCACACCATGTTCAAACGCCTGATCTGCAGCATCCTGCTCGCCGGCGCATTCAGCGCAGCCGCAGCCGCCCCTTCCGCCTTCAACGTCAAGGTAACGGGCGCCGGCGCGCCAGTCATCCTGATTCCTGGCCTGGCCTCCCCCGGCGAAGTCTGGGACGGCACTGTGCAGCGCTTCTGCGCCAGCCGCCAGTGCCATGTGCTGACGCTGGCCGGCTTCGCGGGCGCGCCCGCCATTGACGCGCCGCTGCTGCCGGCGGTGGAGCAGCAGCTGTCCGCCTACATCAGCGAAAACAAACTGGCGCGCCCGCTGCTGATCGGCCACAGCATGGGGGGCTTCCTGGCGCTGAAGATGGCGGCCGACCATCCGGCGCAGGTGGGCCGCGTGGTGGTGGTGGACGCCCTGCCCGCGCTGGGCGCCACCCAGCTGCCGAACGTGACTTCCGAGCAGCTGGAGGCCATGGCGGCGCAGATGCGCGACCGCCTGCTCGGCACCGACCCGGCCTCCTTCGCCGCGCAGCAGCGCCGCACCGCCGGCACATTGGTCAGCGGTGAAGCGGATGCCGAACGCGTGGCCGGCTGGAGCCTGCAGTCGGACCGCAAGACCATGGCCACCTCGATTTATCAGATGCTGTCGCAAGACTTGCGGCAGGAACTGGCGCGCATCCAGGCGCCCACGCTGGTGCTGGGCAGCTGGGCCGCGTACAAGAGCTTCCTGCCACGCAGCGCGGTGGAAGCCATGTTCAAAAGCCAGTACCAGCAACTGCCGGGCGTGCAGGTCGAACTGGCCGACACGGCGCGCCATTTCATCATGTACGACGATCCTGATTGGATGTATGCTCGCATCGACCAATTTCTGAAATAAGCGCAATGGACCATTCCACCCGCCCCTGGCTCGCCCGCCTGCATTGGTACTGGATACTGCAGCTAGGCGGCTGGTTCGGCATCCTGATGTTCATGCTGGCCATGTACCGCTCCGCGCTGCAGCTGGACGGCGTGGCGCTCACCACGGTGTGGACCGCCGCCAGCGGCCTTCTGCTGTCGCATGGATGGCGCAGTCTGTTCAAGCGCAAGGGCTGGCACACGCCGCGCTTGCGCTGGCAGATGTGGGCCGTGCCGGCACTGGCGCTGCCGCCGCTGCAGGCCGCCAGCGTGGTGCTGGGCCTGGTGCTGCTGCAGGACGCGCGGTTCGACAGCTTCGGCTTCCTGCCGATGGCGCTCATCTTCTGGACGCTGGTGTTCGCCAGCTGGACCGGCTTCTATCTGATGGTGAAAGCCATCGGCCGCGCGGCGCGCTTCGAAGCGGAGGCGCTGCGGCTGGAGATAAGCGCCAAGGACGCGGAGCTGCGCGCCTTGCAGGCGCAGGTCAATCCGCATTTCTTCTTCAATAGCCTGAACAGCGTGCGCGGCCTGATCTACGAGGACCACGACGCGGCGGCGCAGATGATAGACCAGCTGGCGAGCCTGATGCGCTATGCGCTGCAGTCCGGACAGAGCAGCACGGTGCCGCTGGCGGCGGAGCTGGAGGCGGTGCAAGCCTACCTGGCGATCGAGCAGATCCGCTTCGAGGAGCGGCTGCGCGCCAGCCTGCATATCGAGGCGGGTACGGAGACGGTGCAGGTGCCGCCGATGGCGCTGCAAACGCTGGTGGAAAACGCGGTGAAATATGGCGTGGAGAGCAGCGTCACAGGCAGCGACATCACCATCAGCGCGCGGCGCGATGCAGGCGGCGTGCGCATCGAGATTGCCAACACGGGCGCGCTGCGGCAGTTCAGCAGCTCCACGCAGGTGGGACTGAACAATGCGCGCAAGCGGCTCAAGCTGGCGGTGGGACCGGAGGCCAGCCTGGAGCTGGCGGAAACCGGCGGCTGGGTGCGCGCCACGCTGACCTTGCCGGAGGCTGCCTGATGCGGGTGCTGCTGGTGGACGACGAGCGCCTGGCGCGCGCCGAGCTGCGGCGCCTGCTGGCGGCGCACCCGGACATGGAAATCGTCGGCGAGGCGGCCAGCGCGGCGGATGCGCTGACGCAGATCGCCGCCCTGCAGCCGGACCTGCTGCTGCTCGACGTGCAAATGCCGGGCGGTAGCGGCTTTGATCTGCTGGCCTCGCTCGACAGCGTGCCGGACGTGATCTTCACCACGGCCTTTGACCACTACGCGCTGCAGGCTTTTGAAGTGAACGCGCTGGATTACCTGCAGAAGCCGATCCAGCCCGTGCGCATGGCTGCGGCACTGGCCCGCGCGGCGCAGCGGCGCCAGCCTGCCACTGGCGCCCTGCCCCGCCCAGCGCCGCAAAAACTCTTCATCAAGGACGGCGAACGCTGCTGGTTCATCGGCCTGCATGACATCCGCCTGTTCGAGTCCGAAGGGAATTACACACGGGTGTACTTCGGCAGCCAGCAGCCGCTGATGCTGCGCACGCTGAAGGAGCTGGAGGAAAAGCTCGACCCGCAGCGCTTCTTCCGCGCCAGCCGCCGCCACATCGTCAACCTGGACCTGGTGCGCAGCGTGGCGCCCAACGATGCAGGCGGCCTGGATCTGGCGCTGCAAGACGGCCCGGCGGTGGAAGTCTCGCGCCGCCGTGCCGCGCAATTCAGAACCCTTGCCGACTTATGACCCCTCTTGTTCTGATACCCGGCTATATGCTGGACGAAACCCTGTGGGATGAGGTGCTGCCGCTGTTGGACGCGGACTATCCCATTATCCACGGCAGTCTGCGCGAAGGCGGCACGGTGGAGGAAATGGCGCGCCATGTGCTGGACGCGTGTCCGCCTCGCTTTGCGCTGGCCGGATTCTCCATGGGCGGCTACATTGCGCGGGAAATGGCGCGGCTGGCGCCGCAGCGCGTGGCGTCGCTGATCTTGATCGCGACGTCCGCGCGCCGGGACTCGCAGGCAACGCGTGAGCAGCGCGCGAAGGCGGCACTGGCGACGCCGCCGGGGCCGTTCAGGGGGCTGAGCAAGGGCGCCATCGTCACTTCGCTGCATCCTGGCCTGGCGGGCAACGCCGGGCTGATTGCGCGCGTGCGCGCCATGGGCGAGCGGCTGGGGCGGGATGTGTTTTTGCGCCAGTCGCTGCTGGAGCGCGGCGATCTGGAACGGCTGGGGGAGATTGCATGCCCTACCTTGGTGGTCGCTGCGGCGCAGGACCAGTTGCGTTCGCCGGACCAGGCGGTGGAGCTGCGCGACGGCATCCCGGGTGCGGTGCTGGAGGTGGTTGAGGACTCGGGGCATTTGATACCGCTGGAACAGCCGGGGCCGCTGGCGGCGCTGATGCGGCGGGTTACGCGCTCGCGCTAACCCGCCCTACGAAATAAAAAACCCGCCTCGGAGGCGGGTTTGGTTTTTACTCGACTTCCACCGTTTCGGGCGGCTGGCTGGGCGCCGCGTCCGACTCGGGGAACTCCAGCTTGACCTGGTCTTTCTCGTCCAGATCCACCGTCACGCGGCCACCGGACACCAGGCGGCCGAACAGCAGCTCGTCGGCCAGCGCCTTGCGTATCATGTCCTGGATCAGGCGCGACATAGGGCGCGCGCCCATCAGCGGGTCGAAGCCTTTCTTGCCGAGGAACTTGCGCAGCGCCTCGGTGAACACGGCTTCCACTTTCTTCTCGTGCAGCTGCTCTTCCAGCTGCATCAGGAACTTGTCCACCACGCGCAGGATGATTTCCTCGTCCAGCGCGCGGAAGCTGATGGTGGCGTCGATACGGTTGCGGAACTCAGGCGTGAACATGCGCTTGATGTCGGCCATCTCGTCGCCCGCCTGCTTGGTGGTGGTGAAGCCGATCGACGTCTTCTGCAGGCTCTCGGCGCCCGCGTTCGTGGTCATGATGATGATCACGTTGCGGAAGTCGGCCTTGCGTCCGTTGTTGTCGGTCAGCGTGCCATGGTCCATCACCTGCAGCAGGATGTTGAAGATGTCCGGATGCGCTTTCTCGATCTCGTCCAGCAGCAGCACCGCGTGCGGCTTCTTGGTGATCGCTTCGGTCAGCAGGCCGCCCTGGTCGAAACCAACGTAGCCCGGCGGCGCGCCGATCAGGCGCGACACGGCGTGGCGCTCCATGTATTCGGACATGTCGAAGCGGATCAGCTCAATGCCCAGGATGAAGGCGAGCTGCTTGGCCACCTCGGTCTTGCCCACGCCGGTGGGACCGGAGAACAGGAAGGAGCCGATCGGCTTGTCGGTCTTGCCCAGGCCGGCGCGCGCCATCTTGATGGCGGACGACAGCGCGTCGATGGCAGGATCCTGGCCGAACACCACGTTGCGCAGGTCGCGGTCGATGGTTTGCAGCTTGCTGCGGTCGTCCTGGTTGACGGTCTGCGGCGGGATGCGCGCGATCTTGGAGATGATCTCCTCGATCTCGGTCTTGCCGATGGTTTTCTTCTGCTTGGACTTCGGCAGGATGCGCTGCGCTGCGCCGGCTTCGTCGATCACGTCGATGGCCTTGTCCGGCAGGTGGCGGTCGTTGATGAAGCGGGCCGCCAGTTCGGCTGCGGTGGACAGCGCGGACGCGGAGTACTTCACGCCGTGGTGTTCCTCGAAGCGCGACTTCAGGCCGCGCAGGATCTGCACGGTCTGTTCGACGGTAGGCTCGTTCACGTCCACTTTCTGGAAGCGGCGGCTCAGCGCGTGGTCCTTCTCGAACACGCCACGGAATTCCGTGTAGGTGGTCGCGCCCACGCATTTCAGCTGGCCGTTGGCCAAGGCTGGTTTCAGCAGGTTGGACGCGTCCAGCGTGCCGCCCGAGGCCGACCCCGCACCAATGATGGTGTGGATCTCGTCGATGAACAGGATGCCGTTCGGGTTATCCTTGAGCTGCTTGAGCACGGCCTTCAGGCGCTGCTCGAAGTCGCCGCGGTACTTGGTGCCGGCCAGCAGCGCGCCCATGTCCAGCGAGTAGACCACGGCGTTCTGCAGGATTTCCGGCACGTCGTTCTGCGTGATGCGGTAAGCCAGGCCTTCGGCGATGGCGGTCTTGCCCACGCCGGCTTCGCCCACCAGCAGCGGATTGTTCTTGCGGCGGCGGCACAGGATCTGGATCACGCGGTCCACTTCCTCTTCGCGGCCGATCAGCGGATCGATCTTGCCGTCGGCGGCGGCCTTGTTCAGGTTCTGCGTGAACTGGTCGAGCGGGCTTTCCTTCTGCTGGCCCTCGGCGCCCGGGGCACCCTCTTCCACGCCTTCGGAGGCCTTGGCGGCGTCCGACTGCTGGTCCTTGCGCACGCCGTGCGAAATGAAGTTGACCACGTCCAGGCGGGTCACGCCCTGCTGATGCAGGTAGTAGACCGCGTGCGAATCCTTCTCGCCGAAGATGGCCACCAGCACGTTGGCGCCGGTGACTTCCTTCTTGCCGTTGGAAGCGGACTGCACGTGCATGATGGCGCGCTGGATCACCCGCTGGAAGCCCAGCGTCGGCTGGGTATCCACTTCGCCCGTGCCAGGCACGGTCGGCGTGTTGTCGCCGATGAAGTTGGTCAGGGTTTTGCGCAAATCCTCGATGTTGACGGCGCACGCACGCAGCACTTCGGCCGCAGACGGGTTGTCCAGCAACGCCAGCAGCAGATGCTCTACCGTGATGAATTCATGCCGTGCCTGCCGTGCTTCGACAAACGCCATGTGCAAACTTACTTCCAGTTCCTGCGCAATCATACTTCCTCCATCACACACTGCAGGGGGTGGCCTGCCTTGCGTGCATGCGTTAATACAAACTCCACTTTGGTACTCGCGATATCCTTCGAGAAGACGCCGCACACGCCCTTGCCGTAGCGGTGCACGCTGAGCATGATCTGGGTGGCCGTCTCACGGTCCTTGTTGAAGTACTCCTGAATCACGGCCACGACAAATTCCATCGGGGTGTAGTCGTCATTCAGCAACGCCACCTGGTACAGGGGAGGCGGTTTTAGCGTCTGCCGTTCCAGCAGCTGTTCGGTGTCATGCTTGGTTGCCATACGCTTATATTCTAATGCTTTCGGTGTTGTTGCAACGTGCTTTATGGAGGTAAATCCACATGTATTCCATCTTACGCGTTTTCCCGACTTGGCGCAGATGGCGGCCACCGCCGAAAAATCAAGAGTTGCTTTTTTGTTGAGCAATGTTGCTGTTGCAAGAAAAATACCAACAGCGCGCCGAAAGCGCTTGACATTAAAAATTGTTCCGCCAACAATGCCATATCGACTTGTGCAGAAATGTACATGTTGATAAGAAGTGAGGCGTCGAGGAGGGGGCAGGAAGCTTCTTGCTTTTATGGCTCGTGTGATTCGTTTTTATTGAAAGTTTTTTTTATGGCAACTGGTACCGTTAAGTGGTTCAATGACTCCAAAGGCTTTGGCTTCATCACTCCTGATGATGGCGGCGAGGATTTGTTCGCACACTTCTCCGCGATCAACATGAACGGCTTCAAGACCCTGAAAGAAGGTCAAAAAGTTCAGTTCGAAGTCACCCAAGGCCCTAAAGGCAAGCAAGCTTCCAACATCCAGTCGACCTAAGCGTTAGCTGTCCGGAAGTGAGAAACCCCGCAATCGTGGGGTTTTTTTTCGTTCCTGCCCTGCGTACAACCCGGCGCGGCGTTGCTGACGTGCCTATGCCGATCAAAAGACGGTCGTCGGAAATGGGCAGTGCGTCGGCTCGGCCTCCCCGCAGCCGGCGTAGCGCAACGACCGGAACTCTATTCGGTGATCGAATGAACATCACCTGCCGATTGCTTATGACGGCAGCAATGGCTGCGGCGGCGGAACAAGGGTTTGCGCAACAGGTCTCTTGCCCGGCCAGTGCACCCGCGAAATGGGGAATTCCAGCAAGCCGCCTGGAGTCTGTTCGCGTTCTATGTTTCCCGGCGGGCCAGGCGGCAGACGCGACAAGCAGCCTTCCGATCATGGCGCCATCCGATGAGCGCAAATCGAACGCGAAGATCCACCAGACTTGGCCAGTCAATGCGGATGCGCCATCCTACAGGTATCAAGTGGATTGCTTGTACGCCCGTACTGAGCGTTACCTGAGGCTGGACGTCCCTCCTCCAGCGAAGCTATGCACGGCGACAGACGAGTTACGCACTGGAAAATTCAGCTTCCAGTGCAAATAACCTCAGTCACCCTCGCCGCCAAGCACAGGCTGGCTGGAGTCGGGTTCACTTTGCACGGCGGCGGCGGATCAGGCCGGCCAGGCCCAGGCCGGTCAGCAGCAAGGCTGCGCTGGCCGGTTCCGGCACGGTGGTCGCCAGCACGCTCACGTTGTCGATGAACAGCGTCGAATCGCTTGCGTTGGACAGGTTGATGCCATTGAAGCTCAGCGTGTGCGTGCCGCCCGTCAGGCCTGCAATATTAAAAGTGTACGAGGTCCATTCCGATCCCACCGGCTGCAGCGTCGGCGCCAGCGCCTTGCCGTCCAGCTTGACGTTCACGCTTTCGTAGTTGCCGCCGCGCTGCGACAACTGGAAGCTCACCTGGAAGCTGCTGGCGGACGAACTGAACGCTTGCGACAGGATGGGATCGGCCCAGTGCAAAGGGCTATAGTTCTGCAGGAAGGCCACCGTGCCCTGGCTCGCCATGCTGTCCCACGCGTGGTCGATGATGCCGCTGCCGTTGCTGAAGGTCCAGCCGGGGGCCGATACCACAGTCTGCGTAAAACCATTGGCGTACAGCGCGCTGCCATAGGCAACGCTGGAGTTGGAGAAGCTGCCGTTCTGTATCAGGTTGGCGTGGGCGCTGGTGGCGAAAGCACTGGCGAAGGCCAGGAACAACACGGAACGGAACATGGGAGCCTTGTATTTGGGAAATTGATTTTTCCCATTATACATTTAAATTACATAATTGAAACTAAATTGCCTGTTTATTAAGCGCCGCTATTCACTAGCCGGTTGAAAGCCAGCATGGCGTCGCCGATGCGCTTGCTTTCCTTGTCGGTGAACACGCACTCCCCGCAGGCGCCGCAAAAGTCCCCCGTGACGGCCGGGATCACGGTCGATTTGCCTTCGTAGGTGTAAGGCATATCCTTGGTCTGGTGCACCAGGGCGCCCTCGCCGCAAAATGGACACTGCATGTGGATTCCTTTGTTGTCTGAGAGCATCAGCATACACCAATGAAAAAGGCCCCGCACTGGCGAACAGTGCGGGGCCATGCAAACCAGCGTGGCAGCGATGCCGCACTGGCTTGCAAATTACATGTTATCGATCATCACATCGCCGAACCCTGAGCACGAGACTTGGGTTGCGCCTTCCATCAGGCGCGCGAAGTCGTAGGTGACTTTCTTCGAGGCGATGGATTTTTCGGTGGACGAGATGATCAGGTCGGCCGCTTCGGTCCAGCCCATGTGGCGCAGCATCATTTCGGCCGACAGGATCAGCGAACCCGGGTTCACGTAATCCTTGCCGGCGTACTTGGGCGCGGTGCCGTGGGTGGCTTCGAACATGGCCACCGAGTCCGACAGGTTGGCGCCCGGCGCGATGCCGATGCCGCCCACTTGCGCGGCCAGCGCGTCGGAGATGTAGTCGCCGTTCAGGTTCAGCGTGGCGATCACGCTGTATTCCGCCGGGCGCAGCAGGATCTGCTGCAGGAAGGCGTCGGCGATCGAGTCCTTGATGGTGATCTCGCGGCCGGTCTTCGGATTCTTGAACTTGCACCACGGGCCACCGTCGATCAGCTGGGCGCCGAATTCCTTCTGCGCCAGCGCGTAGGCCCAGTCGCGGAAGCCGCCTTCGGTGTACTTCATGATGTTGCCCTTGTGGACTATGGTCACGGAGGGCTTGTCATTGTCGATGGCGTACTGGATGGCCTTGCGCACCAGGCGCTCGGTGCCCTCGATCGATACCGGCTTGATGCCGATGCCCGAGGTTTCCGGGAAGCGGATCTTCTTCACGCCCATTTCCTTGACCAGGAAATCGATCAGCTTTTTCACGCCTTCCGAACCCTGCTGGTATTCAATACCGGCGTAGATGTCTTCCGAGTTCTCGCGGAAGATCACCATGTCGGTCTTCTCCGGCTCGCGCACCGGCGACGGCACGCCCTTGAAGTAGCGCACCGGGCGCAGGCAGACGTACAGGTCCAGCTCCTGGCGCAGCGCCACGTTGAGCGAGCGGATGCCGCCGCCCACCGGCGTGGTCAGCGGGCCCTTGATGGAGACCACATAGTCCTTCAGCACCTGCAGCGTTTCTTCCGGCAGCCACACGTCCGGGCCGTACACGGTGGTCGACTTCTCGCCCGCGTAGATCTCCATCCAGCTGATCTTGCGCTTGCCGCCGTAGGCCTTGGCCACGGCCGCGTCCACCACCTTGATCATGACCGGGCTGATGTCCACGCCGGTACCGTCGCCTTCAATGTAAGGAATGATGGGGCAGTCAGGCACGTTCAGGGAAAAATCGGCGTTGACGGTGATCTTCTGGCCGTCAGCGGGAACTTTGATATGTTGAAACATCGTGATCTCCGGGTGGTGTGGTCGAGTCTTCTATAAGACATAAGACGTGTGTTTCACATTATGCACCAGTATTTTGCCGGGCGCCACGGTACAATTCGTCTATGCCGCTCATCTTATTCAATAAGCCCTTCCAGGTATTGTGCCAGTTTTCGCCGCAGGACGGCCGCGAAACGCTGGCCGACCATGTCAAGATCCCCAATGTTTATCCGGCCGGCCGGCTGGACGCCGACAGCGAAGGCCTGCTGCTGCTCACCGACGACGGCAAGCTGCAGCACGAGATCGCCCACCCGGACCGCAAGGAGGCCAAGGTCTACCTGGTGCAGGTGGAAGGCGTGCCGGACGCGGACGCGCTGGCGCGCCTGCAGGCGCCGCTCGACCTGGGCGACTTCACCACCAAGCCCTGCCAGGCGGTGCGCATTGCCGAGCCGGGCTGGCTGTGGCCGCGCAATCCGCCCATCCGCAGCCGCGCCGACGCGCCCACGGCCTGGCTGGCCATCACCCTGCAGGAAGGCAAGAACCGCCAAGTGCGGCGCATGACGGCGGCCATCGGCCACCCCACGCTGCGCCTGGTGCGCAGCGCCATCGGCGGCATCTCGCTGGCCAGCCATCCGCTGATGCCGGGCGAGTGGATGGAAGTGTCGCCCAAGGATCTGCGGCCGCGCTGAGGCTGCCCATGCTGCACCTGCGGCACCGGCGTCACACCCTGAAAAGCCGCCCTTCTTAATGCAGCGCAACAAAAATAGTTGCGCGATTTGATGTGCCGTATGTCAACTGGCGATTTTTCTATGCGTTAAGGAAACAGATTCGTGAAGCAAATTCATTTGAATCCCGTGTTTTCCACCAACCGCTAAAGGAAATCGCCATGTCCAAACTTATCGCCGCTCTGGTTGCATCCCTGTTCGCCGCATCCGCTTTTGCCGCAGCTCCCGCAGCCCCCGCTTCGGCGTCGGCATCGGCCATGGCGTCCGCTCCTGCAGCTTCGGCACCTGCATCGGCCTCCGCTTCCGCGCCCAAAGCGAAAAAACACAAAAAAGCATCGGCTTCGGCTGCCGCTTCGGCCGCCTCCGCAGCATCGGCCGCATCCAAGTAATGCGCCGCGCCTGCGGGCGCGCAACGTACAAAAACCCGCTATGGCTTGCGCCATGCGGGTTTTTGCATCCTGCTCAACTACGCGGCGGCGCAAGCGCCGCCAGCGGAATTAGGCTGCCAGTGCTTTCAGGGCAGCGGCCAGACGGCTCTTATGGCGAGCTGCCTTGTTTTTGTGGATGATCTTCTTGTCGGCGATGCTGTCGATGGTCGACACGGATGCCTGGAAGATTGCGGTAGCAGCAGCTTTGTCGCCGCCCTGGATCGCTTTACGCACTGCCTTGATAGCGGTGCGCAGGGTCGAACGCTGCGACGAGTTGTGAGCGTTTTGCTTGACTGCTTGACGAGCGCGTTTGCGCGCTTGTGCGGTATTTGCCATGGTAGTTCCTAATCGTTGTCAAAGTTCGTTTGCAAACAATAGCGTTTGCCAAACAGGTGTTTGTTCAGTCTGTCTGCCTAACCATGTAAGCCAAGGGACGCTGGCAAAACATTAGTGTCTGCGATACTGAAATCTGTACAGCCTTAAATTATAGCGGGCTTTTGGCGGTAGAGCAATTCCCAAAACGCCGCGCGCGCCGCAAATTGCTCTTTTTGCAGCGAATTCACGGCGATTTCACGGTCCCTTCATGCTGTGCGGCGGATGCGCCCGCTATAATCGCCGCCCATGAACCTGCTCAAAACCCTCGCTGCCATCTCCAGCATGACGATGCTGTCCCGCGTGACCGGCCTGCTGCGCGAAAGCCTGTTCGCGCGCGCCTTTGGCGCCGGCGCCTACACGGACGCCTTCGTCGTCGCCTTCCGCATTCCCAACCTGCTGCGCCGGCTGTTTGCCGAAGGCGCGTTCTCGCAGGCCTTCGTGCCGATACTGGCCGAGTACAAGAACCAGCACGGCCAGGAAGCCAGCAAGGAGCTGGCCGACCATGTGGCCACCACCTTGGTGTGGGCCACGGTGCTGGTCAGCGCGATCGGTATTATAGGCGCCCCGCTGTTCGTCTACCTGATCGCCACCGGCCTGCGCGCCACGCCGGAAGCCTTCGACGCCTCGGTCTGGATGACGCGGCTGATGTTCCCCTATATCGCCTTCATGTCCTTCGTGGCGCTGGCCGGCGGCATATTGAACACCTGGCGCCAGTTCAAAATCCCCGCCGTCACGCCGGTGCTGCTGAACCTGAGCTTTATCGCCGCCTCGCTGTTCCTGGCGCCCTATTTAAAGCAGCCCATCTACGCCATGGCCATCGCCGTGTTCGTGGGCGGCATTTTGCAGGTGGCGATCCAGGTCCCGGCGCTGATACGCATCGGCATGCTGCCGCGCCTGTATCTGAACCCCTTGGTGGGCCTGCGCGACGGCGGCGTGCGCCGCGTGCTGAAGAAGATGGGGCCGGCCGTGTTCGCCGTGTCGGCTGCGCAGATCAGCCTGATGATCAACACCAGCATCGCCTCGCGCCTGGCCGAGGGCAGCATCTCCTGGCTGTCCTATGCCGACCGCCTGATGGAATTCCCCACCGCCATGCTGGGCGTGGCGCTGGGCACCATATTGCTGCCGAGCCTGGCCAAGGCCAATGCGGACGCCGACCACGAGGAGTATTCAGACCTGCTGGACTGGGGCCTGCGCCTGACCTTCCTGCTGGCGCTGCCGGCGGCGGTGGGCATGGCCGCGCTGGCGGTGCCGCTGATCAGCACCCTGTTCCACTACGGTAAATTCACCGCCGAAGCGGCCACCATGTCGGCCCAGCCGCTGGTGGCCTATAGCGCCGGCCTGATCGGCATCATCCTCGTGAAAACGCTGGCGCCGGCGTTTTACGCCAAGCAAGATATCCGCACGCCGGTGAAAATCGCGGTCGGCGTGCTGATCGCCACGCAGCTGATGAACCTGTTGTTTGTTCCCTACATCGCCGTGGCGGGACTGGCGCTTTCAATCGGACTCGGGGCCTGCATCAACGCGGCATTCCTGTACCGGGGCCTGCGCCAGCGCGGCGTCTATCAGCCGAAAGCTGGCTGGGGGAAATTCTATTTGAAACTCTTGGTAGCGGTGGGGCTGATGGGCGCGGCCGCATGGTTCGGTGCAGCAAAAGTCGACTGGCTGGCAATGGGCCACCATCCATTCTTGCGTGCTGGAACATTATTTCTGATAATAACTATTTGCGCGGCAATTTATTTCCTCGCATTATATGCAATGGGCTTCCGCTTCCGCGACTTCAAGCGCCGCGCAAAGTAATTCCAAAAAACAAAACCCGCTCGCGAGCGGGTTTTTTAATGCTGGTTCCCGCCTCAGGCGTCAGAGTCTTGTTTACGGCGAGCCAGGAAAGCCAGGATACCCAGGCCGCCGATCAGCATGCCGTAGGTGGCTGGTTCCGGTACCGCCGTCACGCTCACTTCGCCGCTGTATTTCGCGCCCGCAGCACCCGTGCCGAACAAGCTCAGCACGAATGGAGCGGCGCCGCTGTGTTCAACGCCGAAGAAGCGCAGCTTGCCATCGCTGAAGACGCTGCCGGTGGTGCCGTTCAGGTTCGACAGGGTGCCGTCGAAGGTCAGGTTTTGGCCGCTGATCGTCACGACGATCTCGTACAGGCCTGGTGCCAGGCCGCCAAAAGTGATTACGTCGGAGCCGCCGGACAGTACATCATCGACCGGGGATTTGACGGATTGGAAGAAGTTGTTTGCCAGCGGGTTATCATCCAGAATGACCAGTTGATCCGCCGCCGAGGCGCCCAGGGAAGCTGCGGCTAATAAGCTCGCAACAATAAGTTTCAATTTCATAGGTTATCCTTAAAAAGTTGATTTTATTGGTTGATGAGCTAACCAAAGAGTTCGGGACTGCGAAAACCAATATAGCATAAACACGGCAAAACCATTGTTCTTTTGATTATATTTAATTTCCGTCAATAAAGAAATTTATGCAAGTATATTTACTATGTTGCACAGCAATATTTCAGTAAATAAAAAGCCCGGTCTGCGTGGGCATCCGGGCTGGTGTTTTATCGCTGCTGTTCGGGCGGCGGATCGGGATCCGGCTTGGTGTCGTCTGGCCGCGGCGGCGGCTCGGCGGGCTCGGCCGGCTCGGCCGGCGGTTCCGGCGCCGGTTCAGCCGGCATGGACGGCGGGGCGCCCGGCTCCGCACCGGCAGGC
>NZ_WWCU01000040.1 GCF_009857595.1 Pseudoduganella aquatica | reverse complement strand
GGGAGCTGCCGCGGGCGCCGCTGTGCGGCTGGCCTTGCGCCGTTCGACTTCGAATGCCGGCCGTGCGGGCGGCGGCGCACGCAGAGGCATGGGGGGCTGCGGCGGCGCGGGCACGGCCGTGGGCGCGGGCTGGGTATCTTTTTTCAGGCCGAAGGCTTGCCGGTGCTGCAGCGGCGTGAAGCCGTGCTGTGTGAACGATGGCACTTCGGCGTAGCCCGCGAACAGGATGCCGTCGTCCGAGAGCAGCGCGGACAGGCGTTCGATGGCGGCCTTGGTGGTCGGCTTGTCGAAGTAGATCAGCAGGTTGCGGCAAAAAATAATGTCGTACAGGCGTCCGCCCGGATCGAGTTCCAGCAGGTTGCCCTGGTTGAAGCGCACCTGCGCGCGTATGGCTTCGTCTATCAGGTACTCTTCCTTGCCCAGGCTGGTGAAGAAGCGGTCGCGGAAGGCCAGGTCCTGCGCGCGGAAGGCGTTGCGGCCATATACGCCGCTGCGCGCGCGCGCCACGCAGCCGGGGCTCAGGTCATAAGCGTCGATACTGAAGGCGCTGCGCGGCACGCCCGCGTCGCACAAGGCCATGGCCATGGAGTAGGGCTCCTCGCCGCCGGCGCAGGGAATGGACAGGATGCGCACCGGGCGCAGCGGCGCACCCTGGCGCGCCATGCGCGCTTGCACGAACTCCACCGCCACATGAAAAGCCTGCGGGTCGCGGAACAGCCACGACTCCGGCACCACCACCAGTTCAACCAGTTCGGTCAGCTCGTCCGGGCACAGCTTGGCCAGGTACTCTTCGCGGTTGACTTCTCCGGTCAGCGCCATGCGCTCGCGGATGGCGCGGTCGGCCGCCGCCTTGGAGACGGTCAGGCCGGTCACCCGGCGCAGCATGGCTTGGGCGCTCATGGCGCGGCGTCCCCTGACTGCGCCTGGAACAGCGTTGCGCGCAGATCGGGCGGCAGCAAACGGGCCAGCTCGACCAGCTGCACCATGCCGGCGCCGTCGCCCGCCACCTGGCCCAGGAAGGGCGCGGCCTGCACGCCGCTGCCGGCCAGCGCGTGTTCGTCCAGCTCCTGCACGCCCAGCACCCGTTCGGCCAGCAGGCCAAGCGCGTGCACGCCGCCTTCGGGGCTGACATAGTCCACCACCACGATGCGGGTGTCGACGTGTTCAGCACTGGCGGCGCCGCCGCCCAGGCGGGCCAGGTCGATCACCGGCACTACGATGCCGTGCAGATTCATCAGCCCGGCCACGGCCTGCGGCGCCAGCGGCAGGCGCTTGAGCTCCATCAGCGGCAGCACGCGCTGCACCGCGCCCAGGCGCAGCCCGTAGCGGTCCTGGCCGATGTGGAATACCAGCAGTTTCATTGGGGCCGCCTCAGACCGCGACGGCGAAGGTGGCCACGCTGGCCTGCAGGTCGCCGGCCGCGTACTGCAGCTGGTGCACCGCTTCGCTGGTGGCCCTGAGCGATTCCACGGTTTGCTGGGTGGCGTCGTTCAGCTGCATCATGGTCTCGGTGATCTGCTGCGCGCCCACGGCCTGCGACTGCATGCCTTGCAGCACGGCGTCGAACTGCGGCGCCAGTTTCTGCACCTGGTCCATCACGCCCGATAGCTGGTCCGTCACCTGGCGCACCTCGCCCACGCTGCGGCGCACCTCCTCGGAGAATTTGTCCATGCCCATCACGCTGGCAGACACGGCCGACTGCATTTCCTTGAGCATCTGCTCGATGTCCCAGGTCGATACCGAGGTCTGGTCCGCCAGGCGGCGGATCTCGGTGGCCACCACCGAGAAGCCGCGCCCCGCCTCGCCGGCCTTCTCGGCTTCGATGGCCGCGTTCAGCGACAGGATGTTGGTCTGGTCGGCCACCTTGGTGATGGTGGTCAGCACGCTGTTGATATTGCTGGCCTTCTCGGACAGGGCGGCCAGCTTGGCGCTGATCGAGTCGGTGGCCGAGACCATGTGCTGCATGGTTTCGTCCATGCGCTTGAGATTGTCCTGCGCTTCGGCGGTGGCGCTGGTGGTGTAGTCCGCCACGACGGTGGCGCCCTCCATGGTCTTGAGCAGCTGCGAGGTATTGGCGGAGATTTCCTTGGTGGTGCTGAGCACCTCAACGCTGGTCTGGGCCTGCTCCACGCCGGTGGCTTCCTGCTGCTTGGCCGAGGCGGCGATTTCGGTGGCCGAGGTGGTGACCTGGATGCCTGCCTTCTGAATGTTGTTGAGCAGGACGCGCAGATTGTCGAACATCTTCGACAGGCCGTGGCCCAGCTGGCCGATGGCGTCGGTGCCGCCCACCGTCACCTGGGCGGTCAGGTCGCCCGAGGCGGCCTTGCTCACCACTTCCAGCAGCGAGTCCACCTTGGACTTGAGCAGATTGGTGTCGGCCAGCTCCCTGGCCTGGTTGTCCTGGATGGCCTGCGCCATGCGGTTGAATTCCGTGCTGACCTGGCCCAGTTCGTCGCCGGAGATGACCGTCGCGCGCGCCGACTGTTCGCCGGCGGCGATGCGGCCGACCGCCTGGGTCAGGCTGTTGAGCGGCGAGAGCAGGGCGTTCGACAGCATCCAGGCGATTGCCACGCCCAGCGCAATACAGGCGGCGCCGCCCGCCGACAGTACCAGCACCATGGAGCGCTGCAGGTCGGCGGAGTTTTGCGTGCGCGCCGCCAGCAGGCGGTTTTCCTCGGCGGCAGCCTCGGCCAGTTCCTTGTGCACGGCGCTGATCACCGGACTGCCTTGCTTGAGCTGAGACTGCGGCGCGCGGCCGATGGCGTCCGCCGCGCCGGGCGTGTCGCCCAGTTCCTGGCGGCGTATGAGCTGCACCTCCACCACGTCCTTGACCCAGGTGTCGAGCAGGGCGCGCACTTTTTTCAGGCGCTCGAACTGGACCGGATTGTCGGCGATAAGCGCCTGCAGTTTTTGCATGGCGGTGGGCAGGTCGGCCAGCTCCCTTTTAACGCGCTCGAGCCGCGCCGCGTCACCGGTCAGGTAGTAGCCGCGCGTTTCATTCTGCGCTTCCAGAATGTCGTTGCTGACGGCGTCGATGGCCAGCAGCACTTCCATCGTGTGCCTGTCCCAGCCATTGGCCTCGGACAGGCGGGAAAAATTGTTGTACGCCACCAGGAGCAGGGCCACGATGATGGCCAGTATGGCGGCAAAGCCGGAATACAGTTTCTTCTTGATACTCAGGTCTTTGAGCATGTCTGTTCCATGGTTCGGTAGCAATGTGTCATTCTGCCATGCCCGGCTTGCGGATGGCAGGGAAACTGTGGTGAAGCGGTCACGCCGCCTGCGCCGGCCGGGCCGCGACGTCGAAGCGGCTCACACTCGCTTGCAGGTCGCCAGCCGCGTATTGCAGCTGCAGCACCGCCTCGCTGGTGGAGCGCAGCGAGGTCACGCTTTGCTGGGTGGCGTCGTTCAGCTGCATCATGGTCTCGGTGATCTGCTGCGCGCCCACGGCTTGCGACTGCATGCCTTGCAGCACGGCGTCGAACTGCGGCGACAGCTTCTGCACCTGGTCCATCACGCCCGAAAGCTGGTCCGTCACCTGGCGCACCTCGCCCACGCTGCGGCGCACCTCCTCGGAGAATTTGTCCATCCCCATCACGCTGGCCGACACCGCCGACTGCATCTCCTTGAGCATCTGCTCGATGTCCCAGGTCGACACCGAGGTCTGGTCCGCCAGGCGGCGGATCTCGGTGGCCACCACCGAGAAGCCGCGTCCCGCCTCGCCGGCCTTCTCGGCCTCGATGGCCGCGTTCAGCGACAGGATGTTGGTCTGGTCGGCCACCTTGGTGATGGTGGTCAGCACGCTGTTGATATTGCTGGCCTTCTCGGACAGGGCGGCCAGCTTGGCGCTGATCGAGTCCGTGGCGGAGACCATGTGCTGCATGGTGTCGTCCATGCGCTTGAGATTGTCCTGCGCTTCGGCGGTGGCGCTGGTGGTGTAGTCCGCCACGGCGGTGGCGTTTTCCATCGCTTGCAGCAGCTGCGTGGTGTTGGACGAGATTTCCTTGGTGGTGCTGAGCACTTCCACGCTGGTCTGGGCCTGTTCCACGCCGGTGGCTTCCTGCTGGCGCGAAGCGGCCGCGATTTCGGTGGCGGACGTGGTGACCATGATGCCGGCCTTCTGCACATTGCCCAGCAGGGTGCGCAGATCGCCCAGCATGGCTTCCAGGCCGTGGCCCAGGCGGCCGATGGCGTCGTCGCCGCCGACGGTGATGGCGGCGGTCAGGTCGCCGGCGGCGGCCTTCGAGACCACTTCCAGCAGGGAGTCCACTTTCGACTTGAGCAGGCGCGTGTCCGCCAGCTCGCGCGCCGTGTTGTCTTCGATGGCCTGCGCCATGCGGTTGAATTCCAGCGTGACCTGGCCCAGCTCATCGCCGGAGACCACTTCCGCGCGCGCCGACTGCTCGCCCGCCGCGATGCGGCCCACCGCCTGCGACAAGGCGTTCACCGGCGCCATCAGCGTGCGGGTGAGCTGCCAGCCCACGGCCGCCGCCAGCGCAACGCACAGCGCGCCGCCCCCGGCCAGCAGCAGCGCCAGCGTGTGCTGCAGCGACTCGGTGCGCGCCGCGCGTTCGGTTTTCAGGCGCTGTTCCTCGGCGGTGGCGGCGGCGATCAGTTCGCGGATGGCCGCCACCGTGGCGCGGCTGTTGCCCACTTCCGGCTGTTTGGCGGTGGCGTCCGCGCTGCCCAGTTCGCGCCGCTTGGCCACCAGCGGCTCGATGGCGGTGGCGATCCATTGCCGCACCAGCCGGTCCAGCTGCTGCATGCGCTGCTGCTGGTCCGGATTGTTGCGGGTGAGCGCCGCCACTTCGGCAATGTGTTCGTGGATGCCGGCCATGCCGGTTTGCGGCAGCGTGTAGCTGGTGTCGCTGCCGTTCAGCAGGAAGCCGCGCGCCTGGATCTGGATGGTCTGGATGGCTTGCGTAACCTGGTCGATCCGCAGCAGCACTTCCATGGTGTGGTTGTCCAGCTCACTGGCGTGCGACAGCCGCGCGAGGTTGTAATAGGCGCCGCCGAGCAGCAGCAAGATGATGGCGATGATGGCGCTCAGGCCAAGCTGAAGCTTGCGCTTGATACTGGTCCTGGAAATACTGGTCTTGTTCAATCTGGTCTTCCGCAGTGGGGGCTGCGGAATTATAGGCTATCTATATGCTAGAGATTGACCGCGAACGAGGAGACGCTGCTTTGCAGCCCGTCGGCCGCGTATTGCAGCTGCTGCACCGCCTCGCTGGTGCTGCGCAGCGATTCCACGCTTTGCTGGGTGGCGTCGTTCAGCTGCATCATGGTCTCGCTGATCTGCTGCGCGCCCACGGCCTGCGACTGCATGCCCTGCAGCACGGCGTCGAACTGCGGCGACAGCTTCTGCACCTGGTCCATCACACCGGAGAGCTGGTCCGTCACCTGGCGCACCTCGCCCACGCTGCGGCGCACCTCCTCGGAGAATTTGTCCATGCCCATCACGCTGGCCGACACGGCCGACTGCATCTCCTTGAGCATCTGCTCGATGTCCCAGGTCGATACCGAGGTCTGGTCCGCCAGGCGGCGGATCTCGGTGGCCACCACCGAGAAGCCGCGTCCCGCCTCGCCGGCCTTCTCGGCCTCGATGGCCGCGTTCAGCGACAGGATGTTGGTCTGGTCGGCCACCTTGGTGATGGTGGTCAGCACGCTGTTGATATTGCTGGCCTTCTCGGACAGGGCGGCCAGCTTGGCGCTGATGGAATCGGTGGCCGAGACCATGTGCTGCATGGTTTCGTCCATGCGCTTGAGATTGTCCTGCGCTTCGGCGGTGGCGCTGGTGGTGTAGTCCGCCACGGCGGTGGCGCCTTCCATGGTCTTGAGCAGTTGCGAGGTGTTGGCCGAGATTTCCTTGGTGGTGCTGAGCACCTCAACGCTGGTCTGGGCCTGCTCCACGCCGGTGGCTTCCTGCTCCTTGGCCGAGGCGGCGATCTGGGTGGCCGAGGTGGTGACCTGGATGCCGGCTTTCTGCACGTTGTTGAGCAGCGTGCGCAGGTTGTCGAACATGGTGGCCAAACCGTGCGCCAACTGGCCGATGGCGTCGCTGCCGGTCACGGTAACCCTGCCGGTCAGGTCGCCGGAGGCGGCCTTGCTCACCACGGCCAGCAGCGAGTCCACCTTGGACTTGAGCAGATTGGTGTCGGCCAGCTCCCTGGCCTGGCTGTCCTGGATGGCTTGCGCCATGCGGTTGAATTCCGTGCCGACCTGGCCCAGTTCATCGTTCGAGATCACGTCCACCCGGGCCGACTGCTCGCCGGACGCGATGCGGCCTGCGGCCTGCATCAGCAGGTTCAGGGGCGTGAGCAGGGCGCGCAGAAGCAGCCAGGCGACGGCGACGGCCAGCAGCACCACCAGCGCGCCGCCGCCGCCCAGCAGCCAGTTTTGGGCTTGCTGCAGCTCGCGCACCTCGGTGGAACGCTGCGCCAGCAGGCGGTTTTCGTCTGCGCTCATGTCGGCCAGCAGCTTGCGCACGTCGGCGATGATCTTGGAGCCATTGAGCACGTCCGCCGCCGTCGCCACCTGCTGCGACACGCCGGCCTGCTTGTTCAATTCGCGCCGCTTGTCGAGCAGGGGATGGATGATGTTCTGCACCCAGTCCTCGGCCATGGGGCCGAGCTTTTTCAGGCGCTCCTGCTGAACTGGATTGTCGCCGGTCAGCGCGAGGGCGCGCGCAACGTGGCGGCGCATGGATTCTTCCTCTTGTGGTATGACCTGCACCAGGCTCTCGTTCCCGGTCAGCATGAAGCCGCGCGTGGAATTCTGGACCTGCAGCACCGCGTTGGCGATCTGGTCGGCCTCCAGCAGCACTTCCAGCGTGTGGCGGTCCCACGCGTTGGCCTCGGAGAGCTGGTTGAACTGGCGGTAGGATAGCCCCAGTAGTATCAACAGCACTGCGACGATGGCGGCAAGGCCGCCGGCCAGCTTGGTTTTGATGCGCAAGTCGTTCATGTATGTTCTCCGCTGTCGATATGGCAATGTAGCATTGCAGCCGGAGAAAGCACAACGGGCCGCACAAGGCGGCCCGTTAATTCTGGTACAGCGTGTTGTAACGCTGTACGGCGTTGCGGTATTACTGGCCGCGCTTCAGGCGGGCGTTGGCGGCGATGCGCATGCGCAGCGCGTTCAGCTTGATGAAGCCGCCGGCGTCGGCCTGGTTGTAGGCGCCGCCGTCTTCGTCGAAGGTCGCGATGTTCATGTCGAACAGCGAGTCGGTCTTCGAATCGCGCGACACCACGATCACATTGCCCTTGTACAGCTTGACGCGTACCCAGCCGTTCACGGTGGCCTGGGTGTGGTCGATCAGGGTCTGGATCGCGACGCGCTCGGGCGCCCACCAGTAGCCGTTGTAGATCATGGATGCGTAGCGCGGCATCAGGTCGTCCTTCAGGTGGGCCACTTCGCGGTCCAGCGTGATGGATTCAATGGCGCGGTGGGCCTTGAGCATGATGGTGCCGCCCGGGGTTTCGTAGCAGCCGCGCGACTTCATGCCGACGTAGCGGTTTTCCACCAGGTCCAGGCGGCCGATGCCGTGCTTGCCGCCCAGGCGGTTCAGTTCCGTCAGCACGGTGGCAGGCGACATGCGCACGCCGTTCAGGGCCACGATGTCGCCCTTTTCGTATTCGATGTCCAGGTACTCGGGCTGGTCGGGAGCCGCTTCCGGGCTCACGCTCCAGCGCCACATCGATTCCTCGGCTTCGGCGCTTGGGTTTTCCAGGTGGCGGCCTTCGAAGGAGATGTGCAGCAGGTTGGCGTCCATCGAGTACGGCGCGCCGCCGTTCTTGTGCTTCATGTCGATGGCGATGCCGGCGTCTTCCGCGTACTTCAGCAGTTTTTCACGCGACAGCAGGTCCCACTCGCGCCACGGGGCGATCACTTTGACGCCTGGCTTCAGCGCGTAGGCGCCCAGTTCGAAGCGCACCTGGTCGTTGCCCTTGCCGGTGGCGCCGTGCGAGATGGCGTCGGCGCCAGTCTCGTTGGCGATCTCGATCAGGCGCTTGGCGATCAGCGGACGCGCGATCGAAGTGCCCAGCAGGTATTCGCCTTCGTACACGGTGTTGGCGCGGAACATGGGGAACACGAAGTCGCGCACGAATTCTTCGCGCACGTCGTCGATGTAGATGTTCTCAGGCTTGATGCCGAACTTCAGCGCCTTGGCGCGCGCCGGTTCCAGTTCCTCGCCCTGGCCCAGGTCGGCCGTGAAGGTGACGATTTCGCACTGGTAGTTATCCTGCAGCCACTTCAGGATCACGGAGGTGTCCAGGCCGCCCGAGTAGGCGAGGACTACTTTTTTGATGTCGCTCATGGTCGTTCCATTCTTGGTCAAAATTAGAATTCGTTGTTGCCGCTTACTTGCCGTCCAGGCGGCCCAGCAGCAGGTACTCGATCAGCGCCTTCTGGATATGCAGGCGGTTCTCGGCTTCGTCCCACACCACGGACTGCGGGCCGTCGATCACGTCGGCCGACACTTCTTCGCCGCGGTGCGCCGGCAGGCAGTGCATGAACAGCGCGTCAGGCTTGGCGCGCGCCATCTTGGCCGAGTCGACGATCCAGCCGTCGAAGGCCTTCAGGCGGGCCGCGTTCTCGTCCTCGTAGCCCATGCTGGTCCACACGTCGGTGTTGACCAGGTCCGCGCCTTCGCAGGCGTCGGACGGATTGGCGAAGAAGGTGTAGCGGTCGGTGGAGACCAGCGACATGTCCATGTCGTAGCCCTTGGGCGTGGACACGTTGACGTGGAAGCCGAATACCTCGGCCGCCTGCAGCCAGGAGTACAGCATGTTGTTGGCGTCGCCGACCCAGGCCACGGTCTTGCCGGCGATGGAGCCGCGATGCTCGTAGTAGGTGAAGATGTCGGCGAACACCTGGCAGGGGTGGTGCTCGTTGGTCAGGCCGTTAATCACCGGCACGCGCGAATGGGCGGCGAAACGCTCGATGATGTCCTGGCCGAAGGTGCGCACCATCAGCACGTCGCACATGCGCGACATGACCTGGCCTGCGTCTTCCACCGGTTCGCCGCGGCCCAGCTGGGAATCGCGCGTGTTCAGGTAGATGGCGGCGCCGCCCAGCTGGTGCATGCCGGCCTCGAAGGAGAGGCGGGTGCGAGTGGAGTTCTTGTCGAACACCATCACCAGCGTGCGGTCGACCAGCGGGTGGTAGATCTCGTAGTTCTTGAATTTGCGCTTGATGACGTGGGCGCGTTCGATCACGTATTCGTATTCATCCAACGACAAGTCGGAAAACTGCAGGTAGTGCCGAATCGGTTTTTGGGTAGACATAGTGACAACGATTTGTTGGGCTGGCAGGGGCGGGGGTGCCGGAAACGCCAGCTTAGCAAAACATTATACGGCTAAATTCCGGCTATAGCGATGTGGCTGGCTTAACTGGCCGGCTGCGGGCCGGATGGCGGCGGGTACGGCGCGACACGTCAGCGGCACAGACGCCTTTTGGCCATGGCAGGATGCCGCGCGCAGCCTCAAGGTGCTGGCGCGCGGCATGCCCTGCGGGGCGTCAGTCCTGCTTGCGGCGGCGCAGCGCGCCGGCGGCGACCAGGCCCAGGGTGAACAGCGCGATGCTGCCCGGCTCGGGCACGCTGGCGGCGGCCGCCGCGGCGCTGGCGTTCACGCGCAGGCCCATACCCAGTTCCAGGTCGGCCGCGTCATACCACTGGCCGCCTTGCTGCAGCGCGTAGCGGTTCAGCGGCTGGGCGGCCCAGCCGGGCATGCTGGCCTGGCTGGCGCTGCTGTAGCTGGGGCTGAACACCACCCAGTAGGCGCCAGGTCCCACGGCCCAGTCCAGCGCCGAAGCGCCGGTCCAGGCCAGTGCACCGGCCGCCGTGGCGATGCTGGCCGTGCGCAGCGCGCTGCCGGGGATGAAGCCGCCGTCGCCGTCCTCCACGCTGCTGAACAGGCTGATGCCCACCGTGCCCGCGTCCGTGCTGAAGTAGCCCTGGATGCTGTCTATGGTCATGGCCTCCAGCAGCGAGAACTGGCCGGCGTAGGAGTGGCCGCTGTTGAAGGCCCAGCCCGCGCCCACGGCGTTCGACGGGGTGCCGGTGTTGACCACCACGGTGGCCTGCGCCGTACCGGAAATGAGTGCCAGCATCATTGCCAGCTTGCCTGCCCAATGTTGGAATCGCATGGCTGCTCCTTATTTCAGTTTGCCGGCGCCGGCAGCGGCGGGCACGGCGGTGAGGGTGGAGGTGGCCGTTTGCAGCGCATACAGGTATGGCGGCGTCCACAGGTTGGCGGCGGCGGGCAGGGCGTAGCCGCACTGGCCGTCCACCGCGTTGGTGCCGGCCTTGTCGCTGGTGAAGATGTGGCCGGACGAGCGGAAGCCGATAAAGTCCTTGCCCTTGATGGCCTTGCCGCAGAACTCGCTCAGTTTCAGGCCGGTGATGTTGTAGTAGTTATTCTCCAGCAGCATATTGGAGCGGTAGCGCGCGTCGGTGCCGCTGGCGAACTTGATGTCGGCGTTGGTGGTGGACACGCTGCCGGTGATCAGGTTGTTGAACAGGTGCACCTGGCCGTAGCGGTTCAGCGGCAAACGGGTGGTGGCGCCGTCCCACCAGTTGCCGCTGAAGGTCACGTGCAGGCGGCCTTCGTCGCTCCAGGCGCGGCCGGAGTCGCCGTTGCCCACCAGCGTGGTCTTGTGGTGCTTGTTGAACACGCTGTTGGAGATGGTCACGTAGTCGCTGCCGCGCACCACGTCGAGCGCGCCGTCGTGGCGGGTCTTGAAGGTGCCGGTGGCCATGGACTCGGGCGTGTCGCCGTCGCTCATGGTGATGTGGTCCAGGTAGATGTTCTGCGCGCGCGAGACGGTCACGCCGTCCGCATAGGCATTGGCCGAGTCTTCCGGGTTGACGTCCCACGGCGTGTCGATGACGAGGTTGCGCACGATGACGTTGCGGGTCCAGGTCGGATAGTCGTCGCCGTCCTTGCCGGCGGCGATCCAGTTCTTGAAGTCGGTCTCCTCGCTGCCGCCGGGCGTGAGCGCCAGTTCGCCGCCTATCAGTAGCGCCGTGCCGGTGATGCGCGCCGGCCGGCCCTGGGCGTCGTTGATGCCCACCAGCGTGGTGTTGGACGGAATGCTGATGGAGCCGCCGTATTTCTGGTCGGCGTAGCTGGTGTACTCGCGGAACACGGTGTTGTTCTCGCTCCAGCGCAGGTCGATATGGCCGATCACGCGGATGATCTTGGCGTCGTTGCCGGCCTCGTTGATGGCGGCCACCAGCTGCTGGCCGTTGTACACGGTGTAGACGCGGTTGGCGGTGGCGGCGCTGCCGCCGGTCACCAGCACTTTGCCTTTGCGCGACCAGCTGTGCCAGCCGGTGGCGGGGGCGGTCTGGCGCTCGAAGGTGAGCACGCCGCCGGTGGGGTCGCCGCTGGCGAATTGCCAGACCGGCAGCGCGGGCGCGGCCATATAGCTGGCCGGGTCGTGCAGGCCGTCCACCAGCACCGGGGCCGAGTAGTTGCGCACGCCGTATTGGGCGGTTTGCAGCGGGGTGCTGGGGCCGGTCAGGCTGGCGGCGTTGATGGTGGCGGCGTGCGCCGACGAGGCCAGCAGGATGCCGGCAGCGAACAGGGTAGATTTCAAGGTTGGTCTCCGTTTATAAGTATGTACGGTCCGTACCCGCGTGACTGCGCCTTGCCTGGGGCAATAGCAAAAGAAACGGGAGGGTAGGGAAAACTTCCAGCATTGCGGCCGCTTGTCTATGCGAGCGGACCGCCACGCTGATGCAGGCACCTTGCGTACCTGCTGCCTTTGCAAAGAGGGCGGGGAGCCGAGTTTGCTCAGGTTGGAACCGCCGCTCGCGCCGGTGGGCGCATCGCAGTGGTCAGGCCAATCCTACGTTGGCGCGGAAAATTATGCAATAGTCAACGCAAGCACTGTGGTTTGTTTGCCAAGCCCGCCTGCGCGGCGTCAGTGGTAGATGGCCACCGGCCCGGTGTCCTCCGGCAGCGGCGCCGTCAGCGGCAGGTCCAGCGTGAAGCTGGTGCCGGCCGGGCTGCTGTTCACGCTGATCTGGCCGCCCAGCAGCGAGGTGACGATGTTGTAGCTGATCGACAGCCCCAGGCCGCTGCCGCCCTGGCCCAGCTTGGTGGTGAAGAAGGGGTCGAAAATGCGCGACTGGTTCTCGGCCGGGATGCCGCCGCCGTTGTCGCTGAACACCACCAGCGCGCGGCCTTCGAACGGCGTGCCGGCGCTGAGCCGCATGCGGCCATGCGAGCGCCCTTCAAAGGCGTGCAGCAGCGCGTTGTTGATGAAGTTGGCCAGCACCTGGCCGAAGGGGCCGGGGTAGCTGTCCATGGCCAGCGCGTCCGGTATGTCGTATTCGATGCTGTGGTTGGCGTTGCGGATGCGGTTCATCATGGTGGCCACCACTTCGTGCACCACCTGCTGCAGGTTGAACATGCGGCGCTGCTCGGTGGTGCGGTCCACCGCCACCTGCTTGAAGCTGTTCACCAGGTCGGCCGCGCTGGTGAGACCGCGCATCACCAGTTCGGACGCCTTCTGCGCGTCGGCCACGTAGGCGGCCAGTTCCGAACGGCGCAGGCCGGGGCCGTTCAGCTGCTGCTCGATCTCGGCGGTCTTCTGCTGCAAGGTGCTGGCGATCAGCAGGCTGTTGCCGATGGGCGTGTTCAGCTCGTGCGCCACGCCCGCCATCAGCGAACCCAGCGCGGCCAGCTTTTCCTGCGACACCAGCTGGGTCTGCGCGTCCTGCAGCTGGCGGTAGGCTTGCGCGTTGTCCAGCGCGATGGCGCCATACGCGCACAGGGTGCGGAAGATCAGCCGTTCGCGTTCACCGAAGGCGTTCACGGCCAGCGACTGCACCGTCATCACGCCCAGCGCGCGCTCTCCCACCAGCAGCGGCACGTACAGCGCGCTGTGGTTGGGGCAGGTGCCGGGGATGACGAAGCTGTTGGCCGTTTTGGCCAGGTCTTCCACGTACACTTCGCGCCGCTCGTTCAGGCTGCGCACCGAGAAGGAATGCGGGTGGGACAGCGGGATCACATTGGTGGGCAGCGCGCGGCCGCCTTCCACGCCGAAGGCGCGCGTGAGCGATTGGGCCGCCGCGTCGTACAGGTAGATGGCGAAGGTGTGCGCGTCCAGCAGCGCCCCAACGTGCCGGTCCAGCGCCTGGAACACGGCCGCCGCGTCCAGGTGGATGGTGATGTCGCGGCCGATGGCGGACAGGCGCTCCAGCATGGCGCTGGTCTGCTGCAGCACTTCCGCGCGGCGCGCTTCGGACGCGGCCAGTTCGCGGTGGTGCAGGCCCTCGGCGCGCGCGTGCTCGGTCTGGTGGTGCACCTGCATGGCCACGGCGCGGTTGGTGGCTTCCTGGCTGTGCGTCTTGTCGCGCGCCGCGCTGGCGGCCACCGCCATCTGGTAGGCCTGCTGGTAGCTGCCGGCGCAGGCGTATTCGCGCGCCAGCGCGTCCAGCAGGTCGCCCGGCACGGTGTACCCGGCGATGGTGGAGGCCAGCGCGAGGGCCTGGTGCAGATAGTGCAGCGTGGCGTTGAGTTCGGTCATGCCCTGCGGGCTGGGCAGCGCGTGGCGGCTGTGCAGCAGCGACAGCACGCGCAGCGCGGTGATCTGGTGGTGCGCGTTGCGCTGTTCGCCGGCCAGGCGCACCGCTTCCTGCGCGGCGCGCAGCGCCTCCTGCGGCCGCTCCAGGCCGGACAGCGCGTGCGCCTGGCCGCGCCGCGCCACGGTCTGGAAGTCCGCCTGCTGCAGCGCGTCGGCGCGGCCCTCCAGGCGGACGAAGGCGTCCAGCGCGGCGGCGTAGTCGCCCCGGTCCAGCGACAGGTCGCCCAGGTATTGCAGGGCGATGGCGTAGCTGCGCGCGCCCGACAGCGGGGCCAGGATGATCAGCGCCTCGTGCAGCAGTTCCTCCGCCGCGTCCAGCCGGCCCAGGCGGCGCATGGTGTCGGCCGTGTGCATCAGGCAGGCGCCCACGCTGCGCGGCCAGCCGGTGGGGCGCGCCAGGTCCAGCGCGCACTGCATCCATTCCAGCGCGGCGTGGTGGTCGTTCAGATTGGTGAAGTCCTCGCCGATATTGGTGGCCGAGGTGATGGCCGCGCGCAGCTGCCCGGTGGCCAGCGCGCTTTCATAGCTGCGGATGTAGTGGCTGGCGGCGCTGCCGAAATCGCTAGACAGGGTGGCCGCCACGCCCAGGTAGTCGTGGCGCCAGGCGGCATAGGCGGCAGGGCAGGCCAGCGGCTCCGGTTCCGGCGCCAGGTGCGTGTTCCAGCCGGCCGCGCTGTGCGGGTCGCGCAGGATGGCCCAGCGCGCGGTGGCGGCCTCGATGATGCGCTGGCGCTGGCGGTCTTGCGCCTTTTCGGCGGCGGCCATGGCCAGCGCCAGTTCGGCGTCGCGCCGTTCGTGGTCGCCCCGGTCGATGGCGATCCAGGCCTGCAGCCAGTGCGCGTCCGCGCAGCCGGCGTGTTCGTCCAGCGCGCACAGCTGTTCGAAAGCCAGGTGGGCCGCCGTTTCCGCCGCGTCCAGCGCGCCGCGCAGCCACAGCACTTCGGCTTGCGCCAGGTGCATGCGGGCGGCCAGGGCGGTGCGGGCGGGGGCGTCGAGGGTGGTTTCGGGCAGCAGGGCCAGCGCTTCCGCGGCCAGGGCATCGGCGCGTGCGCTGTCGCGCTGGCGCAGATGCCAGGCCAGCGGCAGCAGGACAGGCAGGCGCGCAACGCCGCGCAGGGGCAGTAGTGCTACCTCCCATTGCGCAACGTCATCCTCGCCTGCGAACATGTCCATGGTCTTGCCCCTGATTTGCCACTACCCGCTAATCATGCTCCAGAGCATCGAAAGGCGCAATCGACTTTTTAGGTAACTGCCAAGTAAATTGTTTTTTTAGTACAGGGTTTGCGCCGATTCGTGCAGCAGCTGGCCGTACAGCTCGTGCCGCAGCTTGGCGATTTCGCCCGCCTTGACCGCGTCCAGCACCGGGCATTGCGGCTCGATCAGGTGGCGGCAGTTGTAGTACTTGCAACCGCCCAGATAGGGCTTGAAGTCGCGGAAGGCGCGCTCCAGCATGCCTTCGCTCAGGTGGTAGAGGCCGAATTCCTGGAAGCCGGGCGAGTCGATGATGGACGTGTCCGGCCCCAGGTCGGGCATGCTGTACAGGCGGGTGAAGGTGGTGGTGTGCTTGCCGGTGTCCAGCGCGGCCGAAATTTCGCGCACGGCGATGTCGGCGCCCGGCACCAGCAGGTTGATCAGCGAGGACTTGCCCATGCCGGACTGGCCGATCAGGATGGACGAGTTGCCTTTCAGTAAAGGCTGCAGGGTGGCCACCGCATGCTCGGGATTGCCCTTGGCCGATACCTCGTGCACGGGGTAGCCCAGCTTGGAATACATCTTCAGGCGCTCGCGGGTGCGCTCCAGCGATTCGGTCACGTCCACCTTGTTCAGTATCAGGTGGATTTCAATGCCGGCCGCCTCGGCCGCCACGGTGGCGCGCGAGACCAGGTCGTCGGTGTAGCCGGGCTCGGTGGCCACCACGATGAACAGCTGGCTCACATTGGCGGCCAGCAGCTTGGACTTGTACTGGTCCGAGCGGTACAGCAGCGTCTTGCGCTCGGTGATCTCGTCGATGACGGCCTGGTCGGCCGAGGTGGCCGTCAGCTTGACGATATCGCCCACAGCCACATTGGTCTTCTTGCCGCGCGTAACGCATTGCACGCGCTCGCCGTTCACTTCGGCCAGGTAATGGCGGCCGTGGGCGGCGATGATCACGCCGGTCATCTGGCCGGGCTTGCTGGCGTGCGCCTTGGTCGATTGCTTCATGCGCGCTCCGCCAGTGCGTCCGCCTTGGCGGCGCAGATGAAGTCGTTGAGCGACAGGCCGCCCTGGCCCTGGTTCACGGAGTGGGTGTCGTAGCGGGCGATGCAGCGGTTATAGGTCACAGTCAGTTCCGGGTGGTGGTCTTCGGCGTGCGTGATATAGGCCAGCGCATTGACGAAGGCCAGCGTTTCATAATAGTCGGCGAAGCGGAACTCGCGCAGCAGCTTGCCGTTTTCCAGGCGCCACTGCGGCAGCAGGGCGGCCAGGCGCTGGGCCTCGGCCGCGTCCAGCGCATTTTTGGCGGGGGCGCAGTGCAGCGCGAGCAGGTCCTGGGCGTTGGCGATGGTGGTCATGATGGTGTCCTCACTGGGCCGCCAGGTTCAGCTGGCGGATGCGCACGCTGGCCGGCGGGTGGGAATCGTAGAACGCCGAGTGCAGCGGGTCGGGCGTCAGGGTGGAGGCGTTGTCCTCGTACATTTTCACCAGCGCCGACACCAGGTCGCGCGCGTCGGTGTGCTTGGCGGCGAAGGCGTCCGCCTCGAACTCGTGCTTGCGCGAGCTGAGCGAGGTGAGCGGGCCGAGCAGGAAGGTGAACACCGGCAGCGCCAGTGCGAACAGCAGCAGCGCCATGGCGTTGTTGCTCTCGCCGGCCAGCAGCAGCGGGTCCACGCCCAGGCCGGTGTAGAACCACAGCTGGTTCTTCAGCCAGCCCAGCAGCGCCAAAAAGGCCAGCGAGATGGCGAACATCATGGCGATGCGCTTGATGATGTGCTTGAGCTTGAAGTGCCCCAGCTCGTGCGCCAGCACCGCCTCGATTTCCTGCGGCGCCAGGCGCGACAGCAAGGTGTCGAAGAACACGATGCGCTTGTTGGCGCCAAAGCCGGAGAAATAGGCGTTGCCGTGCGCGCTGCGCTTGGAACCGTCCATCACGAACAGGCCCTTGGAGGCGAAGCCGACGCGCTGCATCAGGCCCTCGATGCGCGACTTCAGCGACTCGTCCGCCAGCGGGGTGAACTTGTTGAACAGCGGCGCGATCACGGTGGGGAACAGCACCATCATCAGCAGCTGGAAGCCGCTCCACACGCACCAGGCGTACAGCCACCACAGGCCGCCGCTTTTTTCCATCAGCGTGAGCACCACCCACACCAGCGGCAGGCCGATGACGGCGCCCAGCGCGATGCCTTTGACCATGTCGGCAAAGAACAGGCCGCGGCTCATCTTGTTAAAACCGAAACGCTGCTCCAGGCCGAACTGCTTGTAGTAGTCGAAGGGCAGGTCGATCAGGCCGGAAATGGCGGCATAAGCCACCAGCAGGCCGATCTGGTAAGCCATGCCGGGGCCGGCCAGCTTGTACACTTCCACCGACAGCCACTGCAGGCCGCCCAGCAGCGTGAAGCAGACCAGCACGGCGGCGTTGACCGCCACGCCCAGCATGCCGAACTTGGTGCGGGCGATGGTGTAGTCGGCCGCCTTCTGGTGGGCGGCGAGGGGGATTTTTTCGGCGAATTCGGGCGGCACGGCGTTGCGGTGGGCCAGCACGTGGCGGATATGGCGCGAGGCCAGCCAGAAGCGCGCGGCCAGTGTCAGGACGAGGAAAGAAACGAACAAAATCGAAAACGCGTGTGAATACATTCTATGCCTGTGAGAAAATGGCGGATTGTTTAGGCCAAGAGAGAATTATGTCACAAGCGACCGAAATCCCAACTACTACTCCGCAAGAGCGTCCTAATGAGACCAATCTGGTGTGGGTGGACATGGAAATGACGGGCCTGGAGCCGGAAACCGACCGCATTATCGAAGTGGCCATCATCGTCACCGACATGCATCTGAATTTCCTGGCCGAAGGCCCGGTGTTTGCCATCCATCAGACCGATGAAACGCTGGACAAGATGGACAACTGGAACAAGGGCACCCACGGCCGTTCCGGTCTGACCGAGCGCGTGAAGGCGTCCACCATCACCGAAGCGTTCGCCGAAGCCGAGCTGATCGCCTTCCTGAAGAAGTGGGTTCCCGCCGGCAAAGCGCCGATGTGCGGCAACACCATCGGCCAGGACCGCCGCTTCATGGTGAAGTACATGCCCAAGCTGGAGGCGTTCTTCCACTACCGCAATATCGACGTATCCACGCTGAAAGAGCTGTGCAAGCGCTGGAAGCCGGAGATCGTCGGCGGCTTCAAGAAGCACCAGAAGCACACCGCGCTGGCCGACATCGTCGAGTCCATCGAGGAACTGAAGTACTACCGCGAGCACTTCATCAAGCTGTAATGCCGAGGCGGGAGGTCACGGCGCTCAGTCGCTGGAGACCTCCAGCAGCGCCTCGAAGAAGTTATCCTCGTTGAATTCTTCAAGAGCGGGGTATTCGCCCGCCTTGGTGGCGATTTTCCAGTCGGCGGCAAGGTCGGGCAGCACAAAGTGCACGATGCCGCGATGCCCCTCCAGGTCCATGCGGCCGCCGCTGCTGTCGAGCATCACGCCGACAGGGCGCAGCAGCACATGCTGGCGCCCCAGGCTGATGCCCAGGGTGCGGGTGGTGTACGTGCCTAGCATCTCCTCGGTCAGCACCAGCGCGTGCAGGTCATACTTCACCTGGCCTTTCTCCGCATAGCGCGCCAGCCACAGCTGTACCTGGCCATAAAAGCCATCGATACGCGCAAGCCACTGCTGCTTGCGCTGCTGATAGTCGTCATGCCCCATGGCTAGCCCGCTGGAAGTCGCTCCTGATTAATTGTATGCCTTCCCGCGCCGCCCGTGGCGCGCACTACTCGCAAACGAAAGACTCGATGCCATTGCGCCGGCCATTGGACAACAGCTTATCGGTTTGCGTACATCGATGCGTCTCCTTTGGAAGCGGCTTGATCAAAAGAATGCGGGAATTGTCGTACACACAGGCTATCCAGTAGCGCTCCGGGTCATCCGGTAGCTGCCAAGTATGCACTTCCTTACGGCCTATACGGCGGCTGACGGGAATGAGGCTCCCGAGGCGTGACGGATGGCCTGTGTAGACTGCGATATTGGTGAGTGAAGGCTGTGCGAGACCGGCATCTTGCAGGGCCTCCCAACCTTCGTGTGGACTTGTGACTGTCTGATCCACGACCAAGGCATGCGGGCAGTCGAGTGGGATAGGTGTGGCGAATGCCAGGCAGGGGCGGAGCATTGCTGTGAAGACGCCAAGCGAGAGGAGGTATTTCATGAGCCGCTCTATTCGATGACAAAGTAGAATTTGGCGCTGTCCACGCGATGAGTCGCGAGTTTTTTATTGAAAATGGTCCGTTCGCTTACTCGTCCTTTTCTGTTCCACTGATCGAGTACACGTATGCCTCCCGGGCCATGCCCCAGATACACAGCCGCATGTTTTCCTTTGGTATCTGTAGGATATTTTCCGTTGTCGTCAAACGTTGCTATTGCCGTACCTGATGGAATGGTTCCGGGTGTCGCCAAGAGGACGTTGACTCTCTTTCTCCAGGTGCTGGTGCGTGGTGCACCGCAGGCCTGACGGACGAATTCCACCCATTCGGTATTGCCGGCAGCATTCGCAAACTTGCCTGGATCTTGGATTGCGTCTAATGCAGGATTGAGTTGATAAGACATGTCAGCTCCTTAGGGAATTGGAGCTGACAGTTATAAAGATGAAGCGATCCCGATGTATTGACATACCACAAGCTCCCTCCCAAATCAGGGAGGGGCGAGTCCACCCTGGTGTCAACCCATGAAGCCGAGGTCTTTCAGGGCGAAGTTGGCGAGCTCGTTTTTGAACACTTGCGTTTCGAGCATGGCGTCGTCGGCGCCGAACCAGCGGCCCAGGGTGGCGCCGTATTGCTGGTTGGAGATTTGCGGGATCCATACGCCGCGCCCGGTGGCGTCGTCCTTGCCGCCCAGCGTGAAGTCGGGGAACTGGCCGTACAGGCCGCCCTTGACTGCGCCGCCGACGATCAGGTGGTGGTTGCCCCAGCCGTGGTCGGTGCCGCCGCTGTTGGGCTGCAGGCTGCGGCCGAAGTCGGACAAAGTGAACGTCGTCACCTGCTGCTGCGCGCCGATCTCGCCCAGCGCGAGCTGGAACGCCGCCAGCGACTGCGATACCTGGCGCAGCATGCTGAACTGCTGGTAGGCCTGGCCGCCGTGCGTGTCGAAGCCGCCTTGGGAGACGAAATAGACCTGGCGGCCCGGCCCCTGCGTGGCGCGCAGTCGGATCAGCTGTGCCACGGTCTTGAGCTGCTGCGCCAGGCCGTAGCCGGGGAAGGTGGTGGCCAGCGCGCCGCCGCCGGTGGCCGCTTTCAGGTCGGACACCAGTTCCATGCCGTTGAGCAGCGTGCGGTTGGCGGTGGCCGCCATCATGTTCGGGTTGTTGGCCGACAGCAGCGCCGTCAGCGCGGCGCGGCGCTTGTCCGCCTCGGCTTGCGGCCAGAAATTCATGCCGGCCAGGTTGTGCTGGCCATTGGCGGGGATGAGGTTGCCGTGCGTCTTGGCGCCTTCGATGAACAGGCCGCCGCCGCCCAGCGCCACCGCGTCCAGGTCGCCGCCCGTGCCGAGCAGGTCGACCAGGCGGCCGCCCCATCCGGTGCCGGCCAGCGATGGCGTGCCGGCCTGGTTCTGTAACTGCTGGTCCGGGTGCGAGAACAGCTGCGGCGGCACCGCCACGCCGGACTGGTATTGCGCCTTGCTCAGCGGCTGGCGCAGGCTGCCCACGTTGAGCACGGCGGCCACCTGGCCCTGGCCGTACAGCGCGTCCAGTTCGGGCATGCCGTAGTGGAAGGCGAACGGCTGCTCCACCGTGTCCGCCACCGCCTGCAGGCGGGCGCTGCGCTCGGACACCAGGGTCTTGCTGGCGACCGACAGAGCCAGGCCGTGGCTGCCGCGTATCGCGTTGTATTTGCCGTAGCGAACGGAGTCCAGCGGCACGATCATATTGTTGCCGTCGTTGCCGCCGAACATATACAAGCACACCAGCGCCTTGTAGTCGCCGACGGCGGCCTGGGCGGGCCGTGCGCTCAGCAGGCCCAGGGTGGACAGGGCGCCCAGCATGCCGGCTTGCGCGCCGAGTCCGAGGAAGCCACGGCGTGACAGGTTGTTATTGTTCATGGTGATGTCCTCGCTTATTGCTGCACTGCGAATTCGGCAGTGATGGCGGTCAGGTAGAGCGCGGTCAGGGCGCGCTGGGTCTTGTCGGTGGTGGCGCTGACGGAGCCGGCGATGGCGCTGCGCGCGGCCGGCGACATGCGCCCTTGCAGCAGCTTGGCGTCCACCAGGTTCATCAGCGCGGTCACGTCGCCCGCCACGCCGACGTAGGGGGCGATGTCGATGGCGACCATGCCCTTGTATTCGCCGGACAGGAAGCGGTACAGGAAGTTGGCGCGCGCCACGGCCAGCGCCGGGGCGTAGACCTGGAACTCGGGGCCGAACTGGCCCGGCGTGCCGGGCAGGCCGGTCATCGGCGAGTAGAAGTTGAACACGCTGGGCGCGTTCAGCAGCTTCTGGCCCAGCTGCGAGTATTCCCAGAAGGCGTTGTTGGGGTTGACCACGGTGGCGTCCAGCGCGCGGAACAGGCTCAGTGAATGCAGCACGGGGTCTTTCAGCTTGCCCTGGCTGGCGCCGGGGGTATCCTGGCGCGCTTCGGCGTCGGTCAGCACGGCGGTCAGCGTGGCTTTCAGGTCGCCGCGTCCGGCAGGGCCGCCGGCGAACACATTGGCTACGCGTTCGATGTAGGCGGGGCTGGGGTTGCTGGTGGTGAAGGCGCGGATCAGCCGCGTGGCAATGAAGGGCGGCAGGTTGGGGTGGGTGAACAGGTTCTCCATCACGGCGTCGAAGTCCTGCACGGTGCTGCGGCCGGCCGGCAGTACGGTGCCTTGCAGCAGCGTCTTGCTGCCCTTGTCGTGCAGGCGGTCGCGCGGCTCCAGCGGGCCGCTGAACTTTTCCCAGTTGGCGCCGGTGGTGCTGGCGCCGGTGTAGGTCCAGCCGCTCAGGGCGCGCGAGATGTCGGCGATGCGCTCCTGGTTGTAGCTGGGGATGGGGTCGCCGTAGCGGTCGGTCTGCACGCTGCCGTCCTGGTTCAGCATGACCGGACCGATGGTGAACAGCTGCATCACTTCGCGCGCGTAGTTTTCGTTCGGCGCGGGCGTCTTGCTGTTGGCCAGGTCCAGGTATTTGCCCATGGACGGGTTGAGCGTCATTTCGCGCAGCAGGGTGTTGAAGTTGCCGAAGGCGTTGGCCGACAGGGTGGCCAGCCAGGGCTGCATTTCGTTGGCGTAGGGGTTTTTGTCGGCGGAAACCACGAACAGCTCGGACAGCGCGAAGATCATGCGCTGGCGCAGCTGGTCCTGGCCGCCGGCCATATTGTTGAACCAGGTGGCGCGCAGCACGTTCATGTCTTCGGTCGCCGGGATGGCGCTGGCCGGCAGGCCGAACTGCTGGGCCAGCCAGGCGGCCTGGCCCAGGGATTTGACTTTGGCGATGTCCGCCGCAGTGGGGCCGAAGGTGGCTTGCTCGAGCAGGCGCGCGGCGGCCACGGTGGCTGGGTCGATGGCGGGCTGGGCGCCCAGGGGCGGAACCGGCGTGGGGGTGGGCGTTGGGGTGGGCGTGGGTGTCGGCTTGGGCGCCGTGGCGCCGGTTTTGAGCGTCAGCGTGGTGGTGGCGCTCAGCTTGTCCGCCGTGGCGGTGGTGCCGGTGATGGTGATGACGCGGTTGGCCGGCATGGCGGCGGGCGCCTTGTATTCGCCGTTCTGGGAATTGAGCGTGCCGAATGTGGCATTGCCGCCGGCGATGCCGTTCACGGTGAAGTTCATGAACTTGCCGACGCCATCGACTTTGCCCACGAACCAGACTGTGCTGCCCAGGGCGACTTCGCCCTTGGCCGTGTTTTCCAGCGTGACGGTGGCGGCCCAGCTGCTGGCAGCCAGGCTGATCAGGCAGGCCGCCGCCCAGCCCCGGCATAGTAATCGCTGCATGGAATTCTCCTTGTTGTTGGATGTTTATTTCCAATCAGCAAGTCGCGTGCCATGCAAAATGTCACGTCGATGTGACAATTTTTGGCCGCCTCCATCATGCCGGGCGACAAAAATTGTCAGTCCAGTGGACGGAGTGGCAAAAAATGTCAGCGCGCCGCAGTGGCGCGCGGGGAATTACTCGGCGCCGTTTTCCGCGCCGTGGCACTTCTTGTACTTCTTGCCGCTGCCGCAAGGGCAGTCGTCGTTGCGGCCGACCTTGGGTTCGTCGCGCACCAGCGTGGCCACCGGCGCTTTGCGGCGCGGCACCCAGAACTTGTGGATGGCCGGCAGGTTGGCTTCCAGCTCCTGGCCCAGCTTGTGCGCCTTGACCGGATCTTCCACCAGCGGCAGCTCGTCTTCTTCGATCTCGTCCGCGCCCAGCAGGTAGATCGGACGCATCAGGTCGCCCACTTCCGAATCCCAGATCGCATCCCACGAGCCCGGACGCAGTTCCATGCCTTCCCAGAAGCCCCAGCACCAGGCTTCGGCGTCGATCAGGGTCTGGCCTTCGACTTCGTGCTCGACGAACAGCGGTTCGAATTCTTTCGGCGCCACTTCGAACGTCACCAGCACTTCGTTCATGAAGCGCATGATGAGGTTGACGATGCGCTCTTCTTCCTTGGCGTTCTTGAACTTGGGCGCGTCCTTGCCGTCCGGGCCCCAGACGCGCGACAGCCACTCGTTGGGCATGATGGGCTCGGGACCGATGGCGATGGCCGTCAGGTAGCCGTGCAGGTGATCCATGGTCATGGAGTCTTCCGGGCTGCGGTCCGACAGCAGGAAGTTGTCCAGTTCGTCGAATTCTTTTTCGCTCAGAGGCTGGTCGAGTTGCATATGCTTAATCCTTCTTGTTTGAAGCCGCCAGTATACGCTGCGGCGCAATGTTGCGGGCGGAAGAATGCTGCGGCGCTTACAATGGCGGCCATGACTACCGATAATCCAGACACCGTCCATCCCTACGCCGCCCTCGGCCCAGACTGCGTGCTCGACGCGCTCGACAGCATCGGCCTGTATGGCGACGGCCGCCTGCTGGCGCTGAACAGCTATGAAAACCGGGTCTACCAGGTGGGCATAGAGGACAGCCAGCCGCTGGTGGCCAAGTTCTATCGCCCTGGCCGCTGGAGCGACGCCGCCATCCTGGAAGAGCACGCGTTTGTGGCCGAACTGGCCGAGCGCGAGATCCCGGTGGTGCCGGCGCTGGCAGTCAACGGCAGGACCTTGCATGAATATCAAGGCTACCGCTTCTCGGTGTTCCCGCGCCACGGCGGCCGCGCGCCGGAACTGGGCGACCCGGCGGTGCTGGAGTGGACCGGGCGCTTTATCGCCCGCATCCACGAGGCGGGCAAGCTGGCGGCCTACAAGGAGCGCCCGGCGATCGATCCAGCCACCTTCGGCGCGGAGCCGCGCGACTATCTGCTGGCCAATAACTTCATCCCGCCCGAGCTGCTGGCAGCGTGGAGCAGTGTGTCCGAGCAGGCGCTGGACGGCGTGCGGCGCTGCTACGACAGGGCAGGGGACGTGGCCACGCTGCGCCTGCACGGCGATTGCCATGGCGGCAACGTGCTGTGGACCGACGCCGGCCCGCATTTTGTGGACTTCGACGACAGCCGCATGGGGCCTGCCATCCAGGATCTGTGGATGATGCTGTCCGGCGAGCGCCACGAGCAGGTGCGCCAGATGGGCGACATCCTGGCCGGCTACGAGGATTTCTGCGATTTCGACAGCCGCGAAATGCACCTGGTGGAAGCGTTGCGCACGCTGCGCCTGATCCACTATTCGGCCTGGATCGCGCGCCGCTGGGACGACCCGGCCTTCCCGGTCGCCTTCCCCTGGTTTAACACCCAGCGCTACTGGCAGGACCGCATCCTGGAGCTGCGCGAGCAGATCGCGCTGATGGACGAGGCGCCGTTGCCGGTCTAGCAAGGGCGGCGCCGGGCTTGCACTGGCCGTGCCCCCACAGGTCGCGGCCAGCCCACCGTTTTCAAAAAAATTCTGTGTGCCTGTCACAAACCGTTTCCTTGCCTCGTCTAATAAGCAAGGGAGCACCCTGGACAGCATCCAACCTCATTGAAAGGCACACTATGAAAATCGTCGTTATCGGTGGCACCGGCCTGATTGGCTCGAAAACCGTCGCCATCCTGCGCCAGGCAGGCCACGAGGCCATTGCCGCTTCGCCGTCCAACGGCATCAACAGCTACACCGGCGAAGGACTGCGCGAGGCCATGGCCGGCGCACAGGTGGTGATCGACGTGGCCAACGCGCCGTCGTGGGAGCCGGCCGCGGTGCTGGACTTCTTCCAGGTCACCAGCCGCCAGCTGCTGGCGGCCGAAGCGGAGGCCGGCGTGCAGCACCACGTGGCGTTGTCCATCGCCGGCACCGACCGCATGCCGGACAACGGCTATTTCCTGGCCAAGGCGGCGCAGGAGCGGGTCATCATGGCCTCCGGCATACCCTACACCGTGGTGCGCGCCACGCAGTTTATGGAATTCCTGGGCGGCATCGCCGACGCGGGTGCTGACGGGGCGGCCGTCAAGCTGGCGCCCGGCCAGTTCCAGCCGATCGCGGCGGACGACGTGGCCGCCATAGTGGCCGACCTGGCGCAGTGCGCGCCGCGCAACGGCACGGTTGACATCGCCGGCCCGGAACGCGCGCCGCTCAGCCAGTTCATCGCCCGCTACCTGAAAGCAGTGCAAGACCCGCGCCAGGTTGTCGGCGACCCGGAGGCGCGCTACTTCGGCGGCCGCGTGGAGGAGCTCTCGCTGGTGCCGCTGGGCGAGGCGCGCCTGGGCAGTATCGGCCTGGACGAATGGCTGCGCCGCCGTTCGACCGTGCCAGGCCGCCCCGCCATGTGATGAAATAACGGGTTTTTCCCGCTCTGCTTGGGGTTCGGCCGGCGGGCAGCCTGTTTGATAATGCTTATTCAGAAGTCCCGGCGGGTGCCGGGGCGCAAGATTAAGCGAGAAATCTCATGCAAGCACAACCGGCACAGTCCTTCGAACCAGTCATTCCGGCCCTCGATGTTCCCGTTCCGCTCCTGCAAGAGTCCGCTGAGCCTGCACCGCGCGGCGCCATGGACATGAACGCCATCAAGGAAGCCATTGCCAGGGTGGAGGCCGAAGCGAAGGCCAATTGCGCCGCCGAGAGCCGCGCCCACGCCGAAGCCCGTGCCCGCGCCCTGGCCGACGACCGCGCCGCCATCGACGCCGCCGCCGCCGCCGCCGCCCAGCAAAGCGCGCAAGTGGCCGAGGAAGCCATTGCCGCCAACCGCGAACGCCTGGAAAGCCTGCGCGCCGCCGCCCAAGCCAGCGTGGCGCGCCTGGAAGCGGTCAAGATGGAAACCGCCGAACTGCGCGCCCGTGCCGAGGCCGACACCCAGATCCGCCTGGCCGCTGAACAGCGCGCCCGCGCCGAAGAGGAAAGCCGCAAGCGCGCCTCCGAACAGATCGCCACCGAATCCGAACTGGCCGAGCAGGCCGCGCGCGCCGCCGACGAGCTGACCGTGCAAACCGAACAGGCCCGCAAGCAGGCCGCCGAGCGCCTGGCCGCCGTGCAGGCCGCCCGCGAAGAAATGGTGGGCATTGCTTCCGCCGACGCCCGCCTGGCCACGCTGGCCCGCGAGCGCGAGCGCCATGCCCACGGCGCCCGCCAGACCGCCGATGCGCTGGCCACCGCCGAAGCCGAAGCGCTGGAACTGACCGTGCAGCGCGAGCGCGCCGACCAGATCGCGCTGGAAGCCGCCTTCAACCGCGCCGCCGCCGAAGCGCGCGCGCTGGAAGAAGCCCGCGCGCTGGCCCACCTGGAGCAGGAGCGCGAAGCCATCGCCCTGGCCAAGGCCGAATCCGAACGCAGCGCCGCGCAGTCGCTGCACCTGCGCCTGCAGACCGAAAAAGAAATCCGCGACGCCGCTATTCAGCGCGAGCGCCTGGAAGCGGTGGCCGCCGCCAGCGCCCAGGCCCGCCGCGACGCGGACGCCAGCATCATCAGCGCCACCGAAGCGCGCATCGAAGTGGACCGCCAGCTGCGCGCCGTGGCGCTGGTCCGCTTCGAAGCCGAACAGCAGGCCGAGATGGAAACGCTGGCCAAGGTGGAGGCCGAATCGCAGGCGCTGGAGCAGGCCCGCCTGCGCCAGATCGCCGAGCAGGCCGCCGCCGAAGCCGCCCGCGCCGACAGCCTGGAGCAGCAGCGCGCCGCGCAGCTGGCCAATGAACGCGCCTCGCTGTCGCGCGCCGCCGTGGAGCTGGCCGCAGCCCAGAACGCCGCCGAGCAGGCGGAAGTGGCCACGCTGACCGCCCATGTGGACGCGCAGCAGACCGCCACCGCCCTGGCCGAGGAAAACGCCGCCCGCGCGGCCGACCTGCTGGCCGCCGAACAGCACCGCGCCTCCGCCGAGCAGCAGGCCATTGCCGCGCTGAAGCAGCGCCTGGAAGCGGAAGAAACCGCCGCCGCCGCCGCCCAGGTGCGCGCGGCCGCCGAACAGCAGCAGGCTGAAGCGCTGCGCCAGCAGCAAGCCGCCGACGAGAGCCTGGCCGCCGCCGCCGGCAAGGAAGCCGCCGCCATGCAGCTGATGGCCGAGCAGACCGCCGTGGAAGCGGAGCAGAAGGCCGCCGCCGCGCAGGCCATCACCGCGCAGGCCCGCCTGGCGGTGGAGCTGAGCTCCGTGCACGTGGAGCGCGCTGCGGTGGAGCAGGAAAAAGCGGCCAAGGCTGCCGAGCTGCTGAAGGCTGAACAGGAATTCGTCGAGACCGAGCGCCAGTCGCTGGCGCTGATCGAGCAGAAGCTGACGCAGCAGCGCCTGGCCAATGCGGCCGAGCAGCGCGCCGCCAAGGCGATCGAAAGCCGCCTGGAGTCGGAGAAGGCCGCCACTGCGGCGCTGCGCGCGCAGGCGGATGCGGAGCAGGAGCTGGCCGAGCTGGCGCGCCAGCATGAACTGGCCGTGCAGGCTGCCGCCAAGGCGGTGCAGGACAAGGCGGATGAACAGAAAGCGCTGGTCGAAGCCGCGCAGGCGCATGCAGCGATGCAGCGCAAGGTGGCCGACACCACGCAGGCCATGACGGCCGCCAAGCACAAGGCACTGGAGCTGGAAACCCGCCGCCAGCACGCCGCGCAGAACGCGCTGAATGCGATTGAGGAAAAAGTGGCGGCGGAAGTGGTGCAGACCGCGCTGGTGGAAGAGAACGCATTCGCCGCCACGTTGGCCGCAGCCCGCGCCCGCGCCGAGCACGAGCAGTCCGAAACCATGGCGCGCGACGTGATCGGCCGCTTGAAGGATACGGCCGGCGCTGTGTGGCGCGGCCGGTGATGTTCGGCGGGTTACGCGCTGCGCGCTAACCCGCCCTACGCTGTGTCACATTGCGGGGGAATCGTAGGGCGGGTTAGCCGGGACGGCGTAACCCGCCCTTTTTATTGCGCGGGAACTTGCAGCTTTTCCGCGTAGTACTCGGTTTCGCCGAAGCAGGAAGTCGGCACGCCCTTGTGCTGGGCGTAGCTGAGCAGGACGCGCTTGCCGGTGGCTTCGGACATCCGCTTGGCCAGTTCCGGATCGCGCACGCTGAACTGGAACTTTTCAGGGATGGCGCCCGGCATGGACGTCAGCAGCAGCTCGCCTTCCCAGGTCTTGCAGACCCAGCCGCGCTTGGAGAACTTCTGCAAATAGCCGGCCCGCTCGCCTTCCGAGTAGGACACGCTGAGCGTAATCCACACGTAGGCGGCGAACAGCAGTCCGGCGCCCAGCACGAGCGCGACCAGGATGAGTTTGATGCGGGATGAAGTAATCATGTGTTTTGCTGATGTGGTGGCAATCTTGCGATCTTATCATTCCCCGGCCATGCGGCGGCGGTATCGCACCGACGACCACAGCGACACCACGATAAACGCCACCCCGGACAGCCCCGTGAACCATTCCGGGATATGGTATTTCACGCTGGCCAGCATGATCAGCGCCAGGATGCCGATGGCGTAGTGCGCGCCGTGTTCCAGGAACACGAACTCGTCCAGCGTGCCCTTGTGCACCAGATAGACCGTCATGGAGCGAACGAACATGGCGCCGATGGCCAGCCCGAGCATGATGATGACCACGTCCGAGGTGATGGCGAAGGCGCCGATCACGCCGTCGAAGCTGAACGAGGCATCCAGCACTTCCAAATACATAAAGCCGCCTATGCCGCCCTTGGCCAGCGCCACCCCGGTGGACGGGTCGTGTTCCTCGTCTTCCAGCAGGCTGCTGATCCAGTCCACCGCCACATACACGGCCACCCCGATCACGCCCGAGGTCAGCACGCTGAACTTCTTCGCTTCCGGCACCAGCCCCACGCAGGCCAGTATGCCCAGCAGGGCCAGCAGGATGGCCAGGCCGCTGGTGCCCAGCGCGCCCAGCTTTTCCTCGATCCAGCCCAGCCAGTGCAGCTCTTTTTCCTCGTCGAACAGGAAGTTGAGGAAGACCAGCAGCAGGAAGGCGCCGCCGAAGGCCGCCACCTCGGCGTGCACGCCGGTCAGGTAGCGCGAATAGTCGTCCGGGGTGTCCAGCGCCATGGTCCACACATCGCCCAGGCCCAGGCCGGTGGCGAAGGAGACGATCAGCAGCGGGAACAGCAGCCGCATGCCGAACACGGCGACGATGATGCCCACCGTGAGGAAGAGCTTTTGCCAGAACGCGTTCCAGTCCTTGAGCACGGCCGCGTTGACCACCGCGTTGTCGAAGGAGAGCGAGACTTCCATCACGCCCAGCACGGCGGTAATCCATAGCGCGGTCAGCATGCCGCTCGCGCCGCCCCGGCTATACCCCCACCAGCCGGCCAGCGCCATCAGCACGATGCTGACCAGGATGGATATTCTGAAGTGTTTCATGTGGTTCCTTTGCAATGTTGGCGTGCCGATTTTAGCTGGTTTGCTTCCGTCGGCCACGTCCATTCTGCGATAATGGTCGGATTGCCATAAAGGAATTTTCAATGGATCTCGCTTATCTGCTTACTCCCGTCATCACCTGGGCCGCTGTCGGACCGATCAAATTCTTGATCAGCAGCGCGCGCAACCGGCGCTGGGCCTTCAACCTGGTCGGCAATGGCGGCTTTCCGAGCAATCACAGCTCGGTGGTGACGGCGATGGCGACCCTGATCGCGCTGCGCGAGGGCATGGGCCATCCGGCCTTCGGCGTGGCCGTCACGCTGTGCTTTATCGTCATGATCGATGCGAACAGCCTGCGCCAGCACGTGGGACGGCAGGCCAGGGCCATCAACCGCATCGCCAAGGACGACGGCGCCCACACCTGGCTGCGCGAGCGCATGGGCCACACCCTGGTGGAAATCGGCGGCGGCATCGCCACCGGCATCGCCATGGGGCACCTGATGTTTGCCTTGTTCAGCCGTTAATGATCCACCAGGCCATATCGGCCGTTTTTTGCAGTTCGCCCCCGTTATTTGCATTTCAGTCGCGTATTCCGGCGTTCCGTCTTTCACTGATTGACCTGGCAGCGCCGTTATCTGATACTGCGCAGCTTGTAGTTTTGTAAATTCAGCATCCTTTATACTCGGAGACACTTTATGTTGCGCAAAACCATCTTGGCGCTCGCCGTCGCTTCAGCCTTGGTCGCCTGCGGCAAGCCTGGCAAGGAACCTGAAAAAGACGCCAGCGCCTCGGCCACCGCCAAGGCTGGCGACAAGAAGGCGCCTGCCTCGCTGATCGCGGCGCCTGAAGACCTGGTGACGGTGGAAACCAACGCGCTGGCGTCCGGCCCGGTCATCACCGGTTCGGTGCAGCCTGAGCGCAAGGCGGACCTGCGCGCCGAGGTGAGCGCGATTGTGCTCCAGGTAATGAAGGAAAACGGCGAAGCCGTGAAAAAGGGCGATCTGCTGGTGCGCCTGGACGACACCTCGATCCGCGACGGCCTGAATTCGGCCGACGAGGCGATGCGCGCGTCCACCCAGTCGCTGGAGCAGGCCACCCGCATGCTGGAACGCCAGAAAACCCTGCGCGCTTCCGGCATGACCTCGGCCCAGGCGCTGGAGGATGCTGAAATCCGCCGCAACAACGCCCAGAGCGACCTGGCAGCGGCCAAGACGCGCACCGTCACCGCCCGCCAGCAGCTGCACCGCACCGAGGTGCGCGCGCCGTTCGACGGCATCGTCAGCGAGCGCAAGGTGTCGAACGGCGACACGGCCCAGATCGGCAAGGAGCTGATCAAGGTGATCGATCCGACCTCGATGCGCTTCGAAGGCCTGGTCTCGGCCGACAAGATCGGCGTGGTGAAAGTGGGCCAGACGGTGGTGTTCCGCATTAACGGCTATCCGGGCCAGAGCTTCAACGGCAAGGTTAAGCGCGTCGATCCGGCCGCCAATCCGGTCACCCGCCAGGTGGAAGTGCTGGTGGACTTCGCCGAGAAATCGCAGTCGCGCGTGGCCGGCCTGTACGCCGAAGGCCGCGTTGAAGCTGAATCGACCTCCACCCTGATGATGCCAAGCTCGGCCCTGGTGCTGAACGGCGACAACAGCTACACCTGGCGCGTCAAGGACCGGACCCTGGTGAAAACCCCGGTCACGCTGGGGGTGCGCGACGATCGCAGCGGCAACTGGCAGGTCAAATCCGGCCTGGCCAGCGGCGACGTGGTGATGCGCACGCCGGGCTCGAACTTCAAGGATGGCCAGAAAGTGGAGCTGTCGGCGCCGAAAGCGGTCGCCTCGGCTTCGACGCCTGCGGCTGGCAACAAAGGAAACTAATCCATGTTCTTATCCGATTTCAGTATCAAGCGGCCCATTGCCACCATCGTGATCATTATCGCGCTGATGTGCGTGGGCCTGATGGCCCTGTCCAAGCTGCGCGTCAACCAGCGTCCGGACGTGGAAGTGCCGATGATCTTCGTCACCGTGCCGTACCCTGGCGCCTCGCCCGAGACGGTGGAGCGCGAGATTATCAACCGCCTGGAAAAATCGCTGCAAAGCATCACCGGCGTGACGGAAACGGTCAGCACCGCGTCCGAAGGCCAGGCGCGCATCCAGATGAAGTTTACCTTCAGCAAGAACCTGATCGAAGCGACCGACGAGATCCGCAACTCCATCGCCTCGGTGCGCTACAAGCTGCCGACCGAGATGCGCGAGCCGGTGGTGCAGCGGCTGGACCTGTCGGCCGAGCCCATCATGCAGATGTCGGTGTCGTCCAAGACCCAAAGCCATGCCGTGATTTCGCGCCTGGCCGAAGACCAGCTGGCGGACCGCTTCCGCGCCATCGACGGCGTGTCCACCGTGACTGTCAACGGTTCGCTGCGGCGCGAGCTGAGCGTGCTGCTGCGCGCCGAGAAGCTGCGTGAATACAATGTGTCGGTGGGCGACGTCACCAATGCGCTGCGCATGCAGAACACCAATGCGCCGGTGGGCAAGGTGCGCGGCTCGCTGGACGAGAAGAGCATCCGCCTGGTCGGCCGCATCGAGCGTCCGGAAGACTTCCAGGCCGTGGTGGTCAAGCGCCGCGGCGACGAGATCATCCGCCTGGGCCAGCTCGCTACCATTGAAGACGGCTTCGCGGAAATCAACAACGTCAGCCAGCGTTCCGGCAAGCCCAATGTGGGCATCTCGGTCACCCGCTCGCGCGACGCGTCCACCGTCAAGGTGGCCAACGCGATCCGCGAGATGGTCAAGACCGTCAACAAGGAACTGCCGCAGGGCACGGAAATCGAAGTCACGCAGGACGGTGGCGAAGAGTCCGAAAGCAATCTGAACAACGTGATCGAATCGCTGGTGTTCGGCGCCGTGCTGACCATTTTCGTGGTCTACGCCTTCCTGAACTCCTGGCGCTCGACGCTGATCACCGCGCTGTCGCTGCCCACCTCCGTGATCGCGGCCTTTATCGCGGTCTGGCTGTGCGGCTTCACGCTGAACTTCATGACGCTGCTCGGCCTGTCGCTGGCGATCGGCGTGCTGATCGACGACGCCATCGTGGTGCGGGAAAACATCGTGCGCCACATGCAGATGGGCTCCGACCGCCGCAAGGCCGCGCTGGAAGGCACGGCCGAGATCGGCCTGGCCGTGGCGGCCACCACCTTCTCCATCATGGCCGTGTTCATTCCGGTGGCGGTGATGCCGGGCGTGTCGGGCGAATGGTTCCGTCCGTTCGCGCTGACCGTGACCTGCTCGGTGATGGTGTCGCTGTTCATCTCCTTCACGCTGGACCCCATGCTGTCGGCCTTCTGGGGCGACCCGCCCGACCACCACACCGCGCCGAAGAAGGGCCTGAGCAAGGTGCTGGCCCGCTTCAACGACTGGTTCGACCACCAGGCCGACCGTTACGGCAAAGTGATCGGCTGGGCGCTGCACCACCGCCGCTGGATGACCGCGATCGCGCTGCTGACCTTTGTCGGCGCCATCGTGCTGCACGCCAAGTTCGGCGGCTCGAGCTTCCTGCCGCAGTCGGACTACGGCACCATCATGATCGACGTGCGCACGCCGTCTTCGAGCAGCCTGGACTACTCGCGCCTGAAATTGGAAAAAGCGGCGGAAATCGCGCGCAGCCTGCCTGAGAATCCGAAGACCAATGCCTATATCAACCTGAGCGGCGGCCGCGTGTATGTGGACCTGGGCAAGAAAAAGGAGCGCAAGCGTTCCGCCGCCGAGGCGGCAGCCGAGCTGCGCACCAAGCTGAGCGGCCTGGTGGGCGCCGAGTTCGTGGTGCTGGACGATTTGAGCAACGGCAACCGCAAGCCCATCCAGGTGGAATTCACCGGCGCGGACACCCGCAAGCTGATGGCCATCACCAGCGCCTATATGGACAAGCTGCGCCAGGTGCCTGGCGCGGTGGACGTGGGCCTGTCCGAGCAGGATCCGAAGGACGAGCTGCAGATTGAACTGGACCGCGGCCTAGCCAACTCCATGGGCATTTCGGCGGGCGACGCGGCGCAAGCGCTGCGGGTGGCGTTCGCCGGCATCGAAGTGGGCGACTGGGTCGACCCGACCGGCGAGTCGCGCGACGTGGCGGTGCGCCTGCATCCTGAAGACCGCACCGGCTCCGAGAACATCGAACGCCTGCCGATCGCCGTCACCGGCACGGCCCAGATGGTGCCGCTGGACCAGATCGCCCGCGTCACCATGGGCAAGGGCCCGGCCACCATCACTCACAAGGACGGCAAGCGCCTGATTTCGGTGTCGGCCAATGCGCAGGGCCGCTCGGTGGGCGAAGTGACCACCGACGCCATGAAGCTGGCCAAGGAAATCGACTTCCCGCCAGGCTACGGCCTGTCGCTGGGCGGCGCCGGCAAGGACCAGAAAGAGCTGTTCACGGAAATGACCATCGCGCTGGTGGCGGGTATCGGCCTGATGTATCTGATCCTGGTGATGCAGTTCGGCTCCTTCACCGCGCCTATCGCCGTGATGCTGTCGCTGCCGCTGTCGCTGATCGGCGTGGTGCTGGCGCTGCTGCTCACCAAGGGCACGCTGAACCTGATGAGCTTTATCGGCATCATCATGCTGATGGGCCTGGTGGCCAAGAACGCCATCCTGCTGCTGGATGCGGCCCGCAAGCGCGAGGAAGAGGGCTACGGCCGCGAAGACGCGCTGATGCACGCCGGCCGCATGCGTCTGCGCCCCATCCTGATGACCACCTTCGCGCTGATCGCGGGCATGTTCCCGGTCGCGCTGGGCCTGGGCGAGGGCGGCGAGTTCTACCGTCCGCTGGCGGTCGCCATTATTGGCGGCACCATCACCTCGACCATCCTGACGCTGCTGGTGGTGCCAACCTTCTACGACAGCATCGAGATCGCGCGCGACCGCGCCGTGGCCAAGTACGGCCGCCGCGCACTGCGCTGGCCTACGCTGGTGGCCTTCCTGGTGACCTTCGTGGAAGCGCTGCTGACCCTGACCTTCATCCGCCTGGTCTACCGCGTGCTGAAATGGGTGGTGCTCAAGCTGACGGGCCGTGGCGGCCCCAGCCTGAAGCCAGCCGCATAAGGCCTTAGCTTCTCCGGAAAGGGACCCCGAGCGGGTCCCTTTTCTATTGGCGCGCCTTATTGTTGCTTCACAAATGTAGTATGCTAAGCCCCCGCCCGGCGCCGGCTGGCCGCTGCCGGGATATGACCAGCAACTACATAGCAAAAAGCAGAGACTCACATTGAAATCTAAACACCTGACCCTGATCGTGGCCGCCGCCCTGGCCGCCCTGTCCACCTCCGCCATGGCATCCGGCTACCGCTTTGGTTCCCAGAGCGTGGCCGCGCAAGGCACGGCCGACGCCAACGCCGCCGAAGCCGACGACGCGAGCGCGCTGTACTACAACCCGGCCGGCATGAGCCGCCTGCAAGGCCAGAACTTCAGCGCCGGCGCCACCGCCGTGGTGCCGCATTCGACCTACAGCGACACCGGTTCCAAGCGCTTCACCGGCACCAGCAGCGGCGGCACCGCCACCGACGGCTACGCGCCGGACGTGGTCGTCGCCCCGTCGCTGTACTACACCAAGCAGATCAACAGCCAGTGGAGCGCCGGCCTGGGCATGTTCGTGCCATACGGCACCAAGCTGAACTACGGCGACAACTGGACCGGCCGCTACGCGCTGACCAATATCAAGCTGGAAGCCATCGCGCTCAACCCGTCGGCCTCGTTCAAGCTGAATGAGCAGCACTCCTTCGGTTTCGGCCTGACGGCAGAGTACATGAAGGCCGAGCTGGGCCAGGCCGTGGACGTGCCGGGCACCGTGGCCGCGCTGGCGGGCACCCCGAACAGCGCCGCACTGGTCAAGCAGATCATGGCGCTGGGCGGCAACCCTGCCGCGCTGGCTGCGGTCAAGGACGGCCGTGGCGAGAACGACGGCAAGGACTGGGGCTTTGGCTTCAACCTGGGCTATATGTTCCAGCTGGACAAGGACACCCGCTTCGGCATCGCCTACCGTTCGTCGATCTCGCACAAGCTGAAAGGCTCGACCGTGTGGGACTTCTCCAACGTTACCACGGACGCGGTAGTGAACAAGGTGCTGGCCGCCAGCTCGCGCAAGGTGAACTCGGCCGCCCTGGTGGCGCTGCGCACGCCGGAAACGCTGTCGGTGAACGGCTTCCACCAGATCAACGCGCGCTGGGCCGCCATGGGCGACGTCACCTGGACCCGCCATGACCGCATGGGCGACCTGCACATCCAGTTCCCGGGCACGGACGAGGGCGACGAAGTGATACGCCAGCAGTGGAAGAACAGCGTGCGCGTATCGCTGGGCGCCAACTACAAGTACGACGACAAGCTGACCCTGCGCGGCGGCGTGGCCTACGACCAGACCCCGGTGAACAGCGACGAACTGCGCCACCCGGCGCTGCCGGACAGCGACCGCAAGCAGTTCTCGGTTGGCGCCAACTACAAGCTGTCGCCGCGTTCGTCGATCGACCTGGCGTACAGCTTCCTGGACTTCAAGGACGCCAACACCAACTACCGCAACAACTGCTCGCCGCTGACCGCCGGCTGCACCGGCAACGGTGAAACCACGCGCGGCACGTACCAGACCCATTTGCAATTGCTGGGCGTGGCGTACAACTACCAGTTCTAAGCTGGTCCGCCTGCACGGCGGGTTACGCGGGGCTGCGCCCCGCTAACCCGCCCTACACTTGTATCGATATCGTAGGGCGGGTTAGCGGCGCAGCCGCGTAACCCGCCATGTGCAGCCGCGCAAGCTCCCCTTTATTGCTGTTTCGCCGGCGGCGTTTCCTTGCTGCCGCTGCCCGTGGCGCCCGTCGTCCCCGACGTGCCGCTGCTGGGCGGCTGGGTGGTGGCGGGCGGCGTGGCGTTCGGGTCGGTTGGCGTGGTGGGCGCAGGCATGGTGGTGTCAGGTGCAGGCGTGGTCGCAGGTGCTGCCGGCGGCGGCGTCGTGGCCGGCGTCGTGGCGCTGTCCGTGGTGCCTGTGCTCGTGCCGGTGTCTGTGGTGCGGTTTTTGCAGCCAGCCAGCGTGCCGGCGGCGAGGATCGCGCTCAGCAGCAGCGCGGTGCTTGAAGCTTTCATGGTGTTTCCTTTCACGGTGAGTAAAGTGTTTCTACGAATGCTCGCCAGAGTAAGTCCCATTGCTTTGATGCGTATGCGGCACAAAGGTTCCCGCTTGTTTTACGCCGGCGCCAGCGTGCGCAGCAGCGCCGGCACTTCCGCCGAGATTTCCCGCGCCAGATAGCCCAGAATGCCGTAGCGCAGCGCCAGTTGCTCGCCGGCCGCCGCGTGCAGCGCCACGCCCCAGGCCGCCGCCTGCTCCAGCACGCAGCCGCGCGCCGCCAGCCCGGCGATGATGCCGGCCAGCGCGTCGCCCGAGCCGGAAATGGCCAGGCCGATATTGCCGCCCATGTGTTCCCACAGCTGCCCGTCCGGCGCGGCGATCACCGTCAGCGGCCCCTTCAGCGCCACTACCGCGTTCCAGCGCGCCGCGCAGCGCTGCGCCACGCTGTGCGGCTCGGCCTGCACCGCTTGCCGCGACAGGCCGCACAGATGGGCCAGCTCCCCCGCGTGCGGCGTCAGCAGCACCGGCTCGCTGAAACGGAAGTGTTCGCTGTCCACCGGCTCGGCCAGCAAGTGCGGTTCGGCGGGCGGGCGCAGCAGTTCCATGGCGCCGGCATCGAGTATCACCTTGCGGCCCGCGCAGCGCGGCAGCAGCGCCCGCACCAGCTCGGCGCTGGCCGCCTCGTCCTGCATGCCGGGACCGATCAGCACCGCGTCCGCCCGGTGCGCCAGTTCCCCCAGCTTGCGCGCCGCTTCGATGGAGAAGCCGCCGCCGGCCGTTTCCGCCAGCGCGATCACGCGCGCCTCGGGCAGGGCTGCGGCCACGTGGGTTGCGGTGCCGGCGGCGGTGGCCAGCGTGAGCTTGCCCGCGCCCGCGCGCAGCGCCGCCGTTGCTGCCAGCAGGGCCGCGCCCGGCATCTCGCGCGATCCGGCCACGATCAGCACGTGGCCGCGTACTTCCTTGTCGCTGTCGAAAGTGGGCATGGGCAGCGGCCATTCGCGCAGCGTGCGCAGGCTGATGTCGATGGCGTCGCGGTGGCTGCTGGGCATGATGGCTCCCGGTGTGGCGCGCTGGCGCTCAGGACTTGGGCGCGGCCGGCATGTCCGGCTTGGCCGTCACCGGCGTGCCGCTGTCTTCCAGCGGCGCCACGAAGTTGGCCGCCTGCAGCACCAGCTTGCCGTGCTTGCCCGCCGCCGGGTCGAACAGATAGGAGGTCACGCCGCAGTTGGGCACGTCCGCATCGCGGTCCACCGCCAGGATCTCGGCCTCGTCCATGCGTTCCAGCAGGTAGCGGAAGCAGTTCACAATGACCTGGTGGCCGACGATGAGCACGCGTTCGCCCCGGTACTCGCGCGTGATGGTGTCGAGCACGCTGCGCAGGCGCAGGATGACGTCGCACCAGCTTTCGCCGCCCGGCGGACGGAAATAGAATTTGCCCACGTGCCGGCGTTGCTCGGCCAGTTCTGGGAATTTGTCGGCAATGCCCAGCGGCGTGAGCCGGTCCAGTATGCCGAACTCTTTTTCGCGCAGGCGCTCGTCGGCGATCACGGTCAGGCGCGCGCGGCCCAGCTGTTCAATCACGGCGGCGGCGGTGCCGCTGGCGCGCACATAGGGGGAGTGCAGCACCACCTCGGGCTGCTGATCGGCGGGCAGGGCGCCGAACCAGGCCGCCAGTGCGCGCGACTGGCGCTGGCCCAGTTCGGACAGCGGCACGTCGACATCCCGGTGGGCTATGTCGATCAGGAACTGCGAGGCCGCTTCGGCGGCTTCGCGCGCCACATTGCCTGCGCTCTGTCCATGCCGCACCAGCCAGATCTGCTGGGGCCACTTTTGTTCCATGCCGGCCGCTCCCGTAAAGTCGTGCAGCCCATGCTAGACGAATTTATAAAAGCGCGGCGCAAGCGTGCTTAGGCGGCTTTGCTGTCCTGCCCGGCGTCGGTTTCCTCGCCCAGTTCGGCGTTGCTGTTGAACACGGCCATATCGGTTTCGCCCAGCACGCGGCTGGTGAGGGCGCCGGCCGTGACGGAGCCGCTGACGTTGAGCGCGGTGCGGCCCATGTCGATCAGCGGTTCGATGGAAATGAGCAAGCCCGCCAGCGCCACCGGCAGGTTCATGGAGGACAGCACGATCAGCGCCGCGAAGGTGGCGCCGCCGCCCACGCCGGCCACGCCCACCGAGCCGATGGCGATAATGGCCAGCAGCGGCGCGATAAAGGCGGCCGTGAACGGGTCCACGCCCACGGTGGGGGCGATCATCACCGCCAGCATGGCCGGGTAGATGCCGGCGCAGCCGTTCTGGCCTATGGTGGCGCCGAACGAGGCCGCAAAGTTGGCGATGCCTTCGGAGGTGCCGAGGCGGCGCGTTTGCGTCTGCACGCTCATGGGAATGGCGCCGGCGCTGCTGCGCGAGGTGAAGGCGAAGGCCAGCAGCGGGAAGATCTTCTGCACATAGCGCAGCGGATGCAGGCCGGCCGCCGACACCAGCGCCAGGTGCACGCAGAACATGAGGATGAGCGCACTGTACGAGGCCAGCACGAAGCTGATCAGCTTGAGGATGTCGGCATAGCTGGAGCTGGCCACCAGGACCGCCATCAGCGCGTACACGCCGTAGGGTGTCAGGCGCAGCACCAGCGTGACCATGCGCATGACGATGGCGTGCGCCACCTTGATGAAGTGGTCGAAGGAGGCGAACAGCTCCGGCTTCTTGTCGTGGATGCCGATGGCTGAGATGCCGATAAAGATGGAGAAGATCACCACCGCGATGGTGGAGGTCTTGCGCCCGCCGGTCAGGTCGAGGAAGGGATTGGCGGGAATAAAGCTGATGAGCATGCCGGGCAGGTTGATGGCCTGCGCATCGCCCAGCTTGCCTTGCAGATAGGCACCGCGCGCCGCTTCGGCCGCGTTGGCGGTGATGCCGACCGCGCTCAGGCCGTACACCTTGGCCATCAGGATGCCGATGCCGGCCGCCACGATGGTGGTGGCGATCAGCGTGCCTATGGTCAGCGCACTGATCTTGCCCAGCGAGGACGCGTTCCTGAGCTTGAGTATGGCGCCGATGATGGACACCATAATCAGCGGCATGATAATCATCTGCAGCAGCTTCACGTAGCCGGTGCCGATAATGTCCAGGTAGTCGGTGGTGGTTTTCAGCTCCGGGCTGGCCGCGCCGTAGATGGCTTGCAGGCCGGCGCCCAGCAGCACGCCCAGGCCGAGGCCGCTGAATACGCGCACGGTGAAGCTGGCGTTCTTGCGCTGCTGGGTAATCATGAAGGCGAGCAGCGCGAGCGTCACCGCCAGGTTGAGGATTACATTGATTGCCATGGGCCGGCCTTATAAGGAAAAACAATAAGCCGGGCCATTTTAATGGGAAATCCCGAGGCTTGTGCGGCAGGGGCCGGTTGCCCTATGGAATATTTGCGTATTTCCATATCTGTTTTTTGTTGGAAAAATGCTTCAGGCAGGCGCAAGCCAGATATCGAAACTGGTTTCGCCCGCGCCGGTGGAGGCCAGCTTGTGCGCGTAGCCGTGCCGGTTCAGCACTTCGCGCGCGAACAGCAGGCCTATGCCCTGGCCGCCTTTCTTGGTGGTGAAGAAGGGCGTGAACAGCTGGCTGGCCGGCACGCCGCCCAGGCGGTCGCCCGAGTCGGCGATGCTCAGGCGCGCGCCGCGTCCATCGCCGGCCGCCGTAAGCGACAGGTGGACGTGGCCGCTTTGCAGGCCCTGTTCCTGCATGGCCGCTTCCACCGCCTCCATGGCGTTCTTGACGAGGTTGAGCAGGGCTTGCTCCATGAGCTGGCTGTCCATGGGCAGCAGCGGCACCTCGTCGCGGCGCGTCCACGCCAGCGTTATGCCACGGCTGCGGCAGGGCTCGCGGTACAGGCCCACGATGTCGTCCAGGATGGCGCCGATCGCAGCGGGGCGCAGCTCGGGCGCCGGCATCTTCACCACGCGGGTAAAGCGCTCGATGAACTCGCCCAGCCGCACATTGCGTTTCTTGACCGCCACGATGGCGGTGCTGAAGTCCTCCGCGTCGCGCTCGGCCAGCTGGCTGCGGTAGTACAGCAGCGATTCCAGCACGGACGCGGTGGCGGCCACGGTGTTGTTCACTTCGTGGCCCAGCACGCGTATCATTTTTTCATAGGTGGCGTGTTCGGAGTCCGCCAGCTCGGCCGTCAGTTCGTCTATCAGCAGGAAGTGGCGCGCGAAGCCACGGTCGTAGAACTGGCCGCGCTGGCCCCGGTAGCGGCGGCCGTCCTGGTCGCTCAACAAGCGGCTTTCGCCCAGCGGCAGCGCGTCCAGCTGCTCCAGCAGGCTGTGGCTGCGCAGCGTGCTGCCTTCGGGCGCGTTGAGGCCGAGCAGGGCGCTGGCGCTGGCGTTGGCCAGGCTGATGCGGCCGTCGAAGTCGTACACCACCACCGCGCTGGGCGTGGCTTCCAGCAGGCGGTCGAGGAAGCCTTGCTGTTCGCCCACGCGCAGGCGCTCCTGGTAGAGCGCGTCCAGCATGCCGTTGAACAGCTTGAGCAGTTCGCCCAGCTCGCCCTGTTCCGTGCTGGCGGAGCTGCGCAGGCGCGCGGCGTAGTCCTGGTCTTGCAGCAGGCCGTGGAAGCGCTGGGTGTAGGCCAGCGGCTCGAGCGCCTGGCGTATCAGGCGCAAACCCAGCGCCCAGCTGGCCAGCAGCGCGGCCTCCAGGCCGATAAAGACCAGCGGCTGCGCGCGGTAGTGCAGCAGCACCAGGGCCAACAGCAGCAGGTGCAGGGTGGCGAGGTAGAGCTGCAGGCGGCGCCGCAAGCCCATCATGTTCCCGCGCCTGCGCTTCCGCCGTCCGCGTCGCCCGGCGCGCTGCCCATGCCGTGGCGTTCGAGCCGGCGGTACAGGGCGTTGCGGCTCAGTCCCAGCGCCTTGGATACGCGCGAGATATTGCCCTGGTGCTGCTCCATCGCCTTTTCTATCATGTGGCGTTCGACCTGTTCCAGCGTCATGCCGTCCACGTCCAGGCCCGAGCCGCGCGCGGCGGCGGCGTCGCGCTGTTCGGCGTCCACGAAGTCCGCCTGCGCCAGCATGCGCTTGCCGGACAACAGTATGGTGCGCTCCAGCGTCTGCTTCAGCTGGCGGATATTGCCGGGCCAGGGCTGCGCGCCCAGCCAGTCCAGCGCGGACTGCGCCAGGCTGACGTCGGCCAGGCCGTAGCTGGCCGCCACCTCGGCCGTGATATGGCGCGCCAGCAGCGCAATGTCGCTGCGGCGTTCGCGCAGCGGCGGCAAGCGCAGCGTGATGAGGTTGAGCCGGTAGTACAGGTCTTCGCGGAACTCGCCGGACGCCACCTGTTCCGCCAGTTCGCGGTTGGTGGCGGAGACCACGCGCATGTCCGCCTGCTCGCTGCGGCTGGCGCCCACGGGCAGGTAGCTCTGGTCCTGCAGCACGCGCAACAGCTTCACCTGGCCGGCCCGGTCCAGCTCGCCGATTTCGTCCATGAACAGCGTGCTGCCGTGCGCCGCCGCCACGTGGCCCTTGCGGTCGGCCTTGGCGTCGGTGAAGGCGCCGCGCACGTGGCCGAACATTTCGCTCTCGAACAGCGAGGGCGTGATGGCGCCCATATTGATCTTCACCGGCGCCTGAGCGGCGCGCGGGCTGTTGCGGTGGATGGCGTCGGCAATGAGCTCCTTGCCGCAGCCGCTTTCGCCCAGGATCAGCACCGGCGCGCGCGTGGCCGCCACCTGGCCCACAGTGGCCAGCAGCTTGAGCAGGGCAGGGTGCTCGCCGATGATGCCGCTAAAGTCGAACTGGCGGTCCAGCGCGGCGCGCGTGAGGGCGGGCTGCGCGCCCGCATAACCCGCATCGCCCGCCGCATCCGCTGCTGCATCGCTTGCGGCATTGCGCTGTCCCAGCTCCAGCGTGGCGCGTATCAGCTCCACCAGCTGCGCGTTGTCCCACGGCTTGGTGAAGAAGTTGGCCGCGCCGGCCTGCATGCCTTTCACCGCCAGCGCAATCGAGCCCCAGGCCGTCATCAGCAGCACCGGCATTGCGGGGTGCTGCTGGCGGATGCGGCCCAGCAGCGCCAGGCCTTCCTCGCCGCTGGTCTGCAGCGAGAAGTTCATGTCCTGCAGCACCAGGTCAAACGGTTCGGCGGCCAGCAGCGCCAGTGCCTGGCGCGGGTCGTCGCAGCTGTGCGGGTCCAGGCCGGACTGCTTGAGCAGCAGGGCCAGGGAGACCAGCACGGCGCTGTCGTCGTCGATGATGAGGATGCGGGGCTTGCGTGATGATTCCATTGATATCGTTCTATTCGTAATGCAGTGCGTCGGTGGGGCTCAGGCGGCTGGCGCGCCAGCCGGGGTATAGCGAGCAAAGCAAGGATAGCAGATAGATAATCAGCATCGCCAGCGCAGCGGCCACAAAAAACACCGGCCAGTCCAGGCTGGCGCCCAGCGCGCCGGTGAGCGGCAGCTGCACCAGCAGCGCCAGGCCGGCCAGCATGGCCACGCTGCTGAGCAGGAACTGTTCGGCGATGATCTGGCGGCAGATGTCGCCCGCGCTGGCGCCCACGGCGCGGCGCAGGCCGATTTCGGGGATGCGCCGCGTGGTGTTCTGCCACAGCACGCCGAACAGGCCGAAGGCCACCATCAGCAGCAGGAAGGCCCCCACCACCGACAGCACCATCAGCGGCGCCATGTCCATCTTGTGCTTGCTGGCGCGCAGGTCGCTCAGCGGCGCCACCGTGTACGACCAGTTGCCGCGCACGCCCTTGAGCTGGCGCTGCAAGGCAGCCTCGAAGGCGCGCGGCGTATCCGGCTTCAGGCGCAGCAGGATGGTGCGCAGGCCATGCACGGTGCCGCTCGGGCTGTAGCGCAGGAACATGAAATTGGACGGCGTGCCGAACTCGCCGCCGCGCCGGTAGTCCTCCACCACGCCGCGCACGCGGTAGCGCTCCGGCTCGGCCGAGCTGCTGGTGCTGGTGATGAAGGTCTTGCCTACTGCCGCGCGCACGGCGTCCGGCCCCGGGAACAGCGCCTCGGCGAAGCGGCGGTTGATCACCACCGCGCCAGCGGCGGCGCCATCGTCCGCCGCCGAGTACCAGTCGCCCGCTTCGAGCGACATGCCCAGCACGGAGAAGGCCTCGTCGCTCGCCTCAATGAAGGAGGCGGGCATGGTGGGGCCGCCCGGCACCTGGAAGGTGCTGCGCATGTCCGAGTTCTGGAAGGGCGCGAAGGTGGTGAAGGCCGCCTGTTCCACTTCCGGCATGGCTTCCAGCACACGCCGGAACTGGCCGCGCAGCGGCTCGTCGTCCTTCTGCGCCTCGTCCTTGCCGGTCTGGATGGTGACCGCCCATACGGTGGCGTGCTGGAAGCCCAGCGGCATGCGGTAGAGCTGCCAGCTGCGCGCGGCGAAGGCGGCGATGGCGAACACCAGCACGAAGGCCAGCAGGATTTCCAGCGTCAGCATCAGGTTGCGCGATTTGCGCTTCCAGATCAGTTTAAGCAGGTGGCGCAGCATCAGGCGGCTCCCTTCAGGGCGTGGACAGGATCGAGGCGGGACATTTTCCAGGCCGGCGCCACGCCGGACAGCAGCCCGAACACGATGGTGACCAGCAGGCCGTAGGCAAACACGGTGAAGTTCAATTGCACTTTCAAGTAGGGGATGAGGGCGGACGCTTCCAGCCACGCCAGCACGCCCCAGGTGCACAGCAGGCTAAGCGCGCCGCCTGCAAGGCACAGCAGCACGTTCTCCAGCAGCAGCTGGCCGGCCAGCTGGGCGCTGGTGGCGCCGAAGGCCTTGCGCACGCCGATCTCGCTGCTGCGCTCCATGATGCGGCCCATGTTGAGGTTCACCAGGTTCAGCGCGGGCAGCAGCATGAACAGCAGCATCAGCACGCTGATGACCGCCAGCACCATGGCCGAGCCGGAGTCGGCGCCTTCGCTTTGCGTCACCATGCGCGAGAACAGTCCCAGCTTGGTGTCGGCCCAGAAGCGGGCCGAGTTCCACTCGCGCGGGTCGTCGAACTGCACGCTGCGGGCGATGCGTTCCACTTCCTGCTGGATCAGCGGCAGGTCGGCTTCGGTGCGGCCCAGCAGCAGGGCGGTGAACTCGCCAGACATCTGCGTGCGGTATTCGCTGGAAGGGAAGGTGGTGATGGGCGCCCAGATGTCGGATAGTGCGTTCAGTTGCAGCGCGTCCTCCACCACCCCCACCACCTCGAACACCTGGCCGCCGGCGTTGATCTTTTGGCCCACGGCGGCGGTACCCGGGAACAGCTTGCGCGCGCTCGATTCGTTGATGACCGCCGCCATGCGGCCCTGCGCCATGTCTTCCGCGTTCAGCACGCGGCCGGCCAGCACCTTGAAGTCCAGGATCTGCCAGTATTCGGCGTCGGCGCGGCGCAGCAGCAGCTGGCTGACGCGGTCGCCCTGGTAGACCGAAACATCCTCCGGGCCGGTGACGGCGGCCACCAGCTGGGCGGTCTTCATCGGCTTCAGGTATTTTTCGATCAGCTTGTAGCCCAGCGGGCTGCGGCGCACCTTGTGTTCGCCCGTGAGGCGAGACTCCAGCATGTGCACCTGCAGGTAGCGGTTGCTGCGGCCTTCCACGCCGCTGGGCTGGAAAGCGTTTTGCAGCAGCGCCGTCACCACCAGCAGCACCACCAGCGTGAGCATGATGCAGGCCAGGTTGATGGCGGTGAACAGCTTGCGCCGCATGAAGACCTTGAAGGCCGTGAGCAGATAGTTGCGCAGCATGCGGCCTCCTTACGCGACCAGCTGGCCGTCGAACACGCGCACGATGCGGTTGGCGCGGCGCGCTTCCGTTTCGTCGTGCGTCACCATCACCACGGTGGTGCCTTCGGCGTTCAGCTTGAGCAGGATGTCCATCACCTCCGCGCCCATTTTGCTATCGAGGTTGCCGGTCGGTTCGTCGGCCAGCAGCACCTGCGGACGGCCCACGATGGCGCGCGCGATCGCCACGCGCTGCTGCTGTCCGCCGGAGAGCTGGTTGGGGTAGTGTTCCATGCGCGCGCCCAGACCCACCTTTTCCAGCGCCTCGCGCGCCAGGCGCTTGCGCTCGGCCGCCGTGATGTTGGCGCGGTAGAGCAGGGGCAGTTCCACGTTGTCGATCACGCGCAGGTCGCTTATCAGGTGGAAGTTCTGGAAGATGAAGCCGAAGGTGCGGTTGCGCAGCGTGGCCACGTCCTTGTCGCGGTAGGATTTCACGGGCGCGCCGCCCACGCGGATGGCGCCCGCGCCGGGGCGGTCCAGCAGGCCGATCAGGTTGAGCAGGGTGCTCTTGCCGCAGCCGCTAGGTCCCATGATGCAGACGAATTCGGCCTCCTTCACGTGCAGGTCGATATCCTTCAGCGCCAGCGTTTCCACCTTGTCGGTCTGGTAGGTCTTGCTTACTTTTTCCAGCTGTATCATGGTTTTTCCCTTATTGTTGAATGCGTATGCTGTCGAGTTCCTTGTAGCGGCTGACGTCGGAAATGATGACGCGCTCGCCCGCCTGCGCGCCGCCGGCGATCTCCACCGCCTTGCCGTCGCTGGCGCCGATGTCGAGCATGGCCTTGTGCGCCGTGCCCCCGCGCAGCACGAACACGGCCTGCCGTCCCTTGCCGTTGAAGGCCGGGCCGCTGTCGGCCACCAGTACGTTGGTTTTTTGTTCGGTGACGATGTTCACGTCCACGCGCAGCTTGTTGCGCAGCAGGGCGTGGCTGGGCTGCTCCAGCGCCACCAGCAGCTTGACGGTGCCGTTCTGGATCTCGGGCAGGATGGTGTGCACGCGGCCCGCCAGCACCTGCTTGCCCTGTTCCACGCGCACGGCCTGGCCGGGGCTGAGCAAACGGGTGTGGAAGTCGGACAGCGTGGCCTCCACGCGGTAGTTGCCCAGGTCGGACACCTTGGCCACCAGCTGGCCCACGGCGACGGCGGCGCCTTCCTCGGCGGCGAGGGAGGTCAGCATGCCGGCGAAGGGTGCGCGCACCTGGGTCTGCGCCAGCAGGATCCGCTGCTGGTCCAGCTGCTTTTGCAGGATGGACTTCTGCAGCCGCGCGCCTTCGACGCCGCTGGCGGTGCTGCGGCGGTTGTCCTCTATCAGTTCCTTCTGCTGGCGCAGCTGCACCTCGGTGCGCTGCACGTTCAGTTCCGCCGTCAGCATGTCCTCGCCGGAGACGGCGCCCACGGCGCGCAGCGTGGCGTAGCGTTCGCGCTTGGCGCGCGTGCTTTGCAGGTCCAGCTCCAGCAGCTCGATGGCGCTGGCGTACTGCTTGCGCTTCTGGTCCATGTCCAGCGTCAGCCCGAGGATGCGGTTGTCCTGCTGCGCAATCTGCTCGCGGATGCCGTCCAGCGCCAGGCGCACGTTGCGGTCGTCCAGTTCCAGCAGCAGTTCGCCGGCCGCCACCTGCTGCCCCAGCTTGGCGTGCACCTTGGCCACGCGGCTCTGGATGGGGCTGGGCACCAGTTCCTCGTGTTCCGGCACCACCACGCCGGCCGCGCTGACGGTGTTGGCGATGCTGCCGCGCCGGATCTCGGCCACGGCGATATCGCTCAGGCTCACGCTGGGACCGGCCGCACGGTTGATGCCCCACGCGGCGGCGCAGGCCAGTGCCAGCGCGGCGGCGGCTGCAGCCAGCGTGCGGCGCCGGCGGCGGCGGATGATGTCGGGGGCGAGGGCAGTGTCCATGTGGCGGCGTTCAGCAAAAGAATGCAGCTTCCATTGCAAAGGCCGTGCCAAGGACGGGGCGGCGGAGAATCCGCCGTGGAATCAAGGGCTTGCATGCGCAGCATGGGGCTGCGCGGGGGCGCGCTGCCGTCGCGGATTGCCCGCCTCGGGGCAGCACTGCCCGGATCCGGGCAGTGGCTTTGCCGAACCGCTTCGGTCAGGCGGGGGCTACTGCGCGCGGCAGCGTTACCGTCAGGGTGGTGCTGTTCCGGCCGTCGTCCGTGCTCATGGCGAGGCTGCCGCCTTGCGCTTCGGCCAGCAAGCGGGCCGAGTAGGTGCCGATGCCGCTGCCGCCTTGCTTGCCGAAGGAGGCGTAGCGCTCGAAGAAGCGCTCGCGCATGGCGGCGGGCACGGCGCCGCTGTTGTCTATCGTGACCACCAGCGGGCCGCCGTCGTGCAGCTTGATGGCCACCTGGCCGCCCGGCACGGCGGCGGCGGCTTCGCAGGCGTTCTTCACCAGGTTGTGCAAAATGGCCTGGCACAGCGTGGCGTCGCCCAGCGCGTGGCCGGCGCCGGCGGGGGCGTCCACGGTAATGGCGACGTTGCTGCCTGCGCAGGCGGCGCGCACGGCGTGCGCCACCTTGTGCAGCGCTGCGGACAGGTCCAGCGGCTCGGCCACCAGCTGGAAGGTGCCGGTTTCTATCATGAACAGGTCGGCCGAGAGCTTGACGGTGTCCAGCGCCTGCTGCGCCGTGGCGGCGATGAGCTGGGCTTGCTGCGCGTGGTCCGCAGCGGTTTGGGCGGCGGACGGGTTGGCGAGCTGCTGCGCCAGTTGCTGCGCCAGCCCGAGCACGCCGGCCAGCGGGCCTTTGATGTCGTGCCGCAGCATGCGTTCCACGTCTTCCCGCAGGCGGGCCGTTTCCAGCAGCGCGTCGTATTCGGCCTGGCGCTGCAGGTGCACGGCGATGTAGCGCATGAAGTTGTTGACGCGCAGCTGCAGCACGTCCGGGTCCACCGGTTTGCTGACGAAATCGACCGCGCCCAGGGTCAGGCCGCGCCGCCGCGCCGCCTCGTCGGTCAGCGCGGTGACGAAGATGATGGGGATGTGTGCGCTGCCCGGATGCTCTCGCATGCGCTGCGCCACTTCGAAGCCGTCCATGCCGGGCATCATCACGTCCAGCAGCACCAGGTCGGGCGGGTTGTCCGAGCTGCACATGGCCAGCGCCTTGGGGCCGTTGTGCGCCACGCGCACGCGGTACTGGCCTTCGAACAGGTCTGCGATCAGGCGCAGGTTTTCCGGCGTGTCGTCCACCACCAGCAGGGTGGGCTGCGGGGCGGCCGCCTGGCTTTGCGGACGCGCCGCTGCGGCGGCGGAGGCTGCGGCTGGTGCTGCGCCGGGCACGCGCACGCGGCGGCTGAGCGCACCGGCGATCTTGTCTTCCAGGCGCTGGCGCGTGTAGGGCTTGACCAGCAGGTCGGACACGCCGCTGGTAATGGCTTGCGCAATGCGGTCGCGGTCCGCTTCCGCCGTGACCATCACCATGGGGATGCCGGCCAGCTTTTCGTCGGCGCGGATATGGCGCAGCAGTTCCAGGCCGTCCATCAGCGGCATGTTCCAGTCCGACAGCACCAGGTCGATGGGGCGGCTTTGCAGCAGGCGCAAGGCGTCCGCGCCGTTGCTGGCGGTCTGCACGTCGAGCGCGCCCAGCGCGCGCAGCTGGTTGGCCGTGATCTGGCACATGGCGGGGACGTCGTCCACCACCAGGAAGTTGAATTTTTCGAGGTTCATTGCGTGCGTGGCTTCAGGTCTTCATCGCTGTCGATGTAGCGGTCGGCGATGGCTTTGCATTCGGCTTCCAAGGCCACGAAGGCGTCCAGGATGTCGGGGTCGAAGTGGCTGCCGCGTCCTTCCCGCATCAGCGCCACGGCCTGCGCGTGCGGCATCGCTTCCTTGTAGACGCGGCGCGAGATCAGCGCATCGTACACGTCGGCCACCGCCATCAGCCTGGCGGACAAGGGGATGGCGTCGCCGGCCAGGCCTTCTGGATAGCCGCTGCCGTCCCACTTTTCCTGGTGCGAGTAGGCGATCTCCTTGGCGCAGCTGAGGAAGGGCACGTCCACGCCCAGGCGGTGTTCGGCGTGTACGATGGCGTTGCGCCCCAGCGCGCAGTGGGTCTTCATGATTTCCCATTCGTCCGGCTCGAAGCGGCCGGGCTTGAGCAGGATGCGGTCCGGTATGCCGACCTTGCCGATGTCGTGCAGCGGCGCGGACTTGAACAGCACGTCGATGTAGGCGGGTGTGAGTTCGGCGGCAAAGCGCGGGTGGTGGCGCAGGTGGTCGGCCAGCAGCTTCACGTACCACTGCGTGCGCAGGATGTGGTTGCCGGTGTCGTTGTCGCGCGTCTCTGCCAGCGAGGCCATGGTGAGGATGGTGACGTCCTGCAGCGCGCGCACTTCACCGGTGCGGCGCTCCACTTCCTGCTCCAGGTAGGCGTTTTTGTCGCGCAGGAAGTCGGACGAGGCTTTCAGCGTCAGGTGGGTGCGCACGCGCGCCAGCACGATGGGCGGGCTGATAGGTTTGGTGATGTAGTCCACCGCGCCCAGCTTGAAGCCGAGCTGCTCGTCCCGGGTTTCGGATTTCGCTGTCAGGAAGATGATGGGGATGGCGGCGGTGAGCGGGTCGGCCTTGAGCTGGCGGCAGACTTCGTAGCCGTCCATTTCCGGCATCATGATGTCGAGCAGGATCAGGTCGGGCTGGGTGTCGCCGTGCGCAATCTTCAGCGCCTTGGCGCCGTTCGGGGCCACCTTGACGGTGTAGTCGCCCGACAGCAGGCCGCTCATCAGCGAGAGATTGTCGGGGGTGTCGTCCACCACGAGGATGACGGGTTTGCGCGGGAAACCGGTAGATTGGGTCATGGTTGCACTTCCTCAAGAACGGCCAGCGCCGTTTCAAAGTCGAACTGGCCGATAGCTTGCTGAAGGCGGCGGATGTGGTGGGGGTAGGCGCTGGCGAGCAGCGCCTGGTGTTCTAGCAGTACGCGTTCGGCCTGGGCGTCGTCGTCGGCCAGCAGGCGGACCAGCTGGGCGTGGACGTCGTCGCGCAGGGCGGTGTCGATGGCGGGCGGCGTACCCGCTGCATTTGCTGCATCTGTTGCGGCGCCCGATTCCGGGGGCAGGGCGGCGGCGATGGCGGCCAGTTGGACTGCCAGCTCCTGCGCCAGTGCGGCTTGCAGTTCGCCGGTGGCGCCGCCCGCGTTGATGGCGTGCTCCAGCGCCGCAGCGGCTTGCTGCAGGGCGTCCGCGCCGATATTGCCGGCCAGGCCTTTGAGGGTGTGGGCCAGGCGTTCAGCGTCGCCGTTGTCGCCCACGGCAATGGCGGCGGCGATGCGCGCGTCCGCGCCGGACTGGTTGGCGACAAAGCCGCGCAGCATGGCCAGGTAGCGTGGCCGCTTGCCCAGCACGCGGCGCAGGCCGGCCTGCATGTCCAGCCCGGGAATGGCGGCGGGCAGGCCGCAGTCGTCTTCGGCCGCCGCTGCTGCTGCCCCCGCTCCCACCGCTTCATTGCCTGCCGCATGGCGCGGCGGTATCCAGCGCAGCAGGGCGCGCCACAGTTCGTCCGGCTCGATAGGCTTGCTGACGAAATCGACCATGCCGGCCTCCAGGCACTGTGCGCGGTCGCTTTGCATGGCGTTGGCCGTCATGGCGACGACGGGCAGTGCGTCCAGCTCGGGCATGGCGCGCAGCCTGCGGGTGGCTTCGATGCCGTCCATTTCCGGCATCTGCATATCCATCAGCACGATGTCGTAGCGCTCCTTGCGCACCATGTCCAGCACCGCCAGTCCGTTGCCGGCCACGTCCACCAGCAGCCCGGCGTCGAGCAGCAGTTCGGTGGCCACCTGCTGGTTCAGTTCATTGTCCTCCGCCAGCAGCACGCGCGCGCCGGCGATGGTGCTCAGCGCCTCGGCGGTGGACTGCAGCAGCGGCAGTCCCACCAGGCTTGCGTTGTCCGCAGCGTTTTCGTACTCGCCGCCGAGCAGGCGTATCAGGGTGTTCAGCAGCACCGAGGCGTTGACCGGCTTGATCAGCACGTCCTCGATGCCGGCGGCGCGCGCCTGCGCCATCACTTCCTCTCGGCCGAAAGCGGTCACCATGGCCAGGCGCGGCGGGCGTTCCAGTTGCAGTTCGCGTGCCAGCGCCTGCAGCGCGGCGGCGGTTTCCGGGCCGTTCATGCCGGGCATCTGCCAGTCCAGCAGCACCACGTCGAACGCTTCCGGCGTGCCGGCCGTGGCGCGCACCCGCTCCAGCGCTTCCGCGCCCGAGGCCACGGCGCTGGCGGCGAAGCGCATCGACTCCAGTATGCCCGTCAGTACGGCGCGCGCGCTGTCGTTGTCGTCCACCACCAGGATGCGGCGCCCGCGCAGGTCCGGATGCGGCAGCAGCAGGCGGCGCTCGCCGGCGCCTATCGCCAGGCTGGCGGTGAACCAGAAGGTGGAGCCCTTGCCATGCTCGCTCTCCACGCCCACCGCGCCGCCCATCAGCTCCGCCAGTTTCTTGGAGATTGCCAGGCCCAGGCCGGTGCCGCCGTACTTGCGGGTGGTGGAGGAGTCGGCCTGCTGGAAGCTCTGGAACAGCTGCGCCATCTGCTGCTGCGTGAGGCCTATGCCGGTGTCGCGCACGGCGAAGCGCAGCAGCACCTTGCCGGCGGAGCTGGCCTGCACGCGCACGATGATGTCCACCTCGCCGCGCTCGGTGAACTTGACGGCGTTGTTGGCGTAGTTGATGAGGATCTGCCCCAGGCGCAGCGGGTCGCCCACCAGGCTGTCCGGCACGTCGCTGGCGACGTCGAACACCAGCTCCAGGCCTTTGGCGGCTATCTTGTCCGCGATGACCGTGCTGACGTTCTCCAGCACCTGGCCCAGCTCGAAGGGCGTGTGCTCCACCTGCAGCTTGTCGGCCTCGATCTTGGAGAAGTCCAGGATGTCGTTGATGATGCCCAGCAGATGCTGGCCGGCGCGCTGGATCTTCTGCACATAGTCGTGCTGGCGTGGCGTGAGACCGGTTTTCAGCGCCAGGTGGCTCATGCCGATGATGGCGTTCATCGGCGTGCGGATCTCGTGGCTCATATTGGCCAGGAACATGGACTTGCTGCGCGTGGCGTCTTCCGCCGCCTGCTTGGCCGCGCCCAGCGCCTGCGCCGCAATGTGTTCGGCGGTGACGTCGGCCAGGTAGCCGTTCCATACGTCCTGGCCGTCCGGCTGGCGCGCGCAGCTGCAGTGCAGCTCCACCCAGCGCGTGCCCAGATGGCCGTTGCCGCCGCCCGCGTGGCCGCCGCCAAAGGCCAGCCGGCGGTGCAGCGGCAACTGGTGCAGCGCCGCTTCGGACACTTGCGACAGCAGTCCGCCCGCGCCGTCCCGGCTGTCCGGGTCCAGCAGCGAGAACAGCACGCTGCCATTGGCCAGCACGTCGTTGGCCTGCAGTCCGGTGATGGCGGTAATGGCCGGGCTCATGAAGTTGAACACGGGCTTGCCGTCCAGACCCACGCGGAACTGGTACACGGCCACCGGCAGGTTGTTGGTGATTTCACGCATGCGCTTCTCGTTCTCGAAGCGCAGCCGGCGGGTGGTTTCCTGCTGGCGCTGGCGGCCGGTGACCACCAGTGCCAGCAGCCACATGGCCAGCAGCGCCGCGGCGGCTGCGGCCAGGTCGCGCCACAGCGGCAGCCAGGCGTTGCGGTCCTGCAGGCGCAGCACGCGCCAGTGGCCGCCGCTGTCGTCCGGCCAGTTCAGCTGCGCCGAGGCGACCGCGTGGAAGGAGCCGTTCAGCCATACCGCGCCGCTGTCCAGGTTGAAGGGCAGGTGCTCGGGGCCGTCGTCGTCGAACAGGGCGCCGAACTGCTTGCCGCGCACCAGCTCCTCGCGCCGCTCCACGCTCACTTGCCCGGCCAGCTTGAGCAGCCAGGGCGCGCGGTTGCTGGCGAAGACCACGCCGTCGGGCGACAGCAGCAGCACCGGGTCGTCGGTGCTGTCGAGCAGGCGGTCGATGTCGGCCACCGGCATCTTGACGGCGTAGGCACCGGTGATGGGGGTGTCGCGGCTGTTGCCGCCGTGGACAGGGGCGGCGAAATACAGGCCGCGCTCGTGCGAGGTGCCGCCGATGGCGGGGTAGACCGTGGCCTGGCCTGCCAGCGCGCGCCGCACGTAGGGGCGGAACGCCAGGTTGCGCCCCAGGCCGGTGGCCTTGCCTTCCCGGTTCAGATAGGCCAGCGTGGTGCCGTCGCCGGAGACCACGAAGACGTTGTCGGCGCCGTACTGGTCGATGATGGCGGCGAAGTCGGCGTGGATCTCGTTGGAGTCGAAGGCCAGTTCGCCGTTCAGCAACTGCTTGATGCTGGATTCGACCAGGCCCATCAGGATAGCCCCGCCGATGACCTTGTTCTCGCTGCTTTCGCCCTGCACGCGGGCGGCCAGTTCGGTGGTGGCGGCGGCCAGTTCGCTGCGGTGCTGCTGGAACACCAGCTGGCGCTGCGCCAGCACGCACGCCGCCGCCATGCCGACCGCCAGCGCGGCCCAGCGCAGCGTGGCGTTGCGCGGCCGCAGCGCGCGCTGCAGCAGCTTGCGGGCGCTGGCGCGCGGTTCTTGCGCCGGTGACGGGGACGGATGATGAACGTTCATTGCGGCCGGATTTGCTTTACTTGAGGAAAGTATAACGAAAATTCAACGCCGTGGGCGGATGGCGATATTTATATGTCGGGCTGTTGCTTGACTGAAAGCTCTGTGCTTATACTGGCTGCGACCATGAAACTCGCGCCGACCCTTCTTGCCTTCCTGCTGGCCGCCGCCGGCCCGCCACCTGCCGCCGCCGCGCCGCAGGCGCTGGCTTTCAAGCGCATCGACACGCTGGGCTCCGACGCGCAGTCCATCGTCTCCATGCTGCAGGACCGGCAGGGTTTCGTGTGGATAGGCACCATCGAGGGCGGCTTGTTCCGCTACGACGGCCGCCAGTCGGTACACTACCAGAATGACCCGCTCGACCCGCGCAGCCTGCCGGGCGGGCGCATCGCCGCGCTGTACAACGACGAGCAGGGCCGCATCTGGGCCGGCACCGACGAGGGCCTGGTGCGCTACGACCCGGCCACCAACGGCTTTATCCGCTACGTGCCGGACTCGGGGCCGAAGAACTACCGCATCGTGCGCCGCATTATCAGCGACGGTGCCGGCGGCATGTGGCTGGCCACCTGGGGCGGCTTGCAGCGCTTCGACCCGAAAACGGGCCGTTTCAAGATCTACCAGCACGACCCGGCGCGGCCGGACAGCCTGGCGCACAACGACATCAACGCGCTGGCCATGGACGCCAAGGGCGGCGTCTGGGCCGGCACCTGGCCGGGCGGCCTGGACTACCTGGCGCCGGGCAGCGAGAGCTTTGTGCACTACCGCGTGGACGACGAGGCCGCGCCCAGCGTGAAGGGCAACGACGTGCGCTCGCTGCACGCGGACAGCGCCGGCAAGCTGTGGATAGGCACGGACGACGGCCTGGTGGTCTGGAAGGCCGGCGAACCGTGGCAAACGCGGCGCCGCCTGCCGCAGCAGACCGGCCGCGTGACCCATATGGACGAGGACCTGAGCGGCGACCTGTGGATCAGCACCCGCACCGCCGGCGTGTGGCGCTGGGACCGCGAAACCGGGGACTTCCAGGTCTACCAGCGGCGCGCCGAGGACAGCCACAGCCTGTCCACCAACGCCATCAACCTGACCATGCACGACCGCACAGGCACGCTGTGGGTGGGCAGCTTCACCGACGGCGTGAGCCGCGCCAACCTGGGCTACCACGGCTTTGAGCGCATCGTGCCGCGCGACGTGGCGCCGGACGTGTTCAAGGCCAGCAATTTCGTGCGCAGCCTGGGCGCGGCGCCGCAGGGCAGGCTGTGGCTGGGCGTGGACGACGGCCTGGTGCTGTTCGATCCCGCCGAGCGCAAGCTGCTGCGCCACTACGCGGCCGATGCGAAGCGGCCCGGCACACTGAGCAACAACGTCATCTACAGCCTGTACCAGCAGCCGGGCGGTCCGCTGTGGGCGGGCACCTCGCGCGGCCTGAACCGGCTGGACAAGCTGGACGGCCCCTTCCAGGCCATCCATTTCGGCAGCGGCGCCATCGACTTCATCAACCGCATCGCGCCCGGGCGCGGCGGCCTGCTGTGGCTGGGCACCAGCGCCGGCCTGGTGCGCTACGATATTGCCAGCGGCGCGCACACCGTGCACGCGCATGACCCGGCCGACCCCGGCAGCCGCAGCGTGGACGGCGTGACCACCTTGATGGAGGACAGCGCGGGCCGGGTCTGGACCGGGGAATTCTTCCGTGGCGGGCTGGACGTGCGCGACCCGGAAACCGGCAAGTTCACCCGCGTGCGCAGCGACCCGGCGCGCGCCGACACGCTGAGCAGCGACCGCATCAGCTGCCTGCACGAGGACGCCAGCGGCGCCATCTGGGTGGGCACCGCGCGCGGCCTGAACCGCATCCGCATCCGCGACGGCAAGCTGGAGGTGAAGCGCTACAGCCACAAAGGCAGCGTGGGCACGCAAATGGTGGAAGCGATACAGTCCGACCATGCCGGCATGCTGTGGGTGACGACTGTTGCCGGCATGTCCAAGCTGGAGCCGCTGAGCGAGAACGTGACCAACTACTCGGTGGAGGACGGCCTGACCGAGGGCTTCTACCTGGACGCGTCGGTGCGCGGCAGCGACGGCAGGCTGTATTTCGGCAGCACCAGCGGCATCACCAGCGTCAACCCTGCGATACACAGCAGCGTATCGCGCCCGCCGCAACTGGCCATTACCGGCATCAGCCTGTTCAACAAGCCGCTCCGGCCGGGCGCGGCGCCGCCGGGCGTGACGCTGGAAGGCAGCCTGACGGCGCCGCAGTCGCTCACCTTGCCGTGGAACGCGGACGTGCTCACCATCGAGTTCGCGGCGCTGCATTACGCCGAGCCCAAACGCAACGGCTACCGCTACAAGCTGGAGGGCTTCGACCAGGACTGGGTGCAGGCCGACGCCAGCCGTCCCGCCGCCACCTACACCAATCTGAACCCGGGCAGCTACCGCTTCCGCCTGATGGGCAGCAACAACAAAGGCGTGGAGAGCAAGGCCGAGGTGACGCTGCCGATCACCATTACGCCGCCGCTGTGGCAAACCTGGTGGTTCCGCGCGGCGGCTGCCGTGGCGGCCGTGTCGCTGCTGGCGCTGCTGTACCGCTGGCGCGTGCGCAGCCTGACCTCGCGCGCCACCCGGCTGGAAAGCATCGTGGCCGAACGTACCCGCGCGCTGCAGGAGTCCAACCAGAAGCTGGCGGCGCTGTCGGCCACGGACGCGCTGACCGGCATTGCCAACCGGCGCAGCTTCGACGACGCGCTGGCGCGCGAGTGGCGGCGCGCGGCGCGGCGCGGCGAGCCGCTGGCGGTGGCCATGTTCGATGTGGATTTCTTCAAGCCCTATAACGACCACTACGGCCACGCCGCCGGTGACGACACCCTGCGCCGCGTGGCGCAGGCGCTGGCGGGTGGCCTGCACCGCGCGGGCGACCTGGTGGCGCGCTACGGCGGCGAGGAGTTCGTCTTTATCGCGCCCGGCGTGTCGCCCGAGGAAGCGCTGCGCATGGCGGACGGCCTGCGGCTGGCCGTGGAGGCGCTGGCGCTGCCGCACGCGCTGTCATCCTTCGGCCGGGTGACGGCCAGCGTGGGCGTGGCGTCCATCGTGCCGGCGCAAGGAGCTGCGGTGGACGGCGCCAAGGAGGGCGCAGGCGGCGCGGCGGCGCTGATGCACGCGGCCGACCAGGCGCTGTACCGCGCCAAGGCGGACGGCCGCAACCGCTGCGTGCTGGCCTGAGCTACCAGGCCGGCCTGCTTAGATGGTCTGCGGCACGCCGGTCAGCTTGTCCGGATTGCGCACCGCGTAGATGCCGGCGATAAGACCGTCCACCACCAGGATGGCCTGCGCCGATTCCAGCTTGCCGCCGATGTAGCGCAGGAAGCCCGGCTCGCCGTTCAGCATGGCGGTGCGGTATTCCACCTGGCCTGGATACTTGTCCAGCGTGCGGCAGAACAGGCGCGTCACGGCGCCCATGCCGTGGATAATGCGCGGGAAGGACGGCACTTTGCCGCCGCCGTCGCTCACCAGCTCCACATTTGCCGCCAGCAGCGCCTGGATGGCGGCGGCCTGCCCGGTGCGCGCCGCGTCCAGGAATTTGCCCAGCAGGCTGCGGTGTGCTTCGTTGTTTACCCCATAACGCTTCTTGTCCTGCTGCACGCGCTCTTGCGCCCGGTGCACCATCTGGCGGCAGGCCGCTTCGCTTTTGCCCAGCAGCGCCGCCACTTCGCCGTAGTCGTAGTCGAACACTTGGCGCAGCAGGAAGGCGGCGCGCTCGTCCGGCGACAGGCGTTCCAGCACCCACATGAAGGCTACCCCCAGTTCGCCGGCCATTTCCGCCTGTGTTTCCGGTGTGCGCTCGTCCATTTCCACCAGCGGTTCCGGCAGCCACCAGCCGGCATAGGATTCGCGCTCGGCCTTGGCCACGCGCAGGCGGTCGAGCGCAAGCCGGGTGACGATGGTGACCAGCCAGGCCTCGGGTGATTGCAGCGCGGCCTGGTCGCTGCCGTCCCAGCGCAGCCAGGCGTCCTGCACCACGTCCTCTGCGTCGGCGCGCACGCCCAGCATGCGGTAGGCGATCGAGAACAGGCGCGGACGCAGCGCGGAGAAGGCGAGGGCGGAAGGGGTGGCGGCTTGTGGCATGGCGGGACGGTGAAAAAGCGATACAGCTATTGTGACATATACGTTTCCAGTGTAACTGGCAGCGCCGCCATCATCGATAAAAATACCGATTGTTACCTTTGTCGTGGAAATTTCAGGTGCTGCGTCCTAAGCTGCTAGGTGCGGAAGCAGTAGTAGGAGGCACCATGCAAGAAAAAGAACTGGCTTTGCAATATGACTTGATCGGCCGTTTGTATGAAGCGGCCCTGCACGAAGAACATTGGCCCGCCCTGTGCGAGGATATCGCCGCCGCCATCGGGGCCAATGGCGCCAATGGCGCCGGCAGCGCCGCAGCAATGCTGCAGGCCAGCGCCGGCGCCGTGGCCGCCGTCGCCAGCGAGGACAACGGCTGGATGGGTGTGCTGAAGCCCCACCTGGAACGCGCGCTGAAATTGCGCAGCCGCCTGGCCCATAACGACCTGGCGGAGCATTGCAGCGTGGCCGCGCTGGACGCGCTGGCCACGGCGGTGGTGCTGCTGGACAGCGGCCTGACGGTGCTGTACGCGAACGGCGCTGCCGGCTTGCTGTTCGGCGCCGAGTCGCCGCTGCAGCTGCGCGGCGCGCGGCTGGCGCAGACCGCCTCGCGCGGCGCGCAAACGCTGGCGCACATGGTGCGGCGCGCGGTGCGCTGCCTGGAGCCGGACAACCTGG
>NZ_WWCU01000003.1 GCF_009857595.1 Pseudoduganella aquatica | reverse complement strand
GATTTCCCGGAGCTTTAAGCTCCTTGAAGGGTCGTTCGAGACCAGGACGTTGATAGGCTGGGTGTGGAAGTGCAGTAATGCATTAAGCTAACCAGTACTAATTGCCCGTAAGGCTTGTCCCTATAACCTTGACGGTTATATCGCATTTGCCTGTGTTTGAATTACTACCCGAATTTACTTCTTCCAGATTGCAGCTGCGTGCCATAGCACGCAGCGTACAAGTCAAAGCCTGATGACCATAGCAAATCGGTCCCACCCCTTCCCATCCCGAACAGGACCGTGAAACGATTTTGCGCCGATGATAGTGCTGCAACCAGTGTGAAAGTAGGTTATCGTCAGGCTAGTTATAAAGAAAAAGCCCACCAAGTGATCTTGGTGGGCTTTTTTGCATTTGCGCGCACGAAAAAAAACCTCCGCCGCAGCGGAGGCTCCCTGACCATGCTTAGTAGCGGTAGGCCAGCTTCACCACGGCGTAATCGACGCCGCTGTTCGGCTTCTTGATGCCGCCGTTCGAGAAGTGCTGGATCTTGGCGGCCACTTCCCAGTTGTTGTTGAACACATAGCCCACGCCGATGTGGTCGCCGAACTGGAAGGCCGTGGCCAGCTTGTCGTCGTTGTTGTTGTACAGCTTGGACAACACATGCACGCCGATGCCGCCTTCGACATAGAAGCCCTTCTTGTTGTCCGCGCCGTAGCGGAACACCGGCGTCAGGCCGATGTCGACCAGGTTCTGGGTCGCGCCTGGAACATTGTTGGCCTTGGTACCGTGCCAGGCGCCGAAGCTGGCGTCCCAGTAGCCGCTCAGGCTGCTGCCGTTGGACGGGAACCACTGCTTGTTCCAGTCCGAGGTGGCGCCGATACGCGCCATCTGGATTTTGGAGGCGCTGGCGTATTCGACGTAGGATGTGTCGACCAGTTTGTCGCCGGCAAACGCTGCTTGCGTTGCCAGAAGTGCGGCGGTGGCCGCGAGGAGTTTTTTGATTTGCATGGCTACTTTCAGTGTCAATGCTATATGTCGAGTTATATAGCAGTCCTTCATTTTACCGAGATTCACAAAATCGTTCTGGAGGCGCTAATATTGTTAGTACATGCTCAATATTGTTCACTCAGGAGTCAACACATTGTCAACGCAAATTTCATTTCTTGGTATCGGCTTGATGGGAGAGCCCATGGTGCGCTGTTTGCTGCGCGCCGGTTTCGCCGTCACGGTCTGGAACCGCACGGCCAGCAAGGCCGAGCCGCTGGCTGAATTCGGCGCCATGCCGGTGGCCGATCTGGACGATGCCGTGAGTTCGGCGGACATCGTGATTTCCATGCTGGAGGCCGGGCCGGTGGTGGGCCTGGTAATCGACGCCGCCCTGCCGGCGCTGCGGCCCGGCGCGCTGTGGATAGACATGAGTTCCACGCGCCAGTCCGAGGCGCAGGCCTTCCACGCGCGGCTGACGGCGGGCGGCTGCCGCTTTGTGGACGCGCCGGTGTCGGGCGGCGTGGGCGGTGCGCAGGCGGGCACGCTGGCCATCATGGCGGGCGGCGATGCGGAGGATTTTGCGCGCGCCGAGCCGGTGTTCGCCGCCATGGGCCGCGCCACGCTGGTGGGGCCGGCGGGCAGCGGGCAGGTGGCGAAACTGTGCAACCAGCTGATCGTGGGCGGCACGCTGAACATCATTGCGGAGGCGCTGCTGCTGGCGCAGGCGGCTGGCGCGGACCCTGCTGCCGTGCGGTCGGCGATACGGGGGGGTTTTGCAGAGAGCAAGATACTGGAAGTACATGGCCAGCGCATGCTGGAGCGCAATTTCATGCCGGGCGGACAGGTGCGCACCCAGCTCAAGGACCAGAACAACATCCTGGCTGCAGCGGCTGCGGCGGGCGTGCAGCTTCCGGTGACGGAGCTGGTGACGCGGCGCTATGAGGCGATTGCGGATGTGTTTCCGCACGCGGATCACTCGGCGGCGCTGCTGGCTTTGGAGCAGCTCAATACCGGGCACCGCGTGGGGGAGGGGGCGGATCAGCTGCCGTGACGGCGGGTTACGCGGCGTTGCCGCTAACCCGCCCTACGCGCCCGGCCGCGTTGAGGACCGTGGGGCGGGTTTGGTGGGGGCGCCGAGCTGGGGGCGCCGTAACCCGCCAGGCTCAGCGTGCAAGCGGCAGCGCCGTTTCCGCCAGCCGCACCCAGAAGCTGGCGCCTATGGGCAGCAGGTTGTCGTTGAAGTCGTAGCTGCCGTTGTGCAGCACGCAGGGACCCAGGCCGTGGCCGCCGTCGCGGTGGTCGCCGTCGCCGTTGCCCAGGAAGATGTAGCAGCCCGGCTTTTCCTGCAGGAAGAAGGCGAAGTCCTCCGCGCCCATGGTCGGCTCGACCTGGCTGTCCACCTTGTCTGCGCCGGCCACGGCCTTCATCACTTCCACCGCGAACTGCGTTTCCTTGGCGTGGTTCACCAGCGGCGGATAGTTCCGTTTGAAGGCGAAATCCACCTCGGCGTCGAAGCCCGCTGCGATGTTCTCGGCCAGCACGCGCATGCGCTGCTCCACCAGGTCCAGCACGCCGGTGGTGAAGGTGCGCACCGTGCCCACCATCTTGGCGTCGTCGGGGATGACATTGGTTGCGCTGCCCGCGTGGATCTGCGTGATGGACAGCACCGCCGTATCGAGCGGGCTCTTATTGCGCGTGATAATGGTTTGCCAGGCTTGCGCAATCTGCACCGCCACCATGATGGGATCGATGCCCTTGTGCGGCTGGGCTGCGTGCGCGCCCTTGCCGCGTATGGTCACATGGAATTCATTGCTGGACGCCATCATCGGGCCTTCGCACACGCCGAAGGCGCCGGCCGGCATGCCGGGCCAGTTGTGCATGCCGTACACCGCCTCCATGGGGAAGCGCTCGAACAGGCCGTCCTCTATCATGCGGCGCGCGCCGGCGCCGCCTTCTTCGGCCGGCTGGAAGATCAGGTAGACCGTGCCGTCGAAATCACGCTGTTGCGCCAGGTGGTGCGCCGCGCCCAGCAGCATGGCGGTGTGGCCGTCGTGGCCGCAGGCGTGCATCTTGCCGGGGTGCCTGGAGGCATGCGCGAAGGTGTTGATCTCCTGCATGGGCAAGGCGTCCATGTCGGCGCGCAGGCCGATGGCGCGCTCCGAGGTGCCGTTCTTGATGATGCCGACCACGCCGGTCAGGCCCAGCCCGCGCACCACGGGGATGCCCCATTCGGCCAGCTTGGCGGCCACCACGTCGGAAGTGCGTACTTCCTCATAGCAAAGTTCCGGGTGCGCGTGCAGATCGCGCCGGATCTGCTGCAGCTCGGATTGGAACGCAATAATCGGTTCTACAAGTTTCATTCTGGGCTCTCCAGTATTATGTTCTTGCTGCACGTCTTGATAAGACGTTATGCCACATAGCGGTATAGCCATTGTAGCCTTAGCCGCTGCCGGATGGGGGCGCCCGGAATCGTTTACGATAGCGCTTTCGACGTTTGTTTTTCCGGACCCGCCAGCCTACGCCATGACCACCACTACCAGCCACGTCCGTGCCGCCTGCCCGCACGATTGTCCCGACACCTGCGCCCTCATCGTCACCGTGGAGGACGGCGTCGCCACCGAAGTGAAGGGCGACCCGGACCACCCGCCCACCGGCGGCGTGCTGTGCACGAAAGTGGCGCGCTACGCCGAGCGCACCTACCATGCGGACCGCCTGCTGCACCCGCTGCGCCGCGTGGGCAAGAAGGGCGAGGGCAAGTTCGAGCGCATCAGCTGGGACGAGGCGCTGGACACCATCGCCGCCAGGCTGAAGCCCATCGTTGCCCGCGCGCCGGAAGCGCTGCTGCCGTACAGCTACGCCGGCACCATGGGGCTGCTGCAGGGCGAGGCCATGTCGGGCCGCTTCTTCCACAAGCTGGGCGCCTCGCTGCTGGACCGCACCATTTGCGCCACGGCCGGCGCCACCGGCTACAAATACACGGTGGGCGGCTCCATCGGCACCGACCTGGAGCATTTCCAGGACGCCAAGCTGATCATTATCTGGGGCGGCAATCCCATCGCTTCCAACCTGCATTTCTGGACCCGCGCGCAAGCGGCCAAGCGCAACGGCGCCAAGCTGATCGCCATCGACCCCTACCGCTCGCTGACGGCCGAGAAGTGCCACCAGCACATCGCCCTGCTGCCGGGCACCGACGCGGCGCTGGCCTTGGGCATGATGCATGTGCTGATCGCCGAAGACCTGCTGGACCACGATTACATTGCGCAATACACGTTGGGCTTCGAGCAGCTGAAGGCGCGCGCGGCGGAATGGACGCCGGAGCGCACCGCCGAAACCTGCGGCATCACGGTGCAGGAAGTGGTGGAGCTGGCGCGTTTGTACGGCGGCATGGCAAAGCAGGGCGAACCGGTCGCCATCCGCACCAACTACGGCGTGCAGCGCGTGCGCGGTGGCGGCATGGCGGTGCGCAATATCGCCTGCCTGCCTGCGCTGGTGGGCGCCTGGCGCCATGCGGCCGGCGGCGTGCAGCTGTCCTCCAGCGGTTCCTTCCCGTCCAACAAGGCGCTGTTGCAAGGCACGGACATGCTGCGCCAGCACGCCCGCATGCCGCGCACCATCAATATGTCCACCATAGGCGACGACTTGCTGCGCCCCGCGTCGCCGGAGTTCGGCCCGCAGATCGAGGCGGTTATCGTGTACAACTCCAACCCGGTGGCGGTGGCGCCGGATTCGCCCAAGGTGGCGGCCGGTTTTGCGCGCGAGGACCTGTTCACGGTGGTGCTGGAGCACTTCCAGACCGACACCGCCGACTACGCCGACATCGTGCTGCCGGCCACCACGCAGCTGGAACACGTGGACGTGCACACCTCCTACGGCCACCTGTACATAATGGCCAATAACGCAGCCGTCGCCCCCATGGGCGAGGCCAAGCCGAACACGGAGATCTTCCGCCTGCTGGCCGCGCGCATGGGGCTGGACGACCCCTGCTTCCGCGAGAGCGACGAGGAACTGGCGGCGCAGAGCTTCGACGCGAAAGACAGCCGCGCCATCCACTTCGACTGGGAGTCGCTCAAGCGCAAGGGCTGGCAGCGCCTGAACATGCCGTCCGCGCCGTTCGCGCAGGGCGGCTTCCCCACGCCGTCCGGCAAATGCGAGTTCTATTCGGCGCAGATGCTGGCCGACGGCCTGGATCCGCTGCCGGCCTATATCGCGCCCTACGAATCGCGCGCCAGCAATCCGGAACTGGCCGCGCGCTACCCGCTGGCGATGATCTCCCCGCCGCAGCGCAACTTCCTGAACTCCACTTTTGTCAATGTGACCAGCTTGCGCGCCACCGAGGGCGAGCCGCAGCTGGACATGCACCCGGACGACGCGGCCGCGCGCGGCGTGGCGCACGGTGAAATGGTGCGCATATACAACGATCGTGGCTCATTCGTATGTAAATTGCGGGTCACCGACAAGGCCCGCGCGGGCCTCGTGGTGGGCCTGTCCGTATGGTGGAAGAAGCTCGCCGGCGACGGCAAGAACGCCAACGAAGTGACCAGCCAGCGCCTTACCGATATGGGCCGCGCGCCGACTTTTTACGATACACTGGTCCAAGTGGAGAAAGCCGCTTGAGAGTGAACAATGCGCAAATTTGCCCGACAGTTAATGCGCGCCAGATTCTGGCTGGCGGCGGGGGCGTGCGCATTGATGCTGGCCGGCTGCGCCCAGTTTAAGTACTACTTCCAGGCGGCCCAGGGCCAGTACGCGCTCTGGTCCGAAGCCCGCCCCATCGAAGACTGGCTGGGCGACCCCACTACCGACCCCAAACTCAAGGCGCGCCTGGAAAAGGCGCTGCTGATACGCCGCTTCGCCGTCAAGGAACTGGGCCTGCCGGACAATGCCAGCTACCGCAACTACGCCGCCCTGAACCGCCCCTACGTGCTGTGGAACGTGGTGGCCACGCCCTCGCTGTCGCTGCGCCCCATCCAGTGGTGCTTCCCGGTGGCGGGCTGCGTCAGCTACCGCGGCTACTACAGCAAGGAGGATGCGGAAGCCTACGCCGACGAACTGCGCAAGGAGGGCAACGACGTGCAGCTGGGCGGCGTGCCGGCCTATTCCACACTGGGCTGGTTCAGCGACCCGCTGCTGTCCTCCTTCATCAATTATTCGGACGCCGAACTGGCGCGCATGGTGTTCCACGAGCTGGCGCACCAGGTGGCCTATATGCAGGGCGACTCGCGTTTCAACGAAGCCTTCGCCACGGCGGTGGAGGAGGCCGGCGTGCAGCGCTGGCTGGACATGTACGGCAACCCGGCCATGCGCGAGGCCTATGACCGCTACAGCGCGCGCCGGCGCGACTTCCTGGACCTGCTGGTGCGGCACCGCGCGCTGCTGGCGTCGAACTATGCGCGCAAGGTCAGCGACAAGAAAAAGCACGAGGAGAAGCTGCGCATCTTCGCCGCGCTGAAAGAGGAATACCGGCTGATGAAGATCAACAGCTGGGGCGGCTACACGGGCTATGATCGCTTCTTCGCCGAGCCGCTCAACAACGCCCATCTTGCATCTGTTGCAACCTATAATGATTTTTTACCGGGCTTCCGCGCCTTGCTGGTGCAGGAAAAAACCTTCCCGCGTTTTTATGCTGCGGTGCAAGGCATGTCCACTCTGAGCTTGTCCGAACGGCAGGCTCGCCTGCTGCATCTGGGGCAGCCGCCGCCACCCCAGCCCGATACGGTCGCTACGCAATCGATAGCTTCGCCGGAACGGTGAAATTTGCTGCGCCGCAGCAGATCTGGCCGGGGCAGTCATCGATAGAGCAGGGGTTCGAAATCTGCAAAAGCGCTTGCATACTAGCGTTGCGCCCGATAGCATCTTACTCAGTTTGTGTACGAGCGTACTATTTTTGTTTGCCACCCAAAAAAACATATTAAGAGACGAGGCACAGGATGGAGAAAATTTGGCTGCAGTCGTACCCCCCCGGCGTGCCGGCGGAGATTGATCCGAACCAATACCGCTCGCTGGTGCATCTGCTGGAGGAGTCTTTCCAGAAGTATGCGGACCGCAACGCTTACGTGTGCATGGATAAATTCCTCACGTATGCCGAGCTGGACAGCTACTCGAAGCGCCTGGCGGCCTGGCTGCAAAGCCGCAGCCTGAAAAAGGGCGCGCGCGTGGCGGTGATGATGCCCAATGTGCTGCAGTACCCGATCGCCATCGCGGCCATCCTGCGCGCCGGCTATACCGTGGTCAACGTCAATCCGCTGTACACGCCGCGCGAGCTGGAGCACCAGCTGAACGACTCCGGCGCCGAAGCCATCCTCATCCTCGAAAACTTTGCCACTACGCTGGAGCAGGTGCTGCCGCGCACCAAGGTCAAGCATATCGTGGTGGCCAGCATGGGCGAAATGCTGGGCGGCCTGAAGGGCGTGATCGTCAACTTCGTGGTGCGCAACGTGAAGAAAATGGTGCCGGCCTTCTCGCTGCCGAACGCGGTGCGCTTCAAGGACGCGCTGTCGCAGGGTGCGGGCATGAAGTTCGTGCCGGTGGACCTGCAGGCTTCCGACGTGGCCTTCCTGCAGTACACGGGCGGCACCACCGGCGTGTCCAAGGGCGCCACGCTGACCCACCGCAACATCGTGGGCAACCTGCTGCAGAACGAAGCCTGGGCGCAGCCGCGCCTGAAGACGCTGCCGGCCAGCGAGCCGCTCACCATCGTCTGCGCGCTGCCGCTGTACCACATCTTCGCGCTGACGGCGTGCGCCATGTGGGGCATGCGCATGGGCGCGATGAACATCCTGATACCTAATCCGCGCGACATCGGCGGCTTCATCAAGGAACTGTCCAAGTACAAGTTCAATATGCTGCCGGCCGTGAACACGCTGTACAACGCGCTGGTGAACCACCCCGAGTTCGCCAAGCTGGACTTCTCCGGCGTGGTGATCTGCAATGGCGGCGGCATGGCGGTGCAGCAGGCCGTCAACGACAAGTGGCTGAAGGTGACCGGCGTGCCGATAATCGAAGGCTACGGCCTGTCCGAGACCTCGCCCACGGCCACCTGCAACCGCGCCGACGGCACCGAGTTCACCGCCACCATCGGCCTGCCTGTGCCGTCGACCGACATCGCCATCCTGGACGACGACGGCAAGGAAGTGGCGCTGGGCCAGCCGGGCGAGATCGCCATCCGCGGCCCGCAGGTGATGGCGGGCTATTGGAACCGCCCGGACGAAACCGCCAAGGTCATGACGCCGGACGGCTACTTCAAGTCCGGCGACGTGGGCGTGATGGACGCGCGCGGCTATGTGAAGATTGTGGACCGCAAGAAGGACATGGTGCTGGTGTCCGGCTTCAACGTCTACCCGAACGAAGTGGAAGGCGTCATCGCCGCCCATCCCGGCGTGATGGAGTGCGCCTGTGTCGGCGTGCCGGACGAGCATTCCGGCGAGGCGGTGAAGGTGTTCGTGGTGCGCAAGGACCCGAACCTGACCGTGGACACGCTGATGGCCTACTGCAAAGAAAACCTGACCGGTTACAAGAAGCCGAAATACATCGAGTTCCGCGACGAGCTGCCGAAGACCAACGTCGGCAAAATCCTGCGCCGCGTGCTGCGCGACGAAGTCGTGGGCCAGAAGAAGGCTGCTTAACACTGCCGGCCTGCAGGTGCAACCGCCTGCAGGCCAGGCGGTTTTTTTATCGAATAATGATTGAACGAGGCTACAGATGGACAAGATTTGGTTGAATTCCTACCCCGAAGGCGTACCTGCGGAAATCGACAACACGCAATACAGCTCGGTGACGCATTTGCTGGAGGAGTCTTTCCGTCAGTACGCCGACCGCAACGCCTATGTCTGCATGGACAAGTTCCTGACCTACCGCGAAGTGGACCAGATGTCCCGCCAGCTGGGCGCCTGGCTGCAAAGCAAGGGCCTGCAAAAAGGCGCGCGCGTGGCCATCATGCTGCCCAATGTGCTGCAATATCCGGTGGCCATGGCCGGCATCCTGCGCGCCGGCTACACGGTGGTCAACGTCAACCCGCTGTACACGCCGCGCGAGCTGCAGCACCAGCTGAATGACTCCGGCGCCGAAGCCATCATCGTGCTGGAGAACTTCGCCACCACGGTGGAGCAGGTGCTGGCGAACACCAAGGTCAAGCACGTGATCGTGGGCAGCATGGGCGACCTGCTGGGCGGGCTGAAAGGCGCCATCGTCAATTTCGTGGTGCGCAATGTGAAGAAGATGGTGCCGGCCTACTCGCTGCCGAGCGCGGTCAGCTTCAAGAAAGTGCTGGCCGAAGGCTCGCGCATGACGCTGCAGCCGGTGCAGCTGGGCCATGAAGACATCGCCTTCCTGCAGTACACCGGCGGCACCACCGGCGTTTCCAAAGGCGCCGTGCTGCTGCACCGTAATGTGATCTCCAATGTGCTGCAGAACGAAGCCTGGCTGGGCCTGGACACCAGCGGCAAGCAGGTGGTGTTCGTGTGCGCGCTACCGCTGTACCACATCTACTCGCTCACCATCAGCGCCTTCATGGGCATGCGCTTCGGCGGCCTGAACATCCTGGTGCCGAACCCGCGCGACATTCCCGGCTTCGTCAAGGAGCTGGCCAAGTATCCGGTGGTGGTGTTCCCGGCCGTGAACACGCTGTACAACGCGCTGCTCAACAACCCCGACTTCGCCAAGCTGGACTTCTCCAGCTACAAGGTGTGCAATGGCGGCGGCATGGCCGTGCAGCAGGCCGTGGCGGACCGCTGGCTCAAGCTCACCGGCACGCCGATCATCGAAGGCTACGGCCTGTCCGAGACCTCGCCGGTGGCCACCGCCAACCGGGTCGACATCAAGGAATTCACCGGCACCATCGGCCTGCCTATCCCCTCGACCGAAATCAAGATCCTGGACGACGACGGCGTGGAAGTGGCGCTGGGCCAGCCGGGCGAAATCGCCATCCGCGGCCCGCAGGTGATGGCGGGCTACTGGCAGCGTCCGGAAGAAACCGCCAAGACCATGACGGCGGACGGCTTCTTCAAGACCGGCGACGTCGGCATCATGGACGAGCGCGGCTACACCCGCATCGTGGACCGCAAGAAGGACATGATCCTGGTGTCCGGTTTCAACGTCTACCCGAATGAAGTTGAAGGCGTGGTGGCGGCGCATCCGGGCGTGCTGGAAGTGGCGTGCATCGGCGTGCCGGACAAGAATTCCGGTGAAGCGGTCAAGCTGTTCGTGGTGCGCAAGGACCCGAACCTGACTGCCGAAGACATCCAGGAATTCTGCAAGCACGAACTGACGGCCTACAAAAAGCCCAAATACATCGAGTTCCGCGACGAGCTGCCGAAGACCAACGTCGGCAAAATCCTCCGCCGCCAGCTGCGCGACGAAAAGCAAGCCGCCTAGTTTTTGAAAAAACAAAAAGGGGTCAGGGTTAATTAAAAGTGCAACTTTTAATTAACCCTGACCCCTTTTTCCTTTTTCTTTTGCGGAAACGGTGAAGGAGGCGAGGGGGGCGATGGGGCTGGCGGGGTTGCGGACGTCGGCCAGGCCCTGGAACAGCACGCCGCTGCGCTCGGGGCGGATGTCGAACAGCATGTAGCCGCGCTTGTCGCTGCGGCCGTATTTGAGCTGCGGGTTCATGTCGACGTATTGCTGGGTGCGCGCCTGCGGCCGCGAGCTGGAGGTGATGGAGGTGCCGCAGAACTCGCTGGCCAGCACCGGGTTGCCGGGGCCGGCCGGGCGGCGCGCGTCGCGCGTGAGCTCGGCGGCGTAGAAAGTGTGCACGTCGCCGGAGAGCACCAGCGGGTTGGCCGCGCCGCTCGCTTCGAGCGCGTCGTACAGGCGCTGGCGCGCGGCTGGATAGCCGTCCCAGCCGTCGGTCCAGTAGCGGCCGTCGCCGTCTTTTTCCAGCGCCACCTGGCTGCTGCCCGCCATCAGCGTCTGCTGCGCCAGGATGTTCCAGCGCGCTTTCGATTCCTTCAGCCCCTGCTCCAGCCAGCGCTGCTGGCCGGCGCCCAGCATCTCGCGCGCGGGGTCGCGCAGCTCGGCGCACTCGCGCCAGTAGACGGAACTCGAGCCGCCTCGCCCCACGGTGCAGGCTTGCGGCGTGCGGTACTGGCGGTTGTCGAGCACGTGGAAGCGCGCCAGCCGGCCCCAGTCGTAGCGCTGGTGCATGCGCAGCGAGCCGTAGCCGCCGTTTTGCAGGTCGAGCCGGATGGGCTGGTGCTCGTAGTAGGCCTGGTAGGCGGCGGCGCGGCGCGCGGCGAAGCTCGGGGACAGGCGTTCGTCGCGCTCGCCCGCGTAGTCGTTGGCCACTTCGTGGTCGTCCCAGGTGAGTACCCACGGCGCGGCATGGTGGGCCGTTTGCAGGTCGGGGTCGCTCTTGTATTGGGCGTAGCGGGCGCGGTACTGCTCCAGCGTAAAGCTTTCGTCCACCCGCTTTGCGCTCTGCGGATGCTGGCGCTGGTAGGGGCCCCATTCGTAGATGTAGTCGCCGAGGAAGGCCACCAGATCGGGCGCGGCGGCGGCGATGTGGCGGTGCGCGGCGTAGCTGCCGAATTCCCAGTGCTGGCAGGAGGCTACGGCCAGCTTGAGCGCGGACGGCATGCTGTCCGGCGCGGGCGCGGTGCGGGTGCGGCCCACGGGACTGACGGCGTCGCCCAGCATGAAGCGGTACCAGTACCAGCGGTCCGGTTCCAGGCCCGCCGCGTCCACGTGCACGCTGTGCGCCAGTTCGGGCGCGGCCAGCGCCGTGCCCTTGGCGGCGATGCTGCGGAAGGCTTCGTCGCGCGCCACTTCCCAGCGCACGCTGAAGGCCAGCGGCGGCATGGCGGCGGCGTTGAACGGGTCGTACAGGATGCGGGTCCACAGCACCACGGCGGTGGGCAGCGGCGAGCCGGAGGCCACGCCGAGGGAGAAGGGATAGCCGGCTTGCTGCGGGCCGCGTTCGGGCGCGCTGCGGGCCAGCGTGGCGCCGGCCGCCGTCATGGCCGCCAGCGCCGACAGCCGGGCGCCGCCCAGCAGCAGGATGCGGCGCCCCGGCTGCATGCGGCTTAGAGCAGCGATTCCAGCGGCGGCACCTGGCGCGGCTTGCGGTCCGGGCCGGTGGCGACGTAGGTCAGCGTGGCTTCGGTCACCTTGACGGTGCAGGCCTGTAGGCGGTTGCGCTCGGCGTACACTTCCACGTTGACGGTGATGGAGGTGTTGCCGACCTTGATGATATCGGCGTAAAAGGACAGCAGATCGCCGACGAAGACCGGATTTTTGAATACGAAGGAATTCACCGCCACGGTGGCCACGCGGCCGTTGGCGCGCCGGGTGGCGGGCAGGGAGCCGGCGATGTCCACCTGGGCCATGATCCAGCCGCCGAACACGTCGCCGTAGACGTTGGCGTCGGAAGGGGCGGGCATCACGCGCAGTTCGGGCATTTTCCCCGGCGGCAGGCCGCGCCGCTCGGGGGCCCGCAGCGCTTGCTGCTGCTGCGTGGCGGAGGGGACTGTGGTGTTTTCAGGCGTGGTCATCGTGAAGTCTCGCTAAGGGCTACAATTGGGATTGATTGTAAACCACGGAAGCCTCGTTCCACCATGCGCCGCTCAGCCACCTCTACCCCACCTCCGCCAGACGCCGCCGGCAAGCCGCCGCGCAGCGATATGGCCACCCTGAAAACCCTGATCCCCTATCTGTGGGTGTACAAATGGCGCGTGCTGCTGGCGCTGCTTTGCCTGATCGGCGCCAAGCTGGCCAACGTCGGCGTGCCGGTGGTGCTGAAAAAGCTGGTGGACGACATGACCATCACGCCGTCCCACCCGCAGGCGCTGCTGGTGCTGCCGCTGGGCGCGCTGGTGGCTTACGGCCTGCTGCGCCTGTCCACCACGGTGTTCACCGAGCTGCGCGAATTCCTGTTCGCGCGCGTGACGCAGCGCGCCGTGCGCACCATTGCGCTCAAGGTGTTCCGCCATCTGCATTCGCTGTCGCTGCGCTTCCACCTGAACCGCCAGACCGGCGGCATGACGCGCGACATCGAGCGCGGCACGCGCGGCGTCGGTTCGCTGATCTCGTACACGCTGTTCAACATCCTGCCCACGCTGGTGGAGATTACGCTGGTGCTGGGCTACCTGGTCACGCATTACGACATCTGGTTCAGCGCCATCACCTTTGTGGCGCTGGTGTCCTACATCGTGTTCACCATCACCGTGACCGACTGGCGCACCCACTTCCGCCGCACCATGAACGACCTCGATTCCAAGGCCAACACCAAGGCCATCGACTCGCTCATCAACTATGAAACCGTGAAGTACTTCGGCAACGAGGACTACGAGGCCAAGCGCTACGACGAGGGCCTGCAGCGCTACGAGTCGGCGGCGGTGAAGTCGCAGACTTCGCTGTCCCTGCTGAACACGGGCCAGTCGCTGATTATCGCCACCGCCGTCACGCTGATACTGTGGCGCGCCACGCAGGGCGTTATCGACGGCAAGATGACCCTGGGCGACCTGGTGCTGGTGAACGCCTTCATGATCCAGCTCTACATTCCGCTCAACTTCCTGGGCGTGATCTACCGCGAGATCAAGCAAAGCCTGGCGGACATGGAGCGTTTGTTCTCGCTGCTGGACCAGAACCGCGAAGTGGCGGATGCGCCGGACGCGAAGGCGCTGCACACGCAGGGCGCGCAGGTGCGCTTCTCGCACGTGGACTTCAGCTACGAGTCCAAGCGCCAGATCCTGTTCGACGTGGACTTCACCATCGCGGCCGGCACCACCACGGCGGTGGTGGGACACAGCGGCTCCGGCAAGTCCACCCTGTCGCGCCTGCTGTACCGCTTCTATGAGGTGAACCAGGGCGCGATCACCATCGACGGCCAGGACCTGCGCGCGATCACGCAGGACTCGCTGCGCCACGCCATCGGCATCGTGCCGCAGGATACGGTGCTGTTCAACGACACCATCGAGTACAACATCGCCTACGGCAAGCCCGGTTCCAGCAAGGAGGACATCGTGGCGGCAGCCAAGGCGGCGTCCATCCACGACTTTATCGCCAGCCTGCCGGACGGCTACGCCACCATGGTGGGCGAGCGGGGGCTGAAGCTGTCCGGCGGCGAGAAGCAGCGCGTGGCGATTGCGCGCACGCTGCTCAAGAACCCCGCCATCCTGATCTTCGACGAAGCCACGTCGGCGCTGGACTCGAAGGCCGAGCAGGCCATCCAGGCGCAGCTCAAGGAGATCGCCAAGCACCGCACCACCATGGTGATTGCGCACCGACTTTCCACGGTGGTGGATGCGGAGCAGATCATCGTGCTCGACCACGGCCGCATCGTGGAGCGCGGCACGCACCAGTCGCTGCTGGCCGCCGATGGGCTGTACGCCCAGATGTGGCAGCGGCAGCAGGCCAAGGTGGAAGAGGAAGTGGAGTAAGGCTTACAGGCAGGTCTCCACGTAAGCCACCGCAGGCTGCATGCCGGCGCGGATCTTGGTGATGGCCTTGCCGTCTTCCTCCATGATGATGGCCGCCTTGCCGTCGCCACTGCTGGCGGTGAGATAGTGGCCTTCGGGCAGGTATTTGTGCGGTCCCACCGCCAGCGCGGGCGCCTTTTTCTTCGCCGCGTCCAGCGTGTCGCCGCTGGCGATACCCAGGCTGTTTGCGACGCCGGCGTCCGCGTCGGCGCGCGTGATCTTGCCCTGTTCAACCATGAAGCGCACGCCCTGGATGCCGGGGAAGCGCACCATGCTGCACGCCGGGTCGTTGGCCCCCAGCGCTACGCTCTTCGCGCCCAGCTTCTGTTCCACGTCCGGCAGCTGCGCGCCGAAATGCACCGGGCCGTAGCCCTCGAAAGACAGCACCGGCGCGGCGCCAGCGGATGGCGCGGCAGGCTGCGGCGCCTTCGAGCAGGCGGCGAGTATCAGTAGTGCTCCAAGTGGCAGGTATCGCATGGGGGGCTCCCGTTGTGCTGACGCCGCCATGCTAGCAGGGCGCAGCGAATCCGCGCGCCCCAATGAAAAACGGCCCGGACGCAATCGCGTCCGGGCCGTCATGGCCTGGGCGGAGCCGGCGCCGTGTTACGGCAGCGGCGAATCCGACAGATCCTTGTCCAGCGGGGCAACCAGCTCGCCCTCCCACTTGGCCACCACGGCGGCGGCTACGCCGTTGCCGATGACGTTGGTGGCGGAGCGCGCCATGTCCAGGAAGTGATCGATGCCGAGCAGCAGCAGCAGGCCCGCTTCCGGAATGTTGAACTGGCCCAGGGTGGCGGCAATCACCACCAGCGACGCGCGCGGCACGCCGGCGATGCCCTTGGAGGTCAGCATCAGCACGGCCATCATGGCCAGCTGGGTGCCGAGCGGCATTTCAATGCCGTAGGCCTGGGCGATGAACACGGTGGCGAAGGTGCAGTACATCATCGAGCCATCCAGGTTGAAGGAATAGCCGATCGGCAGCACGAAGGAGGCGATGCGGTTGCGCACGCCGAAACGCTCCAGGCCTTCCAGCGTTTTCGGATAGGCCGCTTCGCTCGACGCGGTGGAGAAGGCCAGCAGCGCCGGGCCTTTCAGTTCGCCCATCAGGGCAAAGATGCGGCGGCCCAGGAAGATGAAGCCGGCCAGGATCAGCAGGCCCCACAGCACGCCTATGCTCAGGTAGAACTCGGCCATGAACACGCCGTAGGTGCCCAGCACGCCGACACCGCTTTTGGCGATGGTGCCTGCCACGGCCGCGAACACGGCCACCGGCGCAAAGCTCATCACGTAGCCGGTGACTTTCAGCATGATGTGGGCGATGCCGTCCACCGCGTCGATCAGCGGTTCGGCCTTGACGCCCACCGCAGCGGCGGCGGTGCCGAAGAACAGCGAGAAGATCACGATCTGCAGGATTTCATTCTTGGCCATGCCGTCCACGATGGAGGCCGGCACCAGGTGGGTGATGAATTCCTTCAGCGACAGGCCGGAAGCGGCGATGCCGGAAGGTGTGGTCACCGCAGGCAGGTGGCCCACCAGCGCGTCGCCCGGACGGAACAGGTTGACCATGACGAGGCCCAGCAGCAGCGACATGACGGAGGCGATGAAGAACCAGCCCAGGGTTTTCAGGCCGATGCGGCCCACTTCCTTGGCGTCGCCCATGCGCGCAATGCCGACCACCAGCGTGGCAAATACCAGCGGAGCGATGATCATCTTGATCAAACGCAGGAAGATGGTGGTCAGATAGGACATATACTCGGCAAAGGCGCCGGGATTGGCCAGGCTGACATTGGCGAAATACCCCACGACGATGCCCAGCACCAGGCTTACCATGATGTAGGTTGTCAAATTATTGCGTGTTTTCATAGGCGGGGTTTCCTGTGGTAGTGTCTCTAAACTGCGCGCCATTGGGTAAATGGCCGGTAGAATGTTGTTGGTCTGATTAATAACTGTGCAAGTGTCGCAGTATCCTTGCGCGCCTGATGCGTGTCAAGGCAACTGTGTCGCGCGGAGTACATCGCGCGCAATACTGCCTGCGGGGGCGAATTTTAAACGCAAAAAATGATAGCCATAAAAAATCTCAACAAATGGTATGGCCAGTTCCAGGTGCTCACCGACTGCAGCACCGACGTGGCCAGGGGCGACGTCATGGTGATTTGCGGCCCGTCCGGCTCGGGAAAGTCCACTTTGATCAAGACCGTCAACGGCCTGGAACCGTTCCAGCAGGGCGAAATCATCGTCGACGGCACCTCGGTCGGCGCCAAGGGCACGGACCTGCCGGCGCTGCGCGCGCGCATCGGCATGGTGTTCCAGAATTTCGAGCTGTTCCCGCATCTGTCGGTGCGCGATAACCTCACGCTGGGCCAGATCAAGGTGCTGGGCCGCAGCAAGGACGAGGCCAATGAGCGCGGCCTGAAATACCTGGACCGCGTGGGCCTGCTGGCGCAGCAGGACAAATTCCCCAGCCAGCTGTCCGGTGGCCAGCAGCAGCGGGTGGCCATTGCGCGCGCGCTGTCCATGGACCCGATCGCCATGCTGTTTGACGAGCCGACGTCGGCGCTGGACCCGGAAATGATCAATGAAGTGCTGGATGTGATGGTGGGCCTGGCGCAGGAAGGCATGACCATGATGGTGGTTACCCACGAAATGGGCTTTGCGAAGAAGGTGGCCAACCGCGTGGTGTTCATGGACCAGGGGCGCATCCTGGAGGACTGTTCGAAAGACGACTTCTTCGGCGCGCCGCGTTCCGAGCGCGCCAGGGACTTTTTGGCGCGCATTATTCATTAGGCGGCGCTGGCGGGTTACGCGCTCTGCGCTAACCCGCCCTACGGGCCGACATCTTGTAGGGCGGGTTAGCGCGCAGCGCGTAACCCGCCATTGTGGCGCCTCACGTTGTTGAACTTCTTACCGGAGGAATCATGACGTTGAAAACACTGCTGGCTATCCTGACATGCGCGGCTTCCGTTTCGGCCGCAGCGCAAGAACTCACCGGCACCCTGGCCAAGATCAAGCGCACCGGCGCCATCACACTGGGCGTGCGCGACGCGTCGGTGCCGTTTTCCTACCTGGACGACAAGCAGCAATACCTGGGCTACTCGGTCGACCTGTGCATGAAAATCGTCACCGCCGCGCAGAAGCAGCTGGGCCTGACGTCGGTGAAGGTGACCATGAATCCGGTCACGCCCGCCAACCGCATTCCCCTCATGGCCAACGGCACCATCGACCTTGAATGCGGCTCCGCCACCAACAACGCCGAGCGCCAGAAGCAGGTGGCCTTCGCGCCCACCATGTTCGTGGTGGCCAACAAGCTGCTGGTCAAGAAGGGCTCCGGCATCCGCAGCCTGGCCGACATGAAGGGCAAGACCCTGGTGGCCACCGCCGGCACCACCACGCTCAAGCAGATGACCATCCTGAACAGCGAGATGAACCTGGGCATGACCATCATGATAGGCAAGGACCATCCCGAGTCCTTCCTGATGCTGGAAACCGGCCGCGCCGCCGCGCAGGCCAACGACGATATCCTGCTGGCCGCGCAGGTGGCCGCGTCCAAGAATCCCGGCGACTACGAGATCACCAAGGAGGCGCTGTCGGTCGAGCCCTACGGCATCATGCTGCGCCGCGACGACCCCGCCTTCAAGCAGCTGGTGGACGCCACGCTGACGCGCTTCTACCAGAGCGAGGACTTCAAGAAGCTGTACGACAAGTGGTTCATGTCGCCCATCCCGCCCAAGGGCATCAACCTGAATTTCCCCATGCCGCCGCAGTTGCAGGCCGTGCTGGCCAAGCCGACGGATTCGCCCGATCCGGCCGCCTATGTGGCCAGTGCGGCGGCGGTGCCGGCCGCGCAGCAAGCCGCCGCCAAGAAGAAGAAATAAGCCGGCGCGGGCGTCCACAGCATGAACTATCACTGGAACTGGCGCATCTTCTGGGAGGACTCGCCGGACGGCGTCCACACCTACTGGGAGACGCTGGTGGACGGCCTGCAATGGACGCTGGCCGCGTCGCTGTGCGGCTGGATCATGGCGCTGGCGCTGGGCGTATTGATCGGCACCGCGCGCACCTTGCCGCCCACGCGCAGCGGCGCGCTGCTGCGCCGCCTCGGCACCGCCTACATTGAACTGTTCCGCAACGTGCCGCTGCTGGTGCAGATGTTCCTGTGGTACTTCGTCATGCCCGAGCTGGTGCCGGCCGATACCGGCGCCTGGCTCAAGTCGCTGCCGAACGCGCCCTTCGTCACCGCCGTGATTTCGCTCGGCTTCTACACCTCGGCGCGGGTGGCGGTGCAGGTTACGGCCGGCATCGAGGCCTTGTCCGGCGGGCAGGGCACGGCGGCGCTGGCGCTGGGCCTGTCGCGCTGGCAGGCCTACCGCTACGTGCTGCTGCCGCTGGCTTTCCGCATCATCCTGCCGCCGCTCACCAGCGAATTCCTCAACATTATCAAGAACAGTTCCATCGCGCTCACCATCGGCCTGATCGAGCTTACCGCCAGCGCGCGCGCCATCCAGGAATTCTCCTTCCAGGTGTTCGAGGCGTTTTCCGCAGCCACGCTGATCTACGTCACCGTGAACATCATCGTGGTGGGGCTGATGCACCTGGTCGAACGCAAGCTGGCGCTGCCCGGCACCTTGCAGTCCGGCGGGGGACGTTGAGATGTTCGCCGGCTTTGACTTCGACGTCATCGGCCGCTCCTGGGCCTACCTGTTCCAGGTCGGCATGCTGTTCACGCTGGAGCTCACCGTATTCGCCATGCTGGGCGGCGTGGTGCTGGGCACCCTGCTGGCGTTGGGGCGCCTGTCGTCCATCCGCGCGTTGTCCCTGCTGGCCGCAGGCTATGTGAACCTGATGCGCGCGGTGCCGCTGGTGCTGGTGATCTTCTGGTTCTACTTCCTGGTGCCCTATATCGGCGCCTGGATTATCGGCTCGCCCGAGCCGGTGAAGGTGGGCGCGTTCTGGTCCGCGCTGATCACCTTCATCCTGTTCCAGGCCGCCTACTACTGCGAGATTATGCGCGGCGGCATACAGTCCGTGGCGCGCGGGCAGATGCTGGCGGCGCAGGCGCTGGGCATGGGCTACTGGCAGGTGATGGGCCACGTGATCCTGCCGCAGGCCTTCCGCAATATGCTGCCGGTGTTGCTCACTCAAACCATTGTGCTGTTCCAGGACGTGTCGCTGGTGTACGTGCTGTCGGTGGCGGACTTCGTCGGCGCCGCCAGCAAGGTGGCGCAGCGCGACGGGCGGCTGGTGGAAATGTATCTGTTCGTGGCGGTGGTGTATTTCGTGGCCTGCAGCGCCCTGTCCTGGCTGGTGCGCCGCCTGCAGCGCAAAGTGGCCATCATCCGGTAATATGCGCGCACTTGAATTTTTAGGGAGCCGCCATGCCATCGATGAAAACCCTCTCCGCCGCGCTGCTCGCGCTTGGCCTGCTCGCCAGCGCGCACGCCGCCGACAAGATCGCCGCCGACCTGGTGCTGACCCAGGCCACGCTGATCGACGTTGCCGCCGGCAAGGCCGTCAAGGGCAAGTCCGTGGTGCTCAAGGGCGACACCATCCTGGCCGTGGTGGACGACAAGGCGCTGAAAAACTACGCGCCGAAAAAGACCATACGCCTGCCCGGCAAATACCTGATGCCCGGCCTGTGGGACACGCATATGCACTTCGGCGGCGGCCCCGAGCTGATCGAAGAAAACAAACAGCTCATGCCGCTGTACCTGGCGCACGGCATCACGGCGGTGCGCGACTGCGCGGGCGACCTGGCGGACACGGTGCTGGACTGGCGCGCGCAGGTGGCGTCGGGCAAGATGAGCGGCCCCACCATCTTCACGTCCGGCCAGAAGCTGGAAGGCTACAAGCCGCTGTGGAAGGGCACCATCGAAGTCGGCACGCCGGCCGAAGTGAGCGCCGCGCTGGACAAGCTGCAGGGCCAGAAAGTGGACTTCGTGAAGATCACCGAAAACACCCTCGCGCCGGCCATGTACCTGGAAGCGCTGAAGCAGGCCAGGGACCGCGGCATGCGCACGTCCGGCCACATCCCCGTGCAGCTCACGCTGGGCACCATGTTCGACGCGGGCCTGGGCACGGTGGAGCACCAGTCCTACCTGCTGCGCGCCGCCACGCCGCGCGAAGCCGAGCTGACCGCGCAGGTGGCCGACGGCAAGCTGACCGGCCGCGAAGCCGTGAAACTGAGCCTGGAAAGCTACGACGAAGCTACCGCGCGCGCCGCCTTCAAGCGCATGGCCGCCGCAGGCACCGCCGTGGTGCCCACGCTCTACGGCTCCTACGTCACCGCCTACCTGGACAAGAACGACCATAGCAAGGACGCCTACCTGCAATACATCGGCAAAGGCCTGCGCGCCACCTACGACTGGCGCGTGCAGCGCGCCGCCAAGGACGGTCCGGAAGCCATCGCCCTGCGCCACGCCATCTTTGAAAAGTCCGCCTCGCTGCTGCCGATACTGGCGCAGGAGGGCGTCAGCATTGTCGCCGGCACGGACGCGGGCTTCCTGAACTCCTTCGACTACCCCGGCCAGGCGCTGCATGACGAAATCGGCCTGTACGTGAAATACGGCCTCACGCCGGCGCAAGCGCTGCAAAGCGCCGTCGTCGCCGGTCCGCGTTTCCTGGGCAAGCTGGACCGCTACGGCAGCGTGGCCGAAGGCAAAGCCGCCGACCTGCTGGTGCTGGACGCGGACCCGCTGCAAGACATCGCCGCCACCCGCCGGATCCGCATGGTGGTCAGCCGCGGCGCCCCCTACGACCGCGCCGCGCTCGACAAGATGCTGGCCGATGTGAAAGCCTGGGTGGCTGCGCAGCCATAAGCTGCGGCGGGTATTTCACGCCATGAACGGGTAAAATGGCGGCATTCCTCACTGAGAGCAGCCGCCATGTCCAACATTGCAACCCCAGACAGCATCACCATCATCCGCCCAGACGACTGGCATTTGCACCTGCGCGACGGCGCCACCATGGCCAGCGTGCTGCCGCACAGCGCGCGCCAGTTCGGCCGCGCCATCGTCATGCCCAACCTGAAGCCGCCGGTCACCACCGTGGCCGCCGCCGAAGCCTACCGCAGCCGCATCCTGGCCGCGCTGCCGGCTGGCGTGCAGTTCGAGCCGCTGATGACGCTGTACCTGACCAATAACACCGAGCCGGACGAAATCCGCCGCGCCGTCGACAGCGGCTTTGTGCACGCCGTGAAGCTGTACCCGGCAGGCGCCACCACCAACTCGGACGCCGGCGTGACCGACCTGAAAAACTGCTACAAGACGCTGGAAGTGATGCAGGAACTGGATCTGCCTTTCCTGGTGCACGGCGAAGTGACCGATCCGGACGTGGACGTGTTCGACCGCGAGGCCGTCTTCATCGAACGCGTCATGCGTCCGCTGCGCAAGGACTTCCCGGAACTGAAAGTGGTGTTCGAGCACATCACCACGCGCCAGGCCGCCGAGTACGTGGCCGAAGCGGAAGGCCCTATCGCCGCCACCATCACCGCGCACCATCTGCTGTACAACCGCAACGAGATCTTCAAGGGCGGCATCCGTCCGCACTACTACTGCCTGCCTATCCTGAAGCGCGAAGAGCACCGCCTGGCGCTGATGACGGCCGCCACCAGCGGCGACGAGCGCTTCTTCCTGGGCACCGACTCCGCGCCGCACCCGCAAGGCCTGAAAGAGCACGCCTGCGGCTGCGCCGGCTGCTACACCGCGCTGCACGCGATGGAGCTGTACGCCGAAGCCTTCGAGCGCGCCGGCGCGCTGGACAAGCTGGAAGCCTTCGCCAGCCTGAACGGCCCTGCCTTCTACAACCTGGAGCCGAACGCAGGCACCATCACCCTGCGCCGCGAACAATGGACGCTGCCTGCCACGCTGCCGCTGGGCGACCTGGAAGTGGTGCCGCTGAACGCGGGCGAAACCATCAACTGGAAGATGGCCTGAGGCCTGTAGCCAGCGTGTTTTCAGCAATCGACTGGGCGCGCCCCTGGCTGCATTCGGTGCGCGCCGCCGCTGCGGCGGCGGGCGTCGATACGGATTTTGAATCGGACTCCGGCGCGGCCAGCATCATCCCCTTCTTCAGCGCGCAAGCAAGCGCGCGAAAATTGTGCAATCATCAAGGGCTGCCGCTGGCCTTCGTGCCGCAGAGTGCGCTGCCGGAAGGCGTGGCCTACGAGGAGTTCATCGGCGCCACGGGCGGCGTACCCACGCGCGAAAACCTGCACGACTTCTTCAACGCGCTGGTGTGGCTCAGCTTCCCGCTCATCAAGCGCCAGCTGAACGCCCTGCAGGCCGCGCAGATCGCGCAGGACGGCGTCGGCAAATCGCGCGGCCCGGCCCGCGACGCCGCCACGCTGTTCGACGAGAACGCCGCGCTGCTGGTGGTGCGCGACTGCGAGCAGGGCAGGGCGCTGGTGCAGGCGCTGCGCGGCCACGAATGGCGCGCGGCCTTCGTCGAGCTGCGCGCGCTGTTCGGCACGGACGCGCAGGTCTGGCTGTTCGGCCATGCGCTGATGGAAAAGCTGGTGGCGCCGTACAAGGCCATCACCGCCCACACGCGCATCGTGATGGCGGACGACGGCTACTTCGCGCTGGACCGCGCCGGCCAGCAAGCCTGGCTGGACGCGCAAGTGGCGCAAGCGCTGGCGCAGGAAGGGCTGAGCAAAACGGGCTTCACGCCGCTGCCGGTGCTCGGCGTGCCCGGATGGTGGCCGCAGCAGGACGAAGAATTTTATAGCGACGCGGCGGTCTTCCGCCCGAAACGAAAACCGAACGAACACGGCGTCAAAACCGTACCAACACCGTAGGGCGGGTTAGCGCGCAGCGCGTAACCCGCCAAGCGCCGCCCGAGCGGCAGAAAGTGAAAAGACAATGGACAAGGTAATCCGCTGGGGCATTCTGGGCACGGGCAAAATCGCCAAGGCGATGGCTGAAGGCCTGCGCGACACCGATGGCGCCGAATTGGTAGCGGTAGCATCGCGCACCATGGAGGGCGCGCAGCAGTTCGGCGCCGCATACGGCGTGCCGCGCTGCCACGGCAGCTACCAGGCGCTGGCCGATGACCCGGACGTGGACGTCATCTACATCGCCACGCCGCACCCCATGCACTACGAGAACGCCATCATGTGCCTGAACGCGGGCAAGGCCCTGCTGGTGGAAAAATCGTTCACCATCACGCGCTGGCAGGCCGAGGAAATCGTCGCCCTGGCGCGCGCCAAAAAACTGTTCATGATGGAAGCGATGTGGAGCCGCTTCATGCCCGCCATCGTGGAAGCCAAGCGCATCGTCGACAGCGGCGAGATCGGCAAGCCCGCCGGCGTGACGGCGGACTTCGGCTTTGCCGCCAGCGCCGGTCCCGAGCACCGCCTGTTCAACCCCGAGCTGGGCGGCGGCTCGCTGCTCGACCTGGGCATCTACCCGCTGTCGCTGTCGGCCTTCTTCCTCGGCCCCGTGGCCTCGGTGCAGGCAGTGGGCGAACTGGGCGCCACCGGCGTGGACGTGCAGGCCTCGTTCACGCTGCAGCACGAAAGCGGCGCGGTTTCGTCCTGCCTCTCCAGCCTGCGCGCCGCCTCGCCGTGCGAACTGACCATCTCCGGCGACAAGGGCTATGTGCGCCTGAACTCCCGCTTCCACTACACCAACTCCATCACCGTGGGGCTGCTGGACGGCAGCAAGACCGAATTGCATATTCCGCGCAGCGGCAACGGCTACCCGCATGAAGCGGCCGAGGTGGTGCGCTGCCTGCGCGCAGGCCTGCTGGAAAGCCCGGTCATGCCGCTGGACGAAAGCGTAGCGCTGATGGGCATACTCGACACCATGCGTGCCCAGATCGGCGTGCGTTACAGCGCCGACTCGCAGCGCTAAGCACAACAGGTAGCACAACAAAAAACAACCAGGGGACCAGCCATGTTCACATCCGACCGCGCGCCGTCGCTCAAATCCGTGCTGCTTGCCAGCGGCGTCGTGCTGACGCTGGCCATGGGCGTGCGCCACGGCTTCGGCTTCTGGATGCAGCCCATCTCGGAAGCCAACGGCTGGACCCGCGAGACCTACTCGCTGGCGCTGGCCTTGCAGAACCTGATGTGGGGCGCCTTCGGTCCCTTTGCCGGCATGGCGGCGGACCGCTTCGGCACCATGCGCGTGGTGCTGGCCGGCGCGGTCAGCTATATGGCGGGCCTGGTGTGGATGGCGCTCGTTACGCAGCCCACGCTGTTCATCGTCGGCTCAGGCGTGTTCATCGGCCTGGGACTGGCCTGCACGGCGTTTGGCGCGGTCAGCGGCATCATCGGCCGCGTGGCGCCGGTGGAGCGGCGCTCATGGGCTTTCGGCGTATCCGGCGCTGCCAGCTCCTTCGGCCAGTTCCTCATGATGCCGCTGGAGCAGTACCTGATTTCCTCGGTGGGCTGGCAGAGCGCCTTCTACCTGCTGGCGGCGGCGGTGATTATCGCCATGGTGCCGATGGCTTTCTTCCTGCGCGAGCCGCCGGTGGTCCATGCGGGCAGCGCGCAGCAGAGCATAGGCGAGGCTTTCGGCGAGGCGCTGCGCAACCGCTCCTTCCTGTTCCTGGTGGCGGGCTATTTCGTGTGCGGCTTCCAGGTGGTGTTCATCGCGGTGCACCTGCCGGCCTACCTGAAGGACAAGGGCGTGACCGATCCCAGGATCGCCGTGATGGCGCTGGCGCTGATCGGCCTGTTCAATATTTTCGGCTCCTTCTACGCTGGCAAGTGGGGCGGCATGGTGCCCAAGCGCTACCTGCTGTCCGGGATCTACTTCATCCGTTCCATCGTGATCACGCTGTTCCTGCTGGCGCCCCTGTCGTCCATATCGGTGTACTTGTTCGCGGCTGCGATGGGCTTTATCTGGCTGTCCACGGTGCCGCTCACGAACGGCATCATCGCGGGCATTTTCGGCGTCAAGCATATGTCCATGCTGGCGGGCGTGGTGTTCTTCTCGCACCAGATAGGCAGCTTCCTCGGCGTGTGGCTGGGCGGCTATCTGTTTGCCTTGCAGGGCAATTACAACGTGGTGTGGGGGATTGCGATCGCGCTGGGCGTGATGGCGGGGCTGGCGAATCTGCCGGTGGACGAACGCGCTCTGGCGCGCGGTGCGCTCAAGCCCGCGTAGCCTGATGAAAACCTGGCTGATACGGGCGGCGGTGGCGGGCGCGCTTGCGCTTGTGTTCCTGGCTTATTTGCGGCCGGACTTCTTGCTGGACTTGGGCGCGCGGTTCGTGATGTGCTTCTGAGACGAGGCCTTGGAGGATTTGGCTTTGTCGGATTTGCCGGTCTTGCCGGTTTTTTCCGTTTTGGCGCCTTTGCCCGATTTACCTGCCTTGCCGGCTTTGGCCGGCGCCACGTAGGGCGCTTTGGTGACAAAGCTGCCGTCGGTGGAGGTGTACTGCTTTGCGCTCAGCGCGGAGGGCAGTGCGGTTTCTTCCAGGCCGGCCAGCAGGTTTTTCGGATCGGTGCGGGCGCCGTTGTAGAACGCTTCCAGGTGCAGGTGCGGGCCGGTTGAGTGCCCGGTCTTGCCGGACTGGCCGATGGATTGGCCTGCCACCACTTCGTCGCCCACTTTCACGTCGCGCGTGTTCAGGTGCGCGTACAGCGATTTGAAGCCGTTCAGGTGTTCAATCACCACCACTTCGCCGTATTTCTTGTCGCCTTCGTAGCGGTTGGTGGAGGCCACCACCACGCCGCTGTCGGTCGCCTTCACGGGCGTGCCGACCGGGGTGGAGATGTCCACGCCGCCATGGGCGCGGCGGCCGCGCAACGCGCCGAAGAAGCTGCTCACGCGCGCTTTCGCGCTTTCCAGGGGCCAGAGCCATTTCGACTTGGCCGACTTGTCCGCCGCTGCCGGCGCCGGAGTTGGCGCCGTCACGGGCACAGGCACGGCGGCAGGGGCCGCTGCGCCGGCGGGGGCTGCCGACGGCGTGGCCGCCGCCGTTGTCATGGCCGCCGTTGCCGCGCCTGCGGCCTGCTGCTCTGCGTGTGCGGACTGGGCCAGCTGCAGGCAGGCTGCGGCTACGGCCAGGGACAGGAGGGAAGTGGAAATTTTGCGCATAAGGTGGGCGAGTTTCGCACAGCCTGTTCCCGCTTGCAACTTTTTACAAGTTTTACACTTTCAGGAATTCTTCCCGTCCGCCCAGCCACCGTTCCAGGTGGGTTTCCACGATTTCCGCGCTGCCCGGGTCGTGCAGCAGGGCGTGGGCGGTGTCGCGCGCCTGGTCCACCAGCCAGCCGTCGGTTTCCAGGTCGGCGAAGCGCAGCATGGCCTGGCCGCTCTGGCGTGAGCCCAGGAATTCGCCCGGACCGCGTATCTCCAGGTCGCGCCGTGCGATCTCGAAGCCGTCCGTGGTTTCGCGCATGGTCATCAAGCGCTGCTTGGCGATCTGGCCCAGCGGGCTTTGATACAGCAGCAGGCACACGCTGGCCGCCGAGCCCCGGCCCACGCGCCCGCGCAGCTGGTGCAGCTGCGACAGGCCGAAGCGCTCGGCGTGCTCGATCACCATCAGCGAGGCGTTCGGCACGTCCACGCCCACCTCGATCACGGTGGTGGCCACCAGCACCTGCATCTCGTTGGCGCTGAAGGCGTCCATGATGGCCTGCTTCTCGGCGGGCTTGAGGCGGCCGTGCACCAGGCCCACGTTCAGGTCCGGCAGCGCTTCGGCCAGCAGCTGGTGGGTCTCGGTGGCGGTCTGCAATTGCAGCGCTTCGGATTCCTCGATCAGCGGGCAGACCCAGTACACTTGCCGCCCCTCCTGCGCCGCCGCGTGCACGCGGGCCACCACCTCGTCGCGCCGGTTCTGGTCGATGGCGCGCGTGACGATGGGCGTGCGGCCCGGCGGCAGCTCGTCGATCACGGACACTTCCAGGTCGGCGTAATAAGTCATCGCCAGCGTGCGCGGGATGGGTGTGGCGGACATCATCAGCTGGTGCGGAATGGCGCCCTCGTTGCCCTTGTTGCGCAGCGTGAGGCGCTGGCCCACGCCGAAGCGGTGCTGCTCGTCCACGATCACCAGGCCCAGGTTCTCGAACCGCACCGTGTCCTGTATCAGCGCGTGGGTGCCGATTACCAGCCGCGCCTCGCCGGATTCCACCAGTTCGGTGGCCAGCGTCTTTTCCTTTTTCTTCAGGCTGCCCGTCAGCCACACCACCTTCACGCCCAGCGGTTCCATCCACGCGGCGATCTTGCGGAAGTGCTGGTCGGCCAGGATCTCGGTGGGCGCCATCAGCGCGGCCTGGTAGCCGCTGTCGATGGCTTGCGCTGCCGCCAGCGCGGCCACCACGGTCTTGCCCGCGCCCACGTCGCCCTGCAGCAGGCGCTGCATCGGGTACTGCTGGCGCAGGTCGGCGCGTATCTCGTCCAGCACACGCTGCTGCGCATTGGTCAGCTTGAAGGGCAGCGCGGCCTGGAAGGCTTTCGACAGCTGGCCCACTTTCTTTAGCGCGGCCGCGCCCTTGGAGCGGCGCGCCTGCTGCGCGCGCTTCAAGGACAGCTGCTGCGCCAGCAGTTCGTCGAACTTCACCCGCGTCCAGGCAGGATGCGAGCGGTCCATCAGCGCGTGCTCGTCCACTTCCGGCGTGGGGTAGTGCAGCAGGCGCACGGCGGGTTCAAAGTCGCTCAGGTGCATGCGCCGCACCAGCTCCGCAGGCAGGGTGTCGGTCCAGTCCACGCGCTTCATGGCGTCGGTGATGGCGCGCCGCAGGATGTACTGCGGCAGGCCTTCGCCGGACGGGTAGACCGGCGTGAGGGAGGCGGGTAGCGGCGCGCCTTCGTTGATGACTTTATAAACCGGGTGCACCATCTCGGCGCCGAAGAAGCCATGCTTCACTTCGCCGCGCGCCCGTATCCGCGTGCCCTCGGCCAGCTGCTTGACCTGGCTGCCGTAGAAATTCATGAAGCGCAGCTGGATGTCGCCCGTTTCGTCTGCGATGTGCACCAGCAGCTGGCGGCGCGGCTTGAAGCCGATTTCGTTCTTCGTGACCACGCCTTCCACCTGCCAGGTCTGCCCGCCGCGCAGGCAGGCGTCGGCGATGGTGAAGACCTGCGTTTCGTCCTCGTAGCGCATGGGCAGGTGCAGCACCAGGTCCATATCGGTGCGCAGGCCCAGTTTGGCGAGCTTGGCTTCGGCGTTGGCGGCGGTGAGCTTGCCGCCGCTTTTGCGTACGTTAGCTGGTGGTTTTTTGACAGGTTTTTGCGTCGGTACGGGCATATTTCAGATGCTTTGCGGGCTACTAGCGTAAAATAGAGGGTTGCCCAACAGTTTCAGAAGTGCGTCATGTATTCTCTATCAGATTTCGATTTTAACTTGCCACAGGAGCGCATAGCGCAATTTCCGCTGCCGGACCGCAGCGCATCGCGCCTGCTGCACGTGGACGGACAAGGCGCAGCCTTCGCGCTGCACGACCGCCAGTTCACCGATATCCTGGACCAGCTCCAGGCCGGCGACCTGCTGGTGATGAACGACACCCGCGTGCTGAAAGCCCGTTTCTTCGGCGTCAAGGACAGCGGCGGCAAGGTCGAGGCCCTGGTTGAGCGCGTGCTGGACACCCGCACCGTGCTGGCCCAGGTGCGCGCCTCCAAGTCGCCCGGCCCCGGCGTGAAGATACGCCTGGCGGACGCTTTCGACGTCACCGTCGGCGAGCGCGCCGGCGAGTTCTACACCCTGCACTTTGAAGACGACGTGTTCGAGCTGATCGAAGCGCACGGCCGCCTGCCGCTGCCGCCCTACATCGAGCACGCCGCCGACGAATTCGACGAAACCCGCTACCAGACCGTGTTCAACAAGGTGCCGGGCGCCGTCGCCGCGCCCACGGCCGGCCTGCACTTCGACGAAGCGCTGCTGCAAAAGCTCAGGGACAAGGGCGTGAACTTCGCCTACGTCACCCTGCACGTGGGCGCCGGCACCTTCCAGCCGGTGCGCACCGAGAACCTGGCCGAGCACAAGATGCACACGGAGTGGTACACCATGCCGCAAGCCACGGTGGACGCGGCCCGCGCCGCCCGCGCCGCCGGCCGGGACGTGGTTGCCGTGGGCACCACCAGCCTGCGCGCACTGGAATCGGCCTCGCAGGGCGGCGCGCTGGAAGCGGGCAGCGGCGACACCAACCTGTTCATCACGCCCGGCTACCAGTTCAAGACGGTGACCCGGCTGATTACCAATTTCCACCTGCCGAAATCGACCCTGCTGATGCTGGTGTCGGCTTTCGCCGGTTTTGACGAGATCCGCCTGGCCTACGCCCACGCGATCGCCAACGAATACCGCTTCTTCAGCTACGGCGATGCGATGCTGCTGACCACGCAAGCCCGAGCACACTAAGGATTACTATGCTGGAATTTAAACTCATCAAGACCGACACCACCGGCTTGACCAAGGCCCGCCGCGGCACCGTGAAACTGAACCACGGCGAGGTGCAGACCCCGATTTTCATGCCGGTCGGCACCTACGGCTCGGTGAAAGCCATGTCGCCGCTGGAGCTGAAGGAAATCGGCGCCCAGATCATCCTGGGCAATACCTTCCACCTGTGGCTGCGCCCCGGCAACGACGTGATGTCCAAGTTCGGCGGCCTGCACGGCTTCATGGGCTGGGACAAGCCCATCCTGACCGACTCGGGCGGCTTCCAGGTGTTCTCGCTGGGCGATATGCGCAAGATCACGGAAGAGGGCGTGCACTTCAATTCGCCCATCAACGGCGACAAGCTGTTCCTGTCGCCGGAAATCTCGATGCAGATCCAGCGCGTGCTGAACTCGGACATCGTGATGCAGTTCGACGAATGCACGCCGTATGAAATCGACGGCCGTCCGGCCACGGTGGACGAGGCGGCCAAGTCCATGCGCATGTCGCTGCGCTGGGCGCAGCGCTCCATGGACGAGTTCAAGCGCGGCGAAAACCCGAACGCGCTGTTCGGCATCGTCCAGGGCGGCATGTTCGAGAACCTGCGCGACGAGTCGCTGGCCAAGCTGGAAGAGATCGACTTCCCCGGCCTGGCCATCGGCGGCCTGTCGGTGGGCGAGCCCAAGGAAGACATGATGCGCGTGCTGGCCCACGTCGGCCCGCGCCTGCCGGCCAACAAGCCGCACTACCTGATGGGCGTGGGCACGCCGGAAGACCTGGTGGCCGGCGTCTCGAACGGCATCGACATGTTCGACTGCGTGATGCCGACCCGGAATGCGCGCAACGGCTGGATCTTCACCCGCTTCGGCGACATCAAGATCAAGAACGCGCGTTATAAAGAAGACACGCAGCCGCTGGACGAAACCTGCTCCTGCTACGCCTGCCGCAACTTCTCGCGCGCCTATCTGCACCATCTGCACCGCTCGCAGGAGATCCTGGGCGCGCGCCTGAACACCATCCACAACCTGCATTACTACCTCGACATCATGCGCCAGATGCGCGAGGCGCTGGACGAGGACCGCTTCCCGGCGTGGGTGGCGCAATTCCAGGCCGACCGCGCCCGTGGCGTGTGACGTGGCGCGGAAGCTGCAAACTTGTAAAAACATTTATAGGCCCAACATAGCCCAAACGTCTAGCCAGGACCGGCCAGTGCTAGAATACAGCGCTATTTTTTCAAACTAATATATTACTGGAGTCCCTGTGTTCATTTCCAATGCCTACGCTCAAGCCCCTACCGACATGCTCGGCCTGGGTGGCAATCTCACCAGCTTCCTGCCGCTGGTCCTGATGTTCGTGGTCATGTACTTCCTGATGATCCGTCCTCAGCAAAAACGCGCCAAGGAACAGAAGGCGATGATGGACGCGCTGGCCAAGGGCGACGAAGTCGTCACCGCCGGCGGCATCCTGGGCAAGGTCTCCAAAGTGACCGATGTCTACGTGACCCTGGAAGTGGCCGCCGGCACCGAGATCGTGGTGCAAAAGCCATCGGTCACCACGCTGCTGCCTAAGGGCACGCTGAAAGCGCTGTAAACCACACCGGGCCGCCTATCCAGCATACGCGGCCCGTTTCAGTCTCTCTGGAACGCAGAATATATGAATCGCTATCCTGTCTGGAAGTACATCGTCATCGCCATTAGCGTGCTGCTGGGCGCACTGTATACGGCGCCCAACTATTTCGGCGAGTCGCCGGCGCTGCAGGTCACCAGCGGCAAGTCCACCGTCAAGGTCAGCAGCGAGCTGAGCGGCCGCGTGGACAGCCTGCTCAAGCAGGAGAAACTGGCCCATGAGGCCGTGACCCTGGACGGCACCGGCACCCACAGCTCGGTGCGCGTGCGCTTTGCCGACACCGACACCCAATTCAAGGCCAAGCTGGCGCTGGAACGCGCCCTCAATCCGGATGCGGAAGACCCGGCCTACATCGTCACCAACAACCTCACGGCCAACACGCCGCGCTGGATGCAGAGCATCCGCGCGCTGCCGATGTACCTGGGCCTGGACTTGCGCGGCGGCGTGCACTTCCTGATGCAGGTGGACGTGCAGGCCGCGCTGGACAAGCGCGTGCAGGGCATCCAGACCGCCGTGCGCAGCCAGCTGCGCGACAAGAGCGTGCGCCACGCCGGCATCGAGCGCAAGGGCAACACCGTCGAGGTGAAGTTCCGCGACGCCGCCACCCGCAGCGCCGCCCGCACCGTCATCGCCGACCAGCAGCCCGACCTGACCATGGCCGATAGCGCCGACGGCGCCGACCTGCTGCTCACGCTGAGCCTGAAGCCGGCCGCGCTGAAGGAAGCCATGGACAACGGCGTACGCCAGAACATCGCCACGCTGTCCAAGCGCGTCAATGAACTGGGCGTGTCCGAGCCGGTGATCCAGCAGCAAGGCCCGGACCGCATCGTGGTCCAGCTGCCCGGCGTGCAGGACGTGGCGCGCGCCAAGGCCATTATCGGCCGCACCGCCACCCTGGAAGTGCGCATGGTCGACGAAACCGTCACCCCCGGCACCGAGCTGCAGGCGGCCGTGCCGTTCAACTCCGAGCTGTTCACCGTCGGCAAAGGCGTGCCTGTGGTGCTGCTGAAGGACATCGTGCTGACCGGCGACTACATCTCGCGCGCCACCGCCAGCTTCGACCAGAACCAGCAGCCTGCCGTGTCGATCGACCTGAACGGCGACGGCGGCCGCAAGATGCGCGAAGCCACCCGCGAACGCGTGGGCAAGAAAATGGCCATCGTGCTGTACGAACAGAAGGGCAAGCCGGAAGTGCTGTCGGTCGCCACCATCCAGAGCGAACTGGGTAGCAGCTTCAACATCACCGGCATGGGCAACGCCGAGAACTCGGCCGAGCTGGCGCTGCTGCTGCGCTCCGGCGCGCTGTACGCCCCGATGACCGTGATCGAGGAACGCACCGTCGGTCCCGCGCTGGGCGCCGAGAACATCAAGAAGGGCCAGCTGTCCATGGTGTACGGCTTTGCCGCCATCGCCGTGTTCATGATCATCTACTACATGATGTTCGGCTTCTTCAGCGTGCTGGCGCTGGGCGTCAACCTGCTGCTGCTGATCGCGCTGCTGTCGACCATGCAGGCCACGCTGACCCTGCCGGGCATCGCCGCTATCGCGCTGGCGCTGGGTATGGCGATTGACGCCAACGTGCTGATCAACGAGCGCATCCGCGAGGAACTGCGCGCCGGCAACTCGCCGCAGGCGGCCATTGCGGCCGGCTTCGACCGCGCCTTCGCCACCATCCTGGACTCCAACGTCACCACGCTGATCGTCGGCCTGGCGCTGCTGGTGTTCGGTTCGGGCGCCGTGCGCGGCTTCGCCGTGGTGCACTGCCTGGGCATTCTGACCTCGATGTTCTCCGCCGTCTTCGTGTCGCGCGGCGTCGTTAACCTGTGGTACGGCCGCAAGAAAAAGCTGCAGTCCATCGCCATCGGCACGGTCTGGGTTCCAGGCCAGTCGAAATAACCGTACAGAAGGTAGAACAACATGGAATTTTTCCGCATTAGAAAAGACATCCCGTTCATGCGCCACGCGTTGATCTTCAACGTGGTGTCGGCGCTGACCTTCGTGGCGGCTGTCTTCTTCCTGCTGCACAAGGGCCTGAACCTGTCGATCGAGTTCAAGGGCGGCACCGTGATGGAGGTGAAATACCCGCACGCGGCCAATCTGGAAGGCGTGCGCGCCACCGTGCAGGGCCTGGGCTACGAGCATCCTGAAGTGACCAGCTTCGGCACCGCGCGCGACGTGATGCTGAAACTGCCTATCGCCCACGCGGCGGCGGGCAAGGACTCGGCCAACGCCTCGCAGAAAGTGTTCGACGCGCTGTGCAAGGCCGACGGCGGCAGCGTCAAGCGCATGGAGCTGGTCTCCGCCAAGGGCGAGCAGATCGCCAAGAACGCCTGCGTGGACGCGGCCGGCGCCGAGACCGTGCAGCTGAACAAGGTGGAGTTCGTCGGCCCGCAGGTGGGCGACGAGCTGGCCCAGAACGGCCTGAACGCGCTGGTGATGGTGATCATCGGCGTGATGATCTACCTGGCCGTGCGCTTCGAGTGGAAGTACGCGGTGGCGGCGATTATCGCGAACTTGCACGACGTGGTCATCATCCTGGGCTTCTTCGCCTACTTCGGCTGGGAATTCTCGCTGACGGTGCTGGCGGCGGTGCTGGCGGTGCTGGGCTACTCGGTCAACGAGTCGGTGGTTATTTTCGACCGTATCCGCGAAAACTTCCGCAAGCAGCGCAAGGCCTCGGTGCATGAAGTGATCGACAACGCGATCACCTCCACCATCTCGCGTACCATCATCACCCACGGCTGCACGCAGATGATGGTGCTGTCCATGCTGCTGTTCGGCGGCCCGACGCTGCACTACTTCGCGGTGGCGCTGACCATCGGTATCTGCTTCGGCATTTACTCGTCCGTGTTCGTGGCTGCGGCCGTGGCCATGTGGCTGGGCGTGAAGCGCGAAGACCTGATCAAGCCGGTCAAAGAGAAAGACGAAACCGACGGCGCCGTGGTGTAAGCCACCGGTCCCCGAGAATGCCGCCACGCGCAAGCCTGGCGGCATTTTTTATACACGAGGAAGCACATGAGCCGTACCGGACGATTATTCCAGCTGATGGACGCCATGCGCGGCAGCCGCCGCCCCGTCACGGCGGCCGCGCTGGCCGAGCAGCTGGGCGTGTCCGAGCGCACCATCTACCGCGACATGCAGACCCTGGCCGAGCTGGGCGCGCCGCTGGAAGGCGAGGCCGGCGTGGGCTACCTGCTGCGGGCCGGCTTCTTCCTGCCGCCGCTGATGTTCGGCGCCGACGAGCTGGAAGCGCTGGTGCTGGGCGCGCGCTGGGTCAAGCGCCAGGGCGACGCCGAGCTGGCGAAGGCCGCCGCCAGCGCGCTGGCCAAGATCGCCACCGCCACCCCCAAAGACTTGCGCGACGACATGGCCGAGACCAGCCTGTGGGTGCCGATAGGTTTCAACGATCACGACGACCCGCATATCCCGCCGGCGCGCCGGGCCATACGGCGCCAGCACAAGCTGCGCATCTGCTACAGCGACGAGCAGGGCCGCGCCTCCGAGCGCGTGGTGTGGCCGTTCGCGCTGGCCTATTTCGAGGGCAAGCGCCTGCTGGCCGCCTTCTGCGAAATGCGCGGCGCGCTGCGCCATTTCCGCATGGACCGCATCCGGTCCGCCGAGACCATCGCCGAGCGCTATCCCACGGCGCGGCATGCGCTGCTCAAGACCTGGCGCGCGGAAAACGGCATCAGCGAGGAGAGCTAGGCACTACGTTAAACAACGCACAGAGGCGGGCGGCGCGGGGGAATATAGTGGAACTGTCTCTTTCAGGACATCCCTAGTTTTGGACTTCGCCCGCCCTTACCGGCGGGCATTTTTTTAACAAGGAAATTTAACAAACTTATCAAAGGCTACTGACAGAAACTGTCGCAGCCGTCTCCTAAGATAGCTTTATCGCACATCACTTACGGAGACAGCAATGCGCATTTACCACCACCCGATCTCGTCCAACGCCCGCCGCGTCGCCATGGTGGCAGCCCATCTGAACGCGGATGTGGAATTCGTCGAAGTGAACCTGATGAGCGCGGAAGACCGCCGCCGCCTGGGCGAACTCAATCCCAACAGCAAGATCCCGGTACTGGAGGACGACGGCTTCGTGCTGTGGGAGTCCTGCGCCATCATGCAATACCTGGCCGACAAGACGCCGGGCCAGACCGTCTACCCGCAGGACATGCGCGTGCGCGCCGACATCAACCGCTGGCTGTTCTGGGCCTGCCAGCATTTCGCGCCCGCCATCGGCGTGCTGACCTGGGAGCGGGTGTGGAAGGGCATCGTCACCGGCCAGGGACCGGATGCGCGCGAGGAAGAGCGCGGCGAGAGCGACCTGGCCGACTACGCCACCGTGCTGGACAAGCACCTGGCGGGCCGCCAGTGGGTGGTGGGCGACAGCCTGACCCTGGCCGACCTGGCGCTGGCCGCGCCGCTCATGTACACCGAGCGTGCCGCGCTGCCGCTGGACGGCTACGCCAATCTGACGGCCTGGTTCGGCCGCATGCAGCAGCTGCCCGCGTGGCGGCAAACCGCGGAGGCCTGACGCCATGTGCCTGCTATGCGAAACGGCGCGCAAGTCGCGCCAGCGGCTGGCGGCCAGGACGCCGGCCCCGCCCCGGCTTCCTCCTCCGCCGCCGCCCAGGAATGCCATTCCCGCGGGCTGAGATTTTCGCAAGGATGTTTTTGTTATAAGATGCGTAGCAGGCTACTTTCTTTATAGCAAACCCATCACTTGCGAGTCTCGAATGAACCAAATCAGCTACCTCGACCGCGCCGTCAATGCGCTGCGCACCATAGGCGTCAACCTGGGCAACCGCGAGGATGCGCCCGTCATTCCGCTGCTGGAAAAAGTGTCGAAATATGACGCGGTGAAAATCACGTCCATCGCCACCACGCTGCAGTACTCGTCCACCTTCAATGCCGCCGTGCGCGAGCAGATCCAGGGCATGGACATCTCCACCCGCTACGCCGACATCACCACCGGCTTCAACTCCATCCGCGAGGACGCCGAGAAGATGGCCGGCTGGATGGCGGACGGCAAGCTGGACTTCCAGGAACGCATCCAGATGGGCTGGATGAAAATGCGGCGCGGCTCGATTCCGGACCGCTTCAACGACATCCGCGCCACCTATCTGGACGTGGCCAAGTCGGCCAACGAACAGATCCAGCGCGAGAGCGCCATCCTGGAAGCCTACCGCGACTTCCGCATGGCGCTGAAAGCGTCCGAAGTGGAAGCGCAGCAGGTGCTGGAAGTGGCCACCAAGGCGCTGGAAGAGCGCAAGCTGGCGCTGGACGTGGCCAACAAGGCCACCGAGAACGTGGCCGACGCCGTCGAGCGCGCCCGCCTGGAACTGGTGCGCGACGAAGCGCTGCGCGCCGTGCAGGACGAGGACAAGTCCTACCAGATCGTGAAGGACATCGCCGACGACCTGAAGACCTCGTACAACACGGCCGAACTGGTGTTCGCCCGCCTGCAGCAGACCCACACCATCAAGGAGCGCATCTACCAGCGCGCCGTGACCTTCTTCGCCACCAATGAAGTGGTGTTCACCGGCCTGGCCGCGTCGTTCACCTCCATGGCCGGCCTGGCCGAAACCACCGCCACCATGGACGCCATGACCGACGGCATCAACCAGGGCCTGGAGACGCTGGCCAAGGCCGGCGGCCAGCAGCTGGAAGCCGGCCTGCGCGCCGGCTACGGCTCCACGCTGAAAGCCAGCTCGGTGGGTGCGCTGGCCACCGCCATCGTCGAATTCCAGGGCAGCAGCCTGAAGCTGATCCAGGAGCTGCGCGAAGAATCGACCCGCACCTCGAAGGAAATCGAAGCGGCCACCGAGGACAGCAAGCAGCGCTTCATCGCCCTGCTGAACAAAGGCGCCGCGTAAGGGTGGCGATCGTGGCGGGAGCGTTGTCCGAGCAGCTCGGCGCGATGGCCATCATCGACGAGCTGCGCCACAAGCAGATGGTGGTGGACGAGCACCTCGACCTGCCCCGGCGGCGCGAGGAAGTGGGCGCGCGCATCCGCGAGTATTACGCCGCCAACGGCCTTGCCGTGGACGACGAGCTGATTGCCGAGGGCGTGCGCGCCTACTTCGCACAGCGCCTGGAATTCGAGCCCGGTCCCGGCGATGCCGGCGAGCGTGAAAAGGCGCTGCAATACATCGCCGCCCGGCGCGCCGGCCAGGGCCGCCCGTCGGGCTGGCGCCGTTGGCTGTCGGGGCTCGTGAAATAATATGCTTGCAACGGAATTCACCGCCGCCATCGGCGAAAACACCCGCATCTATCAGGGCAAGCTGGAAAGCTGCGACGCGCGCGCCGCCGAGGCGGGCCGCGACGAACTGGCGCTGGAGCAGAAGATAGGCGGCTTGCTGCGCCAGGTGGCCGGACTGCACCTGGCCGAGAACGACAGCATCGCCGCCGAAGCGGAGCGCGAGCTGGCCTTCCGGGCCGACGAGGAACAGGCCCTGCGCGCCGAGCTGCAAACGGTGAGCAGCGACATCGCCAACCACGTGGCGGCCATCCGCCAGCGCGGCGCGGAGATCCGCGAGGCCGCGCTGCGCCCCGGCGCGCAGATGGACGCTGCGCAGATTTTGCAGGCCGCGCGTGAGGCCTACCAGCGCGCCGAATCGGCGCACGAGGCGCAGCTGGCCATGAACGCCGAGCTGGAAGCCGAGATCAGCGCCAAGCTGGCGCGCTACAGCAGCGACGAACTGTACGCCTACCTGAAGGCCGCAGGCTACGGCACGCCGTCCTACCGCAGCGAGGACGGCGATCCTGCGAAAGACGAGTGGATTGCGGGCCTGTGCAATTTCGCGAACAACCGCCGCAACGAGAACATCCTGCTCGCCATGCAGGAAGCCTTGCCGCTGCGCGCCGAGCGCAGCGCGCAGGCCCTGGCCGAGGCGCGCGCGGAGCTGGACCGGCTGTCCTTCGCGCCGCCGCCGCCCACCATCGCCGAACGCATCGCGCAAGCCGTGGCGCCGCTGGAGGCGGCTGTCGCGCAAGCGGATGAACGCCTGCGCCGCGTGCGCGCCAGCCTGGCCGACTACGCTGCGCGGCGCGACCCGCGCTACCTGCGCGCGCAGGAACTGCAGGCCGCCAGCCTGAAGTCGCTGCCGATCGCGGAGCTGATCGCGCAGGCACGCGCCACGCCCAGCCCGGAGGACGACAAGCTGGTGCTGGAAGTGGTGAACCTGCAGGACAAGCTGGCCTGCAGCCGGCGCGACTACGAACGCGCGCTGGCCGCGCGCCAGCACGCCGAGGCGGACGCCCAGCGCGCCGAAGCGCTGGAAGCGGACCTGCGGCGCGGCGGCTTTATCGACACCAAGGAGATTGACTACCGCGACGGCCTGGACCTGCCTTCGCTGGTCGGCCGCTACATGAACGGCGAGTTGTCGCTGGGCGGCTTCACGCTGGAGCTGCAGCAGTTCGCCCGCGAGCTGCGGCCGAAATTCCGCTACGGCGAGACCGCCTGGGGCAGCGGCGCAAGCCGCAGCTGAACGCTCCTTACAGCGCGCCCTGCAACTGGCGTTCCAGCGCGGCCACGCCGGCCGCCACGTCCACGTCCGCGCCCAGGTCCTTCATGGTCGAACCCAGCGCGTGCAGCGTGCGGAACAGGTGATGGGCGCGGCACTGCTCGCCCATCTGGCCGATGCGCACGATGTTCAGGCCGAAGGAGCCGGAAATCTCCACCCGGTATTTCAGCGAAATCTGCTCGCAGATCTCGGCGCGGTTGATCCCCTCCGGCACCACGATGCCCACCACCGAATTCAGGCGCGACTCCGGCTGGCCGTACAGCCGCAGCCCCATCGCCTCCACGCCGCGCTGCAGGCCCAGCGAGCAGCGCAGGTGGCGCGCGAAGCGCTGCTCCAGCGTCTCCTGGCAGATCAGGTGCAGCGCCTCGTGCAGCGCCAGGATGCCGGATACCGGCGCCGTGTAGTGGTAGGACGCGTTGTGCCAGAACTGCTCCGCCAGTTTGGCGTCCAGGCACCAGTGCGGCGGCTGCACCGGGCGCGCGTTGATGCGCTCCCAGGCGCGCTCCGAAAACGCGATCAGCGACACGCCGGGTATCGACGACAGGCCCTTCTGGCCGCCGGTCACCACCGCGTCTATCTTCCAGTTGTCCATCTCGCACGGCATGGTGCTCAGCGTGCAGACCGCGTCCACGATCACGTAGCAGCCGTACTCGCGCGCCAGCCGGGTAATCTGCGGCAGGTGGATGTTGAACACGGTGGACGAGGTTTCGCCCTGGGCGATGGTCAGCACTTCGGGACGGAAGCGCTCGAGGTGCTCGCGCACGGCCGCCACCTGGGCTGCCTCGCCGTCCGGCACGTTCAGGCATTCCACCTGGCCGCCCACGCGGGTGGCCATCTCGGCGAAGCGGCGGCCGAAGTAGCCGTTGCACACGCTCAGTACGCGGGTGCCGGGGAAGACCAGGTTGCACACGCTCATCTCCATCGCCGCCGAGCCGGGGCCGGCCACGCCCAGTATCCAGCGCGACTCGGTCTGGAACACATAGCGCGCCATTTCCTTCATCTGGTGGATGATCTTCGCCATCGTGCCGCCGAGGTGGTTGATGACGATGGAATTGGCCTGCGCCACGCTGTGCGGAATCGGCACCGGACCGGCGCCCATCATCAGCAGCGGTTCGGACGGGAGGAGGGAGTTGATGCTGTCTACGGTGGGCGGCGAGAACATGGGAAGCTTGAGTTGTAGTTAATGTTGCTACAACTATAGCGCAAACAGCGCTAAACTGCCCCGAACCTACAGCATCAGCACCGCGAACAGGGATTGCACGTCGCTGGCCGATTCACGCAGGATAGTATCCAGCGTGCCGTCGCCCACGGCGAAATCGAGGGTGCGGGCGGCGGCCGGGGTGGTGGCGCCGGGGCGCTGGTGCATGGGGGAGGGCACCGGCGCCAGGTCGTTGGCCAGCAGCAGGGTGTCGCCCAGGTTTTCCGGCGGCAGCGCGCGCAGGCCGTCCCACATGGCCTCCACGGACTGCATCACGGCCTCGGGCACCACCAGCTTGCGCAGCACGCCGCGCCCGATTTCCACCTCGCCATGCTCCACCCAGTCCTCCGGCTCGCCCTGCATGATGCCGGGGTAGGCGTCGGCCTGCGCCAGCATGTAAAACGCGCCAACCTCGTGGATAATGCCGGTAAACAGCGCCGTATCGGGATCAACATGGGTCACGCGGCGTGCAATCACCTGGGCCAGGGCCGCCACGTGGGCGGTATGCTCCCACAGCTGGGCCGACATGGCCTGCAGGGCCGGATCGACGATCTTGCTGCCGAGCTGGCGCACGATGAGCGCGGCCACCAGCGACTGCAAGGTCCGCACGCCGAGTCGCTGGACGGCCGAGCGCACGCTGGAAATTTCGGTACCTGAACGGTTGTAAGCGACCGAATTGGCGATCGCCACGGTGCGGGCCGCCAGCAATGGGTCGGCCTGTATCAGCTTGGCCGCCGCCTCGACGTGGCAGTTGGGATCGCTGAGCGCCTCCTGCAGCCGGATCGATGCGTTCACATTGGTCGGGAACGCAAGGTCCCCCCGGCTCGCTTGAGCAGCGATATGCTTGAAGGCGTCCAGTCTGTCCATCAGGAAATTATACGCAAATTATTGCCTTGTGGAATTTATTTGCGACACGTTCTGCCGGGAAAGGGAGTGCGCCGCAGCGCGCTCCCTCTCTATTTTAGTCGGCTTCGCTGAAGATGGCGTCGCATCCTTCGCTGGTGCCTTCGCTGTCTTGCAGTTCGTCCACCAGGCCGAGGTCGAACAGCTCCTCGATGGCGTTCATGAAGCTGTTGTGCTTGGTGGCGCCGATCAGGCGGTAGATTTCGCCTTCTTCATTGCGCACGCCGATCAGCAGCTTTTCCTTGCGCACTTCATCGGGCGTGTCCACGTTGAGCAACAGGTTGCCGATGATGTGCTTGTCGAATTTCGCAGGCTTTTTGCCTTCGAGCAGAGAGGTTTTCAATGTCGTTCCTTGGTTGTTGGGGGGATGGGCGCGTTGGGCGCAGGGCCGGATCTCAGGCGCCGCCGGCCGATATGACCTGTTTGAGGCCGGACAGGACTTTTTCAAGGGCGGCGAAATCGTCGTCGCTGTAGTTGGCGAACACGTCGCCGCCACGGCTTATGACCTTGGGAAACACGTCGCGGAACACCTGCTCTCCTTGCGGTGTGAGACGGATGAACCACGAGCGCTTGTCGTCCAGGCTGCGCTGGCGTTCCACCAGGCCTTTCTGTTCCAGGCGCTCGATCACGCCCGTCATGGTGCCTTTGGTGATCAGGGTTTTGTCGCCGAGTTCTTTGTAGGACATGCCTTCGGTGTTGCCCAGCGTGGCGATGATATCGAATTGCGCATGGGTCAGCCCGCACTCGCGCACGTGCTCGCCGGACAGGCGTTCAAAGCCCTGCATGCACTCGGCCAGCAGCCGGATGCTTTTCAAATATCGTTCACCCATAGACCATGATTATAGCGCCTGCTGCGCGGCGGCAATCGCGGTACACTACGCGGCTAGCCAATATTACCAAACCGACATGCCGTCCCTGCCTAACCACCTCCGGGGCATCGCCGCCCTGCTGCTCGTCACCCTGGTCTGGGGCACGACCTTCCCCGCCATGAAGGACATGACCGACTACCTGTCCACCAACTGGATCGTGGTGTCGCGCTTTGCCATGGCCAGCCTGATCCTGTCGCCCTTCCTGTTGCGCGCCAAATGGGCGGACTGCCGCTACGGCCTGGCCAGCGGCCTGGTGCTGTTCTTCTGCTATCTGTTCCAGGTGGAGGGCCTGGCGCTGACCACGTCCAACCGCAACGCCTTCGTCTGCGGCCTGAACGTGCTGGTGCCGCCGCTGCTGGGCGTGTTCCTGGGCAAGCTGCCGGAACGCCGCATCGTGGCCGCCCTGGTGCTGGCGCTGGTGGGCCTGTTCGCGCTGTGCTGGGACGGCGCCTTCGTCTGGGGCAAGGGCGACACGCTGGCGCTGCTGGCCGCGCTGTGCTTCGGCTGCTACATCAAGCTGATGGAGGTGTTCACCCGCAAGACCGAGCGTCTGATGAGCCTGACCGCCGCGCAAATCCTCACCGTGGCCGTGTGCGCTGCGCTGTGGATTGCCTTCCGCGAAGTGCCGCGCGGCCCGGTGGCGGCGCCGCAGGACATGGGCGACTATTGGGAATACATCTGGCAGGGCCTGAAGCTGTACCGCTGGAACCTGATTTACCTGGGCGTGGTGGCCACGGCCCTGATTATTTCGCTGCAAACCTGGGGCCAGAGCCACAGCTCGGCCAACGAGGCGGCCGTGATCTACGCCTTCGAGCCGGGCTGCGCGGCCATTTTCGGCTATCTGTGGCTGGGCGAAACGCTGGCGTGGACGGGCCTGCTCGGCGCGATATTGTTGATCTCCGGTATGATAGTGAGCCAATGGAGCGTTGCCCGGCCACCGACCGCGCTGGCGCCCGAGTAATCAACCACCCAGCTTAGATCCGCCGATGTCGTTTTCCAATTTGTCCCGCCTGTCCCGGGAGCAGCCGCTGCGCATGCTGCTGGTCCTTGCCGGCGAGGCGGACACGCTCACCTGGGCCGGCCTGGTCCAGCCGTTGCGCCTGGCCGCGCGCAGCGTGGGCGTGCGGTTCGAGCTTGATATCCGCAGTCCGCAGCAGGTGGCCGAGGCGCCGCCGGGCGGCTGGCACGTGGCGCTGCTGGTGGCCGACGAGCAGCAGGCCGAGTCCCCGCCGGCGCAGCTGCGCCTGGTGGCCGAGCGCCTGCGCAGCGCGCCCTACTGGGGCGGAGTGGGCGCGGGCGTGCTGTGGCTGGCCGAGGCGGGCATGATGGGCGGCGTGCGCATTGCGCTGCCGTGGGCCTTGTATGCGGACACCGAGGGCATCACCGAGCGCGCCATCCTGACCCCGCACCTGTTCGAGATCGACGGGCCGCACCTGAGCTGCTGCGGCGGCTCGGCCAGCGCCGACTTCGCGCTGACCTTGATCGACGCGCTGTACGGCGCCAATGTGCAGGCCGAGGTGAAGGAGGCGCTGTGCATAGACCGCGTGCGCAGCCACGAGGAGCGCCAGCGGGTGGCCTTGCAGGCGCGCTTCGGCGCCTTGCAGCCCAAGCTGTCGGAGGCGGTGACGCTGATGGAGGCCAATATCGAGGAGCCGCTGTCCACCGACGACATCGCCAACCTAGTGGGCCTGTCGCGCAGGCAGCTGGAGCGGCTGTTCAAGCAATACCTGGGCAGCTTGCCCTCGCGCTACTACCTGGAGCTGCGGCTGCAGCGCGCGCGCCAGCTGCTGCTGGAAACCAATTCGTCCATCGTGCAGGTGGGGCTGATGTGCGGCTTCTCGTCCGGCTCGCATTTCTCCACCGCCTTCGGCACCCTGTTCGGCAACACTCCGCGCGAGGAGCGGCAGCGCAAGCTCAACGGCTGAACCGGCGGGTTACGCCGCGTTGCGGCTAACCCGCCCTACGGTTTTCATGCGATGGGACGTCGTTATAGCGTAGGGCGGGTTAGGCGGAGCCGTAACCCGCCGATGCCGTCGCGGGCAGCGCCACGATGCCATGCGTGGCGCTGGCCGTGCCTGCGGTGGGTTCCGGCGCCACCAGCGGCAGGGTCAGCTCGAAGCGCGTGCCCTTGCCGTCCTCGCTGTGCAGCGCGATGGCGCCGCCCAGCACGCCCGACACCAGCGTCTGCACAATGTACAGCCCCAGTCCCGAGCCCCCCTGGCCCATGCGGGTGGTGAAGAAGGGGTCGTACACCTTGTTGCGGTGCTCGGCCGGAATGCCGGCGCCGTCGTCCATATAGCTGAGCTGCACGCGCTCGCCGGCCGGCGTGGCCGTAATCCGCACGGTGCCGCCCGGATGGTTTGCGAAGCCGTGCACCAGCGTGTTCTCCAGCAGGTTGGACAGTACTTGTGCCAGCGGCCCGGGGAAGCTGTCCAGCTCGATATCGGCGGCGATCTCGACCACGATGCGGTGCGGCGTGCCCTTCCAGGCGTTGTGGTGGGTGGCCACCACTTCGCGCACGATGTGCGCCAGGCCGAAGCGGCGCCGCCGCACGCTGGCCTGGTCCACCGCGATTTCCTTGAAGTTGTCGATCAGCGCCGAGGCGCGGTAGGCGTTGCGCTCGATAATGCCGCAGGCCTGCTGGCACTGCTGCACAAACTGGTCGGCCTGCGAGCGGCGCAGCCCGCCGCTGGCCAGGGCGCCGCCGAACTCGCGCACCAGGTCGTGCAGCGAGGTGGCGGCGGTCAAGGTGCTGCCCAGCGGCGTGTTCAGTTCGTGCGCCATGCCGGCCACCAGCCGTCCCAGTGAGGCCACTTTCTCGGTCTGCACCAGCTGCTCGGCGGCCAGGCGCAGTTCGTCGTTGGCGCGGCTCAGCTGCATGGTGCGCTGCTCCACGCGCAGTTCCAGCGCCGCGTTCAGCAGCTGGATCTCGTCCTCGCGCGCGCGCCGCATCGACACTTCCTGCTGCAGCTCAGCGGTGCGGCGTTTGACCATCACGCGCAGCTGCACGATGAACACCACCGCCACCAGCACCGCCACCAGCAGCGCGCCCAGCGGGCGGTAGTCGATCTCGTGCGCGTATTGCACCGTGGCCCATTTCTGGCGGATGGCGTCGCGCTCGGTGCGTGGAATGGCGTCGAGCGCCAGGTCCAGTATCGGCAGCAGCTCCGGCCAGTCGGCCCGCACGCCGTAGCCGATGTGGTACTGGTAATCCGTTTCGCCGGCCACGCGGATGTCGCTCGCGCCTTGTTCCACCAGCTGGTGGGTGCCGGTGATCAGCGGGCCGACAAAGGCTTCGATCTTGCCGCTGCGCAGCAGGTCTGCGGCCTGCTGGAAATTGTCCGTGGGCACAGCCTGGATGCCGGGCCAGTCATGCCGCAGCAGGCCCGCCACGCTGGTGCGGGCCGACACGCCCACCGGCTTGCCGGTCAGCCCGCCCAGTCCGCCCGGCGGCGGCGTGCCGACCCGGTTGAAGATCACGATGGGCGTGGTCATGAAGGGCTGCGTCACGTTCAGGTAGGCGCGCCGCTCGGGCGCCTGGGTGATGGCCGAGACGATGTCCACTTCCTTGTTCTGCAGCCTGGCCAGCTGCTCGGCCACGCTCTTGCTGGGCACCAGCTCGAAGCGCACGCCCAGCATTTCCTCCATGCGGTGCAGGAAATCGAGCGAGATGCCGCGTTGCTTGCCGTCCTCGCCGCGCCATTCGATGGGGGCGCGGCCGCCGTCCATGGCCACGCGCAGCACCGGATGGGCGGCCAGCCAGTCGCGCTGGGCCGGTGTGAGCGGCAGCTCGCGCTGCACGTGCACGCCGTCGGCCGCTGCCAGCCAGCGCGAGCGTATCAGTTCGTGCTCGGCCGGGGTGATGGCGGCCAGCCCCTTGTTAACGATGGACAGCAGTTCGGGCGCGTCGTTGCGCAGGGCGAAGCGCACCGTGGCCGCTTCCGAGTAGTAGTACAGCAGGCTGATCTTGAGCTGGCCGGCGCTGCCCAGCATGCGCTGGATCACGGGCAGGTCGTCGAACAGGCCGTCGGCCTCGCCCTTGAGCACGCGCGCCGCGCCTTCCTGCACGTCCGCCACCTCCACCAGCTTGCAGGCCGGGCAGCGTTCGCGCAGCACAGGCACCCGCACCGTGTTTCTCACCACGGCGATGCGCTGCCCGGCGAAGGCGGACAGGGTGCGCGCCGCCGGGTGGTCGGGCCGGGTGGCCAGCGCGATGGGCAGTTCCAAATAGGGCGTGGAGAAATTGAGCCGGGTCTTGCGTTCGGGCCGTTCGCGCGCGCACAGCACGCCGTCCACCTCGTGCGCCATGCCTTTGCGCAGCGCCTCGTCCCAGGTGGAGCCGGCGAACTGGAACTTCAGGCCGGTGTTGCGCGCCACCAGCTGCGCGTATTCGATGGAGGCGCCGGCGAAGGAGCTTGCGCCGCCGTCTTCGCGGCGGAAGTTGAGCGGGGCGTTGTACTGGTCCAGCGCCAGCGTCAGCTGTGGATGGGCTTGCATCCAGGCCCGTTCCTCGGGCGTCAGCGCGACCAGCTGCGCGTGCGCAGGCGCGGCGTGTAGCACACTGGCAACTGCCAGCAGCCACAAGCCGTATAGCCAGCCAGCAAAATGTGTTCGACCAGTTCGCATTGGAGTAACCTTGGGCAGACGCCGTCTGGACAGCATAGCCGAGTATGCAGGACGGAAACAAGGCCCGTCGCAGAATCGTATCCGGGAGTGCACAATGCGGTATCTGTTATTGCTTTCATGCATGCCCAGCCTGGCCTGCGCCCAGCAGGCCGTCACCGTGTTCGGCGTGGCGGACACCTATGTGGCGCAGGTGCGGGCCGACGGCCTGGCCGCCGCCAACCGGGCCGACGCCAGCGGCCTGCTGGCCAGCCGCATCGGCCTGCGGGGGCGGGAAGACCTGGGCGGCGGACTGGCCGCCAATTTCCTGCTGGAGGCCGGCCTGAACAGCGACGACGGCAGCCAGGCCGACGGCAACCGCCTGTTCAACCGGCAGGCCTGGGCCGGGCTGTCCGGGCCGTGGGGCGAGCTGCGCCTGGGACGGCAGAACACCCCGCAGTTTTATATGAACGGCAAGTTTGACGCTTTCACCAGCGGCACTTACGCGTCCGGCTGGAACAATCTGTTCGGCGCGCCTCCGCGCGCGGACAATGCGGTCGGACTGTTTTCGCCCAGCATGGGCGGCGTGCGCCTGCAGGCGCTGTTGGCGCGCGGCGCCACCGGCGGGGCCGCGCCGCTGGAAGAGGCCGCCGCCAACCGCAACATCCACCTGGCCGCCGAGTACGAGGGGCAGGGCCTGTACCTGGGCGCCAACTGGCAGACGGTGCGCACGGCGGCCTCGGGCACGGTGGCGCGCCGCGCCAGCGCGGGCGGCTCCTATGCGCTGGCCGGCGCCGGGGCCAGCCGGGGCTGGACCCTGTACGCGTCGGCGGGCCGCGAAAGCCGCGCCGACGGCACGCAAAGCACGCGCCTGCTGCAATTGTCGGCCCAGTACCGCTTCAGCCCCCAGGCCGCGCTCGGCTTCGGCTGGGCCGGCCTGCATGACAAGATTGATCCAAAGAAAGTCGCCGGCCACGGCGACGCCCGGCAGCTGGGCTTGCTATATCGCTACTGGCTGTCGCCCCGCACCACGCTGTACGGCGCGCTGGCGCAGCTGCGCCAGGACGAGGGCCGCAGCAGCTTCGCGCTGCTGGGCGCCGCCGTGGTGGCGCCGGCGGCCCAGGTGCGCTCGCCGCTGCCCGGCGGGGACATCCGGGGCGCGCAAGCGGGCATCCTGCATACCTTCTGAATTATGAAAATCCTTGTCGCATCCGCAAAAGAGTTTTAGCATCCCGCTTTTTATAATGTCGTACCACCCGTAGCCGCCTGGTTGCGGCCGTACCTCTATACATTGATAGGGAATGCCATGAACGCAAAGCTTGATTCGACTGTAACCACTCGCCCTGTCACCCGGCAGACTTTTGACGAAGTACTGGTTCCAACCTACGCGCCAGCCGCGATGGTGCCGGTGCGCGCATCGGGCCTGGACCTGTGGGACCAGAACGGCAAGCATTACCTGGACTTCACCTCCGGCATCGCCGTGACGGCGCTGGGCCATTGCAACCCTGTCATCGTCGAAGCGCTGACCCGGCAAGCCAACACCCTGTGGCACCTGGGTAACGGCTACACCAACGAGCCGGTGCTGCGCCTGGGCCTGGCCCTGACCGAAGCCACCTTCGCCGACCGCGCCTTCTTCTGCAACTCCGGCGCCGAAGCCAACGAAGCTGCCCTGAAGCTGGCCCGCAAGCACGCGCACGCCAAGTTCGGCGCGCACAAGTCGCGCATCATTTCCTGCTTCAGCTCCTTCCACGGCCGCACGCTGTTCACCGTGTCCGTAGGCGGCCAGTCCAAGTACACCGAAGGCTTCGAGCCGCTGCCGCCGGCCATCGACCACATTGAATACAACGACATCGCCGCGGCGCGCGCCGCCATCGGCGACGACGTCTGCGCCGTGATCGTGGAACCGATCCAGGGCGAAGGCGGCGTGCTGCCGGGCGACAAAGCCTTCCTGCAAGAGCTGCGCGACCTGTGCGACAAGACCGGCGCCGTGCTGATCTTCGATGAAGTACAGTCGGGCATGGGCCGCACCGGCCACCTGTTCGCCTACCAGGGCTACGGCATCACCCCGGACATCCTGACCTCGGCCAAGGCGCTGGGCAACGGCTACCCGGTGGCTGCCATGCTGACCACCAACGAGCTGGCCGCTTCGCTGGGCGTCGGCTCGCACGGCACCACCTACGGCGGCAATCCGCTGGCCGCCACCGTTGCGCTGGCCGTGGTCAATGTGATCAACCAGCCGGCCTTCCTGGCGCGCGTGCGCGAAGCGTCGGCCAAGATGGTGGCGCTGCTCGAAGGCCTGGCCAAGGACTACCCGGCCATCCTGTCGACGGTGCGCGGCAGCGGCCTGCTGCTGGGCGTAGTGGTGGCCGACGCGTGGAAAGGCCGCTCCAAGGACATCCAGAAGGCAGCCGAAGCGCAAGGCCTGATGGTGCTGATCGCCGGCACCGACGTGGTGCGTTTCGCACCGGCGCTGGTCGTGACCGACGAGCAGATCGCCGAAGCCGGCCGCCTGCTGCGCGCAGCGCTGGACAGCCTGGCTGCGTAATACCGGCGGGTTACGCTGCGCTAACCCGCCCTACGCCCGCTTAATGGCGCGTAGGGCGGGTTAGGCGGCACGCCGTAACCCGCCATGCCCGCAGCACCCGTAAGTATAAAAACAAAGGAGTTCACATGTATGTTGTCCGTCCGGTAGAACTTGCGGATATCGCAGCGCTGGAAAAGCTGGCTGCGGTAAGCATGCCGGGTGTCCATACCTTGCCCAAGACGCGCGACAAGATCGCGCAGGCGGTCGAGGCTTCGATCGCATCCTTCAGCGCCCACGTGGACATCCCCAGCGAGGAGTCCTACCTGTTCGTGCTGGAGTCCCTGGCGGACCACGGCATCGTGGGCACCGCCGCCATTTTCGCGTCGGCCGGTTCCAACGGCACGTACTTCTCCTTCCGGAACGACGTGATCCAGCAGGTCTCGCGCGACCTGAACATCAGCCATAGCGTGCACGCCCTGACGCTGTGCTCCGAGCTGACCGCGTATTCGCAGCTGTCCAGTTTCTACGTCAACGAAGCGGTGCAGAACCGCCCCGAAGCGGCGCTGCTGTCGCGCGCGCGCCTGCTGTTTGCCGCCATGGCGCCGCAGCGCTTTGCGGACCGCTTCTTCGTGCCCCTGGCCGGCGCCACCGGCGCAAACGGCGAGTCGCCGTTCTGGGACGCCGTGGGCCGCAAATTCTTCCAGATGGATTTCCTCGACGCCGAACGCACCATAGGCGGCGCCCGCAACCGCACGCTCATCGTCGAGCTCATGCCGCACTACCCGGTCTATGTGCCGCTGCTGCCGGGCGACGCGCAGGCCGTCATGGGCCAGATCCACCCGTCCGGCGAGCTGGCTTTCAGCCTGCTGACGGCCGAAGGCTTCGAGGCCGACGACTATATCGACATCTTCGACGGCGGCCCTATCCTGCAGGCGCACAAGCACGCGCTGCGCACCTGCACCTCGTCGCTCCAGCGCACCGTGGCCACGCCGCGTCCTTCGCGCTCCGGCGAGCCGGTGGTGCCTTACGCGGTGGCCGCCAACGCGGGGCAGGAGTTCCGCGCCGTGGTGGTGGCCGTGCCTGCCATTGAAGGCAGCGCCACCATAGCCCTGCCGGTGGAAGTGCAGGAAGTGCTGCAGGTTGCCGAAGGCGGCAACGTGATTTGTGTACGCATCTGAAAAAGAGACCTTTATGCTAGTAGTACGCGCCATACAAGCCACCGACCTGGACGCCCTGTATGACATGGCCAGCCAGGTCGGCTCCGGCATGACCACGCTCAAGCCGGACATGAAGATGCTGGGCGACCGCGTGGAAATCGCCGTCGCCTCCTTTGCCGAAACCATCCCGCCCGAAAAGCGCGACTACATGTTCGTGATGGAAGACACCGACAGCGGCCGCCTGGCCGGCGTGTGCGCCATCAAGGGCTCGGTGGGCCTGGACGAGCCGTTCTACAATTACCGCATCGGCACCCTGGTGCATTCCAGCCGCGAGCTGAAAGTGTTCACGCGCATGGAAACGCTGTACCTGTCGAACGACCTGACCGGCAGCACCGAACTGTGCTCGCTGTTCCTGAACCCGGACTACCGCCACGGCAACAACGGCAAGTTCCTGTCCAAGTGCCGCTTCCTGTTCATCGCCCAGTTCCCGCACCTGTTCACCGAAAAGCTGATAGCGGAAATGCGCGGCTACCAGGAGTCCAGCGGGCGCTCGCCGTTCTACGAAGGCCTGGGCCGCCACTTCTTCAAGATGGAGTTCGACCATGTCGATGCGCTCACCGCGCAGGGCAAGAAGTCCTTCATCGCCGAGCTGATGCCGCGCCAGCCGCTGTACGTGGCCTATCTGCCGCAGGACGCGCAGGACGTGGTGGGCAAGGTGCACACGTCCACCGTGCCGGCGCGCCGCCTGCTCGAGCAGGAGGGCATGCACTTTGAAGGCTATGTCGACATCTTCGACGCGGGGCCGGTGCTGCAGGGCCGCGTGTCCGAACTGCGGGCGGTGCGCGACAGCGCCCTGGCCGTGGTCGATGTGGACACCGACATGACGCACGCCTGCGCGCCGCAGATGGAGCCGGTGCTGGTGTCGAACACCAACCTGAAGGATTTCCGCATGGTCCTGTCCGAAGCCGCTGCGGTGAACGGCAAGATCGACCTGTCCGCCGACGACCAGAAGCTGCTGCGCGTGCACGCCGGCGACGTCGTGCGCACCCTGACTCTCAACGTGAGGAAGAACACCCATGTCTGACGCATCCAGCAACACACTCAGTAACTTCATCAACGGCCAGTGGTCCGCCGGCCACGGCGCCGAACTGGTGACCATCGACCCATCGAACGGCAAGCAGACCTGGGCCAGCCGCGAAGCCACCGCCGAAGACGTGGCCGCCGCCGCCGGCGCAGCGCGCGCCGCCTTTGAAGGCTGGGCGCTCGCGCCGCTGGAGCAGCGCGTGGCCGTCGTCACCCGCTTCCGCGACCTGCTGAAGGAAAACGCCGAAGCGCTGGCGCTGCTGATCGCCGAGGAGGTGGGCAAGCCGCTGTGGGAGGCGCGCACCGAAGTGACCACCATGGCCAACAAGGTGGACATCTCCCTCCAGGCCTACGGCGCGCGCACTGGCGAAACGCGCAGCAAGGTGGCGGACGGCGAAGCAGTGCTGCGCCACCGTCCGCATGGCGTGTTCGGCGTGTTCGGCCCTTACAACTTCCCCGGCCACCTGCCCAACGGCCACATCGTGCCGGCCCTCATCGCGGGCAACACCGTGGTGTTCAAACCTAGTGAATACGCGCCGCGCACCGCCGTGAAAACCGTGCAGCTGTGGGAGCAGGCAGGCCTGCCTGCCGGTGTGCTGAACCTGGTGAACGGCGGCCGCGACACCGGCATCGCCCTGGGCCAGAACAAGGATATCGACGGCGTGCTGTTCACCGGCAGCAGCCAGACCGGCGCCGCGCTGCACCGCCAGTTCGCGGGCCAGACCGGCAAGCTGCTGGCGCTGGAAATGGGCGGCAACAATCCGCTGGTGGTGTGGGACATCAAGGACGTGGACGCCGCCGTGTTCATGGCCGTGTCGTCCGCCTTCATCTCGGCCGGCCAGCGCTGCACCTGCGCGCGCCGCCTGGTGGTGCAGGCCGGTCCGGCGGGCGACGCCTTCGTGGCGCGTCTGGTGGACGTGGCGTCCAAGCTGGTGGTGGGCGCGTCGAACGCCGAGCCGCAGCCTTTCATGGGACCCGTTGTGTCGGCGCCCATCGCCGCGCGCCTGGTGCAGGCCCAGCACGACATGGTGGCCAAGGGCGGCAAGCTGCTGCTGGAAATGAAGCAGCTGCAGGAAGGCACGGGCTTTGTTTCGGCCGGTATCGTGGACACCACCAATGCCAAGGGCATCCCGGACGAGGAGTGGTTTGGCCCGCTGCTGCAAATCATCCGCGTGGACGATTTCGACAGCGCCATCAAGGTGGCCAACGCCACCGAATACGGCCTGGCCGCCGCGCTGGTCTCGAACAACGAAGCGCTGTGGAACAAGTTCCAGGTGCTGGCGCGTGCCGGTATCGTCAACTGGAACCGTCCCACCACGGGCGCGGCCAGCAGCGCGCCGTTCGGCGGCGTGGGCAAGTCGGGCAACCACCGTCCGAGCGCCTACTACGCGGCGGACTACTGCGCCTATCCAGTCGCATCGATCGAGAACAGCGTGCTTGAAATGCCGGCCAAGCTGTCTCCAGGCATGAACTTCTAAGGAAACGACACCATGCGGCAAGCACGTGAATTCAACTTCGACGGCCTGGTAGGCCCATCCCACAACTACGCCGGCCTGTCCTTCGGCAACGTGGCTTCGTTCAACAACGTCAAGAGCGCATCGAATCCGAAGCAGGCCGCCTTGCAGGGACTGGCGAAGATGCGCGCGCTGGCGCAGCGCGGCTTTGCGCAAGCGCTGCTGCCGCCGCAGGACCGTCCCAATTTCCGCCTGCTGCGCAGCCTGGGCTTCACCGGCAGCGACGCCGATGTGCTGGCCAAGGCCTACAAGGAAGCGCCGGTGATCCTGGCCTGCGCCTACTCGGCCTCGCCGATGTGGACCGCCAACGCCGCCACCGTCAGCCCGTCTGCGGACACCGGCGACGGCCGCGTGCATTTCACGCCCGCCAATCTGAACAACAAGCTGCACCGCGCTTTCGAACACGCGCAGTCGGCACGCAGCCTGCGCGCCATCTTCAACAACCCGCGTTACTTCGCCGTGCATGATGCGCTGCCCGGCACGCCGGCCTTTGGCGATGAAGGCGCGGCCAACCACACCCGCCTGTGCGCCGCGCACGGGGCCGAAGCAGTCGAGATGTTCGTCTACGGCCGCGTGGAGTTCGACGCTGCCGCGCCTGCGCCCAAGCGCTTCCCCGCGCGCCAGACGCTGGAGGCATCGCAAGCCGTGGCGCGCCTGCACGGCCTGGCTGCGGAGCGCACCGTCTACATCCAGCAGAATCCAGACGTGATCGACCAGGGCGTGTTCCATAACGACGTGATCGCGGTCGGCAACGGCAACGTGCTGTTCTACCACGAGCAGGCCTTTGCCGACGAAGCGGCCACGCTGGCGTCGCTGCGCGCGGCCATGGCCGATGTGGGCGCGGACCTGCAGGCGGTGCGCGTGGACACCGGCGCCGTGGCCGTGGCGGACGCCGTGCACAGCTATCTGTTCAACTCCCAACTGCTGTCCAAGCACGACGGCAAGATGGCGCTGGTGATACCGCAGGAGTGCCAGGAAAACGCCGCCGTGGCGCGCTACCTGGAAAGCCTGGTGGCCAGCGGCGGCCCGGTGAATGAACTGATCCACTTCGATTTGCGCCAGTCCATGCGCAACGGCGGCGGCCCCGCGTGCCTGCGCCTGCGCGTGGCGCTGACGGACGAGGAATCGTCGGCCATGCACCAGGGTGTGATCATGACCGAGGCGCTGTACCATACGCTGGTGGCGTGGGTGGAGAAACACTACCGCGACCAGCTGGAACCGAAAGACCTGGCCGACCCCGCGCTGGCGCTGGAAGTGCACGCCGCGCTGGAGGAGCTGAGCCGCATCCTCGGCCTGCCAGGGCTGTATGATCTGTAAGTTGTAGAAAACCGGATTCATCCCCATATGGTGCCGGGGCCAACCCCCGCCACCGAACAAAAGCGTCGCCCGCCGTCCAGCCACAAGCCCCACGGTGAGACGGATACTTACAACGTATTGGAGAAGCAACGATGACACAAATGCCACAAGACCTGCGCAAACAGACGCTGGACCTGATCAACGCGAACAAATCGGCCGACAGCGGACAAGTCTCCGCCCTGATCGGCGCCTGGCTCGCGGCCATAGACGAAGAAGACCTGGCCGGCGTTGCGCCGGACAGCCTGGTGCCGGTGCTATGGGAAGGGTTCACGCAGGCGGCCAAGCGCAGCGCGGCAGGTGTGCAGATCGCCAAATTGCGCTACGCCGACGGCCGTGGCGGCAAGGCGACCGCGTTGCTGATACTGAACGACGACATGCCTTACCTGGTGGACTCCATCGTCATGGCCCTGCGCAAGCAGCGCCTGATCGCCAATGGCGTGCTGAACGCCGTGCTGCCTGTGGCGCGCGGCGCCGACGGCGTGGCGACGGCCGTGGGCGGTGCTGGAGACAAACTCGAATCCTACGTGCTGGTGCTGCTGGCCGACGACCTCGCCGAAGGCGACCTGGCGGCCCTGGTGGCGCGCCTGGAAATGGTGGCGCGCGACGCCGCCGTGGTGCGCCGCGACCTGGACGCCATGAAAGAGCGCTTCACCAGCGTGGGCGCGGCCGCAGCCGCCAACGGCGGCGAGCAAGGGCAGGAAGTGGCCGCCTTCCTGGACTGGGCGCGCACCGAAGGCTTCGAGCCATTCGGCTACGCCTACTACCAGGTGAAGCCGGGCGTGCGCGAACTGGAACGGGACATCCCCAGCCGCATCGGCGTGCTGCAGGACACCTCGCATCCGGTCTACGGCACCTGCCTGGCCAGCATTCCCGGCGACTTCGACACGCTGTCCAAGCGCCCGCACACCCTGTCCATCGTCAAGGCCGACGTGGAAGGCACGCTGCACCGCGACCAGCAGCTGGACTTCATCGGCGTGCGCAACACCGACGCCAACGGCGCCATCCTGGGCGAGCACTGCTTCGTGGGCCTGTTCACCCGCGCCGCCACCATTACCCCGCTGACCCGCATGCCCTTCGCGCGCGGCCGCATTGCGCAAGTGCTGCAGATTGCAGGCGTGCGCAAGGAAGGCTTCCGCGCCGAGAAATTCGTCGAGATCCTGGAATCGCTGCCGCGCACCGAAGCGCTGGAAGCGGAACCGCAATGGCTGGCCGACGTGTGCGGCGCCGTGGTGTCGCTGTACAAGCAGCCGCGCACCAAGGTGTTCGCCCGCCGCGACGTGTACGCGCGCCACCTGAACGTGCTGGTCTACCTGCCGCGCGAGCGCTACAGCGCCTCGGTGGCGCACGCGCTGGCGAAGGCTCTGCAGCAAAGCTCGGGCGCTTCGCATGTCAGCTCGCAGACCCTGGTGGCCGACGGCCCGCTGGCCCGTGTCTACCTGATCGCGCACGCCGCGCGCTACCCGCTGGACCTGGAATCCGACATCCAGCGTCCGCTGCTGTCCATCCTGGACGGCTGGCACAACAGCTTCTCCGCGCTGGCAGACGCCGTGTTTGAAGAAACCACCCGCGCCAGCCTGCGCAAGCTGTGCGCCACGCTGCCGGTGGACTACGTGAACGCCACCCCGCCCGCCGTGGCCTTCCATGACCTGGGCGCCATGCTGCGCCAGGGTGAAGCGGGCCGCGTGGCCGCGCGCGTGGAACTGGCGTCGGCCGACAGCGCCGCCACCACCATCCGCCTGTATTCGGTGGAGCGCGTGCCGTCGCTGTCCAACATCCTGCCGGCGCTGCACAACGCAGGCGTGGCGATCGACCGCGAGCAGACCTACGCCATCCACGCCGCCGACGGCAAGCGCCACTTCGTCACCAGCCTGCTGGTGGACGCGGACAGCGCCGCCAAGCTGGCGCAGCCCGGCGTGGCCGAAGTGGTGCAGGACCTTGTCACTTCGCTGTTCAACAATGAAGCCGAAGACGGCCGCCTGAACGGCCTGGTCATCGAAGGCGGCTTGAGCACCCGCCAGGTGCAGCTGGTGCGCGCCTACGCGAGCTACTGGCGCCAGGCGGGCAGCCGCTTCTCCGTGCGCTATGTGGCCGAAACGCTGCGCAAGCAGCCCTTGCTGGTGAAGGAGCTGGTGGACGCCTTCGAGCAGCGCTTCAATCCCGCGCTGCCGGAAAGCGAGCGCGCGGCGGTGCTGGACAAGCTGGCCGCCATCAAGTCGCGCCTGCCGTCCGTGAACCACGCGGACACCGAGGAAATCATGGCCGCCATGGTGGACCTGGTGGCCGCCACGCTGCGCACCAACTACTACCAGAACAAGCAGCAGGGCGACAAGATCATCTTCAAGTTCGACACCAGCAACCTGGCGCTGGTGCCGGAGCCGCGTCCGTTCCGCGAGATCTTCGTGTTCTCGCGCCGCTTCGAAGGCGTGCATCTGCGCGGCGGCCCTGTGGCGCGCGGCGGCCTGCGCTGGTCTGACCGCATGGAAGACTACCGCACCGAGGTGCTGGGCCTGGTGAAAGCGCAGATGGTGAAGAACGCCGTCATCGTGCCGGCCGGCGCCAAGGGCGGCTTCGTCTGCAAGATGATGCCGAAGGACGCCGTGCGCGAAACCATTGCCGCTGAAGGCGAAGCAGTGTACCGCCTGTTCATTTCCAGCCTGCTGGAAGTGACCGACAACCGCGTGCTGGGCAAGATCGTGTCGCCTGCCGACACCATCTGCTACGACGGCAACGATCCTTACCTGGTGGTGGCCGCCGACAAGGGCACCGCGACCTTCTCCGACATCGCCAACGGCATCGCCGTGCAGCGCGGCTTCTGGCTGGGCGACGCCTTCGCCTCGGGCGGCTCGAACGGCTACGACCACAAGAAGATGGGCATTACCGCCAAGGGTGCGTTCGAAGCGGTCAAGCGCCACTTCTACGAAATGGACCACAACATGGAGACCACGCCGTTCACCCTGGTGGGCGTGGGCGACATGTCGGGCGACGTGTTCGGCAACGGCGTGCTGCTGTCGAACCAGATCAAGCTGCTGGCCGCGTTCGACCACCGCCACATCTTCCTGGACCCGAATCCGGACACCGCCGTTTCCTTCGCCGAACGCCAGCGCATGTTCGCGCTGCCGCGCTCCTCGTGGGAAGACTACAACAAGGAACTGATCTCGCAGGGCGGCGGCGTGTTCCCGCGCAGCGCCCGTTCCATCGAACTGTCGCCGCAGATCCGCGCCGCGCTGGACATCGAAGAGACCGCGCTGTCGCCTGAAGAGCTGATGCACCGCATCCTGCTGGCGCCGGTGGACCTGTTCTACAACGGCGGCATCGGCACCTACATCAAGTCGTCCACCGAGTCGCATGCGCAAGTGAAGGACCGCGCCAACGACAACATCCGCGTCAACGGCAACGAGCTGCGCTGCAAGATCGTGGCCGAAGGCGGCAACCTGGGCGCGACCCAGGCCGGCCGTATCGAGTTCGCGCTGTCCGGCGGCCGCATCTTCACCGATGCGATCGACAACTCGGCAGGCGTGGACTGCTCGGACCACGAAGTGAACGCGAAGATGTGGCTGGACGTGGAAATGAATGCCGGCCAGTTGTCCGAAACGGACCGCAACCGCATCCTGAACGAAATGACCGGCGACATCGAACGCCTGGTCCTGCGCGACAACACGCTGCAAACCCACTTGCTGGTGCGCGAGCAGCAGGCCCAGTCCGAAGCTGCGGTGCAGGACGGCTATGCCGCGCTGATCGCCAGCCTGGAAGAAGAGGGCGCGCTGTCGCGCGAACTGGAGCAGCTGCCCAGCGTGGCCGAACTGGCGCGCCGCAAGCTCGATGGCCGTGGCCTGACCACGCCGGAACTGGCGGTGGTGATCGCCAACGTGAAGAACCGCTACAAGCGCATGCTGTCCGCGCTGCCGCTGACGGAGGAGAGCTGGGCCGAGGCGGTGCTGAAGCCTTACTTCCCGGACCTGCTGGTGGCCACCCGTCCTGCGCTGGCGCACCCGCTGGCCAACGCCATCCTGGCCACCGTGCTGGCCAACGAATCGGTGAACCGCTGCGGTCCGCTGATGCTGCGCGAACTGGCCGCTGAACACAGCGCCGGCGAGGCGGACGTGATCCTGGCCTGGGGCCAGGCATGGTCCGCGCTGAACCTGGCGCCGGTGTTCGAGGCGCTGGATGCGGATGCGCTGAGCGTGCCGCGCGCGGTGTCGATCAAGGTTGACGGCCGCACCCGCAGCCTGCAGCGCGCCGTGATCCAGGGCGTGCTGTCGGTGCCAGGCGAGCAGCTGCGCGCAGCCGGCGGCGTGGACGAGCTGACCCGCTTGTTCGCCCAGCCGGACATGCTGAAGAAACTGGTGCCGGCCGATGGCCAGTCCGAAGCCGACACCACGCCGGGCCTGCGCCCAGCGTTTGTCCACGCGTGGAAAGCGGTGGACGCGGTGGAAGCCGTGGCGGCCTTCGTGTTCGCGGCGCTGTCGGTCAAGCGTCCGGGCGGCATGGACCTGCCGGCCTTCCTGCAAGTGGGCATGGCCCTGCGCAGCCAGGCCGGCATCGATACGCTGGAACGCGGCCTGAAGCTGCCTGCGCAAACCCGCTCGCAAGAGCAGCTGCGCAGCTACGCCCAGCACGCCCTGCGCCGTACCCAGCAGCGCCTGCTGACGCAAGTGCTGGCCCGCGCCACCAACGGCCACGACGCCACCGAAGCCGTAGAAGTCGTGACCAACACGCTGGGCCTGTCCGGCTACGCCACCTCGGCGGACCTGGAGCAGGCGATGCTGGACGTGTGGGCGCTGTCCGAAGCGGCGAACGCCGTTCCGCTGGCGGCGTAAGCGCATGGCGATGTTGCCTGAAGCAGTGCGGGCGCTGGCCGAGGCGGACTTCAGCGCCGTCGCGGCCCGCTTCGCGGCGGCCGGTTTTGCGGTGGCGCAGCCGGCCGACGGCATCCTCACGGTAACGCGTCCGGAAGCTGGCGCCGCCCGGCCGGCGGTGCTGGTTTCCGTCGGCGTGCATGGCGACGAGACCGGCCCGATCGAAGTGGTGGCGTATTTGTTGGACGCCTTGTCACGTCAGCCTTCCGCGCTGGCGGTGGACCTGATGCTCTGCGTCGGCAACATCGGCGCCATCCGCGCCGGCAAGCGCTTTATCGACGCGGACCTGAACCGCATGTTCCGCGCCGAGCGGGGCACGCTGGAAGGTACGGCCGAAGCTGCGCGCGCCGACGTGATGGTGGCCGCCACCAGCGCCTTCTTCAAGCATGCAGGCCCGGTGCGCTGGCACCTGGACCTGCACACCGCCATCCGCCCGTCGGTCTATCCAACCTTCGCCATCGTCCCCGAAATCATCGAGGACGGTGCGCGGCAAAAGCTGATCGGCTGGCTGGGGCAGGCGGCGATAGGCGCCGTCATCATGAATCCCGCATCGGTGGGAACCTATAGCTACTACTCGGCCGAGCACCACGCGGCGGCCGGAACCACCATAGAACTGGGCCGCATCGGCACGCTGGGTGAGAACAACCTGGAGCAGTTTGCAGAGGCCTCGCAGGCGCTGGACGATCTGCTGCGCGGCGCGGAGCCGAAGGATGCGAAACAGGCGCCCCATGTGTACGCCACCGCGCGCCAGATTATCAAGCTGAGCGACCAGTTCCAAATGGCGTTTGGCAAGGACACCTGGAATTTCACGCCGCTCAAGCAGGGCGACGAAATCGCGCGCGACGGCGACACGGTCTACACCGTGCAGCACCCGGAAGAGATGGTGGTCTTCCCCAATCCCGATGTCCGCATCGGCCTGCGCGCAGGCCTGATGGTGGTGCGGCTCTCTTAACGCGGTTTAGTCCAGCTCAGTTCAACATAATCACGCGGTCGCCCGGTCCGGCTTCGCATCCTGCGGCGGCCGGCGTCCATCCCTTGTGCACCACCACCTGCCGCGTATTGTGGCAGATCTCCGTGCGTTCGCTGGCAGGGTAGCGCTGCTGCACAAAGGCCTCCAGCGTGGACGGCAGGCTCACCTTCAATTTCATTTCATAGCGGTCTTGCGGCGGATGGTCGTCCAGGTGCACATGCGGCACGAAGTACGAGGCCAGCATGAGGAAGGGCGAGTTCACATCCACGCCCTGCGGCGCATAGCCCGACTCGCGCAGCCACGCCTGCGCGCGCATGCGCACGTCGTCGCCTGTGGCGAGGTTGCCCCACGCGGCCGCCAGCAGTTCGGCCACCCATTGATTGCAGTTCTGGTATTGCAGGCCGAAGGCGTAGGCATTCGCGCTGTAGGTGCCTGCCAGCAGGCCAAGCGCTATCTGCCCGTCCAGCGACGCCAGGCGCGCCGCGTTGGCCGCTTCCGCAGGCAGGCGCACCACGGAGATGTAGCCAAGCTTGGGATCGTCCGTGCCCATGACGAAGCCCGCCACGCCCTGGTCGAAGATGCGCGGACGGCTTTCGTCGCAGGAGTAGTAGAGCTGGCGCGTGGTCCAGGCGCCGCTGTCGCCGCGCCAGCCTATCGAGGCGTGGGAGTAGCGGATGTCGAAGCGGGACAGGTCAAGTCCTGAACGGCTCACCAGCGCGGCGCTGCCGCCGGGCTGGCCCAGTTCCTCGCGCACCACGGCGGCAAAGCGCAGCAGGCGGTCCTGCTCTGCGGCGGTGAGGGCGTTGGCGCGGTCGCAGAAGGTGGCGGCCTGCGCGCCGGAGGCCGGCGCCAACGTGGCCAGCACCGAAGCGGCCAGCGGCAGCGCGGCGGTCAGTCCGCGCGCGCGTGCCGCCAGGCGGGAAAAGCTCACAGATTGACGGGGCGCGCCGCCAGCTCGCTGTGCCAGTCGTCTTCCAGCACCAGGAAGAAGGCCTTCTGCGTGTCCGCGTGCGCGAACTCGAAGCCGTAGGAACGCGGCTGCGTCAGCACCACGCCGCCCAGCTCCAGGCCTTCCTTGGCGGCGATGGCCGCAGGCAGGTCCAGCACCAGCTGCTGTCCGTTTGCGTCGTGCTGCATGGTCAGGCGGGTGGTGTTGGCCTTGCCCGGTGCTGCCGCCATCTGGATGATGTGGTAAGGGCCGCCGGCGGTCTTCTTGTCGCCGCTGGAGCTGTTGCTCGAACCGTTCAGCGAGGTGGAGATGCTGCCGCTGGATGCGGAACCGGCGCTCGATGCGGACGAAGCGAAGCTGTCGGCCTGCGCGTTCATGGCCAGGGTGGCGGCGGCAACCGCAGTTGCCGACATGGCGGCTGCCTTGAATATCGATGCAAACTTCATTGTCAGTCCTATAATTACGCTGCTGCGAGCGAAAACCAGATAATACACGTATGATTTCCCGCTCACTACTATCGAAGGAAAAGCCATGTCCCTATCCATGTACCAGGTGTCGGTTCCGGTGTTTGTGCGCGGCCTCAAAGTGCTGTCCACGCTGCTGAAGAAGGGCGAGGAGCATGCCGATGCAAGTGGCATGGTGCCGGACATGCTGCTGGGCGCGCGCCTGGCCGAAGACATGCTGCCGCTGTCAGCACAGGTGCAGCGCGCCAGCGACGCGTCCAAGCTGTGCGTGGCGCGCCTGTGCGGCGTGGATGCGCCCAAGTTCGAAGACAACGAGGCCAGCTTCCAGCAACTGCAGGAGCGCATCGCCAAGACCATCGCGTATCTGGAAAGCGTGCCGCAGGCGCAGTTCGACGGCGCGGACGGGAGGGACGTGACGCTAACCTTCGGCGCCTTCAGCCAGTCCTTCACCGGCCAGGGCTATCTGCTCACCTTCGCGCTGCCGAACTTCTACTTCCACATCACCACCGCCCACGGCATTCTGCGCGCGCAGGGCGTGAAGATCGGCAAGCTGGATTACCTCGGGCCTTTCTGATTCAGCTGCCTGCTGCCACCGGCCACACCATCTCCAGTTCCATGCCGATGGAGCGCGCCAGGCCGTCCAGGTCCGGGAACAGCGTGGCGTTGGTGATGTTCATGCGGTACAGGGCTTTCATGGCCTCGTCGCGCATGGACTGCGGCAGCACGATCTGCTTGAGCAGGGCGCCGCTGTCGCCGTAGGCGGGCAGGATCTCGTCCAGCGGCTTGTCCAGCATGCCCGGCACCACCAGCGTGCCGGACTGCGCCACCAGGCGCCGGTCCATCTCGGTCGGCTCGCCGATCCAGATGATGGCGTGGCTGTTGGGCAGATAGAAGCGCGTGAAGTTGCCGCTCTCGCGCGGGTCGATATGGTCGCGGTCCATGCCGGGATCGGTGTGCGGCGCGGCGGTCCACAGGCGCGGCGTGTTCAGCGCGTACACGGCGGCGTCGCCGGTGGCGCGTTCCAGCGCGAAGAAGGCCGCCACGAAGGGCGACTTGGTGAAGTCCAGCAAACGGGTGGGCGCGCCGTGGTGCTGCATCAGCGCCAGGCAGCGCAGCGCGTTGTCCAGCACGGACGGATCGGTGAGGTAGTTGTGCGCCTTGCGGCGGAAGATGCGGATGGCGCGTTCCTCCCGTGCGCGCCAGCTGGCGCGGTCGGGGATGTAGGCGCTCAGGTAGCGCGACAATGACGTCATCAGCGGCCAGCGCACGTCCTGCTGGCCACGGAACGCCCAGCCGTCCAGCTCCGCGCTGAGGGCCATGAACTCGTTCCAGTTGCTGACGCTGATCTGTTCCATACGCTTCTCCTTTGGCGGGTTACGTGCTGCGCACTAACCCGCCCTACGTTACAGCAGGGCCACCGTAGGGCGGGTTAGCCGCGCAGCGGCGTAACCCGCCGCACGCGGCACCAGCCCATGCACCCCGTCGCCCGCGTTCAGCCGGAATACGCTCACCAGCCGCGCCAGTTCGGCTGCCCGGTCCTGCAGCGCCTGCGCCGCCGCCGCTGCCTGCTCCACCAGCGCCGCGTTCTGCTGCGTGGTTTCATCCATCTGCACCACCGCCTGGTTCACCTGCGCCAGGCCGCTGCTTTGCTCGGCGCTGGCCGATGCAATCTCGCTGATCGAATCGGCCACCTGCGCCACGCTGCTGACCACATTATGCATCGTCGCGCCGGCCTGCTGCGCCAGTTTGCCGCCGGTGGTCACGCTGGCGGTGGAGGCGTCGATCAGGTGCTTGATGTCCTTCGCCGCCGCCGCCGAACGCTGCGCCAGCGTGCGCACTTCGGACGCCACCACCGCGAAGCCGCGTCCCTGTTCGCCCGCGCGCGCCGCTTCCACGGCGGCGTTGAGCGCCAGGATATTGGTCTGGAACGCGATGCCGTCGATGACCCCGATGATATCGCCAATCTGGCGCGAGGACGCGCTGATGGCGTCCATCGTCGCCACCACCTGCTCCACCACCGAGCTGCTGCCCGTCGCGATGCCGGATGCGCCGTGCGCGCGCTCGCGCGCCTGCCGCGCATGCTCCGCGTTCTGGCTCACCGTGGCGGACAGCTCCTCCATGGCGGACGCGGTTTCCTCCAGCGCGCTGGCCTGCTGCTCGGTGCGGCCGGACAGGTCCAGGTTGCCCTGTGCGATCTCGCTGGCCGCGCCGGCGATGGCGTCGGTCCCGCTGCGCACTTCGCTGACGATGTTGCGCAAGCTGCCGTTCATCTCCTTGAGCGCCTGCAGCAGCTGGCCCACTTCGTCCTGCGAGCGCACTTCGATATCGCTGCTCAGGTCTCCGCTGGCCACGGTGCGCGCCACCCGCACCGCTTCGTGCAGCGGGCCGGTGATGGAGCGCGTGATCCACAGCCCGAAGCCCACCGCCAGCGCACACGCCGCGCCGGCCAGCAGCAGGATGTGCAGGCGCTTGCGCTGGTACAGTTCCGCCGCTTCGCGCCCGCTTTTTTCCATCAGCTTGCCGCCGCCGGCCAGGAAGCCCTTCATGCGCGCGGTGTAGGCCAGCTGGTCTTCGCGCAGCGTGGTCATGAGCAGCGTGGACGCGTCTATGGTGCCGCCGCTGCCCGCCAGTTTCATGAACTCGGCCTGGCCCGCCTGGTACTTGGCGCGCAGCGCCTGCATGTCCGCGTAGGCCTTGCGGCCCGCGTCGCTGGACAGCATGCCTTCCAGCTTGTTGAGCCCATCGGCAATGGCTTTCTCGCCCGCCGCGATGGAGGCGGTTTCCGCTTTCAGCATGTCCGGATTATCGGCCAGCAGCATATTGCGCATGGAGATGGCGTTTTCGTTCACCTGCATCAGCACGCTGGTGGTCAGCACCACTTGCGGATAGCGGTCGTCGACGATCTCGCTGGTGGCCTGGTGCAGGCTGGCCAGGCTTTGCACCGCCATCAGGACTATGCCGCCCAGCAGCACGATGATGGCGCCAAAGCCAGCCGCCAGCCGGGTGCCGATTTTGAGATTTGCAAACATGTGTAACTCCATGGAGAACGCCGCGCGGTCCCTGGCTAAGCCCGGACGGCGCGGCGTGTTGCTGCGAACGGGATCAGAACGAGTGGTGCACGCCCACCGTGGTCACCAGCTGGTTCTTGCCGTCAGCCGCGCCGGTGTTGTTCTGCAGCGCGAAGCGCGCCGTGCCGCTGGCCTTCTGGTACGCCGCCTGCACATAGAACTCGCTGCGCTTGGACAGCGCGTAGGCGTTGCCGATGCTGAACTGGTTGTACTTGGCGCCGCCCAGCTTGGAGTTGGTGAAGCCGAGGTTCAGCGTGTTGAGCGGGTTGTAGTTCCAGGCCGCGCCCAGGTCCGCGTTCTTCTGCTTGAAGCTGGACGCCGGCAGGTCCACCGTGTTCTGCGTGTACAGCGCGTTCAGGCGCCAGTCGCCAACCTTGTAGCCGCCGCCGGCCGCCCAGGTGGTCAGGCTGTTGAACACCGTTCCCGCATTGCCCAGGCCCAGCGTGCCGAGGAAGGTGCCGGCGTAGCCTGCGGCGCGGTCGTTCTGCTTGCTGTAGGCCAGCGCCAGGCGCAGCGGGCCGTTCACGTAGCTGGCGCCGGCGCTGGTGTTGCGGCCTTTGCTGCTGTCGCCCGGCTGTTCGCCCATGCCCACCATGGCGCTCACGGTCAGGCCGTTCATCGACGGCGAGGTGTAGCGCACGGCGTTGGTGAACTGGTAGGTGTTGGCCAGCGTGTCCAGGTTACCGGGGTGGAAAAGGTAGAAGTTCGTCAGCTGGAAGCCGTTGCTCAATTTGCCCGCGTAGTCGAACACGATGTCCGGCATATTGCCCAGGGTGACGCTGCCGAAATTGCCGGACAGGCCGACCATGGAAGTGCGGTTGAAGATCTTGCTGGCGTTGATGCTGGCGCCGGTGTCGGTGGCGAAGCCGCCTTCCAGCTGGAACACGGCTTTCAGGCCGCCGCCCAGGTCTTCCACGCCGCGGAAGCCGAAGCGGTCCGGCTGCATGGTGCCCTGGTCCACGCGCACGGTGGACTGGCCATTCAGGTTGCTCACGTAGGCCACGCCTGCATCCAGGCTGCCGTAGACGGTGACATTGCTTTGCGCCTGGGCCGCGCCGCCGGTGATGGCGGCGACGGTTGCTGCTGCTGCGTAGATGTGCTTCTTCATCGGAACTCCCCTTTTGTTATGGGCGGCATGAGCCGCGTTTCATGGATAAAACGTCGTTTCAAACTTGAATTGGGCGCAAAAAAAACCGGACGGATGCCGGTGGCGGGCTTTGGCGGGTTACGCGCTGCGCGCTAACCCGCCCTACGGGGCCTGTGCGTGGACATGTGCGTAGGGCGGGTTAGCCGCGCAGCGGCGTAACCCGCCATCACAGGTCGAGCACAAGCCGGTTCCCCTTGCAGCCGGACACGCAGACCATCATGGTCTTGCCCGACTCGCGTTCGGCCTTGGTCAGCACGCCGTCGCGGTGCTCCGGCACGCCGTCCAGCACCGCCGTTTCGCACGAGCCGCACACGCCTTCGCGGCAGCTGTGGTCCACGTCTATGCCGGCTTCCAGCAGCGCGTCGAGCAGCGATTTTCCGGCCGGGACCATCACCATCTTCTGCGACTTGGCCAGCTGGCATTCGTACTCGCTGCCCTGCATGGCCACCACCGGCTCGGCCGGGGCAAAGCGCTCGATGTGCACATTGGGCAGCTTCAGCTCCGCGCAGATGCTTTCAAAGGCATTGAGCATCGGCGTGGGGCCGCAGCAGTAGAAGTGCGCCGCTGCGGACTTGCTGGCCAGATAGCCGCGCAGGTCCGGCGGGCCGCCCGCTTCCTGGTCGAAGTGGGTTTGCGCGCGGCCTTCGGCCACCAGCTGGTCGACAAAGGCCGCCTCCTTGCGGCTGCGCGCGCAATACAGCAGCTCCACCGACTTGCCCATGCGGCGCAGCTCATTGAGCATGCTGTAGATGGGCGTGATGCCGATGCCGCCGGCGATCAGCACTGTGTGCGCGGCCGTCTCGTCGAGCGGGAAGTTGTTGCGCGGCGCGCCTATCTGTATCGTGGAGCCCACCCGCAGCTGCTCGTGCACATAGCGCGAGCCGCCGCGCGAGTTACGGTCTTGCAGCACGCCGATCACGTAGCGGCGCCGCTCCAGCGGAGAGTTCGACAGCGAGTAGCTGCGCACCACGCCGTTCGGCAGGTGCAGGTCGATGTGCGAACCGGCCGCGAAGGCTGGCAGTTCGGCGCCTTCCGGCGACACCAGCTCCACGCTGACGATGCCCTGCGCTTCGAAGCGCATGGCCTGCACGCGCACGGTGATTTGTTGGGTGTTACTCATGGCGGTTGCTCCCGATACTCTCGTAAGTCTTAGGCAGTCTTTTCTTCAGCGGCGGCGATCTGCGCCTTGGCCAGGCCGCGCAGGTGGCGGCGCAGGCGCACGATGCCCATGTCGTGCTGGTACAGCATCTCGCGCTGGTTGGCGTCCGGCTCCATCGCCTCCAGGATCTCGCGGTCCTGTTCCAGCACGTGCCAGTGGCGCGCTTCCAGGCGATTCTTGTACAGGAAGCGCCAGGTGTCGCGCTGCCAGCCTTCCACCTTGCGCACGCGCCAGAAGAACACGGCGGTGGCGCCTTCCTCCATCGGCGCATAGCCGCCGATGATGATGAAGTTGCCGCCCGGGCCGCCGGTCTTCGGATACGGGATCTCAAGGCGCATCCACTGGATGCCGGTTTCGGCGTATTCGGTCCAGTCGAAGTTCACGCCGCGCTGGCCTTCCTTCTCGAAGACGAAGCCGGTGTCGGTGTCGCGCACGCGGAAGGCGGCGGTCGATTCGCCTTCGGCCATGGAGTGCGACTGCTTGTGCAGGAAGGTGCCGTGCATCGGGTCGAGCACGTTGTCCAGCACGTAGCGGTAGTCGCCGTTCCACTCGGCGTAGCACAGGAAGTTGGAGTACTCGGGCGCGGTCAGTTCAGGCGGCAGTTCGAGCGGCGGCGGCTGGTCCACGTCCTTGCTGGCGTTGTAGAGGAAGATGGCGCCGGCTGCTTCCTGCACGTGGAAGGAGCGGGTGGCTTTTGCGCCTTCCAGCTTGCATCCGGGGCTGCCCGGCACGCTGGTCACCACGCCGTCGAAGCGCACTTGTACGCCGTGGTAGCCGCAGGCGATACGGTCGCCCAGCACGATACCTTTCGACAGCGGCGCGCCACGGTGCGGGCAGTGGTCTTCCAGCGCGTGCAGCTTGCCGCTCGCTTCGCGCCACAGCACGAATTTGCGGCCCAGGCGGCGCAGCGAGACGGGACGTTCGGCGACAAAGCCCGACGGGCAGATGGGGTACCACAGGTCTTTCAGGCCGGCTGCGAGGACGGCGTCTACTGGGTCGTTGGCTACGGTTCTCATGGCTTGTCCTTCCTGATCAGCATTCAGCGGCCAGGCGCGCAACTTCGGCCTGGTATCCTTCTTCGGTCCACGCGCCGCCGCCGGGGAAGCCGGGGCCGGTGCGGTTCAAGTGCGCCACCAGCGCGGCGAGGTCGGCGATGCCGGACGCGAAAGCGCGTTCGATGGAATCGCCCAGCAGGTCCTCGTAGCCGGTGGGTTCACGGCGGCGGGTCTGGTGCACGGTGAGATAACGTTCTTGCATGATGATTCTCCGTTCAGGACTTTGGTTTGTCGGTCAGGAATTTGCCTTCTGGGGCTTTCGCGTTGCGTTGCCTGCGCGTGTTGCCATCCAGGCCGCCTTCGATGGCCCACTCGGCGAACACCGTGGGGCCGGGTTCGAATTCGCGCGGTTCCCAGTGCTCGTCCAGCTGGTCTTCGTCGGCGTAGTACTCGATCAGGCCGCCGGCCGGATTCTTGAAGTACCAGAAGTAGGCCGACGAAATCGGATGGCGGCCCGGTCCCAGCTGCGTGTCCCAGCCCTGGCGCGACATGTGCATGCCGCCGCCGAACACTTCGTGGATGTCGCGCACGGTGAAGGCCACGTGGTTCAGGCCAGCTTTCGGGTCCGGCGTTTGCAGCAGGAAGATGTCGTGGTGGCCGCCCACGTCGGCGCAGCGCAGGAAGGCGCCGCGGCCCGGGTAGCTGTCCGACTGCACAAAGCCGAAGTGCTTGCGGTAGAAGGCTTCGCAGGCCGCCACGTCCTTCACGAAGAACACCACGTGGCCCACTTCGATGGGTGTGGCGCGTTCGTAGGCCGGGCTGCGCTGGTTCACGCGCGGGCGGTGCGACCAGGTGTTCATCTCGGCGCATTCCACGTCCACGTCCTGCTTGCGCGTCACCTGGAAGCGCACGGCCAGGCCGTTCGGGTCGGTGCAGCCGATGCGGCCGGCGGCGGCGTCTTCGTAAGCGCCGGGCAGGCCGCGCACGATGGCGCCGAAGCGGTCCATCACTTCAGCCGAGGACACGCCCCACACCACTTCGCGCAGCGTCGGGCCGGCTTCGATGGCGGGCGGCAGCGCCGGGTCGTCCGAGCGGCGCACCAGCACGCGGCAGCCGTTCAGCGTTTCGAATGCCAGCAGGCCTTCGTTTTCTTCCACCAGCTTCAGGCCCCAGTCGGAGAAGAAGGTTTTGCAGGCGGGCAGGTCGTCCGCGCCGTAGGTGATTTCATCAATGCCAAGAACATCCATTATTTCGCTCCCTGCGCCCACGGCAGCGGCATGTGGTTCATGCCCCAGTAGACGCTTTTCTGTTCCATGTATTGCAGAATGCCGAGCCGGCCCTTTTCGCGTCCCAGGCCGCTGTCGCGCCAGCCGCCGAACGGGGTCGAAATCGAAAACTGCTTATAGGTGTTGATCCACACGTTCCCGGCCTGCACCGCGCGGGCGTAGCGCCAGGCCTTCTTGTAGTCCTGGGTCCAGATGCCGGCCGCCAGCGCGTACACGCTGTCGTTGGCCTGCCTGATCAGGTCATCCTCGTCGCTGAAGGGCATGGCCACCAGCACCGGGCCGAAGATCTCTTCCTGGCAGATGCGCCAGTCGTTCTTCACGCCTTCGATAATGGTGGGCAGGTAGTAATTGCCCTTGTCGAAAGCGGCGCCTTGCGGACGCATGCCGCCCACGCGGATGCGGCCGCCCTCGGCCACGCCCAGCGCCACATAGGACTCGATGCTGTCGCGGTGGCGCGCGGTGATCAGCGGGCCGAGCTGGGTTTTCTCGTCGGCCGGGTCGCCCACGCGCAGCGCGGCGGCGCCAGCTGCCAGGCGTTCCATGAAGCTGTCGTAGATGCGGTGCGCCACGAACAGGCGCGAACCGGCGATGCACGATTCGCCCGAGCTGCTGAAGATCCCGTACAGCACGCCGGCCACGGCGTGGTCCAGGTCCGCGTCCTCGAACACGATGGTGGGCGACTTGCCGCCCAGTTCCAGCGACACCGGCATCATCTTGTCCGCCGCGATATGGGCGATGTGCTTGCCGGTGCTGGTGCCGCCGGTGAAGGACACGCGCTTGACCAGCGGGTGCAGGGTGATGGCGTCGCCGATGACCGAGCCTTTACCCGGCAACACGCTGATCAGGCCAGCAGGCACGCCCGCTTCGATGCAGATGCGCGCCAGTTCCAGCGCGGCCAGCGGCGTGACTTCGGCGGGTTTAACCACCACCGCGTTGCCGGCCGCCAGTGCGGGCGCCATCTTCTGCGCTTCGCTGGCGATGGGCGAGTTCCACGGCGTGATGGCGGCCACCACGCCCATGGGCTCGTACACGCTCATGGTGAGGTTGTCGCCGCGCGCCGGGGTGATGGTCTCCTCCAGCGTTTCGCAGGCTGCGGCGAAGAACTGGAAGGTGGCGGCGGCGCTGGCCACCAGGTTGCGCGTCTCGGTGATCGGCTTGCCGTTGTCCAGGCGCTGCATCTGCGCCAGTTCCTCGCCGCGTTCGCGTATCAGCTGCGCCACCTTGTTCAGCACGGCGGCGCGCTCGTGCGGCTTGCGCTGCGCCCAGCCGCTGGTGCGGAAGGCATGGTCGGCGCGCTCGATGGCTTCGTTCACGTCGGCCACGCTGGCGGCGTTCAGGTAGGCCACCGGTTCGCCGGTGGCCGGGTACAGCGTGGCGTACTTGTCGCCGCCGCCGAGGCGCCATTCGCCTGCGACGCAGATTTGTTGGGTGATGTTCGGGTTCATCTGTCTTCCCTTAGATCGAGAGGGCGTGCGCGCGGTTGTTCAGTGCGCGCACCACGCTGAATACCGTCAGCGCGGAAGTCTTGGGATTGGCCGCCAGCGGCTTGCCGCGCATGGTCAGCTCGAAGCCGCCGAAGGCGCCGCTGGCTTCCACGTGGTGCACGTTCTCCGTCACGCCGGGGTCGGCCAGCAGGCGCACCTGCGTGTGGTCCAGGCCCAGGCCCGCCAGCGACAGCGTGGCCGCCACGTTGGCGTTCTTCGGATACAGGCGCGCCGCTTCGCGCGCCGTGCCTTCGAAGATCACGGTGGCCTGCGTCAGCGCGTCCAGGTCCACCACTTTTTCCGCAGGGGTGTCCTTCCACGCGCCGGGCGGCTTGCGGCCGGTGTACACCACCGAATCGAGGCCGCCGATGCGGGCCGCCGACAGCGCGTCGATGGCGCCGATGGCGCCGGACAGCAGCTGCACCTGGGTCTTGCCGCGCTGCGCCGCCTGTTCCAGCTTGTCAGCCAGGCCGTATTCGGACAGCGCGCCCACCGACACCACCATGCACGGAATGCCGCTTTCCAGCGCAGGGATGATGTGCTCCTCGATGGCGAGGTGGCCCGCGCATTCGATCAGCAGGTCGGGACGGCTGCCGTTCAGGCCCACGTCCACCCGGGTGTGCGGGCACAGTTCGCGCACCGTGGCGCCGGCGTGTTCCAGGCCGGACTGCGGCACGATCACCAGGTCGAACACCACCTCGGGATCCGTCTTGAGCAGCTCCATCACGCCGACGCCGATGGCGCCGCAACCTATCATCGATACATGCAGCATGGCGGTTCCTTAAGCGGTGGCTTCGGCAGGCGTTTCGGTCTTCACCGGAGGACCGGCGAAGGCGGTCTTGAAGCTGCCGATCGACAGCATGTCGATCTCCAGCAGGAAGGGGCCCGGTTCGGCCAGCGCGGTGCGCAATGCCTCTCCTGCGTCGGCCAGCTTGCTCACGCGGGCGTGGCGCAGCTGCAGCGAATGCGACAGCTCGGCGTAGTCCGGCGTGTGCAGGTCCACGTAGTGGCGGCGGCCGCCGTACTGCACGTCCTGGATGTTCTTGATCACGCCGTAGCCCTTGTCGTTCATCAGCACGATGACCATGTCCGCCTTCTCCTGCACGGCGGTCGCCAGCTCGCCCAGGTTCAGGATGAAGCCGCCGTCGCCGGCCAGCGTGAAGGTCTTCTTGCCCGAGTTGGTGACGGCCGCGCCGATGGCCGCGCCTATGCCCATGGCCAGGCCCTGGCCGATGCCGCCGCCCAGCGCGTGCACGCCTGCCAGCGGATCGAAGATGCGCAGATAGCGGTTGCCCCAGGTGGAGTTGGACACCGTCACGTCGCGCACCCAGTTGAAGCGGCGGCCTGCGGCTTGCTGCAGCTGGTCCACCAGCGCGCTGTAAGGGCCAAGGCCGTCAACCAGGCCCGCCACGGCGGTGTCGCGCGCTTTTTGCAGGTCGCCGATGAAGCCCGGGTCCACCTGCATCTTGCCTTCCAGGCGGTCTGCCAGCGCCTCCAGCGCCAGCTCGGCGTCGCCGCAGACGAAGTAGTCGCTCTTGTAGCAGCGGCCTTCGGCGGCGGGGTCGGCGTCGATGCGGTACAGCGCGCGCGGCAGTTTCAGTTCGTACTTCAGCGTCTCATTGCCGCGCAGGCGGGAGCCCACCACCAGCATGGCGTCGCAGGTCTGGTAGAAGTTCTCGACAGGCTTGTGCAGGTTGAAGGCGCCCAGCGAACGCGGGTCGTCTTCCGCCACCACGCCACGGCCCTGGGTGGTGGTGACCACGCCGAAGCCCATGTCCAGCAGGCGCTGCACCTGCCTGGCCGCGCCACGGCTGCCGCCGCCCAGCCACAGCATGGGGCGCTTGGCGTTTTTCAGCTGCGCGGCCAGTTCGTCCAGCGCGTGCACGGACGGTTCGTTGCGCTGGATGGGCAGCGGCTTGAAGTCGGACGGCATGTCGATCAGCGCGGCCTGGATGTCGATCGGGATCTCAACGCTGACGGGACCCATGGGCGGCGTCAGCGCGATCTGGACGGCCTGCTTGACGGTGCTCAGCGCGGTGTCCGTGCTGCGGATGCGGAAGGCGGCTTTCGACACGGCCTTCAGCATGGTCAGCTGGTCCGGCGCTTCGTGGATATAGGACAGGCTCTGGTCCAGGTAGGGCGTTTCAATCTGGCCGGTCAGGTGCAGCAGCGGCGTGCCTGCGGTCAGCGCTTCCACCATGGCGCCGGCGGCGTTGCCCGCCGCGGTGCCGGTCGAGGTCAGGCATACGCCCAGGCCGCCGGTGCTGCGTGCATACGAGTCGGCCATATTGGCGCCGCCCGCTTCGCCGCGCGCCGGGATGAAGCGGATCTGTCCGCGTTCGCCGAAGGCGTCCAGGATGGGCATGTTGTGGATGGAGATCACGCCGAAGGCAGCTTTCACGCCGCACTGTTCGAGGAAAGCGGCGATGGCGCCGCCGACGGTGATTTGTTTGGTATTAGACATGGCGTGAAAGTCCTCCAGAGACGTCGATATGGCTGCCGGTAGTGTAGGAAGAGAGCGGAGAGGCCAGGAACACGATGGCGCGCGCTGCTTCTTCGGGGAGGCCGAGACGGCCGATTTGAATCTGTTTTTTCTGTGCCAGGCGGCGCGTCCACGCGGCCCAGTCCAGGTGCTGGTCTTCTTCGGGGCGGGCGTCGAAGCGGCGCTTCCACTGGCCCGATTCCACCAGGCCGATCAGGATGCCGTTCACGCGCACGCCGTCCGGCGCGAACTCGGTGGCCAGCGAGCGCACCAGGTTGTGCACGCCGGCACGCGCGGCGGACGTGGCCACCATGTGCGGTTCCGGCTGCACCGCCAGCAGCGAGTTGACGCAGACCACGGCGGCGTCGGCCGAGTTTTTCAGCTGCGGCAGGAAGGCGCGGGTGGGGTGGATGATGGAGAAGAATTTCAAGCGCAGTTCTTCCATCCACGCTTCGTCGGCGGTGTCGGCGAAGGTCGACACGCGGCCCTGGCCGGCGTTGTTGACCAGGATGGACGCGGCGCCCAGTTCCTGCTCCACGCGGGCGGCGAAGGCGGCCACCTGTTCCGGCGCCAGCACGTCGCAGCTTTGCGCCAGCAGGCGCGCGGCGGGGAAGCGCTCGCGCAGTTTGGCCACGGCCGTGTCGAGGCGGGCGGCGTCGCGGCCGCACAGGGCCACGGCGGCGCCGGCTTCGAGCAGCAGTTCCACGGTGGCGTAGCCGATGCCGGACGAGCCGCCCGTCACCACCGCCACCCGGCCTGCAAGATTGGTCATGCTCATTATGTGCTCCGTAAAATCAGCGCTGCGTGAGGCAGATCAACGCTGCCAGAGGTTGACGATTTGCGCGGTCTCGGTCGGCGCGTGGTCCAGCAGGCGCGAAAGCTCGCCTGCGCTGCCGCGCACCTGGGCCACGATGCGCTCCAGCTGTTCGCCGCCGATGTTCTGGTCGGGGATGGTGGCGCCCAGCGCGGCGACGACCTTGCCGCTGTGGTCGCGCACCGGCGCGGCCATGGTGGAAATGCCGCGCTCGAAGAAGCCCTGCTCCCACACGTAGCCGCGCTCGCGGTCCTGCTGCAGCAGGTTGAACAGGTCCAGCACGGTGTGCGGCGTGCTGTCCGAATACACCTTCAGGTGCTCTTCCGGATACAGCTCGCGCAACTGCGGCAGGGTCAGGTCCTGCAGCAGCACGCGGCCCAGCACCGTGGCATGGGCCGGCAGGCGGGTGCCGACGTTGACGGTGCTGACGAACGGCGCCGGGGTGCTGGACTTGGCCACGTAGACGATGTTGCGCGCGTCGCGCACCACCAGCGTGGTGGAGTAGCCGATTTCGTCGCGCAGGCGCTCGAGCAGCGGGCGGCCGATTTCGGTCAGCTCCAGCGAGGCCAGGTATTCAAAGCCCATGCGCAGCACGGCCATGCCGAGGCGGTAGTCGCGGCCGCCCTCGGCGCGTTCGACGAAGCCCATGCGCTCCAGTGTGGTCAGCAGGCGGAACACGGTGGAACGCGGCACGTCCAGGCGCTTGGCCAGTTCCGGCGCGGACAAGGTCTTCTCGTTGCGGCTGAATTCGCACAGCAGGCGCAGGCCGCGTTCCAGGCCGGGCACCGTGTATTTGTCGGCGCTGTCGTCTTCCGCTTGTTCAGGCTTGTTGTTCATTGTTTGTCCCGTTATGTTGTAGTGGTCAGTTCAGGATGGCGGCCATGGCAGCGGATGGCTGCTCCACGTAGCAGGCGTGGCCGGCCTGGTCTATCAGTGCGAAGGGCAGGCCGTGGCGCTCCGCCACCAGGCGGCAGTCGTCCGGCGTGGTGACGTTGTCGGCGCTGCCGCAGTGGACCGAGGCCACTGCGCACACGGCGCCGGACAGCGCGTAGTTCTCGATGGCGTCGCCGCACAGCAGATGCACCGCCTGCGTGTAGCCGGCCAGGTTCAGCTGCGCCATATTCCAGCGCACCCAGTCGCGCTGCGCGGTGGTGGCGTTGCCGGACAGGAGGCGGGCCGAGCGCTGCGTGGCCATGCCATGCACGCCCAGCTCGCCCACGGTGGACAGGCGTTCGCGGGCCACTTGCGCACCTTGCTCCAGCCGCGCCGCCTGGCCGTAGCCGCGCGCTGGGCTGAGCAGCACCAGCTTGTCCAGCGTGGCCGGATGGGCCGCCGCGTAGGCGGACGCCATCATGGCGCCCAGCGAATGGCCCACCAGCGTGATGCGGCCGCTGTCGTGCGCGCCCAGCACGCCCAGGGCCTGCAGCATCTGGCGCAGGCGGGCTGCGTAGGCGTCCGCGCCGGGACGTGCGGCGGGCAGCGGCGTGGAAGCGCCGTAGCCGGGTGCGTTCCAGGCGATGATGCGCGCGCCCGGCGCGGCGGCTGCCAGCTCCAGCGCGCAAGGCAGCCAGGAGGCGGCGCCCGAGCCTATGCCGTGCAAGAGCACAATGGCAGACTGCGTGGCTGGCGCAGGCGGCACGCCCGGCGCCGGAGCGATCTCGCGGTAGCTCACGGCGCCGCCTTCGACGGCCACGGTCTGCTCCGCGAAATGGCGCTCCAGCAGGGACAGGGCGTACTGCAAGCCGTCCGCTTCCGGTGCCTTGGCGCTGATGCCGGCAAAGTTCATCTCAGCCTCGCTTGATGCTGGCCAGCGGGTGCTCTGGCGGATAGGTTGGCGTGACGGGCTTCTGCGCGCCCAGCATCACGCACATCAGCGCGTCTTCCTCGCCGATGTTGATCTCTTCGCGGTACACGCCGGGCGGAATCGACACCACGTCGCGGTCGGTCAGGATGGTCTCGAAACGCTCGCCGTCCTTTTCCAGCACCAGTTTCAGCTTGCCGCGCAGGACGAAGAACACTTCTTCCACGTCCACGTGCAGGTGCGGCGGGCCTTCGTGGCCGGCCGGGATGATCATGGTGGAGAAGGTGAAGTGCTCGGACGGGATCACGCTGCTGTCATTGGCCACGCCGGTGCCGCCGGTGCCGATGTAGCGCATCTGCGCGCGGCGGTACTTCGGATCGTAGTCGGCCTGGAACTTCAGCGCGTTCCAGTCGTACTTGCGGGTGGAGAAGCGCGCCACGCGGGTGTTCATCCACTCCTCGAAGGAGGCGCCTTGCGGCTGGTCCCAGCTGCGCTGGATCTGCTTTTGTTCGGATACGTCGCTCATTGATATGCTCCTGATTTAGTTCATTACGAAGCCGCCATTGACGGCAAGGACTTGGCCTGTGACGAAGCGGGACAGGCCGGACAGCGCGAACAGCACCGCGCCGGTCACGTCTTCCGGCAACTGCAGGCGCTGCAGGGCGCGGCCGTCCTGGTAGGTCTGGTAGCGCTGGGCCGGTACATATTCGGTGGCTTCGACTTTCGTCAGCCCCGGCGCCACCGCGTTGACGGTGATGTTGTGGGCGCCTTCCTCGCGCGCCAGCGAGCGTGTCATGCCGATGATGGCGCCCTTGCTGGCCACGTAGGCCATCAGCTTGGGCGCGCCCCACAGCGGCGTGTCCGAGGCCAGGTTGACGATGGCGCCGCTGCCGGAGGCGCGCAGCGCGGGCAGGCAGGCGTTGGTCATCAGCCAAGTGCCGCGGACGTTCACCTCCATCACCTTGTCCCACATGGCGATGTCGATCTGCTCGGACGACTTGCCGCCGGAGTTGGTGATGGCGGCGTTGTTGACCAGGCCATCGAGCCCGCCCAGCTGGGCCACGGCCGCTGCGGCGCAGGCCTCGATCGATGCCGGATCGGCCATGTCGAGCGGCAGGCCATGTACCTGCAGGCCGCGTTCGCGCAGCGCCGCCACCGAGGCGGCCAGCGTGTCGTGCAGGATGTCGGCCAGGGCCACGCTGGCGCCGGCTTCGGCGATGGCGGTGGCGAAGGCCAGGCCCAGGCCGCGCGCCGCGCCGGTGACGAGCACCTTGCGGCCGGCCAGGAGTTGGGTCGTAGTCATCTGTGGCTCCTTTACTTGGTGCTGGTGGCGGCTTTAGGCAGGTAGTGCAGCACGCGCCGCTCAGCCCATACCACTGCGCCGTAGGTGACGATGCCGGTCAAGGTCAGCGCGCAGATGGCGACGAAGACGGCGGCCGTGTTGCCCTGGCCTTCGCCGTCCACCAGCAGGAAGCCCAGGCCCTGGTTGCCGCCCACCAGTTCGCCCACGGTCACGCCGATGACGGCCAGCGTGGAGGCGATGCGCAGCCCGGAGAACAGGGCCGGCATGGCGGAGCGGAACTCCACCAGGCAGAAGATCTGCCAGCGCGAGGCGTTCAGCGTGCGCACCAGGTTCACCATGTCCGGGTCCACCGTGCGGATGGCCGACAGCACGTTGATCATCACCGGGAAGAACACGATCAGCACCGCGACGATGATCTTGGGGTAGATGGTGTAGCCCAGCCACATGACGAACAGCGGCGCGAAGGCGACCTTGGGCGCGATCTGCAGCGCCAGGATGTAGGGCGATAGCATGGCCTCGGCGCGCGGCGAAAGGCCCAGCGCCACGCCGACCGCGAGGCCGAGCAGGGAGCCGAGTGCGAAGCCGATCACCACTTCCATGGCGGTGATGCCGAAGTGGCCCAGCAGGTCGCTGTTCTTCCACATGAAGAGCGATTCCTGCAGCACGCGCGAGAAGCGCGGCAGGATGAACTCAGGCATGCCCAGCGCGCCGGGACCCCATTCCCAGGCCGCCAGGAAGATGGCCAGCACCAGCAGGCTGCCCAGCACGGTGCGCGTTTTCTCGCTCAGCAGCGGGGCGGCTTTGGCGGGCGTGCTCATGGCAGGGGTGATAGAGGTTGCGGTGTCCATTTAGCGCGCCGTCCCGATGAACTGGTTGGTGAACAGGTCGTTGACGGCGGCCGCCTTGGAGACGATGCCTTCGCTGACGTAGAACTTCTGCACCGTGTCCATGCGCGCCGCGTCGATCTGGCCCAGCGGCTTCTGGTTTGCGTACACGTATTTGCGGTACATATTGAAGATCTGCTCGATGCTGGCTTCCTTGCCCTTGTAGGAGGGGATGGCTTCCACGTAGGCGGCGGTGGCGGCTTTCGGATCTTTCATGATGTCTTCCATGCCGCGCAGCGTGGCGCGCACCAGGCGCTTGAGCAGCTCCGGCTTGTTCTTGATGGTGTCGTCGGAAGCGAGGATGGCCTGGGCCATGGACTTGAAGCCGTTGGTTTCGATAATGTCCACCTTGGCGCCGGCGTCGGTGGCGCTGACGATCCAGTCCGGCACGCCGGCCAGGGCCTGCGCTTTGCCGGCCGCGAACACCTGCCACACGCCGGACGGGCCGGCGGCCTGGATGGCGGCGTCGCTCTTGCCCAGGTCCACGTGCTTCATATTGCCCAGCAGCGCGTAGTAGGTGGTGTCGGTGTAGGACATGACGGTGATGGTCTTGCCTTTCAGGTCGGCCAGCGACTTGATGCCTCCGCCCTGGTGCACGCCCACCATGGTCAGCGAGCCCGCGCCCAGCACCGCGATGGCTTTCACCGGCACGCCGTTGGCGCGCACGATGATGGGGGTGTCGCCGATGGCGCCGCCGATCACCGCGTTGCCCGCGCCGATCTGCTTGGCCACGTCCACGCCGCCCTTGGCCGCCACGAAGGTCACCTTCAGGTTTTCTTCCGCGTAGTAGCCCTTCTGCTGCGCGATCATCCACGGCGCGAAGGCCGGCGTGTTCGGCGGCGCCGGCAGCAGGTAGGTGACTTCTTCAGGCGCCGCCATGGCTGGTGCGGCGGCGAAGGCCATGGCTACGGCGCAGGCGGCCGAGGCGAGGATTTTATGCATGCTCATATACGCTCCTGATTTCGTGAAAAGTTAGTGCAGTTCGGCTTCCTGGTCCTTGCCCACTTTCAGTAGCTCCATCAGGCGTCCCGCCAGGGGGCCGATTTCGGGCAGCTTGCGGCGCGCCAGCGGATCGTTGCGGTGCGGCAGATCGACGATGATTTCCTCGATCACGGTGCCGGGGCGTTCGCTCATCACCAGCAGGCGGTCCGACAGGGCAATCGCTTCGATCAGGTCGTGGGTGATGAACAGCGCGGTGCGCTGCTTCTCGTACAGCATCTGCGCCAGGTCCTGCTGGAGGATCATCTTGGTTTGCGCGTCCAGCGCGGAGAAGGGCTCGTCCAGCAGCAGCACGTGCGGGTCCACCGCCAGGGTGCGGGCCAGCGCGGCGCGCTGGCGCATGCCCCCGGACAGCTGGTAGGGATAGTGGCCTTCAAAGCCTTTCAAGTGGCACTTGGCCAGCAGCGCATTGGCCACCTGGTCGCGCTCCTTGGCGGACACGCCGTCGATCTCCAGGCCCAGCGCCACGTTGGCGCGGATGGTACGCCAGGGCATCAGCAAATCCTTCTGCAGCATGAAGGCCACCTTCTTCACCGGCTTGGTCACCAGCTCGCCGCTCACGTAGACCTCGCCCACCGTGGGCAGGTACAGGCCGGCGCCCATGTTCAGCAGTGTGCTTTTGCCGCAGCCGGACGGGCCGATGATGGAGACGACTTCCCCGCTGCGGATAGAAATGTTGACGTTGGTAACCGCGGAACGCGGCTGTGAGGTTTGCCGGTCGATGAAACTCTTGCCGACGTTGCGGAATTCGATTTCGATCATCATTTCTCTCACAATTCATGTGTTCCACATATAAAACAGTGCTTCGTATGTGGGTTGTAATGTGATTGAAATATAGCAGACATTTTTCACAAATCCAGCGTTTTGTCTCAAATAAAAATCAGCGTTTCATAGGTAAAACAATGTGTGAAAATGAGGCGGTCGCGGCCGGACGTAAAAAAGGGGACGCTTCCCTATGGAAGGTCCCCTTTTTGGGCGGCGGCGCCGCGCGGGCGCACCGTGGCTGCTGTTGTTTTTGTGACTTAGGTTGTGGAAGTCACGTGCGCGGCGCGGCGTGCGCGCGGCTGCATGGAGCGGTCGGGCGCCGGGGCAGCAGCGGGTGCTGCAACCGGAGCCGCAATCGGAGTCGCCTGCGGGGCGGAGGAAACCTGTGGCAGATCATCGCCGCCGTCGGCCGCGCGGTGCTGGCCCGGCAGCCAGCCGGCAATGGCGGCGGTGCCGGCCATGCACAGGGCGATGACGGAGATCGCCGCAATGACGCCCAGCGCCGAGTAGCTGCTGCTGACGGTTGGAATTTTTTTGATGATCGCCATGATGATCTCCCTTTATTTTTTGCTGAGACTCAAGATTAGCTATCCGGCACGCCCCAAGCTATACATGGCCCTGTATCAAAAGTAAGCAACTGTAACCACGGCCTTGAACTGGCGTTACACTGGCTGCTTTTGCTCTCCCTGGAGGCCGCCATGAGCCAGCTGTTCACCCCTTACGCACTCGGCCCGCTGAAGCTGGCCAACCGCATCGCCATCGCACCTATGTGCCAGTACTCGGCCGACGACGGCCTGGCCACGGACTGGCACATGATCCACCTGGGCCAGCTGGCCCTGTCCGGCGCGGGCCTGCTGATGACGGAGGCCACCGCCGTCTCGCCCGAGGGCCGCATCTCGGCCTGGGACCTGGGCCTGTGGTCGGACGCGCACCAGGCCGCGCTGGCGCCGGTGGTGCAGGCCATCCGCAAGTATTCGTCCATGCCGCTGGCGGTGCAGCTGGGGCATGCGGGCCGCAAGGCCTCCAGCCAGCGGCCGTGGGAAGGCGGCGCCAGCGTGCCGCCGTCGCAGGGCGGCTGGCAGACCGTGGCGCCGTCCGCCGTGCCGCATGCCGCCGGCGAGCACCCGCCGCTGGCGCTGGACGCGGCCGGCCTGCGGAAAGTGAAGGACGACTTCGTGGCCGCCGCGCGCCGCGTGCATGCGCTGGGCATCGAAGGCATCGAGCTGCACGGCGCGCACGGCTACCTGCTGCACCAGTTCCTCTCGCCGCTGTCCAACCAGCGCACGGACGAATACGGCGGCTCGCTGGAGAACCGCATGCGCTTCCCTCTGGAGGTGCTGCGCGCGGTGCGGGCTGCGGTGCCGGAATCGGTGTGTGTAGGCATGCGCATTTCGGCCTCGGACTGGGTGCAGGGCGGCTGGGACATCGAGCAGAGCGTGGCCTTCGCGCGCGAATTGCAGCAGGCGGGCGCGCACTTCATCCACGTGTCGAGCGGCGGCGTGTCGCCGCTGCAGCAGATTCCGCTGGGGCCGGGCTACCAGATCCACTTCGCGCGCCGCATCAAGCACGCCACCGGCCTGCCCACCATAGGCGTGGGCCTGGTGACGGAAGCCGAGCACGCCGAATCCATCGTGGCGCAGGAGGACGCGGACGTGGTGGCCCTGGCGCGCGCCATGCTGTACGACCCGCGCTGGCCCTGGCACGCGGCGGCCAGGCTGGGCGCGCAGGTGCAGGCGCCGCCGCAGTACTGGCGCTCGCAGCCGCGCGAACTGAAGGATTTGTTCGGCTCCACCCGCCTCGGCCAGCGCTGACGGCGGCGTGGGCCGAAAGCGTCCCAGCCCAACAACATTGTTGCCATTCTTGTACAAAATTCATCGTGGCGCGCGCCGCGTAAAGCCCTATAATCGCTTGTTTTTTACCGTACCCATCACCAAGGAATGCCTGTGAATCAAACGCTGGTCCAGAAACTGACCCGTACCAAACCGGTAGGTCTGCATGCCGAACAGGGCGACTCGCTTCCCGGAGGCCTGAGCCGGTCCATGGGCTTGTTCTCGCTGACCATGATAGGTGTGGGCGCCACCATCGGCACCGGCATTTTCTTCACCATGGTGGAAGCGGTGCCCAAGGCCGGTCCTTCGGTGGTGCTGTCCTTTCTGCTGGCGGCGCTTACCGCGGGCCTGACGGCGCTGTGCTACGCCGAACTGTCCTTCCGCATTCCCGCTTCCGGCTCCGCCTATTCCTTCGCCTACAGCACGGTGGGCGAGTTCCTGGCCTTTATCGTCGCCTTCTGCCTGCTGCTGGAATATGGGCTTGCCGCCAGCGCCACGGCGATAGGGTGGTCGGACTATCTGAACAACTTCCTCGTCAACGCCATCGGCTGGCAGATCCCCGAGACCCTGCGCACGCCGATGATACTGGCCACGCCCACGGGCTGGGCATGGAACGCCGGCCACTTCAACCTGCCGCCCATGGTGCTGGTGGCCATGTGCTGCGTGCTGCTGGTGCGCGGCACCAAGGAATCGGCCACCACCAACGCCATCATGGTGATGGTCAAGCTGGCCATCCTGATCTTCTTCGTGGCCATCGCCTTCAGCGGCTTCGACGCCAGCAACTTCACCCCCTTCATCAAGGCCACGCCGGGCGAGTGGGTGCCGGGCGCCACCGGCATTGCCGCCGCTGCGGGCACGGTGTTCTTCTCCTTTATCGGCCTCGACACCATCGCCACCGCCGGCGAGGAAGTGCGCAACCCCAAGCGCAACGTCCCCATCGGCATCCTGGCCGCGCTGGTGATCGTTACCGTGTTCTATCTGCTGGTGGCCATGGCGGCCATGGGCGCGCAGCCCGCGCACAAATTCGAGGGCCAGGCTGCGGGCCTGTCGGTGATCCTGCAGGACGTGACGGGCAAGGCCTGGCCAGCGCTGGTGCTCTCGGCAGGCGCCGTGATTTCGGTGTTCTCCGTGACCCTGGTGACCATCTACGGCCAGACCCGCATCCTGTACGCCATCTCCAAGGATGGCCTGGTGCCGAAGACCTTCCAGACCGTGAACGCGAAAACCCATTCCCCGGTCAGCAATACGCTGATCGTGAGCCTGGTGGTGGGCGTGGTGGCCGGCCTGGTGGACTCCACCTTCCTGTGGGACATGGTCTCCATGGGTACGCTGACCGCCTTCATTATCGTCTCGGTGGCCGTGCCGGTGCTGCGCCGCAAAGACCGCGCTGCGGGCATCCCGACCAAGGGCGGCTTCCGCGTGCCGTTCGGCGCCTACCTGGTGCCTGCGCTGAGCATCGCCGCCTGCGCCTACCTGATGATCAACCTGTCGCACGCCACCAAGGTGATCTTCACCGTCTGGATGGTGGTGGCGGTGGTGACTTACTTCGGATACAGCATCCACAACTCGCGTCTCAAAAAAGGATAAGCCCATGCAGGTGAAAGCAAAGGTAAAGGTCGCTGCGCAGGCAGTCTTTCTGGCCACGGCCGCGCTGTCCGGGGCCATGGCCCACGCCGAGGGACCGGCCCTGCGCGACTACCGCTCGCTGGCCTTGTCCGGCGCGGGCGACCGCGTGGTGGCGCTGGAAGCCAATGACCCGGGCGGCCTGCCCAGGCGTCCGCATTCCACGGTGGTGGTGCGCGACGCCGCCAGCGGCAAGGTGCTGAACGAGTACGACCCTTGCGCCACCTGCTCCTACGACCGTCCAAGCTGGGCGCCGGACGGACGCAGCCTGGCCTTCATCGCATCCGACAGCAAGGCCGGCACCGCCATGCTGTTCGTGGCGCAGCAGGGCAAAGCCAGGCAGCTGCTGACCATCAAGGGCGTGGCCAACACCGCGCGCTGGTCGCCGGACGGCCAGCGCCTGGCGCTGCTGGCCACGCTGAACGCGCGCAAGCAGGTGGGCGCGGTGGAGGCGGGTGCGCCGCAAGTGGGCGAGATCGGCGAAGTGGAAGACGCGCAGCGCATCGCCACCGTGCCTGCCGCCGGCGGCGCATTGAAGCTGCTGTCGCCCGCCGACAGCTACATCTACGAATACGACTGGACGCCGGACGGGCAGGGCTTTGTGGCCACCGGCGCCAAGGGCAACGGCGACAACAACTGGTGGGTGGCCAAGCTGCTGCATATCGACGCGGCCGGCAAGGAGCGCGTGATCGCCGCGCCGAACACGCAGCTCAACCTGCCGCACGTGTCGGAAGACGGCAAGACCGTGGCCTACATCGGCGGCTTGATGAGCGACTTCGGCTCCATCGGCGGCGACGTGTACACCGTGCCGCTGGCGGGCGGCGAGCCGGTCAACATCACGCCCGGCTACGCGGGCAGCTTCAACGGCCTGGCCTGGCGCGGCAAGCGCCTGCTGGCCACCGCGCTGATCGGCGCGGACCACGCGGCGCTGGAACTGAGCACCAGCGGCGGCAAGCACGCGGTGCTGTGGTCGGCCCCGGCCAGCACCTCGGGCGCGGACGGGCGCATGTCCTTCAGCGCGGACGGCACGATGGCTGCGGCGGCGGTGGAAGACTTCCGCACCGCGCCGCACATTGTTGCAGGCCGCCTGCCGCAGCTGAAAGCCGTTACGCAGGACAACGCGGCCTTCACGCCGCAGGTATCGGTGCAGAGCATCAGCTGGAGCAGCGACGCTTTCCGCGTGCAGGGCTGGCTGCTGGGACCGGAGAAGACCGAGCCGGGCAAGAAGTATCCCATGGTGGTGCAGGTGCACGGCGGCCCTGCCGCCGCCGCGTCGCCGCGCTACGTGGCGGGCGGCGAGCAGGCCAATCCGCTGATACGCGAACTGACCGCCAAAGGCTACTACGTCTTCCTGCCGAATCCGCGCGGCAGCTACGGCCAGGGCCAGGAATTCACGCGCGCCAACCGGCGCGACTTCGGCGGCGGCGACCTGCGCGACATCCTGTCCGGCGTGGACGCGGTGACCAAGGCTGCGCCGGTGGACGGCGAGCGCCTCGGCATGGTGGGCCATTCCTACGGCGGCTTCATGACCATGTGGACCGTCACGCACAGCCAGCGCTTCAAGGCGGCCGTGGCCGGCGCCGGCATCGCCAACTGGATCAGCTACTACGGCCAGAACGGCATCGACCAGTGGATGGTGCCGTTCTTCGGCGCCACCGCCTATGACGACCCGGCCATCTACCGCGCCGCCTCGCCGATCGAATCGATCAAGGCGGCCAGGACCCCGACCATGATGTATGTGGGCGAGCGCGACGTGGAAACGCCGGCCGTGCAGTCGCAGGAATTCTGGCACGGCCTGCGCGCCATGGGCGTGCCGACCTCGCTGACGATATACGAAGGCGAGGGCCACGCCATCCGCAAACCGGACAACCAGCGCGACATCCGCCGTCGCACCATAGGCTGGTTCGACCGCTACCTGAAATGACAAAAACCGGCCTCGGCCGGTTTTTTCTTGGGGTGCGGCAGCTTGGCTTTGCGCGCTTATTGCGCCTTGGCCAGCGTTTCCAGCTCTTCCAGCGAGCGGTCCAGCGCAGGCTGCAGGCAGATACGGGCGGCCACAACGGCGGCGCCAACGACGGTGGTGAACAGTGCGATCAGTTCCATTCTTAACCCCGCGAAGCCATGAAGTGCAGCTCGTTCATCAGGTTGGGCATGTTCGCTTGCGGACGGCTGGCCAGCTCGAACAGGGTCGGCTGCGGCATGCTGCGCTGCGCTGGAGCGGCGGCTGGCTTTTGCGCCAGCAGGGCGGCGACCAGACCGCGTGCTGCGCGGCCAACGTTGGTGAAATAGCTATTTTGCGGGAAGCTGTCGAAAGTCAGATTGCTAGCGGTGCTCATAATGTGCTCCAATGTTTGCGATGTTGCAGTGCAGTATAAATGCCGCTCGCCCATAAATAAACTTTTCATTTGTGATGTGGCCTATAAAAAATCAATATAACTCTCCACAAGAGGGAGACGCAGGGGTGTGGCTCTGCTGTATCATTAATGGCTTAAAAGCAATTAAAAACAGGGGATAGGGAATGTCTTTGCGTATCAAAATGATGCTTGCGCTGTTGCTGACCGGACTTGCGTCCGTGGCGGTGGTGGGCGGGCTGACTTACGCCAGCGTCGACAGGAAGTTCGACACGATCCGGAGCAAGCAGGCCGCCGAACACTTCCATACGTTCATGACGGCCTACCTGACCGAGTATGGCGACTGGAAGACCGCCATCTCCACCGAATCGTTCGACCACTTTGTGCAGCGCACCGAGCGCCGCCAGGGGCCGCCGGACGGCGAGCGCCCGAGCGAGCTGCTGGAGCGCATGCCGCCGAATATCGACCAGCAGTCGCGCGCCCCGCGCGCAGACGGCCCCCCGGCCGAAGACGGCGCCCGCCCCGGCGAGCCGCGTGATGAGCAGAATGGCCGCCGCCAGGAACCCGCCGGCCGCCGTGGCCCGCCCGACGGCCGCCGCCCCGAATTTGATGACCGCCGAGGCCCGCCGGACGGCGCCCGCCCCGAGTTCGACGATCGCCGTGGTCCTCCTGACGGCCGCCGCCCCGACCCTGATGACCGCCGTGGTCCGCCGGATGGCGCCCGCCCCGAGTTCGACGACCGCCGTGGTCCGCCCGATGGCCGCCGCCCGGACCCCGACGACCGCCGTGGTCCGCCCGATGGCCGCCGCCCGGAATTTGATGACCGCCGTGGCCCGCCGGATGGCCGCCAGCCGCCACCGGCCGAGCGCTCCACGCAGGCGGACGGCGGGCAGGCCGCGCCGCGCATCTGGCGCACCGTCTCACGCCAGGCTGCACCGTCAGCGGACAATGCCCGGCAAGCCGGCCCCGGCCCAGACGATCGCCCGCGCGGCCCCGAAGGCGACGGGGACCGCGACCGCGACGCTGGTGGCCCTGACCGCCAGCGTCAGCCGCCATTCCGCTTTGTCCTGACCGACCCGGATTACAAAGTCCTGCTGGGCGCCGGCCAATACGGCCGCGACTCCATTCTGCCCACGGACGCCCGCGCCAAAGCCCGGCCTATCGAAGTGAACGGCAAGGTCGCGGCCTATGTTTCCACCGAAGGCGTGGTCACGCCCAGCCGGCAAGAGCTGGAATTCCTGGGCGCCATGCGTTCCTCGCTGGCCGCCGGCGCGGCTGGCGCAGCAGTGCTGGCGCTGGGCCTCGGCTTGGCGCTCGGCCGTGGTTTGAGCAGCCGCCTGAGCCGCCTCACCAGCGCGGTGCGCGCCATGCACGGCGGCTCGCTGCGCCAGCAAGTGCCGGTGCAGGGCAAGGACGAAGTGGCCACGCTGGCCAGCGCCTTCAATGAAATGAGCGAACAGCTGGCGCGCAGCCACGAAGAACTGCAAGCGTCGCACCAGACCATCCTGGAGCAAGCCGGCCAGCTGCGTGAACTGAGCATCCGCGACGCGCTCACCAACCTGTACAACCGCCGCCACTTCGACGAGCAGGCCAACAGCCTGTACAACCAGGCCGTGCGCCACAAGCGGCCACTGAGCCTGGTGATCGGCGACATCGATTTCTTCAAGAAGATCAACGACAACTACTCGCACGCCACCGGCGACGCGGTGCTGCGCCAGGTGGGCGCCATCCTGCGCCAGCACGTGCGGCTGAGCGACCTGGTGGCGCGCTACGGCGGCGAGGAGTTTGTGCTGGCGCTGCCCGAAACCGACCTGCCGCAAGCCGCCGCGCTGTGCGACAAGCTGCGCCAGATCATCGAACAGCACCCGTGGCACGAAGTGGAGCCCGGCCTGAAAGTCACCATGAGCATGGGCGTGTTCGCCGACTACGCGGTGGGCACCGCCGAAGCCATGCTGCAAAAGGCCGACGCGCTGCTGTACCAGGCCAAGGAGACGGGCCGCAACCGCGTCTGCCACGCTTAAGCAGGTTCGGGCTCGATCTCGGCCAGGCCGTAGTGGGCGCGCGCCGCGTTGCAGGCCGGCGTGCCCGCCTCGAACTCGCGGCAGGTGCTGGAACGCAGGGGATAAATGGAACAGCCGACCTGCTGGCCGACTTCGCCTTCCAGCGCCGAACAGCGCGAAGGCCGGTGCTCGGTGCCGCGCATCGCCACCAGGTGCGGCGAGATCGGAATCACCATGCGCTGCGGCACGGTGCCGCCTGGATGCGCATCCGTTTCACCCCAATAGAACGACACGCGGAATTTGGCGCAGCATGCGCCACAGCTCTGACAGAATGACGACATCTTCCATGGCAAGGTAACAATACTGGCTGTTATGATAATCAGGACGCCGCACGCGATCAAGCGTGCGCCGCACCTGGAGACGCCATGCCGCAACCCCTCCCTCCGCAGTCCGCGCTCGGCGCCGCAGACACCGCCGCGCTGATCCCGTTCCCCGTGCTGGTGGACGCGCTGCGCATCGCCGTGGCGCAAGCCGCGCAAGGCATCATAGCCTGTCCGGCGCGGCAGGTGGTGCCGCTGGCCGACGGCGGCGTGATCTTGTCCATGGTCGCCACCGCGCCCGACATCGCCGTGCACAAGCTGATCACCGTCGTGCCGGGCAACGGCGTGCGCGGCCTGCCCACCATTGCAGGCCAGGTCAGCGTGCTGGACGCCGCCACCGGCGCCATCGTCCTCACGCTGGACGGCGCCACCGTCACGGGCCGCCGCACGGCCGCGCTGTCCATGCTGGGCATCGCCACGTTGCTGGGCCGCGCGCCGCGCCATGTGCTGCTGGTCGGCACCGGCACGCAGGCGCTGAAGCATGCGCAGGCGCTGTCCGTCATCTACCCGCACGCGGCCATCAGCATAGGCGGCCGCAGTGGCGCCTCCGCCGAGCGCTTCATCGCCGAGCACCTGCACGCCGCGCACCGGCCCGCAGCGGCCGATGTCGCCGAGCTGGCGGACGACATCGATGTGGTCATCACCGGCACCACCAGCAAGCAGCCGGTCTACCTGCACCCCGCGCGCGCCGGGCGGCTGATCATCGCCGTCGGCGCCTTCAAGCCCGACGCCGCCGAAATCGCCCGCGCCACCGTGCTGGGCAGCCGCATCTACGTCGACGACCCAGAAGGCGCCCGCCACGAAGCCGGCGACCTGCTGCAAGCCGGCGCCGACTGGTCCCAGGTGCAAGGCATCGCCCAGGCGCTCGGCGCGGCCCCGATGGCCGACACGGAAGCGGTGCTCTTCAAAACCGTCGGCTGCGCCGCCTGGGACCTCGCCGCCGCCCGCGTAGCGCTAGGCACGGCCGGGACTAGGCGATAAACCAAATCAGGGCTGGACCTTGTGGTCTTCGGCCTGGGCTTCTTCCATGGCGGCGGGTTCGAGTTCTTCGGCTGAGCGGTTCAGGTGGATGAAGATGCCCCAGGAGGCCAGCAGCACGCCTACGCTGGCGATCAGGGCGGCGACGTAGAGCAGGTCGCCAGCGTCATCATGGACGGCGCGGAAGGTGGCGACCAGGCCTTCGATGGCCAGCGCGACCACCACCACCACGAAGAAGCGCGACAGGAAGCGCCGCACGCGGGTGGGGGCGCTGATGTCTGCGTCGCGCACCACTTCTTCTTCGATGATGGTTTCGGCGATCTGCAGCGCCACCACGGCGGCGGCCAGGATGCCGATCGCTTCGATCACTTCCTGCGCCGCCGAGAGCCCGAAGTCGCCGCCCGCCGCGTGCCAGCCCATGCGGGCGGCAATGGCGACCAGGAACAGCGCCCCAGCCCCGAACAGCAGCGCGATCATGGCGTGCAGGCCGCTGCAAACTAGCATCAGCTGTTTCATGGGGTGGCTTCCGTTCAGGTTGGGATTACCTGATTGTAGGCCCGTCTTTCCGCGCGCTATGTGCGCTACACATCACATGGCGCTGATGGAGACGTTGCGGACGATCGCCTCGCTGTGAACGATGATTTTGTCCGCATCCGCCTGCAGCAGCCGGATGCGCCGCTGCACCACCGGCCAGCCGGACCAGGCGACGTCGGCATGCGCGCCGGGCTCCGTTGCCGGCTCCGGCGCGGCGGCCATAGCTGACGTAGGCGCGGGCTGCGGCGGCATCGGCTGGCCGTGCTGCGCCAGCGCGCGCGACAGGGTCTGGAACACCTGCGCGTGGCTCTGCGCCAGCATGGCGTTCACCGCGTCCGCCGGGATGTCCTTCACATGCCGCCGCAGGATGGCGCGCAGCGCCGCCACGTGCGCCACCAGCAGGTAGTTCTGCACGATGAACAGGTTGATGTCCTCGGCCGCGCGCTGCTTGCTGGCCGGTTCGTCCATCATGCGCACCAGCGCCGCGCTCAGGCCCGCCAGACTGTCCATCAGCCGCTTGCGCTCGATGCGGTAGGGGAAGTCGTTGCGGCTTTTCCCTTGCAGCAGATCGAACGAGGCCTGCATGTAGCGCAGGTTCACGTCCAGCACCTGCCGTATCAGGCGCGGCAAGGTCTGGTACTCCCAGTTCGCCAGCACGAAGCTGAACACGGTGGCCACCGCCGCGCCGATGAAGGTGTCCACCAGGCGCTCGGTGATCAGGCTCGTGTTGCCCGGCGCGATCAGGTGCATCTGCAGCAGTATCATGATGGACACCGCAATCGCCGCGTAGCGGTAGCGCACGTAGATGAAGGTGGGCGTGGCCACTGTCGCCAAAATCAGGATGCCGATGATGACGGCCTGCGCCTCCACAAACTTCAGTATCAGCGCCGTGATGACGCAGCCGATAATGGTGCCGACGATGCGGTCGCTGCGCCGCTGCTTGGTCATGCTGAAGCTGGGCTTGAGGATGATGACGATGGTGAGCACGATCCAGTAGCTGTGCGCCGCGTACGGCAGCACATGGCCCACCGCCAGCCCGGCGGCAATCGCCATCGCCACCCGCAGCGAGAAGCGGAAGATGGGCGAGTCCATGCGGAAGTGCGACAGCATCAGCTGCAGCTCGTACTTCTGCTGCGACAGGAAGGGCTGCATGTCCGCGTCCACCCAGAACGGCGTGCCTTCGTACTCCTTCTGGCTGGCCACATGCAGCTCGCCTATCATGCGGATGATGGCGCGGATCTTGTTGCGCTGAGCGCGCAGCACGGCCAGCGCTTCGCCTGCGGGCTTGCCTGCATTGGCGTCCGCCTGCAGCTGCGCGATGGCCGCTTCCAGCGCCTCCATCTCCGGCGCGTAGCTGATGGCGGCGTGCGACGGCAGCTTGCGCGTGACCGCATAGCCGACCGACTCAATATCGCGCGCGGCCTTGTAGGCCAGGTCGTGCAGCGTTGCCAGCACCGGCGCGTCGGCCAGGTGGGTGCGCAGCAGCGCGTAGTCGGTGTGGGTGGACAGGATCTGCTCGTACAGGTCCAGCATGCAGACGTGGATCTGCACCACGATGGCGTCCTTGCGGTTCTGGTGGCTGCGCAGTATCAGGTCGCGCGAGGCCTGCTGGCGGTCCGCCAACAGGGCCTGGTGCCGCACCAGCTTGTTGAACTGCTCGGTGAGGTTGTAGCGCGTGTCGTAGAAGTCGGCCTTGATGTCGATATAGGCCGCCAGCTCGAACAGCGCCTCGGCCAGCACCTGCTGCTTGATGCGGTGGCGCAGCAGCCAGGCCAGCGCCATGGCATAGCCGAGATAGGCCACGCTGCCCAGCAGGAACAGGCCGGCGTGGCGGAAGGACTCGCGCGCCGTCATCTGATGTTCCATGGACATGGTCATGATGAACAGCGTGGCGAGCTGCAGGGGCATGGACTTCTTCCCGTACACCACCATCATGCTGGCGAAGAAGCTCACCAGCACCAGCATGGTCATCAGCAGCCACGGCACGGGGCCGCACAGGCTGATGAGCAGGGTCACGGCGGTACACAGCAGCACCGACGCCAGCATCTCGTTGAACTTGTGCTTCAACGGACTGGGCATGTCCATCAGCGCCGTGCACAGCGCGCCTATGCACACCGTCATGGCGACGGCCATGCCGGCGAACTGCTGCGCGATGATGGTGACGCCGACCAGGCCTGCCGCGAAGCGCAGGCCCAGGTGGAAGTAGTGGCTGTAGAAGAAGGTCCGCAGGTTGAGTGCGTAGTGCATCGATCTCTTACAGGATCGACAGCACAGGGTAGCGGCGCCATTCCGGCTCGGCGTGCCGTTTACCGTGATGGAAGATGAAGTGCAGCACCGCGTCCTGGTCGGACAGCAGCGCCGGATTGGCCAGCTTCCACGCTTCGAACTTGGCTTTCAGCTCAGGCTCGGTCTCCAGCATCTCCAGCGCCAGGTCTTCGAAGACGTAGTCCGAGAAGGCTTCCTTCTTTTCCAGCACGCTGTTGAAGAAGCCCCAGCGGAAGAAGCTGTCGTGGCCTTGCGGCTCCAGCGTCTCCACCGCGTAGCGGGCGTTGTCCTGGTCCAGGGAGACGATGTAGTCGCCCACATTGAGCTGGAAGCTGCCGGTGCGCGCTTCCACTTCTACGCCGTCGTGGAACATATGGCCCTCGTAGGCGGTGGGGCGCGATTGCACGGAGGCGATGTGGTAGTACTGCGCGTCCACCGTTTCCGCTTGCTCAACGCGCGTCATCCGCACGCCGTTCCATTGCAGGCGCTCGATGGCTTCGCGCCACTGCTGCGGCACCACATAGGCTTTCGGTGCGCGCACGGTCACGCTGGCGGGGAAGCTGTTGTAGTAGGCGATGTCCTTTTCCCACGGCTGGCTGCGGTCGTAGGACAAACGGGTGTAGTTGCCGATCACGCTGGGGTGGCGCTTGGCGGCGTAGCCCTTGAAGCGGAAGGTGGATGGATTGTTCTCGTCCATCTGCCACATCACCGGCCAGGCAGTCTGCTTGCGGCCTGCGGCCTTGGCTTCGGCGCGCAGGCGCTTGATCTCGGCGCCGTGCTGCACGGTGAAGGCCAGCGTGGTTTCCACCAGTGCGCGCATGGATTCGTAGCGGTCCGCGAAGGGCTTGAGCATATGCGTTTCGGGCATGAAGCCGATCACGTGGTGCATCGCCGCGAAGCCGGTGGAGAAGCGCGGCACTTCCAGGAATTCGGCGATGCCGTCGTCCGGCGTGTCCTGCACCGGGTTTACATAGGGGCAGGTGGGCCAGCCGCGCTGCTCCATCTCCGCGTAGATCGCGGGCAGCATGGTGTTGCGCAGGAAGGGGCCGAGGCCGTAACCCAGCTTGTCGGCCTGGGTGTGGATCAGCGTCATGGTGTAGCTGTAGTCGGCGCCGTTGGAGGTGTGGGTGTCCACCATCACGTCCGGCTGCCACGATGCGATCAGCTGGTTGAACAGCCTGGCGTTCAGGGTGTCGCACTTGACGAAGTCGCGGTTCAGGTCCAGGTGGCGGCTGTTGCCTCGGAAGCCGAATTGCTCGGGGCCGTCCTGGTTCACGCGCGAGGTGTTGGCGCGGTTCAGGCAGCCGTCCACGTTGTACACGGGGATGAACAGGAACACGGTTTCGCCCAGCGCGGCCAGCCTGGCCGGGTCGTAGCAGAAGTCGCGCACCAGGGCCATGCAGCCGTCCACGCCTTCCGGCTCGCCGGGGTGGATGCCGTTGTTGTTGAAGAAGACGGTGCGGCCGGCGGCCTTGATCTCGTCGCGGCCGAACACGCCGTCGGCGCTCACCACGCCGCGATGCACCGGAATGCCGCCGTCCGACACGCCTATCTGTTCAAAGCGCAGCACCTGCGGGAAGCGGCGCGCCAGCTCCTCGTAGAAGGCGATGCAGTCGGTCCAAAGGGTGGTCTGGTTACGGTTGCCCTTTTCGTAGGGCGTGAGCATTTCTGGGTGCATGGCGTCTGGATCTCAGAGGTATGGTGGTGAAAGCGCACCGGGTAGGCGCTGAATCAGAGCCGAATTGTAGCATTGGGGGAGCCGCCTCCCCCGTGCCGGGCCGCTTACTGCGGGCCGTTCTTGTCCACCCAGGCGGCGTAGGCGGTGATGAATTTGCGCAGCACTTCGCGGGTCTGGTCGTTATTCACCTTGCCGTCCTCGCCCAGCATCTTGGTGGCGCCGCCGATATAGGCTTCCGGCGCGGGCATGGTGGCCACGTTGAGCGCCACCAGCGACTGGCGGATGGCGTGGTTGGCGCCGAAGCCGCCCACGCCGCCCGGCGACACCGTCACCACGCCGCCGGCCTTGCCGCCCCAGATGCTCTTGCCCGCCGGGCGCGAGCCCACGTCGAGCGCGTTCTTGACGGCGGCCGGCATGGAGCGGTTGTATTCGGGCGAGACGATCAGCACGCCGTCCACCTTGGCCAGCGTGTCGCGGAAGGCGGTCCAGGCGGCTGGGGGCTGGCCTTCGTCGTCCAGGTCCTGGTTGTAGAGCGCCAGGCCGCCGATGTCGACGAACTCGAATTCCAGCGAGGCGGGCGCCAGGGCGATCAGCTCGTGGGCGAATTTGCGGTTGATGGAATCCTTGCGCAGGCTGCCGATCAGCACGGCGATTTTTTTGGCGGACATGTGGTTCTCCTGTGTTGGTGTATGGGCAAGCCTGACTGTAGCGCAAGTGCCGCTCGCCCGGCGAACGATAAAAATAGCTTGCAATTAAATAGCGCACTATGTATTATTCGTCCCATGCAGCGGCAACAACGTTGCCGGTCTCTCTCAAATAAGTAGTGCACTATTAAATAACCAACGATAGGATAAATCATGCGCACCATCAAAACCCTGATCGCAGCATCCCTGGCCACCCTGATCGCTACCAGCGCCTTCGCCGGCGGCCTGCCGGGCGTGGAGTCCAAGACCGCCAAGTTCCTGACCGCGCTGGAAGGCGGCCAGCCGCTGGAAACCATGACGCCGGCCGCCGCCCGCGCCGTGCTGGAAGGAGCGCAGAAGGGGGCCGCCCTGCCCGCGGCCGACGTGTCGCGCAAGACCATCACGGTGGACGGCGAAGAGATCAAGCTGGTGATTGTGCGCCCAGCCGGCAGCAAAGGCACGCTGCCCGCGTTCATGTTCTTCCACGGCGGCGGCTGGGTGCTGGGCGACTTCCCCACCCATGAACGCCTGATCCGCGACCTGGTGTCCGGTTCCGGCGCGGTGGCGGTCTACGTGGACTACACCCGCTCGCCGGAGGCCGGCTACGGCGTCGCCATCAAGCAGGCTTACGCCGCCACCAAGTGGGTGGCAGCGCACGGCAAGGAAATCCAGGTGGACGGCAGCCGCCTGGCGGTGGCGGGCAACAGCGTGGGCGGCAATATGGCCGCCGTGGTGGCCCTGATGTCCAAGGACAAGGGCGAACCCAAGCTGCGCTCGCAATTGCTGCTGTGGCCCGTAACGGACGCCAATTTCGATACCCCGTCCTACCAGCAGTTCGCCGACAACCACTTCCTGACCAGGAATATGATGGTCTGGTTCTGGGACAGCTACACCAAGGACGCCGCCAAGCGCAAAGAGATCTACGCGTCGCCGCTGCAAGCCACGCTGCCGCAGCTGCAAGGCCTGCCGCCTGCGCTGATCCAGACCGCTGAATTCGACGTGCTGCGCGACGAAGGCGAGGCCTACGGCCGCAAGCTGGACGCCGCCGGCGTCACCGTGACCGCGGTGCGCTACAACGGCATGATCCACGACTTCGGCCTGCTCAATCCCCTGAGCGGCGTGGACGGGGTGCGCGCAGCGATGAGCCAGGCGTCGCAGGAACTCAAGGCCCGCCTGAAGTAAGTTGATTTAGCCCAGCGCTGCGCCCAGGTCTTCGTAGAGGAACCGGGTCAGCGCCTTGATGCGCGCGGTGTCTTTCAGGTCGCGGTGGGTCAGCAGCCACAGGCCGGTGTCGAAGCACGGGTCCGGGTCGGCAAGGCGCTGCAGGCGGCGCTCGGCGCCGGCCAGGTGGCACAGTAGCGGCGCCATGCCCATGCCGTCGCGCGCGGCGTCCACCATGGCCAGCAGGCTGTCCACGCGCATGCGCACGCGCCCGGGCGGCACGTTCTGCGCCAGCCAGCGGGCCTGCTCCAGGTGGGCCAGCGTGTCGTCCAGGCCGATCCAGTCGTGCGCGGCCCAGTCGTCCGGGGCGATGCCGCGCTTTGCGGCGGCCTTCAGATAGCTGTGCGAGGCGTAGATGGCGCTGGACAGCGCGCACCTGAACGCAGGCCAGCAGCACCAGCCCGAGTTCGCGGCCATGAGCCCCAACCACAAGATTCCCCTGCTGGTGGATAGTGGCCAGGCCATCTTTGAATCCGGCGCCATCCTGATCCACCTTGCCGACAAGGCAGGGCGCCTGCTGCCCAGGGACGGCGCGGCGCGCAGCACGGTGCTGCAATGGCTGTTCCTGCAAGTGGCCAGCGTGGGGCCGATGCTGGGACAGCTGTGGTGGTTCCGCCATGGCGCCGTCGCCGGGCCGCGCAATGAGCAGGCGCTGGAGCGCTATGGGCGCGAGGTGCACCGCCTGTACGGCGTGTACGAGCAGCGGCTGGCTTCCAGCGCCTGGCTGGCGGGCGCCAGCTATAGTATCGCCGACATCGCCACCTGGCCGTGGCTGGCGTCGCACCACGAGCTGGGGCTGGACATGGCCGGGTATCCGGCGGTGTCGACGTGGCTGGAACGCATTGCGCAGCGTCCCGCCACGCAGCGCGGCATGGCGCAGGCGAAAGGGGAGTGACATGGCCTGGACCATCCTGCTGGCCGCCGCGCTGGTCGATATCGCGATGGCGGTGGCCCTGAAATACGCCGAAGGCTGGACCCGTTTCTGGCCCAGCGTGGCGGGCCTGGTGTTCGCCAACGGCGCCATCGCGCTGCTGGCGATATCGCTCAGGCAGCTGCCGGTGGGGACGGCCTTCGCGGTGTTCACCGGCCTGGGCGCGGCCGGCGCCGCGCTGATCGGCATCGCCGCCTTCGGCGAAAGCGCCAGCCCCCTGCGCCTGTTGTTGATCGCCGCCATCATCGCCTGCATCGCCGGCCTGAAACTCGCCCCGGCCTGATCCGCATCAACCGTGCGGACGAAAAAAAGCCACGCGGGCAGTCGGGCGCGCGTGGCTTTCAAGGGGCGGGTGGCCGCCCCGGGGCAGACGCCTGTGCTTACTCGGCGCCCATTTCTTTCAGCAGGTTGTCGGCCTTGTCCACGTGCTTCATGTTCCACAGCATGTAGCGCAGGTCGACCTGGATGTCGCGCGTGTTGGCGTTGTTGAAGTCCCAGTCCGAAATGATGGAGTCCAGCGTGCCGTCGAAGGCCAGGCCGATGAACTCGCCCTTGGCATTCAGCGCGGCCGAACCGGAGTTGCCGCCGGTGATGTCCAGCGTAGCCAGGTAGTTGACCGGCACCGATTTCAGCGCAGGATCGACAAACTTGCCGAAGTCCTTGTTCTTGATCGCGTCCAGCTGGGCTTTCGGCGCGTTGAACTCGCCTTCGCCGGTGGCTTTGGCGGCCACGCCTTTGACGGTGGTGAACGCGGTCCAGGCGGTGCCGTCGGCCGTGCCCCATGGGCGGCCGGCGATCTTGCCGAAGGTCACGCGCAGGGTGCTGTTGGCGTCAGGGTAGACGGCCTGGCCCTTGGTCTTCATGTAGGCGATCTTGGCCTTCATGTAGCTCGAGTAGGCTTGCTGCAGGCTGCCTGCCAGCTCTTCTTCTTCCGCTTCTTCCTTCATCGCCACGTCGTACATGGCGACGGCGGCTTTGATGAAGCTGTCGTTCGATGCCTGGAAGTCGGCCGGCTTCTTGCCCAGCCATGCTTTGCGCTCGGCGGCGTCGCCCAGCTTGCTGCCGGCGTACAGCTTGTCGATGGCGGCTTTCAGCGCGGCGGCGTCCATGCCGTCCACGATGCCGATGGCGGCGTCCCAGTTGGCGTTGCGCTCGGCTTTAGGCATGGCGGCGTACTTGGCCAGGTGGTGCAGCACCAGCGCCTTGTCCACTTTCTCGTCGTAGCTGCGCACCAGTGCCGAGACCGACGCTTCGAAGCGCTTCAGGTCGCGTTCCTGGAAGCCGGCCTTGCGGTCGGCGTTCGGCTTTTGCGATTCCTGCGCCAGGCGGTACAGCGAACGGGCCGAGCTCAGCAGGCGAGGCTGCGAGTAGCTCAGTTCGAATTCGCGCTTGACGTTGGCGTCGCGCTTGGTGATCAGCTCTTCCACCTGGGCGATGCCGGCCGCGTATTCAGCCTTGCGCTTGGCGTCGCTGTTGACCCAGGCTTTCAGCTCTTCGTGCTCCTTGGTCTTGCGGGCCAGGAAGTCGCTACCGGCGTAGGAGTCCAGCATGCCCTGGCGGTTCTTGTAGTAGTTGTTGATGCCGGCCACCTGGCCTGCGTATTTCAGCGCGCTGTCCTTGTTGTCCTTGGTTTCAGCGGCGATGATGGCCAGGTTGTCGCCCGACGCTTTCACGAACTGCGGATAGTTCCAGCCGAAGGTGAAGTCCACTTCCGACGGCAGGCGGTGGCGGTTGGTGCGGCCTGGGTAGCCGGCCACCATGATGAAGTCGCCTTCTTTCACGCCTTCCTTGGCCAGCTTCAGCACGTGCTTGGGCACGTAAGGCACGTTGTCCTTGCTGAAGTCGGCGGCCTTGCCGTCCTTGCTCACGTAGGCGCGGTAGAAGCCGTAGTCGCCGGTGTGGCGCGGCCACATCCAGTTGTCGGTGTCGCCGCCGAACTTGCCCACGCCGGCCGGCGGCGCGTGCACCAGGCGCACGTCGCGGATTTCCAGTTGCTTGATCTTGTAGTATTCCAGGCTGCCGTAGTAGGCGGCGACGGTGCAGCGGTGGCCCTCGTCTTTTTCGCACTCGGCCACCATGGCCTTCTGGTTCTTCTCGATCGCGTCGCTGCGCTTCTTGCCGCTCAGCTTGGCCACTTCAGGCGTGATGATCTTGGAGGTCACGTCCACCACTTCCTTGGTCACGAAGATGCGGGTGCCCGGCACGGCCGGCACTTCATCGGCGAAGGACTTGGCCAGGAAACCGTTGGCCAGCAGGTCGTTCTGCGGAGTGGAGTTGTGCGCCACGCTGTTGTAGACGCAGTGGTGGTTGGTGGCAACCAGGCCTTGCGGCGACACGAAGGAGGCCGAGCAGCCGCCCAGGCTGACGATGGCGCCCATAGGGAACTCGGTCAGCTGGGTCAGTTTGGACGGGTCCAGCTTCAGGCCGGCGGCTTTCAGTTGCTTGGCTACTTGTGGCAGCTGTTGCGGCATCCACATGCCTTCGTCGGCGTGGGCTGCGGTGCTCAGGATGGCGAGCGCGATCAGGGTTTTATTCATTGAATAGGACACTCAAGGGGCGGAAAAATGCCGAGTATCCTTATGGAGTGCTATTCCGTCAACGACATTCTTGGTTGCTGTGCACAAAAAGCCAACGGTTGTGTTGGCTTTTTGTGCATGCCGGCGGGGGGGACTAGCGCAGGCGGCCCCGGAATATCAGGTTGACAATGCCGAGCAGGATGACCGCGCCCAGGAAGGAAACCAGCAGCGACAAGGCGCTGAAGTCGTCGGCGTTGATGGTGCCGCTGCCGAACATCGGCGCCAGCAGCCAGCCGCCCAGCAGCGCGCCGACTATCCCCACCACCATATTGAGGAAGATGCCCTGCTGCGCGTCGGTCTTCATGACCATGCTGGCAAGCCAGCCGATAATGCCGCCGATTACGATCCAGATTATAAAGTTCATGTTGATCCCCTTCACGGTTGACTGACGGGCCAGCCCGGCCGGGTCTGGCCCTTGGGGCTATTCTCGGTGGGAAGGGGCCGTTGGTCCGTGCGCCAACGTACACAGGCCGCGTTGGTTTGGCGCTTACATTTGATTACTTGGGAAACATTTTTCCAACAGCCGGCTTCGTTTCTGGCGCGTTATCACCGTATCGGCGCGATTGTGCGCCTGTCCTACGGAGAATAAAAATGGAAAACACCTCGACCACCACCCGCATCCACCCGCTGATGGCTGTTGCCGCCGCCTCGGTCACCATCGCCAGCCTGGTCGGCGCCGCCGCCTTCGCCGGCTTGCTGCCCGGCACAAAACACAGTGTGGAGACCGCGCCCGTCACGGCGGCGGTGCAAGCAGGTTCGCCGGCCGAGCTGAGCACGGCTGCGCCGGGCGCGCTGGCTGCGCAGCCGGCTGCTGCACCGGCACCAGCAGCAGTCCCCGCACCGGCGGTCAAGGAAGTGGTGCATCACAAGACCGTGGTGCATCATGAATACGCCAAGCCTGCGCCGCAGGAACAGGCAAGCCAGCAGGTAGCCCAGCAGCCTGCGCCGGCCCCGGCCCCTGCTCCGGCGCCGCAGAACAGCGCGCTCGGCATCGGCATCGGCGCGGTGGTGGGCGGCCTGGTGGGCAACCAGGTGGGCGGCGGCAAAGGCCGCACGCTGGCCACGGTGGCGGGCGCCATCGGCGGCGGCTACATCGGCAACGAAGTGGCCAAGCGCAATCAGGCCGGCACGCCGCCTGAGCAGAAATAATGCGAGAATGCTGGGCTTAGCCACTGCGCCTAGCCCAGCATGACCGATACCGCCGCACCTTCCCGCCATCCCTTTGCTGCGCCGCTGGCCGGGCGCGACGCGCAGCGCATCCTGCGCCATGCCGCCGCCGCCGACGCGGCGCGCTTCCTGCACCCCGTCCAGCAAGCCTTGCTGCACCGGCGCGGCTGGCTGAAGATGCTGGCGCCGCGCAGCTGCGGCGGCGCCGAGCTGGCCCTGCCGGACGCCGTGCGGCTGGAAGAAGCGGTGGCCGCCGTCGACGGCAGCATGGGCTGGGTGCTCACGCTATGCGCCGGCGCCGGCTGGTTCGCCGGCTTCCTGCCGCCGCAGACGGCGCGCGCCATCATCGGCACGCGGCGCGTGTGCGTGGGCGGCAGCGGCGCGCCCACCGGGCATGCCGAGCTGGAAGGCGAGGGCTACCGCATCACCGGCCGCTGGGACTACGCTAGCGGCGCGCCCATGGCCACCCATTTCACCCTGAACGCGGTGCTGCGCGAACACGGCCGGCCCCTGCTCGACGAGCACGGCGCGCCGCGCATCCGCGCCTTCATCATCCCGGCGGCGCTGGTGCGGATGGAGCCGTCGTGGGGCAGCATAGGCATGCGCGCCAGCGCCTCGCACAGCTACCGCGTCGACGGCCAGTGGCTGCACCGCGACCACGGCTTCGCCATCCGCCCGGAAGCGGCCACGTCGCCCGGGCCGCTGTACCGTTTTCCCTTCTATTCGCTGGCTTTTGTCACCTTGGCGGCCAACGTGGCGGGCATGGCCGCGCACTTCATGCAGCTGGCCCGGCCCGCCATGAGCCGCCGCAAGCATTCCATGTCCGGCCTGCCGCTGCTGGAGGCGCCCGGCGTGGCGGAACTGCTGAGCAGCAAGGAGCAGGCCTACGGCGCGGCGCGCGCTCATTTCTATCAACTGCTGGACGATGCATGGGCGCAGGTGGCGGCGGGCGCGCAGCTGGATGCTGAAGGCGCCGGCTCGCTGCAGGCGGCGTCGCTGGCGCTGGTGGCCGTGTCGCGCCAGGCGGTGGATGAACTCTATCCCTACTGCGGCCTGTACGCGGCCCATGAGGGCAGCGAAATCAACCGCGTCTGGCGCGACTTCCACACCGCCAGCCAGCACTCGCTGCTGCTGCCCTGAAACCGTTCAAGCTCCCTGCGGTTCGCTGGCGCAGGTGAAGTGCGCGGCCGGCGTGATGCCGAGGCAGCGCACGAAGGCGGCGAACACGGCCGGATCGAAATGGCCGTCGCGGGTCCAGTCCGCCATGCGGCGCAGCGCGTCCGGCGGACTCCACGGCGCCTTGTAGGGCCGGTGCGAGGTGATGGCGTCGTACACGTCGCACACGGCGCCCATGCGCGCCTCCAGGCTGATGGCGGCGCCGGCCTGGCCGGACGGGTAGCCCTGGCCGTCGTAGCGCTCGTGGTGGTGCAGGCAGATATCGGTGACCACGGCCGGCAGGCCGCCCGCCGCGCACAGCAACGCATGGCCCGCCACCGGGTGCAGCTTCACCGCTTCAAACTCTGCCTTGCTCAGCCGGTCCGGCTTGTTCAGGATATCGGACGGCACCACCGCCTTGCCGATGTCGTGCAGCAGGCCGCCCAGGCCGCATTCGCGCACCGCGCCGGCCTCCATGCCCATATGCTTCGCTAGCGCTACCATCAGGGCGCACACTGCCACCGAGTGCATATAGGTGTAATCGTCGCTGCCGCGCAGGCGCACCAGGCTCAGCATGGCGCCGGGGTGGTGGGTGATGGAACCGATGATGTCCTCCACCACGGGCAGCGCGGAAGATACCGCATCGGGCAATGCCGAGGGGAGCGAGTCCGGCAGCTGGGCGGCGGCCTGGCTGGCCGCTTCGAACAAGCGGCTGACCGCTGCGCGCGAACGCGCCACCAGCTCGACGGCTTCCGCGTGGCCGTCGCCGATGCCGATGCCCTTGCTGGTGTCTATCCACATTTCCTTCACTTCGCCGCCGTGGATCCGGGCCAGCATGGCCGCGTCGCGTATCAGGAAGGCGCGCTGCCAGAACGGATGGGCGTACCAGCTGCCGCACAGCTGATGGACGTACATGCCGATGCGGGCTTGTTCGCGCGTGATTTTCTTGAGCATGTCCGGCATCTTTCAATCGCGTCAGATCAGTATCAAGGCGATCACGAGCAAGCCCCAAAGGCAGGCTCGGATAACAATCATCGAATTGATCAATTGCGAAACCGGCCGGCAATGCCGGCCGGGTTATTTAATGATATTTGTAAAATACAGGATACAAATTGTTAAGTCTTTTGATATGCAATGCTATAATTTTTAGCTGGTTCAGTTGGCGCTGAATTGTACGAAAGACCAATATACTTCCTTTTTGGAAATACTCATAGGTCTATGCCGGACATTCTTCAGGTCAATTCAGGACAGGTCAACAGAGAGATGAATCAGTCAGTACCCAGCCCATCCACGCCTCCCCCGCCGCCCGCGCCCTACAGTCACGGCGTGCGCTGCTACCCCGCCCACCTGGTGGTATTCCTGCTCGGCGAGCTGGAGCGGCGCGGCGTGCCGGCAAGGCTGGCGCTGGCCGGCAGCGGCATAGGCACAGAGGAGATCCGGGTGGCGTCCACCCGCTTTTCCGTGCTCCAGATGCAGGCCGTGCTGCGCAACGCCATCGCTTACGCGCCGAGCATTTCGCTGCAAGTGGGCACTTGCTTCAACGCCTCCGCCTGCGGCATTTTCGGCTTCGCCCTGCTGAGCAGCCCCAGCCGCATCGCGCTGCTGCAGACCGTCCTCAAATACAACCGCCTGATTGATCCGCTGACCACCATGCGCTATGCCGGCAGCGGCGGCTGGGCCAAATGGGAATTCGAGCCCAACCTGGCTTGCGCGCCGACCGATCCCTTATACCAGTTTATTATTGAATTGAAGATGTCGTGTTTTAAATCCATGACGCGGGATTTATATGGCGAGGGGTTTGAATTTAATAGTATCCGCTTGCGCTTTTCCGCGCCGCCGCATGCCTGTGATTATATGGAGTTATTTAACTGCGATATATTCTTTGAGCAGGAAAGAAATGAAATCGTTTTCAACGAAATACAGACGGTAAAACAGCGTCCCGAAGCGGACGCCATTACCCACGCCATGCTGCTGGAATTGTGCGAGCAGTCCTTGCAGAAGATGACGCGCAACGCCACCGCCGCCGGGGCGGTGCAGACGATATTGCTGGGCTGCGCGGGGGCGTTTCCGAATATAGACGAGATTGCGCAGGAACTGGCCGTCAACGCGCGCACGCTGCGCCGGCGGCTGGAGGCGGAGGGCACCACTTACAGTGAAATCCTGTCGCGCCACCGCATGCAGCTGGCGCTCAGTTATTTAAAGACCAGCGGCCTGAGTAATAATGAGATCGCGGCGCGGCTGGGTTATAGCGACGCCACCAATTTCCGGCGCGCATTTGTTTCCTGGGCTGGCGCGCCGCCCAGCCATTACCGGCCGTCCAAAAACGACTAGCCCCCGCGGCCTTGCGGCGGCGGGGGCGGGCACAACAGCGGCAGCGCGGCTTATTCGGCCTTGATCGCTTCCACCTGGATGGCCAGCTTCACTTCCGGCGAGAAGTTGGGCAGGCCGTAGTTCAGGCCGAAATCGCTGCGCTTGAATTCGGCGGTGGCGTCGGCGCCGCACACTTCACGCTTCAGGCGCGGGTGCATGATGCACTTGAATTTGCTCACGTTCAGGGTGACCGGCTTGGTCACGCCCAGCAGCGTCAGATTGCCTTCCACCGCCACCAGCTTGTCGCCGTCGAACTTGAGCGAGCTGCTCTTGTAGGTCACCTGCGGGAACTGCTCGACGTTGAACATTTCCGGCTTGCGCGCGTGCGTGTTCATGGCTTCCAGGCCGAAGTCGATGGACTTGGCGTCGATCACGATGTCCAGGCTGCCCTTCTTGGCGGCGCGGTCCAGCTGCACCGTGCCGGTGGTCTTGCCGAACTTGCCGCGCCAGACGGACAGGCCCATGTGGTCAGCCTCGAAGCTTGGGTAGGTGTGGTTCGGGTCGATGTTGAAGGTGTCGGCCATGGCCGAGGTGGCGCTGGCGGCAATCAGGGCGGCAATCAGGAACTTGAATTTCATTGTGTCTCCGTCTGGATGGATGGGGGGGCTGCTAGTGCGAATTACGGTGCTGCCACTACATGGAACTTGATCGTAACATCATCGGCCACCATGCCGGTGTCCTTCCACTCGCCTTCGCCGATATTGAAGGCCAGGCGCTTGATCGGCAGGGAGCCGTCGAAGACCTGGTTCTTGCCGTCGGCCTTCACGGTCAGCGGGAAGCTCACGTCGGCCGACTTGCCCTTGATGGTCAGCTTGCCGCTGACGGTCAGCTTGCCGGCGCCGGCGCTCTTGATGGCGGTGGAGGTGAAGGTGGCTTTCGGGAACTGGGCCGAGTTGAACCATTCCTTCTTCGCCACTTCCTTGTTCATGTCGGCGTCGCCCAGGTCCATGCTGGCGGTGTCGATTTCCACCGTAGCCTTGGAGGCTTCCGGCGTGGCCGCGCTGTAGTCGATGACGATGTTGTGCTTCTTGAATTTGGACTCGATCGGCACGTTCATCTGCTTGAAGGTGGCCGACACGGTGGACTTGGCGGCGTCGGTCTTGAGGACGGCGGCGCTGGCGGCCAGCGACAGGCCCAGCAGGGAAACGAGTACGGCGCGTTGCGTGGTGTTCATGGTGACTCCTGGGTAGGTGGAAGGTTAAGGTGCTTATTTGCGCAGGGCCGGCAGCATGCGCTTGAGCACGTCGTCGCGGTCGATGAAATGGTGCTTGAGGGCGGCGCCGGCGTGGGCCAGCACGGCGGCGGCCATGGCCATGTTCAGCCAGTAGTGGATGGGCTTGAACAGTTCCTTCAGCTCGGGCGTGCCTTCGAACAGGGCGGGGATCTGCCACAGGCCGAGGTAGACCACCGGCACGTTGGCGGCCGTGGTGTACAGGTAGCCGGAGACGGGCACGGCGAACATGAAGAAGTACAGCGCGTAGTGCATAGTGTCCGCCGCCATGACCTGCCATTGCGGCATGCCGGCCGGGTGCGGCGGCGGCACATTGGCTTTGCGCCACAGGATGCGCACGGCAGCGAGCAGCAGGACGGTCACGCCCATCCACTTGTGCCAGGAGTAGTACTTGAGTTTGGTCGGCGAGAAGCCTTTGATATCCACCATCGTCAGCCCCAGGAAGAAGGCGGCGATGATCAGGATGGCAACCAGCCAGTGCAACAGCATTGCGGTTTTGGAGTAGCGTTCCATCGGTGTCTTTCAGAAATTAGTACGTGTTAGGACTAATATACCAAAGAAAACTGAATCGCGCTTAAGACTACCTTAGATTGGGGGATGTTGCGGAAGCGGCGGGTTACGCGGCGTTGCCGCTAACCCGCCCTACGCCTCATTGAGGAATTCATTCCGGTGGCGCCGAGGCCCGATGAACCGGCCGGTGCGCGGTGGTACCGCGTTGACGGAATTCCATTCATGAGGCGTCGAGGTCCGTAGGGCGGGTTAGGCGCGCAGCGCCGTAACCCGCCACTGCCGGCGTTTAGATGGCTTTGGCCAGCTTGTCCGCGATGCCGATGTAGTTGGACGGCGTCATGGCCAGCAGCAGGTCCTTGGCGTCCTGCGGGATCGCCAGGCCGGTGATGAAGTCGCGCAGCGCTTCTTTCGAGATGCCTTTGCCGCGGGTCAGCTCTTTCAGCTGCTCGTACGGGTTCTCGATGGCGTAGCGGCGCATCACGGTCTGCACCGGCTCGGCCAGCACTTCCCAGCTTGCGTCCAGGTCGGCCGCCAGGCGGGCTGGATTGACTTCCAGCTTGTTCAGGCCGCGCAGGCAGCTGTCGTAGGCCAGCAGGGTGTAGCCGAAGCCCACGCCGATGTTGCGCAGCACGGTCGAGTCGGTCAGGTCGCGCTGCATGCGCGACACCGGCAGCTTCTCGGACAGGTGCTTGAGCACGGCGTTGGCCAGGCCCAGGTTGCCTTCCGAGTTCTCGAAGTCGATCGGGTTGACCTTGTGCGGCATGGTCGAGGAACCGATTTCGCCGGCCTTCAGCTTCTGCTTGAAGTAGCCCAGCGAGACGTAGGTCCAGATGTCGCGGTTCAGGTCCAGCAGGATGGTGTTCACGCGCGCGAAGGCGTCGAACAGCTCGGCCATGTAGTCGTGCGGCTCGATCTGGATGGTGTAGGGATTGAACACCAGGCCCAGGCGCTGCTCGATCACGTTCTGCGAGAACGCCGCCCAGTCGAACGACGGGTAGGCCGACAGGTGGGCGTTGTAGTTGCCCACGGCGCCGTTCATCTTGCCCAGCATTTCAACCTGCTCGATGCGCTTCACGGCGCGCTGCAGGCGGGCCACCACGTTGGCGAACTCCTTGCCCAGCGTGGTCGGCGACGCGGTCTGGCCGTGGGTGCGCGACAGCATGGGCAGCTCGGCGTTGACGTGGGCGATCTCGGTCAGCTTGGCGATCACGGCCTTCAGCGACGGCAGCATCACGCTGTCGCGGGCGTCCTTCAGCATCATGCCGTGCGAGGTGTTGTTGATGTCTTCGGAGGTGCAGGCGAAGTGGATGAACTCGGAGGCGGCCACCAGTTCCGGCACGTCCTTCACTTGCTCCTTGAGCCAGTACTCGACGGCTTTCACGTCGTGGTTGGTGACCGCTTCGATTTCCTTGATGCGGGCGGCGTCGGCTTCCGTGAAGTCCGACACCAGCTTGTCCAGCAGCGCGGTGGCGGCGGCGGAGAAGGGCTTGATCTCGGCAAAACCGGCTTGCGACAGCGCTTGCAGCCAGTTGATCTCGACCTTCACGCGGTTGTGCATGAAGCCGGACTCGGACAGGATGGGGCGCAGCTTGTCGGTCTTGGAGGCGTAGCGGCCATCGAGCGGGGACAGGGCCGACAAAGTGGAATAAGGCGTAGTAGTCATGGAGGCGGGAAGCAAGGTTAAGGAAGACGGTGCAGTCTGCCATTTTACCACCGGCGCGCGCTGCCACGCCGCCGGCGCCCGCCCGCAGGCGGCAATGTTATACTGCCCCCACCTTCTTCCTTGTTGGCCCCTATGAAACTTATTGGTTCCCTTGCCAGTCCGTATGTGCGCAAAGTGCGCGTTGTGTTTGCAGAAAAAAAGCTGGATTACCAATTCGAGCTGGAAAACGTGTGGGTGGCCGAAACCCGCATCAATGAGGTGAATCCGCTGGGCAAAGTGCCTTGCCTGATCATGGAAGACGGCCAGGCCATGATCGACTCGCGCGTGATGGTGGAATACCTCGACACGCTGACGCCGGTGTGCAAGCTGCTGCCGCCCAACGGCCGCGACCGCGCCGACATCAAATGCTGGGAAGCCCTGGCCGACGGCGTGACCGACGCCGGCGTGCTGATGCGCCTGGAGCGCGCCCAGCGCCCGCCCGAGCAGCAGAGCGAGGAATGGATCGCGCGCCAGAGGAAAAAAGTGGAGCTGGGCCTGGCCGAGATGGCGCGCAAGCTGGACGAGTCGCCCTATTGCGCCGGCATCCACTACTCGCTGGCGGACGTGGCCGTGGGCTGCTGCCTGGGCTGGCTGGCCTTCCGCTTCCCCGAGATCGACTGGCGCGGCGCCCATCCCAACCTGGCGCGCCTGTACGACAAGCTGTCCGAGCGGCCTTCCTTCCGCGACACCGTGCCGCAGTAATGGCCATCGTCTTCAGCGGCCCGGCGCAGCACTACCAGGTCCTGAACTGGCGCGGAGACGAAGACGAGCCCGCCGTGTTCAACGCGCTGCGGCAGGCCGATACGGTGCTGGTGGACGAGCAGGAATTGCTGCAGCTGTTCGCGTGGTACGCGCACGTGGCGCCGGAGGCCGTGCCGGAGCTGGGGCCGGACTTGGAACTGGAAACGGCGCAGGCTTGCGCCGAGCTGATAGGGAATTTTTCTTTGCGCGGAATGATCGTCGCGCTGGGCGCGCGCGGCGCGCTGCATATCGGCGCGGACGGCGCGCGGCAGGCGGCGCCTGGCGTGGACGCCTCCGACCAGGAAGCGTTTGCCGCCGTCCACATGAACGGCGGCGTGTTCAGCCGGAGCTGAGAGCTTACTCAGCCATCTGGCTCTGCAGATAGTTCTGGATGCCGATCTTGGCGATCAGGTCGATCTGGGTTTCCAGCCACTCGATATGTTCTTCGGTGTCGTCCAAAATCATCAGCAGCAGGTCGCGCGAAACATAGTCGCCCACCTTCTCGCTGTGGGCGATGCCTTCCTTCACGGTCTTGTGCGCGCCCACTTCCAGCTTCAGGTCCAGCGCCAGCATTTCCTCGGTGTTCTCGCCTATCATCACCTTGTGCAGGGCTTGCAGGTTGGGCAGGCCTTCCAGCATCAGGATGCGGTCGATCAGTTTGTCGGCGTGCTTCATCTCGCCGATCGATTCTTCGTACTCTTTCTTCGCGATCTTCTCGAAGCCCCAGTGGCGGTACATGCGCGCATGCAGGAAGTACTGGTTGATGGCGGTCAGTTCGTTGGTCAGCTGTGCGTTCAGCAGACGGATTACTTCGGTATCACCCTTCATGGGAAGCCTCTTCTTATCTGGTTGTTGGTGCGGGAAATGCCGCCATTCTGCCACGAACGCCCCCATATCTGTAAGTAAAACATGAAAAAACGATCAGATAATAGTGGTGGTGAAAACGCTGTTGGAAGTGCGAACAATAATCATTTACATTAAATGCGCACAGGGCGGATAATACCGGCTTTGCCCCAGCAAGGACCTAGCCATGATGCTGCACATCCCCGGCGTGCTGACGCCGGACCAAGTACGCCAATTCCGCCAGCGCCTGGCGCAGACCGACTGGGTGGACGGGCGCGAAAGCGTGGGTGCCCAGGGTGCGCAGGTCAAGCGCAACCGCCAGCTGGCCGAAGGCTCGCCGCTGGCCAAGGAGCTGGGCGACATCGTGGCGCGCGCGCTGACGGCCAGCCCGCTGTTCTTCGCGTCCGCGCTGCCGCTGCGCGTGCTGCCGCCCTACTTCAACAGCTACGCCGGCGGCGAGCAGTACGGCCTGCACATCGACGGCGCCGTGCGCACCGACGGGCGCACGCTGCAAACCTTGCGCGCCGACGTCTCCACCACGGTCTTCCTCAGCGATCCAGAGGAATACGAAGGCGGCGAACTGGTGGTGATGGATTCCTATGGCGCGCACGAAGTGAAGCTGCCGGCCGGCGACGCCATCGTCTACCCGTCCAGCAGCGTGCACCGCGTGATGCCGGTGACGAGGGGAGAGCGGGTGGCGTCCTTCCTGTGGAGCCAGAGCATGGTGCGCGACGACGCCAAACGCGCCATGCTGTTCGAGCTGGACCAGAATATCCAGAAACTGCGCGCCCAGCACGGCGACAGCGAAGCCGTGGTCGGCCTCACCGGCCACTACCACAACCTGCTGCGCATGTGGGCCGAGCTGTAGGTCAGGAAAGCTGGAAGTTGATGGGAACGAGGACGTAGACGGCGACCGGCTTGCCGTCTTCCATATAGGGCTTGAACAGGGTGCGCATGGCGGCGCTGCGTCCGGCTTCGTCCAGGTTGCCGGAGCCGGACGATTTCTGGATGGTGGCCTGCTCGGGCAACCCTTTTTCGCTGATCAGCACGCGCAGCATGACCACGCCCGATTCGCCCAGGCGGCGCGAGATGGTGGGGTAGACCGGCGCCGGCGGTCGCACATATTCCACGCCCTGCACCAGCCTTGGCGCCGAAGGCGGAGCCGGCGGCGCGGGCGCGGCCTGCTGCGGCTGCGCGCTGGCCGGCTCGCTGGCCTTGTCATTGCTGCGCGGCTGGGCCGGCGGCAGCGTGATGGTGTTGTCGACGGTGATATTGAGCAGCGGCAAAGGAGGCGGCGTGATGGCCGGGGCTTGCTGCAGTACGGGAACGGTCTTGGCAGGCGGCGCCGGGGGCGGCGGGGGAGGGGTGACGAACGATACCGTCACGACTTGCGGCAGCACGGCATGCACGGCGTCGCGCAGCATGCCTGTTTGCAGCAGGTAGAAAAGCCCTGCGTGAATGGCGACGATCGCCGAAAATTTTCCCAGCTTTGCCAGCCCCAGTGCTTGGGGGGCATCCATCGTCATCGCATTCATCGCGCTCCTTAAGTGGTCAAGGAGGGCCGCTTCAAAACTGTTTCGTTGATACGGCCCACGTGTTCGAGCAGGATCTCCTCGGCGGTCGAGGCGCACTGGCCGCAGCACGTGGCCAGGCCCAGGTCGGCGCGCAGTTCGTCCATGGAGGTGATGCCCAGTTCTATGGCTTGACGGATTTCGCGGTCTGAGATGTTGTTGCAGATACAAACAATCATTGCGTTACCTTCTGGCTGGATTTCGATGTTGATCCGTCATTTTTAATAGTTTCTTAATGAGAATCATTATCACTACGGTTCCCATTCTGCCGCAGTCCGGCGTACAATGCAAGCAGTTCCTGCAAATCCAACTCATTCGCATTTAGCCTTATAATGGCCGCACAGAAATTCATCACCGACCCGACTGGAAGCCCCATGACGCAAGCGCCCCCCCTGACCCAACTCGACACGCTGGAGACCGGCCGCAGCGCGGTGGTGGTGCATGTGGCGCCGGGCGACCCAGAGCAGGTGGAGGACGGCGCCGACCTGGCGCGGCGCCTGATGGAGCTGGGCTTTGTGCCGGGCGAGCGCATCCGCATGCTGAAGCGCGGCATGCCGGGCGGCGAGCCGCTGGCCATTAAAGTAGGCAACTCCACGTTCGCATTGCGCCGCTTCGAGGCCGCGCTGATCTCTATCCAACCGGAATAAATAATGGGTGCAGTAGACAAACCGGCGCAGGCCGTAGCGCAGGCGCCGATGGTGGCGCTGCTGGGCAATCCCAACTGCGGCAAGACGGCGCTGTTCAACCGCCTGACCGGCGCGCGCCAGAAGGTGGCCAACTACGCCGGCGTGACCATAGAACGCAAGGAAGGCCAGTTCACCTCGCCGGACGGCCACGCCTTCCGCCTGCTGGACCTGCCGGGCGCCTACTCGCTCAAGGCCCATACGCCGGACGAGGCCATCACGCGCGACGTGGTGGCCGGCCTGCGCGCCGGCGAAGCGTCGCCGGACGTGGTGGTGTGCGTGGTGGACGCCACCAACCTGCGCCTGAACCTGCGCCTGGTGCTGGAGATCCAGCGCCTGGGCTTGCCGATGCTGCTGGCGCTGAACATGGTGGACGTGGCCAGGAAGCGCGGCATCGAGATCGACGCCGCCAAGCTGTCCCAGGAGCTGGGCATGGCCGTGGTGGAAACCGTGGCGGTGACGGCGGGCGGCGAAAAATCGCTGCTGCGCGCGCTCGACGGCATGTGGCCGCTGGCCGCCACCCAGGCCCGTCCGCTGGCCGCCATCGACGCCGTATCGGTGGAAGAGACCCAGCGCGAAGTGCGCCGCATCCTGTCCGTGGTCAGCAACGACAGCCGCGACAAGGGCAACCTGAGCGAAAAAATCGACGACGTGGTGCTGCACCCGGTGCTCGGCCCCATCATCCTGGCGGTGCTGATGTTCCTGGTGTTCCAGGCCGTGTTCACCTGGGCCGCGCCGGTGATGGAATGGATCAAGGACACGGTGGACGGCGGCGGCGGCCTGCTCAAGGAGCACATGGCCGACGGCGTGCTGCGCAGCCTGCTGGTGGACGGCGTGATCAGCGGCGTGGGCAGCGTGCTGGTGTTCCTGCCGCAGATCCTGATCCTGTTCTTCTTCATCCTGATACTGGAAGACTGCGGCTACCTGCCGCGCGCGGCCTTCCTGCTAGACCGCCTGATGGGCGGCGTGGGCCTGTCCGGCCGCGCCTTCATCCCGCTGCTGTCCAGCTTTGCCTGCGCCATTCCGGGCGTGATGGCGGCGCGCACCATCCAGAACCCGCGCGACCGCCTGGTCACCATCATGATCGCGCCGCTGATGACCTGCTCGGCGCGCCTGCCGGTGTATGCGCTGGTGATCGCCGCCTTTATCCCCGAACGCGAAGTGTGGGGCGTGCTCAGCCTGCAAGGGCTGGTGCTGTTCGTGCTGTACTTTGCCGGCATCGTGTCCGCCATGGCGGTGGCCTGGTTCATGAAGCGCACCATGGGTGGCAAGAGCAAGAGCAAGCAGCCGCTGATGCTGGAACTGCCCAGCTACCACTGGCCGCACCTGCGCAACCTGGCCATCGGCCTGTGGGAGCGCGCCAAGATCTTCCTGACCCGCGTGGGTACCGTGATCCTGACCTTGATGGTGCTGCTGTGGGCGCTGAGCAGCTTCCCCGGCGCGCCGGAAGGCGCCACGCATCCGGCCATCTACTACAGCCTGGCGGGCCTGCTGGGGCGCGGGCTGGAATTCGTGTTCGCGCCCATCGGCTTCAACTGGCAGATCTGCATCGCGCTGGTGCCGGGCATGGCCGCGCGCGAAGTGGCGGTGGGCGCGCTGGGCACGGTGTACGCGCTGTCCCAGACCGGCGACGCGCTGGCCTCGCAGCTCGAACCCATCCTGTCGCAGACCTGGTCGATGGCCACGGCGCTGTCGCTGCTGGCGTGGTACGTGTTTGCGCCGCAGTGCCTGTCCACCCTGTCCGTGGTGCGCCGCGAGACGGGCAGCGTGCGCTACTCCTTCATCATGGCCGGCTATATGTTTGCGCTGGCCTACGGCGCCTCCTTTATTACCTACCGCGTCGCACTGATGCTGGGAGCCTGATATGTGGCAGCAGATTATCGTGGGCCTGATCGTCGCAGCGGCGCTGCTGCACGCCAGCACCAAATACCTGCCGGCTGGCTGGCGCCGCCGCATCGTCTACGCGCTGGCCCGGCGCGGCCTGGACGAAGACAAGCTGGCCAAGTTCTTCAAGGTGCAGGACAGCTGCGGTTCCGGCTGCGGCAGCTGCGGCTCCTGCGGCCCCGGCGCCGATTCCTCCGCGCCCCCATCGCCGCCCGCCGCCCGCCGCGTCATCAAGCTCCACGTCCAGCGCTGATCTTGGCGGGTTACGCGGCTGCGCCGCTAACCCGCCCTACAATTTCCAGGCCCCGTATCCGTAGGGCGGGTTAGCGAAGCGTAACCCGCCATGCCACCGCGCGCTACTGTAGCGGGTGGAAGGACTCGGCTTGGGCGACCGGCCAGTAGAGGCCGAACACGGGCGGGAGCTTGGACAGCAGCGTGGGGTCGAGCAGCTGGCCGGGTTCGAGGTAGGGCAGCAGCGCCGAGGCGAGCTTGACCTGGTTGGGCGAGATGCGCCGCACAATGTGGTGCGGCTTGAGCTGCGAGGGGTGCGTCAGCCCGGCGGCGGCGATCAGCTCGGCCAGCGCTTTCATGGTGTTCTGGTGGAAGTGGGCCACGCGGCTGGTCTTGTCCGGCACCACCAGCGCGCGCTGGCGCAGCTTGTCCTGCGTGGCCACGCCGGTCGGGCAGCGGTCGGTGTGGCAGCTCTGCGACTGGATGCAGCCCAGCGCGAACATGAAGCCGCGCGCGGAGTTGCACCAGTCGGCGCCCAGCGCCAAAGTCCGCGCGATGTCGAAGGCGGTGATGATCTTGCCGGACGCGCCTATCTTGATGCGCTCGCGCAGCCCCGCGCCCACCAGCGTGTTGTGCACCAGTAGCAGCGCCTCCTGCAGCGGCGTGCCCACGTGGTCGGTGAATTCCACCGGCGCGGCGCCGGTGCCGCCTTCGCTGCCGTCGACCACGATGAAGTCGGGCGTGATGCCGGAGGCCAGCATGGCTTTGACGATGCCGAAAAATTCCCAGGGATGGCCGATGGCCAGCTTGAAGCCGGTCGGCTTGCCGCCGGACAGATTGCGCAGCTTGTCGATAAAGGCCAGCATTTCCAGCGGCGTGGAAAAGGCCGAGTGGTTGGCCGGGGAGATGCAGTCCACGCCCGCCATCACGCCGCGCGTGGCGGCGATTTCCAGGCTGACCTTGGGGCCGGGCAGCACGCCGCCGTGTCCCGGCTTGGCCCCTTGCGAGAGCTTCAGTTCTATCATCTTGACCTGCGCGGTGCAGGCGTTGGCGGCGAAGTTCTTTTCCGAGAAGCTGCCGTCCTCGTTGCGGCAGCCGAAGTAGCCCGAGCCGATTTCCCATACCAGGTCGCCGCCGTTTTCGCGGTGGTAGGGGCTGATGCTGCCTTCGCCCGTGTCGTGCATGAAGCCGCCGGTGCGCGCGCCGCCGTTCAGCGCCAGGATGGCGTTGGCCGACAGCGCGCCGAAACTCATCGCCGAGACATTGAACACGCTGGCCGAGTAGGGCTGCGCGCGCGGGCAGTCCGGATGGTTGCCGATCTCGATGCGGAAGTCGTGGCCGTTCACCGGCGCCGGCTGGATCGAGTGGTTGATCCATTCGTAGCCGGCCTGGTAAACGTCGAGCTGGGTGCCGAAGGGGCGCTTGTCGGTGTCGAGCTTGGCGCGCTGGTAGACGATGCTGCGCTGGTTGCGCGAGAACGGCGCGGCGGACTGGTCGTCCTCCAGCAGGTATTGGCGGATCTCGGGCCGGATGGCTTCGAACATGAAGCGGAAGTGCGCCAGGATGGGGTAGTTGCGGCGCAGCGCGCGCTTGGTCTGCAGCACGTCGGCGATGCCGACCACGGTGAGTGCGGCTGCGGCGGCGGCCACCCACAGCGGCGCCCCCATGGCCAGCGACAGCGGCAGGGCGGCGGCGGCGCCGGCGAACGCGGAATAGCGCAACATGGTCATGAACGGTCCTGTATCGGTGGCGTGGGCCGATTGTAGGACGGAAGCAAAAAAAACGCCACCGGGGCTCTGGGGAGAGGCCGGTGGCGGGCACACATTGCCTCCCGCGAGGGAGGCCGTAGGGAGGTGCTAAGGGGTGTGGTTGATCAATCTTAGAAGCGGATGTTGGCGGTCAGGCTGGCCGAGCGCGGCACGCCCGGGGTGTAGCGGTAGCCGGACTTGTTGATCGCCGCAACGTACTCTTCGCCGGTGATGTTATTCACGTTCAGCTGCAGGTCCACGTTCTTGTTGACGGTGTAGGCCGCCATGGCGTTGGCCACCCAGTAGCCGTCGGCGTAGGCCGGGGTGCCGACCGCGCCGTCGGTGCCGCGCAGCAGCTTGCCGGAGTAGCGCAGGCCGCCGCCCACTTTCAGGCCGAAGGGCAGCGTGTACGAGGTCCACGCGGTGAAGGAGTCCTTGGGCGTGTAGGTCAGCTGGTTCTGGCCATTGGCGGTGATGGTCTTGCCGGCCAGGACTTCGGTCTTCATGTGGGCATAGCCTGCGCTGATCAGCCAGTTCTTGGCCAGCTCGCCGGTCACGCCGATCTCCACGCCTTCCACGCGCTTCTTGCCGGTCTGGTAGTACTGCAGGTCGATCGGGTCCTGCTCAACCTCGTTCTTCACGGTGGTGCGGTAGATGGCGCCGGTCAGGGCCAGTTTCTGTTTCAGCAGGTCCCACTTGCCGCCGATTTCCTGGGTGGTGGTTTCCTGCGGGTCGAACTTCGGATTGGCCGCGCTGCTGGCGCTGGCCGACAGCGAGAAGTTGGAGCCGCCCGGCGGCTGCTTGGACGTGGCCACGGTGGCGTATACGCTGCTGTCGGGGGTCGGCTTGTACAGCGCCGAGAGTTTGCCGTTCACCAGGGTGTCGGACAGGTTCATATTGGCCGGCAGCAGGGTGCCGACCGGCAGCGTTGGATTGGCGGCGGCGGTCGACAGCGTGATGGCGTTGTAGGTGGTGCGGAAGTGGTCGGCGCGGATGCCGCCGCTGAACATCCACTGCTCGCCCAGCTTGGCCGTGTCGAACAGGTACAGGCTCTGGGTGTTGGTGCTGCCGTCGGTCATGGCGCCGTTGCGCACCGGGTTCAGGCCGACCGGTTTGATCGAGGAGTCCGGGTTGTACAGCGGCGTGTCGGCCAGGGTGCCCAGGCTGGCGGCCAGGTAGCTGTAGCTGACTTGCTTCTCGTTGGTGAATTCCAGGCCGGCGATGGCGGTGTGCTTCATGCCGGCGGCGTCGAATTCGGCGGTCAGGTTGGTCTGGTTGGTCAGGATTTCGTTGCGCTGGTCCTTGATGGTGCGGGTGGTGCGTTTCAGCAGCCAGGCCGACGGGTCCAGCACGGCGCCGGTGTTGTTGTTGGCGCGCGTGACCAGGTTGGCGGCGGTGCCCATGAAGGCGGTCAGCAGGTAGTCCTGGTCGGTCTTGCCGAAGCGCGAGGTGTTCTGCAGCTTGACGGTGGGCGAGAAGTCGTGGTCCACGCGCACGGTGGCCATGTCGGCTTTCACTTTGTCGTAGTCGCTGCTGGAGCCGTAGAAGCCTTTGGGATTGACCATGGCGGCGGTGTTCAGTTCCGGACGCGGCGCGGCTGCGGTGCCAGGGCTGGTGTAGCCGGGCAGGCCGATTGTGGGCACGCCGCCGTCGGGGACGTTGTCCTGGTCTACGTGCAGATAGCTCAGCGTCAAACGGGTGGGGCTGCCGATGCCGAAGGCGACGGTCGGCGCGATGGCCCAGCGCTTGTTCTTGACCACGTCGCGGCCCGGCTTGCCGCTGTCCTGCGCCAGCGCGTTGAAGCGGAAGGCGATGCCTTTCTCGGCGCTGATCACCTGGTTCACGTCGGCGGTGGCGCGCTTCTGTTCGGCGCTGCCGAAGGTCACGCGGCCCGAGTAGGCGTCCTGCATGTGGGCTTGCTTGGAGCTCAGGTTGATCGAGCCGGTGGGCGCGCCGCGGCCGCTGTCGGTGCCGGCGGGGCCTTTCAGGATGTCGATCTGTTCAACGTTGAACACGTCGCGCGAGATCGAGCCCATGTCGCGCACGCCGTCCACGTAGATGCTGCTGGAGGCGTCGAAGCCGCGCATGAAGATGGCGTCGCCGGTGTTGGTGTTGCCGTTCTCGCCCAGGAAGAAGGCGCCCACGCCCGGGGTGTTGGCCAGCGCCTCGGTCAGCGTGGCGGCGCCTTGCTGCTCGATCAGCTCGCGCTTGATGACGGTGATGGTCTGCGGCGTGTTCACCAGCAGTTCGCTGTACTTGGCAGAGGCGGCGCGGTCGGCCTTGAAGTCGTTCTCTTTCGCGCCTTCCACGCGCACTTCCTGCATGGTCGCGGGCGCTGCCGCCGCGGCGGTTGCGCTTGCTGCGGCAGGCGCGGCGTCGGCCGCGTGGCCGGTGGCAGCCATCGGCAGCAGCATGGCGGCCAGGAGCGTGTTCATGGGAGTGAAAGCTGGGGTTGCGTGCTTGCGGCTTGTGATTGCCATGGTGTGTCTTCTCGGTAAAAGTTTGTAAAGATCGAGCAAGATGATAGCAACTGTATGCGTTTATGTAAACGAGAATTGTTATCATTCCCATTTCGATTACTATTCGCACTGGGAAGCGATACACCGGGAAGATGGTGGAAATGCTAAGCTGGCGGATTGCGGGCCATGCCCGGGCACTGTATGAGGGAAGCGTCATGATTGTGGTCCACCACCTGAACAATTCACGTTCGCAGCGCGTGCTGTGGCTGCTCGAGGAACTGGGGCTGGAGTACCAGATCGTGCGCTACCAGCGCGACGCCAAGACCATGCTGGCGCCGCCGGAGCTGAGCGCCATCCATCCGCTGGGCAAGTCGCCCGTCATCACCGACGGCGACGCCACCGTGGCCGAGTCGGGCGCCATCATCGAATACCTGGTGGAGAAGTACGGCAACGGCAGGCTGGTGCCGCCCGCCGGCACGGCCGACAAGCGGCGCTGGACCTATTTCCTGCACTACGCCGAAGGCTCGGCCATGGCGCCGCTGCTGATGAAGCTGGTGTTCGACCGGGTCGAGAGCGGCCCGGCGCCGTTCTTCGTCAAGCCCATCGCCAAGGCCATCGCGGCCAAGGTCAAGGGCAGCTACATCCTGCCGCAGATCGAGCGCCACCTGGACTACCTGGAAGGGGAGCTGGGCAAGACCGAATGGTTCGCCGGCGCCGAGTTCAGCGCGGCCGACGTGCAGATGAGCTTCCCGCTCGAAGCGGCGGCCGCGCGCGGCGGCCTTGCGCGCAGCCGGCCCCGCCTGATGGCCTTCCTGGAGCGCATCCACGCCCGCCCGGCCTACCAGCGCGCGTTGGAAAAAGGCGGCCCTTACGAACTGCTGCGCTGAGGCGCCGGGCTGTGGCGCCAGTGCTAGAATGGCGCCACTGAACCAGACGCAGATTTTTCATGGGTAGACTCCTCGCCATCGACGGCTTGAACATTGTGCGCCGCGTGTATGAAGCCAGCCCCGAACCCGATTCGGACCTGAAGGCCGAAATCGCGCTGCGCCATGCGCTGTCCTCGTTCCGCAACCTGATCACCGACCACCAGCCCACGCACGTGCTGCCGGCCTTCGACTATGGCGGCGCCACCTGGCGCCACCAGCTCTACGCCGGCTACCGCGAGGGCCGCGCGCCCATGCCCGGCGTGCTGCGCGAGGCGCTGCCGGAGTTCTACCAGAGCCTGGGCCGCTTCGGCCTGCGCGTGGTCAGCCTGCCGGACGTGGAGGCGGACGACGTGATCGGCACCGTCGTGCTGCGCTGGCTGGCCGAGGACCGCGGCGCCGCCGTGGTGGCCACCACCGACAAGGACCTGCATTGCCTGGTTGCCCAGGGCGCGCTGGTGTGGGACCATTTCAAGAGCGAGTGGCACGACCATGCCTGGTGCGAGAAGAAATGGGGCGTGCCGCCCGAGCAGCTGCCGGACCTGCTGGCGCTGATGGGCGACGCCACCGACAGCATTCCCGGCGTGTCCAAGGTGGGCCTGAAGACGGCGGCCAAACTGTTGCGCACATACGGCAGTCTGGACGCCATCATGGCCGGCGCCGGCATCCTCAAGGACACGCTGGGGGAAACCTTACGAAAAGAGCGCGAGATGCTGTATCTTTCTCGTCAGCTGGTGCAGTTGAAGACGGATGTGCGGGTCGGCGTGAGCTGGAATATGCTGGCCTGGGAATCCGCGTAAAGATAAACAAGTGGGGTGAGAGATGTTAAAAGCTGTGATAGTCGACACCAGTGCGGTGGCGCGCGGCTTGCTGAATACGGTGCTGCTGGACGGCGGCTACGACGTGGTGGGCCAGGGCCATACCGGCGCCAGCGCCATCGCGCTGATGGTGAAGTACCAGCCGCAGCTCGTCTGCATTGCGCGCGACGTGTTCGACGCCGACGAGGCCTCCGTGGCCGAGCTGCGCAAGGGCTGGCCGAAGTCGCTGATCTTCATGGTCTCGAGCGAGTTTGACGCGGCCACCGTGCAGAAGGCCCACGCCATGGGCGTGAACGGTTTTATCGTCAAGCCCTTCAACGCCGGCACGGTGCTCAACACCATCCGCAATACCGTGATCGCCATGGTAAAACGCCAGCAGAAAGCGCTGGCGGATCAGAACGGCGCGGCCGAAAACGGCGCCGGCGAGGCCTGATTATTCGAACGTCGAGGCGGCGATGATGCCGCCGCCCAGGCACACGTCGCCGTCGTACAGCACGGCCGACTGGCCGGGCGTGACCGCCCACTGCGCGTCCGGGAAGCCCAGCGAGAAGTTGAGCATGCCGTCCGCCGCCACGTCGCACGGCACGTCGGCCTGGCGATAGCGGGTCTTGGCCGAGATGCGGCCGGCCTCGGGCGCCACGCCCGCGATCCAGCTGGCCTGGTCCGCCGTCAGCGCGGACGACAGCAGCCACGGATGGTCGTGTCCCTGCACCACCCACAGCGTATTGCTCTCGATGTCCTTGCGCGCCACATACCACGCGTCGCTGGAACCGTCGGCGTTCTGGTAGGTCTTCACGCCGCCTATGCCTATGCCCTTGCGCTGGCCCAGCGTGTAGAAGGACAGGCCCACGTGCTCGCCCACCACCTTGCCGTCCGGCGTCTTCATCGGACCCGGCTTGTGCTGCAGGTAGCGGCCCAGGAACTCGCGGAACGGGCGTTCGCCGATAAAGCAGATGCCGGTCGAATCCTTCTTGGCGGCGTTCGGCAGCTGCAGCTTCTCGGCGATCTTGCGCACTTCGGTTTTCGGGATTTCGCCCAGCGGGAACAGGGTCTTGGACAACTGCGCCTGGTTCAGGCGGTGCAGGAAATAGCTCTGGTCCTTGGTGTGGTCGAAGGCCTTCAGCAGCTCGAAGCGATCATTCAGCGTGTTGTGGCGCACGCGCGCATAGTGGCCGGTGGCGATCAGGTCCGCGCCCAGGTGCATGGCGTGGTCGAGGAAGGCCTTGAACTTGATCTCGGCGTTGCACAGCACGTCCGGATTGGGCGTGCGGCCGGCCTGGTATTCGCGCAGGAACTCGGCGAACACGCGGTCCTTGTATTCGGCGGCGAAGTTGACGGCCTCGATGTCCACGCCCACCACGTCGGCCACGCTGGCCGCGTCTATCCAGTCCTGGCGGGTGGAGCAGTATTCGGAGTCGTCGTCATCTTCCCAGTTCTTCATGAACAGGCCGATCACCTCGTAACCCTGTTCTTTGAGCATCCACGCCGCGACCGAGGAGTCCACCCCGCCCGACATGCCGATAACGACTTTTTTCTTACTCATTCTTGATTTCCGTCAAACTTCTTATAACTTCGCTTAAACTTCGCCGAACACGGAGTCATGTGTGTGCAAAAGCTCCAAGGGCGCGCGCTTGCCCGCCAGGTACTCGTCCACGCAGGTGAGCAGCAAAGGACTGCGGTGGCGCTCCGCGCAGGCGGCAATTTCGTCGCGCGTGAGCCACATGGTGCGCAGGATGCCGTCGTCCAGCGGACGGCCCTCATGCAGGGCGCCGGCCACGCCGCAAAAGGCGAAGCGCAGGTACTGCACGGCCTCGCCGGTGCGTGCCGAACGGTAGCGCGACATATACATGCCCACCAGTCCGGTAGGCGTGAAATCGTAGGCGGTTTCCTCCAGCACTTCGCGCACCACGGCCTGCTCCAGCGATTCAAACGGATCCAGGTGGCCCGCGGGCTGGTTCAGCCGTATGCCATCGCTGGTCTCCTCCTCGATCAATAGGAATTTGCCATCGCGCTCAATGACGGCGGCAACGGTTACAGAGGGTCTCCAGGTTCGCGGCATGTGTCTCTTCCTTGAAAGAGCCGCCATTTTAGCTTGTTCCGATGCGTTGCGTTCCGATGTCGCCTAAATAGAGGGAAAGTTCGATTAAAACCGGTTTCCAGGGGCTTGTTTTGCACCACATGGGATGGCGTTTCCACGGTGTGAAACCGGGGGTGTCTTATGCGCGACAGGCGATGGTTGTTGCCGGGCTAAAAAGGTTAGCTTTCAGGAAAACCGTGCTATGTTCTACAAAGAGCAACACTATTTTGCAACTTCTGGAGGCTACATGAGAATAGGCATACCGGCGGAGACACGGCCAGGGGAAACCCGGGTTGCGGCGACGCCTGAAACTGTAAAAAAACTCGCTGCCAAGCATCAGATCATCGTGCAGGCGGGGGCCGGCTTGACGGCCTCGGTGACGGACGAGGCTTACGCCGCGGCCGGCGCCACCATAGGCACAGCGGCGGACGCCTACGGCGCCGACGTGGTGCTCAAGGTGCGCGCCCCGAACGCGGAGGAGCGCGCGCTGATGAAGGCCGGCACCGTCCTCATCGGCATGCTCAACCCATTCGACGCCGAGAACATCGCCGCCATGGCCGCCGCCGGGCTGCAGGCCTTTGCGCTGGAAGCGGTGCCGCGCATTACGCGCGCGCAGTCGATGGACGTGCTGTCCTCGCAGGCCAACATCGCCGGCTACAAGGCGGTGCTGGTGGGCGCCAATACCTACCAGCGCTTCATGCCCATGCTGATGACCGCCGCCGGCACCGTGAAAGCGGCCCGCGTGCTGATCATGGGCGTGGGCGTGGCGGGCCTGCAGGCCATCGCCACGGCCAAGCGCCTGGGCGCGGTGATCGAGGCCTCCGACGTGCGGCCGCCGGTGAAGGAGCAGGTGGAATCGCTGGGCGCCAAGTTCATCGACGTGCCGTTCCTCACCGATGAAGAAAAAGAGATCGCGCAAGGCGTGGGCGGCTATGCCCGTTCCATGCCGGCGGACTGGATGAAGCGCCAGGCGGAACTGGTGCATGAACGCGCCAAGCTGGCCGACATCATCATCACCACCGCGCTGATCCCGGGCCGCGCCGCGCCGGTGCTGATCTCGGAAGAGACCGTGAAAGCCATGAAGCCGGGCTCCGTGATTGTCGACCTGGCGGTGAGCCAGGGCGGCAACTGCCCGCTGTCGGAACTGAACAAGACTGTCATCAAGCACGGCGTGCACATCGTCGGCGAGCCGGACCTGGCCTGCCACGTTGCGGCCGACGCGTCCGCCCTGTATGCGCGCAACGTGCTGGACTTCCTCAAACTGATCATCGACAAAGAAGACAAGCTGGTGATCGACCGCGAAGACGAAATCCTGAAGGCCACTCTGGTGTGCGCCGACAGCGTGGTCTTGCGCAAATAAGGAGAATAAAAATGGAAGTTAGCCACACCATCACCAATCTCATTATCTTCGTGCTGGCGATCTACGTCGGCTACCACGTGGTCTGGGGCGTCACGCCCGCGCTGCATACGCCGCTGATGGCGGTGACCAATGCGGTATCGGCCATCATCATCGTCGGCGCCATGCTGGCGGCGGGCCTGACCGAAGGCCTGACCGGCCAGGTTGCCGGCACCATCGCCGTCGCGCTGGCCGCAGTCAATGTGTTCGGCGGATTCCTGGTCACCCAGCGCATGCTGGAGATGTTCAAGAAAAAAGAGCCCAAGGCCAAACCTGCGGCGGGAGACAAAGCATGAGCTTCATCAGCCTGAACCTTGTCACGATGATGTATTTGATCGCCTCGGTGTGCTTCATCCAGGCGCTCAAGGGCTTGTCGTCGCCGGCCAACGCGCGCCGGGGCAATGCCTTCGGCATGACCGGCATGGCCATCGCAGCCGTCACCACGGTGGCGCTGATCCTCAAACTGCGGGCCGAAGCGGCCAGCGCCGGCGCGGGCAACGGCCTGGGCCTGGGCCTGGTGGCGTTGGGCGTGGTGGTGGGCGGCGGCATCGGCGCCTATCTCGCCAAGACGGTCGAGATGACCAAGATGCCGGAACTGGTGGCGGCCATGCACTCGCTGATCGGCCTGGCCGCAGTGTGCATCGCGGTGGCCGCCGTGTCCGAGCCGCACGCCTTCAATATCGCCCAGGCGGGCCAGGCGCTGCCGGTCGGCAACCGCATCGAACTGTTCATCGGCACCTTCGTGGGCGCCATCACCTTCTCCGGTTCGGTGATCGCTTTCGGCAAGCTGGCGGGCAAATACAAGTTCCGCCTGTTCCAGGGCGCGCCGGTGGTGTTCGCCGGCCAGCACATGCTGAACCTGGTGCTGGCCATCGTCATGGTGGGCCTGGGCCTGGCCTTCGTGTTCGCGGGCGGCGTGGAGCCGGCGTGGAAGCCGTTCATTATCATGACCGCCATCGCCTTCGTGCTGGGTGTGCTCATCATCATCCCCATCGGCGGCGCGGACATGCCGGTGGTGGTGTCGATGCTGAACTCCTACTCCGGCTGGGCCGCTGCCGGCATCGGCTTCTCGCTGAACAACTCCATGCTGATCATTGCCGGTTCGCTGGTGGGTTCGAGCGGCGCCATCCTGTCCTACATCATGTGCAAGGCCATGAACCGCTCCTTCTTCAACGTGATCCTGGGCGGCTTCGGCGGCGACGCGGCGGCGGCTTCGTCGGGCGGCGGCTCGCAGCCTGCGCGTCCGGTGAAATCCGGTTCGGCGGACGATGCGGCCTTCATCATGGCCAATGCGGAAACCGTCATCATCGTTCCGGGCTACGGCCTGGCGGTGGCGCGCGCGCAGCACTCGCTGAAAGAGCTGGTGGAAAAGCTCACGCACAAGGGCGTGACCGTGAAGTACGCCATCCATCCGGTGGCGGGCCGCATGCCGGGCCACATGAACGTGCTGCTGGCCGAAGCCGAGGTGCCGTACGACCAGGTGTTCGAGATGGAGGACATCAACGGCGAATTCGGCCAGACCGACGTGGTGCTGGTGCTGGGCGCGAACGACGTGGTGAACCCGGCCGCGAAAGATCCGAAATCGCCTATCGCGGGCATGCCCATCCTGGAGGCCTACAAGGCCAAGAGCATCATCGTCAACAAGCGTTCCATGGCATCCGGCTATGCGGGCCTGGACAATGACCTGTTCTACCAGGCCAATACCATGATGGTGTTCGGCGATGCGAAGAAGGTGATTGAGGATATGGTGAAGGCAGTCGAGTAAGCCGGCTGTTCTTTCATTCGTAGTCCGAAGCGGGGCTGGGTTTGCCGCGCTGGCGGGTGAACTCCGCCAGCGCGGCAGCGTGGCGCTGGCGGCTGGCTTCCGTTTGCCAGCGGGTCTGCGCCTGCATCAGCGCGGCTGCCCCTTCGCGTGTGCCGAGCAGGCGGTCTATCCTCCGTATTGCGGCCCGGCCCCAGGGCGTGCGCGGACAGGCCACGCCGACGGTGACCGGAGCGCTGCCGCCAGCCACCGCCACGGTTTTGAGCGTTGCCAGTTCCGGTGCGCGCGACATTTCGTAGGCCAGCGCGAAGTCGTAGTCCAGCGTGTAGTCGGCGCGCTTGGCGGCGATCATCCTGAGGATGTTGCCGCCGTAGCTGCTGACCGGAATGATCTGCAAGCTGGAATGCCTGGGCCGGCGCGCAATGGCGCCATCGGCTGCGGCGCCGTAGCTGCGCTTGTCGACCACGATGCCGTGCAGCTTGGCGCGTTCCAGCAGGGCGGCCAGGTCGGCTTCGCCGGCGCTGTTCAGCGGCACCGAGGGCAGCGAGGCGCCGCGCACGATGAGCACCGGCGGCGGCAAGAGGTTGGTGTTGCTGAAGTAGGCGATGCGCTCGCGCTCCGGCGTGCGCAGCGCGGCGGGAAAGCAGACCGCTTCGCCGCGTTCAAGGATTTCCCAGGTGCGCCTGGCGTTGGCGTAGATGTAGCGGTGCTCGGCGTCGGGCCAGCGGGCGGTGATGAAGTTGACGGCCTGGTCGGCGACGCCGTTGCCGGGTTTGCCGTTGACCGGAATGGCTGCGGGCGGGAAGTCGGGCATCACCCAGGTCATCACGTCTTTGGCCTGCGCCGCGCCGGGCGCCAGTCCCGCCGCGATGGCCAGCGCGCAAGCGGCGGCCGATACAGTGCGCCATGCCGCGTGCCTGCGGGTAGTGTGGGCGGCGGTATGGGCTGGCATGGCTGTGCTGTGGGCAGGTTAGCGGCGGCCGAACATCATCAGTTCGGCCAGCATGCCGCGCGCGGGGCCGAACAGGTCGATGGCGGCGAGCGAGGCGCCCAGCAGCGCTTGCGCCGGCGAGTCGTTGGCGAACACGCGCGCCATGGTGTCGGTCAGGTGCACGGTCAGGCTGCGGTCGGCGCTGCGCTGCGCTTCGTACTGCGCCAGCATGGCCGGCGTGGCGCCTTGCGCCAGCAGGCGCGCCAGCACGGCGGCGTCGCGCAGGCCGAGGTTCAGGCCCTGGCCCGCTACCGGATGCAAAGTCTGCGCCGCGTTGCCGATGGCGGCCATGCGCAGCCTGCCATCGCCGCCGGCCTTGCCGGCATTGAGCCCGAGCGGAAACGCCACGCGGCGCGAGGTGTGGGTGAAGCTGCCCACGCGCGTGCCGAAGGCTGTTCCCAGCTGCTCCAGGAAGGCCGCATCGTCCAGCGCAAGCAGCGCCTGAGCGCTGTCCGGACGCACGCACCACACCAGCGAATATTCCCCATCCTGCGGCAGCAGCGCCAGCGGGCCTTGTTCGGTAAACCGTTCGTAAGCGCGGTGCGCCACCGGCGCGCTGCTGCGCACCTGCGCGATGATGGCGGTCTGGCCGTAGTCGCGCTGCCGGGCCTTGGCTTGCTGCTCGCCGAACAGGCCGCCCTCGGCCTGCACCACGATGGAGGCCGTCAGCGTGCGCGGCTGGCCGTCTTCCTCGATGGCGATGGCGACGTGGCCGGGCTGTTCTTCCATACCCGTCACCAGCGCGGGACGCAGCGCGGCGATGCCTGCGCGTTCGCAGGCCGCGCCCAGTTCCGTCACCAGCGCGCCGTAGCGGCTCACATAGCCCAGCGCTTCCAGCTTGTGCTCCCCGCGGTCTATCATGCTGCGGCCGAACTGGCCGCGGCGCGAGACGTGGATCTGGTGGATGGCGGTGGCGGGCACGGGCCAGCAGCCGATGTCTTCCAGGATCTGGCGGCTGCCGTAGGACAGGGCCAGCGAGCGCGGGTCGTTGCCGGCTTGCTGCAGGGTGCGCGCGTCGACCAGCGCAATGCGCTGCGGCGCCACGCCGCGTTTCGCCAGCAGCGCCGCCAGCGCCATGCCGGCCGGGCCTGCGCCGCAGATGGCGATGTCGTAGCCGGGCGCGCCGTTTTCGATATGGCTCATGGCTGCTGCATCAGTTGTTCTATCTCGTCCACGGTCTTGGGCGCGGCGGCGCTCAGGATGGTGTAGCCGTCGTTGGTCACCAGCACGTCGTCCTCGATGCGGATGCCAATGTTCCAGTACTGCTCCGGCACGTCCGGCGCAGGGCGCACATAGATGCCCGGCTCCACCGTCAGCACCATGCCCGCATGCAGCGGGCGCGATGGGGTGCCGGTGGTGCGCACGTCGCGGTACAGGCCCACGTCGTGCACGTCCATGCCCAGCCAGTGGCCGGTGCCGTGCATGTAGAAGCGCGTGTAGTCCTTGCCGGCGATGGCCGCGTCCAGCGTGGGATAGCCGGACTTGTCCAGCAGGCCCAGGTCCAGCATGCCTTGCACCAGCACCCGCACGGCGGCGTCGTGCACCGACTGGTAGGGCTGGCCGGGACGGATCGCCTGCAGCGCCGCGTCCTGCGCCGCCAGCACCAGTTCGTACAGCGCGCGCTGCGGTGCGCTGAAGCGGCCGTTCACCGGATAGGTGCGCGTGATGTCGGAGGCGTAGCCGTCAAGCTCGCAGCCGGCGTCGATCAGCACCAGGTCGCCGTCGCGCGTCTGCGCGTTGTTGGCGTTGTAGTGCAGCACGCAGGCGTTGGCGCCGCTGGCGACGATGGAGTTGTAGGCGGGCGCCTGCGCGCCGTTGCGGCGGAACTCGTACAGCAGCTCCGCTTCGATTTCGTATTCATGCATGCCGGGCCGCGATGCGCGCATGGCGCGCGCGTGGGCCTGGCCGGAAATGGTGGCCGCGCGCAGCATGGTGGCCTGCTCGCTCTCGTCCTTGATCAGCCGCATTTCGTCTATCAGCGGCAGCAGGTTGTGGTGCGTTTCCGGCGCCGTCACGCCGCTGCGCGACTGGCCGCGCACGGCGTCCACCCAGCGCTTGATCTGGGTTTCCAGCTGCGCGTGCTGCGCAGCGCGGCCTTGCGGCGCGTACAGGGTAGGCACATTGGCCAGCAGGCGCGCCATTTCGGCGTCCAGCGCGGCGACGGGGAAGGCGGCGTCGAAGCCGAAGGCCTCGCGCGCCGCGTCCGGGCCGTGGCGGTAGCCTTCCCAGATTTCGCGCTCGGCGTTTTTCTCGCGGCAGAACAGCAGCGCTTGCGGCGCTTCGTCGTGGCGCGGCGCCACCAGCACCAGCACCGCCTCCGGCTCGGTGAAGCCGGTCAGGTAGTAGAAGTGGCTGTCGTGACGGTAGGGATAGTCGCTGTCGCTGTTGCGCGGCACTTCGGGCGCGGTGGCCAGCACGGCCACGCTGCCCGGCTCCATCAGCGCCAGCAGGCGCTTGCGGCGCAGGGCATGGGTGTTCATGGCGCGGCCTTTACGCCGTTCAGTTCATTGAGCTGGTCCACCGTGCCGACGTTGACCCAGTCGCCTTCATACAGCTCGCCGCCCACCTGGCCCAGGTCCGCGTACTTGCGTATCAGCTTGCCCAGGCCCGCGTGCTGGCCGGGCGCTATGCCGTCGAACATCTCGGGACGGTACACGCCGATGTTGCCGAAGTTCCACAGCGTGTCGCCCTCGTTGGCCACCGAGTACATATTCAGCGCGAAGTCGCCCTTGGGGTTGTGCCACGGGTTCTTGGTCAGCCACACCCAGGCCACGTCGCGCTTGTCCTTGGGATAGGGGTTGCCCCACATGTCCTTATCGTGCAGCACGTCCGTGACCTGCTCGAAGTCGAAGTAGGGGCAGTAGATGTCGCCCGAGATGGCCAGGAAGGGTTCCTCGCCCAGCAGGTGGCGCGCCTGCGCAATGCCGCCCGCCGTTTCCAGCGGCGAGTCCGCCGGCTCGGGCGAATAGCGGATCTGCGCGCCGAACTGGCCGCCGTCGCCCAGCGCGTCCTCTATCATGTGGCCCAGGTGGGCGTGGTTGATCACGATGTCCGTGATCCCGCCGCGCACCAGGTTCAGGATGTGCCACACGATCAGCGGCCGGCCGCGCACCTTCAGCAGCGGCTTGGGGCATGCGTCGGTGAGCGGGCGCATGCGCTCGCCGCGTCCGGCGGCGAAGATCATAGCTTTCATGGCGCCGCCCTCAGAAGGTGTAGCCGACTTGGGGCTGCTTGTTTTCCAGCGCGTCCAGCAGGCGCCCCAGCGGCTTGAGGTCCTTGTAGCGGCCCGCCGTCTTGCGCACGTAATCCAGCACGGTGGGCAGGTCGCCCAGGTACATCGGCTTGCCGTCGCGGTAGTTCAGGCGGCAGAAGATGCCGAGGATTTTCAGGTGGCGCTGCAGCGCCATGTATTCGAAGTCCTTGTAGAAGGAGTCGATGTCCTTGTTCACCGGCAGGCCTTCGGCCTTGGCGTGCTGCCAGTAGCGGATGGCCCAGTCCAGCACCAGCTCCTCGTCCCACGAAATGTAGGCGTCGCGCAGCAGCGAGGCCACGTCGTAGGTGATGGGGCCGTAGACGGCGTCCTGGAAGTCCAGGATGCCGGGGTTTTTCTCGTCCATCCACATCAGGTTACGGGAGTGGAAATCGCGGTGCATATAGACCTGCTGCTGCGCCAGGCAGTTGGCGATGATGGCGTCGAACACCTTCTGCAGCTCGGCCGCCTGGGCTTCGGTCAGCACGGCGCCCAGGTGTTTGCCGATGTACCATTCCGGGAACAGGTTCATCTCGCGCAGCATGAAGGCGCGGTCGAATTCGGGCAGCACGCCGGGCTGGCTGGCCTTCTGGATCTGCACCAGCGCTTCCAGCGCCTCGGCGTACATGGTGGAGGCGTTGTCCGGGTCCAGCACCTGCAGATAGGTGCTCACGCCCAGGTCCTGCAGCAGCAGGAAGCCGCGCTCGACGTCCTGCGCCACGATGGCGGGCACGGACACGCCGGCGGCGGCGAACAGCGCGTCAACCTTGACGAAGGCCGGCACGTTCTCGCGTTCGGGCGGCGCGTCCATCACGATCAGGGTGGCGCCGTGGGCCTGCTGGTGCGCGGGCAGCACGTCGACGCGGAAATAGCGGCGGAAGCTGGCGTCGGCCGAAGCGGGGCGCGCGGACGCCGGGTCGACCAGGTTGAGGGAAGCGAGCCAATCTTTCAACAGGATCAGGCGGGTGTCGGCGCCGTCTTGGGCGCCGTTGGATGGTGAATTAGACAATAAAGACATGAAACAGCCTGTGGAATCCGGTTGGTGTGAACAATTCCCATATAATAAGGGATTAAAGTTAAAAAATCGCCTGTCAATGGTGTTTCGCCCCTTCATTTCATGAGCCGGTTCTCAGTCCCTCCTAGCCCCCACAGCTGGGCGTTCGCGCTCACGGCCCTCGTTACCGCCACAGCGGTGCCCGGCTACGCCCAGACCGCCCCCAAACGCACGCACGTGGCCGACCCGGACGCGCCGACCATTATCCGTGCCGAGGAATTCGATGGCCGCCCGGACCGGGAACTGAATCTGGCGCGCGACGTCGAGATCGTGCGCGACAAGACCCGCGTGACGGCCGACACGGCCTGCTTCCGCCAGGTCGAGGACGAGGTCGAGGCGCGCGGCGGCGTGAAGATCTGGCGCTACGGCGACTACTACACCGGCGACGAGCTGAAACTGAACCTGGAATCGGGCAAGGGCTATATGCTCAACCCGACCTACAAGCTGGAGCTGAACGCGGCGCAGGGCAAGGCGCGGCGCATCAACTTCCTGGGCGAGGACGAGGCGCTGGTCATCGACGGCACCTACAGCACCTGCCAGGGACCGGATCCGGACTGGTATCTGAAATCGAGCACGCTGAACCTGGACTCCGGGCGCGACGTGGGCGTGGCCGGCAAGACCATCGTCTACTTCAAGAACGTGCCCATCATCGGCACCCCGGCCATGTCGTTCTCGCTGTCGGGCGCGCGCCGCTCCGGCTGGCTGCCGCCGATCCCGGGCTTCGGCTCCAAGGGCCGCGCCGAACTGACGGTGCCGTACTACTTCAATATCGCTCCCAACCGCGACCTGACGCTGTTCCCGCGCCTGATCGCCCAGCGCGGCATCCAGCTCGGCGCGCACGCGCGCTACATCGGCGAAACCGACGCGGGCAGCTACGCCGGCGACACCTTCATCGAGTATCTGCCGAACGACAAGCTGGCCAATGCCGACCGCTGGATGATCACGTCCAACCACACGCAGGCCATCGCCAAGGACTGGACCTACGGCTGGAACGTGCGCGCCGCATCGGACAACAACTACCCGAGCGACTTCTCCAAGACCGTGTCCGGCTCGGCCGAGCGCCAGCTGCTGCGCGAGCTGCGCACCGACTACCGCGGCGAGTACTGGAGCTTGTCGGCGCGGGTGCAGAAATACCAGGTGCTGCAGGATCCGGCCGCCGAGACCGATCCCGCGCTGTTCGTGTCGCGCCCCTACGACCGCCTGCCGGCGATCAACTTCCAGGCGGCGCGCTACGACGTGGCCGGCTTCGACTGGCAGCTGAACAGCGAACTGACCAGCTTCTGGCACCCGACCCTGACGCGCGGCAACCGCCTGGTGGCGCTGCCGCAGGTGAGCTACCCCATCATCGGCGCCAGCTACTTCATCACGCCCAAGCTGATGCTCAACGCGGCGGCCTACCAGCTCGACGCGCACGACGGCAGCGACAGCAAGTCCCTCACGCGCGCCGTGCCCACCATGTCGCTCGATTCGGGCCTGGTGTTCGAACGCGACACCAAGCTGTTCGGCCGCGAGGCCACGCAGACGCTGGAGCCGCGCCTGTTCTACGTGAAGACGCCGTACCGCGACCAGAAGGAATTCCCCAACTTCGACACGGCGGCGGCCACCTTCAACTTCTCGCAGATCTTCAACGAGAACCGCTTCGTCGGCTCGGACCGGGTGGGCGACGCCAACCAGATCACGGCGGCCGTGGTGTCGCGCTTCCTGGAAGCGAGCGGCGCCGAGCGATTGCGCCTGGCCTTCGGCCAGCGCTTCTACTTCAGCGACCAGCGTGTGCAGCTGGACGCGAGCACACCCACGCGCGACGCCAAGTCCGACATCCTGCTGGCGGCCAGCGGCGTGATCTCGGAAAGCTGGGTGCTCGACAGCGCGCTGCAGTACAATCCGGCCGACAGCCGCGTGGTCAGTTCCAACCACGCGGTGCGCTGGATCCCGGGCGCGAAGAAGGTGCTGAACCTGGGCTACCGCTACCTGCGCGACACGGTCAGCAACAAGACCGTGTTCAAGAACGTCGACCTGTCGAGCCAGTGGCCGCTGTCGTCGCGCTGGTTCGGCGTCGGCCGCATCAGCTACTCCCTGGAGGACAAGAAGATCCTGGAAGGCCTGCTGGGCCTGGAATACAAGGGCGACTGCTGGGTGTTCCGCATGGGCGCGCAGCGCTTCGTGACCACCGCCAAGGAAGCGTCCACCCCCATCTTCTTCCAGCTTGAGCTGGACGGTTTGTCCAAGTTCGGCGTCGGCAATCCGCTGGAGGCGCTGCGCAACAGCATCCCCGGCTACCAGCGCCTGAACGAGAATGTCCGCCGCTAACCCGGCGTTATCCATCACCACTGACTCATGAGCGTCACATCTATGCGTAATGCCCGTATGCACCAACTCAAGATCGCAGCCCTGCTGCTGTGCGCCATCACCGCCGGCGGCCAAGCCCTGGCGCAGGACGCCAAGCCGAAAGGTTTCACGCCGCCGGTCCCGGTAGGCCAGACCAGCAACACGCCGATCGACTCGATCGCCGTGGTCGTCAACGAAGACGTCATCACCCGCCGCGAACTGACCGAGCGCGTGAAGACCGTGGTGCAGCGCATGAAGGCGCAGAACGTGCAGCTGCCCGGCGACGCCGACCTGCAGCGCCAGATCCTGGAGCGCATGATCGTCGAACGCGCCCAGCTGCAACTGGCCAAGGAGATGGGCGTGCGGGTGGACGACAACCAGCTCGACCGCGCCATCGCCCGCATCGCCGAGCAGCAGAAGCTGACCGTGCAGGACATGCGCAACCAGATGGAAAAAGAAGGCATCACCTTCGCCGCCTTCCGCGAGGAGATCCGCGAAGAGATCATCATGCAGCGCCTGCGCGAGCATGAGGTGGACAACAAGGTGCAGATCTCGGACGCCGAAGTGGACGCCCAGCTGGCCGCCGAAGCGGCCATGGCGGCCGAGCAGTTCGAGATGAACATCTCGCAGATCATGATACGCATCCCGGAAAACGCCTCGCCGGAAGTGATCGCGCAGAAGAAAGCGCGCGCCGACGAAGTGATGCGCCAGCTGCGCACCGGCGCCGATTTCGCCAAGATGGCCGCCACCTACTCCGACGCCGGCGACGCGCTCAAGGGCGGCGAAGTGGGCTGGCGCAGCGCCGACCGCCTGCCGCCGCTGTTCGCCGAAGCGCTGGAAAAGCTGAAGCCGGGCCAGGTCACGCCGGTGATGAAAAGCGTGGGCGCCTTCCACATCCTGAAGCTGACCGAAAAGCGCAGCATGGCCGAAGCGCAGGCCGCGGCCGCCGTCACGCAGACGCGCGCGCGCCACATCCTGATCAAGGTCACGCCCACCACCAGCGCGGCCGACGCCAAGCGCAAGCTGGAAGACCTGAAGGAACGCCTGGACAACAAGGCCGCCAAGTTTGAAGACCTGGCGCGCCTGCAGTCGAACGACACCTCGGCCGCCAAGGGCGGCGACCTGGGCTGGCTGATGCCGGGCGACACGCTGCCGGAATTCGAAGCGGCCATGAACGGCCTGAAGATAGGCGAAGTGAGCACGCCGGTGGAAACCAGCTTCGGCTACCACCTGATCGAAGTCCTGGAGCGCAAGACCGACGACCTGTCGAAAGAGAAGCAGCGCACCGCAGCCCGCAACGCCATCCGCGAACGCAAGACCGAGGAAGCGGCGGAAGACTGGCAGCGCCAGGTGCGCGACCGCGCCTACGTCGAGTACCGCGGCGACGACCTGAAATAAGAAAGGGGCAGACTCGATGAGCGCCACTCTGCAATCCTGGCGCCCGCGGGTGCGCCCATCGGGAACCCGGCCCGCCATTGCCGTCACGGTAGGCGAGCCGGCCGGCATCGGCCCGGAAATCTCCATCCGCGCCGCCTGGGCCATGCGCAACGAAGTCAATTGCGTGCTGCTGGGCGACGCCGCCTTCCTGGCCATGACGGCCAGCTACATCGACCCCGCCATCCGCCTGTCCGCCCTGTCGCTGCAGGCGGTGCGCAACGGCGGCCTGCCGCACTTCGGTCCCGGCGCCATCAGCGTGATCGACGTGCCGCTGGCGGCCCACGTGGCGCCCGGCACGCTGGACAAGGAAAACGGCCGCGCCGTGCTGGCCACGCTGGACGCCGCCATCGAAGGCGTCGCCGCCGGCTGGTTCGAAGCGGTGGCCACCGCCCCGCTGCAAAAGAGCACCATCAACGACGCCGGCGTGCCCTTCTCCGGCCACACCGAATACTTCGCCGGCAAGACCGGCGCCGCGCAAGTGGTGATGCTGCTGGCCGGCCAGCCGCTGCAGGCGATGCCGCCCGCCGGCGAGGCCGCGCCGCCGGCTCCGCCGCCGCTGCGCGTGGCCCTGGCCACCACCCATCTGCCGCTGAAGGACGTGGCCGGCGCGCTCACGGTGGAAGGCCTGGGCGCCACGCTGGACATCATCGCGCACGACCTGAAGACCAAGTTCGGCATCGCCGCGCCGCGCATCCTGGTGGCCGGCCTGAACCCGCACGCGGGCGAGAACGGCTACCTGGGGCGCGAAGACCTCGACGTGGTGGCCCCGGCCATCGCGGCGGCGCAGGCGCGCGGCATCGCCGCCACCGGCCCCTATCCGGCCGACACCCTGTTCCAGCCCAAATACCTGCAGCACGCCGACTGCGTGCTGGCCATGTACCACGACCAGGGCTTGCCGGTGCTCAAGTACGCCACCTTCGGGCGCGGCGTCAACATCACGCTCGGCCTGCCGCTGATACGCACCTCGGTCGACCACGGCACCGCGCTCGACCTGGCCGCGCAAGGCCTGGGCCGTGCCGACTGCGGCAGCATGGAGGAGGCCATCGCCACCGCGCGCCGCATGGCGGACGCGGTGCAAGCCGGCTTGCCCAACAGCGGCGTCCGCGCCTAATCACTGAAAAGAAAAACATGAAACACATCGCACGCAAACGCTTCGGCCAAAACTTCCTGCACGACGACAACGTCCTGTCCAGCATCACCGAATCGATCAATCCGCGCGCCGGCGACGCCATGGTGGAAATCGGCCCCGGCCTGGCCGCCATGACGGACCAGCTGCTGCGCTCCCTGCCGCATATGCACGTGGTCGAGCTGGACCGCGACCTGGTGGCGCGGCTGGAAAAGAAATACCCGCGCGAGAAGCTGACCATCCACTCCGGCGACGCGCTCAAGTTCGACTTCGGCAGCATCCCGGTGCCGGAAGGGCAGAAGCTGCGCGTGGTCGGCAACCTGCCGTACAACATCTCCAGCCCGCTGCTGTTCCACCTGGCGGACTTCGCGCCGCAGGTGCAGGACCAGCATTTCATGCTGCAAAAGGAAGTGGTGGAGCGCATGGTGGCCGAGCCCGGCAGCAAGGTCTACGGCCGCCTGTCGGTGATGCTGCAGTGGCGCTACCAGATGGACCTGCTGTTCGTGGTGCCGCCGGAAGCGTTCGACCCGCCGCCGAAGGTGGAGTCCGCCATCGTGCGCATGATCCCGGTGGCCCATCCGCTGGCCTGCGACCGCGAGACGCTGGAAGCGGTGGTGCAGAAAGCCTTCTCGCAGCGCCGCAAGGTGATCCGCAACTGCCTGTCCGGCATGTTCACCGAAGAGCAGATCAAGGAAGCCGGCATCGACCCCACGGTGCGCCCGGAAACCGTCGCGCTGGAGCAGTACGTCGCCCTGGCCAACCTCCTCAAGCCCGCCTAAGCCCCAAGTCCCCACCCCTTTTTGGGGTTTTGGCATTGTTTTTTGCGGGCAAAAAAAAGCCCGCTCAGGGAGCGGGCTAAATCCAATTCTTTGGGAAGAAATGGAGGAGACAGGTGCATTATGCTGCGCCGCAGAATATATCGCCAATTTATTTTGGCGATACCAGTTATTCTCCTCCTGAATGACGCCTTACTTCGGCACGCAGGTCAGCACGATGTTAGCGCGCGGAGCCGTGCCCATCAGGTCGCTGCCGTTGGTGACCGTGCAGCGGATGGTTTCCGGCTTGGGAGAGATATCAAGCACCGTTACGCCGTAGGGCTGGCCGGTCGGGATGGCTGCCGGGAAGGTGAAGTTGAGGCTGTCCTTGGTCAGCACCACGGTGCCGCCCGTGCTGCCGTTGGTCAGCGTGACCACGGTGTCGTTCAGGATGCTGCCGGCCGTGATGGTGCCGCCTATGGTGTAGGTCTTCTGGGTGCAGATCACGCTGGCCGAGATGGTGGCGGTGCGGCCTGCCGAGCCGGCGCCGTTGACCACGCTGCAATCCATATTGGCGGGCGGGGTCAGCACCTTGATGTCGTACTCGGTGCCGTAGGAAATGCTGTTGTTGAACTTGAACGTGGTGGCGCCCACCGGGATCGTCAGGGTGTCGCTGCCGTTTTGCAGCACCAGGCCGCTGTTGGCCACCGGTTGCGGCACGCCTTGGCTGGTGACGAACACGCCGGTCACGTCGAACGACGCCTTGCCGCCGCAGGCGCTCAAGGCCAGCAGCAGGGCCGCCGCGGCGGTAGTGCGTACAGGAAATACTTTCATTTTATGCTCCAGGCTTATTTGCAGGTGACGGCGACGTCGTGTTTGGCGCCGATCGGCATGATGCCGTTGCCGTTGGCGACGGTGCAAGTCTGGCCGGTTGGCTGCTTGAGCACGCTGACGCCGTAGGGCGCGCCGTTCGCTACCTGGGCAACGAAGGTGAAATCGGTGGTGCCGGGCAGCGGGGCCACGGTGGCGTCGCCGTTGGCCAGCACCAGGCCGCTGCCGGTCAGGCCGCTGATCGAGCCGCCCAGCGGATACGGGTCGGTGGTGCAGCTGATCACCGTGGTGCTGTAGGTGTAGTAGTTGATCTTGTTCTTGTTGCTGCTCGGGGTGCAGACCTGGCCCACCGGGCTCTTGTCGACCTTCACTTCAAACGGCGTGTCCGGGGCCAGCAGGTCGGGGAAGGCGAAGTTGCTCGGCGTGCCGTCGATGACCAGCTGCTTGCCGCCATTGCTCAGGATCAGGCCGGCACGGTTCAGGCCGAGGATGCTGCCGCTGACTGGCAGGCTGCCGCTGTCGCTGCCGCCGCAAGCGGCCAGTGCACTGGCCAACACCAAGGCTGCGCCGCAACGCGAGGTCAAACTATTCATAAAACTCTCCAGATACTAAATAAGTACTAAGGTAAGGAAGGCCGGGCCTTGCGGCGGCGGATGCGTAAGGCGCATGCGGCGCCTATTTTAGTGCATCCGCCAGCGGCAACTTGTAACAGCTTGTGACTTTGGCATGGCGAAACCGGCTATTGTACTTGCGTCACGCTGCACACGGAGCGCTTGCCGCTGATCTGGCAGCGGTTTTTTATTGCGCCGTGCCGGTCGTGCACGGTAACGGTCCACTCGCCGGGGCCGCCGCGCTCCATGGCCATGAAGCCGAAGCCGCCTATCCAGCTGCTGAATTGCTCGGCCACGGCGCCCGGCGCCGGGCTGACGCCGGCCGGCAGCCGGGCCGGCAGCGGCGCCATGTCCTCGGCCGTGCCGGAGAAGCCGGCCACGAACTGGCTGGGATGCGGGCTGGAAAAGCTGAGCTGCTGCCACAGGTGCACATGGCCCGACAGCAGCACCTGCACGCGCTCGGGCAGCAGCAGGGGATTGAGCGAGCCGAAGCTTTGCTGCAGGCCGGCGTCGCCCAGGTGCCAGTCGAGCTGGCCGTCCGGCTTGAGTTCGGCGCCCACGCCCAGGATGGGGTGGTGGGTCACGGCCAGGTTCCACGGCGCCTGCCGCGACAGCGCGTCCAGGCGGCGGTAGGTGGCGCGGTACTGTTCGTAGCCGGCGTCGCCCGGCTTCAGGCCCTTCCAGGTGGTGGCGGCGGTGTCGGCCACCAGCAGCTGTGCGCCGCCGCCCAGGGGCACGGCGTAGGGATCGCTGTAGTTGCCGGGCGCGTCGCCGGCGTTGTCGCGCGCCGGGTCGACGCAGTCGCGGCCGCTTTGCAGGGGACGCGGGTCCAGCAAACGCCACCAGCCCTGGCCGGCGCGCTCGCAGCTTTCGTGGTTGCCGCGCGCCACCACCCAGGGCGCGGCGGCCAGCAGCGCCGCGCCGGGGCGGAAGAAGTCCTCGCGCCAGGTGTCCCAGCCGTAGCCGTGCGGGCTGCCGGCGCAGCCGGCCTGGCTGGCAGGGCAGGGCGATTCGCGGTAGTGGTAGTCGCCCACGTGCACCACCAGGTCGGGCTTCCACGCGGCGGCGGCGGCGGCCACGGCGGCGAAGGGATAGGCTTGCGGGTCGTTGCAGTCCTGGTATTCATTGCCGCTTTTCTTCAGGCGGCAGCCGGTGTCGCCGATGACGACGATGCGGCGCGGCTGGTCGCGCGGCAGCGGCAGGGACACGGAGTAGGCCGGCGCGGGTGCGCCCGTGCTGGTGACGCTGGCGGTGGCGGCGCCGGGCGGCAGCGCCGCCTCGCACACGCGCAGCGGGAAGGCCGAGGGCTGGGCGTCCTCTTTGGCCGAGTTGGCGCGCAGCGGCAGCGTGGCGGGCGCGGCGCGCAGCGCCATGGGGCGGCTGGCGCCGTCCACCACGAGAGCGGGGCAGGCGGGCGCGTCCAGCACCACGCGCGCCACGGCGCCGCCGTCGCCCATCAGCACATAGGCGGCAAAGCCGTCCGGCAGGGCCTGCGGGGCCTTGTCCGGGCGCTGGACCAGGGGGCCGGCGCAGGCGGCCAGCAAGGCCAGGGGCGCCAATGAGAAGGGGGCGGACAGTTTGGACAAGGGGCGCTCCGTGTGGACAATCCATTAATTTAACATGCTCCCCCAGCCGCCGCAGCCGTGCGACAATATCGGCATGACAGCCCGCCCGCCCCTGAAAGCCATTCTGTTCGATCTGGACGATACCTTGTGGCCGATCGCGCCCGTGATCGCCCAGGCCGAAGTGACGCTGCACGCCTGGCTGGCCGAGCACGCTCCGCGCGTGGCGCAGCAATTCTCCATCGAGGAGCTGCGCGCGCGCCGCATGGCGCTGCTGGCCTCCCGCCCCGAGCTGCACGTGGACCTGGCCAGCCTGCGCCGCGCCGGCCTGCAGGCCGCGTTTGCCGAGCTGGGCGAGGACGAGCGCCACCTGGACGGCGCCATGCGCCACTTCTCGGCCGCGCGCAACGCCGTCAAGCTGTACGACGACGTGCTGCCCGGCCTGCTCAAGCTGAAGCAGCGCCTGGTGCTGGGCACCATCACCAACGGCAACGCGGACCTTGAAGTGGTCGGCATGGCACACCATTTCAAGGTGTCGCTGGCGGCCGCGCATTTCGGCCGCGCCAAGCCGGCCCCGGACATTTTCCTGGCCGCCTGCGCGGCGCTGAATGTGGCCCCGGCCGAGGCGGTTTACGTGGGCGACGATTTGAAACTGGACGTGGAAGGGGCGCAGCGCGCCGGCCTGCGCGCGGTGTGGATGAACCGCAGCGGCAGCGACGCCCACCTGGCCGCCGGCATCGCGCCGGACGCCATCTGCGCCACATTTGACGAACTTCTGGACTGGCTGGAAAACCAGCTGGCATATTGATGCCCTGCCTGCGCGCGTCTGCGTGCATAATAAGATCATGCAACTCGATATCCGTGCCCAAACCCTGCTCAAAGCGCTCGTGGAGCGTTACATCGCCGACGGCCAGCCGGTAGGCTCGCGCGCGCTGTCGAAAATTTCAGGGCTGGACCTGTCGCCGGCCACCATCCGCAACATCATGGCGGACCTGGAGGAGCTGGGCTATGTGTCCAGTCCGCATACCTCGGCCGGGCGCATCCCCACGCCGCGCGGCTACCGCATCTTCGTCGACACGCTGCTGACCGTGCAGCATATCGACGAAAGCTCGGTGGAAGCGCGCATGCGCCTGCCCAGCCAGCAGCCGCAAAAACTGATCGCCAACGCGGCGCAGATGCTGTCATCGCTGTCCCAGTTTGCCGGGGTGGTGATGGCGCCGCGCCACGAGTCGGTGTTCCAGCAGATTGAATTCCTGCGCCTGTCGGAAAAGCGCATCCTGCTGGTCATCGTCAGCCCGGCGGGCGACGTGCAGAACCGCATGCTGCTCACCGACGTGGACTACACGCCGGCCCAGCTGGTGCAGTCGGCCAACTACATCAACCAGCACTACAGCGGCCTGGCGCTGGAGGACGTGCGCGGCCGCATGCAGGGCGAGCTGCGCCAGCTGCAGACCGATATGGGGCGCCTGATGCAGGCGGCGGTGGAGGCCGGCAGCGAGGCCATGGCCGGCAGCACCGACGACATGGTCATTTCCGGCGAGCGCAACCTGCTGTCGGTGAGCGACCTGTCCTCGAACATGAGTTCGCTGCGCCAGATGTTCGACATGTTCGAGCAGAAAACCGGGCTGATGCAGCTGCTGGACGTGTCCAGCAAGGCTTCCGGCGTGCAGATTTACATCGGCGGCGAGTCCAACCTGGTGCCGATGGATGAGATGAGCGTGGTGACTGCGCCTTACGAGGCCAACGGCAAGATCGTCGGCACCCTGGGCGTGATCGGGCCGACGCGCATGGCGTATGAACGCGTGATACCGATCGTGGATATTACCGCCAAATTGCTCTCGAATGCGCTGAGCAACCATTGATTGGCGGGTTACGCGCTGCGCGCTAACCCGCCCTACGGGCAGCTTGGGATTGCGTAGGGCGGGTTAGGCGGCACGCCGTAACCCGCCAAATTTTATTGCTTGTGCGGGCACTCGGTCTTGACGCAGTTGCCGTAGATGGCCAGCGCGTGTTCGGCGATCTTGAAGCCGCGCGCTTCGGCGATGCTTTGCTGGCGGTGCTCGATTTCCTCGTCGAAAAATTCTTCCACGCGGCCGCAGTCCAGGCACACCAGGTGGTCGTGGTGCGAGCCGGCGTTCAGTTCGAAGATGGCCTTGCCGGTCTCGAAATGGTTGCGGTTCAGCAGGCCGGCCTGCTCGAATTGGGTCAGCACACGGTAAACCGTTGCCAGGCCAACATCCATATTATCGGCCAGCAGGATCTTGTAAACATCCTCCGCGGTCAGGTGGCGCACCGGGCTATTCTGGAAAATGTCGAGGATCTTCAGGCGCGGTAAAGTCGCTTTCAGGCCGCTTGCCTTCAGGTCGGTTGGGTTGTTGCTCATGTTTCTTACTCGTGTGTGGGACAATGTGCTTTATCATATAGTGTTTTGGCACTTCCGCTCAATCGATTTGAGGTCATTTATGCGCATCACCCAGGCTATACCGCAGTCCCTGTTGCACAGTATGAAACGCCGCACGCCCCTCGTGGCGGGTGCGATTTGCCTCGCGCTGTCCGTTTCCGGTTGCGCCTCGCTCAGCACGCTGGGCGAGAAGAAGGCCGACCTCAAAGTCGAAGATAACGCGGTCGTGGCCGGCAAAGGCGCCCAGGTCCGCAGCATTTCGCAACTGCAGAAGTTCATGTGGTTCTTCTCGCCTTACCGTCCGGACATTCAGCAGGGCAACTTCATTTCCCAGGAAATGCTGCAGCAGCTCAAGCCGGGCCAGACCCGCGACCAGGTGCGCTTCATCCTCGGCACGCCGCTGCTGCAGGACATCTTCCACGCGGACCGCTGGGACTACCCCTTCCGCCTGGCGCGCGGCAATGGCGAGACCATAGACAGCACCGTGGTGGTGTATTTCAAGGACGGCAAGGTCGACCGCTTCGAAGGCGGCAACCTGCCCACCGAACAGGAATACATCGCGCTGATCGCCGGCCCTGCCAAGAACGCCAAGCAGGCGTTGAAGGACCAGAACAAGGGCGTGTCGCCAAGCTCGGCGCCGCTGCCGGCCGGCACCGACTCCGGCGCCGGCGCACCCGTGCCGGTAACGCCGAAAATCGAATCGAAATAAGGACAGAAGTTAGGGCTATTGATGACTGAACTGAACATTGCAATCGTGGGCGCGAGCGGCCGCATGGGCCGCATGCTGATCGAAGCCGTGCAGGGCACGCCGGAAGTGCGCCTGTCCGGCGCGCTGGACCGGGCGGACTCGCCCAGCCTGGGCCAGGACGCCGCCGCCTTCTCCGGCAAGCCGGCCGGCGTGGCCATCGTATCCGACCTGGCCAAGGGCCTGGCCGGCGCGGACGTGCTGATTGACTTCACCCGTCCCGAAGGCACGCTGGAGCACCTGGCCTACTGCGCCGAGCACGGCATCAAGATGGTGATCGGCACCACCGGCTTCGACGAGGCCGGCAAGGCCGCCATCGCCGAAGCGGCCAAGAAGACCGCCATCGTGTTCGCGCCGAATATGAGCGTGGGCGTGAACGTCACGCTCAAGCTGCTGCAGCTGGCCGCCAAGAACCTGAACATGGGCTACGACATCGAGATCATCGAAGCGCATCACCGCCACAAGGTGGACGCGCCGTCCGGCACAGCGCTGAAGATGGGCGAAGTGGTGGCCGAGGCCCTGGGCCGCGACCTGAAGGACTGCGCCGTGTACGCCCGTGAAGGCGTGACCGGTCCGCGCGATCCGTCCTCGATCGGTTTTGCCACCGTCCGCGGCGGCGACATCATCGGCGACCATACCGTGCTGTTCGCGGCGGACGGCGAGCGCATCGAGATCAGCCACAAGTCCAGCAGCCGCGTGTCCTACGCCAACGGTTCGGTGCGCGCCGCGCGCTTCCTGGCCGACAAGTCCGTGGGCTTGTTCGACATGAATGACGTGCTGTCGCTGAACTGACGATGGACGACCTGGAGAACCACTTCAGCCTGGGGCGCTATTGGGCGCAGGGCGACGCGCTGAGCCACGCGGTGGCTTATGTGCTGCTGGCGATGTCGCTGGTGAGCTGGTACTTCATCCTGTCCAAGGCCTTTGCCTCGTGGCGGGTGCGGCGCAGCGCGGACGCGGTGGAGGCGTTCTGGAACGCGCCCACCATGGGCGACGGCGTGGCCCTGCTGGATGCGGCCGATCCGGAGCGCGTCTACCTGCCGCTGGCGCAGCAGGGCGCGGCGCAGGTGGATATGGTCAGCAAGCGCACGCTGGCGGGCGGCATGGACCATGCGGAGCAGGTGACGCGCGTGCTGCGCGGCGCCATCCACCGCTCCACCATCAAGCTGGAAAGCGGCCTCACGCTGCTGGCCTCCATCGGCTCCACGGCGCCCTTCGTCGGCCTGCTGGGCACCGTATGGGGCATCTACCACGCGCTGTCGGCCGTTTCCAGCCACGGCACGGTGCAGATCGACAAGATCGCCGGCCCCGTGGGCGAGGCGCTGATCATGACCGGCATCGGCCTCATGGTGGCGATCCCGGCGGTGCTGGCCTACAATGGATTCAACCGCGTGAACCGCCTGACGCTGTCCGAACTGGACGCGTTCGCGCACGACCTGCACGCCTACCTGACCAGCGCCGAGCGCGCCCGCGGTTGAGCTGATCGAGGAATCCGCATGGCCTTCGGCGCATTCAACCACCACCGCCAGAAAGAAGCGATGTCCGACATCAACGTCACGCCCATGGTGGACGTGATGCTGGTGCTGCTGGTGATCTTCATCCTCGGCGCGCCGGCCTTCACCAGCGCGGTCAAGCTGGACTTGCCCAAGGCGCAGGCGGCGCAGCCGCAGCAGCCGGCCGCCACGGTGACGGTGGCCATCGACGGCGCGGGCAAGATGTACTGGAACAATGAAGCGGTCACGCAGGCCGTGCTCGAGCAGCGCCTGGCCGAAGCGGCGCGGCTGGAGGTGCAGCCTGAACTGCAGCTGCGCGCAGACAAGGACACCCGCTACGAAATCGTGGCGCAAGTGATGGCGGCCGCGCAGACGCGCGGCCTGAGCAAGATGGGTTTCGTTACCGACCCGAAGGAAAACAAATAATGGCTACCGCAGAACTGAACGGCGCAGCGATCAAGGATTTCGACAGCTTCCACGCCGAATGCAAGGCCGCCTTTGGCTTTCCCGATACCTACGGCAATACCATCGACGCCTGGATCGACTGCCTGAGCTATGTGCGCGACGAAGACGGCATGACCAAGTTCCACCTCAAGCCGAACGAAGTGCTCGACATCGTCATCAAGGATTCCGCCGCCATGAAAGCGGCCGTGCCCGACCTGCTGGAAGAAATCACCTTCTGCGTGGGCGGCATCAACGAGCGCTACGAAGACTACGGCGAAAAGCCGGCCCTCAAGCTCACGCTGCGCTGATGGCGGAGCTCGGCGGGTTGCGCACTGCGTGCTAACCCGCCCTACGCATGGCTTGCGCCTGCGAGTCCGCAACCCGCCGGGCTTGCGAGTTCCGCAACCCGCCGGGTTACGCATGGTATGCGCCCTGCGCGTTCCGTAGGGCGGGTTAGCGCCGCAGGCGCGTAACCCGCCGGGCGCCGCCGCTAGCCCTGCTCTCCAGGCGCCAGCGTCAGCACGTCATAACCGGTCTCGGTGACCGCCACCATGTGCTCCCACTGCGCGGACAGCGAACGGTCCGCCGTTACCACGGTCCAGCCGTCCGGCATTTCGCGCGACTGCGGCTTGCCCGCGTTGATCATCGGCTCGATGGTGAACAGCATGCCGGGCTGCAGCACCATGCCGGTGCCGGGCTTGCCGTAGTGCCGCACTTCCATCGATTCGTGGTACACCAGGCCGATGCCGTGTCCGCAATAATCGCGCACCACGCTGAAGCCGGCCGCTTCAGCCACCGTCTGGATGGCGTGGCCCACGTCGCCCAGGGTGGCGCCCGGTTTCACCGCGCGTATGCCGGCCCACATGGACTGGTAGGTCACGTCCACCAGGCGCTCGGCCTGCTTGGAGGGCTGGCCCACGTAGTACATGCGGCTGGTGTCGCCGTGCCAGCCGTCCTTGATCACCGCCACGTCGATGTTGATGATGTCGCCGTCGCGCAGCACGCGCTTGGGCGAGGGGATGCCGTGGCAGATGACTTCGTTGACCGAGGTGCAGACGGTGGCCGGGAAGCCGCCGTAGCCCACATTGGCCGGGATCACCTGCTGCACTTTGACGATGTAGTCGTTGCAGATCTTGTCCAGGTACTCGGTGGTGACGCCGGCTTTCACGTGCGGGCCTATCATGGTCAGCACGTCGGCGGCCAGCTGGGCGGCCACGCGCGCCTGGGCGATCTGCTCCGGGCTCTTGATGAGGATTTCGTCGCGCTTCTTACGCATGGTGCCTCCGCTGCGCAATCGGCGTGGTGGCGACCGCGTCGGCCAGCGAGGGGCCGTCCTGCGCGGCGCGCAGCAGCATCTGGCAGATGTCGCTGTAGCGCAGGTCGGGATTGGTTTCGGCCAGCATGCCGATGCGCAGCCAGTGCTCGGCCTGCGCGTTGATGGAGCGGCTCAGCGCGCCGCTCGCCACACGCAGGTTTTCATGCATCTGGTCTGAAATTTTTACGATACCCATGAGGCATACTTTCATATATGGTTTGTATATGAAACGTATATTATCATGGATGGCGCCCTCCTGCCTAGCGCACGTCCTCGAGCTTGAAGACGGGGTTGTAGATCAGGCCCAGCACATTGCCGAAGGGATCGTTCAGCTCGGCCACCTTGATGCCTTCGCCCACGTCCTGGATGGCCGAGTGCTCGGTGGCGCCCAGCGCCAGGATGCGCGCCACGTCGGCCTCGATATTGTCCACGCCCCAGTACACGCGGCTGCCCGCCGTGCCGGGCACGCCGTCCGGCACCAGGCCCAGTTCGAAGCCGCCGACGGCGTAGCCCGCGTAGAAGGGCTGGTCGAAATACGGCGCCGCGCCGAACACGCTGCTGTACCAGGCCTTGCCCCGCTCCATGTCCGGCACCGGATAGATGGCGGTGCGCAGTCCTTTGATCATCTTGTTCTCCTTGAAATGTTGGCGATGGCTGCATCTTGCCATGCCCGCAGCGGCCGCGATTGGAAAAATGGAATCAGCGCAGGAAGCTTTCCGGCGCGCCGCCGGAAAACTCCTGGAAGTCGTGGATCAGATGGGACTGGTCGAAATAGCCGCAGTCCAGGGCCAGCCCGGCCCAGTCGGGCGCTGCGGCCTGCGCCAGCGCGCCGGTGGCGCGGCGGAAGCGGCTGATGCGGGCGTACATTTTCGGCGTCAGGCCCACCCTGGCGCGGAACTGCGCCGCCAGGTGCTGGCGCGACACGCCCAGGCCATCGGCCAGGGCCTCGATGCGCAGGGCGCCGCCGCTGCCGTCGATGGCGTGCAGCGCCGCGGCCACCAGGGCGCCGGCCGGAGAGGCCGCCGCGCCGCCTAGCCCGGCCAGGCGCGCCATCAGATGGCGTTCTATCAGGGCTATGCGCCGCCCTTCGTCCAGCGCGCCGCCCCACAGGCCGTCGGCCAGGCGGTCGGCGTCGCTGCGGCCCCACAACAGGTCCAGTTCGGTGCGCCGGTCGGCCAACTGGTGCAGGGGCAGGGCGGGCTGCAGGAACAGGCCGGCCGCGCCGGGCCTGAAGCGCACCGCCACCGTGCGCACGGTCTGCCCGGACGCCACGTGGATGGCGCGCGTCATCATGCCGACGGCAAAGGCCGGCGCGCCGGTGTCCTGCCACAGGATGTCGATGCAGTTGTCCGGCAGGACGCGGTGCGAGACCGGGCGGCCGTCCCGCGCCACCCCGCCGGACGCGCTTGCCCACAGGCACGCGACATACGGGCGCAAGGCTGGGTGGGGCGGAAATTCCTTATAGTGCATGCTGTTATAATGACCGGTTCATATCCACCAATATTTCATACTGGCCGCACACATCATGCAAGATAAATATAGTCCCGCCGACGTTGAAAAAGCCGCCCAATCCCACTGGAAGGCGATTGATGCCTACAAAGCGGTAGAAAACGACCCACGTTTCCCTAAAGGCAAGTACTACGCTTGCTCGATGCTGCCTTACCCTTCGGGCAAGCTGCACATGGGCCACGTGCGCAACTATACAATCAACGACGTGATGTACCGCTACCTGCGCATGAACGGCTACAACGTGCTCATGCCCATGGGCTGGGACGCGTTCGGCATGCCTGCGGAAAACGCGGCCATGGCCAACAACGTGCCGCCGGCGCAGTGGACGTATTCCAATATCGCCCATATGCGCGAGCAGATGGAATCCATGGGCCTGGCCATTGACTGGTCGCGCGAAATGACCGCGTGCAAGCCCGAGTACTACAAGTGGAACCAGTGGATGTTCCTGAAGATGCTGGAAAAAGGCATCATCTACAAAAAGACCGGCACCGTGAACTGGGACCCGATCGACCAGACCGTGCTGGCCAACGAGCAGGTGGTGGACGGCCGCGGCTGGCGTTCCGGCGCGCTGATTGAAAAGCGCGAAATCCCGATGTACTACGCCCGCATCACCGACTACGCCGACGAGCTGCTGGAATACGTGGACACCAAGCTGCCGGGCTGGCCCGAGCGCGTGCGCACCATGCAGACCAACTGGATCGGCAAATCGACCGGCGTGCGCTTCGCCTTCCCGCACGAGATCAAGGACGCCGACGGCAACTTGATCCAGGACGGCAAGATGTTCGTCTTCACCACCCGTCCCGACACTATCATGGGCGTGACCTTCTGCGCCGTCGCCGCCGAGCACCCGCTGGCCACGCACGCCGCGCAGAACAATCCTGAGCTGCAGGCCTTCATCGCCGAGTGCAAGATGGGCTCCGTGATCGAAGCCGACATGGCCACGATGGAGAAGAAGGGCATGCCGACCGGCCTGTTCGTCACCCATCCGCTGACCGGCGAGCAGGTCGAAGTCTGGGTCGGCAACTACGTGCTGATCACCTACGGCGACGGCGCCGTGATGGGCGTTCCTGCGCACGACGAGCGCGATTTCGCCTTCGCCAACAAATACAATCTGCCGATCAAGCAGGTCATCACCACCGCCGCCAACCCGGCGTTCTCCAGCACCGAGTGGCAGGAATGGTATGGCGACAAGGAAGTGTCCATCGTCACCAACTCGGGCAAGTACGACGGCCTGAACTACGCCGCCGCTGTCGATGCGGTTGCCGCCGACATGGAAGCCAAGGGCCTGGGCGAGAAGAAGATCACCTTCCGCCTGCGCGACTGGGGCATTTCGCGCCAGCGCTACTGGGGCACGCCGATCCCGATGATCCACTGCGCCGACTGCGGTTCGGTGCCTGTGCCGGAAAAAGACCTGCCTGTCGTGCTGCCGGAAGACTGCGTGCCGGACGGCACCGGCAACCCGCTGAACAAATACGAAGCCTTCCTGAAGTGCGACTGCCCGCAGTGCGGCAAGCCTGCGCGCCGCGAAACCGACACCATGGACACCTTCGTCGATTCGTCGTGGTACTACATGCGCTATACCTCGCCGGGCGCGAACGCCATGGTTGACGAGCGCAACGACTACTGGATGCCGATGGACCAGTACATCGGCGGCATCGAGCACGCCGTGATGCACTTGCTGTACGCACGCTTCTGGACCAAGATCATGCGCGATTTCGGCCTGGTGAAGTTTGACGAGCCTTTCGTCAACCTGCTGACCCAGGGCATGGTGCTGAACGAGACCTACTACCGCGAAGACGCGGCAGGCAAGAAGACCTGGTACAACCCGGCCGACATCAATCTGACCACCGACGACAAGGGCCGCCCGCAAAGCGCGCTGCTGAAGGACGACGGCCAGCCGGTGAACATCGGCGGCACGGAAAAGATGTCCAAGTCGAAGAACAACGGCATCGACCCGGCCGCGCAGATCGAGCAGTACGGCGCCGACACGGCCCGTTTGTTCACGATGTTCGCCTCGCCGCCCGAGCAGACGCTGGAATGGTCCGGCTCCGGCGTGGAAGGCGCGAACCGCTTCCTGCGCCGCGTGTGGGCGTACGGCTACGCGCAGAAGGCCCGCATCGAAGCGGCGGGCTCCACCGGCGCCGTGTCGGCGGCCGTGGCGGGCGACGCGCAGAAAACCCTGCGCCGCGAACTGCACAAGATCCTGCAGCAGGCCGACTATGACCTGAAGCGCATCCAGTACAACACCGTGGTGTCGGCCTGCATGAAGATGCTCAACACCATGGAGTCGGCCAAGCTGGACGACAGCGCGGAATCGAACGCCGTCGTCTCCGAAGGCTACGCCATCTTCCTGCGCCTGCTGAACCCAGTGGCGCCGCACATCACCCACGTGCTGTGGGAAGAGCTGGGCTACGGCAAGGCGATGGGCGACCTGCTGAACGCGCCGTGGCCGCAAGTGGACGCCGCCGCGCTGGAGCAGTCCGAGATCGAGATGATGATACAGGTGAACGGCAAGCTGCGCGGTTCGGTGAAAGTGGCCAAGGGCGCCGACAAGGCCGCCATTGAAGCCGCCGCGCTGGCCGAGGAAAGCGTGCAGAAGTTCATCGAAGGCACGCCGAAGAAGGTCATCGTGGTGCCGGGCAAACTCGTCAACATCGTGGTGTAAGCATGAAGACCACCACCCATGTTCTGAAACGCGGCGCCGGCGCGCTGCTGGTGGCGGCGGCGCTGGCCGGTTCGCTGTCGGCTTGCGGCTTCCATCTGCGCGGCTCGGGCGGGCACTACACGCTGCCTTTCCCGGCCATGTATGTGGGCCTGCCGGAGTCGTCGCCGCTGGCGATTGACCTCAAGCGCAATATCCGCGTCAACGGCAATACGGTGGTGGTGTCCGACCCGGCCCAGGCCGACGGCGTGATCGAGGTGCTGACCGACCCGGAAAAAACCCGCACCAAGACCATTCTGTCCCTGAACAAAAATGGCCGCGTGCGCGAGTACCTGCTGGCCTACACCATCGTGTTCCGCGTGCGGGACAAGCTCGGCAACGAGCTGCTTGCGCCGACCAGCATCAGCTTGAATCGTCCCATCACCTTCGACGAAACCCAGCTGCTGGCGAAGGAGCAGGAAGAGGCGCTGCTGTACAAGGACATGCAGACCGACCTGGTGCAGCAGATGATGCGCCGCATGGCGGCCATCAAGCCGGTGGCGGCATTGTCGCTGGCGCCTGCGGTGCCGGTGGCGGCGCCCAAGGAATAAACGGATGAGTAACAACGTATGCAACTGAGGCTGGAAGCGCTGGACGGGCATTTGAGCAAGCCGCTGGCGCAGCTCTACGTCATCACCAGCGACGAGCACCTGCTGGCGCTGGAAGCGGCGGACAAAATCCGCCGCAGCGCGCGCGCGCAGGGCTATTCCGAGCGCGACGTGCTCACCGTGGAGCGCAGCTTCAAGTGGGGCGAGCTGCTGGCGGCGAACCAGGCCTTGTCCCTGTTCGGCGACAAGAAGCTGATCGAGCTGCGCATCCCGACCGGCAAGCCGGGCAAGGACGGCGGCGCGGCGCTGCAGAATTACGTGAAGGATTTAAGCCCGGACAACCTGACGCTGATCACCCTGCCCAAGCTGGACTGGCAGACGCAGAAGGCGGCCTGGGTGGCCAGCCTGCAGCAGGCCGCCGTGTACATCGACATTCCGAATGTCGAGCGCGCGCAGCTGCCGGGCTGGATAGGATCGCGCCTGGCCGCGCAAGGCCAGAGCGCGGACCGCCAGAGCATAGACTTCATCGCCGACCGCGTTGAAGGCAATCTGCTGGCGGCGCATCAGGAGATACAGAAACTGGGCCTGCTGCACGAAGCGGGCAAGCTGGCATACGAACAAGTGCATGACGCGGTGCTGAACGTGGCGCGCTATGACGTGTTCAAATTGAGTGAAGCGATGCTGTCCGGCGATCCCGCGCGGCTGGTGCGGATGCTCGAAGGCTTGAAGGGCGAAGGCGAAGCGCTGCCGCTGGTGCTGTGGGCGGTGTCGGAAGAAATCCGCACGCTGCTCAAGCTCAAGGCCGGGATGGCGCAGGGACGGCCGCTGGGCGCGCTGCTCAAGGAGTACCGCATCTGGGGGCCGAAGGAACGCATGATGGAACCGGCGCTGCGGCGCGTGTCGCTGCCGCTGCTGGAAGCTGCGCTGCAGGAAGCGGCGCAAATCGATAAGATGATCAAGGGCCTGCGCGCCAAGGCATACGCGGGCGACGCATGGGACGCAATGCTGCAGCTGGCGCTGAAGGTGGCGCGCGGCTAGTTGTGGCGGCCGGGTTGGCTACGATCCGGCATGGAGCACGCTAACACGCAGGGCGGGTCAGGCGCGCAGCGCCGTAACCCGCCGGAACTGAACGGGACTGAAATGGACATCACGCAGTACATGGAACAAGTGGGCCGGCAGGCGCGCCTTGCATCGCGCGCCATGGCCCGCGCCGACAGCGCGCAGCGCAACCGCGCGCTGCTGCTGATCGCCGACGCGATCGAACGCGACGCGGCCGCCCTGCGCGCCGCCAACCAGCTGGACCTGGACGCGGCCGCCGCCGCCGGCCTGGCGCCGGCCCTGCTGGACCGCCTCACGCTGTCCGACAAAGCCATCGCCACCATGGTCGAAGGCCTGCGCCAGATCGTGGCGCTGCCGGACCCCATCGGCGAAATCAGCGGCCTGAAATTCCGTCCGAGCGGCATCCAGGTGGGCCAGATGCGCGTGCCGCTGGGCGTCATCGGCATCATCTACGAAGCCCGCCCCAACGTCACGGTGGACGCGGCCGGCCTGTGCATCAAGAGCGGCAACGCCACCATTTTGCGCGGCGGCTCCGAAGCCATCCACTGCAACCGCGCGCTGGCCAAGCTGGTGATGGAAGGCCTGCAAGGCGCCGGCCTGCCTGCGGACGGCGTGCAGGTGGTGGACACCACCGACCGCGCCGCCGTCGGCGCCCTGATCACCATGCCGCAGTACGTGGACGTCATCGTGCCGCGCGGCGGCAAGGGCCTGATCTCGCGCCTGATGAAGGAAGCCACGGTGCCGATGATCAAGCACCTGGACGGCATCTGCCACGTCTACATCGACGCCATGGCCGACATGAAGAAGGCGCTGGACGTGGCCTTCAACGCCAAGTGCCAGCGCTACAGCCCGTGCAACACCATGGAAACGCTGCTGGTGGCGCGCGCCATTGCGCCGCGGGTGCTGCCGGAACTGGCCAAGCTGTACGCGGCCGAGAAGGTGGAGCTGCGCTGCGATCCGGAATCCTACAAGATCCTGGAAGGCTACCCGCAGCTGGTGCGCGCCACCGAGGAAGACTGGGCGACCGAATACCTGGCGCCTATCCTGGCGGTGCGCGTGGTGGAAGGCATCGATGAGGCGATGGACCACATCAGCACCTGGTCGTCCAAGCACACCGAGTCCATCATCACCGAAGACTACAGCGACGCCATGCGCTTCCTGCGCGAAGTCGATTCCGCTTCCGTGATGGTGAACGCGTCCACCCGTTTCGCGGACGGCTTTGAATACGGCCTGGGCGCCGAAATCGGCATCTCGAACGACAAGCTGCACGCGCGCGGACCGGTGGGCCTGGAAGGCCTGACGTCGATGAAGTACGTGGTCTTCGGCCACGGCGAAGTGCGTAAATAAGAAGTAAATAACAAGGATCTCCATGCTCTGGGTAAAAGCGTTCCACATCCTGTTCGTCGTGTCCTGGTTCTCCGGGTTGTTCTACCTGCCGCGCATTTTCGTGAACCTGGCGCTGGAGAAGGAGAGCGTGAGCCGCGAGCGCCTGCTGCTGATGGCGCGCAAGCTGTACCGCTTCATGATGATGCTGTCGGTGCCGGCGGTGCTGCTGGGCGCGTGGCTGCTGTGGCTGCAGTATGGCGGCAGCGGCAGCTTCAAGATGCCGGGCTGGATGCACGCCAAGCTCACGCTGGTCATCCTGGCGATAGGCTATTCGCACGCTTGCGGCGCCATCCTGAAGAAGTTCGAGCGCGGCGCGAACACGCGCAGCCATACGTGGTACCGCTGGTTTAATGAAGTGCCGGTGCTGATGCTGCTGGCGATTATCATCCTCGTAGTTGTGAAACCTTTCTGAGAAAGCGAGCAGCGCATGAGCAAGACCTGCCAATACTACTTTGCCCCGCATTCGCCGTGGAGCTACCTGGGCCACGAGCGTTTCGTGGCGCTGGCCAAGGCGCACGGCGCGCAGATCGACATCCGTCCCTTCGATCTGGGCAAGGTGTTTGGCGTGTCCGGCGGGCTGCCGCTGGCCAAGCGCGCGCCGCAGCGCCAGGCTTACCGCCTGGTGGAGCTGGCGCGCTGGTCGGCATTCCTCGGCGTGCCGCTGACCTTGCAGCCGAAGTTCTTCCCGGTGTCGCCGGATGCGGCGGCCCGGCTCATCATCGCCGCGCGCCTGACGCACGGCGTGGACACGGCGCTGCAGCTGTCCGGCGCCATCATGCGCGGCCTGTGGGCGGAGGAGCGCAACATCGGCGACGAAGAGACGCTGGTGCAGATCGCAAACAGCTGCGGCCTGGACGGCCGCGCGCTGACCAAATCGTCGCAGACGGCCAGTGTGCAGGCCGAATACGACAAGAACACCGAAGCCGCCACGGCCGCCAATATTTTCGGCTCGCCGTGGTATGTGCTCGATGGCGAAAGTTTCTGGGGCCAGGACCGTCTCGATTTCCTCGAGCGGGCGCTGGCCTCGTGATGTACGCGCTGCGCGCAGGCGCAGCGTTTTTTTTAACGGATAAAAGGTACCCCTATGGCTTCCTATTTTTGCCCATGCCCGCGCGGCATGGAAGCGGCGCTGGCCGAAGAACTGACTGAAATCACGCAGCTGCCCGGCAGCACGCTCAAGGTGCACAACCAGGTGCCGGGCGGCGTGCACTGCTCCGGTTCGCTGGAGGATTCCTACCGCGTCAACCTGCACTCGCGCATTGCTTCGCGCGTGCTGATGCGCATGGCCGCCGGCGGCTACAAGAACGAGAACGACATCTACGACTTGACCCTGGAGCAGCCGTGGGAAGAGTGGTTCGGCGTGGACCACACCATCCGCGTGGATGTGACGGCGGTGAAGTCGCCGCTGAAAAGCCTGGAGTTCACCACGCTGAAGATCAAGGACGCGATCTGCGACCGCTTCCGCGACATGTACGGTTCGCGCCCGTCGGTGAACACCCGCGAGCCGGACATGCGCATTGTCGGCTTCCTGGACGCGCACCAGTACATCGTCTACCTGGACACCTCGGGCGAAGCGCTGTTCAAGCGCGGCTGGCGCGATGAAACGGGCGACGCGCCGCTGCGCGAAAACCTGGCCGCCGGCCTGCTGCGCGTGTCGGGCTGGAAGCCGGGCACGCCGCTGTTCGACCCCATGTGCGGTTCCGGCACCATCCTGTGCGAAGCGGCGCAGATGGTGCAGGGCATTCCGCCCGGCGCGCGCCGCCGTTTCGCCTTCGAGAAGTTCCACGACTTCGAGCAGGGCGCATGGATGGACATGAAAAACGCCATCAAGCCGAATCCGCTGCCGTCCGAGCCGACCATTTTCGGTTCCGACATCTCGGGCGACATGGTGGCCATGACGCGCCACAACCTGAAGTGCGCCGGCATCATGTTCGACATTCCGCTCAAGCAGATCGAGGCGCAGGAAGTGAAGGCGCCGACCGAGCAGCCGGGCATCCTGCTGACCAATCCGCCGTATGGCGAGCGTATCGGCGTGCGCGGCGACAGCACGCTGCCGGAAGATGAACTGGCGACTTCGTTCTACTCGGCCTTCGGCACCACGCTCAAGCAGCGCTTCGCCGGCTGGACCGCCTTCCTGTTCACGGCGGACCTGGGCCTGCCCAAGCTGCTGCGCCTGAAGGAAGCGCGCAAGACGCCGTTCTTCAACGGCGCGCTGGAATGCCGTTTGTTCCGCTTCGATATGGTGGCGGGCTACAACCGCCGCGAAGAAGCCAAGCCGAAAGGCTGATGCAAAGGCGGCCGCCGGCCCGTCCTGGCGGGTTACGGCGTGCCGCCTAACCCGCCCTACGCAATTAGCGAAATCCGTGAATCCGCGTAGGGCGGGTTAGCGGGGCGCAGCCCCGCTAACCCGCCAACCTCCGCCGCGAGACCGTCAATGTTCCCCACTCCGCCCGCCAACCTCCCGCCCGATCCGGTCGCCGAGATCCCCCCGCCTGAACCCAGCCACGCCAAACCGCTGAGCGCCTTCGCGCTGGCCATCGTGCTGGCCTCGCTGTCCATGCTGGGGCCGTTCTCCATCGACGCCTATCTGCCGGCCTTCCCCAACATCCAGGCCTCGCTGCACGCCACGCCGCTGGAAGTGCAGCAGACGCTGACGGCCTACATGCTGGCCTTCGCCGGCATGGTGCTGTGGCACGGCGCGCTGGCCGACGCTTTCGGACGGCGCAACGTGGTGCTGGTGTCGCTGGTGCTGTTCGCCATCGGCACCATGGGCTGCGCCGCCGCGCATTCGGTGCATTACCTGTGGTTCTTCCGCGTGCTGCAAGGCGTGTCGGCCGGCGCCGGCGTGGTGGTGGGCCGCGCCATCATCCGCGACCTGTATGCGGACGCGCACGCCGCGCGCCTGCTGTCCATGGTCACCATGATCTTCTCCATCGCGCCCGCCGTGGCGCCGGTGCTGGGCGGCGTCATCGTGAAGTACCTGGAGTGGCGCGCCATCTTCCTGTTCCTGTTCGTCTACACGGTGGGCCTGTTCGTGGTGTGCTGGCGCCGCCTGCCGGAAACGCTGCCGCCGTCCCGGCGCCAGCCTTTCAACCCGCGCTACCTGGTGCACAGCTATCGCACCATCCTGTCCTCGCCGCTGTTCCACCTGAAGTCCGGCGTGGTGGCCTTCAATTTCGCCGGCCTGTTCGTCTACATCACGGCGGCGCCGGTGATGCTGCCGCGCCACCTCGGCCTCGGGCCGGACCAGTTCGGCTGGCTGTTCATCCCGGCCGTGAGCGGCATTTTCCTCGGCGCGCTGGCGGCCAACCGCATCGCGGGCAAGATGAGTTTCGCGCGCCAGATCGGCGTCGGCTTCTGCTTCCTGATCACGGCCGCCACCTTCAACGTGGCTTACCATTTGTTTCTGCCGCCGTCGCTGCCGTGGAGCGTGGCGCCGCTGTTCTTCTACACCTTCGGCATGTCGGTGGTGGCGCCGGCCGCCACGTTGCTGGGCCTGGACCTGTTTCCCCACATCCGCGGCACGGTCGCTTCCTGCCAGTCTTTCGCCACCACGCTGCTGGGCGCGGTGGTGGCCGGCGCCATCGCGCCGGTGCTGTCGGACTCAGTGTTGTGGTTGGCCTACGGGCAGCTGGCCTTTACCGTGACGGCGCTTGCATTCTGGTTGACGGCGCGGCATTACCGGAGCATGCTTCTGACGCAATAAGCGGGTGGTAGTTATCGGCTGGAAAGTGTGATAAGTTTAGCGAGAAATTTATCTTGCCGATAAGTTATCTTAGTTGTTTATGCTACTATCACTTTTTTTGGTGCCTTGTTTTACGACAGTTGGTTTAAATATTAATGCGGGCGCGCCTTGCCGTTGAGCGCCGTCCACTCCTCGACGAAGTTCCTTGGCGGCAATGCTTGATACGATGCATCAATCAGACCATGATATTCGCAATCGCTTGCTGATTGCCCGTCTGCCGGCCATGCCGCAGATACTCATCAAGTTGATAGAGCACTTGCAGGCCGACGACGCCGGCATGCCGGAGTTGGCCGCCCTGATCGCCAAGGATGCCGGCATGACCAGCAAAATCCTGTCGGTCGCCAACAGCTCCGCCTACCACCGCAACAACCGCGCCGTGGGGCTGGAGCAGTCGCTGGTGTCGCTCGGCACCGACATGATCAAGACGCTGGTGATCAGCGAATCCGTGTTCCAGACCTTTAACAGCTTCCCGCATTCCGGCAGCACCGATCTGCGCAGCTTCTGGAAAGGTTCGCTCACCACCGCCGTCATCGCGCGCGACATCGCCAAGCAGCTCGACTACCCGCACGTGGAGGAGGCCTATCTGGCCGGCCTGCTGCACAACGTGGGCCGCCTGGCGCTGCTGGCCACCGCGCCCAAGGAATACGCCTTCAACTTCACCGCGCGCGACGACGAGGACCTGTGCGCCGTGGAGCAGCGCACGCTGCAGATCACGCACTCCGAAGCGGGCGCCTGGCTGATCGAGCGCTGGAACCTGGACTCCTTCCTGGCCGATTCCGTGCTGTACCACCACGAGCCGGTGGCGCGCCTGGAAGCGGCCCATCCCCTGATACGCATCGTGCGCCTGGCGCACCTGCTGTGCTGCCACGAAGACGAGGACGAGGCCATCGAAGCGGCCGCCGGCCTGTGCGCCATCGACAGCGACGCGCTGCACGTGATCTGCCACGCGGCCGCGCGCCAGGTGGAGAAATCGGCAGCCTATCTGGGCATCGAGCTGGCCGGGGCGGACGACATCGTCGCGCCCACCGCCTACGCGCCGCCGCCGCCGGTGGACCCGGTGCAGCAGCGCCTGTCCGAGGAAGTGCGCAATATGGTGCTGGTGTCCGAAATGGGCCAGACCTTCGCGCGCCAGACCGGCGAGACCGGCATGCTGGAAGCGATGACGCGCTCGGCGCGCATCCTGTTCGACTTCGACAACACCGTGATCCTGCTGGAGAACCCCACCGGGCACGCGCTAGTGGGCATGGCGGCCGGCGAGCAGCAGCAGCGCCTGGCCGAATTCTCCATCCCGCTGGCCAAGGGCGGCACCGTGGCGGACGCCGCGCGTGAACGCCGCGTGGCCTACCTGAGCAAGGCGGGGCAGGGCGCGGCGCCGGTCGGCATCTCCGAGGAGCAGCTGTTCCGCATCCTCGGCACCGAGAGTTTTGTGTGCGTGCCGCTGGTGGCCGGGCAGCGCTGCCTGGGCGTGCTGGTGGGCGGCGCGGCCGCCTGGCAGCTGCCTTCCTACCACAAGCGCGAGCGCTTCCTGCAGGCCTTCGGCAACCAGGCCGCCGCCGCGCTGGAGACCCAGCTCTCCGAACGCGGGCATGCGCGCCGCCAGATTGCCCACGTGGCCGAGGAATACCGCGAGGCCTCGCGCCGCGTGGTGCACGAGGTGAACAACCCGCTGTCCATCATCAAGAACTACCTGTCGGTGCTGGACACCAAGCTGGCGCGGCGCGAGCCGGTGGTGGGCGAGATGTCCATCCTGAACGAGGAGATCGACCGCGTCGGCTCCCTGATCAACGGCCTGGCCGACCTGCAGCCCACCGAGGGCAACCGCGTGACCGACGTGGCGCGCGTGGTGGACGACGTGCTGCGCCTGTTCCGCGCCACCGACTTCGTGCCGGCCTCGGTGCAGATCCTGGTGCGCATGCAGGACGAGCCGGCCGAGATCGACGGCGACGCCGACATCCTGAAACAGATCCTGGTCAACCTGGTCAAGAACGCGGTCGAGGCCTTGCCCGACGGCGGCCGCATCGAAGTGGCCAACCGTGGCCATGTGAACCGCGAGCGCAAGCTTTACCTGGAGCTGGTGATCGCCGACAATGGCCCCGGCCTGTCGACCGAAGTGCTGGCCAATTTGTTTACGCCGGTACGCAGCAGCAAGGAAGGCAAGCACCACGGGCTGGGCTTGTCCATCGTCCACAGCCTGGTCAAGAAGCTGAACGGCATGATCACCTGCCGCAGCGGCAAGACCGGCACCACTTTTGAAATCCTGCTGCCCGCACGGGGCAGCACCACCCTCACCGCCGGCGCGCAAGCGCGGGCGATGGACTCCGTATAATGAACGCGCAAACCCCGCATCCGGCAACCGACGCAACGAGTGTAAGCGCCCCAGTCTCCACGGCGAGCGAATTCTGTCCCCGGCTGCTGCTGGTGGACGATGAGCCGCGCCTCCTGTCCTCCCTGTACGAGCTGCTGCGCGACCGCGACTACCACCTGGTGACCGCCACCTGCGGCAGCGAGGCCCTGGCCCAGCTGACCAAGGTGAAGTTCGACCTGGTGCTGCTGGACCTGCGCCTGCCGGACATGAGCGGCCACGAGATCATGGACTTCATGAACGGGCGCGGCATCGACAGCGACGTGATCGTGATGAGCGGCGACGTCGGCATCGAGGCGGCCATCGGCGCGCTCAAGCGCGGCGCCTACGACTACCTGCGCAAGCCTTACAGCCGCGAGGAGCTGCTCAAGACGGTGGAAAACGCGCTGGCGCAGCGCCGCCTGGCGGTGGACAACGAACGCATTGCGCAGCGCCTGGAAACCTCGGAGCGCATGTACCGCAGCCTGGTGGATAGCTCGCCGGACATCATCTACACCCTGAACCAGGAAGGCCAGTTCACCTTCGTCAACGACCGCGCCTACCAGCTGCTGGGCTTCACGCGCGAAGAGCTGCTGGGCAAGCACTATTCGGTGCTGATACACGACGAGGACCTGGAGCGCGCGCGCTATGTGTTCAATGAACGCCGCGTGGACGAGCGCACCTCGCGCCACGTGGAGCTGCGCCTGAAGTGCAAGGGTAACGGCATCGAGCGCACCTTCAGCAACACCCTGCTGACGATGCCGATGAACGCCATCGGCGTGCACCTGCCGGAGCAGTCCGCGCAGGCGCACTACGGCATCTACGGCGTGGCGCGCGACATCACCGACCGCAAGCGCGCCGAGGAAGTGATTTCCTACCAGGCCTACCACGACATCCTGACCGACCTGCCGAACCGCATGCTGTTCAAGGACCGCCTGGGCCTGGCCGTGATCCAGGCCAAGCGCAAGCTCACCGAGCTGGCCGTGATGTTCGTGGACCTGGACCGCTTCAAGCTGGTCAACGACACGCTGGGCCACGTCAAGGGCGACGAGCTGCTGCAGCAGGCCGCGCTGCGCCTGAAGGAATGCCTGCGCAAGGGCGACACGCTGGCGCGCCAGGGCGGCGACGAATTCACCATCGTGCTGCCGGAGCTGCGCGACCGCACCGACGCCAAGGTGATCGCCGAAAAATTCCTGGAAAGCCTGCAGAAGCCGTTCGACCTGGACGGCCACCAGGTGCACATCTCGGCCTCGATCGGCATCGCCGTGTATCCGAGCGACGGCGAGAGCATAGACGAGCTGCTGCGCCACGCGGACATCGCCATGTATCAGGTGAAGGCGCTGGGCAAGAACGGCCACAGCTTCTATCACAACTCCATGCTGGACATGTCGCACCAGAAGATCGCGCTGGAGCAGGCGCTGCGCCGCGCGCTGGAGCAGAACGAACTGGAAATGTACTACCAGCCGCAGATCGACGTGGCCACCGGCCGCATCATCGGCGCCGAAGGCCTGATGCGCTGGAACCATCCGCAGCGCGGCCTGCTGTCGGCCGGCGAGTTCCTGCCCTTCGCCGAAGAGAACGGCCTGATGCTGCCGATCTCGGACTGGATGCTGGGCGCGCTGTGCCGCGACCTGCTGCAGTGGAACGCGGCCGGCGGCGAGGCCATCCGCCTGTCGCTGAACCTGTCGCCGCAATACCTGGACCGGGGCGACTTCTTCGAGAAGATGCGCGGCGCGCTCACGCGCTACGGCATTTCGCCGGCGCAGATCGAGGTGGAGATCACCGAGAACATCTGCATCCGCAATCCGCTGTACGCCATCGAGCAGCTGAACAAGCTGTGCCAGCTGGGCGTGTCCGTGGCGATCGATGATTTCGGCACCGGCTACTCGTCGCTGTCCTATCTGCACCGCTTCCCCATCCACACCATCAAGATCGACCAGAGCTTCGTCAAGGAGATCCACGACGAGCAGGGCCACTATCCGGTGATCCTGGCCATTATCTCGATCGCGCGCGGCCTGGGCCTGCACCTGGTGGCGGAAGGCGTGGAGACCGAGATCCAGGCGCGCTACCTGCAGGCCAACGGCTGCAGCACCATGCAGGGCTATCTGTACCATCGCCCGATTTCGCTGACCAGCTTTATCGGCGTGCTGCAGCAGCAGGCGCCGGAGCATCTGCGCACCGAACTGGCGCCGCCCGTGCTGGCGGCCTTCCAGGCCTGACGCGGCGGAACCGGCCATGCAGAAATTCTCCGCATCCGAAGCGCACGCGCCGGCTGCCGGTCCGGGGCCGGAGAACTACACCGCCGAATTCCTGCGCATCAAAGACCTGGCCGAGCGCGGCGTGGCCAATGCCCAGCACAGCCTGGGCTTTATGTACTTCAACGGGCAGGGCGTGGCGCAGAGCTACGAGCTGGCCGTGGCCTGGTACCGCCAGGCCGCCACCGCCGGCCTGGAACACGCGCAGTACAACCTGGGCGTGATGTGCCAGAAAGGCCAGGGCCTGAAGCAGGACCTGGCGGAAGCGGCGCGCTGGTACCAGCTGTCGGCCGAGCAGGGCTATGCGGCGGCGCAGTACAACCTGGGCTGGATGTACGCCAAGGGCCAGGGCTTGCAGCAGGACACGCAGCAGGCCATGCACTGGTTCAGCAAGGCGGCCGAGCAGGGCGACGCCGGCGCGCAGAACAACCTGGGCATGATGTACGACACCGGCAAGGGCGTGCCGCAGGACTTCAAGCAGGCCATCGCCTGGTACCGCAAGGCGGCCGAGCAGGGCTATGCGCGCGCGCAGTTCAACCTCGGCCTGCGCTACGACAACGGGCAGGGCGTGGCCAAGGACGCGCACCAGGCCATGTCCTGGTACCGCAAGGCGGCCAACCAGGGCTATGCGCCGGCCCAGTTCAACCTGGCGCTGCGCTACGACAAGGGCGACGGCGTGCCGCAGGACTGCCAGCAGGCCATCCAGTGGTACCGCTGCGCCGCCGAGCAGGACCACGCCAGCTCCCAGTTCAATCTCGGCCTGATCTACGACGACGGCAGCGGCGGCGTGCCGCGCGACGAGCAGAAGGCGCTGCACTGGTACCGCAAGGCCGCCGCGCTGGGCCACGCGGCCGCGCAGAACAACCTGGGCCTGCGCTATGACCACGGCCAGGGCGTGGAGCAGGACCACGAACAGGCGCAGCACTGGTACCGCATGGCGGCCGAGCAGGGCTATCCGGCCGCGCAATACCACCTGGGTCTGCTGTACGACAACGGCCACGGCGTGGTGCAGGACGCGCAGGAAGCCGTGTTCTGGTACCGCAAGGCGGCCGACCAGGGCCATCTGCGCGCGCAGTTCGACCTCGGCCTGCGCTATGAAACCGGGCGCGGCGTGCCGCAGGACGGCCGCAAGGCCATCGCCTGGTACCGCAAGGCGGCCGAGCAGGACTACGCCGCCGCGCAATACAGCCTGGGCCAGCTGCTCGACAGCGACGACAGCCCGGCGCCGGACAGCGTGCAGGCCGGCCTGTGGTACCGCAAGGCGGCCGAGCAGGGCCACGCGCTGGCCCAGTTCGCGCTGGCGCTGCGCTACGACACCGGCCACGGCCAGCTGCGCGACTACGGCGAGGCGCTGGCCTGGTACCAGAAAGCCGCGGCCCAGGGTCATGCGCGCGCCCAGTTCAATGTGGGGCTGATGTATTTCAGCGGCCAGGGCGTGGCGGCGGACATGGCGCAAGCCTGGCTGTGGCTGACCATGGCCGAACGCGGCGGCGTAAGCGGCGCCGCTCGCTATCTGCAAAGCGCCGCCGGGCGCATGGACCCGCCCCAGCTGGCGCTGCTGCGCGAACGCGCCGAATCGCTGCCGGCGCTGCCCACACTGCCCGCCCTGCTGCCCGCCTGAACTAAAGTTGCATCGGCTCAATGCCGTTAACCCGATGGAGAACCGTCTACCCATCGATCATGCAAATCAACTCCAATCTGGCCTCACTGAACGCGCAGCATAGCCTGCAGCGCGCGGCGTCGGCCGTGGGCGGCAGCATGGAGCGGCTCTCCAGCGGGCAGCGGGTGAACTCGGCGAAGGACGACGCGGCGGGCCTGGCCATCACGCAGCGCATGACGGCCACCATCCGGGGCATGCAGCGCGCCGCGCAGAACGCCAATGACAGCATATCAATGTTGCAGGTGGCGCAAGGAGCGGCCGGGCAGGTCAGCGAGAATTTCCAGCGCATCCGCGAGCTGGCGGTGCAGGCGGCCAACGGCACCTACGGCATCGGCGACCGCCAAGCCTTGCAGGGCGAGGTCGATACGCTGATGAAGGCCAATTACCAGATCCTGGACCAGTCCACTTTCAACGGCCACAAGCTATTGGACGGCAATTTCCGCGAGCAGCTGCAGGTCGGCGCGCACGCCGGGCAGGCGTTGTCGCTGGCGCTGCCGGCGGTGCTGCCGGTGGGGCTGACCATGGTCCGCCCGGCCGAGGTGCCGGTGCTGCAGCTGAACGCGGTGGGCAATGTGACCGGCGGCCTGGGGGCGGGCGACCTGACGCTCAACGGCCAGCCGGTGGGCGCCACCGTGGACGGAGTGGGGACGGGGCGTTCGCGTATCAGCGCCTATGCGGTGGCCGCCGCCATCAACCTGGCCGCCGTGCCGGGGCTGAACGCCACCGCCGCCACCACGCTGACCGGCACGGTGGGCGGGGGCGGGGGGATTGCGGCGGGCGCCATGGAGATCAACGGCGTGCCCATAGGCGCCATCAACGGCGCCACGGCCAGCGCCTTCGCCGCCAGCGCGGCGGCGGCCATCAGCGGGGCGGGAGCGGGCGTGAGCGCCTCGGCCAGCGGCGGCACGCTGACGCTGACGGCGGCGGACGGCGCGGACATCAGCTTCACCGGCGCCTCGCTGGGGCTGGGCAATGCGAGCTTGCGGAAGGAGGTCACCATCACCGGCGTGGCCGCGCATGACGCGAAAGGCTTGCTGGTGGGCGGGAAGAGCCCGGGGGCGGCGGGGTTTGGGGCGGGCCTGGTCGCGCCGCAGGACACGGGGCAGACCGTGATCGTGAAGCGGGCGGTGAGTTCGGGCGATCCGCCGGTGGACGTGAGCACTGCGGCGGCGGCGACGGCGGCGCTGGATTACCTGGACGGCAAGCTGGACGACATCAACGCGCTGCGCGCCAAGCTGGGGGCCACCGAGAACCGGCTCACGGCCAGCCAGCAGGATTTGCAGGGCGGCGCCATCAACCAGGCCGCCGCGCGTTCGCGGATCCTGGACACGGACTACGCCAGCGAGACCATGCAGCTCACGCGCAACCAGATTTTGCAGCAGGCCGGCATGGCCATGATCGCCCAGGCGCACAGCAGCCCGTCGCAGGTGCTGGCGCTGCTGCGTTGAGTGGCGGCTCATTGGCGGGTTACGGCTGGCGCCTAACCCGCCCTACGCGTTTGCAGCGCCTCCGCAACATTCGTAGGGCGGGTTAGCGCGGAGCGCGTAACCCGCCGTCTGCCGGCGTTTGCGCAAACTGGCGCTCCAGCCAGTCGTAGGCTGCGTCCTGCTCCGCTTGCGGGAAGACGTGGCCGCCGGGCAGCAGGCGCGCGTCGAACTTGTCCTGCGCGCCCCAGGCCCGCCACACCTTGGCCATCTTGCCGTAAGCCGTTTGCACCGACGCGGCCGGGAACAGCCTGTCCTCGGCGCCCGCGAAAAACAGCGCCGGCTTGGGCGCCGCCAGGCTGGCCACGTCCGGGTAGTCCATGTGCCGCAGCAGCCCGGGGTGCAGCATATTGAATGCCGAACTGCCGCGCAGCTGGTTATTCCCCGGCACCATCAGGCCTTCGGTGGTGGCCATCCAGTTGGCCGCCACCACCGCCTTCACATCGTCCGACAGCGCCGCCACCTGCCAGGCGCGGAAGGCGCCCATGGAGAAGCCGACGGCGGCTACCTTGCGCGCATCCACCTCCGGCAGCGAGGCCAGGAAGGCCGCCGCGCGCGTGTCCTCCAGCGCCATGATGCCGGCCAGCGAGCTGCCCAGGTTGAAGGCGTTGGCGGCCAGCGCCTGCTGCGTGTCGCCCGTCAGCTGGCCCCGGTCGCCCCAGCCCAGCGCGTCCACCGCCAGCACCACGTAGCCGCGCTTTGCCAGCGCGTCGCCCGGATAGCGGCCGGAGAAGTGCTTGTCGGCCCAAGCTTGCGAGGAGGCCAGGCGCGCCGCGTCCAGCGCGGTATCGCCCCAGGGCTGGATGGCTTTTTCCTTGCCGATGTCGAACTTGCCGCCGTGGTCGTGCAGCATCAGCGCGGCGGGATGGCGGCCGGCGGCTTTCGGCACCAGCAGCAGCGCGCGCACGCGGCTGTCCGCGCTCAGGTTGAACACCACCTGGCGCGCCACATAGCTGCCCCGGTCGATTTCGGCGATCACCTGCGGCTGGAAAGGCGTGGTGTCGGGCGCCTGCAAGGTCAGCTCCCACAGCTTGGCGCGGCCGGCGCTGCGCCAGGCCGGCAAGTCCTTGACCTGGGGCGTCCAGGCCATGGGGAAGGTCAGCCTGGCTTTGAGCGCCTGCTGGAACACCGGCATATTGTCGGCCACGCCGGCGCGCTGGTAATCCTGCGCGCCGGCGGGCAGCGTCAGCAAGCCTGCCAGCAGCGCAGGACCGATTTTGCGGAAGAGTTTAGGCATTTTGTAACATCCTGAAAAATTGCCACGCAACAAATACAAGAATAGTAACCTTGAGGATCTCACATTGAAAGGATGCCTGCCATGCTGAAACGCGTTTTCCCGGCGCTGAGCCTGTTTTTGCCTTTGGCCTCCGCTTGGGCTCAAGCCGAACCGTCGGCGCCGGAAGACGCTGCGCCGGTGCCGGAGAAAATCCTGGTGGTGGGTCAGAAGCCCGGACCGGGCCTGTGGAAGGTGAGCAAGGACGGCCACGTGCTGTGGGTGTTCGGCACCTACTCGCCGCTGCCGCAGAAAATGGAATGGCGTTCGCAGCAGGTGGAAACCATCCTGGCCCAGTCGCAGGAATACCTGGCGCCGCCGGGCGCCTCCGTCTCGGTGGGTTTCTTCCGCGGCCTGGCCTTGCTGCCCTCGCTGCCCCACCTGATCGGCGCGAAGAAAAATCCGGACGGCGCCACGCTGAAGGATGTGCTGCCCGCCGACGTGTACGCGCGCTGGCTGCCGCTGAAAGCCAAATACATCGGCGACAACGACGGCATTGAACGCGAGCGCCCCATCTTCGCCGCCGAGACCCTGTTCACCGCAGGCATGCAGCAGGCCGGCCTGTCCAAGGGCTACGAGGTGCACCGCAAGATCGACGGCATCGTCAAGCAGCACAAGATCAAGGTCACCGGCACCGGCATCGAACTGCCGCTGGACGAACCGTCCAAACTGATCAAGGATTTCAAGAAGTCGCAGCTGGCCGACGCCACCTGCTTCGCCAAGACGCTGGAGCGCCTGGAAAGCGACATCGACGCCATGCGCGTGCGCGCCAACGCCTGGGCCAAGGGCGACCTGGAAGCGATCCAGAAACTGAGCTACCCGGACCAGGAAACCGAATGCGGCGACGCCATGCGCAACGCCGAATTCACCAAGGACAGGCCCGGTTTCCAGAACGTGAAGGAGCGCATCCTGGCCTCCTGGGTGGGCGCCGCCGAAAAAGCGCTGGCCGCCAATACCAGCAGCTTCGCCACGCTGCGCCTGTCCGACATACTCAAGCCGGACGGCTACCTGGCCGCGCTGAAGGCCAAGGGCTACACCGTGGAAAACCCGGATTAATACGCCAGGATTGCCAACGCGGCGGCATCGCCTTAGCATAGCGCCTTTAGCGGCAACGGCGCCGCTTAAGAATAAAGACAAGGGGATGTGAATGAAACAATACGGCAAGCTGGCCTTCATGGTGATGGCGGCGTGGGCATGCGCGGGCGCGCCGGCGCAGGCTCAGGATAATGCTGCTCCGGCCAGCGTCTGGGCGGGCAAGAAGTCGTCCTGGCTGGCGCTGCAAGGCGGCCAGCGCGATGAAGTGTTCCGCTTTGCCGAGCAGTACAAGGAATACCTTGCCGTGGCGCGCAGCCCCTACACCGCCACCGCCGAAGCGATCCGCCTGGCCAAGGCCGCCGGCTTCACCGAGCTGACCCGCCCCGAGCAGGTGAAGCCGGGCGCGCGCCTGTTCCTGCCGGCGCGCGACCGCGCCGTGATCCTGGCCGTGATCGGCCAGCAGCCGCTGGTGGCCGGCTCGCACGTGGTGGGCACCCACCACGACAGCCCGCACATCGCGCTCAAGGCGCGCCCCGTGAACGGCGCCGCGCGCGACGGCCTGGCGCTGTTCAACACCGTGTACTACGGCGGCATCAAGAAGTACCAGTGGGCCAATGTGCCGCTGGCGCTGACCGGCCGCATCGACACCACCGACGGCCGCACCATTCCGGTCTCCATCGGCTTCAACCCGGCCGACCCGGTGTTCGTCATCGGCGACGCCGCGCCCCACGCCGACAAGGACCTGCGCAACCGCAGCTACACCGAAGTATTCAAGGGCGAGGAACTCGACCCCGTGGCCGGCAGCATCCCCGGCGAGAAATCCTCGGTAGTGGCCGAAGTGCTGCGCGCGCTGAAAGACAAATACCGCATCACGGAAGAAGACTTCGTCAGCGCCGACCTGCACCTGGTGCCGGCCACGCAGCCGCGCGACGTGGGCCTGGATCGCGGCCTGGTGGGCTCGCACGGCCAGGACGACCGCCTGAGCACCTACTGCGCGCTGCGCGCCCTGATGGACCTGGAAGGCACGCCGGCGCAGACCGCGATTGCCTACCTGTCCAACTTCGAGGAAGTGGGTTCGGTCAACAACACCGGTGCATCGTCGCAGCTGCTCAACACGGCGTATGCGCGCCTGGTCGGCGGCCAGAAGGGCGCGCAGTACAGCGAGCTTGACCTGCGCACCGCGCTGCGCCACGCGCAAGTGGTGAGCGCCGACACCAACGACGGCATTTCGCCGCTGTTCCCCGAAGCGACCGAGGCCACCAACGCGGCCAAGATCGGTTTCGGCGTGACCATCAAGCGCTACGGCGGCGGCTTCGACGCCAACTCGGAATACACCGCCAGGATCCGCGCCATCCTGGACCAGGCGTCGATTCCATGGCAGACCCACACGCCCAAGGTGGACGTGGGCACCGGCGGCACCATAGGCCGCTTCATGTCGCAGCAGGAAATGGAAGTGATCGACATGGGCGTGCCGCTGATTAGCATGCACTCCACGTTCGAGATGTCCAGCAAGGTGGACGTGTGGAACTTCTACCGCTTCATGAAGGCCTTCTACGCGGCGCGCTAAGCATGCGTTTGCGCCATATTGAGATCTTCCAGGCCGTGATGCAGCACGGCTCGATCAGCGCGGCGGCCAAGGCCTTGTCGATTTCGCAGCCGGCCGCCACCAAGCTGCTGCAAAGCGTGGAGCGCAGCCTGGGCGTGGCGCTGTTCCAGCGCGTGGGCGGGCGCCTGGTGGCAACCGACGACGCGCAGCGCCTGTTCGTGGAAACCGATATGCTGAACCACGGCCTGCAGAAGATACAGCGTCTGGCCGCCAATCTGCGCACGCCGGAACTGGCCGCGCTGGACATCGCCGCCACCGCCACCATGGCGCTCAACTTCGCGCCGGTGCTGTGCGGCCATCTGCGCCGGCAATTCCCGGCGCTGCGCCTGCGCCTCAGTTCCACGCAGACCCAGGGCGTGGTGGAGTCGCTGCTGCTGCGCACGGCCCAGGTGGGCCTGACGCTGAACGACCCCGGCCATCCTTCCATCTCGGCACGCCTGCTGGCCAGCAGCGCGCTGATGGTGATCGCTCCCGCAGGCACCTGGAGCGCGGCCGAATGCGCCAAGCCGCTGCCTATCGCCGCGCTGCCGGACCAGCTGATTGGTTTCGATGAAAGTTCCCCGGTGGGCTCGCAGGTGGCGCGCTGCCTGGCGCTGTGCGGCCACGAGCAGCAATTTCTCACCGTGGTGCATTCGGCCCACATGGCGTCGGCCATGGTGGAGGCGGGCCACGGCTACGCCGTCGTGGACCCGGTGACGGCGGCCGCGCCCAACGCGCGCATCCAGGCGCGGATGCTGGAACCCGCGCTGCCTATCGGGATGTATCTGCTGACGCTGAGCAGCGAGCCGTCGCCGTTCGCCGGCGGCGCCGTCGTCAAGCTGTTCGAGGAGGCTGCCCGCGCGCTGCTCGGGCAGCAGGTCCGCCCCTAGTGCCTGCAGCGGGGCGGTCCAGGCTCCGGTTGGCCTTATGCGCGGCGGGCCTGCACGGCCACGCCGCGTCCCTGCGCCGATGGGGCTTTGCGCGGCGCGCTGTGCACCAGGCTGACCTGCGCCTTGTCCTTCGCGCCCGCCTGCGGCGGCAGCTTGAACACCTCCAGCGCCTTGGCCACGGCCTGCGCCTGCAGGTCCAGCACGCCGGTGGCGTGCGAAGCTTCCTCCACCATCTGCGCGTTCTGGCGCGTGACCTCGTCCAGCTGCATGATGGCGTCTTTCACCTGGCTCACGCCGTTGGTCTGCTCGCGCGTGGAGCCGCTGATTTCTCCCATGATGGCCGCCACCTGGCCGATGGCCGCGATCACCGCGTCCATATCCTGCCCGGCGGTGCTGGCCATGCCTGCGCCGGCGGCGATCTTGCCGGCCGAAGCGTCGATCAGGGCCTTGATGTCCTTGGCCGCCGCCGCGCTGCGCTGCGCCAGGTTGCGCACCTCGCTGGCCACCACGGCGAAACCGCGTCCGCTCTCGCCGGCGCGCGCCGCTTCCACCGCCGCGTTGAGCGACAGGATGTTGGTCTGGAAGGCGATGCCGTCGATCAGGCTGATGATGTCCACGATCTGGCGCGACGAGGCGCTGATGTCGTTCATCGCCGTCACCACCTGCGCCACGGCCACGCCGGTGCGCTCGGCCAGCGCGGTTGCTTCGCTGGCCACGCCGCTGGCGGTGGTGACGTTGTCGGCGGTCTGGCTTACGGTGCCGGTGATCTGGCCCATGTGGGCGGAAGTCTGCTCCAGGTTGGACGCCTGCGCCTCGGTGCGCGCCGACAGGTCGGCATTTGCGCTGCGCACCTGGGTGGTGGTGCTGCGGGTGAGCGCGAAGTTGCCGCGTATGTCGACCAGGATGGACGCCAGGTTCAGGTTCAGCTGGCGGATAAAAGCTTGCAGCTGGCCGATTTCATCGTGGCGGTCCACCGCCATGCGGGTGGTCAGGTCGCCGCCGGCCAGGATGCGGGTGGCGTGGATGCTGGCCTGGATGGGCGCCACCACGGCGCCGTGCAGATTGCGCCAGCCGTATCCGGCCACGCCTATCATCAGGATCGCCAGCAGGAGCTGCACGCTATCGCGGTAGGGGAACCAGCTGTGGGCCGCCATGGCCAGCGCCAGCACCAGCATGACGCCGAAGTACAGTGCCAGGCGCTGCGACAGCGTGATGTCGCGCAGCGCGTTGCGGACCTTGCGCCAGCCGCGCGGGGCGGCGGCGCCGCGCACGATGCGCACGCCGTCCGGATTGCCGCCCCGCACGGTGCGGTACAGCTGTTCGGCTTCCTGGATCTGCTCGCGCTTGGGCTTGGTGCACACCGACATGAAGCCGGTGGTCTTGTTCTTCTCGATGACGGGCGTGGCGTTGGCGATGCACCAGAAGTAGCCGCCGTCCTTGCGGGCGTACTTGACCAGGCCGCGCCAAGGCTGGCCGGACAGCACCGTGCGCCACATGTCGGCGTCCACCTCGGGCGGCATGTCGGCATGGTAGAGCGAATTCTGCGCGCGCCCGGCCAGTTCCTCGCCCGCGTAGCCGCTGGCGTCGATGAAGGTGGAATTGGCGTAAGTCAGGCCACCCTTCAGGTCGGTGGTGGTGACGATGGGCTTGCCGTCTTCGAGGACGGTTTCGCGGGCGTCCGCTTGGGATGTGCTGCGCATGGCATTCCTGTGCATCAAGTTAAAAGGTGGCAGGAATACTACCTGATTTAGCTATAAACTTATTTCCAAAATGCATGATCCGGGGCGGATGGCACCGAATTTGTCGCGCATAAAATACGGTCTCCGCCCCGGGGACGGCTCAGGGCTTGCGGATCTGCACCCCGGCCAGCTGCGCCACGCCGGCCAGCGTGGTTTGCGCCGCGTTCAGGCCGAGCAGGAAATCCTTGTCCGAATAGTTGGCGTACAGGTCGGTGGGCTGGTGCCAGTGCGGATTCCAACCCGCGCCGATCTGCTGGCCGCGCTCGTTCTCGCGCAGCGAAATCGACGGCGCCACATCCATGAAGGGCGTTGAGTCGGTATTGGTCATGTGGAAGCCGACGGCGGCCGGGTAGTGGCTGGCGTACTTGTCGTTGGCGGCACGGAAGGCCCAGGCCAGCTTGGCCGATGCCTCCGCCTGCCTGGACTGTGCCTGGTACTCGATATTCACGTCGGCCTCGGCGCGCTGCTCCTTGGGCGGCGCGTACACCGGCTGGCCCTTGGCGTCCAGCACCGGCTTGCCCGCCGCGTCCAGCTTGGGCACCGGCATGCCGTGGTCGAACAGCATCATGTCGTGCTGGATCATGCCCAGCCACTTGGGCTCGGGATAGCGGCCCGAACCCTTGGGCGACTCCACTCCCTGCATATGCTGGCGCTGGGCGACGTAGGCCGCTGCGCCGTTCAGGCCGGTCTCCTCGTTATTCCACAGCACGAAGCGGATCGAGCGGCCGGTCTCCACGCCGGGCGCACTGAAGATGCGCGCCAGTTCCATCACCAGCGCGGTGCCGGAGCCGTCGTCATTGGCCGCCTCGCCGAAGCCGATGCCGTCCATGTGGGCGCTGACGATATACATCTCTTCCGGATGGGTGCTGCCGACCTTGGTGCAATAGACGTTCTCGCGCAGCGAGGTGCCGGGCGGGGTGGGCTCGGCGTTGAGCGCGCGCAGGCGCTCGTCCGGCTGCAGCAGGGGATCGTTGTTCACGCCGGTGGGCGCGCGTTTGCCGAACAGCGTGCTGCCGCCCTGGCCGGGCGGCCCGCCCGCGCCGCCGCCCGACTGCACGGCAGGCTTGCCGCGCACCGCCGGCTCGGTGAACTGGTACTGCAGGCGTTCGGTGTTGCCGCAGCCGTAGGACTTCAGCTGCGCCTCGATCCAGTCCAGCGCCTGGCGGTTGCGCTCCGTGCCCTGGCGCCGGTCGCCGAAGCGGGTCAGGCTCTTGATGGTGGCCTTGTACTTCTCCAGCTCCAGCTGCCCGACCAGCTGGGCGATTGGGTCGGCCGGCGCCGCTGCCGGCTGCTGCTGGGCGCCGGCGAGCGGCGCCGCGAACGCCAGGGAAACTGCCAGCAGCATGCTGCCGGCGCTAGAGAAGGTCGTTGGAGTCATCAAAGGTCCTTGGATGCGGTTCGATGACGCAGATGATGGCAGATTTTCTCGGCACAGCGGCGGGACAATTGTAGCGGTGCTGTTACATGGCGCCGCTGCGCGCTGGCATGCGGGAATTGCGAAATCGATAATGATGCACAAGAAGCCGCGTAGAATGCAGCGATTGTCAATTTGGGATTCCACGATGAAAAAAAGCAGCGTAGCCGTATTTCTGTTTGCGGTCTTACTTCCATTCCATGCATGCCAGGCGCAAGGCGCGGCTACATTGCTTACCCCGGAAATTGGCGGAATCAAGCAAGTTGTGGAAATCAAGACGGACGATACGAGCAAGCCGGTGCTGCTGTTTCTGTCCGGCGGCCCTGGAAGTTCCATGATGAACACCTCCAGCGCTTTCACCAACATCCTGAAAGACAGATTCACCCTTGTCCAATGGGATCAGCGGGACGCCGGTAAGACCTTGAAACTGAACCCATCCCCCACCCAGCCCACGTTGGCGCAGATGGAGAGCGACACCTACGAGGTGATCGAGTTTGTCCGAAAAGAGCTGAAGCAGGAAAAGATCTACCTGCTGGGCAGCTCCTGGGGCAACGTTCTAGGATTTGACATCGTCCGTAAACACCCTGGTCTCCTGCATGCGTATTTTGCGGTGAACCCCGTGGTCAGCCAGCTGGCAAGCGAGCAGGAATTGCTGCAAGTGCTGAAGGTGACTTTTGCGGACAACGCCGATGCGAGCAAAGAGCTGGCCAGCGTCAACATCCCGTTTAAAGCTGATGAAGACTTGTTTTACTTGAGGAAATGGCTGTTCTACAAGGAAGGCAAAAAGTACGTGACCAGCAACGAGTTCAGAAACGGCTTCCTGCAGTGGTCCAAAGTCTGGTCGCCGGTGTGGAACCAGGTCATGGCCGTCGACTTGCCCCGGACCTTGAAGCAGGTCGATTGCCCGGTCTATTTTTTCGTAGGCAAGAACGACATCCAGACGTCCACCAGAATCACGAAAGAGTACTTCGAGATTTTGCAGGCGCCCAAGAAGGGGCTGTTCGCATTTGAAAATTCAGGCCATCAGATCCATCACGACGAGCCGGAAAAATTTCAGCAGGCGATAGTGCAAACCCTGGATAAAGCAGTAAGGTAACCGCAGCGACTGCATCTCATCACACCGGACCGCTTGCGGATTTGCCAACTGCGCCAAGCCGCGTAGAATGCACGGCATGCGGGTGTAGCTCAATGGTAGAGCAGAAGCTTCCCAAGCCCCGCTGCCTTGTTGAAACCCACTGTTCATGCGGGTTTCAAGCGCATTATTATGCGATCTCACCAAAACTCCACTTTAATCAACAAGTTAGATGCCATCACATTTTCGACCCCACATCTAGTCGAAAAAGCTGCTACTGCGGTGTGATGACTGGTCGGAATATCTGGCTGTTTTTGTTTTCATCGATCAGATCGAACGGCACCCTTTATCGAACCCGCACTTGTAGCAAAATATGTTGAGTAGTTCGAGGTCTCTTGCATCTAAAATTCCCGACAGCACCGGTCTCGCCCAAGCCAAAGAACTCAGTTCAAATGTATCAGTGGAGTTCTGTACAAATTTTCTAGAAATAAAGTCGCTCCCTTATAGGGGAAACGTGAATTTTACTGGCTAGAAGATTATTTACTGGTTGGAAGGTTGGTGTGACGAAAATACTAAAAGAATTTTAAAAGAGGTGATTTCAAATTCCAAGCGCAATACTAGGTTAATGAACAGTGTCATCAGAATTTTTTAGCAACGTGATGTGCTCACCACAAACGGCGAAGTCGAGATTCAAATCCAAGCCGTGTTCTTGGCCTCGTGTTGAACGATAAGGCGATGGTCCGCATGCTCATGCGAATTTTTCATGCCGTCCAGTGCGTCTAATTTTATACGTAGTTATTTCTGTAACGATTAAAAATTTCCCTACTTCATTTAACTACTTGCTCTACAACCGATTTTAATTTCTTACTCAAATCGTCGACTGGTAGTGCAGCAATTAAAGAGGAAAAAGCTAGAATTAACGCTCCCCAAGTAAGTCGCTCCATGCGCTTTTGAGTTTTCACGCTTTCCTGAGTGTTCAAAATCGAGGAAATCTGCTCAAATTGTTCACGTGAAGCTGCTTCTTCTTTAATAAATCTGCTTGCCAATACTTTAGTTCTAGAGCGAAGCACTTCGGGGAGAGAGTATTTATCATCACCATCCCGCCAGCTTTCCATTGTGAAATTCTCGCACCAGTGGCGATACCAACCTGTTTTCTTCGCTCCATTTTTCAGCTCGCTTGCAATAGTTGGGAGGCCAATGGATTCTGTAAAATAGTACTTAATATTTTCAAGCGTCCTTACGATTCCCTCATCATTGCCAGCCTCTCTCAACCTCTCTCGTGTCAACTTAACAGTACGCTCCCCTTCACGGAGGAATGCAATACTCGCGTAGTAAACTAAAGCACCTGAAAGATAGTCCTCACAATATGTAGCCAGAGATCTACGATTCCGCCCTCCACGATATTCAAGTTTTTCATCAGGAACATCAATTCCTCGAAGTGCCATAATGAGGTGATAGCGAGCATCACCGGATAACTCATCCATTACAAGCTGAAGTCCCTGACATTCCTCACTTGTCCATACATTCATTGGGCTAATTCTCGCAATCAGCCGCCTCCATTTCTTCTCTCTTTGATGTGAATCCGCTCTGTTGGCAGGAAAACACGTTTCAACTTCAGTTAATAAAATTTCAGCGGTTGGCAATCGATTTCCATCTTTTGCGTTGGAGAAAAAACCAGGCAGTTGCTGTTCAAACCAAGTGGTAACCATGCTCCGTTGAAGCATTCTGGTATTTTCAATTGCCTCAATTTTTAGGTGCTCAACGCCATACGAGGCGATGGCGCCTCGCGCCCACTCTGTTCTATGAATTGTCTTTCTATCTAAGTCCAATTCACGCTTATATCTGGCTCCAGCATGTTCAGTAAGAAAAAAACCAACAAGGACGCATGTTAGGGATGGTGACAACTGATAAACACCAACCGACAAGTTTTCCACATCTTCTGGCATCGGAGCAAAATAACGTACGCCAAGAAATCGATTCTCACCTTTCCTTGAAACAATGCCAACATTGTAATTTCCAACCGATCCATACATCCGCTGTTCCCTAATCCAGTGAACAACTCCATCACGATCGCTGCCAATTCTGGGAACGTCCCAGCCAAGGCGAGAAAAATTTGCATAAAGTGATTCTATTTCCGAAGGGCCAAATAATTCAGCTCCCCATACCGCCATCACATCCAGCTTTTCCTCGTCAGGAAGCCTAATCTTTTGATTATCTTCCATATCTGATTGAATGCGATATTCGCGGTCTCCCCTGCTAATAAGAAATTCAGAATTAGGAAAATGGCAACGAAGTCTCCATCTAATTTTCCGAATTGCCTTTTCTTTTCTCTTCAAAAATAAATCATAAACAGATATGGGATTATCCGAAGAACTAGTTACATCATCACTCAATTTAAAACCTCGAATAAAAAATTAGCATCATCAAAAAATACTAGGCGGGTTTGTTCGCTCAGAAGAGTGCAAGGCTCTCATGATTTTGTCGGTGAATTTATCAACAGATTTTTGATGTTGATCTGATGTTAGGCTTTGTGTGCATGGTACGGCAGTTCAATGCCATTAAGGCAAGAAGAACTCTTGTTTTGTTTTAATCTGGCAAGCTAGCTAAAAGTCTTTTTTCACTCGTAGTAAAGCTCCCATTAACTTCTCCGTCTGCAATTTTCCATAATCCATTAATGCTTATTTTCCCATTAATTGATATATTTGTAGCATCAGTTTCGGGGTGCTTATTGCAATCATCGCCTTTGTTCACTGATGCAGATGCGGAGATGGCCATGAAAAAAGTGAAAACTGTAAGAAAGATTTTGCGTGAAATCATCTTAAAAATGAGCTATGTGGACGAAGCCTTAGCATAGTCTAATGCGTTCCAAAGGTCGAGCGTATTTCATCGCGGCACTGTGAGCGCCAAACCAAATGTATTGCGAGATGCAGTGCAATATGGCGCGTTGCGGCAGGGGGGAGCTATTGCTTGGACTCTGGCCAGTTTAACTTCAACAGTCCAAACATTTCATCCGATACCTGCTTTCGATAGGTGTCGGTGCGTTCATACTCCAACTCCGCAGTGGCGGATCGTCTTTTAGCTTCGGCAAGCTGCTGTGGCGTTGCCATTCGCTCCAGCACTCGACTGAGACGGCTTTCGAACACGCGCTTGGCAGCCAGCTGATCTATATTGGCATCGTTGACGTCGAGACGAGCACTTGCTACCGATATCTTTGCATCGCGTTGTCGTTGGGCTAAACGATCTCCCAGTAAAACGAGTTGCTCACGGAAGAATGTGCGATCTTCTTGCCGAAGTTCACTCAGTGACCTTATCGTTGACTCCGCGCTAACAATACACTGCTTGATATTCAAGGTTAGCGTTGTGTCAGGCGGTATAGGCTCATCTGCGTTCTCAGGTATCTTGCGTAGCATCCCTACGCAGCCTGGCACAGTAAACTGAACGTAGTCACGGACAGCAAATTGCCGCAGTTTGATGTACTTGGTTTCCAACGCCGCAGTAGCTGTCTTCAGTTCGATTTCTTTTTTTGCGATTGCTTCATCAAGAACGGCCTTCTGATAGAGCGGAATGACTGTCGTATAGATAGTGGCGATCGTGAAGAGCGCGAGTCCTACTTGAGCAAGGGCACTAAGACGTTGTAGCCACGTGTCCAGTGTACGAAATCGGGTTACTGATGGGAGGGAAACGCGCGAATGAGGACGCAGGCTACGTCGGCGGCTGTATGGGGGCATGTGGTAGAAGATTTGAACTTGGCTGTACGGTTGAGGACAGCCTAGCATAAGTGCTTACTCGATTGGCTGTGCGGCCATCACACCTGGGTGAAAGTGGCCATCACATTTCCCATCACACTGTCCAGCTTGCGGATTTGCCAACAGCGAGCAAAGCCGCGTAGAATGCGTGGCATGCGGGTGTAGCTCAATGGTAGAGCAGAAGCTTCCCAAGCTTACGACGAGGGTTCGATCCCCTTCACCCGCTCCATAAAAGAAAACGGATAATTTTTTGATCCGCCTATCTCCCCAAAATCCAGTTTCCTCCCTACAATCACTTTGTAGACCCTACGATCTTGCCTCGGCGCAGGTAGTAGCGCTGCGTCGTCTTGGTGCTGCCGTAGCCCAGCAGGTCGCTCGCCGCGCAGGTCGCTGATGTCGTCAGCCACTTTCGTCCTGAGGTCGTAGAACTGGAAGCTCTCGATTGCCGCCTTGAGCGTTGTGTTCGCCTTTGCGGCAGCAGCGCGGCCGCTGTCATCCGCTTGCCGTTCGTGTTGGTCAGTAGCGTGCCGGCGACGATCTTGTGCGTCGCCTTGTGCGCGCCGATGCGGTCGATCAGCGCCTCCAGCTTGTGGGCAATGATGTTGCGTGGTGGCTGCTGGGTCTTCGCCTGCGTCACGATCAGGTGGTCGTAGATGATGTCGTGTTCCGTCATGCGCAGCGGGTCGGCGGGGCGCTGGCCATTCAGATAGGCAAGGTCTATACCGTCTCACAGCGGTGCCGTGGCTTGGGCGTAGATGGCCTCGAACATGGCGTCAGTCACGTACACAGTCCGCTTGCTCAGTGAATGCCCCTGATGCCCTCGTACGTGTTCGGCAGGCCGGTGTATCCTCTGCCATGCGCCTATGGAGCTGTGGCATCTGACCATCTGTGCCTTGGGTATGCCGAATTGAGTTCATCTACAGCACGTTGAATGTGACGAACGAGGTATACGCGGAAGCGACCAAAATAAATTGCAACATCATCTTCAAAATCCGAGCCAAAATCCCAAGAAGAAATGCTTATTGCCCCAATCGCTTTCCCACCTATGACGATGAAGCGGAACTTTCCACCGTCAACTTTCGTCAAAGGGCTGAATATGTGGCACGCAGCATTTCTAAATTTCGATATTAATTCCGTTACATCCGCTACTTTTGCTTCTGCATCAATATTGTCAGAGAACGTTATCCGTTTGCCGTCAGTACTGGCTTTCTGAAGAGCATCGTTGAGGTTAATTGCTAGTAGGGTAATTGCAGCTTCAAAGTGAGGGGCCGCAACCGGAGGCAGAGTTTTAAGGATGCGGTCGCACTTGTCCAGCGCACTTTCCATGTCGGCGTGTGCCATCCAACTAGCCGTGATATCTGCGTCTTGGCGATTGTCTATGCGTTGCTGGGAATCTTTGTTCATTCGTACTCCTTTGTAGGACGCTTGCAATGAAGCAGGATCGGACAAGTGGTTGTTTTGTGTTAAAGCTAAACCGGGGAAAGCACAACGCTTTGATCGTCAATGTATTGTCACAGTAATTCTTGCGGTGTACAAGGCGGAACTCCAGGTAACAAGACGATAATTGAGCATGCCGTCTCATGCTGAAATATTAAATTAACATTATTGAGGGGATGCAATGTTGGTCCCAAACACCCCCTCTTAAATCGTATAAATTTGGTCGCTCCCAGCGCATGGGTTCGACGTAAAAACTCAACGATTGGGGAGTTGGAACTGCCTTGTGACGCGTATATTTTCTGCCTTAGTTGTACTGCTTCCCAAGCTTACAACGAGGGTTCGATCCTCTTCACCAGCTCCATGGGCTAAAAATGCGCTTTCCAGTAGCTTCTCCACCTTGCAACCACTTCTTACTCCATCCCTTCCCATTTCGCTCATTCAAAAAATCCTTCGCCGGTTGGCGCAGATTGCTTTGCAATCCTCAAGGTATTGCCGCAGCGTGGAGTTTGTCATGGTTCGTCCCGAACCCGCGTATCAGGTTGGTTGACAAATAGTTATAGTTTATGTAATTTGTCAACCATGAGCCAAGCAAAAATCAACGAACGAATTCGTCGGGCGCGTGTGTCGCGAGGGCTCAGCTTGGAAGCTGTTGCTGGGCGGATGGGCGACATCAGCAAACAGGCGCTGAGCAAGTTTGAAAGCGGGCAAAGTGCGCCGAACTCGGCAAGGCTTCTGAAACTGGCCAAGGCATTGGAGGTGAAGCCGGAATACTTCTTCCGGCAGGAGTCATTCGCTCTTGCTCCGCTGGAGTTCAGAAAATTGGCGAAAATGCCTAAATACCGTCAGGAGCAAGTCCGCGAGCAGATGCGCGATCATTTGGAACGGTACATTTCGCTGGAGGACTGTTTCGGCGGTTCGCTCAAGATTGGGGTCACGTCTGCTCAATCCATCCTCGTCACTTCGGTGGAGGAGGCAGAGCAGGCTGCGGAGCAGCTGAGGCAAGAGTGGCGAGTCGGAGGGGATGCAATAGCCAACCTTGTCGATTTGCTAGAGAACAATGGATTCAAAATTGTGCTCCTGGACGGCGCGGACGATTTTGATGGGGCGTGCGCTGCTACCGATGATGAGCAGCATGTGCTCATCTCCTTGAATGCGTCGCGTCCAGGCGAAAGAATGCGTTTTACTGCGGCGCATGAGTTGGGCCACTGGGTGATGGATCTACCGTCATCCATGCCTGAAAAAACCAAGGAGCGTTGCTGCCATCGCTTTGCGGGGGCCTTTTTGTTCCCCGCCGCTCAGGTTCGTGCTGAGTTCGGCGATGTTCAGCGCTCGAGAGTACATCCGCAGGAATTGCTGAATGCGAAAGCGCTGTACGGCGTTTCGATGCAAGTCGCGATCTATCGCATGAAAGACCTCGGCTTGTTGAGCGAGGCAGGATATAGAGCCTTGGTGATTACGATCAACGCAAACGGCTGGCGGAAGAACGAACCGGAAGCGCTGGAAGCCGAACGCCCAAGACGGTTTGAATCGCTGGTGTACCGAGGCCTGGCAGAAGAATTCTTCACGCTATCAAGAGCAGCTGAATTCCTTCAGCTACCTATCAGTGCGCTTGATGCCAAAGGCTACGGAGCGCAAGTGCTCGGATGAACGCCGTCTACATCAGCGATACGAATATCTGGATTGATTTTCGCCACGCTGGGCTGCTGGAAGCGTTGTTCACGCTTCCGTTTTCATTGTGCTGCACGGACTTCGTGCTGAATGAACTAAACGACTTTGACCATGGCGATCTGGTCGCTCGCGGCCTGCAGGTTGTTGAATTGGACGAGGTCTCCATTGTGGGGCTGACAGCATTAAAGGCTTTGCACAACAATAGCTCTTTAGCCGATGTCTCTTGCTACCACTTGGCAAAGCAGACCGGTTTTCCGTTGCTGACGGGCGATGGCCAACTGCGGAAGCAGGCGGAAAAAGATGGCTTGCAGGTGCACGGTGCGTTGTGGTTGCTTGATCAGTTGGTTGAGTTTGATCTGATATCACCCCATCAGGCGCATGTGAGCCTCACGGCCATGTTGGCAGCAAATGCAAGGCTGCCTAAAGCCGAGTGTGCAATGCGCTTGCAAGCATGGAGCGCTACGTAAGAGATCTTCACGCGCTCCACACTGTCCTAGCCATACGGTGTGTACGCAAAACCGTTGGCGATCAGGCCTGCGTTCAGCGTATGGCTCTCCGGGCTCTCGGAAAACTCCAGCACCATATCCACCACGCTCAGTCCGTGTTCCAGCGCATTGATCCAATACGCCTTGCCTGCCGCTTCCGGCTGGCGGTCCAGGGCGTTGACGTAGAGCGCGGTCACCAGCGTGTCGAAATTGGTGTTGACGCCGTACAGATTGATGAACTCCTGGGCGGTGGAAAAGCCGCCGATGATCTGTTTCAGCGTGGTGCCGTTGTCCAGGGCGGTGAGCCAGAAGCCGGCGCCGGCGGCGTCCGGGGCGCGGTTGAAGGCGCTCTGGTACAGGCGGTAGAGCTGGCCCGCGTTGCCGTTGACGTCCAGCGCCAGGCCGCCGTCGGCGAACTGGATGCGCTCGACGTTGGACAGGGTGTTGGCGCTGCCGCCGGCCGCTGCGCGCACGCTGAATCCGCCACCCGCGCCGGTGACGGCGTAGGCGGCGCGGTTGCCGGCGAAGACGGCCGTGTCGATGCCGGCGCCGCCGTCGATGGCGTGGCCGTAGTCGTTCATGACGATGATGTCTTTGCCGCTGCCCGCGTCGACCGACAGGCGCGCGCCGCCGCCGGTGATGCTGATGCGGTCGTCGCCGGCGCCGGATGCGATCAGCCAGTTGGTGTTGACGATGGCGGGCAGGGTCACGGCGATGGAGTCGTCGCCACCGAAGTTGGCGGCGTTGGCCAGCAACTGCTGTTCGTTGGCGACCGTGCTGCCGGTGACGGCGATGGCCGCCGCGCTGATCAGGGCCGAGCTGCCGTCGGTGTAGTACTGGGCGTAGGAGCTGAGCGTGCCGCCGAATGCGGTGCTGGCGCTGCCCTGGCCGATGGCGGTGGAGTTGCCGGACACGGTGAAGTCGCCCGTGATGCGGCCGCCTTCTTCAAACAGTTCGGTGGTGCGCGTGAGGGTGTCCACCACGCCGGAGAACAGGTTGCCGTCGCTGCTGGTCACGCTGCCGTGCGCTTTCAGCACGGTGTTGCCGATGGTGTTGTCGTAGCCGGCGGTGCCGGCGGTGATGAGCTGCTGCAGCGTGAGCGTGTTGATGGTGCCGCCCTTGTTGCTGAGCAGCAGGCCGTTGCTGGCGGAGGTGCTGTAGCCGAAATTGAGCTGGCCGTCGTACACCAGGCGGTAGTTGCCCGAGATGTGGTCTTCCAGCGAGCCGGCCGAGAAGGTGCCGCTGGCCGCGCCGGGCGTGGTGTTGACCAGGCCGGAGAAGGTCTGGAAGCTGCCGTCCGGATAGTCGAGGTAGCCGTCCGGCCCCGCCAGCGAGCCGCCGGTGTAGACGGCGTGGGTGGAGCTGAAGTTGTAGCCGGCCTTGATGAGCTTGTCGAACTCGCCCGCCAGCGTCAGCGGCACATGGGTGGCGCGATAGGTTTCCAGCGTGCTGAGCGTAGCCTGGCTGAAATTAATGGTAACGGTAGTCATTGCGTGTCACTCTGATAAGAATTCGTTCAACGGGACAGGTCCATGTCCAGCCACACAGCATACGCCAAATGCTTGCCCTGCCAAACTGAGCCGCCGCGTATTGCTGCATCGCATGAGATCGGCTGGCCATCGATTTCCTCGCGGCGCTGGATTTCGCGGAAGGCTTGCGCGTCCTTGGGCGACAGATAGCCCGTCATGCGGCCCGCCACGAACACCGCCACCGGCTTGTCGTCGTAGGGGTTGAGCGGATCCACCGCCAGCACGGCCTGCAAGCGGGTGTCGGCGCCCTGGTCGCCATGCTCGCCGGCCAGCTCGCGCACCGTGGCCTGGTAGCGCGATTCGGCCAGCACTTCGGTCAGCATGCGGCCGCCGTCGGACCAGTGCTTGACCGGCGCGCCCGGCTGCGCGGGGACGTAGGCCGGGCCGGGCGCCCTGGCTGCGGGCGGCGCGGCGGGACGGAAGCCTTTTTTCAGCAGCAGATACATGGCGGCCAGGGACAGTGCCATGATGGCAAGAAGGATTGCGTCGGTCATCGTCGGAGGGGGCTAGTCGGTCAAAGCCGTATTATCGCAGGCTGGGGCGCGCGGGTGGAGCTCACGTATAATGGCGGATCGTCCTTAGAATTTGCCAGCAGCTTGGCCTCTTTACTTACATTTACATGTCTTCCGATACTCCAAACGACAATCCGGGCAGCCCGGCACGCGCCATGCTGTATGACCCGACCGAACACCGCATCCGCAGCTTCGTTACGCGCGCCGGCCGCCTGTCCACCGCGCAAGCGCGCGCGCTGGAGGAGCTGGGTCCGAAATTCCTGATCGAGTACAGCAAGGCGCCGCTGGACTATGCGCAGGTCTTCGGCCGCAAGGCGCCGGTGGTGCTGGAGATCGGCTTCGGCATGGGTGGCACCACGGCGCACATCGCCGGCGTGATGCCGGAGAAGGATTTCATCGGCGTGGAAGTCCATACGCCGGGCGTGGGCAGCTTGCTCAAGCTGATCGGCGAGCAGCAGCTGAGCAACCTGAAGGCGATCCAGCACGATGCGGTGGAAGTGCTGAACCACATGATCCCGGACGGCTCGCTGCATGGCGTGCATATCTACTTCCCGGACCCATGGCACAAGGCGCGCCACAACAAGCGCCGCCTGATCCAGTCGCCGTTTGTGCAGCACCTGGTGCAAAAGCTGGAAGTGGGCGGTTATCTCCACCTGGCCACCGACTGGGAAGACTATGCGGTGCAGATGCTGGAAGTGCTGAGCGCCGAGCCCGGCCTGCAGAACACGGCCGAAGGCTACGCGCCGCAGCCGGCCTACCGCCCGCTGACCAAGTTTGAAAACCGCGGCCTGAAGCTGGGCCACGGCGTATGGGACCTGGTCTTCACCAAGAAGTAAGCCCGTACACTATCTTCCCGCCCACCACGGTTTGCAATACCCTGGTGTTGGCGATGTCCTCGGCCGGGACTTCCATGAAGTTCCGGTCCAGGACGATGAGGTCGGCCAGCTTGCCCACCTCCAGCGATCCCACTTCCTTTTCCTGCCTCAGGGTGTACGCCGCGTTCATGGTGATGGCGCGCAGTACCGCTGCGCGCGGCATGCCGGGCGCGTCGCCCAGGCGGCCGGCGTATTCGGGGCCTGCGTCCTTTGCGGCGGTGCGCGTCACGCCCACTTTCAGCGCGAACCACATGTCCAATGGATCGACCGGCCAGTCGCTGCCGTAGGCGATGCGTGCGCCCGCGTCCAGCAGCAGCGACTGCGGCTCGACGATGGCGTAGCGCTCCTTGCCCATGTACTCCTTCAGCGCGCCCACCGTGTCCGGCGCGGGCTTGGCCCACTGGAAGGACAGCACCGCCGTGGCGTCCAGCTGCTTGAAGCGCGGGAAGTCGGCCGGGTCCACGATCTCGTCGTGGGCCAGGGCGGGGCGGACGTCCTTGCCCTCCGGCGTGGCGCGCAGCGCTTGCAGCGCGTTGAGCGTGTCGCGCACGGCGCCGTCGCCGTCCACGTGGATGTGGGGATCGACGTGGGCCTTGGCCAGTCTGGACAGCGTGGAGCGCAGCAGCGCGGGCGTGAAGTAGCTGTCCGGTCCCTTGCTCGGACCCGGCGCCCAGTGCGGCTGCTGCGGCGTTCCCTGGTTGGTGTAGTAGGGCGCCAGCATGGCGCCGGTGAGCGCGGGTGCGGCGATCACGCCGTCCATGAACAGCTTGGCGTGGCGCACCTGCATGGACGGCTCGATGCGGGTGGCGCCCTGGTCGAACTGTTTGGCCAGCTGGCGCAGTTCCTTGAAAGCCTTGCCGGATATGGCGTCCTTCGGATCGATCAGCACTGCGAAGTGGGCGCGCGCGGTGAGCTTGCCCTGTTTTTGCAACTGCGAGAAGGCGGTCAGTGTTTCGGGATCGGTATAGGCGTCGAGGAAGGTGGTGATGCCCTGCTTGCGCATGGCGTCCAGTGCGGCGGTGGAGGCGGCCAGGTTTTCCTTGGGTGTGAGCACGGGCATGAACTTGCTCACCATGTCCTGCGCCGCGTCTTCCAGGATGCCGGTGGCCTTGCCGGCGGCGTCGCGCGCGATCTTGCCGCCCTCGGGATCGGGCGTGCGGCGGGTGACGCCGGCCAGCGCCATGGCGCGCGAGTTGAGCAGGGCTGAGTGGCCGAAGGACGAGCGCACGACGATGGGGCGGCTGGTTTTCAGGCTGTCCAGCGCGGCGCTGCTCATGTCCACGCCGTCCGGCAGCATGCCTTGCTGGAACCAGTTCACCACCCGCAGCCAGCGCTTGGGGCTCGCGTTCTTTTCCTTGTCCAGGCAGGCCTGGATGCGGGCCTGGAACTGCGGCACCGTCAGCGGCAGGTAATCGAGGCTGCAGTTGAGCAGGCGCGAGCCGCCGGACTGCGGGTGCATATGGCCGTCCACCAGGCCGGGCATCACCATGCGGCCCTGCAGGTCGATCACGCGGGTCTGGCCGCCGGTGTGGGCTTGCGCGCCGGCGTTGTCGCCGACGTAGACGATACGGCCTTCGCGCACGGCCAGCGCCTGCTGCACGCTGTCCTGCGCATCCACTGTGTAGATGTAGCCGTTGCGGTAGACCGTGTCCGCCGGGGCGGCGTGCGCCCATGCCGGCAGCAGCAAACAAATCAGGGCGAATCCGGTCGCATGCATGTGTTCTCCTAGTCTGCCTATTTAGCGCGGGCCTCCGTGCGCCCCAGCGCAGGCCAGGACGGCATGAAGGCCAGCAAGTTGCCCGCCAGGACCAGCGCCAGGCCGCACAACGCCAGCGCGGTCCAGTGGTAGCCCTCAAAGATGGTGGACGCGCTCAGCGCCACGATGGGGAATAATACTGTGGAATAGGCCGCGCGGTCAGGTCCGATGCGGCCGACCAGCATCAGGTAGGCGGTGAAGGCGATGACCGAGCCGGGAATGGCGAGGTAAAGCAGCGAGGCCGTGTAGCGCGCGCCCGGCTCCCAGGTGAACGGCATGCCCAAGGCCAGCGAGCCCAGGGTGAGGATGGCGGCGCCTATCATCATGGCCCACACATTGGTCAGCCACGGCGCCAGGCCGAGCGCCTGCATGCGGCTGGACAGCAGGTTGCCGGTGGAAAAGCAGAGCGTGCCCAGCAGGGCCAGACCCAGGCCGGCCAGCATGCCGCCGTCGCGCCAGTGGCCCTGCATCTGCGGCAGGAACAGCAGGGCGATGCCGCACAATCCCAGCAGCGCGCCGCCCACCACCTGCTGGCGCAGCGCGCGGCCGAGGAAGAGGCGGCCGTTGAGCGCGTTCCAGATCGGCGCGGTGGAAAACACCACGGCCACCAGGCCGCTGGGCACCCACTGGCTGGCGTAATAAAAGCACAGGAAATTACAGCAAAACAGCGCCACGCCCTGCGCCGCTAGGTAGCGCCAGGCCGCGCGCGGCGGCCACACCTTCTTGCGCATGGCAAACAGCACCAGCAGCAGCACCGCCGCCGCGATCCAGAAGCGGTAAGCGATGGACACCGGCGCCGGCACCACGCCGAGCTGGAATTTGATGGCGATCCAGGTAGTGCCCCAGATCAGGACGGTCAGCAGATACAGAATAGCGTTCATGGCAAAGCCCGGTTGAAAACGAGTATGCATCATGCCGCCAGCGCGCCCCCGCCGCTTGTCTTCGCTTGCGCAAAATTCAAGCGACCTGAGCCGCATTCCACCCAATTTGGGGTCAGACCCCGAAGTGGGGTGAATGCGGCTCAGGTCGCTTGTGGGAATTGTCTGATCTTGCGCATTTTTGTGAGGGGGCGGGGGCGGATGGCGGGGGCGTGCTAGACTTTTCGGATGGCTACTTTTTCTCACGCGGTGTTCAAGACCATGTCGCATACCGATGCGACCCTGGAGCGTTTCGCCTGGCTGGGGGATGGCCTGGCGGCGGCGATCTGGCAGCGGGAGACGGATGAGGCGGTGACCGCTTACTTGCAGCCGGGGCACCATACGTTCTCGTGCTATCTGGGAGGGGGCTATCGCACCGAACGCGGCGGGGCGGGCGTGGCGCCGGGGCAGTATGGGGCGCCGAAGCGGCTTTGCACGCTGCCGGACTGGCATGAGTCGCACTGGCTGGTGCGCGATAAGCTGCGCTTGCTGCATGTGTATTTCATGCCGGAGCATTTTACGCAGCGGGCGGTGATGGAGCTGGACCGCGAACCGCGCGAGCTGACCCTGGCCGACCGCACCTATTTCGAGGACCCGCGCCTGGTGCAGCTGTGCGAGCAGCTGGTGGCCGCGCCGTGGGAGGGCGCCGATGCGCTGCTGCGTGCGAACGAGATCACGCACGCCACCTTGAGCGAGCTGCTGAAGTCGCAGTCGATGATAGACCCGGGCGCGCGCCTGCGCGGCGGGCTGGCGCCTGTGGTGCGGCGCAGGCTGGCGGAGTTTATCGATGCGCATCTGGCCGAGCCGATCACGCTGGGCATGCTGGCGCAGGTGGCTTGCATGTCCGAGTTCCACCTGGCGCGCATGTTCAAGCTGTCCTTCGGCATACCGCCGTCGGCCTGGGTGGCGCAGCGCCGCCTGGACCGGGCGCGCAGCATGCTCAAATCAACCGGCCTGCCTTTGCAGCAGGTGGCCGATGCTTGCGGGTACGCGGATCTGAGCCATTTCAGCCACCGCTTCCGTGCGGCGGTGGGCGCGCCACCCGGGCGTTACCGCCAGATCGTCGCGGCGTAGGGCGGGTTAGCGCAGCGTAACCCGCCGGCGCCACCGCGCCGCCAGCTTGGCGGGTTACGCTGCGCTAACCCGCCCTACCTTTCCTATAGCATTTCTGCGATCAGCGCGACGATCTCTTCGCCGTAGGAGGCGAGCTTTTTCTCGCCCACGCCACTGATTCCGCGCAGGTCGTCCAGCGACGTCGGCTGCGCCTTGGCGATTTCGCGCAGGGTGGCGTCGACGAAGATCACATACGCCGGCACGCTGTGCGCGCGCGCCGTCTCCACCCGCCACCAGCGCAGCTTGTCGAAGATGGTCTGCTCTTTGCCGGACAGCTCGGTCTCGGCATAGCCCTTGGCCGCCGCCGCCGTGGAACGTTTCTGCTTGACCGGCTTCTGGTACTGCCGCAGCTGCACTTTCTGCCCGCCCTTGAGCACCGGCCGCGCGGCGTCGGTCAGCTTGAGGGAGCTGTACTGTTCGTGGTCCACCGTCACCAGCCCGAGCGCGATCACTTGGCGCAGGATGGCGCGCCATTCCTGCTCGCTGCGGTCGGCGCCTATGCCGAACACGGACAGGCTGTCGTGGTGCCAGGTCTTGATGCGTTCCGTTTCCACGCCGCGCAGCACTTCGATCACGTGCCCTGCCGCGAAACGCTGGTCGACGCGGTAGATGGCCGACAGCAGCTTTTGCACCGGCACCGTGCCGTCGAAGCTCACCGGTGGGATCAAACAGGTGTCGCAGTTGCCGCAGGGCGTGGCCTGTTCGCCGAAATATTCGAGCAGCCGCACGCGCCGGCAGCTCAGCGTTTCGCACAGGCCGAGCATGGCGTCCAGCTTGGTGCCGAGCACGCGCTTGAAGGTTTCGTCGGCCTCCGATTCGTCTATCATGCGCCGCTGCAGCACCACGTCCTGCAGGCCGTAGGCCATCCAGGCGCTGGCGGGCAGGCCGTCGCGGCCGGCGCGGCCGGTCTCCTGGTAGTAGCCTTCGATCGATTTGGGCAGGTCCAGGTGGCATACGAAGCGCACGTCCGGCTTGTCGATGCCCATGCCGAAGGCGATGGTGGCGACCATGACGATGTTGTCCTCGCGCAGGAAGCGGGCCTGGTTGGCGGCGCGCTTGGCGTGTTCCATGCCGGCGTGGTAGGCCATGGCGCGCACGCCGTTCTCGTTGAGCATCTCGGCCGTTTCTTCGACCTTTTTGCGCGACAGGCAGTAGACGATGCCGGAGTCGTTGCCGTGTTCTGCGGTGATGAAGTCCAGCAGCTGCTTGCGGCCGTTGGCCTTTTCCACGATCTGGTAGCGGATGTTGGGACGGTCGAAGGAGGACACGAACTGCGCCGCGTCCTCCAGCTGCAGGCGTTGCACGATCTCGGCGCGGGTCTGGTGGTCCGCCGTGGCCGTGAGCGCGATGCGCGGCACGTTGGGGAACTGCTCGTGCAGGATGGACAGCTTGATGTACTCGGGCCGGAAATCGTGGCCCCATTGCGATACGCAGTGCGCTTCGTCGATGGCGAACAGCGCGATATTGGACGCCTGCAGCAGCTCGAAGCAGCGCTGCGTCATCAGCCGTTCCGGCGCCACGTAGACCAGGTCGATCTGGCCGGTGCGCACCAGGCGCTCGATGCGGCTGGCCTCTTCGTAGGTCTGGGTGGAGTTCAGGAAGGCGGCGCGCACGCCGACTTCGGCCAGCGCGTCCACCTGGTCCTGCATCAAGGCGATCAGCGGCGAGATCACCACGCCCACGCCGTCGCGCACCAGCGCGGGAATCTGGTAGCACAGCGACTTGCCGCCGCCGGTGGGCATCAGGACCAGCGCGTCGCCGCCCTTGCTGACATGGTCGACAATTTCCCCCTGCTGGCCGCGAAAGGCTGGGTAGCCGAAGACGGTCTGGAGGAGGTTGAGGGCGCGTTCGCTGGTGTCCTGATTGGTCATTTATTAACTTAGTCGGCCCACACTACGAGGCCGGAATAGGCGGTGGCAATGACCACCAACCCGAATATGATGCGGTACCACGCAAAAATTGTGAAGTCGTGCGAACTGATATAGCGCAACAACCAGCGCACGCAGAGGAAGGCCGACACGAAGGCGGCCAGCATGCCGACGCCGAACATCGGCAAGTCGGCCGCCGACAGCAGCGCGCGTTCCTTGTACAGCGAGTATACCGTGGCCGAGAGCAGCAGGGGAATGGCGAGGAAGAAGGAAAATTCCGTGGCCGCCTTGCGCGACAGGCCGAACATCATGCCGCCGATGATGGTGGCGCCGGAGCGGCTGGTGCCGGGGATGAGCGCGAAGGCCTGGGCGCAGCCCACTTTCAGCGCGTCCAGCGCGCTCATGTCGTCCACGCTTTCCACCCGCACGGCGGCCGGATTGGCCTTGGCACGCTTTTCCACCCACAGGATGATGAAGCCGCCCACGATGAAGGCGCTGGCCACCGGGATGGGCGAGAACAGATGCGCCTTGATGGCTTTGTTGAACAGGAAGCCGAGGATGGCGGCCGGCAGGAAGCCGATGATCAGGTTGATGATGAAGCGCTGCGCCTTGGCGTCGCTGAACATGCCGCTCAATACCGTGGCCAGGCGCACCCGGTATTCCCACATGACGGCGACGATGGCGCCGGTCTGGATCACGATCTCGAACACTTTCACTTTTTCGCCCACGAAGTTGAGCAGGCTGCCGGCCAGGATCAGGTGGCCGGTGGAGGAAATCGGCAGGAATTCGGTAAAGCCTTCAACCAGGCCCATGATGAAGGCCTGCAACGCGAGTGTGATGTCCATGTTTGTCGTAATAGCAAGTGATGGGGAAAGGGCGTCGAAGCTTACCACGCCCGGCCGCGTTCGCCATGGCCCGAATCGGGCGCGGTGCGCATTGTACCTTGCGGCTGATAAGCATGGCTTATCACAGGGCGGGGAAAGACGAATTGGATGTAAACCTGCGGCAATTCCATACTCCTGCCATCAACAAAGCAGGAGGTCGTCATGAATACCAAGGAAGTACCGAAAGGTTTGATTACGCTGCTGGCGCTGGTGTGCGGCGTGTCCATCGCCAGCGGCTACTACGCGCAGCCGCTGCTGGGCGACATCGGCCGCTCGCTGGGCGTGTCGGAAGCCCATGCGGGCGCGCTGCCCATGTTCACGCAGATCGGCATCGCCATCGGCGCGCTGCTGTTCCTGCCGCTGGGCGATATTGTCAATGACCGCAAGCTGATACTCGCCATGATCAGCGCGCATGTGGGCGCGCTGGTGCTGGTGGCGCTGGCGCCGTCCGCGCCCTCGCTCACTTGGGCCAGCGCGCTGATGGGCGTGACCACCATTACGCCTTATCTGCTGCCGGCTTACGCGGCCAAGATCGTGGGCCATGAGCAGCGCGGCCACGTCACTGGGCTGCTGGCGCGCGGTATCTTCGCTGGCATCCTGTTGGCGCGCACGGCCAGCGGCTATATTGGGCATTACACGGACTGGCGCACGGTGTACTGGATCGCCGCCGCGCTGATGCTGTTCATGACGGCGCTGCTGGCCTGGCGCCTGCCGCCCACCGTGCCGCGCAGCGATTTGAGCTATCCGCGCCTGCTGGCGTCCATCTGGACCGTGTTCCGCCAGCAGCCGGTGGTGCGCTACGCGGCGGCGCGCCAGGGCCTGGTGTTCGGCGCTTTCAACGCCTTCTGGATTTCGCTGGTGTTTTACCTGGAGACGCCGCGCTTCCACATGGGCAGCGACGTGGCGGGCCTGTTCGGCGTGATCGGCGCGGCCGGCGCCTTTGCCGCGCCCCTCTTCGGCAAGGTGGCGGACAAGCGCGGCCCGGTCTTCGCGGTGCGCCTGGGCACCGGCTCGGCGCTGTTGGCGTGGGTGGTGATGGCGCTGTTCGGCCAGCACCTGGCGGGACTGGTGGTGGGCGTGCTGCTGCTGGACCTGGGAGTGACGGCGTCCCACGTGTCCAACCAGACCATGATTTACCATCTGGGACAGGATATCCGCGGCCGCGTCAGCACCATCTACATCCTCGGCATCTTCATCGGCGCGGCGGTCATGTCCGGCCTCACGGCCTGGGTGTGGAGCTTGTGGGCGTGGCATGGCGTGTCCGCGCTGGGCATCGCGGCGACCGTGCTGGCGGTGGCGGTCAGCTTCGCGCAGCAAGATCAAGCTGGGCGCGGCGGGCTTCAGCCGCAACCAGCTCGATAAACTCCAGGATCAGCGGACGGTCCTCGCCGCTGCGGGAAAACACCTGAACCTGCAGCGGCGGCATGTCCGCCACCGGCAGCACCACCAGCCCGGCCGGCGGCGCCGAGAACACATAGGTGGTGCCCACCATGGTGCCCATGCCCTGGCTCACTAGCGACATGCCCATCTGGGCCTGCGAAGTCTGGTACACGAAGTTGGGCGTAAAGCCGCGCTCGCGGCAGGCGTCCACCATGCGGTCGTACAGCACCGTGTTCACGCCGCGCTCGAACATGATGAGGCGCTCGCTGCGCAAGTCGTCCACCGTCACGCTGGCGCGCGCGGCCAGCGGCGCGTCCTCGCGCACCAGCACGGCCCAGCTGGAATCGAAGATGGGCTGGGCCAGCAGGCTGCCGTCCTCCGGCAGCGGCGCCACCTGCACGCCGAAGCCCACGTCGATGCTGTGCTTCTGCAGCGCGTCCGCCTGCAGCACGGAGCTCATCTCGTGGCGCTGCACGCGCATATTGGGGTACAGCGCCTGCAGCCGTATCAGCGCGGGCGGAATGAACACCAGGTTGGTGTATTCCACCAGGCCGATGGACAAGGCGCAGCTGCGGTAATGGCCGGCCTCGCGCGTGAGGCGCAGGGCGCGCTCCATCTGGTCGAACATGGTGTCGAGTTCATCGCGCAGCACCACGCCGGCCGGGGTCAGCTCCACGCCGCGCCGGTCGCGGCGCAGCAGTTCCACGCCCACGGTCTGCTCCAGCTTGGCGATCTGCTGGCTTAGTGCTGGCTGGGTGACGAAGGCCAGTTCCGCCGCGCGCCGGAAGTGCAGCTCTTTCGCCACCAGCGAGAAATAGCGCAGTTGCCGAAGTTCGATTCCTCTCATACGTCCTCACTTACAACGTTCATTTACAACCCATGGTGGTTTCTGTTTTACCATGCATGATATAGATACAATGGGTTTGCCGCGCTATAGTGTCCCTTCAGATCATGGGAGAACTTGATGGACTATGTGAATCTCGGCCGCACCGGCCTGAAAGTATCGCGCCTGGCGCTGGGCTGCATGACTTACGGCGTACCCGACCGGGGCAGCCATGAGTGGACGCTGGACGAGGAACAGAGCCGCCCCGTGATCCGCCACGCGCTGGAAGCGGGCATCAACTTCTTCGACACGGCCAATTCCTATTCGGACGGCACCAGCGAGGAAATCGTCGGCCGCGCGCTGCGCGACTTCGCCCGCCGCGAAGAAGTGGTCATCGCCACCAAGGTCTACTTCCCGCAAGGTAAAGGCCCGAACCAGCGTGGACTGTCGCGCAAGGCGCTGATGGCCGAAATCGACAACAGCCTGCGCCGCCTGGGCACGGACTATGTGGACCTGTACCAGATCCACCGCTGGGACTACGGCACGCCCATCGAGGAAACGCTGGAGGCGCTGCACGACATCGTCAAGGCCGGCAAGGCGCGCTACATCGGCGCGTCGTCCATGTATGCCTGGCAGTTCGCCAAGGCGCTGTACACGGCAGAGCGGCACGGCTGGACGCGCTTCGCCACCATGCAGAACCAGCTCAACCTGATCAACCGCGAGGAGGAGCGCGAGATGCTGCCGCTGTGCGCAGCCGAAGGCATAGGCGTGATCCCGTGGAGCCCGATGGCGCGCGGGCGTCTCACGCGCGACTGGGCCGAAGCCAGCAAGCGTTCCGACACCGACCTGGTGGCCAAGGAGATGTACACCGCCACCGAAGCGTCGGACCGGCTCGTGGCCGAGCGCGTGAAGCAGGTGGCCGAGGCGCGCGGCATCCCGCGCGCGCAGGTGGCGCTGGCGTGGGTGCTGCAGAAGTCCGTGGTGACCGCGCCCATCATCGGCGCCGCCAAGTTCTCGCACGTGGACGACGCAGTGCAGGCGCTGAAAGTGCGGCTCACCAAGGAGGAGCTGGCGCTGCTGGAATCGGCCTATGTGCCGCATCCGGTGGCGGGCTTCAGCTGAGGCGCGGCGCTGTCTCCGCCTCTGTTCGCCAGCGCACGGTGTGCCTGGCGGCGGGGGCGTAAGGTGGTTGTTCACTCACCAGAGGAGATAGTCATGAGCAAGCACAGCAACGATCCGCGCGAACAGCAGCAGCGCGAGGCGCAGCAAGCGCAGCAGGAAGCGGCCAAGAACCAGCAGCGCGCCGAGGAAGCCGAAGTGGCGGGCCGCCACAAGAACGACGGCCAGAAGGACCACAAGGGCGCCGACAAAGGCCCGCGCGGCCAGTAATCCCGCTCAGGGCGCGGTAGCGCGCTCCAGGTCGGCCAGCCATACCATGGCGTGCTCGCGGCTGCCGCCGCACATGTCGGCGGCCGGCTGCAGGCCGGCGCAGAAGGCGGGGCGCTCGGGCTGGCCGAAAATCTTGCAGCGCATATCGTCGGCCAGCTGGATGCAGCGCACGCCGGCCGGCTTGCCCTTGGGCATGCCGGGGATGGGCGAGGTGATGGAGGGCGCGGTGCAGCAGGCCCCGCATCCGGGGCGGCACTGCACTGCGGTTTCTGCTGTTGTCATGAGTACACTGTTGTGCTGCGGTTCCAATTCAAGGCCGACAGTATACTCCTGCCGCCTTAATTCACAGCATCGAGGCCAGCACGGTGTCCAGCGCCACGCCGCCTGTGCGCGCTTCCGCCGCGCCGCCTTCGAACGCGATCCAGCCTTCATTGAAGCCGTCCAGCATCTGCATGCGCGGTTCGGGATTGCGCATGCCTTGCGCGGTGAACAGCTCCTGCCAGGCGGCGCGCTCGATGATGTCCGCCCGCACCGGCCGGCCCAGCACGCGCGCGAAGCCGGCGGCGATATCGTTGGGGGAGTAGCGCTGCGCCGCTTCCAGCTCCACCACGCGGCGTCCCTGCCAGTCCTGCTGCATCAGCTCCGCCGCCGTGCGGCCGACGTCGGCGCAGGCGACCATCGGCACCTTGCGTTCCAGCGGCTGCAGATAGCTGGCGATGGCGCCGCCGCGCGCCGCGTCCAGGTCCCATGCGAAATTCTCGATGAACCAGGCGGCGCGCAGGAAGGCCACCGGCACGGGGAGCTGGCCGAGTTCCTGTTCCATCAGTCCGAGCTGGCGGAGCAGATTGGGCTGACCGGCCCGCGCGCCTATGGTGGACAGCGCCACCACCTTGCGCGGCCGCGCCGCTTCCAGCGCCGCGCGCAGCGCCGCGATCTGCTGGCGCGCTTCGACGAAGCCGGGAGAGCGATCGAACGTGGGCGGCAGCAGCACGAATACGGACTCCGCGCCCGCGAAGGCGTCGCGCAGGGCGTCGGCGTCCTCCATGGCGGCCAGCGCCACTTCGCAGCCCTGTTCGCGCCAGGCTGCGCCCTTGGCCGCGCTGCGCACCACGGCGCGCACGTCCTTGCCAGCCCCCAGCAGGGTGCGCCCCACCACGCCGCCTACTTTTCCTGAAATGCCGGTTACTGCATGCATGCTGTTCTCCTTGGTTTGGCGGCACCGCGCCGCATGGGATGAATTTTCCATCCCGCAGCGCCGGATTGCGATAGCATGGGTGGCACTTCATTCATGACAAGGAATCACGAATGGCTTTGGACGAAAAAGTGGTGAACGGCTTGCGCGTGCTGGCGGCCCTCGTCAACGGCGCCAGTTTCGCGCGCGCGGCGGAGGCGCTGGACATGTCGCCGTCCGCGCCTGCGCGTGAACGTCGATCCGTATTTTTCCCGGCTGGTGCTGGGTCCCAGGCTGGGCGTGTTCCTCAACGCGCATCCCGGGCTGGAACTGGAGCTGGTGAACCGCGACCAGCTGGGCGACCTGGTGGCGGACGGCTTCGACCTGGCGGTGCGCTTCGGCTTTCCGCGCTCTTCGGGCATGGTGGCGCGCAAGCTGCTGGAGTCGCGCATCATCACGGTGGCCGCGCCGTCGTATCTGAAGAAGCACGGCCGGCCCTTGTCGCCGCGCGAGCTGGAGCAGGGCGGCCATGTCTGCATCCTGTTCCGCGACGCGCAGACCGGCCGTCCTTTCTCGTGGGAGTTCCACAAGGGCCGCAAAAAGCTGGAGCTGCAGCCGCCTGGCCAGCTCACCGTGAACGACGCGGGCAGCCTGCACAGCGTATGCCTGGCCGGCTACGGCATTGCGCAGATGATGGCGCTGGGCGCCGGGCAGATGCTGGCCGACGGCCGCCTGGTCGATTTGTTCCCGGACTGGCCGGACGAGCGCTTTCCGCTGTACGCGCTGTATCCCTCGCGCCGGCACCTGCCGGCGAAGACGGCGGCCTTCCTGGCTTTCGTCGCTTCCCTGAACAGCAATCCGGCCTAAGGTTCTTGCATAAAAAGCATGGTCCTTGCAGCTGCGGTTGTTTCCGCAGCGTCACACTGATGTCACAAAGGAATGGCAAGATGCCACCTGTTCGTCTCTCTCCCACTATGGATGTTTAGGCCCGCACACTCCCCGGTGCGGGCCGTTTTTTTCTAAAGGAACCGGCTGTGGAGTTCAACGCATCGCGACTGGATCTGCCCCGCTTCCGCCTCTCGACGGCGGCCGATCTGTGCATTGAAACCGTGTCGGTGCAGTCGGACATGAGCAACTTCGGCGTGCTGGAGCTGTTCACCGAGCGGCGCGACCTGATGAGCCTTCCGGTGATCGAGAACGAGCGGCCCATCGGCCTGATCAGCCGCAACATCTTCATGTCGCAGATGTCCAAGCCCTTCTACCACGAGGTGTACGGCAAAAAAAGCTGCATCGCCTTTATGGACAAGGAGCCGCTGATCGTGGACGCGGCCATGAGCATCGAGGCGCTGACCTTCCGCGCCGTGGAGTCGGGCGAGAAGGCGCTGGCGGACGGCTTCATCATCACGCGTGGCGGTGCGCTGGGCGGTGTGGGCTTCGGCCTGCAGCTGATGAACGTGGTGGCCAATATGCAGGCCGAGAAAAACCGCCAGATCATGCACAGCATCGACTACGCCAGCGTGATCCAGCGCGCCATGCTGCGCACCTCGCGCGCGGCGCTGGCCGAAACGCTGCCGGACGCGCACCTGGTCTGGCAGCCGCGCGACGTGGTCGGCGGCGACTTCTATTATTTCGTCAAATACGAGGACGGCTGGTTCGCCGCCATCGCCGACTGCACCGGCCACGGCGTGCCGGGCGCCTTCATGACGCTGATCTCCTCGTCGATCCTGACGCAGGCCTTGCAGGCGCTGGGTCCGCGCGATCCGGCCGCGCTGCTGGCGGAGGTGAGCCGGGGCGTGAAATCCATGCTGGGCCAGATGGAAGGGCAGGGCGGCGCCACCGAATCGGACGACGGCATGGACGCCGCCTTCCTGTGGTTCGACTCCGCCAGCCGCCAGCTCAGCTTCGCCGGCGCCCGCCTGGCGCTGCACCTGCTGCCGCCGGACCAGGACGGCATGGAGGCGGCCGTGCAGACGCTGGACAGCGACCGCATGGGCGTGGGCTACGTGGATACGCCGTTCGGCTTCAGCTGGAGCGCCAGGACGGTGGACGTGGCGCCGGGCAGCCTGCTGTTCATCACCACCGACGGCCTGGTCGACCAGATCGGCGGCCCGCGCGAAATCGCCTACGGCAAGCGCCGCATCCGCGACGTGCTGCTGGCCCAGCGCCGCGCGCCGGCCGCGCAGCTCAGCCAGGCCTTGCTGGACGATTTCCAGGCCTGGCAAGGCGCGCAGCCGCGCCGCGACGATCTTACTTTTTTCTGCTGCCGTCCCTAAGGAAGGAACGATTTTGCTCTACGAAGAATTCAACGAGTTTTGGGACGTGGCGCGCAAGCGCAACATCATTTTTTTCTACGCGGGCTATTTCTCGCAGCACGTGGTGGCCGCCATCGCCGAAACCATCAAGGCGCGGCTGGACACGGCCGGCGCGGCGGGGCCGACGCGGCGCCGCATCTTCTCGTCCTTTGTCGAAATGTCGCAGAACATCATGCACTACTCGTCGGACACGCTGACCCCGGACCACGCGCAGGCCAGCCAGATGCGGCGCGGCTCGTTCTGCATCGGCATGCGCGAGGACAGCTTCTTCCTGCTGTGCGCCAACCCGGTCTCCACCGAAAGCGTGAACGCCATCCGAGCGCGCCTGGAGCCGCTGCACAGCATGACCATGGAGGAAATCAAATCCGCCTACAAGAAGGCGCTGCGCGACGAAACCCCTGCCGACAGCAAGGGTGCAGGTCTCGGCTTCCTGACCATGGCGCGCGACGCCAGCGCGCCGCTGGAGTTCGAGTTCGTCAAGGAGACGCACGACCCGGACACCACGGTGTTCTGCATCAAGGCCATCATCTGAAAAAGAAACCAACGTCATGGAACCCTACTACATCTCCGCTTCGCCCACTTCGCCCGAGATCGACTTCCGCTTCGACCAGCACACGCTGTCGATCAAGGGCGAGTCCTATCCCGAAAACGCCGCGCTGTTCTACGGCCCGGTGATCGAACAGGTGCGCGCCTACCTGGCCGGCTGCGGCCAGGCCGACATCACCGTCAACGTGTCGCTGGCCTACTTCAACAGCTCCAGCACCAAGATGCTGTTCACGCTGTTCGAGGCGCTGAACCAGGCCGCCATGGACGGCAGCGCGGTGCGCCTGAACTGGTACTACGACGAGGACGACGACACCATCCTCGAATTCGGCCAGGAACTGCAGGACGATTTCGGCGCGCTGGACTTCAGCAACCATCCGGTGGCGCATAACTGACCCTATGGCTGAACCGGACCTGTTCGCCGCCGAGAGCGCGGTGCTGGCCGCCGCGCGCGCGGCGCACGAGGACGACGGCGCCGGCGCGGCCGAGTACCGCCGCGTGCTGGGCGAGATGATGGCGCACTACGAGCGCCTGATGCGCGAAACGCGCCGCCTGATACGGCGCAGCGACCGCGCCGAGCGCGACATGAACCAGCTGAACCGCCAGCTGCACGAGCTGGCCGGCCAGCTGGAATACCGCGCCACGCACGATCCGCTGACCGGGGCGCTGAACCGCGCCGCCCTGATCGAGCACGCCAGCCGCCTGCTGGAGCAGGGCGACCTGGCCCTGATCGTGCTCGACATCGACCACTTCAAGCAGGTCAACGACGACTTCGGCCACCCGGCCGGCGACGCCGTGATCCAGGCCGTGGTGCGCTGCCTGGTGTCCCTGCTGGGCGACCAGGTGGCCATAGGCCGCGTGGGCGGCGAGGAATTCTCCGTGGCCTGGCCCACGCGCCACGGCGCCGAGGCGGCCCTGCTCGGGGAGCGCGTTTGCCACGCCATCGCGCGCGAAGTGTTCGCCGCCCCCATCAACCGTCCGGTGACGGCCAGCGTGGGCATCAGCTGGAATCCCTGCGGCACCTCGTTCGACACCGCCTACCTGCGCGCCGACGAGGCGCTGTATGAGGCCAAGCGCGCGGGCCGCAACTGCGTGCGCCTGGCGCCCTGAATTTACGGTATCCTTGCAAGCTGCCGGCGCCGTCTTTCGTCGCCGTTTAACAGCTCGCTTCAACGAGGACTCCCGTGGCATTAGCGCCCATCAACGACCCCCAGCAGCTCCGCGCCTGGCTGGCCGCCGCCGCCGCGCGCGACGCCAAAGCATTCCGATCCCTGTATGACGCAACTTCGCCGAAACTGTTCGGCTACGCGCTGCGTATATTGCATAAGCGCGAGCTGGCCGAGGAAGTGCTGCAGGAGAGTTTCGTCTCCATATGGAATAGCGCCCGCAGTTACCAAAGCCAGCTGGCCGCGCCCATGACGTGGATGGCAGCCATCGTGCGCAACAAGGCGCTCGATGCGCTGCGCCGCGTGGACGGCACCCTGGAGATCGACGTGGATACTTTTGACAGCACCATACTGAATGCCCTGCATGACCCCGGTGCGACGCCGATCGAGGCGCTGCAGATCAGCAGCGACGCCAAGGCGCTGGCCTATTGCATGTCCATGCTGGAGGGCTTGCACCGTCAGGTGATCGGCATGGCGTTTTATCACGACCTGTCGCACAGCGAAGTGGCGCAGCAGATGGCCATCCCCATCGGCACGGTGAAAACCTGGATACGGCGCAGCCTGGAACGCCTGAAGACCTGCCTGGCGAAAGGGGAGCGGCCATGAATATCCGGGGCAATCCAGGCCTGCGCGAGAAGCTGGCGGCCGAATATGTGCTGGGCACGCTGCGCGGTGGCGCGCGGCGCCGCTTTGAAGGCTATATGCATAACGACGCGGCGCTGCGCCGCACCGTGGCCGAATGGCAGGACCGCCTGTTGCCGCTGTCCGAGTTCGCCGGCGAGCAGAAACCGCGCGCCGAAGTGTGGCGCGGCATTGAGCGGCGCCTGCGCCTGGTTGCGCCCGCGCCTGCCTGGCAGTTCTGGCGCCAGGAGTCGCTGAGATACTGGCGCGGCCTGAGCATGGCTTCGGGCGCGGTGGCGGCGCTGGCCATTGCCGTCGCGTTGACGCTGACGCTGGCGCCGCCGTCCGAACAGGCGGCGGCCATCAACTACGCCGCCACGCTGACGGACGAGCAATCGCAAACCGCCATCCTGCTGACCGGCGACAGCCGCCACCAGGTGATGGAGGTGCGGGTGGTGAACGGCGTGGCCGTGGCGGACGACAAGACGCTGCAGCTGTGGGCGATACCCAAGCAGGGCAATCCGCGCTCGCTGGGCATCCTGCCGGATAACCGCAGCGCCAGGCTGGCGCTGTCCGAGCGCGCCATCGGCAGCGACGTGCAGCTGCTGGCCATCAGCCTGGAGCCGAAAGGTGGCTCGCCGAATCCCAACGGCCCGACCGGGCCGGTCCTCTACAAGGGCAACTGGGTCCGGCTGCTTTAAAAGCGGTGCGTGAGCGTGAGCCGGAAGGTGCGTGGTTCGACCGGGTGGATATGCCGGTCTTCCACCCCGCCGGCCGCTTCGCCGCGCAGGCGGGAGGCATAGTAGTACTCGATATCGCTGGCTTTCTTGTCCAGCAGATTGAATACATCCAGCGTTAAAGCGGTGCTTGGAGCCAGCTTGTAGGCCAGGCGAGCGTAGGCCAGCGCGGTCGATGCCGAGCGCACGCTGTTGTCCGCAGTGAGCGGACGCGGACCAAAGTAGCGCACCTGCAGGCCGCCGGACCAGCGCTGCAGATCCGTCACCGTCACGCCGAAAGAGGCAGCCCGTTCCAGCGCGCCGCTGATGCGGTTCTCCGTTGCGGGGGCGTCGCGGTAGCGCGCGCGGGAGGTGGCCAGGTCCAGGTCGAACAGCAGCCAGGGACGGGCGATGTAGTGGTTGTTCCATTCAATGCCGTTGCGGCGGCTCGCGCCGCTGGCTTCGGTTTCCCCCGCGTCGCCGACGTACACCAGCTCCGACGCGCTATCCATTTTCCACAGCGCCAGCGAGCTTTGCAGCCCGGGCAGCAGTTCGCTGCGCAGGCCCGCCTCGTAGCCGCGCGTGGCCGCCAGCGGCGTGACCGGCTGCGCAGCCCCGCCGTCCGCCAGCCGCGTTTGCGTAACGCCGCGTGCGTCGTTGCTGTGGAAGCCTTTGCCGAAGTTGAGGAAATATTCCGTCCGCGCCCACGGCCCAAAGATCAGCGACAGCTTGGGCGAGACGATGCCGCTGCTGGCTTTGCCGCTGTTGCCGGCCATGTCGCTGCCGACCTTGAACCGGTAGGCGTCGTAGCGCAGGCCGGCCACGGTGCGGAAGGTCGGCAGCCAGTTGGCCACGTTCTCGGCATACAGCGCGGCGCTGCCCTCGTCGAGCCGGTCTTCGCGTATGGTGCCGGTGCGCGCGCGTGCGGTGGTGGTGTACAGGCCAAGCGGGGACACCTTGTCGTAGCGGACCTGCAGGCCTAGCTTGCTGCGCATGGCAATGCCGCCGGCTTCATGCAGCCAGGTGTTGCTGGCGTCCGCGCCCATTACGTTGCGGCGTTCGCTTTGCTGGAACTGGTCGCCCTGTTCGGGGTTCTCCAGCAGATAGCTGAAGTTGCTGTACAGGTCCAGGCTGGAATGCAGCGCGTAGGCGCTGAATTCGAAGCGGCTGTCCGCGTTCCTGCGGTGCAGCGCGTAGGACAGGCTGTAGCGGCTGCTGATGCCGCCGTCGCTGGCGTCCAGCGTGCCGAAGCGGCTTATCAGGCCGGAATCGAGGGCGCGCTGCGGCACCTGGTCTGTGGCGCGCCAGCGGTTGCGGTAGGCCATGCCGGTGATGCTGTAGCCCTGGTCCGCGCCGCCCGCGCTGTAGCGCAGCACGGCGCTGTATTTGCGCACGCCTTCCGGCACGTCCCAGGGGCCGTCGTTGTGGTTGGCCTCCAGCGCGTACAGCAGATTGCCGCCGGCGTAGCCGCTGCTGTTCGCCACCACGGCGCGGCGGTAGCCGTTGCCGCCCAGTGTGATGCTGGCCATGCCCGGCAGCGTGTCCGCCAGGCGGATGCGCGCCGCGCCGGCCGAGGCGAAGTCGCCCGTGTCGGCGAAGTAGGCGCCTTTCTGGTAGTCGATGCGCTGCACCAGCTCGGGGATCAGGAAGTTCAGGTCGGAATAGCCCTGGCCGTGCGCGTGGCTGCGCATGTTGACCGGCATGCCGTCCACGAAGGTGGCGAAGTCGGTGCCGTGGTCCAGATTGAAGCCGCGCAGGAAGTACTGGTTGGCTTTGCCGTCGCCGCTGTGCTGCGTGACGATCATTCCGGGCACGAATTCGAGCAGCTCGCCGGTGCGCAGCGCGGGGCGGCTGGCAATGAGGCTGGAGGTGATGCGGCCCTGGCTGGCCGCGTCGGAAGTGCCGATGGCGTTGTCGTAGTGGCCGATGACGGCGACCACTTGCGGGGCACTTGCCGCGCCGGGGGCTTCGTCGCCAGGCGCGGCCTGTGCGCCGCTGGAGCCAAGCTGCGCCGCCAGCTGTGCGGCAAGCAAAGCGGCTAACCGTCCCGCCGCGCGGACGGCGCCATGCCGGGTTGTGTGCATGAGATGCTCCGTTTGTGCTGCCGCCATGTTCAAAGGGCGGCCAGTTTGATGTCGAAAGCGCGTTCGCTGAGCCACATGCTGGCGGTCAGCACGATCAGCGCGGAACCGCCCACGAATACCACCTGGCGGTAGAACCAGGTGGCGCGCAACAGGAAGGCCAGCGGCAGGAAGGCGGCCACAATGGCCAGCTGTCCCAGCTCCACGCCGGCGTTGAAGCCCAGCAGCGACAGCAGCAGCGAGCCTTGCGGCAGGCCGAGGTCCGCCAGCACGCTGGCGAAACCGAATCCATGTATCAGGCCGAAGGCGAACGCGCCCACCCAGCGCTTGGAACGCACGATGGGCGCCAGGTTGTTCAACGCAGCCGCGATGACGGAAGCCGCGATGACGGATTCCACCAGGCGCGAAGGCAGCGTTACCAGGTCCAGCGCGGCGAGGCTGAGCGTGATGGAATGCGCCAGCGTGAAGGCGCTGACGGTCTTCAGTACGTCGATGACGGTGCCGCGCAATTCAGGCGCGGCGCGCCAGGAATGGTCTTTCCACACCAGTACAGCGGGCAGCAGCAGCGACAGCAGGAACAGAATGTGGTCCAGGCCTATCCAGATATGCCACACGCCGTGCTTCACATAGGCGGCGAATTGGGCCAGCCGCGCGGGCTGGACCAGCTGTATCACCTGCTCTTGCTGGCCGCTGCCGAAGATGGCGCTGGTGGTGTCGGCGGATGCCGCATCCGCCGCGCCCGAGTGCTCCAGGCGCAGCAGGCCTTTGTGCTGCGGGTCGGTGTCGGCGAACAGGCTGTAGCGGATACGCAGCGCGGCGGGCGCCGTGGGGCAGTAGGCGCGGAAGCGCAGCACGGTGTAGGCGCCGTCGCTGTGGCGGTCGATCAGCTGATCGCCGGCGGTGATGGTGCATGCGGCCTGCGTCTCTCCATCCGCCGCCAGCGACAGCCGGGACAGCGCATAGGCAGCGATCTGGCTGTGGTGGTCGCGGATCTCGTCCCAGGTCAGCTGGCCGTCGCCGTCGCTGTCGAGGCCTATCGCGTAGTCCAGGTCGCGCAGGGCGATGTCCCACTGGCCGTCGATATGCTGGCCGCCCGCGCGCAGCACCAGGTAGCTGTCGCTGGGCTTGTGGGCGGCGGCCGGGCCGGCGGCGCAGCACAGCAGCAGGCAGGCCATAAGCAGGCGCATCATGGCTGCATCCTCGCGGCCAGGCGCGGCACGTCCGGCCGGCTGGCAGGCGTTGTGGCTGCGGCTGGCCTGAGCTGCGCAGCGAGCGGCTGGATGGCGGCGTCTTCCAGCGCGGTTTGCGCCATCCACGCCAGCGCGGGGGCGGCGGCGGCGCGGTCGCCGGCCTGCAGCGCCGCCTCAAGCAGGATGCGCAGATCGGCCGGTTCCTTCTGCACCGCCCAGTTGCGCTGCGCCAGCGCCAGCGCGGCCTTCGCATTGCCGCTCAAATGCAGTTCGTAGCGGGCCTGCTCGCGCTGGTGCACGCTGTCCCCGCGCAGGGCGGCGGCGTCGAAGCGCGCCTGGAGTTCATGGGTGTCCGCCGCCAGCTGTTCCTGGAGCTCGGACGAGGGACGCTGTCCTTGGCGCTGCCGCTGCGCTTGCTGCTGCTTGAGCGCCAGCGCATGGCGCAGCAGCAGGCCGTCGATGCGGCGGTGCTCTTTGGTCAGCGCCGCAGCGTCGGCGGCGCGCTGCCGGTCGAGCAGAAAGTCGGCGTAGGCGCCCAGCAGGTAGCTGTCGCGCGGCGCCAGTTTCAGCGCGGCCTGGTAGCGCGTTTCGGCCAGCGGAGCGTCGCCGCGCCGCGCCGCCATTTCCGCCAGCTGCGTCAATGACCAGGCTTGCATGCCCGGCTCCGCGTTCGTGCTGCGCTGCAAAGTGGTGGCCAGCAGCATGTCGCTTTTGAGCAGGCGGCCGGTCAGGCCCGACACATTGGTCAGGCAAGTGATGCTGGACAACTGGTCCGCCAGCGTGGACAGGCGCGCGCAGCTGGCCGTGGCCGCGCTGTACTGGCCTAGCACGGTCTGCACGGTGGCGCGGGTGAGCCAGGCTTGGGCGTTGGACGGCTCGGCCGCCGTCACGCCGTCGAGGTCCGCCATGGCGGCCGGGAACTGGTGGATGTTTTGCAGCAGCGTGGCGCGCAACAGGCGTATGGCGGCCGGCGGCGCCGCCTCCTTCCACCACGGCGCCAACGCAGCCTGCGCGTAGCCGAAGTAGCGCGGATCGGACTCGCTGCGGCCGATGCCGATATAGCGCTGCGCCAGCGCCGCAGCCAGCTCCGCGTTGCGCGGCGCGGCCATCAGCTGCAGCCGCAGGCGGCGCAGTTCGAGTTGCTGCGGGTCGCTGCGGCGCGGCAGCGCTTCGATGACTTCGGTCCCGGCGCTGGGGAGGTGGGGCGTGGCCCGTGCCGGCGGCGCTTGCAGCGAGAGCGTGGCGGCGAGGGCGGCGCCCAGGAATAGGGGGATGCTGGTCATGATCTTGCCATTTCTGTGTAAGCCCCGCGCCGTGCAGGGTTTGGGCACGGCGCGGGGAGGACTGCTTGCCTAGTTGGCCACCGGATCGGTGTTGTCCGGCGTGGTAACGGCCACGCTGTCGATCTCCACCGGCTCCTTGTCTTCCGGGGACGTGGCGATAATGGCCAGCACCGCCGAATAGAACGCGTCCAGCATGGCGACGGGCGGCGGCGCCGGGGGCGGCGTGGTGACGCTGCCGGAGTCGCCGCCGCCGCCGCTGCCGCAGCCGGCCAGCAATAGCGTCAGCGCCAGCGCGCAAGGCGTGATACGGGTCAGTGTTTTCATCATGCTCTCCTTACTTCTGCGGCGAGCCGGCCAGCGGCGTCTTCAGGTAGGGGAAGCCGGCCGTGACGAAGGTCTCGTCGAGGTAGGCGCCGTCGGTGAAGCGCAAGGCGCCGGCCGGGGCGTCGGCCGGCGTGCAGCCCAGGTTGAGCGTGCACAGCTTGCCCATCATGACGCGCAGCGCGATATCCACCACGTCGTCGCCGGGGCGGCGGCCATTGGGGAAGCCCGCGTTGTCGCCGTCGATTACGCCCAGCCGCTTCTGTGCACCGCTGGGCGTGGGAGCGATGGAGGTGTTCAGCCGCAGCATTTCGGAGGCGGTGACGGTGGCGGGCTGGTTCAGGCCTTTCACGCCGGTGAGGAAGGCCGCCACCAGGTCGTTGCGCGGGAAGTTGGTCGGCGCCTTGGCGCCGGCGCTGCCGTACAGGATTTCCACCAGCGCGGGCAGGGTGGGGTTGGTGACGTAGTCGGCGAACTGGCTGTCGCCGGAAGGCTTGCTGTGGTTGAAGCGGTCCTTGTCCTTCAGGCCGATCACCACCTCGTTCACCAGCGGCGCGCCCAGGCGCGACACCTGCGTCCACGCGCCGCCTTCCCTGGATGATCCGACAGCGCTGCCCGGCGTGGGGTTCAGCAGGCGGCCCTGGCGCATGCTGGCGGTGGTCCAGCCGCCGATGACGGGGTCGCCGCCGGTGGCCGATGCGGTCAGGCAGTCGGCCGCCACTTCCAGTTCGATCGACGTGACGTTTTTGAGCGCCAGGTCGTCCCTGGCGTTCTTTTCGGCGCTGGCCAGGAACTCGACGGCGGGCGCCTTGATGTTGATCAGGTCGAAGGTCTCGCCCAGGTTGACCACGAAGGGGTCCTTGCGCTGGCCGACGAACATGCGGGCCGGGGTGGCGCAGCCGGGGATATTCACCGCGTACATATGCTTGGCCGAGTAGGCGGCGTAGTCGGGTATTGATTTGTTGCCGATATTGTCAACCGGCTTGTCGAAGGTGGCGCCGCCGCCGGACGCGTTGGTCACCGAGGATCGGGCGCCGCTGCGGCGGTCGCCGCGCACCACGGCCACGGTGTAGGTCTCGCGCACATTCAGGCCGGCCGGATTGACGTCGTTCACCGCGCCGCCATTGATGACCAGCGGGATGGACACTTTCTTGCCGCCCACGGTGAGCTGCGTGTCCTTGTTGGTGCTGCTGAAGCGGAACTGGAAGCTGAGATCCTCTTTGGCGTCGCCGTTGTTGTCGATGTGGATCTCGTACAACGCGTCCGGATCCATGGCGAAGTAGTTCGGGCCGCCGTAGGCATCCTGCAGCGGCACGTAGTTGGCGATCAGGGTGACGAATTTCTCTCGTCCCGGCTCATAGCTGCGGAACATATAGAAATCGGTGGCGTCCACTTTGGGATTCTTGGTGATGAAGGGCGCTTCCCGGTGGCTGGATGCGAACGCTGCAGGCGCTAGTGCAATGGCCATCAGGCTGCCGATCAAGGCAGCCCGCAGCGGGTACTTCTGGTTAGTTGCCATGCTAATTCCCCTTTATGTAGGTGGTCTTCGAAGTGCTGCACAGGCATATACGGAGAGGGGAGCGGATCGGATTCAAAAATTGTGAAATTAATCTGCGACATGGTGCATTTTGTTTAATACAATCGAGGTCGGATGATCCGGCAGCAAGGAGGCGGTTCGCATATGCGCCCATCAGAGCAGCTTTCCAAACGCAAGCCAGCCAGCCGTGTCCGTGCCGGCCTGGCGGTGTGCTGCGTGTTTGCGGGGCTGCATGGCGCGCTGGCGGCGCCCGCAGGCGAGGCGATCCTGCCTTTGCCCCAGGCCGCGCGGCAGGATCCGGCCAAGGTCGCGCTGGGGCGGCGCCTGTTCAGCGATGCGCGCCTTTCCGGGGACAAGCGGCAGTCCTGCGCCGCCTGCCACAATCCCGCCGCAGCGCAGACGCGGACGCAGGCGCAGCCCCGTCCCGGCATGCTCGATGCGCCCACCGTCTTCAATGCCGCCTTCAACTTCCGCCTTTACTGGGACGGCCGCGCCGCCACGCTGGAGCAGCAGGCCGGCAGCGCCATCGAGAACCCCGCGGAAATGGCGGCGCGCTGGGCCGATGTGCTGCGCACCGTGGAGCAGGACGCGGACTACCGGCGCGGCTTTTCCGCCGCCTTCCGCGACGGCGTAACGCGGGCCAATATCGAGCAGGCCATCGCCGCGTATGAGCGCACGCTGACCACGCCCGGTTCGCGTTTCGACCGTTACCTGCGCGGCGACTACGGCGCCATCAGCGCCGCCGAGCGCGAAGGCTATGCGCGCTTCAAGCAGGCCGGCTGCGTCGCCTGCCATCAGGGCGTGAACGTGGGCGGCAATATGTACCAGCAGCTGGGCGTGATGGAGGCCTACCCGGACCGGGACGCCGCCGCCAGGCGCTTCAAGGTGCCCAGCCTGCGCAACGTGGCGCGCACCGCGCCCTATCTGCACGACGGTTCGGCCGCCACGCTGGAGCAGGCGATCGGCATCATGTTCCGCTACCAGCTGGGCCGCCCCGGCAGCAAGGAGGACCAGGCACTGATCGCCCAGTTCCTCGCCACGCTGTCCGCGCCGCCCGGAGCGCAGCCATGAAGGGCTGGCGGCGCGCGGCGCGCGGCTGGCTGCCGTTTGCCTTGTTGGCCGCGCTGCTGGCCGGCGCGCTGCTGTATCTGTACCAGGATGCCAGGGACTACGACGCGTCCAGCTATGCCGGCAACGTGGCGCTGCTGCGCCAGATCAAGGAGCTGGATGCGACCTGGGAGCTGGACGTGATGAAGTCCCGCATGGGCATGAACCAGAATTACGATGCGCTGGTGGCCACCCAGCGCGAGCTTGAAGCGCTGCCGCAGCAGGTCCGCCTGCCGCCGCTCCGGTCCGGCGACGCCTCCACCGAAGCGCTGGCCGCCGGCGTGGCGGCGCTGCGGCGTGAGCTGGCGGGCAAGGCGGCCATGATAGAGCTGTTCAAGTCGCACAACGCGGTGCTGCGCAATTCGCTGGCCTATCTGCCGGCCGCCACCGGCGACATCGTGGAGCTTGGCGCATCCGGCGCCGGCCGGGGCGGACTGCGGCAGGCGGGCGTGGCCGCCAACAAGGTGCTGCTGGCCACGCTGGTGCACAACGAGAACGCCAGCGACGAAACCCTGTTCGACATGGAACTTGCGCTGGCCGTGCTGTCGGCCGGCACGCGCGGCCTGCCGCCGCAGCTGGCGCAGCGCCTGGAGCTGCTGGGCGTGCATGCGCGCACGGTGCTGCGCGAACAGCGCGCCGTGCGTGATCTGCTGGCGGCCATCGTGGCCGCGCCGGTGGAGCAGCACCTGGACCGCATCGGCGACCTGCTGAGCGCGCGGCAGCAGAGCGACACGGTGCAGATGCAGCGGCACCGCCTGTATCTGCTGCTGCTCTCGGCCGCGCTGGCGGCGCTGCTGCTGTACGCGGCGCTGCGCCTGGTGCGCAGCCACGCCATCATCCAGCGCGTGAACCAGCAGCTGCGCCAGGCCAACGAGGGACTGGAGGCGGCGGTGCGCGAACGCACCGGCGAACTGCTGCGCGCCAACGGCCAGCTGCACACCGAGATCGCCGAGCGCAAGCAGCTGGAAGGGCGGCTGGTGCAGTCGGAGAAGCTGGCCTCCGTAGGCCAGCTGGCGGCGGGCGTGGCGCACGAGATCAACAATCCGCTGGCCTTCCTGGCGGCCAATTCGGCCATGCTGGAGCGCTACCTGGAACGCATGTTCGACATGCTGGCCGCCTACGAGGAGGCCGAGCTGGCCATGGCCGGATCGGCCGACGTGGCGGCGCGCCTGAAGGAAAAGCGCGAGCGGCTGGAGCTGGCCTATCTGCGCGAGGACATTCCGGCCATGCTGGACGAATCGCGCGAGGGCATGGGGCGGGTCAGCAAGATCGTGCTGGCGCTCAAGGAGTTCGCCAGCAGCGCCGCGCAGCAGCGCTGGGAGCTGGCGGACCTGAACGGCTGCGTCGACGCCGCGCTGCACTCCGTCGCGGCCGACGTGGACAAGGCCGCTGTCGTGGACAAACACTACGGCGCGCCGCCGCCGGTCGAATGCATGCCAGCGCAGCTTAACCAGGTGGTGGTGAATCTGCTGCTCAACGCCAGCCAGGCCATGGGGACGCAGCGCGGCCGCATCACGCTGCGCACCGGGACTGCGGGCGGCCAGGCCTGGCTCGAGGTGGCGGACGACGGCTGCGGCATGGCGGCCGAGGTGCTGCCGCGCATTTTCGATCCCTTCTTTACCACCAGGGACATAGGCCAGGGCACGGGCCTGGGCCTGGCGCTCACCTACGGCATCGTGCAGCAGCACCAGGGCCGCATCGACGTGCAGTCCGAACCGGGCAAGGGCAGCACCTTCCGCGTTTCATTGCCGCTACGGCGGAGCGGCGAAATATAGCCACGCGGCGCTGGTTCTGCAATAGAATCGTAGCGTCGTCTTCGCCAGCAGGAGGTGCACCACCCATGCGCTCGCGCAAGCAGCGTTCTCCCCGCAGGCAAGCTATCGGCGTGCGCGCCAGCCTCGCTTTGCTTGTCATTGGCTGCATTTTGCCCATGGCCGTAGTGGCTGCATTCTTGATAGTCGATTTCTACACCCGCGAACGCGCGCAGCTTCTGGCCAGCACGGTTACCCAGGCGCGCGCCATCATGGCCGCTGTCGACAGCGGCTTTGCCCGCACCGAGGCCGCGCTGCTGGCGCTCGGCACCTCCCACCAGTTGCAGCGCGGCGACCTGGCCGGCTTCCACAGCCGCGCCGTCGAGGCGCAGGCCGATATGCACGCCGACGGCATCGTGTTGATCGACCCGGACGGCCGCCTGCTGCTGTCCACCCGTCGGCCCTACGGCGAGCGGCTGCCCAAGCTGGCCAGCGCGCCGCTGCTCAAGCGCATCCTGGCCACCGGCCGGCCCGGCGTGTCCGATCTGTTCCCCTCCCCGGTGGACGGGCAACTGATCTACACCATCGGCGTGCCAATCCGGCGCGGCGCAGACGCCGCCATGACCTTGAACGCCACCGCTACGCCGGCCCGTCTGGCGGGGCTGCTGGCGGAGCGCTCGCTCCCTCGCACCTGGCGGGTCGCCATCGTCGACGGCAGCGGCAAGATCGCCGCGCGCAGCCACGACATCGAACGTTTTGTTGGCCGTCCCACCACATCGGCCTTGCAGCGCCAGCTGGCGCTGGCCGACGAGGGCGGCTTCGAGACCACCACGCTGGACGGCATCCCGGTGTACAGCGTGTTCAGCCGCTCGGCCACCAGCCGCTGGAGCGTGGCGCTGGGCATTCCGCTGGACGAGCTGACGGCCGGCTTGCGCCGCTCGCTGGCCTGGCTGATCGTGGCCACCCTGGCCGCGCTGGCGGCCGGTCTGGGGCTGGCCTGGCGCATCGGCGGCGGTATTGCGCGCTCGGTGCAGGCGCTGGCAGGGCCGGCGGCGGCGGTGGCGGCCGGCGTGGTGCCGGAGATACCGCCGCTGGCGCTGCGCGAGGCCAATGAACTGGGCCTGGCCCTGCAGCAGGCAGCCGCCTCGGTGCGCACCGCCCAGGCCGAGCGGCGCGAGAGCGAGCAGCAGCTGGCGCTGGCGGCCGAGGCGGCGCGCCTGGGCATCTGGGTGCGCGACCTGGTGCAGGGCAAGGTCTGGGTGTCGTCGTCCTGGCGCGAGCTGTTCGGTTTCCTCCCGTCCGAACAAATCTCGGTGGCGGCGCTGCTGCAGCGCGTGCACACGGACGACTGCGCCGCCGTGCGGCGCGTGCTGGCGCTGGCCGACACCGGCGAACGCTATGAAATCGAGTACCGCGTCGCGCTGCCGCAGGGCGGCCTGCGCTGGGTGGCTTCGCGCGGCAGCTGCGAGACCGGCGGCGACGGCAAGCCGCGGCTGGTGCGCGGCGTGGCCCTCGACATCACGCAGCGCAAGCTGGCCGAGCTGGCGATGCAGCAAAAGCAGCGCGAAGTGACGCACCTGGCGCGCGTGGCCACGCTGGGCGAGCTGTCCGGCGCGCTGGCCCATGAGCTGAACCAGCCGCTGACGGCCATCCTGAGCAACGCCCAGGCGGCGCAGCGCTTCCTGCGCCAGGCCACGCCGGACCTGGACGAGGTGGGCGACATCCTGGCCGACATCGTGGCCGAGGACCAGCGCGCCGGCGAGATTATCCGCCGGCTGCGGCGCCTGTTCGACAAGCGCGAGACGCCGCTGCAGCCGGCCGCCGTGAACCCGCTGGTGATCGAGGTGCTGCGCCTGCTGCGCAACGATCTGCTCAGCCACGGCGTGGCGCTGTCGACGGTACTGGGTGCGGAGGATGCGCACGTGCTGGCCGACAGCGTGCAACTGCAGCAGGTGCTGATCAATCTGCTCATGAACGCCGTCGACGCCATGGCCATGACGGACGCCGGCGCCAGGGCGATCGGCGTGCGCACCGGACTGGATGACGAGGGCTGGTTGCGCATCAGCATCGCCGACTGCGGCAGCGGCATCCCGAATGACGCGCTGGACCAGGTGTTCGCGCCGTTCTACACCACCAAGGACAGCGGCATGGGCCTGGGTTTGTCGATCTGCCGCAGCATCGTGGCGGCGCACGGCGGCCAGCTGTGGGCCGAGAACAATCCGGACGGCGGCGCCAGCTTCCATGTGCGCCTGCCGTTGGCGGCGGCTGCGGAAACGGCGGCGCCATGAGTGCCCCTCCGCCCCGGGTATTCCTGGTCGACGACCAGCCCGCCATTCTGAAGGCGCTGGCGCGCTTGCTGGCCTCGGCCGGCTTCGACGTGGCGCCCTATGAGTCGGCCCAGGCCTTCCTCGCCAGCGGCAGCGCGGCGGCGCCCGGCTGCCTGGTGCTGGACCTGGCCATGCCGGAGATGGACGGCATGGCCTTGCAGCAGGCGCTGGCCGGGCAGGGCAGCCTGCTGCCGCTGGTCTTCCTGACCGGCCACGGCGACATCGCCAGTGGCGTGCTCGCCATGAAGCACGGCGCCTTCGACTTCCTGACCAAGCCGGTGGACGGCGACAAGCTGGTGGCGGCGGTGCAGGCCGCGCTGGTGCTCAATGCCCAGCGGTGCGCGGAGGACGCCGAACGCGGCGAGCTGCGCGCCCGCTACGACAGCCTGACCCCACGCGAGCGCGAGGTGATGGCGCTGCTGATCGAGGGCCTGCTCAACAAGCAGGTGGCGGCCGAACTGGGGACGGTGGAAAAGACCGTCAAGGTGCACCGCGCGCGCGTGATGGCGAAGATGCAGGTGCGCTCGCTGACCGCGCTGGTGCGCCTGGCCGACAGGCTGCGCGGCGCGCAGGACTGAGACCGGAAACCGGCCGCGTTGGGCCAAGGTCCAATATCGCGCCGCCCGCCGGCGCGTTATCTTGCTACTCATGGACACCAAAATACATCCCTGGGTAGCCGTCGTGGACGACGAAGCCGCCATCCGCCGGGCGCTGCTGCGGCTGCTGCGCGCGGCCGGCATTCCGGCCTGCGGCTACGACGGCGGCGCCGCGCTGCTGGCGGCGCTGCGCGACGACGGCGCCGGCGCCCCTTACTGCGTAGTGCTGGATCTGCACATGCCGGACATGTCCGGCTTCGAAGTGCAGCAGCACCTGGCGGAATTGGCGCCACGCACCGGCGTCATTGCCGTCACCGGCCAGCACTCGCCGGAGATCCAGGCGCGCGTACAGCGCGGCAGCGCGCTGGCCTACATGCTCAAGCCGATGAACGACCTGGAACTGCTGGAGGCGATAGCCGCCGCCCGCAGCGGCTGGGAATAAAACAACAACACTGGAGAACATCATGGCAAGCTTGTCCGAATTGCAGCAGGCCGGCATCCTGATCGTCGACGACCGTCCCGCCAACGTGCTGCTGTTGAAGGCCATGCTGGAGTACGCGGGCTACACCCGCGTTGCCTCCACCAACGACCCGCGCGAAGTGGTGGCGCTGCACCGCCTGCACCGCTACGACCTGATCCTGCTGGACCTGAACATGCCCTTCATGAATGGCTTCGAAGTGCTGGCGGGACTGAAAGAGGTGGAGGCGGGCGAGTATCTGCCGGTGCTGGCGGTGACGGCCGCCCCCGAGCACAAGCAGCGCGCGCTGGACGCCGGCGTGATGGACTTCGTCTGCAAGCCCTTCGACCACGGCGAGATCCTGGCGCGCATCCGCAACCTGCTGGAAGTGCGCCTGCTGTACACCGGCACGCGCGACCAGGGCGCCCGCCTGGCCTGCTACGATGCGCTGACCGGCCTGCCCAACCGCGCCCTGTTCCAGCGTTCCCTGGAGCAGATGCTGGCGGCTATTGGTGGCCGGGCCAGCGCCGTACTGATGCTGGACCTGGACGGTTTTGCGCGCGTCAACGACACCCTGGGCCACGCGGCGGGCGATGGGCTGCTGAGCCAGTTCGCCCAGCGCCTGCAGCAAGCCGCGCCGGCCGGCAGCGTAGTGAGCCGATTCGGCAACGACGAATTCGCCATCGCGCTGGGCGGCCTGGCCACGCCGCTCGACGCGCAGCAGGTGGCCGAGCAGGTGCGCCACTGCTGCACCCAGCCCTTCCAGCTGGCGCAAGGAGAGGCGCGGCTGACGACCAGTATCGGCATCGCGCTGCATCCAGCCGACGCCGCCGACGCCGCCACCCTCATGAAATACGCCAGCACCGCGCTGCACCACGCCAAGCAGGGCGGCGAGGGCAACTGCCGCTTCTTCACCGACGCCATGGACGTGCAGGCGCAGCGCCGCTTCGAGTTCGAGCGCGCGCTGCGGCAGGCGGTGGTCAACGGCGAATTCGAACTGTACTACCAGCCCAAGGTGGACGTGGCCAGCGGCCGCATGGCCGGCGCCGAGGCGCTGCTGCGCTGGAACCGTCCTGGCCATGGCGCGGTGGCGCCGTCGGCCTTCATCCCGCTGCTGGAGGAGACCGGCCTGATCGTGGAAGTGGGCGCCTGGATCATCGACACGGCCTGCCGCCAGATCGCGCTGTGGTCGGCCCGCCCCGAGGGACCGGTGCCGGTGGCCGTCAACGTGGCCAGCCGCCAGTTCTCCGACAACCAGCTGCAGCACACGGTGGCGGAAGCCATCGCGGCGCACGGCATTGCGCCCGGGCTGCTGTCCCTGGAGGTGACCGAGAGCGCGCTGATGGACGACACCGAGCGCACCGCCACCAGCCTTGCCGCGCTGCGGACCATGGGCGTCAAGGTGGCCATCGACGATTTCGGCACCGGCTATTCCAGCCTGGCCTACTTGAAGCGCTTCCCGGTGGACGTGCTCAAGATCGACATCGCCTTTATCCGCGAGGTCACGGTGGACCCGGGCGCCGCCGCGCTGGTGGACGCCATCATCGCCATGGCGCACAGCCTGGGCCTGGAGGTGGTGGCCGAGGGGGTGGAGACCGAGGCGCAGCTGGCCTACCTGGCGCGCCGCCGCTGCGACCAGATCCAGGGCTATGTCTTCAGCCGCCCGCTGCCTGCCATGCAGTTCCAGCACCTGCTGCTGAGCGCGGCCGGCTTGCCCGCACCGGCCGCGGGCGGCGCGCCCGTGCGCACCCTGCTGCTGATCGACGACGAGGCGCATGTGCTGTCGGCCCTTCAGCGCCTGCTGCGCCAGGACGGCTACCGCGTGCTGACGGCCAATGGCGCGGCCCAGGCCTTTGAAATGCTGGCGCGCCACGAGGTGCAGCTGGTGATGTGCGACCAGCGCATGGAGGAGATGAGCGGCACCGAGCTGCTCGACAAGATCAAGGGCATGTATCCGGACACCTTCCGCATCATCCTGTCCGGCTACACCGACCTGGCCACCATCATGGACTCGATCAACCGGGGCTCGCTGTACCGCTTCTACACCAAGCCCTGGGACAACAATATGCTGCGCGAGAATATCCGCGCCGCTTTCCGCCACTACTGGCAGCTGCATGGGCTGTCGAGCGCCGGCGACGCGCTGTGCGCCTGAGCCCAGGCCACGTGAGACCGCCATGTCCGCCAGCCGTTTTGCCTCTCGTTTCCTATCCGCCGCGCTGGCTTTGGTGTGCGCGCCGGCGCTGGCCGGCCCGTCCGGCGAGCCGATCCAGCCGGTGCCGCAGTCGCTGCGCCAGAACCCGGCCCAGGCCGCGCTGGGGCGCCGCCTGTTCAGCGATCCGCGCCTGTCCGTCAACGGCCGGGTGTCCTGCGCCAGCTGCCACGACCTGGCGCGCGGCGGCGCCGACAGCCGTGGCGTGTCGCTCGGCCTGGATGACAAGCCGGCCGCGCTGAACGCGCCCACGGTGCTCAACGCGGCGCTCAATTTCAAGCAGTTCTGGAACGGCCGCGCCGACACGCTGGAGGCGCAGATCGGCCTGGTGGTGGAGAACCCGGCGGAAATGGGATCGCGCTGGCCGGACGTGGTGCGCAAGGTGCAGCAGGACGCGGGCTACCGCAGCGGTTTCGCCGCCGCCTACAAGGACGGCGTCACGCGCGCCAACATCGAGCATGCGCTGGCCTCGTTCGAGCGCACCCTGATCACCCCCAATTCTCGCTTCGACCGCTACCTGCGCGGCGAGCACGGCGCGCTCAGCGCGGCGGAAAAGGCCGGCTACGCGCGCTTCAAGCAGTATGGCTGCGTGGCCTGCCACCAGGGCGTGAATGTGGGCGGCAATATGTTCCAGAAGTTCGGCGTGATGGAGGACTACGCGGGACGGCGCGGCGCCGCCGCCCGGCAGGACAGTGGCCGCTACGCACTGTCCGGCAGCGAGGAGGACCGCTATGTGTTCAAGGTGCCCAGCCTGCGCAACGTGGCGCGCACCGCGCCCTATTTTCACGACGGCTCGGCCGCCACCCTGGAACAAGCCATCGACATCATGTTCAAGTACCAGCTGGGACGGCCCGGCAGTCCCGAGGACAAGGCGCTCATCGCGCAGTTCCTCGCCACGCTGAACGCGCAGCCGGCGGGCCAGCCATGAAAGCCGCCCTGCCTCTCGCGGCACTGGGGCTGGTGCTGTCCGGCGCGCTGCTGTTCCTGTACCGGCAGGCGCCGGGCAACGACGCGCCGGCCTACTTCGAGAACGTGGCGCGGCTGCGCCAGATCAGGCAACTGGACGCGCAATGGGAACTCGATGCGATGAAGTCCAAGCTGGGCATCAACCAGAGCTACGATGCGCTGGCCGAACCGCTGCCGCAGTTGGACGCCTTGCCGCACCAGCTCAATGCGCGGCCGGGCGCGCCGGACCGGGACGGCGGCGCGGAGCTGGCCGCCGGCGTGGCGGCGCTGGAACGCGAATTGGGGCGCAAGGCTGCGTTGATCGAGTCGTTCAAGTCGCACAATGCCGTCCTGCGCAACTCCATGGCTTTCCTGCCGGTCGCAGCCGACGATATTGCCGCGCTGGCCGAGCGTTACAGCCAGCCGGGCCGGGGGGGCACGCTGCGTTTCATGCGCACCGAGGCCGGGGTCCGCAAGGTGCTGCTGCAGGTGCTCATGTTCGAGGACGGCGCCCGCTTTGACCAGGCAGGCTTTGAGCGCGCGCTGGCCGGCATGATGGCCAGCCAGGACACGCTTCCGGCGGACCTGGCCGGCGCCCTGCGCCTGTTCGTGGTGCACGTGCGCACGGTGCTGCGCGAATGCCAGAAAGTGCAGGATCTGCTGGACCGCATCGCCGCCGCGCCCACCGCCGCGCACATGGACCGCATCAGCACCCTGCTCAACCGAGGTCAGGAGCGCAATGCGCTGCAGATGCAGCAGCACAGGCGCTACCTGCTGCTGCTGTCGGCCGCGCTGGCGGCGCTGCTGTTGTACGCGGCCTGGCGCCTGATCCGCAGCCACGCCATCATCAACAGCGTCAACGGCCAGCTGCGGCAGGCCAACGAGGGGCTGGAGGCGGCGGTGCACGAGCGCACCGCCGAACTGGAGGGCGCCTACGGCCAGCTGCAAAGCGAGATGGCCGAGCGCAAGCAGCTGGAGGGACGGCTGGTGCAGTCGGAAAAGCTGGCCTCCATCGGCCAGCTGGCGGCCGGCGTGGCGCACGAGATCAACAACCCGCTCGGCTTCCTGGCCTCCAATGCCGACATGCTGGAGCAGTACCTGGAGCGCATATTCGAAATGCTGTCCATCTACCAGGACGCGGAACCGGCCATGGCGCCCGTGCCCGGACTGGCGGCGCGCATGCGGGCGCAGCGGGTGCGGCTGGAGCTGGACTATCTGCGCGCCGACATTCCCGTGATGATGGCCGAATCGCGCGATGGCATGGGCCGCGTGAGCAAGATCGTGCAGTCGCTGAAGGACTTTTCGCGCACCGACTCGCTGCAACAGTGGGAATGGGCCGACCTGCACCGCTGCATCGACTCCACGCTCAACATCATCGCCAGCGAAGTGCGCAAGGTGGCCGATGTGCGCAAGGAATACGGCGCGCTGCCGGAGATTGAATGCATGCCGTCCCAGCTCAACCAGGTGTTCATGAATTTGCTGGTGAATGCCAGCCACGCAGTGGGGCCGCTGCGCGGCCTGATCACCATCCGCACCGGCGTGGCGGACCAGCAGGCCTGGATCGAAGTGGGCGACAACGGCTGCGGCATCTCGGACGAGGTGCTGCCGCGCATCTTCGATCCCTTCTTCACCACCAAGCCCATCGGCAAGGGAACGGGGCTGGGCTTGTCGCTGTCCTACGGCATTGTGCAGAACCACCACGGCCGCATCGATGTCGAGACCGCGCCCGGGGCGGGTAGCCGCTTCCGCATCACGCTGCCGCTGCGGCAGCGGACGGAGGTTTACGCCCAGCCCGCCAGGCGCAGCGCCAGCCCGGCCAGCGCGCAGGCGCCGATGACCGGCATGACGCCGGCCTTGTAGCGCAGCAGCGCCACCGCCGCGCCCAGCGCGATCAACGCGGCCGGCCAGTCCAGGCGGCCGGCAAAGCCCTGCGGCCAGAGCACGTGGTAGCCGAAGAACAGCGCCAGGTTGACGATCACGCCCACCACGGCGGCGGTGATGGCCGTCAGCGGCGCGGTGAACTTCAGGTCGCCGTGCGTGGATTCGACCAGCGGGCCGCCGGCCAGGATGAACAGGAAGGACGGCAGGAAGGTGAACCAGGTCACCAGCGCGGCCGCTGCGGCGCCGGCCAGGAACAGCAAGCCCGGCCCGAGCGCGGCCTTGGCGTAGCCGCCCACGAAGGCGACGAAGGCCACCACCATGATCAGCGGGCCGGGCGTGGTTTCGCCCAGCGCCAGACCGTCCATCATCTGCGCGGCGCTGAGCCAGCCGTTGTGGTCCACCGCGCCCTGGTAGACATAGGGCAGCACCGCGTAGGCGCCGCCGAAGGTGAGCAGGGCGGCCTTGGTGAAGAACCAGCTCATTTGCGTCAGCGTGTGCTGCCAGCCGAAACAGGCCGCCAGCAGCGCCATGGGCACGGCCCACAGCGCCGCGCCGGCGGCGATGATGCCGGCCAGTCCGCGCCAGCGGAAGCGCGCGTGCGCCGGTGTAGGCGTGTGGTCGTCGATCAGCGCGGGACCGTAGGACTGCTGCGCCGCGCCGTGGGCGCCGCCGGCCTGGAACTGCTTTGGCAAATAGCGTCCGCCCGCGTAGCCGGCCAGCGCCGCCGCCAGCACGATGGCGGGGAAGGGCACGCCGGCGGCGAAAATGGCGGTGAAGGACGCGGCCGCGATACCCCACAGCCAGCCGTTCTTCAGCGTCCGGCCGCCGATGCGGTGCGCCGCCTGCAGCACGATGGCGGTGACCGCGGGCTTGATACCGTAGAACAGGCCAGCCACCAGCGGCAGGTCGCCGAAGGCCATATAGATCCAGGACAGGCCGATGAGGATGAGCAGCGACGGCAGCACGAACAGCGCGCCCGCCGCCACGCCGCCCCGGGTGCGGTGCATCAGCCAGCCGATATAGGTGGCCAGCTGCTGCGCTTCCGGGCCGGGCAGCAGCATGCAGTAGTTCAGCGCGTGCAGGAAGCGCCGCTCCGAAATCCAGCGGCGGCGCTCGACCAGCTCCTGGTGCATGATGGCGATCTGCCCGGCCGGCCCGCCGAAGCTGATGAAACCCAGCTTGAGCCAGAAACGGAGCGCCTCGCCGAAGCTGACGGGCGCTGGGGCCGGCGCTACCGTCATGGCTTCTTCTGCTGCAGCGACAAAGCCTGGATGCGCGGCGGCGAGGTGGGCGTGAGCAGCACGCTGCCGGCCACCCTGCCATGCTCGCAGCGCCAGACGAACTCGCCGGCCAGGGCGCCGCTGGCGCCGATCGGGGCCGAGGTGTCGCAGTTGCCGACCTTGGCCTTCAGGCTGGCCAGTTCGCGGCGCCAGCTTGCCGCGTCGGCGTCCATCAGGAAGTTCATGGCCAGTTGGCCTGCGGCGGCGCTGACGTCGCCCTGCTGGTAGATGTCGCCGGCGCTGCGGTAGGCGGCGGCCAGGTCCGCGCTGGCTGCCGTGCTGCGGCGCTTGAGGAAACCGCCCTTGCTGAGCACCATCGCCGCATCCCATACCGGCACCGACGAACCCGAGTAGCTGCGGTTGGTGAAGGCGAAAATGCCCACGCCCTGTTCCGGCAGCAGCAGCACGTGCGAGCCGTAGCCGGGATAGCCGCCCCCATGGCTGAGCGCCGTGCCCAGTTCGCAGTCGGTGGCCGCGATCATGCCCATGCCGTAGGCCGACGCCTGGCGGCAGCTGTCCGCGCCGGTATGGCCCTGGCGCGCGTTCGCGTGCGGGAAGTTGGAGCCCTGCGCCAGCTCGCGCACCGTGGCGCGCTGCACCGGGCCGGCGTCGGCGCCGTCGCGCGGCGGCCACGCCGACAGCAGATAGGCCACCCATTTCGAATAGTCCACGGCGCTGGTCTGCACGCCGCCCATGGCGCCGAACGCGCCGTGGGCCATGGTGGGCTCCAGCGTCCACGCATTGTCCGCCCAGTGGTAGCCTTGCGCGCGGCGCTCGCGCGGGGCGGCGTCGGCCACGAAGCCGGTCGATGTCATGCCCAGCGGGCGCATCAAAGTGGCGGAGATGGTGTCCGCATACGGCTTGCCGGAGACGTTGCCGATGATGCGGCCCAGCATGGCGTAGCCCAGGTTGGAATACTCCATGGTGATGCCGGGCGCATTGCTGAACGGGACGCCGCCGCGCAGCAGTTTGGTGAACTCGGCTTCGGGCAGCGGCGTCTGGCGGTCGCCCCAGGGATCGTCGGTGACCAGGCCGGCCGTGTGGTTCAGCAGGTCGCGCACGCGGATGCGGGGCGAGTCCTGGGTGGGATACTTCCAGGCCTTCAGCTCAGGGATATAGTTTTCGGCCGGCGCGTCGAGCTGCAGTTTGCCGTCGTCGCGCAGCTTGAGCACCGTGAGCGCGGTGAAGGCCTTGGTCATGGAGGCGATGCGGAACAGCGTATCGGGCGTGACCGGGCGCTTGCTGTCCAGGTCCTGCACGCCCATGCCGCGCACATAAGCCAGCTTGCCGTCGGCGACGATGCCGTACACCAGGCCCGGGACGTGCTGGTCCAGCGCATAGTCGGCAAAGATCGCGTCCACCTTGGCGAACAGCGCCGCGTCGCGTTGTTCGTTGGCCAGGGCCGGCGCGCATGCCCCGGCGGCAGCGGCGAAAATCATGACGGAAAGCTTGATTGGAGACATACCGGTTCCTCTGATTGGGCTATTTTCAGGAAAATGCTTTTTCACGCCATGCGAAAGTAGCACGATTCTGAAGCTAACCCAAATGCTGAGCCGCTATCACGAACTCCACCGTGATTTCCGGCCCCAGCGCGACGAACAGCTGCTGCTCCCGCAGCGCCCTCATATCGGACAGCTGATACGGCACCTGGTATTCATCCAGGCGCCGCAGCAAGGCCTGCCACTCGGCTGCGCTGTCCAAGCGCAGCGCCAGGTGGTCAATGCGGGCCGGCGCCCGCGCGATGGCCTTGCGCGGGCCGGACTGCGCATCGGGCCGCTCGATCAGGTGCAGCACCGGCCGGCCATCCAGATACAGCCAGTGGCCGCCTACGCCGAAGGCCGGCCGCGCGCCCTCTTCCATGCCGGCCACATGGACGAAGAAGCGGCGCAATGGCGCGCAGTCCGGCGCGACGATGGTGACGTGATCGAGCTGCATGGCGGATTTACAGCAAGCCGCCGCCGTCCACATCGACCACGCTGCCGGTCATGAAGCCGTTCTGCATCAGCATCAGGTAGGCCTGCGCCAGATCGCTGCCCTGGCCGACGCGGCCCACCGGTATGCTGGCGCCGGCGCGCGCCGCCATGGCCTTGCGGTCCGCCTCGCTCAAATCTCCCCACATGCCGGTTTCCACCATGCCGGGACTGACGGCGTTGACGCGCAGCGGCGCCAGTTCCTTGGCCAGCGTTTTGGCCATGATGTCGGTGGCGGCGTTCATGGCGGCCTTCACCAGGCCGCCGGGCACCGCCTTGCGCGACAGCAGGCCGGAAGTCAGCGTGATGGAACCGGCGCGGTTGATGCTGCCCAGGGCGCGCTGCGCAACGCGCATCTGGCCAAAGAACTTAACGTTGAAGGCGGCGATGGCGTCGGCCACATTCAAGTCCGCCAGCTTGGCCGACGCGATCACCGGGCCTGCCGTGACGACCAGGTGGTCGAAGGGGCCGATGCTGTCGAACAGGCGTGCCACCGATGCGTCGTCGCTGATGTCGATGTGGGCGGTGCTTATCGATGCCGGAAAGTCTGCGGGCGCCGCGCGGCGGCCGGCGGCGATGACGCGCGCGCCTTCCGCTGCAGCCTGCTCCGCCACTGCGCGGCCTATGCCGGACAAACCGCCGATGACTACTACAGTCGTGTTTTTCATGATTGCTCTCCTCAGTTCAGGCTGCTGCCGCCAGCGGCAGCGATGGGTAACCCGTATAGCCGCGCTCCGTGCCGCCGAACAGCGTGGCGCCGTCGAATTCGGCCAGCGGCAGGTCTTGCAGCAGGCGGCGCGGATAGTCGGGATTGGCGACGAAGGGGCGGCCAAATGCGACCAGGTCGGCATAGCCGTGACCGAGCACCCACTCGGCGCGCGCCTTGTCGTAATTGCCCGCGACGATGATGGGGCGGGCAAAGCGCGCGCGCAGCTCCTGCCGGAAGGTCTCGGTGAATTCGGGCGCGTCGTCCCAGTCCGCTTCCACCAGGTGCAGGTAGGCGATGCCGCGCTCTTGCAGGAAGGCGGCCGCGTCCAGGATGGTCGGCAGGATGTCCGGGCAGTCCATGCCGCGCGCGGTGAGGAAGGGCGCCAGACGGATCGCCGTGCGCTGCGCGCCGACTTCGTCCGCGACGGCGTCGACCACTTCTTTCAGGAAGCGCAGGCGGTTCTCGCGCGTGCCGCCGTATTCGTCGGTGCGCACGTTGGACGTGGTGCGCAGGAACTGGTCGATCAGGTAGCCGTTGGCGCCGTGAATTTCGACACCGTCGAAGCCGGCCTCGATGGCGTTGCGCGCCCCGATGCGGAAGTCGTTGACGATGGCGGCAATCTCGGCGCGCTCCAGCTCGCGCGGGGTGGGGCAGTCCACCATGGCGCCGATCCCCGTGTCCGCATCAACCTTCCAGATCTGGCCTTGGAACGGCACGGCGGACGGCGCCACCGGCAGCGCGCCGCCGTGGAAGTCGGGATGGGACATGCGGCCCACGTGCCACAGCTGCAAGAAGATGCGGCCGCCGGCCTTGTGGACGGCATTGGTCACCAGGCGCCAGCCGCGCACCTGCTCCTCGCTGTAGATCCCCGGCGTAAAGGAATAGCCCTTGCCCTGCGGCGAAACCTGCGAGGCCTCGGAGACGATCAGGGCTGCCGAGGCGCGCTGCGCGTAGTAAGCCGCGTTCAGGGCGTTGGGCACATCGCCGGGCTGGGAGCTGCGGGCGCGCGTCATGGGCGCCATCACGATGCGGTGCGGCAGGGTGATGTCGCCCAGGGTGAGGGGAGCGGAAAGCTGCGGGATCGATTGCATGGAAGACTCCAGAGAGGTTTTGACTGGATTCATTATGCGGACGGGGCAACGAATTGATAATTGGGCTAACATTTGAACAATTATCAAAAATTTTGGAATAATGATGGACAATCTCGGTGACATCCGCCTGTTTGTCGAGGCTGCCAGCCTGGGCGGGCTGTCGGCCGCCGGGCGCAAGCTGGGGCTGTCGCCCGCCGCCGCCAGCGCCCGTTTGCTGAAACTGGAAGCGGCGCTGAACACGCGGCTGTTCGAGCGCACCACGCGCCAGCTGCGCCTGACCGCCGAAGGCGCCCTCTACCTGGAGCACTGCCGCCATGCCCTTGGCGCGCTGGACGACGCCCACGCCGCGCTGCAGGCCGGCCGCAGCGCCGTCAGCGGCAAGCTGCGCATCGCCGCCACATCCGATTTTGGCCGCCATGTGCTGCAAGGATGGCTGGAAGAGTTCAACCTGCTCTATCCCCAGATCACGCTGGCCTTGATCCTTGGCGATGCGGTTGCCAATTTGCTGCAGGACGACCTGGACCTCGCCATACGCTTCGGCGTGCCGCAGAACAGCTCCATGGTGGCGCGGCCGCTGGCGTTCAACCGCCGCGTGCTGTGCGCGGCCCCCGCCTACTTGGCGGCCCACGGCACGCCAGCGCATCCGGCCGACCTGCACCGCTTCGACTGCATCGCGCTGGTCACCGCGCCGGGCATGGTGAATGAATGGCACTTCGAGCGCGATGGAGAGGTGGAATCGTTTATCGTGCCTTCCGCTAGCGCGCGCGAAACCAATGACGGCGCCGTCGCACGCGAGTGGGCGATCAAGGGCCAGGGCATCGCCATGAAATCGGTCTGGGACATCGGCGCCGACTTGCAGGCCGGCCGGCTGCAAGTGCTGATGCCCGAGTGGCGCACGCCGGACGCGCCGGTGCATGCGCTATACCAGCAAACCCGCTACATGGCGCCGCGCGTGCGCGCCCTGCTGGATTTCCTGACCGAACGCTTCGCCAAAGCGGGCGCCGAGCTGGAATCCCTGCTGGGCTAATCCGCTGCGCTTGGGCAAGGTCAGGCAAACGCGCGCAGTGGGCACAGTGAAACGGCGCCGCGTGCGTCATCCAGGAACTCAGCCCAGTCCTACCTGTGTGCGGCGCAAGCGCTGATATGGCGGTGCGGACAGCTCATGCAAGATCGAAGTCCGTAGGGCGCAAGTGCGCCCGCCAAACCATGATCGGAGACCCAGATGCGTGCCCTTGTTTACCATTCCGCCCACGACGTTAAAGTCGACACCGTTCCGGACCCCGTGATCCAGGAGCCCGACGACATCATTATCCAGATTACCGCCACCGCCATCTGCGGCTCCGATCTGCACCTCTATCGCGGCAAGGTGCCGGGCATGAAGGAGGGCGACATCATGGGCCACGAGTTCATGGGCGTGGTGGTGGAGGCCGGCCCCGCTGTGACCGCGCTGCAAAAGGGCGACCGCGTCGTCGTGCCCTTCGTCATTGCCTGCGGCAGCTGCTTCTTCTGCGATATGAGCTTGTATTCGGCATGCGAGACCACCAACCCCGATCGCGGCACCATTATGAACAAGAAGTCCCTGCGCTCCGGCGCCGCGCTGTTCGGCTTCAGCCACATGTATGGCGGCGTGCCCGGCGGCCAGGCCGAATATGTGCGCGTGCCCAAGGCGAACGTCGGCCCGATCAAGATCCCGGCCACGCTTGAGGATGAGAAGGTGCTCTTCCTGAGCGATATCTTACCCACCGGCTATCAGGCGGTGCTTAACGCAGGCGTGGGCAAGGGGTCGTCGCTGGCTATCTTCGGCGCAGGTCCGGTGGGACAGATGGCTGCGGCGAGCGCGCGCATGCTGGGCGTGGAGCAGATCTTCATGGTGGATCACCATCCTTACCGCCTGGAATTTGCCCGTGCCACGTATGGCGTCATCCCCATTAATTTCGACGAAGTGGATCCGGCCGAAGTCATCATCGAAAACACCCATTTCCGGGGCGTGGATGCAGCCATCGATGCGGTGGGGTTTGAAGCCAAGGGCAGTGCGGTGGAGACCACGCTGACGGCGCTGAAACTGGAAGGCAGCAGCGGCAAAGCCTTGCGCCAGTGCATCGCCGCCGTGCGGCGCGGCGGGATGGTGAGCGTGCCGGGGCTGTACGCCGGCTTCATCCATGGATTCCTGTTCGGCGACGCGTTTGAAAAGGGGATAGGATTCAAGGCGGGGCAAACCCATGTGCAGCGCTTTATGCCCGAGCTGCTGGCCTTTATCGAAGAGGGCAAGCTGAGTCCGGAAGTGATCATTTCTCATCGCCTGCCCCTGGCGGAAGCCGCCCAGGGCTACAAGATGTTCGACAAGAAGGAAGACAACTGCCGGAAGATTGTGCTCCGCCCTTAGTGCTTGGGGGGGGCTTGGCGCCGCCTCCGGCGCCCTTGTCGCTGCCGGCCTTGGTATGGCCGGCGGCGACCTTGCCTCCCGTGGCCTTATTGAGGCATCGCCGGCGCCTCGATCTCGGCCTTGCGGTCCTCGATCGCTTCGCCCAGCGCCACCAGATCCAGCTTTGCCTTGCGCGCTTTGGGGAACATCTCGCCTTCTTCCTCCTTCACATGGTGTTCGATCTGCTCGGACAGAACTTTGATCTTTGCGTCGTACAGCTCGTCGCCGGGTTCCATGGACAGGATCTGCACGATCAGCTCTTTGGCAGAGGCATGCTCCACTGTCGCCTCGTCGATCAGGTCTTCATTCTCGCCGCTGGCCTGGCGCACGGCGGGATAGAAAATTTCCTCCTCGGCCGTAGCGTGCTTGGTCAGTTCGATGCAGATTTTTTGCGCCAGTTTTTTCTTTGAAGCGAGGGCGCGGTCGCCGAGTTCTTCGTACTGCTCAAACATGGCTTTCACGTTGGCGTGGTCCTGCGTCAGCAACGAGATCGCGTCGATTTCGCCCTGCGCGGTGGGGATTTTTTGGGGCATGGCTGCCTCTGCCTTGTCAGTGGCTTTCATGGTGGCTCCTTGGTTAAGCGTTGAGCAGCGCCTTGCGGCGCCGGAATGGGATGGTTATTTGGAACGGGAGCCGGAGTCGCTGCCGGATTTCGAGGCCGAAGACTTGCTGCCCGAACCGCTATCGGTATCCTTGCTGGCGGACTGCTTGTTGCTGGATTGATTCCCGCCGGATTGATTCCCGCCGGATCCCGAGCGCGAGCCGCTTTGGCCCGAATCGCTCTGCTGGTTGCCGTCGTTCTTGTGGCTCATCGCGCCGGCCTTGCGTGCTTCTTCCGGCGTGAATTCGTGCGCGTTGCCGGAAGCGTGGGCGGCGCGGCCGCCTTCTGCCGCAATCTCGCGCTGCTGCTCCGGATCCATGGAGGCGAAGCCGCGATTGCTGGTGTCGCCGCTTTGGCTGTTGCCGCCGCTTCCGCCGCCGCTGCTGCCTTTGCCGGATTCGGATTTGCTACCTTGCTTGCCTGAGCCGGTGTCGCCGTCTTTGCTGGATTTGCCCGACGAGCCGGTATGTTGATTCGATGCCATGGTGATCTCCTGTGTAGTTTAGCGCTCCGAAGAATGTGGAAGCGAGACCATCTTAGGGTGGCCAAACCGTGCAGCTTGTAGGCGTCCGGGCGCGCAGCCCGTAGGAGAATGGCCTTGGGCTGTACTGTTCCGGTTTTCATTCGGGCGTAACAGACAGGGTAAGCGCAGGGTAAGTCTTGACTGCCAGATGTCTGACGACTAAGATTAATGACTCAAAAGTAAGTAGTTATCAGACCTATGCAAGCCCCGACTGACACCAAACCGCGCTGGGAACGGCGCAAGGACGCCCGGCCCCAGGAATTGCTGGAGGCGGCGCTGGAGCAATTTGTCGAGCGCGGCTTCGCCGCCACCCGCCTGGAGGACGTGGCGCGCCGCGCCGGCGTCTCCAAAGGCACGCTCTATCTGTATTTCGAGAACAAGGAAGAACTGTTCAAGGCCGTGGTGCGCGCCACCATCGGCCAGGCCATCGTCCAGGCCGAGCTGGACCTGGCCGCCTCGGACGCCCACAGCAGCGTGCTGCTGAGCGAAATGCTGATGCGCTGGTGGGGCCAGGTGGGCGCCACCAAGCTGGCCGGGATTACCAAGCTGATGATGGCCGAATCGGGCAATTTCCCTGAACTGGTGCGCTTCTACGAGGACGAGGTGGTGGCGCGCGGCAATGCGCTGATCGTGCGCGTGCTCGAACGCGGCCTGGCGCGCGGCGAGTTCCGCCCGCACGATCCGCAGGTGCTGATGCCGGTGCTGAGCGCCCCGGTGCTGATGCTGATGATGTGGAACCACGCCTTCCTGCCCTGCGGCGGCGGCGCCAGCATCGACCCGGACCAGTATATGGCCGCCTTCCTCGACCTGGCCTTGCGCGGCCTGCGCCCGGACGGCGCCGCCGGCGTGCCATAAAATTAAGCAGCCCGGGGCGGTTTTTGCGCGTTCAGCCCCCCGAATCTGCAGACTGTCGCAATTTCCCTCAGTCCGTCGCCGATGTCGTTAATATGCCGTCCTGACCAGTTCAACGATAAAATGACGGATTATTTAATCCTTCACCGAGTTTAAAGATGAATATCGAACAAGCCCGCTTCAACATGATCGAACAGCAAATCCGCCCATGGGACGTCCTGGAACTGGACGTGCTGGACCTGCTGAACGTGGTCAAGCGCGAGAACTTCGTTCCCGCCAGCCATAAAAACCTGGCCTTCGTCGACACGGAAATCCCGCTGGGCAACGGCTACACCATGCTCACGCCCAAGCTGGAAGCGCGCATCCTGCAGGACGTGCAGCTGAAAAAACACGAAAACGTGCTGGAAATCGGCACCGGCAGCGGCTACATGGCCGCGCTGCTGGCGCACAAGGGCCGCCACGTCACCACCGTCGAGATTTCGCCGGAACTGAAGGCGCAGGCCGAGCAGAACCTGGCCGCCGCCGGCATCACCAACGTCACCGTGGAGCTGGGCGACGGTTCGCAGGGCTGGGCCAATGGCGCGCCGTTCGACCTGATCGTGCTGTCGGGCTCGGTGCCGCTGCTGCCGGAAGCCTTCCTGCAGCAAGTGAAAGTAGGCGGCCGCGTGTTCGCCATCATCGGCGAAGCGCCTTCCATGTCGGGCGTGCTGGTGACCCGCACCTCGGACGGCTACGAGCAGAAGAAATTGTTTGAAACCGACGTCAAGCCGCTGCAAAACGCCGCCAAGCCGTCGCAGTTCACGTTCTAAACCGGACGGGAGCGCCGCATGCAACATATTACTGCGCTGGAACTGGCCGACTGGCTGGCCGACGAAGCGCGCCCCAGCCCGTTTCTGCTGGACGTGCGCGAGAACTGGGAATACGAGACCTGCCATATCGCCGGCTCGACCCTAATGCCGATGAATTCGATTCCGGCCCGCATCGACGACCTCGATGAGGACGCGGCCATCGTCTGCATCTGCCACCACGGGGCGCGCAGCATGCAGGTCGCTGCCTTCCTGGAGCGCAACGGTTTCGGCAAGATCACGAATTTGACGGGCGGCATCCATGCCTGGGCTGTGCAGGTCGACAGCGCCATGCCAAAATACTAATTGTTATGATTCCACGGAGAACGCAATGCAGAAACCCTTAATCGCCTTGCTGATCAGCAGCGCACTGTTGACCATCAACGCACAGGCGGCCGACCTCATCCAAGTGTACCAGCAGGCGCTCGCCAACGACGCCACGTATGCCAGCGCACGCGCTGCACTTGCTGCGGGTCAGGAAAGGACGACGCAAGGGCGTTCCCAGTTGCTGCCGGTTATAGGCCTGGGCGGTTCCAGCACCAAGATCACCGGCGACTTCGAAACCAAGTCCAGCGACGCGATCTTTGGCCCGGAAAGCGGCCCACGCGACAGTTCGCGCAACCAGTGGTCGCTGTCGCTGTCGCAGCCGCTGTTCCGCTGGGACCGCTGGGAATCCTACCAGCAGAGCAAGCTGTCGCAGGCCGTCAGCGAGACCGTGTTCGCACAGGCCCAGCAGGACCTGATCACGCGCGTGGCGCAGGCTTACTTCGACGTGCTGACGGCGCAGGACAATCTGTCCTCGACCCAGGCGCAGAAATCGGCCACCACCGAACAGCTGGCCTCGGCCAAGCGCAACTTCGAGGTGGGCACGCAGACCATCACCGACACGCACGAAGCGCAAGCGGCGTATGACCTGGTGGTGGCGCAGGAGTTCGCCGCCATCAACGACCTGGAAGTCAAGCGCAACGCGCTGCAGCAGATCATCGGCGCCGCGCCGGCCTCGCTGTCCACGCTGCGCAGCGGCGTGACCATCGCCGCGCCGCAGCCGGCCGCCATCGAGCCGTGGATCTCGTCGGCCGAGCAGCAGAACTACTCGGTGATGGGCGCGCAGCTGAACCTGGAGATCGCCAAGCGCGACATCAACCGCAACCGCGCCGGCCACCTGCCGACGCTGGACCTGGTGGCCAGCAAGGGCCGCGACAGCGTGACCGCCTCCGGCATCACAAAGACCAACAGCATCGGCGTGCAGTGGAACGTGCCGCTGTTTAACGGCTTTGCCGTGACCAGCAAGGTGCGCGAATCGATCGCGTTGGAAGACAAGGCGCGCAACGATCTGGAGGCGACGCGCCGCGCCGCCGCGCAGAACGCCCGCACCGCCTACCTGGGCATGAACAGCGGCTTGGCGCAGGTGCGCGCGCTGGAAGCGGCCGAGGTGTCGAGCAAGTCGGCGCTGGATTCGAACAAGCTGGGCTACCAGGTTGGCGTGCGCATCAACATCGACGTGCTGAACGCGCAGCGCCAGCTGTACTCGACCCAGCGCGACCTGTCCCGCGCCCGCTACGACACCATCATGAACGGCCTGCGCCTGAAAGCGGCGGCCGGCACACTGAAGGAAGCGGACCTGGTGCCGATCAATGAATTGCTGGTGAAGTAAAGGAACCGGGGCCAGTCCCCGGTTTTTTTTCGCCGCAGGGCCGCTTGCACGGCGGGTTACGCACGGCTGCGCCGCGCTAACCCGCCCTACGCAGTCGGCGGCAAATTTCTGGCGCATGCGTGGCGCCGTAACCCGCCAAGGTCACCGCAGGCCGCCGCCCTGGCCGTCGAACTGGCGCTCGATCAGTTCGATCTTGTAGCCGTCCGGATCGGTGACGAAGGCGATCACGGTGCTGCCGCCCTTGACCGGGCCGGGCTCGCGCGTGACGTTGCCGCCGTTGGCCTTGACCGCCGCGCAGGCGGCCACGATGTCGTCCGCCGAGATCGCCAGGTGGCCGTAGGCCGTGCCTTGCTCGTAGCTGTCCACGCCGTAGTTATAGGTCAGTTCCAGCTCGGCATGGTCCGGGTTGGAGCCGTAGCCGACGAAGGCCAGCGTGTACTTGTATTCGGGATTGTCGCTGGTGCGCAGCAGCGTCATGCCCAGCACCTTGGTGTAGAAGTCGATGGAGCGCTGCAGGTCGCCGACCCGCAGCATGGTGTGTAGTATGCGCATAAAAATCCTTCTTTGCCGGTTGGGTAAAGCAGGAATTTTATGCGCTTTGCTCAAATCCCGCTGGGGTTCAGGATTTATTGCCGGGGTTGTAGCCGCTGCTGCCCACGCTGCCACTGCTGCTGCCGATGTCGCCGCTCTGCATGGTGCTGGTGCCGGAGCCCATCACGCTGCCGGTCGAGCTGCGGTAGCCGGCGCCCGGCTGGGTGCCGTAGTAGCTGTGGATCTCGCTGCTGAATTCGGCGCTGGCCATGTCCGGCCAGTTGTCCTTGTCGAAGCCGGGGGCGCTTTCCAGGCGCTCCTTGCTCACGTCCAGGATGAAGCGCTTGTTCACGGTGTCCAGCTCCAGCGCCTGGAAGGGCACGGCGAACAGCTTGTTGCCCATGCCCAGGATGCCGCCGAAGGACAGCACCGCATACGCCACTTGCCCGGTCTGCATGTCGAGCATGAATTCCTTGATGTCGCCCAGATCCTCGTCCATGCGGTTGTACACGTCTTCACCCATCAGCGTGTCGGCCCCCATCAGGCGCGGGCCGGGGCCGGCGTCGGTGTCGCGGTAAATGCCAAAGGTGTCTCGGTCCAGATAGCTCATTGTCGTCTCCAGTGTGTAAGGCCGGCTGGGCTGCTCCGGCGGATTTGCCCGTTGTGCGCGCTCTTTCAGTTGCCCTTCGGCGTTACGCGCCAGATGATGTTGCCGACGTCGTCGGCCACCAGCAGCGCGCCGCTCTTGTCCACTGCTACGCCTACCGGACGGCCTTGCGCTTTGCCGTCCGCTGTCAGAAAGCCGCCCAGGAAATCCTGCGGCGGGCCGGATGGCTGGCCGTTGGCAAACGGCACGTACACCACCTTGTAGCCGCTGTGCGGCTTGCGGTTCCAGGAACCGTGCTGGCCGATGAAGGCGCCGTTGCGGTAGCTGGCCGGGAAGAGTTTGCCGTCGTAGAAGGCCAGGCCCAGCGAGGCGGTGTGGCCGCCCAGCGCGTAGTCCGGCGCGATGGCCTTGGCCACCAGTTCCGGCTTGGGCGGCTTGACGCGCGCGTCCACGTGCTGGCCGAAGTAGCTGTAGGGCCAGCCGTAGAAGGCGCCTTCCTTGACGGAGGTCAGGTAGTCGGGCACCAGGTCGTTGCCCAGTTCGTCGCGCTCGTTCACCACGGTCCACAACGCCTGCGATTGCGGCTGCCAGGCCATGCCGTTCGGATTGCGCAGGCCGGTGGCGTACAGCCTGGCCTTGTTGGTGGCCAGCTCCAGCTGCCAGATGGCGGCGCGGCCGTCCTCCTTGTCCATGCCGTTTTCCGCCACGTTGCTGTTCGAGCCCACCGTGGCGTACAGGTATTTGCCGTCCGCGCTGGCGATGATGTTCTTGGTCCAGTGGTGGTTCAGCGGGCCGCCCGGCAGGTCCATCACCTTGACGGGCGCGGCCGTGATTTCGGTCTGGCCTTCCTTGTAGGGGAACTTCACCACGGCGTCGGTATTCGCCACGTACAGGTCCTGGCCCACCAGCGCCACGCCGAAGGGCGAGTTCAGGTTTTTCAGGAACACGGTGCGCGTGGCGGCGGCGCCGTTCGCGTCCAGGCCGCGCAGCAGCGTGATGCGGTTGGCGGACGGTGTGACCGCGCCCGCCTTCTTCATCTGCGACTTCATGATCATGCCCTTGATGCCCTTGCCGTCCTCCGGCTTGGGCGGGGCGTTGGTCTCCACCACCAGCACGTCGCCGTTCGGCAGCACGTGCAGCCAGCGCGGATGGTCGAGGCCGCTGGCGTAGGCGTGCACCGTGAAGCCGGGCGCGGCGGCGGGCGTGGCGCCGTTAGGCCAGCGCGCCACCGGCGCCACATTGACGGTGGGCACCAGCGAACGCTCGGGCGCGGGCAGCGCCGGCTGCGGGCCGAAGCCGGGCGGATAGCTTTGCGCGTCGGCCGCGCCGGCCATCACCACCAGCGCGGCGACGGCAAAGGCGGTGGCCGCGAGCGCGGGGCGGATAGACGGGGCGGGAATCTGCGCAGCGGTGCGCGGTGGGACGGGTTGACGCATGGACTCCCTTTCGTGTGCGTGGTTGCTCGGTTGCGGCTTATCTGCGGCTGCCGGGCGCGGACCTGTCAGTCCCGCTTGCTGCCGGGTTGCGGTTCTGCCTTGCCGGGCGGACGCGGCTGGACTTTTTCCACGCCGCGTGCGCCGTGCAGGTCGGTGTCCACCAGGCCCTGCTCCAGGTCGCTGGCGGCTTGCCGAATGACGCTGCGGGCCGGCGGCGGGTGGCCTTCGGGCGACTCGTCGCGCTCGTGCGGCAGGCGCTTGCCGCCGTCGCTGTGCACGGGCACAGCCGTGTTGACCTGGCGGTCCTTGCTTTCGGTAACCATGTTCGGCCTCCCTTGTCAGCATCGAGTGGCCATCTTAGCGCCGTGGACGGTGCGCAGTCGCGCAATTGAACTTTATTGAAATAGTGCATCTTTGGCATGAACTCAGGTAACATTCCCGCTTGTGCCGCCTCCATAGAGAATCCAGCCGTGAAGCCCGAACTTGCCGACTCCCACGCAGCGCCCGCCAGCTGCCTGAACTGCAACGCCACCGTCAGCGGTAACTACTGCCACAACTGCGGCCAGGAAACGCGCACGCACGCGCCCAGCCTGGCCGAATTCGCGCATGAATTCATCGGCCATTACGTAGCGCTGGAGGGGAGACTGTGGGGCACGTTCACGCGCTTGCTGTTCCGCCCGGGCGCGCTGACCAATGAGTACCTGGCGGGACGCCGCAAGCGCTATGTGGAGCCGCTGCGGCTCTACCTGACGCTGAGCATCCTGTTTTTCGCGCTGCTGAAATTTACCCACACGGAAGTGATCAACCTGGGCGACGACCACCCGCAGGTGGAGGAGGCTGCCGAGCGCGCGCAGGCGGTGGGCAAGGAGCGCGGCAGCAAGATACTGTCCAAGGCCAAGGTAAAAGACAGCTACGGCACGGTGGTGGCGCTGGACGACGATATGCGCGCCAGGCTGCCGGGCCTGGCGGAACGGATCGACCATTTCGACAGCCTGCCCAGGGAGGCCAAGAGCAAGGCCTTGTCGGACGGCTTCTTCCACTACGGCCCTTACGCCATGTTCGCGCTGATGCCGCTGTTCGCGCTCTACCTGAAGATGCTCTATCTCGGTTCAGGGCGGCGCTACGGCGAGCATCTGCTGTTCGCGCTGCACGTGAGCTCGTTCGCCTTTGTGATGTTCGCCGCCATCAAGATCAGCGACCATTCCTTCCTCAACCTGGTGCTGCTGTGCTGGCTGGTGGGCTATCTGCCGTGGGCCATGAAGCGCGTGTACGGCGGCGGCAAGCTGGCCACCGTGGCGCGCTGGTCGGTGCTGATGCTGGCGCACGGCATTTCGCTGTCGCTGGCCATCGCGGGCGCCATGATGGCGGGCGCGGCCAGCGGGCACTGAGGCATTATTTGGCGGCGACGGCCGGTTGCCACAGCTCGACCTTGTTGCCGTCCGGGTCCATGAACCAGCCGAAGCGGCCGTAGTCGAAGGTCTGCGGATCGCCCACCAGTTCGGCGCCGCCGGCCACCACCTGGGCCAGGGCCTGGTCCAGGTCGTCCACCACCAGGTTGAACATGAACTCGCGCTTGGACGGCGCGAAGTAGCCGGTGGTGTCCTTGAAGGGGCTGAACACGGTGCTGCCGCCCGCCGGCATGGCGGTGGGCGCGAAGGAGGCGTAGTCGCCGGACTCGGCGGGGAAGCCCAGGTGGGCCTGGTACCACGCCATCAGCGCCTGCGGATTGCGCGATCTGAAAAAGATGCCGCCCACGCCCAGTACTTTTGCCATGCCATTCTCCTGTAGGTTAGCTGCCTGCGCTTGCGCTCCGCCGTTCGCCGATTTATACTGTGTGCATATACAGTATATGAGCGCGTGCTGATGCATGGCAGAAGGCTGCATTATCGGTTACTCTGACTAGTGTTGCTACCCCCAATCAAGACCGAGAGATCTATGCCCGCCAAGCACGCCTTATTCAACACCATCGCCCTGGTCGTCCGACAGAACACGGCCGGCATCGAAGCCCCCGTGCGCAGCCTGCTGGCTTTTCTGAAGGAGGGCGGCCACAGCGTGGTGCTGGAGGCGGAAACGGCGGCTCACCTGGGCATGGCGGACCTGCCGGCCATGACGCCGGACCAGATCGGCCAGCACGCCAGCGCCGCCATCGTGATGGGCGGCGACGGCACCATGCTGGGCCTGGCGCGCCAGCTGGCGCCCTATGACGTGCCGCTGATCGGCATCAACCAGGGCCGGCTCGGCTTCATGACCGATATCGCGCTCGAGGGCATGCTGCCGGTGCTGGCGCAGATGCTGGCCGGCAGCTACCAGGCCGAACGGCGCACCCTGCTGGAAGGCAGCGTGCGGCGCGACGGCAAGGAAATCCATGTGGGCCTGGCCGTCAACGACGTGGTGGTGTCGCGCGGCGCCGGCGCCGGCATGGCCGAGCTGCGCGTGGACGTGGACGGCCACTTCATGTACAACCAGCGTTCGGACGGCCTGATCATCTCCACGCCCACCGGCTCCACCGCCTACGCGCTGTCGGCCGGCGGCCCGCTGCTGCATCCCACGCTGGGCGGCATCGTGCTGGTGCCCATCGCGCCGCATGCGCTGTCGAACCGCCCCATCGTGCTGCCCGACTCCAGCGCCATCCAGATTGAAATCGTGCGCGGGCGCGACATCACCGTCAATTTCGACATGCAGACCTTCGCCAGCCTGCAGGCGCAGGACCGCATCGTCATCAAGCGTTCGCCGCACGCCATCACCTTCCTGCATCCGGAAGGCTGGAGCTACTACAACACCCTGCGCGAAAAGCTGCACTGGAACGAATACCCGTCCGGCGACGGGAAACTGGTCTAACCCTTACTCCGCTCACCTCCGCACTTGCCTATGCTTCGTACTCTGTCTATCCGCGACTTCGTCATCGTCGACACCATCGAACTGGAATTTTCCGCAGGCTTCACAGTGTTCACCGGCGAAACCGGCGCCGGCAAATCCATCCTTATCGACGCGCTGACGCTGGCGCTGGGCGGCCGCGGCGACGCCAGTGTGGTGCGCGAAGGCGCGCCCAAGGCCGACATCACGGCCGACTTCGCCGTCACGCCGCAGGCGGCCGAGTGGCTGGCCGCCAACGAGTTCGCGGCCGACGAGGGCGGTGCGCTGCTGCGCCGCGTGATCGACAACGCGGGCCGCTCCAAGGCCTACATCAACGGCGTGGCCGCCACCGCCGCGCAGCTGCGCGAGCTGGGCGACATGCTGGTGGACATCCACGGCCAGCACGCCCACCAGTCGCTGCTGAAGGCGGACGCGCAGCGCGAGCTGCTGGACAGCCAGTCCACCATCAAGGACGCCGAGGCGGCCGCCCAGCTGAAGGCCGTGGCCGCCGCCCACAAGGCCTGGCGCGCGCTGGCCAGGCAGCTGGAGGAATACGAAAGCAACGCCGCCAACCTGGCCTACGAGCGCGAGCGCCTGGAGTGGCAGGTGGGCGAGCTGGACAAGCTGGCCGCCAAGCCCGGCGAGTGGCAGGACATCTCCAACGAGCACAGCCGCCTGTCGCACGCCGCCAGCCTGCTGGAAGGCGCGCAGGAAACACTTGCCGCCATTTCCGAATCGGAAGACCAGCCGATTGTGTCGCAGCTCGGTTCGCTGAGCCAGAAGCTGGGCAAGCTGGCCGGCATCGACGCCGAGCTGCAGCCCACGGTGGACCTGATCGAATCGGCCCGCATCCAGCTGCAGGAAGCGGTGTACGCGCTGAACACCTATCTGGACCGGGTGGAGCTGGACCCGGAGCGCCTGCGCCAGGTGGACGCGCGCATGGAGGCGCTGCACTCGGCGGCGCGCAAATTCCGCGTGGCGCCGGACGACCTGCCGGACGAGCACGCCCAGCTGTCGGCCAAGCTGCGCCAGCTGGCCGACGCCAGCGACCTGGACGGCCTGCGCCAGCAGGAGGCCAAGCTGAAAGCGGCGTATATGGACGTGGCGCGCCAGCTGTCCGCCACCCGCGCCGCCGCCGCCCGGGGACTGGCCACGGCCGTCACGCAGGCCATGCAGGAACTGAACATGACGGGCGGCGCGTTCGACATCGCGCTCAACCCCTGCGAGCCGGGCGCGCGCGGCCTTGAACAGGTGGAATTCCTGGTGGCCGGCCACGCCGGCGTGGCGCCGCGGCCGCTGGCCAAGGTGGCCTCGGGCGGCGAGCTGGCGCGCATCGCGCTGGCCATTTCCGTCATCACCTCCAACGCCACCACCACGCCCACGCTGATTTTCGACGAGGTCGACAGCGGCATCGGCGGCGGCGTGGCCGAAGTGGTGGGGCGGCTGCTCAAGCGCCTGGGCCAGGCGCGCCAGGTGCTGTGCGTGACCCACTTGCCGCAGGTGGCCAGCCAGGCCAGCCAGCACTTCCAGGTGGCCAAGGGCACGCTGGACAACGGCAAGACCGCCTCCCGCATCGACGTGCTCGACAGCAAAGCGCGGGTGGAGGAAGTGGCGCGCATGCTGGGCGGCCTGGAAATCACCGCCACCACGCGCAAGCATGCGCGCGAGCTGCTGGCCTCCTAGCGCGGCTTTGCGCTCGTTTGCGTTTCCTCAACGCGGGGAGGGCGGCGCCGCAGTAGCATGGAAGAGCCGGGCATGCGCTTGGGCGCGCGGCAATCCATTGCGGAGGTGGCGCATGACTACGCCGGTCAAGATGCAGTTCGCATTCCAGGGCGGCGGCGCGCGCATCGCCGCGCTGTTGGCGGTTGCCGAGGCCATCCAGGATTTCAAGGCCGACCATAAAATCGAAGTGACCCAGGTGGCCGGCACCTCGGCCGGCGCCATCGTCGCCAGCTTTGTCGCGGCGGGCATTTCCGCGCAGTCCATCATGGCCGAACTGCGCGCAGGCAAAGGCGCGCAGCTGATGCGCGGCATGACCATGCCGGGCAAGCTGGCCGCCGCCTACTGCCTGCTGGTGAAAAGCAAATCGCTGCGCGACACGGCCGGCCTGCGCGGCTGGCTGAACGACAAATTCGCCCAGAAGAAGCTGGCCAAGGTGGGCGACGTCGAGCGCAGGGGCGTGCGCCTGAAAATCACCAAGACCGACCTGGGCAGCCGCGACACGGTGCTGGCCCAGCCGGGCGAAACGCTGGCCGACGCCCTGGTCGATTCCTGCGCGCTGCCCTTCTTTTTCCGGATCTGGGCCGGCAGCACGGCGCCCACGGTGGTGGACGGCGGCATCTCCAACAATCTGCCGGCCAAGCTGCTGACGGTGTCCGATCCCGCCTACGGTGAAATGCTGGCCATCACTTTTGCCGAGGCCGCCACCGGCCGGCCCGACGGCTTCCTGAGCTTTTCCGCCAGCCTGCTCGATTCCGCCATGGCCTCCACCATTGCGCTGACCAAGGAGGCCTTCAAGGGCCACCTGATCGAGGTGCAGACCTCGCTGACCACCTTCAGCTTCGAGCAGGCGCTGGCGCCCGAATTCGAGGCGGAGTACGAGCGCATCAAGGAGGACACGGCGCGGCAGCTGCAGGAGCACATCAACCGCATCACGCTGGCCCGGCGGCGCGCGGTTACCAATCCCTGGAAGGAAACCAATCCCACCGCCGTGCGCATGATGCGCGACGTGGGCGAGCTCTACTACAAGCTGCGCGGCGGCCTGCTGCTCTACGACAGCTGCCGCCTCACCGTCTACACCAACGGCGGCCGGCCGGTGGGCGACCAGCACGCCGGCGCACCGGACCTGGTGCAGTTCCACCTGCAGATCCGCACCGGCGCCGCAGCGCTGCACTGCCTGAGCATAGGGCTGACCGAGCAGTCCGACGAGGCCGCGTTTTCCAGCGAAACGGCGCGCTGCACGGTCACTGGCCCCGGCGGCGAGCGGCCCGACTTCCTGCAGCTGGCCATGCAGCGCGCGCCGCGCGAGGCGGGCAATGGCGACCGCGAGCTGTGCCTGTTCTTCACGCCCGCGCTGCCGGCCGGAAGCGGGCCGTACAGCATCGACTTCCAGGAGAACGGCACGGATCTGATGATAGAGCTGTTCAAGACGCACGCGGACGCGATCGGCTTTTACCCGCAGCGCGCCGACGGCGTGGTGGGCCGCGTGTTCCCCAATATGCGCGGCTGGGGCATGGCGCTGGACAACGCCAGGTCCGCCTGGAGCGTTGCCGTGCACCACTTGCATTGACAGGCCGCGCGTTCCGGCCTACCTTAGTCACATACACGCAGCGGAGTACACACCATGAAAATCATTCTGAAAGTTTGAGGATGCCAACTAATCTATAATGGCGCTTCGATTCCGTCATTGCAGATTCATGGCCTTCCTTAAAGAACCCCCTTACACCCACGGCAGCACCGGCGGCAGCGCCGTGGTGCTGGTGAATCTTGGCACGCCGGACGCGCCCACGCGCTCGGCTGTGCGGCGCTATCTGAAGCAATTCCTGTCCGATCCGCGCGTGGTCGAGATTCCGCGCCTGGTGTGGTGGTTTATTCTCAACCTCATCATCCTGCCATTCCGCTCCGGCAAATCGGCCAGGAAGTACGCGTCGATCTGGACCCGCGAAGGCTCCCCCCTCAAGGTCAACACCCAGCAGCAGGCCCTGCTGCTGCGCGCCGCGCTGGGCGAGCGCGGCCACGGCAACGTCACCGTGGCCATGGCCATGCGCTACGGTTCGCCGTCCCTGCCGGATGTGCTGGCGCGCCTGAAGGCGGACGGCTGCGAACGCGTGGCCATCCTGCCCGCCTATCCGCAATATTCCGGCACCACCACCGGCTCCATCTACGACGCGGTGTTCGCCCATTACAAGCAGATCCGCAACGTGCCCGAGCTGCGCTTTGTGCGCAACTACCACGACCACGAAGGCTATATCGAGGCGCTGCAGGCGTCCATCCTGGCGCACTGGGACGCGCACGGCCGCCCGGACAAGCTGGTGCTGAGCTTCCACGGCGTGCCCAAGCGCACCCTGCTGCTGGGCGACCCCTACCACTGCGAATGCCTGAAAACCGCGCGCCTGCTGGCCGCCAAGCTGAAGCTGGCGCCGGAGCAGTATGTGGTCACCTTCCAGTCCCGTTTCGGCAAGGCCGAGTGGCTGCAGCCCTACACCGCGCCCACCGTGCAGCAACTGGCGCGCGACGGCGCGCGCCGCGTGGACGTGATCTGCCCCGGTTTCACCAGCGACTGCCTGGAAACCCTGGAAGAAATCGCAATGGAGGTGCGGCATGACTTCATGGCGGCGGGCGGCAAGGAATTCCACTATATTCCTTGCCTGAACGACACGCCTGCATGGATAGCCGCGATGGCCGAGATCGCCGAGCAGCACATGATAGGCTGGCCGACCATGATGGCGCAGCCGCAGCGCGATGCGCTCAAAAAAGCCGGCGAAACCGCCCGCGCGGCGGCCCTCAAGCTTGGTGCGGAAAACTGACAGTCGGTGGGCGAGGGCTGTCCACGTGACAATCAGCACTTGCCGGTGGTGAGTGCCAGCCTGTTACAATACCCGGTCTTCGGGCGGCAAAACTATCGTAATAACTCGGAATAGCAGATCCAGGCGACGGCCAGAAGGATGTAGGCCACGACGGAGGCTGCGATGAGTGGCAACTTCATGATGCGCTCCAGTACGCTGAGCGACGGCGGCGCCGTCTTCATTACATAGTAGCTGTTGCGGTGCAAAAAAATATATCTCTTGTGAGGCAGTTTGTAACGGCGCAGTTACATATCGAACAACGCCGCGCCTATACCCCTTGAAAAGATAGGTTATAGCCCCACTTGCTGCCCGTGCCGTACCGAGTCACGTCTAACATACGATTTGTAGGAGTCTTTCAGATGCAAGATCAGGAAAATCAAGCAGTCCCTAATCCCGAGGCGGAAGCAGCGCCAGCGCAGCCATCGACTCCCGCCGACGCCGGCGCGCCTTCGCTCGAAGAGCAGCTGGCCAGCACCGAGGCCCGCCTGGCCGAGATGCACGACGCCTTTATGCGCGCCAAAGCCGACGGCGAGAACATCCGCCGCCGCGCCCAGGAAGACGTTGCAAAAGCGCACAAGTTTGCGGTCGAGAGCTTCGCCGAGGCCATGGTGCCGGTGAAGGACAGCCTGGAAATGGCGCTGAAAGTGGAATCGCCGTCGCTGGACTCGCTGAAGGAAGGCGTGGAAATGACGCTGAAACAGCTCAATTCCGCCTTCGAGAAGAACCGCCTGCTGGAAATCATGCCGGTGCAGGGCGAGAAGCTGGACCCGAACAAGCATCAGGCCGTGGCCGTGGTGCCCGCCGAGCAGGAAGCCAACACCGTGGTGTCCGTGCTGCAAAAGGGTTACATGATCGCCGACCGCCTGCTGCGTCCGGCCATCGTGACGGCCGCGCAAGCGAAGTAAAGCGTTTCGCGCAAGCACTTGAAATCACACAGCATTTCCCACATATAAGCAGCATCTGAAACTTAGAACACAAGGAAAATAAATCATGGGCAAAATCATCGGTATCGACCTGGGAACCACCAACTCCTGCGTTTCGGTCATGGAAAACGGTCAACCCAAGGTCATTGAAAACGCGGAAGGCGCGCGCACCACGCCTTCGATCATCGCTTATCAGGAAGACGGCGAGATCCTGGTTGGCGCGACTGCGAAGCGCCAGGCGGTCACCAATCCTAAAAACACCCTGTACGCGGTGAAGCGCCTGATCGGCCGCAAGTTCGAAGAAAAAGAAGTGCAGAAGGACATCGCGCTGATGCCTTACCAGATCACCAAAGCCGACAACGGCGATGCGTGGATCGGCGTGCGCGACAAGAAACTGGCTCCGCCGCAGATCTCGGCTGAAGTGCTGCGCAAAATGAAGAAAACGGCGGAAGACTACCTCGGTGAAGAAGTCACCGAAGCCGTGATCACCGTGCCAGCGTACTTCAACGACTCGCAGCGCCAGGCGACCAAGGACGCCGGCCGCATCGCCGGTCTGGACGTCAAGCGCATCATCAACGAACCAACCGCAGCCGCACTGGCTTTCGGCCTGGACAAGACCGACAAGGGCGACCGCAAGATCGCCGTGTACGACTTGGGCGGCGGTACCTTCGACGTGTCCATCATTGAAATCGCGGACGTGGACGGCGAGAAGCAGTTCGAAGTGCTGTCGACCAACGGCGACACCTTCCTGGGCGGCGAAGACTTCGACCAGCGCGTGATCGACTACATCATCGACGAGTTCAAGAAGATCAACGGCCTGGACCTGAAAAAAGATCCGATCGCCCTGCAGCGCATCAAGGCTTCGGCCGAGCGCGCGAAGATCGAACTGTCGTCCTCGCAGCAGACCGAGATCAACGAGCCCTACATCGCCATGGCGAACGGCGCGCCGGTCCACCTGACCCTGAAGATGACCCGCGCCAAGCTGGAATCGCTGGTGGAAGAGCTGATCAACGCCACCATCGAGCCATGCCGCACCGCCATCAAGGATGCAGGCGTGAAAGTGTCGGACATCGACGACATCATCCTGGTCGGCGGCATGACCCGTATGCCTAAAGTGCAGGAAAAGGTCAAGGAGTTCTTCGGCAAGGATCCACGCAAGGACGTGAACCCGGACGAAGCCGTGGCCGTCGGTGCCGCGATCCAGGGTTCCGTGCTGTCGGGCGACCGCAAGGACCTGCTGCTGCTGGACGTGACCCCGCTGTCGCTGGGTATCGAAACCCTGGGCGGCGTGATGACCAAGATGATCCACAAGAACACCACGATTCCGACCAAGTTCTCGCAAGTGTTCTCGACCGCCGACGACAACCAGCCTGCCGTGACCATCAAGGTCTACCAGGGCGAGCGTGAAATCGCGGCCGGCAACAAGGGCCTGGGCGAATTCAACCTGGAAGGCATCCCGCCGGCATCGCGCGGCACGCCGCAGATTGAAGTGACCTTCGACATCGACGCCAACGGCATTCTGCACGTGGGCGCCAAGGACAAGGCCACCGGCAAAGAAAACAAGATCACCATCAAGGCGAACTCGGGCCTGACCGAGGACGAGATCCAGAAGATGGTGAAGGACGCCGAGCTGAACGCGGAAGAAGACAAGAAGGTCAAGGAACTGGCCGAGTCGCGCAACCAGGCCGACGCGCTGGTGCACTCCACCCGCAAGTCGCTGACCGAATACGGCGACAAGCTGGAAGCGGGCGAGAAAGAGAAGATCGAAGCGGCCATCACCGATCTGGAAGGCTCGATCAAGGCCGGCGACAAGGCCGACATCGACGCCAAAGTGGCGGCGCTGTCGACCGCTTCGCAGAAGCTGGGCGAGAAGATGTACGCTGACATGCAGGCCCAGCAAGGCGCTGCCGGCGCCGAAGGCGGCCAGCAGGCAGGCGGCCAGCAGGAAGCCAAGCCGCAGCAGGACGACGTGGTGGACGCCGACTTCAAGGAAGTCAAAGACAGCAAGTAAGAGTCCACCGGCTGCGGCCGCAAGACTGACGCCGAGCCGTGCATCCCTGCAAAGGGGCCGGCTCGGCTTTTTCGCATAATCAGTACCAGTAAAGAGCAAGGTGCCTAGAACATGGCAAAGCGTGATTTTTACGAGATCCTCGGGGTCGCCAAGAATGCGTCCGAAGACGAGATCAAGAAGTCCTATCGCAAGCTGGCGATGAAATACCATCCGGACCGCAATCCGGACAGCAAGGAATCGGAAGAGAAATTCAAGGAGGTCAAAGAGGCCTACGAGATGCTCACCAATCCGGAAAAACGCGAAGCGTATGACCGCTACGGCCATGCGGGCGTGGACCCGAACATGGGCGGCGGAGGCGGCGGCGGTTTCGGCGCGGGCGGCTTCGGCGATGCCTTCGGCGACATCTTCGGCGACATTTTCGGCGGCGGCGGCCGTGGCCGCAGCGCCGGTCCGCAGGTCTACCGCGGCGCCGACTTGCGCTACAACCTGGAAATCACGCTGGAGCAGGCCGCGCACGGCTTCGACACCACCATCCGCGTGCCGTCCTGGGACAAGTGCGACACCTGCCACGGTTCCGGCGCCAAGCCGGGCACGTCGCCGGTGACGTGCTCGACCTGCGGCGGCCACGGCCAGGTGCGCATGCAGCAGGGCTTCTTCAGCATCCAGCAGACCTGCCCGAAATGCCACGGCACCGGCAAGATCATCACCGATCCATGCTCGCCTTGCGGCGGCGCGGGCCGCATCAAGCGCAACAAGACGCTGGAAGTGAAGATCCCGGTCGGCATCGACAACGGCATGCGCATCCGCTCGTCGGGCAACGGCGAGCCGGGCACCAACGGCGGGCCGCCGGGCGACCTGTATGTGGAAATCCACATCAAGCAGCACGCGGTGTTCCAGCGCGAGGGCGACGACCTGCATTGCGAAATGCCGATCTCGTTTGCGCGCGCGGCCCTGGGCGGCGAAATCGAAGTGCCTACACTGTCGGGCAAGGTGTCGTTCACCATTCCGGAAGGCACCCAGTCGGGCAAGACCTTCCGCCTGAAGGGCAAGGGCATCAAGGGCGTGCGTTCCGGCTATCCGGGCGACCTGTTCTGCCACGTGGCGGTGGAAACGCCGGTCAAGCTGACCGACAAGCAGAAGGAACTGCTGCGCGAATTCGACCGTGCCACGGTCGAGGGCGGCTCCAAGCACAGCCCGCAAAGCAAGACCTGGCGCGACAAGGTGAAGGACTTCTTCGAATAAGCGTCATAGCGCGTTGGAGATGATGCGCCGCAGCAAATCAGGTAAGATAGCAACATCCCGGACCGCCCCTTGCCAACCCGGCAAACGGGCGGTCTTCGCACGTATGAGAGGACATATGAGTGAACTAACCGTAAGCGACAACGTCAGCGTTTCCCCATTGGCGGACCTGCTGGTCAACAACCGTGCCTGGGCCGATTCCATGGTTCAGCGCGACCCCGAATTCTTCAAGCGCCTGGAGCAGCAGGCCTCGCCGGAATACCTGTGGATAGGCTGCTCCGACAGCCGCGTGCCCGCCAATGAGCTGCTGGGCCTGGCGCCGGGCGACGTCTTCGTCCACCGCAACATCGCCAACGTGGTGGTGCACTCGGACCTGAACTGCCTGTCGGTGCTGCAGTTCGCCATTGAAGTGCTGAAGGTCAAGCACGTGATCGTCGTCGGCCACTATGGCTGCAAGGGCGTGCACGCGGCCATGACCGGCACCCGCGTCGGCCTGGTCGACAACTGGCTGCGCCATGTGCAGGACGTGCACCAGAAGCACGAGCGCTACCTGGGCGACGTGCTGCCGCAGGGCCAGCGCGCCGAGCGCATGTGCGAACTGAACGTGGTGGAGCAGGTGGTCAACGTCTGCCAGACCACCATCGTGCAGGACGCCTGGGACCGCGGCCAGCCGCTGACCGTGCATGGCTGGGTCTACGGCCTGAAGGACGGCCACCTGCATGACCTGGAGATGACCGTCAGCGCCGGCCACGAACTGGCCGCCTGCATCAAGAACCGCCTGGAAAAGTACGCCGCGATCGCGTAAGCACTGCGCCGGCGCGTCCGCCAGGCCAGGCCCCGCTCCCATCTACAGGGGCGGCGCCTGGCCATTTTTACGCCTGTCCCGGTCTTGACCCGCTGTTCTACCGAGCGCACCGCCGGAGTGCGATATACTGTTTATTTATACAGTATCGAGGCCGGCAATGGAGCTCACCGACAAGCTTGAAATCCTGGCGGACGCGGCGAAATACGACGCGTCCTGCGCCAGCAGCGGCGCGCCCAAGCGCAACTCCATCGGCAAGGACGGCCTCGGCGCCAGCACCGGCATGGGCATATGCCACAGCTATACGCCGGACGGGCGCTGCGTCTCGCTGCTGAAAATCCTGCTCACCAATTTCTGCGTCTACGACTGCCAGTACTGCGTCAACCGCCGCACTTCCAATGTGCCGCGCGCCCGCTTCACGGTGCAGGAAGTGGTCAAGCTCACGGTCGACTTCTACCTGCGCAACTACATCGACGGCCTGTTCCTCAGCAGCGGCATTATCCAGTCGGCCGACTACACCATGGAGCAGCTGGTCGCCATCGCCCGCGAGCTGCGCGAAACGCACCAGTTCCGTGGCTACATCCACCTGAAAACCATCCCCGACGCCGATCCCGCCCTGATCGCCGCCGCCGGCCTGTATGCGGACCGGCTCAGCGTGAATATCGAGCTGCCCTCGCAGGCCAGCATCGCGCGTTTGGCGCCGGAGAAGAACGTCCACACCATCAAGCTCGCCATGGGCGCCATCCGGCTGCGGCTGGACGAAAAGGCCGAAGAACCGAAAGCCCCCGCCTTCGCTCCGGCCGGGCAGAGCACGCAAATGATAGTCGGCGCCGACGCCAGCGACGACAAGCACATCCTCGGCACCGCCGAAACCCTGTACAGCAGCTACAAGCTCAAGCGCGTGTACTATTCCGCTTTCAGCCCGATACCGGACAGCCCGAAAAGCGTGCCGCTGGCGCCTCCGCCCATGCAGCGCGAACACCGGCTGTACCAGGCCGACTTCCTGCTGCGCAGCTACGGCTTCCAGGTCAGCGAACTGCTGCCCGGCGACGGCAACCTGGCCCTGGACATCGACCCCAAGCTGGCCTGGGCGCTGGCCAACCGCGAGCATTTCCCCATGGACCTGAACCGCGCCGACGCCGGCATGATCGCGCGCGTGCCGGGCATAGGCCTGCGCAACGCGCAGCGCATAGTCGAGCTGCGGCGCATGCGGCGGGTGCGCTACGCCGACCTGTCGCGCCTGCGCTGCAGCATGAAGAAGGTCGCCCCCTTCATCATCGTGGCGGACTACGCGCCCGCGCGCGACACCACCCCGTCCGAGACACTGCGCCGCGCCATGTCCGACGCCCCGCAACAGATGAATCTGTGGCCCGAACTGCAGGCGGGCTGATGGACGAGCCGTGCGAGCTGGTCGCCGTCGCGGACTTCGACGGCTGGCGCGCGGCGGCGCGGGATCTGATCGTGCGCCGCGTGCCGCCCGGCTCCGTACAATGGATGGCGCCGGGCGGCGGCGGCGACCTGTTCGCCAGCGCATCGCCTGAGTTCCCGCCATCTGTGCCCGGCCCGGCCGCCGCACCGCTTCCCGCCCTGCGCGTGCCGCGCGAGTTGATGGCGCTATTGCAAACCGCATCCTGCTACCGCGCCGGGGACCGCTGGGCTTTCCTGTACAAAGTCCTGTGGCGCTGGCAGCAGGGGCAGCAGGAGGTCATGTCGATGGCGGACGAAGACGGCAACCGCTTGCAAACCATGGCTCGCGCTGTGCGCCGCGAAGAGCACGACATGCACGCCTACCTGCGCTTCCGCGAACGCCCGGCGGGCGAGGGCGCGCCGCGCTTCGTGGCCTGGTTCGAGCCCGCGCACGACGTGCTGCCGCAAGTGGCGCAGCACTTCGCGGACCGCATGGGCCGCGCCACCTGGCTGATCGCCACGCCGGACGCCACCGTGGTGTGGGACGGCGCCGCGCTGCACGCCACCGGCGCGCTCGCCCGTAGCGCCGCCGATATCGAGGATGCGGGCGAAGCGCTATGGCTCACCTACTACCGCAGCATCTTCAATCCCGCCCGCCTGAATCCGGACGTCATGCACAGCCACGTCCGCGCGCGCTTCTGGAAGAACATGCCCGAAGCCGCGCTGGTGCCGGAGATGGTGTCGCAAGCTGCCGCCGGCGCGCGCCGCGTGGGCCAGGCCAGCGCCGTGGGCCGCCGCAGCGGCACGACGATTCCGATCGCGCCCGAGAAAGCCCAGCCGGAGCGCCAGCAGCCGCACACGCTGGATGAGTGCCGCCGCTGCGAGCTGTGGGAGCACGCCACGCAAGCGGTGCCGGGCGAGGGCGACAGGAAAGCGCGCATCATGCTGGTCGGCGAACAGCCGGGCGACCAGGAAGATCTGCAAGGCCATCCCTTCGTCGGCCCCGCTGGAGCGCTGCTCGATAGCGCGCTGGCGCAGGCCGGTGTAAAGCGAGACAGCGTCTACATCACCAACGCGGTCAAGCACTTCAAATGGGAGCCGCGCGGCAAGCGCCGCCTGCACAAGACCCCGGCGCAGAAAGAGATACTGGCCTGCCGCTATTGGCTGGAGGGAGAGCTGGAGCAGGTGGCGCCGCAAGTGGTGGTGGCGCTCGGCAGCACCGCGCTGAAAGCCGTGCTGGAAGACAGCTACGCCGCGCTGAAAGACTACATGGACGCGCCGATGCAGCACGCTGGGCGCTGGATCATCGCCACCTACCATCCCGCGTACATCCTGCGCGTCCCCGGCGCAGCAGAAAAAGCCCGCGCCCTCGCCGCCATGGTGGAGGCGCTGCGCACCGCGCAGGCGCTGGCGGAGCATGGCGGGTTACGCGCTCCGCGCTAACCCGCCCTACGGCGTATCTGAGGTATCGACGGTATTCTTTGCATCCGTAGGGCGGGTTAGCAGCGCAGCTGCGTAACCCGCCAACCGCAGGCGCGCGAAAACCGCATATGAATAGCCGATAAGCTTCGTTTTCTTCATGAAGGGAGCGGCATAGACTGGGCGCATATTCAATGCAAGGACCAGCCCCATGTCTGCCGTTCTCAGTCCCGCCCGGACTTTCGATATCAAGGTGTTCGACGCCCCGCTGGGCGCGGAGGTGACGGATTTCGACCTGTCCCAGCCCTTAAGCAACCGCGATTTCCAGCGCCTGCACCGCGCGCACCTGGACCACCACGTGCTGGTGTTCCGCGACCAGCGCATCACGCCCCAGCAGCAGGTGGCGTTCAGCCGCCGCTTCGGCCCCCTGCAAATCCACGTGCTGCGCAATTTCCAGCTGGCCGAGGCGCCCGAGGTACTGATCATCTCCAACATCATCGAGAACGGCCAGCCCACCGGCCTGGGCGACGCCGGCCATTTTTGGCATTCCGACCTGTCGTACAAGGACAAGCCCAGCCTGGGCTCCATGCTGCACGCGCAGGAGCTGCCGGAGGAGGGCGGCGACACGCTGTTCGCCAATATGCACCTGGCCTATGAAACCCTGCCGGTGGCGCTGCGCCGCGCGGTGCAGGGGCTGCGCGCGGAGCACAGCTACTTGGCGCAGTACGAGGAGCTGCGCCGCCGCAATCCCTTCCGCCCGCCACTGACGCAGGCGCAAATCGACGAAGTGAAGCCGGTGCTGCAGCCTGTGGTGCGCGTGCACCCGGAAACCGGCCGCCGCGCGCTCTTCGTCAGCGAGCATTTCACCACGCGCATCGCCGGCCTGCCGGAGGACGAGAGCAAGGCGCTGCTGGCGGAACTTTTTGCGCACAGCGTCAAGCCCGAACACATCTACCGCCACCAATGGCGCCCCCACGACATGGTGTTCTGGGACAACCGCTCGCTGATGCACCTGGCGGCCGGCTGTCCGCCGCAGATGCGCCGCAAGCTTTATCGCACCACCATCGAAGGCGACGTCCCTTTCTGAACCCATTCCGGAGCAAGCATGAGCAAACTGAAATTCATCGCCGCAGCCATTGCTGCCGCCACGCTGGGCCTGAGCGCGCAGGCGCAGGCCGAAGGACGCATCCGCATCGCCGAGCAGTTCGGCGTCACCTATCTGCTGCTGAACATTGCGCAGGACCAGAAGCTGATCGAAAAACACGGCAAGCAGCAGGGCATCGACATCGTGGTCGAGCGCACCCAGCTCTCCGGCGGCCCCGCCATCAATGACGCGCTGCTGTCCGGGAACATCGATATCGCCAGCGCGGGAGTCGGCCCGCTGCTGACGATATGGGACCGCACCAGCGGCAAGCAGAACGTGAAGGGCGTGGCCTCGCTGGGCAACTTCCCCTACTACCTGGTCAGCAACAACCCCAAGGTGAAGACGATAGCCGACTTCACCGAGAAGGACCGCATCGGCTTGCCGGCGGCGGGCGTGTCGGTGCAGTCGCGCATTCTGCAGATGGCGGTGGCCAAGCAGTGGGGCGACAAGGAATTCAGCCGCCTGGACAAGCTCACGCAAACGCTGCCGCATCCGGACGCCGCCGCAGCGGTGATCGCGGGCGGCACGGAGATCAACGCGCACTTCGGCAATTCGCCTTACCAGGAGCAGGAGCTGGCGCAAAATCCGAACGCGCGCATCGTGCTCAATTCCTATGATGTGCTGGGCGGCCCAAGCTCGTCGACGGTGCTGTACGCCACCGAGAAGTACCGCAACGAGAATCCCAAGACCTACCGCGCCTTCACCGCCGCGCTGGCGGAGGCGGCGCAGTTCGCAACGGCCAATCCCGAGGGCGCGGCGGACGCGTATCTGCGCGTGAGCAAGAGCAAAGTGGATCGCGCTTTGCTGCTCAAGATTATCAAGAACCCGCAGGTGCAGTTCAAGGTGGCGCCGCAGAACACCTACGGGCTGGCGCAGTTCCTGCACCGCGTGGGCGTGCTGAAGAACCAGCCTGCGAGCTGGCGCGTTTACTTCTTTGACGACCCGGCCATCGGCCAGGGCGGATAGGACAGCCATGAGCCAGCAGCCGCAATTGCATGCCGTGCCGAAGTGGCACACCCAGTCCATCGCCGCGCCGCGACCGGCCGTGCAGCCGCTGCTGCGCGCGGAAGGCATCAGCCTCGAATACCGCAGCCGGGCGCATACGGTGCGCGCCACGCACGACGTGAGCTTCGACGTGTATCGCGGCGACCGTTTCGTGCTGCTCGGGCCATCGGGCTGCGGCAAGTCTTCGCTGCTGAAGGCGGCGGGTGGATTCATTGCGCCCAGCGCGGGCCGCATCAGCATCAATGGGCAGGCGGTGAACGGGCCGGGACCGGACCGCGTGGCCGTGTTCCAGGAATTCGACCAGCTGCCGCCTTGGAAAACCGTGAAGCAGAACGTCATGTTCCCGCTGCTGGCTTCCAAAAAGCTGAAGCGCAACGAGGCCGAGGAAAGGGCCATGCACTGGATAGGCAAAGTCGGCCTGGCCGGGTTTGCGGACGCGTATCCGCACACGCTGTCCGGCGGCATGAAGCAGCGCGTGGCCATTGCGCGCGCGCTCGCCATGCAGCCGGAGGTGCTGCTGATGGACGAACCGTTCGCCGCGCTGGATGCGCTCACGCGCCGCAAGATGCAGGAGGAGCTGGGCCGCCTGTGGGAGGAGGCGCGCTTTACGCTGCTCTTCGTCACCCACTCGATAGAGGAAGCGCTGGTGGTGGGCAACCGCATCTTGCTGCTGTCGCCGCACCCGGGCCGCGTACGCGCGGAACTGAACAGCCACCAGTTCGGACTGCACAGCACCGGCAGCCCGGAATTCCAGTCCGCCGCCAATCGCATCCACCGCTTGCTGTTCGACGAGGACACCGCCGCTGCGCCGGAAAGCGCCGTCGGCAGGAGGCTGGCGTTATGAGTCTGCTGCTTGAACCGCCGATCCGGCAGGAATTCGAATACGCCGCCGCGCCGGCCGCCCCCGCGAGCGTCACCCGCCCCCTGCCGCTTGCGCAGCGCGCCTGGCAGCAGGACTGGCTGCGCAAAGGGCTGATACTGCTGGCGCTGGCCGCCGGCTGGGAGATCATCGCGCGCTGGCAGAACAATGACCTGCTGCTGCCCACCTTCCTGCAGACCGCGCGCGCCTTCGTGGACGGCATCGCCAGCGGCGAACTGCTGGAGCGCGTGCGCATCTCGCTGGCGGTGCTGCTGCAGGGCTATGTGCTGGGCGTGATCGCCGCCTTCGCGCTGACGGCGCTGGCCGTCACCACGCGCCTGGGCCGCGACCTGCTGGAAGCGCTGGTCGCCATGTTCAATCCCTTGCCCGCCATCGCGCTGCTGCCGCTCGCCTTGCTGTGGTTCGGCCTGGGCAACGGCAGCCTGCTGTTTGTGATCGTGCACGCGGTGCTATGGCCGCTGGCGCTGGGCGCCTACGCCGGCTTCCAGGGCGTGCCTGAAACGCTGCGCATGGCGGGCCGCAACTACGGCCTGCGCGGGCTGCCGCTGGTGGTGCAGATCCTGGTGCCGGCCGCGTTGCCCGCCATCGTCTCCGGCCTGAAGATAGGCTGGGCCTTCGCCTGGCGCACGCTGATCGCAGCCGAGCTGGTCTTCGGCGTCTCGTCCGGCAAGGGCGGGCTGGGCTGGTACATCTTCCAGAACCGCAACGAGCTCTACACCGACAAAGTGTTCGCCGGCCTCGCTGCCGTCATCCTGATCGGCCTGCTGGTGGACAGCCTGGTCTTCCGCACGCTGGAGCGCCTCACCATCCGCCGCTGGGGCATGCAGCGCTGACTGTGTAGTTTGCGCGGCCGCATGGCGGCAGCCGGCGCCACCGGTTAATTAGCCGCCAACTATATTGCCGATAGGAATTTTAAATGGCCATTCAGTAATAAACCGTTGCGCTCAGTCCATCGTTAAACGATAATTTGTCTAGGACATTTCGACATTTTATGGTTTTTCATGGCAAATATGCTCACAATTGCAAGTATTTCACTGGAGACCGGCGTCTCCAAGGAAGTGCTGCGCAAATGGGAGGAGCGCTACGGTTTTCCGGTACCCGAGCGTGACGCCAGTAGCCACCGGACTTATGCCCAACACCAGGTGCTGCGTCTGAAGCTCATCAAGCGTCTGATCGACCGCGGCATGCGTCCCTCCCAAGTGGTGCCGCTGGATGAAGAAGGTCTGCAATCGCTGCTCCTCGCACACGAAGAAGCGCCGGTTTCCGCCCAGGTGGACACAGGCGTGATGGCGGAATTGATGGCCCTGCTGCGCTGCCGCGACCGCAGCGCTTTGACGCAACGGTTGAAGCAGGAAGTCGGTCTGCTCGGGCTGGAAAAATTCGTGCTCGAAGTGATGTGCGCGCTGAACGTCGCAGTGGGGCAGGCCTGGGAACGCGGCGAGATCGGCATTCGCGATGAGCATGTGTACACGGAAGTCATACAGAACCTGCTACGGGAAGAGTTATCGGCGGTCAGCAAGCCCGATGGGCTGCCGCGCATCCTGGTCACCACGCCATCCGGGGAACTGCATACGATGGGCCTGCTCATGGCGGAGGCGCTGACATCGCTGCACGGGGCCTGCTGCATCTCGCTGGGCGCACAGACGCCGCTGGAAGAAATTCCGCATGCGATACGCGACTACCGGGCCGATATCGTCTGCCTTTCCTTTAGCGCCGCCTTTCCGAGGCGACGCATCCCGCCATATTTGAAATCGCTGCGCGCCGCTGTGCCGCAAGCGGTGGAGATCTGGGTCGGCGGCGCCGGTGTGGCCGGGCTGGACCGTTCGCCGCGCGGCATCAAGCTAATGGCAACGCTCGATCAACTTGGCGCCACCCTGCACAAGTACCGACTGGCACATCAGGTGGCGCTGTCACGGGTCGCGGTGTAAGCAAGCGCCTGCGGTTGGAATACCAATTTCGAAGCATCACCATCAAAGGAAAACACATGTCCATCAATCAGTTGGTCTACATCAGCCAGGCGACGCGAAAAATGTCGAGCGAGGCCTTGCTCGAGATCCTCAAAACCGCCAAGGAAAACAATCAAACCATGGACGTGACCGGTAGCCTGTTCTACAACGGTGGCTGGTTTCTGCAGGTGCTGGAGGGGCCGCTGGAGACGCTCAATGCGCTCTACAGGAAGATTGAAAAGGACCCGCGCCACAAGCATTCCCGCATTCTCTACAACGAGCCGGCCAAGTTCCGCACCTTTACGCGCTGGAGCATGAACATGACCAACCTGGACGACCGCCAGGCGGACAAATACGACCAGCTGGTGGAAGTGATAGACGCGGCCAAAACGGACCGCAAGATCGGCGCGGCGTCGCCGGCGGTCACGCTGCTGAGAATCTTCAAGGATTAATTCCCGCCAGCAAAGCTGGCAACCGGCGTCGCAAGTCCGGCGCCTGCGTTTTTATCAACGCCTACATTCGAGATAGACCTATGACACTCTCCAACTTAAAAATCGGTGCGCGGCTGTACCTGGCATTTGGTGTCATCGTTGTCCTGCTGGTTGGACTGGTGACGCTGGCCGAGAACAATTTTGGCCGGCTCAGTGCCGCCAACAAGCTGAACGTGCACACCTATGAAGTGCTGGGCGAAGCAGCCGCCGTGCTTGAAAGCCTGATCAATATCGAGACCGGGCAGCGCGGCTATGCGCTGACCGGCAAAGACGCCTCGCTCGAGCCCTACCAGGAGGGCAAGAAGGACTTCAGCCTGCATCTGGACAAGCTGCGCGAGCTGACAGCGGACAACCCCGCCCAGCAGCAACGCCTGAAGGATCTGGCGGAGGCGCAGCGGAAATGGCTGGCCGACGCCATTGACCCGGCCATTGCGCGACGGCGCAGCGCTGGCGACGCCCCCGAGGCCATGGCTGCGGTTGCCGCGCTGGAGCAGTCGAACAGGGGCAAGGCCGGCATGGACGGCATGCGCGCCGTGCTGCGTCTGGTCAAGCAGGAAGAGCAGGGTCTGCTGAAACATCGCTCCGAGAGCGCCGAGCAGCAGCGCCAGCGCACCGACATCGTGATGATAGGTGGCGGGCTGGTGGCGGCGCTGCTGGCGGCAGTGCTTGCTGTGCTGCTGGCCAGGAATATCACGCGCCCGCTGCACCAGGCGGTGGCGGTGGCGCAGCGGGTGGCGCAGGGCGACCTGGGCGGCCAGATCGACGTCCGCAGCAAAGATGAAACCGGCGCGCTGATGCTGGCCCTGAGCCAGATGACCACGGCGCTGGTGGGCATCGTGCAAAACGTCCGCAACGGCACGGACACGATCGCGACGGCATCGGCAGAAATCTCGGCCGGGAATATGGACTTGTCCTCGCGCACGGAACAGCAGGCCAGTTCGCTGGAGGAAACCGCCTCGTCGATGGAGGAGCTGACCTCGACCGTGAAGCAGAATGCCGATAGCGCGCGGGAAGCCCGTGACCTGGCGGATTCCGCCTCCAGCGTGGCGGTGCGCGGCGGCGCCATGGTGGCGGAAGTTGTGGACACCATGGCCTCGATCAACGAATCGGCGCGCAAGATTGTCGACATCATCGGTGTCATCGACGGGATCGCCTTCCAGACCAATATCCTGGCGCTCAACGCGGCCGTCGAGGCGGCGCGCGCCGGCGAGCAGGGGCGCGGCTTTGCCGTGGTCGCCACCGAAGTGCGCAACCTGGCCCAGCGTTCGGCCGGCGCCGCGAAAGAGATCAAGACCCTGATTGACGACTCCGTCGCCAAGGTCGACCAGGGCAGCAAGCTGGTCGACCGGGCCGGCGCCACCATGGAGGAAGTGGTGCAAAGCGTGCAGCGCGTCAACAGCATCATCAGCGACATCGCGGCCGCCAGCGAGGAGCAGCGAACCGGCATTGAACAGGTCAACGAGGCCATTGCACAGATGGACCAGGTGACCCAGCAAAATGCGGCGCTGGTGGAACAGGCTGCCGCTGCCTCCAGCGCCATGCAGGACCAGGCGATGACCTTGTCGGGCGCCGTCAGCGTGTTCCGGCTGGGCGAGCGCGACCCTGCGCCGGCATCGGCCGTTTGGACGGCAAGCCAGCCTGGCCAGGCCGGGGCACGCCAGGCGCAGCGCCCAGCCCCGCTGAAACAGCTGGCGCCGGCCAAGGCCGCCGCGCCCGCCAAGAGCGAGGAATGGGCCGAGTTTTAAGCCGTCCCGGTTCGGCCGGGGATGCCGCCGCAGGTGATGCTGGCCCAAAAAATGGTTAAGATGGCTGTCCTGCCATCCAATGAAAGCCATCTTATGCGTCACGCTTGCGCCCTGCTGCTCGCCCTCGGATTCACCGCCGCCGCCCACGCCGCCGAAGCCGTACCGGCCGATGCGGCGCTCAAGCACGCCAAGGCGCTGCTGGACAAGGTGCCGCTGGTCGATGGCCATAATGACTTGCCGTGGACCATACGCGAGGACGAGGCCCACCCCATGGACGTGGACGCCTACGACCTGCGCAAGCCCAACGTCCAGCAGACCGACTTGCCGCGCCTGAAGGAAGGCCGCGTGGCGGTGCAGTTCTGGAGCGTCTACGTGCCGGGCGAATTGAAGCAGGGCTGGGCGCGCACCCAACTGGAGCAGATCGACCTGACCAAGCGCATGATCGCGCGCTACCCCGAGCGCCTGGTGCTGGCCACCCGCAGCAGCGACATCGCCAAGGCCCGCAAGGCCGGCAAGGTGGCCAGCTTCCTCGGCATGGAGGGCGGCCACGTGCTGGAGAACAGCCTGGGCGCGCTGCGCGCCTATTACGACCTGGGCGCCCGCTACATGACGCTGACCCACAACGTGACCCTGGACTGGGCCGACGCCGCCCTGGACCAGCCGCGCAACGGCGGCCTCACCGCGTTCGGCAAGGAAGTGGTGCGCGAGATGAACCGCCTGGGCATGCTGGTGGACCTGAGCCACACCAGCCCGGACGTGATGCGCCAGGCGATCGACACCAGCGAGGCGCCCGTCATCTTCTCCCATTCCAGCGCCCGCGCCCTGGTGGACCACCCGCGCAACGTGCCGGACGACGTGCTGGCCCGCGTGGCGGCCAACGGCGGCGTGGTGATGGTGACTTTCGTGCCGGCCTTCGTCTCCAACGACTACAAGCGCTGGAAAGACGGCCTGGCGGCCCGCACCAAGACCGTGGACCGCGGCAGCGCGGCCTATAAAGTGGTGGAGGCGGCCTACATCAAGGAGGCCGGCGCCGCGCCCAAGGCCACCCTGAAGCAGGTGGCCGACCATATCGACCATGTGGCCAAGGTGGCCGGCGTGGACCATGTGGGCCTGGCCGCCGACTTCGACGGCGGCGCCACCACCGAGGGCCTGCAGGACGTGTCCACCTACCCGGCCCTGTTCGCCGAACTGATCCAGCGCGGCTGGAAGGACGCCGACCTCGCCAAGTTGGCCGGTGGCAATCTTATCCGCGCCTTCGCCAAGGCCGAACAGGTCGCCGCCCGCCTGCAGAAAGAGCGCGCCCCTTCCCTCGCGGCGTTGCCGTCGAAACTCCCGCCAAAATAGTGATCGTTCGGAGGTGGTTTGATTCTTGCTAGTTACCCTGCATGGAATCAGAGCACCCCAAGATGGCATCCAAGCGACAATCAGCGCCCCCGGCGCGCCCCCTCCGTATCGTGGTGGTCCAGGCGGCCGACGCGGCGCTGCGCGCGCAGGCGCTGAACGTGGGCCTGCAGGAAGCGGGCTACGAGATCGTGGCCTCGCTCCCGGCCGACATGCATCTGCCCGAGCAGATCGCCCTGCTGCAGCCCGACATGATCATCATCGACGCCGAATCGGACGCGCGCGACGTGCTCGAGCACATCGTCATCGCCACCCGCGACGAGCGCCGCCCCATCGTCATGTTTACCGAGGACGACGCCACTTCCAGCATGGAAGCCGCCATGGCGGCCGGCGTGTCCGCCTATATCGTGGCGGGACTGCAGGCCGAGCGCATCAAGCCGGTGCTCAACGTGGCGCTGGCGCGCTTCAAGCAGGAGCAGAAGCTGCTCGCCGAACTGGACGACACCCGCCACAAACTGGCCGAGCGCAAGGTCATCGACCGCGCCAAGGGCCTGCTCATGACCCGCCACGGCATGACCGAGGACGCGGCCTACCAGAAGCTGCGCACCATGGCCATGAACAAGAATTTGAAGCTCGCCGAGATCGCCCAGCGCATTCTCGACGTAGAGGATTTGCTAGGCTGATTTGGTGCATCGCACCAAGACAGTGCATTTTTTAGAGGAAAAGAGCGATGACGAAGCATGCGGCACCGGAAAAGCAAATGGTCAGGATAGGGTTCAACCCGCTGACCGACTGCGCCTCCGTCGTCATGGCTGCGGTGCTGGGCTTTGATGAAAAATACGGCATCAAGATCGTGCCGAGCAAGGAATCGTCCTGGGCCGGCGTGCGCGACAAGCTGCTCAGCGGCGAGCTGGACGCGGCCCACTCGCTGTACGGCATGGTGTACGGCACCCAGCTGGGCGTGGGCTGGCAAAAGCGCGACATGGCCATCCTGATGAATCTGAACCGCAACGGCCAGGCCATCACCCTGTCGCGCCGCCTGGCCGAGCAGGGCGCGGTGGACGGCGCCACGCTGGCCGCGCTGATGCAAAGCGCGCCGCGCACCTACACCTTCGCCCAGACCTTCCCCACCGGCACCCATGCCATGTGGCTGTACTACTGGATGGCGGCGCACGGCATCGACCCCATGCGCCATGCGCGCGTGATCACGGTGCCGCCGGCACAAATGGTGTCCAACCTCGGCGCCGGCCATATGGACGGCTTCTGCGCAGGCGAACCCTGGGGCCACCGCGCGGTCATGGACGGCATCGGCATCACCGCCGCCACCAGCCAGCAGATCTGGCCCGAGCACCCGGAAAAAGTGCTGGCCACCTCGGCCGAGTTCGCGCGCGCCCACCCCAACACCTGCCGCGCGGTGATCGCCGCCGTGCTGGAGGCCAGCCGCTGGATAGACGCCAGCGCCGCCAACCGCATGGCCATGGCCGAGATTATTTCGGCCGTGCCCTATGTGAACACCAGCAAGGACGTGATCAGCGCGCGCATCCTCGGCCACTACCAGGACGGCCTGGGCAAGAGCTGGGAGGACCCGCATCCGCTGCGCTTCCACCACGAGGGCGCGGTGAATTTCCCCTTCCTGTCGGACGGCATGTGGTTCATGACCCAGCAACGGCGCTGGGGCCTGCTCAAGGCCGATCCCGACTACCTGGCCGTGGCCAGCGCAGTCCACCAGATAAAGCTATACCGCGAAGCAGCGGACATGACGGAGACACCCGTGCCGCAAGGCGTTCTGCGCAGCTCCACACTGATGGATGGCAAGCAGTGGGATGGCAGCAACCCGGAACGCTATGCGGCGTCCTTCAGCATCAGGCAGTAGCGAGGCTGTAAACCAATACCAAGAGGGTGCAGATGGCAAATTACGGATCGGCCGCACTGGCCATGAAAAACGAGGCGCCCGCGCTGTCCGGGGAAGTATTCGGCGCACTGATCAACCTGTCCGGCCGGCGCCGCTTCACGTCGCAGCGCCTGGTGCTGTACGCGGTGCTGGCGGGGCAGGGGCAGGAAAACGCCGCCGCCACTGCGCGCGAGGCGCTGGCGCTGTTCCGCGGCGCGCACCACGCGCTGGTGAACGGCAGCGACACGGTGCCCGGCATCTTCTGCCCGGAGCTGGAGGAAGTCTATTTCGGCCGCACCGGCGGCGACCGCCAGATCCAGGACTTCATGGGCCTGGCCGAGCGCACCCTGGAGGCGGCCGAGAGCGCGCCCGGTTCGCCCCGCGCTGCCGCCCAGCTGGCGCAGCTGGTGGAAATGACCACGCCGGTGCTGGCGCTGCTCAACCAGATCACCGCCATCTATGAAGAACAGTCCAAAAAGCACGCGCTGCTGATGAAAAAGCAGCTGCGCGGCGTGATCACGGAAATCGAGACCATCGCCAAGCAGGCCAAGATGGTGTCCTTCAACGCCCGCATCGTGGCGGCGCGGGCCGGCTTCGCGGGGCGCGAGTTCGCCGTGGTGGCGGGCGTGCTGTCCAACATCACCGGCGAAATCGACGACATGGTGAAAGCGGCGCTGACCGCCGCCAACGCATAGGGCATAGGGGATAGGAGAACGGTATGAACAAGCAAGGCAAAGTCACCCTGGTGGGCGCCGGTCCCGGCGACCCGGACCTGCTCACCATCAAGGCCGCCAAGGCCATCGCCGCCGCCGACGTGCTGCTGGTGGACGACCTGGTGAATCCGGACATCCTGGCCTGCGCCTCGCCGCAGGCGCGCGTGATCCAGGTGGGCAAGCGCGGCGGCTGCCAGTCCACGCCGCAGGAATTCATCGAGCGCCTGATGATCGCCGAGGCGCGCGCCGGCCACAGCGTGGTGCGCCTGAAAGGCGGCGACCCCTATCTGTTCGGGCGCGGCGGCGAGGAGCGCGCGCAGCTGCTGGCGCACGGCATCGAAGTGGACGTGGTGCCCGGCATCAGCAGTGGCCTGGCCGCGCCGTCCAGCATCGGCATTCCGCTCACGCACCGCTCCTGGAGCCAGGGCGCGGTCTTCGTCACCGGCCACGGCAAGGACGCCGGGGCCGAGCCGAACTGGCCGGCGCTGGCGCAAAGCGGCCTGACGCTGGTGATCTATATGGGCGTGGCGCGCTGCGCCGCCATCCAGGCCGGCCTGCTGGCGGGCGGCGCGCGCGCGGACACGCCGGTGGCGGTGGTGCAGTCGGCCACGCGCGAGGCGCAGCGCCAGCTGGTCACCACGCTGGGCGAGCTGCCGCAGGCGCTGGCCGCCAGCGGACTGGGCAGCCCCAGCATCATCGTGGTGGGCGACGTGGTGCGCTGCGCCGACGCCTGGCCGGACGATGCACGCAATGGTGCACCATCGCTGTGCGCTTTTGCACCGCAATATGCCACCGGCACCCTGAATTAATTTCATTGAAGAAATAATATCGGTCCCTAGCCCCGCAAACCGCCTGCTTCCTGTCTGGCACGCCTCTTGCAAAGGATAAGGACAGGATCAATGGCGATCCCCCAAACAAATGCGCTGGTCTAACGACGGACTGGCAGGACAACGGCGTCCGCCCAGCTTGAGTTAGATCAAGGCTGCGCGGACGCTTTTTTGTTTTCTAGACGGGATAAAAAAATGGCCAGCAAAGCTAACAGCATCAAGCTCTTCACGATCTCCACGCCGCCGATGCGTGCCTTCCACCTGACCTGGATGGCCTTCTTCATCTGCTTCTTCGCCTGGTTCGCCTGCGCGCCGCTGATGCCGGTCATTAAAGGCGAATTCGGCCTGACGATGGCGCAGGTCGCCAACATCAACATCGCGGCGGTGGCCATCACCATCATCGTGCGCCTGATCATCGGCCCGCTGTGCGACCATTTCGGCCCGCGCAAAGCCTACACCGGCCTGCTGCTGCTGGGCGCCATTCCCGTGCTGGGCGTGGCCGCGTCGCAGAGCTACGAAAGCTTTTTATTTTTCCGTTTGCTGATCGGCGCGGTGGGCGCCAGCTTCGTCATCACCCAGTACCACACCTCGGTGATGTTCGCCTCCAACGTGGTGGGCACCGCCAACGCGGCCGCCGCAGGCTGGGGTAACGCCGGCGGCGGCGCCGCGCAAGCGCTGATGCCGCTGCTGATGGCCGCCATGGTCATGCTGGGCGTGAACGAAACGCTGGGCTGGCGCGCCGCCCTGGTGGTGCCGGGCGTGCTGATGCTCATCATGGCCGTGGTCTACTACAAATTCACCCAGGACTGCCCGCAAGGCAATTACAGCGAGCTGCGCGCCGCCGGCATCGCCATCGAGGGAGGGAAAAAAGGCGGCTGGGACAGCTTCAAGCTGGCCGCCACCAACTACCGCGTGTGGCTGCTGTTCGTCACCTACGGCGCCTGCTTCGGCGTGGAGATCTTCATCCACAACATCGCCGCCGTCTACTACACCGACCACTTCAAACTGTCGCTGGGCCAGGCCGGCATGGCCGCCGGCAGCTTCGGCCTGCTGGCGCTGTTCGCCCGTGCCCTGGGCGGCTGGATCTCGGACAAGGCCGCGCTGCGCGGCAACCTGAACAGCCGCGTCACGCTGCTGTTCATCATGATGATAGGCGAAGGCCTGGGCCTGCTGTGGTTCTCCCGCGCCGAAAGCGTCGCCTTCGCGGTGATCGCCATGCTGGTGTTCGGCCTGTTCACCCACATGGCCTGCGGCGCCACCTACGCGCTGGTGCCCTTCGTCGACAAGCGCGCCCTGGGCGGCGTGGCCGGCATCATCGGCGCGGGCGGCAACGTCGGCGCGGTGGCGGCGGGCTTCCTCATGAAGGGCATGGGCGGCGACGTGCAGCAAACCCTGAGCATCCTCGGCGTGCTGGTCGGCGCCTCGGCGCTGTGCGCCATCGCCGCGCGCTTCGGCAGCGCAGCGCAAGAAGAATCGGCCCTGGCCGCAGCTTAAGAATCTAGGAGCAAAGCAATGAACATCATCGTCATCGGCCACGGCATGGTAGGCCACAAATTCCTTGAAAGCCTGGCCACGCACGGCGCCGGTACTGCGCTGAACGTCACCATCCTGTGCGAGGAACCGCGTCCCGCCTACGACCGCGTGCACCTGTCCGAATTCTTCGCCGGCAAAAGCGCGGAAGACCTGTCCCTGGTCAAGCCGGGCTTCTTCGATCGCGACGACATGGTGCTGCGCCTGAACGCCCGCGCCACGGCGATCGACGCGGCCGCCAAGACCGTCACCACCAGCGACGGCGATGTGCTCAGCTACGACAAGCTGGTGATGGCCACCGGCTCCTTCCCCTTCGTGCCGCCGCTGCCGGGCAAGGACCGCAAGGACTGCTTCGTCTACCGCACCATAGAAGACCTGGAAGCCATGCTCGAATGCGGCAAGCGCTCCAAGACCGGCGTGGTGATCGGCGGCGGCCTGCTCGGCCTGGAATGCGCCAAGGCCCTGCGCGACATGAAGCTGGACACCCACGTGGTGGAATTCTCGCCGCGCCTGATGGCGGTGCAGGTGGACGACGGCGGCGCGCGCGTGCTGCGCTCCAAGATCGAAGCGCTGGGCGTGACCGTGCACACGGCGAAGAACACCACCGCCATCGTGGACGGCGTGGACGGCACCCACCGCATGCAATTCGCCGACGGCTCCCACCTGGACGCCGACATGATCGTGTTCTCGGCCGGCATCCGCCCGCGCGACATGCTGGCCAAGGAAAGCGGCCTGGAAGTCGGCCCGCGCGGCGGCATCGTCATCGACAACAACTGCATGACCTCGGACCGCGACATCTACGCCATCGGCGAGTGCGCGCTGTGGGGCGGCATGGTCTACGGCCTGGTGGCCCCCGGCTATGAAATGGCGCGCGTGGCGGCCAAGCACCTGCTGGGCGAAGCGGCCGAATTCAACGGCGCCGACATGAGCACCAAGCTGAAACTGATGGGCGTGGACGTGGCCTCCATCGGCGACCCGCACGGCAAGGAAGAAGGCAGCCGCGTGTACCAGTTCATGGACGAGCGCAAGCAGATCTACAAGAAGATCGTGGTGTCGAGCTGCGGCCGCTACCTGCTGGGCGGCGTGATGGTGGGCGACGCCAGCGAATACGGCACCCTGCTGCAAATGATGCTCAACAAGATAGAGCTGCCGGACTCGCCCGAGTTCCTCATCCTGCCGCAGTCGGACGGCAAAGCCAAGCCCGGCCTGGGCGTGGACGCGCTGCCCGACAGCGCCCAGATCTGCTCCTGCAACGACATCTCGAAGGGCGCCATCTGCGCCGCCGTGGCCGACGGCGCCACCAGCATCGGCGCGGTCAAATCCTGCACCAAGGCCGGCACCGCCTGCGGCGGCTGCGTGCCGCTGGTCACGCAGGTGATGAAAGCCGAAATGAAGAAGCAGGGCATGGACGTGAACAACCACGTCTGCGAACACTTCGCCTACTCGCGCCAGGAGCTGTACCACCTGATCCGCGTCGGCCAGATCCGCACCTTCGACGCGCTGCTGGCGCAGCACGGCAAGGGCCTGGGCTGCGACGTCTGCAAGCCGCTGGCCGCCAGCATCCTGGCCTCCTGCTGGAACGACTTCGTGCTGAAGAAGGAACACGCCAGCCTGCAGGACACCAACGACTACTTCCTGGGCAATATCCAGAAGGACGGCACCTACTCCGTGGTGCCGCGCATGCCGGGCGGCGAAGTCACGGCCGACGGCCTGATCGCCGTCGGCACCGTGGCCAAGAAATACGGCCTGTACACCAAGATCACCGGCGGCCAGCGGGTCGACCTGTTCGGCGCGCGCGTCGAGCAGCTGCCGCTGATCTGGGAAGAGCTGATCGCGGCCGGCTTCGAAACCGGCCACGCCTACGGCAAATCGCTGCGCACCGTGAAATCCTGCGTCGGCTCCACCTGGTGCCGCTACGGCGTGGACGACAGCGTGGGCCTGGCCATCGAACTGGAAAACCGCTACAAGGGCCTGCGCACGCCGCACAAGATCAAGTTCGGCGTCTCCGGCTGCACCCGCGAATGCGCCGAAGCGCAAGGCAAGGACGTCGGCATCATCGCCACCGAAAAGGGCTGGAACCTCTACGTGTGCGGCAACGGCGGCATGAAGCCGCGCCACGCCGAGCTGATCGCCTCCGACCTGGACAAGGCCACGCTGGTGCAGTACATCGACCGCTTCCTGATGTTCTACACCCGCACCGCCGACCGCCTGCAGCGCACCAGCACCTGGCGCGACAACCTGGAAGGCGGCCTGGATTACCTGAAGGACGTGGTCATCAAGGACAAGCTGAACATCGCCGCCGAGCTGGAAGCCGAAATGCAAAGCGTGGTCGACACCTACGAGTGCGAATGGAAAGCCGCCGTCAACGACCCGGAAACGCGCAAGCGCTTCCGCCACTTCGTCAACAGCGAGCAGGCCGACCCGAACGTCATCTTCATGGAAGAGCGCGGCCAGATCCGCCCGGCCACGCTGGAAGAGCGCAAAGCCGTCGTCATCCCGATCAAAGTAGCTTGAGGAGAACCACCATGCACCGCGACATCCAAAACGACCGCTGGACCGCAGTTTGCGCGCTGGACGACATCGTCCCCAACACCGGCGTGTGCGCGCTGCTGCAAGGCGAGCACGTGGCCGTGTTCCACGTGAACGACGGCGAGCAGCGCGTGTTCGCCATCCACAACTACGACCCCAACTCGCAGGCCTCCGTGCTCTCGCGCGGCCTGGTCGGCAGCCTGGGCGAACGCATCGTGGTCGCCTCGCCGATCTACAAGCACCACTTCGACCTGCAGACCGGCGAGTGCCTGGAAGCCCCCGAGCACTCGGTGGCCACCTACCCGGCGCGCATCGACGGCGGCAAAGTCTGGGTGGGTGCGTAATGAAACCCGCACTGGTCGTCATCGGCAACGGCATGGCGGGCATGCGCACCGTCGAAGAGCTGCACAAGCTCGCGCCGGACCTGTACGACATCACCGTGTTCGGCGCCGAACCATACGGCAACTACAACCGCATCCTGCTCTCGCCGGTGCTGGCGGGCGAAAAGACGGTTGAAGACATCATGCTGCACACGCGCGAATGGTACGAGAAGCACCACATCACGCTGCACGCCGGCGACCCGGTGGTGCACATCGACCGCCGCAAGCGCATCGTGCGCGCGCAGTCCGGCAAGGAAGTGCGCTACGACCGCCTGCTGCTGGCGACCGGTTCCAAGCCCTTCATCATCCCCGTGCCCGGCCACCAGCTGCCCGGCGTGATCGCCTTCCGCGACATCCAGGACGTGGAAACGATGGTCGAAGCGGCGCGCAACCACAAGCACGCCGTCGTCATCGGCGGCGGCCTGCTTGGGCTGGAGGCCGCCAACGGCCTGCTGCGCCAGGGCATGCAGGTCACGGTGGTGCACGTTACCGACACCCTGATGAACCAGCAGCTCGACAAACCGGCCGCGCAACTGCTGCAGAAGGCGCTGGAAAACAAAGGCCTGAACTTCCTGCTCAACGCGCAGACCGCCGAAATCGCCGGTCCGGACCGCGTAACGGCGGTGCGCTTCAAGGACGGCAGCGAAATCCCTGCCGACCTGGTGGTGATGACGGCCGGCGTGCGTCCCAATATCGCGCTGGCGAAGGAAGCCGGCCTGCACTGCGACCGCGCCATTGTGGTGGACGACACGCTGCAAACCTACGACCCGCGCGTCTACGCCGTGGGCGAATGCGTGCAGCACCGCAGCGCCACGTTTGGCCTGGTGGCGCCGATCTGGGAGCAGGCGCGCGTATGCGGCGCCCACCTGGCCGGCGCCGGGCACCGCCGCTACGTGCAGCAAAGCTCCCCTACGCGCCTGAAAGTGACGGGCGTGGACCTGTACTCGGTGGGCGACTTCATCGGCGGCGAAGGCAGCGAAGACCTGGTGCTGCGCGACGCCAGGCGCGGCGTCTACAAGCGCCTGGTGCTGAAGGACGGCTGCGTCACCGGCGCCGTGCTGTACGGCGACGTGCAGGACGGCCCCTGGTACTACGACCTGATCCAGAACCGCACCGACATCACCCCGATACGCCAGCACCTGCTGTTCGGCCAAGCCCTATGCGCCGCGTAAAAATTGAGTGAGAAACATCGTGAACCTGTCTCAAGATAATCTGTCGGTACAAACCACCTGCGCGTATTGCGGCGTGGGCTGCGGCGTGAAGGCGACGCCCAAGGGCGATGGCACGGTGGCCGTGGCCGGCGACAAGGACCATCCGGCCAACCTGGGCAAGCTGTGCGTCAAGGGTTCGGCGCTGGGCGAGACGGTGGGCCTGGAGGGCCGCCTGCTGTATCCGCAAGTGCGCGATGCGCGCGGCTCCGGGTCGCTGCGCCGCGTGACCTGGGACGAGGCCCTGGGCCAGGTGGCCGACAAATGGAAGGCCGTCATCGCCGAACATGGCCCGGACGCGGTGGCGCTGTACGTGTCCGGCCAGCTGCTGACCGAGGACTACTACGCCGCCAACAAGCTGATGAAGGGCTACGTCGGCAGCGCCAACATCGACACCAACTCGCGCCTGTGCATGTCGTCCGCCGTGGCCGGCCACAAGCGCGCCTTCGGCGAGGACCTGGTGCCGGTCTGCTATGAGGACCTGGAGCTGGCGGACATGATCGTGCTGGTGGGCTCGAACATGGCGTGGTGCCATCCCATCCTGTTCCAGCGCATCGCCCGCGAGCGCGAGAAGCGGCCCAACCTGAAACTGGTGGTAGTCGATCCGCGCCGCACCGCCACCTGCGAACTGGCCGACCTGCACCTGCCCGTCAAGCCGGGCACGGACGTGTGGCTGTTCAACGGCCTGCTGAGCTATCTGTCGCGCATCGGCGCGGTGGATCCGGAATACTTGGCGGCGCATACCAGCGGCTTCGAGGCCGCGCTGGCCGCCGCCGAAGTCGATTGCGCCGACCCGGCCGCCGTCGCCAAGGCCTGCAAGATCAGCCTGGCCGCGCTGATGGAATTCTACGAGTCCTTCGCCGGCACGGCCAAGGTCATCACCGCCTTCTCCATGGGCGTGAACCAGTCGTCGGCCGGCACCGACAAGGCCAACAGCATCATCAACTGCCACCTGATCGGAGGCCGCATCGGCAAGCCGGGCATGGGGCCGTTCTCCATTACCGGCCAGCCCAACGCCATGGGCGGCCGCGAAGTGGGCGGCCTGGCCAATATGCTGGCCGCCCACCTGGATCTGGACAACTGCGCCCACCGCGACGCGGTGCAGACCTTCTGGGACTCGCCGCGCATGGCGGACAAGCCGGGCCTGAAAGCGGTGGACCTGTTCGAGGCGATCGAAGCAGGCCGCGTGAAGGCAGTGTGGATCATGGCCACCAATCCGGTGGTGAGCCTGCCGAACGCGGATCAGGTCAAGCGCGCGCTGGCCAAGTGCGAGCTGGTGGTGGCCTCGGACATCATCCAGGACACCGACACCAATGCCTACGCGGACGTGCTGCTGCCCGCGCTGGGCTGGGGCGAGAAGGACGGCACCGTCACCAATTCCGAGCGCCGCATTTCGCGCCAGCGTCCCTTCCTGCCTGCGCCGGGCGAGGCGCGCGGCGACTGGTGGATTATTTCGCAGTTCGCGCAGCGCATGGGCTACGCCGGTTTCGATTTCGCCGGCGTGCACGAGGTGTTCGACGAGCACGCGCAGTTGAGCGCGTGGCGCAACAGCGCGGATGATTTGCCGCGCGTGTTCAATATCGGCGGCCTGTCGCGCATGGACCGCAGCGCCTTCGACACTTTGGCGCCGGTGCAGTGGCCGGTTCTGCAGCATGTGGGTGTGGACGGCGGCACCGCGCGCCTGTTCGAGGACGGCCGCTACTCCCATCCGGACGGCAAGGCGCGTTTTATCGCCACCGTGCCGCGCCTGCCGGTGCACCCGGTTGACGAGGATTTCCCGCTGTCGCTGAACACCGGCCGCGTGCGCGACCAGTGGCACACCATGACGCGCACCGGCCGCTCGGCCAAGCTGGCCGACCACGTGCCGGAGTCGTTCATCGACATGCACCCGCAGGATGCGCTGATCCATGGCGTGCGCGAGGGCGAGCTGGCGCGCGTGACCAGCCAGTGGGGTTCGATGGTGGCGCGCGTGCAGCACGGCGGCGGCATCGCGCGCGGCGGCGTGTTCATTCCCATCCACTGGAGCGGCCAGACTTCGTCGGACGCGCGCGTGGGCGGCGTGGTCAATCCGGTGGTGGACCCGGTGTCGGGCGAGCCGGAGTTCAAGCACACGCCGGTGCGCATCGAGCAGTTCCGCGTGAGCTGGCATGCCTTTATCCTGAGCCGCAGCGAGCTGGATCTGGACAGTGTGGCGCACTGGACCCGCATCCAGGGCAAGGACTTCGCGCGCTACGAACTGGCCGGGCGCAACACCATCAGCGATTTCAGCGAGTGGGCGCGCGAGCTGCTGGGCGTGCAGGACCCGGATGCGGACTGGCTTGAATATGCCGACCGTACCGAGGGCATGTACCGCGCCGTGCACGTGGTGGACGACCGCATCGAGCAGTGCATTTTCCTGTCGCCGCGCCTGGACCTGCCGGCGCGCGGCTGGCTGGCGGGCCTGTTCGCCGAGCCGCAGCTGGCCGACGCGGACCGCGCCAGCCTGCTGATCGGGCGCCCGCTGAAGAAGGGTGTGGATGTGGGACCGACCGTGTGCTCGTGCTTCGGCGTTGGCCGCAATACGATCTGCTCGGCGATACGGGACCAGGATCTGAAGTCGGTGCCGGAGGTGACGGCCTGCCTGAAAGCCGGCGGCAATTGCGGTTCCTGCGTGCCGGAGCTGAAGAAGCTGCTGGCCGAGACGCGGCTGGAGATCGCAGCGCACGCGCCGGCGTGACGCCTTGGCGGGTTACGCGCGTCCCGCGCTAGCCCGCCCTACGCACGCACCCACGGCCCCACGCACCCGCAGACCCACGAACCCACGGACCCACGAACCCACGGATCCACGAAATGGCGAGCCGCGTAGGGCGGGTTAGGCGGTACGCCGTAACCCGCCAAAGCGCCGCCTGCGGCCTAGGCGCGCCGCTCCCACCACGCGCTGGCGAGAAACAGCGCGCAGCCCGCAAACAGCACGGCGGGCAGCGCCTGTATCCCTGCGCTCTGCATCAGCACCCCCGTCACCAGCGGCCCGCCCGCGCTGGCCACGCCCCAGGAGGCGTTGACCACCGCGCTGGCCGTGGTCAGCGACGGCCCGCTGAACTTCTCTCCGCAGGCCACCAGCGACAGCATATAGATCGCCCCCGCCGCCGCGCCCAGCGCCACCAGCAAAGTCCACCACAGCCAAGGCGTGCCGGCTGCAAAAGGCAGCAGCGGCAGCAGCAGGCACACCGCCACGCCGCAAGCAATGTGCACGCGCCGGCGGCCGTAGCGGTCCGCCAGCCATCCCATGGCGAACTGCAGCGCCGTATCGCCCACCAGCACCACCGTGGCCGACAGCAGCGCCAGCTCCGTCATGATGCCCTGGCGGATCGCATACACGGGCAGGAAGCTCAGTATCAGCGTATCGAACAGGGCGAAGAAGGCTGCGCCCATCACGATCATCGGCATCCTGGGCAGCACGCTCTGCCAGGGCGGATGCGGCTCATCGCTGCCGGCGGCGCGCGCCGCGCTGATCAGCCCCAGCCCCGGCAAAGCCAGCAGGAACAGGCCGCCGCAGGCCGCGAAACTCCACGCCACCTTGCCGTTCAGCGCCGCCACCAGAGCAGGCCCGGCCAGTTGAAACAGCGTGAAGCTGGTGGTGTAGATGGCCACCACGCGGCCGCGCGAGTTGTCCGGCGCGAGCCGGTTCACCCACGCCTCGCCCACCGTGAACAGCACGCCCATGGTGGCGCCGAACACGAAGCGCAGCGCGCCCCACAGCCACAGGTTGTCCATGATCTGCATCAGGACGGTGGACAGCGCGGCCACCCACACCGCGCCTATCATGGTGCCGCGCGGCCCGAAGCGCGCCACCCAGCCGGTGACGAAAGGCGCCGAGCCGAGGATGCCGAGCGCGCTGGCCGCCGTCACCAGGCCGATGACGTGCGCGCCCGCGCCGCGCTGGTCCAGCGTGAGGGCGGTGAGGGGAATGGTGGCGCCGAGGCCGAGTCCGACCACGCCTATGCTGAGGATGAGCGCGAAGAAGTCGCGCCAGGGCAGATGTTTCAATGTATTTTCGCAATGCTGTGTTAGCCGTGATGATAGCAAATCCCGAAATGTGATAAATTGGCTTATCGCTTAAACGGAGGCCTCTGCATAGAGACTGAAGCCATGCGCCAGCCATTAGTCATCGTCCCCGCCTGCTCGCGGCATATCGGAGCGCATCCCGACCACGCCGTGCATTCCAAGTACATCGACGCCGTTGTACAGGGGGCGGGCTGCATGCCGCTGATCCTGCCCGCACTGGGCGCGAAAACCGACTTTGAAACCGTGCTGGCCGCCGCCGGCGGCGTGATGCTGACCGGCTCGGCCTCCAATGTGCAAGCCATTCTTTATGGCCAGGAGGTGCTCAACCTGGAGCTCCCGCAGGACGCCGCGCGCGACGCCACCACGCTGCCGCTGATACGCGCTGCCATCAAGCGCGGCATACCGCTGCTGGCGATCTGCCGGGGCTTCCAGGAACTCAATGTGGCGCTGGGCGGCACGCTGCACCAGGCCGTGCAGGAAGTGCCGGGCATGATGGACCACCGCGACAGTCCGCTCGATCCGCTGGAAAAGCAGTACGGCCCGGCGCATCGCGTGCAGATCGCGCCGGGCTGCACGCTGGCGCGCATACTCGGCGGCGCCGGCGAGATCATGGTCAACTCCCTGCATGGGCAGGGCGTGGACCGTCTTGCGCCAGGGCTGGTGGCGGAAGCCACCGCCGACGACGGGCTGGTGGAAGCCTGTTCCGTCTCCACAGCGCCGGGTTTTACGCTGGCGGTGCAATGGCATCCGGAATGGCAGTTCGCCGCCAATCCGGACTCCATGAAAATATTCAAGGCCTTCGGGCAGGCTTGCCGCACTTACCAGGAACGCATTCCTTAGCTGCGCTCTCATTGCAGTCGCATGGCGCACGGCCCGCAACTGGCCGTGCCAGATCAAGACTTTTAGAGAGCTCATTATGGCTATCCGCGAAAACTTCACCTACACCGATATGGATTTGTGGCTCAATGAAAAACGGGTCACAGAGATTGAATGCCTGGTCCCCGACTTGACCGGCGTTGCGCGCGGCAAGATCCTGCCGCGCGGGAAATTCACGCAGGAGCGCGGCATGCGCATCCCCGAGGCGGTGCTGGGCATGACCGTCACCGGCAATTACCCGACCGACGACGCTGCCTACGACCGCGCCATCTCCTCCACCGACCGCGACATGATCTTGCGCGCCGATCCCACCACCATCACCATGGTGCCGTGGGCCACGGACCCCACCGCGCAAGTGATACACGACTGCTACTTCGCCGACGGCGCGCTGGTGGATTTTGCGCCGCGCACCGTGCTGCGGCGCGTGCTCAAGCTGTACGCGGAGCGCGGCTGGAGGCCTGTTGTGGCGCCCGAGCTGGAGTTCTACCTGACCGCCAAGAATATCGATCCGGACCTGCCGCTGAAGGCGCCCATAGGCCGCAGCGGCCGCGCCGAGACCAGCCGCCAGATCTACAGCATCGACGCGGTGAACGAGTTCGATCCGCTGTTCGAGGACATCTACGACTACTGCGACCTGATGGGCCTGGACGTGGACACGCTGATCCACGAAATCGGCGCGGGGCAGATGGAGATCAATTTCCTGCACGGCGACCCGCTGGGCCTGGCCGACAAGGTGTTCTTCTTCAAGCGCACCTTGCGCGAGGCGGCCCTGAAGCACGACATGTACGCCACCTTCATGGCCAAGCCCATGGCGGGGGAGCCCGGATCGGCCATGCATGTGCACCAGAGCGTGGTCGACGAGAAGACCGGCCGCAATATCTTCAGCAACGAGGACGGCTCGCCGGCCGCCGTGTTCAAGCACTACATCGGCGGCCTGCAGCGCTACATGCCTTCGGCGATGGCCATCGTGGCGCCGTATGTGAATTCCTACCGCCGTCTGGTGCGGCACACCGCCGCGCCTATCAATATCCAGTGGGGCGTGGACAACCGCACCGTGGGCTTCCGCGTGCCGGAGTCCGGCGTGCAGGACCGGCGCGTGGAAAACCGCATCATCGGCGCGGACGCCAATCCCTACCTGGCGCTGGCCGTCACGCTGGCCTGCGGCTACCTCGGCATGACCGAGCAGCTCGAACCCACGCCGGCCACCACGGGCAGCGCCTACGACATGCGCTACGAACTGCCGCAAGGCCTGCCCGAAGCGCTGGCCGCGCTGCGCCGCGAGGACAAGCTGCGCGCCGTGCTGGGCGACCGCTTTATCGACGTGTACGCGGCAATCAAGGACCTGGAGCACCAGGAATTCATGACCGTGATCAGCCCCTGGGAACGCGAACACCTGCTGCTGCATGTCTGACCGGGAGACCATCATGACAGACACCAAGACCATCCAGCAGCAGGACCACGCGCACTATCTGCATCCCTTCACCGACCACCAGGCGCTGGGCCGGAAGGGCGCGCGCGTGATGGTCCGCGGCGAGGGCATCTACCTGTGGGACTCGGAAGGCAACAAGATCCTGGACGGCATGTCCGGGCTGTGGTGCGTGGCGGTGGGCTACGGCCGCACCAGCATCTCCAAAGCCGTGTACGAGCAGATGGAGACGCTGCCCTTCTACAACAGCTTTTTCAACACCACCAACGTGCCGGCGGTGCGGCTGGCGGCGCGTTTGTCGCAGCTGGCGCCGGAAGGCTTCAACCATGTGTTCTTCACCGGCTCCGGCTCGGAGGCGAACGACACCAATGTGCGCATGGTGCGCCGCTACTGGGACCTGATGGGTTTCAAGGAGCGCCACGTCATCATCAGCCGCCACAACTCCTACCACGGCAGCACCATGGCGGGCGCCTCGCTGGGCGGCATGAGCGGCATGCACGAGCAGGGCGGCTTGCCCATACCCGGCATCGTCCACATCGGCCAGCCCAATTACTACGACGACGGCGTGGGCCTCACGCCGGACGAATTCGGCCTGCGCGCCGCCTCCTGGCTGGAGGCGAAGATACTGGAAGTGGGGCCGGACAAGGTGGCCGCCTTCATCGGCGAACCTGTGCAGGGCGCGGGCGGCGTGATTATTCCGCCGGACAGCTACTGGCCCGAAATCCGCCGCATCTGCGACAAGTACGGCATCCTGCTCATCGCCGACGAGGTGATCACCGGCTTCGGGCGGCTGGGGCGCTGGTTTGCCTCAGAGCCCTACAAGCCGGACCTGATCACCTTCGCCAAGGGTGTCACTTCAGGTTATGTGCCGCTGGGCGGGGTGCTGGTGGGCAGCCGCGTGGCGGACGTGCTGATAGGGCAGGGCGGCGACTTCAATCACGGCTTCACGTATTCCGGCCACCCGGTGGCCTGCGCGGCGGCGCTGGAGAACCTGCGCATTATCGAGGACGAGGGCCTGGTCGAACGCGTGGCGAACGACACCGGGCCGTATCTGAAGCATGCCTTCGGCGCGCTGGCGGACCATGCGCTGGTGGGCACGGCCGAAACCTGCGGCTTCGTGGCGGGACTGAACCTCGTCAAGCGCAAGGCGGAGAATGTGCATTACCAGGTGCGTTTCGACCCCGCGCTGGGCGTGGGCATGCTGTGCCGCGCGCATATGTTCAACACCGGCATCATCATGCGCGCCGTGGGTGACCGCATGATCATCGCCCCGCCGCTCGTCATGACGCACGCGCAGATCGACGAGATGGTGGCCCTGATCCGCCGCGCGCTGGATCTCACCCTTGAGGAAGTGCGCGGGCGCGGCTGGCTGTGAATGGCGGGTTACGGCGTCCCGCCTAACCCGCCCTACGCTTTTGGTCACAAGCTGCACATTTCGTAGGGCGGGTTAGCACGGAGTGCGTAACCCGCCAGCATTTAGGTAGTCTTCCTGGATATGCTGCATTTATAATCACGTCTTTTGCCGTGCGGCTTCGCCGTGCGCGTGCATTTTAATAAAGTTTGTTTACTAGCCAATATGACGACAGCCCAACCCGCCGACGCTGGCCAGCCTTTCCTGTTAATCCGCAACCTGGTCAAGGATTTTGACGGCGTGCGCGCCGTGAACGATGTTACGGTGTCGATCAACAAGGGCGAGATTTTCGCCCTGCTGGGCAGTTCGGGCTGCGGCAAGTCGACCCTGCTGCGCATGCTGGCCGGCTTTGAAACGCCGACTTCGGGCGGCATCACGCTGGACGGCAAGGACATCGTCAGCACGCCGCCATACGAGCGTCCTATCAATATGATGTTCCAGTCCTACGCGCTGTTCCCGCACCTCTCGGTCTGGGACAACATCGCCTTCGGCCTGCGCCGCGACGGCCTGCCGGCGCACGAAGTGGCCGCGCGCGTGGACCACATGCTGTCCCTGGTCCAGCTCACCGCCTATGGCAAGCGCAAGCCGCACCAGTTGTCCGGCGGCCAGCAGCAGCGCGTGGCGCTGGCGCGCAGCCTGGCCAAGCGCCCGCAGCTGCTGCTGCTTGACGAGCCGCTGGGCGCGCTGGACAAGAAGCTGCGCGAGCACACCCAGGTCGAACTGGTGAACATCATCGAGCAGGTTGGCGTGACGTGCGTGATGGTCACGCATGACCAGGACGAAGCCATGAGCATGGCCACCCGCATCGCCATCATGAGCGAAGGCCGCATCCTGCAGGTGGGCGCGCCGGGCGAAATCTACGAAACCCCGAACTGCCGCTTCGTGGCCGACTTCATCGGCTCGGTCAACCTGTTCGAAGGCCGCGTCACCGAAGACCAGCCGGGCTACGTTGTCATAGAATCGGACGAGACCAGCCACTACGTCAGCCACGGAATCACCGGCACCGACAATATGGAAGTGACGGTGGCCGTGCGCCCCGAGAAGATCGTGCTGCAGCCGAACGCGCCCACCATGTCGCAGCGCGCCAAGGTGGAGGAGCACGGCCACAACTGCGTGCAGGGCGTGATCAAGGCGATCTCCTACTTCGGCAACGAGACCCACTACCTGGTGAAGCTGGACAGCGGCATGCAGATCAAGGTGGCGCGCACCAACTCGGCCCGCCACGCCGAGGCCAGCCTGCAGCGCGACCAGCGCGTGCACGCATGGTGGGACGGCAGCGACGTCGTCGTGCTGACCCGCTAAGCGGCCGAACCTGAGAGACCGCACCCCATGTCCAAGTTCCTCAAAGACCTGCTGACGCTGCGCTGGCTGAACGGCCGCACCGCCGTCATCTCCGTGCCCTATGTGTGGCTGATCGGCGCCTTCCTGATCCCCTTCCTGATCGTGGCGCGCATCAGCTTCACCGAAGTGGATGCCGGCAACCCCTTCGGCACGCTGGCCACCTATGCCGACGGTATCGTCGACATCAAGATCAAGGTATCGAACTACCTGTTCATCGCGGCCGACGAACTGTATGTGCTGACCTATCTCAGTTCGCTCAAGTACGCCGCCATCACCACCGCCTGCTGCCTGCTGATCGGCTACCCCTTCGCCTACTTCATGGCGCGCGCCCGGCCGTCGCTGCGTCCGGTGCTGCTGATGATGGTGATGCTGCCGTTCTGGACCTCCTTCCTGCTGCGCATCTACGCCTGGAAGGGCATCCTGGCCAACCAGGGCATCCTGAACCACTTCCTCATGTCCATGGGTTTTATCGCCGAGCCGCTGCACATGATGAACACCTCGTTCTCGCTGGTGATCGGCATGGTGTACGCCTACCTACCGTTCATGATACTGCCGCTTTACACCAACCTGGCCAAGATGGACCTGCGCTTCCTGGAAGCTGCGGCCGACCTGGGCGCCACGCCGTGGCAAGCCTTCTGGCGCATCACGGTGCCGCTGTCGAAATCCGGCATCATCGCCGGTTCCATGCTGGTGTTCATTCCCGCCGTGGGCGAGTATGTCATCCCCGAGCTGCTGGGCGGTCCGGAAACGCTGATGATAGGCCGCGTGCTGTGGGACGAGTTCTTTACCAATAACGACTGGCCGATGGCGTCCTCCGTCACCGTAGTGGTCATCCTGCTGATCCTGGTGCCCATGGCCATCCTGAATAAATACCAGGCCGAACAAAGCGAAGGAGGCCGTAAATGAGCAACACCATGAAAGGCACCCTGATCCCGCGCTGGTTCGGCCGCGGCTGGCTTTCGCTCGGCTACCTGTTCCTCTACCTGCCCATCATCGTGCTGGTGGTGTTCTCGTTCAACAGCTCGCGCCAGGACATGGTGTGGAGCGGCTTCTCCACCCAGTGGTACGGCGAATTGATGAACGATGCCGAGATCATTTCCGGCTTCGGACTGTCGCTGCGCATCGCCTTCCTGACGGCCTGCTCCTCGGTGGTGCTGGGCACCTTCGCCGCCTTTGTGCTGAACCGCTACCGCCGCTTCGCCGGCCGCACGCTGTTCTCGGCCATGGCCAGCGCGCCGCTGGTGATGCCGGAAGTGATCATCGGCCTGTCGCTGCTGCTCATGCTGGTGTCGGTGCAGAAGATGTTCGGCTTCCCCGAGCGCGGCCTGGGCACGATCTGGATCGGCCACACGCTGCTGGGCATGGCCTACGCCACCGTAGTGGTGCAGTCACGCCTGCAGGAGATGAGCAAGTCGCTGGAAGAAGCGGCGATGGACCTGGGCTGCCGTCCGCACCAGGTGTTCTTCCTGGTCACCCTGCCCAACATCAAGCAGGCGCTGGCCTCGGCCTGGCTGCTCACGTTCACGCTGTCGCTGGACGACGTGGTGCTGTCGGCCTTCCTGTCCGGCCCCGGCTCGTCCACCATGCCGCTCGTGATCTTCTCCCGCGCCCGCCTGGGCCTGGACCCGCGCGTGAACGCCGTTGCGGCCATCACCATCCTGGTGGTGACAGTGGCGGTGGTCGTCTCCAGCATCATCATGGCGCGCTCCCAGCGCGCACGAATCAGGCAAGTCTCCGGCGCAGGTAAAGCGTAGAATCGGGGAACACCCGGCCGCGCCCTGCGCAGATGCGTAGGGCGGGTTAGGCGCGCCGCGCCGTAACCCGCCAAGCGCCGAGCCGGCCCACGACAAGGAGCACAGCATGGCAGACGCACTTTGGCACGAGCGCGCACTGGCGCTGAACATCGACGGCCGCGCCTTCATCAACGGCGAGCGGGCCTGGTCCCGCACCGGACAGCAGTTCGACAAACACTCCCCCATAGATGGCCGCAAGCTGGCCGCCGTCGCCCGCTGCGGCGCGCCCGACGTGGACGCGGCGGTACAGGGCGCGCGCGCCGCGTTCGAGGACGGCCGCTGGTCCGGCATGGCGCCCGCCAAGCGCAAGCGCGTGCTGATACGCTTTGCGGACCTGATCCAGCAGAACGCCGCCGAGCTGGCGCTGCTGGAGACGCTGGACATGGGCAAGCCCATCAAATACAGCCAGAGCGTGGACGTGGGCGCCGCCGCCAACTGCATCCGCTGGTACGGCGAAGCGGTGGACAAGGTGTACGACGAAATCGCCCCCACCGCCAGCAACAGCCTGGCGCTGATCACGCGCGAGCCGGTGGGCGTGGTGGGCGCGGTCATCCCGTGGAACTACCCCATGATCATGGCCGCGTGGAAGATCGCCCCTGCGCTCGCGGCGGGCAACAGCGTGGTGCTCAAGCCGTCGGAGAAGGCGCCGCTGACCTCCTTGCGGCTGGCCGAGCTGGCGCTGGCGGCGGGCATACCGCCCGGCGTGTTCAGCGTGCTGCCGGGCTTTGGCAACGAGGCAGGCAGCGCGCTGGCGCTGCACATGGACGTGGACTGCATCGCCTTCACCGGCTCCACGCGCGTGGGCAAGCAGATCATGCAGATGGCGGGACAGTCGAACCTGAAGCGGGCCTGGACTGAGCTGGGCGGCAAGTCCGCCAACATCGTCTGCGCCGACTGCCCGGACCTGGACGCGGCGGTGGAAGCGGCGGTCGGCTCCATCTATTTCAACCAGGGCGAGAGCTGCAACGCGCCGTCGCGCCTGTTTGTGGAGGAGTCCATCCGCGAGCGCTTCATCGAGAAAGCGCTGGCCATGATGCCGCGCTACCAGCCGGGCGATCCGCTGGACGAAGCCACGGTGATGGGCGCCATCGTGGACGAGGTGCAGATGAAAACGGTGCTGGGCTATATCGAAGCGGGCCTGCAGGGCGGGGCGCGCCTGTTGGCGGGCGGCGGGCGCGAGCGCGCGCAAAGCGGCGGCTACTATGTCGCGCCGGCCTTGTTCGACCAGGTCGACAGCAGCATGAAGATAGCGCAGGAGGAGATATTCGGGCCGGTGCTGTCGGTGCTCGGTTTCACCGACGTGCAGGACGCCGTGAAGCAGGCCAACGCCACGCCGTATGGCTTGCAGGCGGCGGTATGGAGCGCCAATATGAGCAAGGCGATCCAGGTGGCGCGGGCGCTAAGGGCGGGCACGGTGCACGTCAACCAATACGACGGCGACGACATTACAGTGCCCTTTGGCGGCTACAAACAGTCCGGCAACGGCCGCGACAAATCGCTGCACGCGTTCGACAAGTACACCGAGCTGAAAACCACCTGGATACAGATAGGCTGAAGCTTGGCGGGTTACGCGCCGGCGGCGCTAACCCGCCCTACGAATCCACGATCTGTCCGTGGGCACGGAGGGCGCGGAGGGCGCGGAGGGCGCGGAGGTTGCGTAGGGCGGGTTGGCACGCAGTGCGTAACCCGCCATTGCCCGCAATCAGAAGCAGTGTTCCTGCGCCGGGAAAGAGCCGTCCTTGACTGCCGCCACGTAAGCGCTGACTGCCGCATCAATGCTGGTCTGTCCGTCCATGAAGTTCTTCACGAAGCGTGCTTTGCGGCCCGGGAACACGCCCAGCAGGTCGTGCATCACCAGCACCTGGCCCGAGCAGTCCGGACCGGCGCCGATGCCGATGGTCGGCATGGTCAGCAGCTCGGTCACTTCCTTGCCTAGCTGCGTAGGAATCGCCTCCAGCACCACCATGGCGGCGCCTGCGGCCTGCAGCTTCAGCGCATCGGCCTTCAGCAGATCCGCGCTCTCGGTGGTCTTGCCCTGCACCTTGTAGCCGCCCAGCTGGTGCACCGACTGCGGCGTCAGGCCCAGGTGGGCGCAGACAGGAACCGAGCGCTCGGTGAGGAACTTCACGGTATCGGCCAGCCACGCGCCGCCCTCGATCTTCACCATGTGCGCGCCGGCCTGCATCAGCTTGACCGCGTTGTCGAACGCCTGCTGCGGGTTGGCGTAGGTGCCAAACGGCATATCGGCCAGCACCAGTGCCGACTTGTTGCCGCGCGCGACAGCCTTGGTGTGGTAAGCCACTTCGTCCAGCGTCACCGGCAGCGTCGAATCCAGGCCGTTGCACACCATGCCCAGCGAATCGCCGATCAGCAGAACTTCCACGCCGCAGCGGTCCATCAGCGAAGCGAAGCTGGCGTCATAGCAGGTCAGCATGGTGATCTTGTCGCCGGCGGCTTTACGCGCGTTCAGCGCGGGGATGGTGACCGCCTTTTGCGCCACGGGTTTTGCCGGCGCCGCAGCCGGAGCTGCAGCCGCAGTGTTCGCACCAGCGGCCGGCACAGGAGCGCTGCCCGCCATTTCGTTACCTTGCAAATAACCAGACATGGATGTTCCTCAAGTAGTGTAATCCCGGTGGCGCCAGTGTAATCCCTGCCGCCAAACCGCGTATTCTACCCGCGAACGAACTTTCTTTTCATCGTGGGAAACCGAAATAGACGGCGGCCACTATTTGCCGACAAACAGGAAGGCCACGGCCGCCATGATGCAGCCGAACGCCGCCAGGTGCCGCCAGCTCACCGGCTCGCCCAGCACGGTCACCATGAACACGCCGAACACGATCAGCGCGATGGCTTCCTGCGTCACCTTCAGCTGTCCGGCGCTCCAGCCGCTGGCAAAGCCGATCCGGTTGGCCGGCACCGCCAGGCAGTACTCCACGAACGCAATCGTCCAGCTGATCATGATGACCATGAACAGCGGCTTGTTCATCCCGCCCTTCAAGTGCCAGTACCAAGCGACAGTCATGAAAATGTTGGAGGCGGCGAGGAGCAGGAGTGTTTGCATAGGATTGTGTCGTTATTTCAGATCAGGGTATGCCGCAGTGAGCCAGGCTTCTACGCGCACCAGCATCGCCCCGGCTTCGGCGATGCATGCTTCGAGAAGCGAAGGGCTGATTGGATCGCCATTGTAATCCGAGATGTTGCGTTGTTTGCGGAAGGTGTCCAGCAGGACCATCGTTTTGCTGTCGAGGCCTATGGTCAGAGGCAGGGCCTGGATTGCCGTCTGATGGTGGCCAGGCTGGTTCGTGGATGTGCGATATCCGCTTGCTCGCAGCGTGGCCATGGCGCACTGCATGATGCATTTGTAGGCGGAGTCGAATCGGCTCTCTTCGCTTACTGCATCCACTTTGGCGTCCGCGAGATTGCGCTTGGCTGCTTCAAGCAGGCGCTGGATGTCATCGCGGCTTGGGGCCAATAGTGACAGGCGGCCTATCTTCAATAAGTTTTCCAAAGTCATCGGCGTTGCCTATCACGAATAGTTTGGGGTTGTTTGCTACTTCGCTCGCCCAGGTATTGCCGCTGGCGAGCTTTTGCTGGAAATCCTCGGTGCGATACGTGACCGGATTGATTTCGCGGCGTAAAGTAGTTTGCAGTGGATGCAAGGTTGCCACAATTTGGTTGAAGCCGATATCGCCTAGCACAAGGATATCGATATCTGAGAAGGCTTGCTCTTTTCCCCGCGCGACGGAGCCGAAAATGAAGGCGCATTCGATTTGCGGCGAAAGAGGCTGGAGAGCGGAGCTAATCTGGTCTGCCAGGCCGGAGGTTTTGCGCAGCAGGCTGGTGATCTCGTCAAGGATCGGGCACGCGGGATTGGCGCGGTAGTGGATTTGGTTGCCGATTTGCTGGCGGACCAGAATGCCAGCCTCGGTGAGTTTGATCAGTTCGCGGTTCACGCTGCCAGGCAGGGCGTCCAGTTGGCGCGCCAGTTCGCGCACGTGCCATGAGTCTTCTGGGCGCAGCAATAGCGCCGACAGAATGCGGGCACGGAACGGGCCTAAAAGGAAATCGGCGAGCATGCCTGCAAGTGTATCCCAATCGGAGACGGTTGTCTCCGATTGGGATACGGCGTCTAGAGCCGGGTGATGCCTTGGCCGGCGACGGCGGATTCAAAGCAGGCGGCGCGCAGGCGGCCGGGGATGTTGATGCTGCGGTCGATTTCCAGCAGGGGGATGATGACGAAGGCGCGCTCGCACATGCGCGGGTGCGGCACTTGCAGCGCGGGGGTTTTGATTTCCTGCTGGCCGTAGAGCAGCACGTCGAGGTCCAGCGTGCGCGGGGCGTTGCGGTAGGGACGTTCGCGGCCGTGCGCCAGTTCGATGCCTTGCAGCGCTTGCAGCAGCTCTTCCGGTCCCAGCTCCGTTTCCAGGCAGGCCACGGCGTTGATGTAGTCGTCGCCACTGGAGTCGATCGGGGCGGTGCGGTACAGCGAGGAGACGGCGCTCACGGTGCTGCCGGGCAGGGCGCGCAGGCGCGCGATGGCGTCCTGCACGTTGGCCTGCGCATCACCCAGGTTGGCGCCGATGCCTATGTAGGCTGTGGTGCTCATGGTGCTCAATACCGCGTTCATTCGCCGCTATTACCACCATTGCCGCCGCCATTGCCCGAGTCCGAGCCGGCAGGGGCGCGGTTGCGGGGAGGGCGCGGCGCGCGCGCGCGTGGCGGACGCGGTTCGCGTGGCGCCGGTGCACCTTCGGTGCCGCTTGCATGGCCGCCCGCGTGGCCGGCTTCCGCGTAGCCGCTGTCTGCCTGGCCGCCGTAGCCTGCGTCGCCGCTGCCGCCTTCATCGCCGCCGGCTTCGCCCTTGTTGCGGCCGCCGCGGCGCGGTGGACGCTTGCGCTTGGCGCCGCCCGCTGCGCCGCCGCTCTGGCTCAGGCCGGCAACCAGCTGTTCGCGTTCGGTTTCGTCGCCGTCGTAGAAGGCGGTCCACCATTCGCCCAGCTCGGCGTCGATCTCGCCCGAGGCGCAGCGCAGCAGCAGGAAGTCGTAGCCGGCGCGGAAGCGCAGGTGCTCCAGCAGCTTGTACGGGTTCTTGCCGGTGCGGCGCTCGAAGCGCGGCTGCATCGACCAGATGTCGCGCATGTCGGAGCCGATCTTGCGCTGCAAGGCCAGCTTCTCGGTCTGCGAGTCGAGCACTTCGTCCGCCGCCAGGTGCAGCGCGGGAATCGGGAATTCGCCGGATGCCTTGTACGCGTTCCACTTCTCCAGCACCTGGTGCCACAGCAGCGACGCGAACAGGAAGCCTGGCGAGACGGTCTTGCCGGCGTGGATGCGGCGGTCGGTCGAATCCAGCGCCAGCGTGACGAACTTCACGCCCAGCGGCTGTTCCAGCACCACGTCCAGCAGCGGCAGCAGGCCGTGGTGCAGGCCTTCCTTGCGCAGCTGCTGCAAGCAGGCCAGCGCGTGGCCGGACATGAGCAGCTTGAGCATCTCGTCGAACACGCGCGCAGGCGGCACGTTGTCGATCAGCGGCGCCATCACGGTGATGGGTTCGCGCGTGCCGGGCTCGATCTGGAAGCCCAGCTTGGCGGCGAAGCGCGTCACGCGCAGCATGCGCACCGGGTCTTCACGGTAGCGCGCTTCCGGCACGCCGATGATGCGCAGCGTCTTGGCGCGGATGTCCTCGATGCCGCCGTGGTAGTCCCACACTTCCTCGCTGGCCGGGTTGTAGTACATGGCGTTGATGGTGAAGTCGCGCCGTTCGGCGTCCTCCGCCATGGTGCCGAAGGTGTTGTCGCGCAGGACGCGGCCGTGTTCATCCTTGGGCGCGTTCTCGATCGACGGGCCGCGGAAGGTGGTCACCTCCAGCAGGTCCTGGCCGAACATCACGTGCACGATCTGGAAGCGCTTGCCGATGATGAAGGCGCGCCGGAACAGGCGCTTCACCTGCTCGGGCGTGGCGTCGGTGGCGATGTCGAAGTCTTTCGGCTTCACGCCCAGCAGCAGGTCGCGCACGGCGCCGCCGACCACGAAGGCCTGGTAGCCCGCGTCCTGCAGGGTGCTGGTCACGCGCACGGCGTTGGAGGACAGCAGGCGCGGCTCGATGCCGTGCTGCTGGGCGCCCAGGATGACCGGCACGCTGGTGTCGCGTACCGGAGCTTCTTTGACGCCGAGGATTTTGCGGATCAATTTCTTAATCATTGAATATATTTATCGTGGGCCAGCCTTTTTCGGCGGCGTGGCTGGTCAGTGCGGCGTTCGGATTGGTGGCCACCGGGTGGGTGACGACCGACATCAGCGGAATGTCGTTGTGCGAGTCGCTGTAGAAGTGGACCGTCTCGAAGTCTTCCAGGCGCTTGCCCAGTTTTTCGAGCCAGGCCTTGGTGTGCACCACTTTGCCGGCGCCCTGGGTGGGGGTGCCCACCAGTTTGCCGGTGATGCTGCCGTCGGCCGCCACTTCCGGCATGGCCGCGATCAGGTGCTCGATGCCCAGCGCGGCGGCGATGGGCGCGGTGACGAAGTGGTTGGTGGCCGTGACGATGGCCACCAGGTCGCCCTGGCCCAGGTGCTTTTGCAGCAGCGCGCGCGCCGACGGGCGGATGGCCGGGGCGATCACTTCGCGCATGAACTGGGCGTGCATCTCGTCCAGCTTGGCGCGCGGGAAGCCGGCCAGCGTGCCGAGCGAGAACTCCAGGTATTCGACCGGGTCCAGCGTGCCGGCCTGGTACTGGGCGAAGAAGGCCTGGTTGCGGGCCGCGAAGGCTTGCGCGTCGACGGCGCCGATGCGGCACAGGAATTGGCCCCATTCGTAATCCGAATCGATGGGCAGCAGGGTATGGTCGAGGTCAAACAGGGCCAGGTTCATTATTCTTTCGCTTCCGCCTGCAGCCATTCACGCAGCAGCGGCAGGGTAATAGGACGTTGGGTTTCAAGGGAATACTGGTCCAGCGCGTCCAGCATTTCCGACAGCGAGCGCATGTCGCGCCGGTAGTGGGACAGCAAATAGGGTAACACGCCGGGCGACAGCGTCAACCCGCGGGCCGCCGCCGCCGTGGTCAAAGCGGCAATCTTCTCATCGTCGGTCAGGCCGTGCAGGCGGTAGATCAGGCCCCAGCCCATGCGCGTGCGCAGGTCCTCGCGCACCGGCAGCACGGCCGGCGCCACGGCGCCGCTGCACACCATGAAGGCGTTGTTGGCGCGGATCTCGTTGAACAGGGCGAAGGCGTCGATCTGCGCCAGCGGCGACAGCTTTTCGCAGTCGTCCAGCAGGTACAGGTCCACTTCCGGCGAGTACACGAATTCCGATTCGATCGAGAACGGCGAGATGTAGCGCGCGCGCTCGCACGCGCCCAGCGCCTTCAGGATATGGCTCTTGCCCGCGCCGCCGTCGCCCCACAGGTAGGCGAAGTGTTCGCGCGAAGTGCGGCCGGCGAACTCGCGCATCAGCGCGGCCACCTCGGCGTTTTGACCCACTTCGAAGGAATCGAGGGTGAGCACAGGCTCGGCGCCTAAATCCAGCACCAGTTGCTTCATGGCTCGCGCCCCACAGTTTGCAAATTCGTCTTCACACTACGCATTATAAAAGCTGCTGCGCAAGTAGTGGCCGCGAAGATGCTTGAAGGCCACCATCAGGATGGCCGAAGCGGGCAGGGCCAGCAGCACGCCGACAAAGCCGAACAGCTGGCCGAAGGCCAGCAGCGCGAAGATCACCGCCAGCGGATTGAGGCCGATGCGCTCGCCCACCAGGCGCGGCGTGAGGAAAAAGCCCTCGATCACCTGGCCGGCGCCGTAGATCACGGCCACCGCCACCACGCCGCTCCAGTCGGTGAACTGCAGCACGGCGGCGATCAGGGCCAGCGCCAGGCCCAGGCCGAAGCCCAGGTAGGGAATGAACACCAGCAGGCCGGTCAGGATGCCGACCGGCAGCGCCACGTCGAAGCCGGCGATGGCCAGGCAGGTCGAGTAGTACACCGCCAGCACCACCATCACCAGCAGCTGGCCGCGCAGGTACTGCGCCAGCAGGGTGTCGACCTCCTCGGCCATGGCCACGGTGGCGCCGATATAGCGGCGCGGCACGGCGCCGGCGATGCGCGCCAGCATGGGATGCCAGTCCAGCAGCAGGTAGAACAGCAGCACCGGCACCAGCACCACGGTGGCGATCCAGCCCAGCACGGCGGTGCCGCCCACCTTCGCCGAGGCCAGCACGGCGGCCCAGATCTCGTCGCCGCTGCTGACCATCTGCTGCGACACCAGCTTCTTGATGCCGGCGCTGTCGAGCTGCACCTTGATGCCCATTTCGCGCAGGCGCGGTCCCAGCAGGTCGTTGGCCTTGGCCAGGAAGGCGGGAATCTGCGCCTGCAGCAGCGGGATCTCGGTCTGCAGCACCGGCACCACGATCAGCACCAGCGACAGGATGGCGCACAGGAACAGCAGCACCACGATGACCACCGCCAGCGGGCGCGGCACGTCGAAGCGGCCCAGGCGCAGATGGTCGATGCGGTCCACGCCCGGATTGAGCGCGTAGGCGATGATGGCCGCCGCCAGGAAAGGCGTGAGGATGGGGCCCAGCGCCACCAGCAGCACACCCAATGCCAGCCACAATGCTACCCAGAATGCCGTTTGTTTTTGTTCGACCGAGAGGGGAAATGGCATGTGGGGAAGATGTTTTTCTTAAAAACGGCAGGTTGACGGGGCATTTTGATAAAATAGCGGACTTGCCGGGTTTTGCGTCAGATTTGCACGAATTCCGGCCACCGCCTTCTATTTTACCGCCTCCGCTGCGAAATACACCATGAGCCAAACTTCTAATGTTTCCCTGTCCTACCGTGACGCCGGCGTCGATATCGACGCGGGTGATGCTTTAGTCGATGCGATCAAGCCGTTCGCCAAGCGCACCATGCGCGAAGGCGTGATGGCCGGCATCGGCGGCTTCGGCGCGCTGTTCGAGATCAGCAAGAAGTACAAAGAGCCGGTGCTGGTGTCCGGCACGGACGGCGTGGGCACCAAGCTCAAGCTGGCTTTCGAGCTGAACCGCCATGACACCGTGGGCATCGACCTGGTGGCCATGAGCGTGAACGACATCCTGGTGCAGGGCGCCGAGCCGCTGTTCTTCCTGGACTACTTCGCCTGCGGCAAGCTGGACGTGGCGCAGGCCACCGACGTCATCAAGGGCATCGCCCTGGGCTGCGAGCAGTCCGGCGCGGCGCTGATCGGCGGCGAAACCGCCGAGATGCCGAGCATGTACCCAGCCGGCGAATACGACCTGGCCGGTTTCGCGGTGGGCGTGGTGGAGAAAGCCAATATCATCGACGGCAAGAAGATCGCCCCGGGCGATGTGGTGCTGGGCCTGGCCTCGTCGGGCGTGCACTCGAACGGCTATTCGCTGGTGCGCAAGATCATCGAAGTGGCCAAGCCGGACCTGGAAGGCGACTTCCACGGCCGCAAGCTGGCCGACGTGCTGATGGAGCCGACCCGCATCTACGTCAAGCCGCTGCTGGCGCTGATGGCCGCGATGGAAGTCAAAGGCCTGGTGCACATCACCGGCGGCGGCTTGGTGGAAAACATCCCGCGCGTGCTGCAGCCCGGCCTGACCTGCGAGCTGGACGGCAAATCGTGGACCCTGCCGCCGCTGTTCCAGTGGCTGCAGCAGCACGGCGGCGTGGCCGACGCTGAAATGCACCGCGTGTTCAACTGCGGCATCGGCATGACGGTGATCGTCTCGGCCGAGAACGCGGACGCCGCGATGGCCCAGCTGCAAGCGGCCGGCGAGACCGTCTACCGCATCGGCGCCATCCGCGCCTCGGCGGAAGGCGAACACCAGTGCGTGGTGGTGTAATGCCCAAGGCGCGGACCTGATCCGCGCCGCTGCAACGTCAAAGGCATGCCCCGGCATGCCTTTTTTACGTCCTTATTGATTACATGGTGTATTAAATGAATTGCTGATTGTGTGGTTTATGTTCTCGTTGAGAATAATTATAGTAGTTCCATGCCGAACGGAAACGACGGCAGCAGCGCCATCCCAACATCACAATCCGGAGAAAAATCATGAATTCGAATATCGTCATCGTGTACCACAGCGGCTACGGCCACACCGCCAAGATCGCCGAGGCCGTCGCCGCCGGCAGTGAGGGAACCTTGCTGGCTATCGACGCCGAAGGCCAGCTGCCCGAAGCGGGCTGGGACTTGCTGGCCAAGGCGCAAACCATCATCTTCGGCTCGCCCACCTACATGGGCAACGTGAGCTGGCAGTTCAAGCGCTTTGCCGACACCGCCTCGTCGGTATGGTTCAAGCAGGGCTGGAAGGACAAGCTGGCGGCCGGTTTCACCAACTCGGCCTCGGTGGCCGGCGACAAGCAGACCACGCTGTACACCCTGTTCACCCTGGCGCAGCAGCACGGCATGCTGTGGGCCGGCACCGGCATGATGCCGAGCAACGCCAAGAACGCGCACCGCGACGATGTGAACTACCTGTCCTCCTTCGCCGGCCTGGCCACCGCCACGCCGTCGGACGCGTCGGTGGACGAGATCCCCGCCGGCGACCTGAAGACCGCGCGCCTGTTCGGCGAACGCATCCGCCAAGTCACCGCGCGTCTTGCTTGAGGAGAGCCAGCATGAACTTCGCCATGAAACGCGCGACCGCCGCGCTGACCGGGGCCTTCGCCGCCGCCGCCCTTGCCGCCAGCTTCGCCGGCGCCGCCCAGGCAGCGGCACCTACAGCCGCAGCGCCCATCGGCGCTGAAGCGCCGGACGCCAAGATCCGCCTGACCCGCGTCACCCCGGCCTACTGGAAAGTCACTTTCGCCAACGCGCCGCTGAACATCGTCGGGCCGAAGGAGGTGCGCGAACTGGTCGGTATCGTGGAAGCGATCGAAGCCGACCAGCAGGTGCAGGTGGTGGTGTTCGACAGCGCCATCCCGGGCAGTTTCATCGCCCACTACGACCTGCTCACGCCGCTGGAAGAGTCGACCGGCATGGCGCCCGGCCCCACCGGCATGCACCCGGTGCCGGACCTGATGGTGCGCATCGCCCGCCTGCCGATTGTCACCATCTCGTCGATCCGGGGCCGCGCCACCGGCATCGGCAGCGAGCTGATACTGGCCACCGACATGCGCTTCGCCAGCCGCGAAAAAGCCGTGCTGTCGCAATGGGAAGTGGGCGCCGGCCTGGTGGCGGGCGGCGGCCCGATGGCGCGCCTGCCGCGCCTGGTGGGACGCGGCCGCGCGCTGGAAATCCTGGTGGCCTCGGACGACATCAACGGCGACGTGGCCGAGCGCTACGGCTACGTCAACCGTTCGCTGCCGGACGCCGAGCTGGACGGCTTCGTCGATACCATGGCGCGCCGCATCGCCTCCTTCGAGCGCGCCGCCATCGTCGACACCAAGGCGCTGGTGAACCTGGCCAGCCTGCCGCCGGACGCCGAAATGCAGCCAGGCTGGGACGCCTTTATCGCCTCGGTCAAGCGGCCGGCCACCCAGCAGCGCCTGAAAACGCTGGTGGAGCAGGGCTTGCAGCAGCCCGGCGGCATCGAGGACAACCTGGGCCGCGCCACGGCCGCCTACCGCAAATAAGCGACTCCGGCTCCGCAGCAGGAAAATGCCCTAACGTTGTCTCAGGGGGATTTGCACAATATCGACGTTCTTGACAGCGCCACTGTCAGGATCGTCGAGATCGAATTGCAACTGCCAGCCCTTCAGTATGTCCTCATCCTTTGCTCGAATACTCACAACGTTCTCCTTGCATGAGCTTGACATGCGCTATCACGCTACCTACCTTGAATTGCAGGTTGCGCAAGGTGCAACGCCAGACGGGAGATAACTGTGATTACTATGCACCCTGGAGAATATTTAAAGCTGTGCGATGTCGATGCAGACCAGTCACAGCTTGGTCAAGGCACGCAAGAAGATTGACCCCCGGTCGGTTCTCCGAATCGAACTGAACGCATCAGCCAAGGTTGAGGCGGCGGCCTAGTCGTCAGCCTCGCTTCCCCAGCCGCGCCGTCATGAAATCGACAAAGGCGCGCACCCGCAGCGACAGGTGGCGCGCGTGCGGGTACAGCAGGATGAAGGGGCGCGAGGTGCCGCCGAATTGCGGCAGCAGCTCCACCAGCGAGCCGTCCGCCAGGTCGCGCTCGACGATATAGCGGTAGGTCTGCGCCAGCCCGGCGCCGGCGCGCGCCAGCGTCACGATGCCGAGCACGTCCTCGGCGCAGGTGTAGCCGCCGCTGGTCATCACGTCGATCTGCTTGCCGTCCACCTTGAACTGCCAAGGGATCTTGCGTCCGCTGCTGGGCAGGTCGAACTGGATGCACTCGTGCTGTTTCAGCGCCTCCAGCGACTTCGGCGCGCCGGCCCGCTTCAGATACGCCGGCGCCGCCACCAGCACCAGTTCCGCATCCTCCAGCTTGCGCGCGATCAGCGATGAATCGGCCGGGTCGCGCCCGCGCACCACCATGTCGTAGCTTTCGTCGGCGAAATCGATGTTCCGGTTGCTGATGTGCACCTGCACCGTCACCTCGGGATACAGCGCGCGGAACTCGGGCAGCATGGGCAGCAGCCGGTAGTGGCCATAGGGCGTGGGCACGCTGATGCGCAGCGGCCCGGCCGGCGCCTTCTGCGCGCCGGTCACTTCGCGCTCCGCTTCCAGCAGCCGGTCCAGCGCCTCGCGGCACTGCTCGTAGTAGCGCTGGCCGCCGTCCGTCAGCCGGATCTGGCGCGTGGTGCGCACGAACAGCCGCACCCCCAGCCGCTCCTCCAGCCGCGCGATCGAGCGGCTCACCGCCGCCGGCGTCACGCCGCTCTGGTTGGCCGCCGCCGTGAAGCTGCCCAGTTCCGCCGCCTGGCAGAACAGCTCGATCGTGCCGAGCTGCATTTCGTCGAAGTTCCGCTGCATAGATTACACCGTGTATTAAGTCATGTTCCATATTAGCTATTTATTGGCTCGAATGGAATAAGTAAAGTGTGTTCCATGCCGCACACAAACCCAGCGGTCACCCACACAACTGAACTGGAGCACACCATGAACACCAACAAAACCGTCATCGTCACCGGCGCCTCGAGCGGCATCGGCTTTGCCATCGCCAAGGCCTACCTGGAACGCGGCTACAACGTGGTCGGCAACGCCCGCAGCGCCGACGGCCTGCAGACCGCCGCCGCCCAGCTGGGCAACCCGGCCAACTTCCTGCAAGTGCCCGGCGACATCGCGCTGGCCTCCACCGCAGCCGCCCTGTTCGACCAAGCCATTGCGGCCTTCGGCAAAGTGGACATCCTGATCAACAACGCCGGCATCTTCCTGCCGAAGGCCGTGGGCGACTACACCGAGGAAGAAGTCAACACCATCGTCGGCACCAACCTGATGGGCTTCTTCTACCCGTCGCAGCAGGCTGCGCGCCACATGAGCGCCAACAAGGCCGGCCACATCGTCACCATCACCGCTTCCATCGCCGAGCAGCCCAACGCCAAAGTCAACGCGCTGCTGCCCATCCTGATCAAGGGCGGCCTGAACCACGCCACGCGCGGCCTGGCGATTGAGCTGGCTGGCGCCAACGTGCAAGTCAATGCGGTGGCGCCCGGCATCATCCGCACCCCGATGCACGGCAGCGACGAAGGCACGCAGAATTTCCTGAAAGGCCTGTCGCCCAGCAACCGTATCGGCGAGACCGACGACATCGTCAACGCCGTGCTGTACCTGACCGGCTCGTCCTTCGTCAGCGGCACCGTGGCCGTGGTCGACGGCGGCGCAGCGGCCGGCACCTGGTAAGCAAACCTCAACCCTGGCTCAAGGAGAATCACCATGCCATACGTAAATATCCGCATCACCAAAGAAGGCGCCACCCCTGCGCAGAAGCTGGAACTGATCGAAGGCGCAACCGACCTGCTGCAGCGCGTGCTGAACAAGAACCCGGCCACCACCTTCGTCATCATCGACGAAGTGGAGATGGACAGCTGGGGCGTGAACCGCGAGAACGTGGTCACCATGCGCGCGCGCGAAGCGGCAGCCCGCGCGGCGGCCAAGCTGGGAGACAAGTCATGAAGCTGGTCTTCGCCGGCGACCCGATGTGCTCGTGGTGCTACGGCTTCGGCAAGGAGCTGACGGCCCTGACGCAGCGCCACCCGGAACTGGACCTGCAGATCCTGGTGGGCGGCGTGCGCGCCGGCGCCACCGATCTGCTGGACGACACCGGCAAGCAATTCCGCCTCGGCCACTGGGCCAGGGTGGAAGAAGCCAGCGGCCTGCCGTTCAACCGCGCCGCGCTCCTGGCGCGCGAGAACTTCGTCTACGACACCGAGCCGATTTGCCGCGCCGTGGTAGCGGTGCGGCGCTTGGCGCCGCAGGCCGACCAGCTGGCCGTGTTCCGCGCCCTGCAGCATGCGTTCTATGTCGATGGGTTGGACACGACCGACGGCGCGGTGCTGGCCGAAGTGGCGTCGGCGGCGCTGGCACAGGACGGCCATGCGGTGACGGCCGCCGCCCTGCATGCGGAGTGGCATAGCGCGGCGGCCATCGCCGTGACGTCGGCCGAGTTCTCGCATGTGCGTTCGCTGGGCATCCGCAGCTTCCCCGCGCTGCTGCTGAACACCGGCGACGGCCTGTACGAGATCAGCCCCGGCTACGCCCATGCCGACAAGCTGGAGCAGCAATTGCAGGCAACCTTGCAGCACGTGGCTGCCGCCGCATAGCGCTGCGGCATGGGGAGGGCGCCAGCCGGCGCCTTCCCCCTTTTGACAGGAGCACGAGATGAAGCAGCCATCCACGCGGCCCGCAGCGGCCGATATCGCCGCGATCACCGGCGTAGCCGAAGCCTACCTGCGCGGCGTGTACCAGGGCGACGCTGCCGCCCTGGCGGCGCTGTTCGCGCCCGAGGCCCAGGTCTACGGCGACATCGGCGGCCAGCCCTACTTCAAGACCATCGCCGCCTACCTGGAAGGGGTGGCCGGCCGCGCCAGCCCGCAGTCGCTGGGCGAGCCCTACCGCATGCGGGTGCTGTCGGTGGACAGCATGGGCAGCATCGCCACTGTGCGGCTGCATTCGCCCATGCTGGGCTTTAACTACCACCTGTACCTGACCTTGCGCCTGGCCGACGGCGCGTGGCGCATCGTCAACAAGACCTTCTCCCACCTCACTTCTTGAGGATCTTGGCCACCGGCGCCGGGCGCAGGCGGAACGCGTCCGGCATGCCGGAGCCGAGCAGGGGGCGCAGGTACATGCGGAAGGCGTCCGTCACGCCGGTGCCGCTGGCGGTGATGAACTCGTCCTCCATGGTGCGCGTCTTGCCGGCCACCGCATCCAGCGGCAGCAATTCGTAGTCGGCCGAGTAGTAGCCGGTGCGCTTGATGGCCACCGAGCCGCAGCGGTCGCCCCACATGGCGAACTGCACCGCCTTTTCCCCCACCTCGCGCGCCTCGCGCTGGTCCACGTCGGACACGCAGCCGATGAAGGAGCGCTGCAGATAGCCGAAGGTGTCGCCGCGCACGCGCTTGATGCCCAGCTTGGCCTTGATCTCGTCGCACAGCAGGTCGGCCAGCGCGCCGGTGCCGGACAGCTGGACATTGCCGTGCGCGTCGCGCTCCACCTCCTTCGCCAGCAGGGAGGCGATGGCCTCGCCGGAGGCGTCGTGGATGCCCTCGGACACGGCGATCACGCAGCGCCCGTGTTGCGCGTACGCGGCCTTCACGTCCGCCAGGAAGCTCTCCAGCGAGAACACGCGCTCGGGCAGGTAGATCAGGTGCGGGCCGTCGTCGGGGAACTTCTTGCCCAGCGCTGAGGCGGCGGTGAGGAAGCCGGCGTGCCGCCCCATCACCACGCCCACGTACACGCCGGGCAGGGAGGCGTTGTCCAGGTTGGCCCCGGCGAAGGCCTGCGCCACGAAGCGCGCGGCGGACGGGAAGCCGGGCGTGTGGTCGCTGCCCACCAGATCGTTGTCTATGGTCTTGGGAATATGGATGCAGCGCAGCGGATAGCCGGCCGCCTTGGCGCGATCGCTGACGATGCGCACCGTGTCGGAGGAGTCGTTGCCGCCGATATAGAAGAAGTGTTCGATCTCGTGCGCGCGCAGCACCTCGAAGATCTGCTCGCAGTAGGCCGCGTCCGGCTTGTCGCGCGTGGAGCCGAGCGCGGACGAGGGCGTGGCGGCCACCATTTCCAGGTTGTGGCTGGTCTCCTGGGTCAGGTCGACGAAGTCCTCGTTGATAATGCCGCGCACGCCGTGCAGCGCGCCGTACACCCGCGTGACCTGGCGGAAGCGGCGCGCCTCCAGCACCACGCCCACCAGCGACTGGTTGATGACGGCGGTGGGACCGCCTCCCTGTGCGACCAGAATTTTTCCCGACGGCATGCGCATCTCCTCGTGAGTGGACTGCCGCCAGCTTACTCCGATTTATTTGGCCGTGGGGCCGATGTGGCGATCCAGGAAAACTTCCACCCGGCCCCAGAAATCAACACGGTTTTTCGGCAGCGACCAGCCGTGGCCTTCATCGTCGTAGATCACCAGTTCCACGTTCGGATTCGTGGGCTTGATGGCGTTGTAGAAGTCCTTGCTGTGCTGAATGGGAACGCGCTTGTCGGCGCTGCCGTGCGCCAGCAGTATGGGCTGGTGGATGCGGGCAGCCTGCTTGAGCGGCGACGTGGCGGCGAATTGCGCGGCGTCCTTGACCGGGTCGCCCACCCGTTCCGGTATGCCGTACTGGCGGTAGGTGTCGGACTGGTCGGAGATGGCGCTGTTGCCTTCCGTGGCCATCAAGGTCAGGTCCGACACGCCGGCCCAGCTCACGCCGCAGCGGTAGAGTTCCGGCGTCTTGAGCAGGCCCATCAGTGTGGCGTAGCCGCCGTAGCTGGCGCCGGCGATGCAGATACGCTTCGGATCGGCATAGCCCTGCGCAATGGCCCACTTGGTGGCGTCTGCCACGTCGTCCTGCATGGCCAAACCCCATTGCTTCCAGCCGCGCATGGCGTGGCGCGCGCCGAAGCCGCTGCTGCCGCGGAATTCCGGTTCCAGCACGGCGTAGCCGCGCGAGGCCAGGAATTGCGCTTCCGCGTTCCAGCGCCACTCGCCGCCGCGCACGAAAGGTCCGCCGTGCACCAGCACCACCATGGGCAGTTGCTTGCCGCCGCCCTTGGGCAGCGTCAGCCACGCCGGCACCGTCAGGCCATCCCGCGCCTTGAAGCGGTGCAGGTCCAGCTGCGCCATCTGGGCGGGGTCGATGGCCGGGTTGCGGCTGCCGATCCTGCTCAGCGCTTTGGTCTCGGTGTTGTAGACCAGGTAGGTGGTGGGCTGCTTGTCCGAATAGGAGGTGACCAGCACCCAGGCCGCTTCAGGCCGCAGCGGCGGCGTGACCAGGTTGGCCGTGTCGGGCAGCAGGGCGTCCACGGCCTTTTGCACGGCCGCCATGGCCGGGTCCAGCCACACCATGGCGCGGGCGTCGGACAGCAGCTCGACGCCGGCCAGGCGGTTGTTGCGGTACACCAGCTCGCCCGAAAAATCGTAGTCGGCCAGGCCTATCATGGCGTCCTTCTCCAGCGCGCCTTTGGCCAGGTTGAAGACGTACAGGCTGCGCTTGTCGGAGCGGCCCTGGCTGCTCACATACATCTGCCCTTCGGCACCGAAGCCCAGCGGCATGAAGTTGCCCGGCGCGTTGGCGTAGGCCGGGAAGGTGACCAGGGGGCGCCAGCTGTCCTTGTCCGGATCGAGATACTGGACGGTCAGCTTGTCTTCCTCCCGTGTCAAGGCCGCGCGCGGCAGGCCGCGCTGGTCCAGCACCCAGTGCTGCACTTCGCCCGGCCGGTTCAGCGTGCCCACCGCGCCGGTCACCGTGTTCAGCTTTTGCAGGTCGAAGCTGCGCGTTTCATTGCGCACCTCGTTCCAGTTGGCGCGCACGACATAGATGGAGTCCGAGTCCTGCGCACCTTCCTGCTCCAGCATATAGGTGTTGGCCGGCAGGATGCGCGACTTGATATTGGTCTGCGACGTGTCGCGCGCGTACCAGGCGCGCTCGGCCAACTGCCGCAGGTCGCTGCCGTCGCGGTTGGCCGCGTACAGGCCGGGCGCGTAGCGGCGGTCGCCCGGCGCCACCTGGTTGTCCACGGTGTCGAAGGCCAGGCGGCGGTTGTTCACCCACTGGAAATGGCCTATGTCGGTATCCGAGAAGCGCGCCACGCCGCTGACGCTGCTGCTGGCCAGGTCCACCACGGCCAGACCGTCGCGTTCATTGTTGTTGCTGATGCGCACAGCCAGAAAGCGCCCGTTGGGCGACAGCTTGGCGGCGCTGAAGTTGGGGTTGCCAAAGAAGCTGCCTATCGCCGGCAGGGCCGCCTGGGCCAGGCCAGCCATCAGGCCGAGTGAGATTGCCGCCACGGCACGCAGGCGCAGATGCATTATTTTTCTCCTTGAGATGAGCCGATATGTTTATTGAGGAAACCTTCCACCCGGGTCCAGAAGTCGTAGCGGTTTTTCTGCAGCACCCAGCCGTGGCCTTCCTCCTCGTATTCCACCCATTCGACCTGGCGGTTGGTCTTTTGCACCGCGTCGCGGAATTTCTTGCCGTGGTAGAGCGGCATGCGCATGTCCGAGCCGCCGTAGGCCAGCAGCAGCGGCTGCCTGATGCGGGCCGCCTGCTCCAGCGGCGAGGTGGCCTTGAGCTGCTCGGCGTCCTTCTCCGGGTCGCCTATCAGGTGCGGCATGCCGTACTGTTTCCAGGCGTCCGGCAGATCGGACTGGAAGCTCCAGTGGCCGGTGTACATCAGCTTGATGTCGGTCACGCCGGCCCACTCCACGCCGCACTGGTACAGCTCGGGATTGTTGACCAGCCCCATCAGCGTGGCGTAGCCGCCGTAGCTGGCGCCGGCGATGCAGATCCGCTTGCCATCGGCGATGCCCTGCGCGATGGCCCAGCGTGTGCCGTCGGCGATGTCATCCTGCATCTTCAGGCCCCATTGCTTCCAGCCGGCCTTGAAGTGCGCTTCGCCGAAGCCGGTGCTGCCCCGGTATTCCGGCTCCAGCACGGCGTAGCCGCGCGAGGCCAGGAATTGCACATCCGGACGCCAGCCCCACTGGCCGCCGCGCACAAAGGGGCCGCCATGCACCAGCACCACCATGGGCAGGTTTTTGTCCTTGCCATGCGGCAGCGTCAGCCAGGCAGGGATTTGCAAGCCGTCGCGCGCGGCGTAGGTCACCAGATCCTGCTTGCCCATCTGGCCGGGCCGGATCTGCGGACGCGACGCGCCGATTTTGCTGAGCTGCCTGTTGGCGCTGTTGTACAGCATGAACACGCGCGGCTGCACGTCCGAATACGATTCCACCAGCAGGTTGGGCGTTTCCGGCCGGGACGGCGGCGTCAGCAGGTTGAGGGTGTTGGGCAGCAGCTTGTCGACCTCCTGCTGGATGGCCTGCATGGCCGGGTCCAGCCAGCGCGTGCCTTGCGCGTCGGCCAGGTAGCGCACGCCCAGCAGCTTGTCCTGGCTCATGATGAGGCGGCCGCTGAAGTCGTAGTGCTCCAGCTCCACCAGCGGCTGCGGATTGATCTTGCCGGTCGCCAGGTCGTAGCTGTGCACGGCCGACTTGTCGCGGTAGGCGCTGGTCACCACGTACAGCGTGCCGTCCGGCGCGAAGGCCAGCGGACGGAAGGAGCCCTTGCCGCCGGTGAACTGCCCGAACGACCCCAGTTCGCGCCAGGCGCCGGTGGCCGGGTCGCGGTAGTGCACCGAGCTGCGGCCGTTCTCCACCACGGTGGCCAGGCGCGGTTCGCCCTTGCTGTCGAGTAGCCAGTCGTGCGTATCGCCGGGCCGCTTGAGGGTGGTGCTGTAGCCGGTTTTGGTGTTGAGCTGGAGCAGGTCGGCATATTCCATCTGGCCGGGGCCGGTGATCTTTCTGCTGAGGACGTAGACCTGGTCGCTGTCCTGCGTGCCGCGCTGGCCCAGCATATACGTGTGCCAGGGCAGCAGGCGCTGCGACTGCACCGCGTGCGCGTCGCCGCGGCGGCTGGCCAGCTGGCGGAACTGGCTGCCGTCGCGGTTCACCGCGTACAGGCCGGGGCCGTAGCGCGCGTCGCCCACGCCGACCTGCATGTCGACCGTGTCGAGCAGCAGGCGCTCGTCGTTGACCCAGGCGAACTGGCCCACGTCGGTATCGTGGAAGCTGGCCACCGACAGCGCCGAGTTGTTGCTCAGATCGACCACCGCCAGCCGCTCGCGCCCATTGGGGCTGGTCAGCTTGGCCGCGAGGTAGCGTCCGCTGGGCGACAGCTGCACTGTGCTGAATTGCGGATTGCTGAAGAAGTCCTGCACCGGCGGCAGCGCGGCCGGGGTGGTGGCGGGCGTTGCGGCCGGCGCCGCGTCGGCCGCGTGCGCGCCGGGATGGGCCAGCGCTGCCAGCAGTGCCACGGCGGAGGCGATCATGCGTTGCAGTCCGTGCATGGAGGCTCCAGTGAAGTGGCTTACGGTTGCGCGCCGATGTGGCGGTTCAGAAACTTCTCCACCCGGGTCCAGAAGTCGACGCGGTTCTTCGGCAGCGACCAGCCGTGCCCCTCGCCCTGGTAGACCACCAGCTCCACGTCCGGATTGTGGGCCTTGACGGCCGCGTGGAAGCTGCGCCCGTGCGGGATGGGCACGCGCCGGTCTTCATCGCCGTAGGCCATCAGTAGCGGCTGCTTGATGCGCGCGGCCAGGTTGACCGGGGAGGTGTCCGCCAGCTGCTGCGCGTCCTGCACCGGATCGCCCACCAGCTGCGGCAGGCCATATTGCTTCCACTGGGCACTCAAGTCGGACTGGAAGCTCCAGTGGTCCTTGTACATCAGCGCGAGGTCGGTCACGCCCACCCATTCCACGCCGCATTTGAACAGTTCCGGATTGCGCGCCAGGCCCATCAGCGTGGCGTAGCCGCCATAGCTGGCGCCGGCGATGCAGATGCGCTGCGGATCGGCGTAGCCCTGCGCGATGGCCCATTTGGCTGCGTCGGCGATATCGTCCTGCATGGCCAGGCCCCATTGCTTCCAGCCGGCGCGGAAGTGGCGCGAGCCAAAGCCGGTGCTGCCGCGGAACTCCGGCTCCAGCACCGCGTAGCCGCGCGAGGCCAGGAACTGCGCCTGCGCGTCCCAGCCCCATTCGGAACCGCGCAGGAAGGGGCCGCCGTGCACCAGCACCACCATGGGCAGCTTCTTGCCGGCGCCGCTGGGCAAGGTCAGCCAGGCGGGAATGGCGAGGCCGTCGCGCGCCTTGATCTGCACCATGTCCTGCTGGCCCATGGCGGCCGGGTCGATATTGGCGTGCGCGGAACCCAGCTTGCCCAGTTCCTGCGTGTCCGCGTTGTAGAGGTAGTAGGTTCTCGGCTGGCGGTCCGAATACGACGTCACCAGCATCCACGGCGTGGCCGGGCGCAGCGCCGGGCGCACCAGGTTGACCGTGCCTTGCAGCTTGCCGTCGATGGTTTTCTGCGCCGCCTTCATGCGCTCGTCCAGCCACACGGTGCTGCGCGCATCCGACAGGATCTCCAGGCCGACGATCTTGCCGCCGCTGTAGATCATCTGGCCCTCGTAGTCATAGTCCGCCAGCGACACCACCGGCTCGGCGGCGAGTTCGCCCTTGGCCGTGTCGTACAGATAGAGTGCGTCCTTGTCCTTGCCGGCGCGGCTGCTCACGTACAGCTTGCCGTCCGAGCTCATGCCCACTGGCCAGAAGGCCTTGGGGGCGTTGCCGTAGGAGGGGAAGCTGGCGAGCTGGCGCCAGGCCTTGCTGGCCGGGTCGAGCAGGTGCACGCTGGAGGTGCCGTCCTTGTCCGACATGGCCAGGCGCGGCGCGCCGTCCGCGTCCAGCAGCCAGTCCAGCACCTTGGCCGGACGCGGCACCACGTCCGCCTTGCCGGTGAGGGTGTTCAGGCGCAGCAGGTCGAAGTTTTCCAGGTCCCAGGTGGCCTCGTTCCATTCGGCGCGGCGCACATAGATAGACTCGCTGTCCTGCGCGCCCTGCTGGTCCAGCAGGAAGGTGTTGTAGGGCAGCGCGCGCTGCTTGATCATGCTGCCCGTTTCGGAAGCCGGCGTGTAGCTGCGGTCCACCAGCATGCGGTAGCCGCTGCCGTCCACATTGGCCGCGAACATGCCGGGGGCGTTGGTGCGGTCGCCGACGGGCGCCTTGCTGTCGCGCGTGTCGAACACCAGGCGTTCGTGGTTGACCCACTCGAAGTTATCGATGTCCACGTCGCCGAACTTGGCCACGCCCTTGATGCTGCGGCTGGCCAGGTCCAGCGCATACAGCGCGGTGCGGCCGCCGTCGACGCTGCCCTTGAAGGCCACGTACTTGCCGTCCGGGGACAGCTTGGGGTTGCTGAAGCTGGGATTGTCGAAGAAATGCTCGGCAGGCGGCGCGGCGGCATAAGCCGGCGCGATGGAGGCGGCCCCCATCAGGGCGGAAACGAGGCAGGCGAGGGCGGTACGCAGTGGCAGGGATGTGGACATGGTCAATGTTAAATAGGCGAAAAGAACAATTGCAAATTAATCAATTTCCCTACAATAACATTTGTCTGAAGGTTTGCCTAGCCCTGCTCCGGCGCACGCACATGCGCCAGCAGCGCAGTGGTGTCGCGTCCCGGCGCGGGCGTCAGCAGGCTGACCACCGCCATCACCAGCATGCCAGCGGGCACGCCGAAGATGCCCGCGGAGACCGGCGCGATGTGGAACCACTGCCCGGCCGCGCTGCCGCCCAGGATGGGGTTGGCGTGCACCATGTAGTACAGGCACACGCCGAAGCCGGCCACCATGCCGGCCACCGCGCCGTGGCGGTTGGCGCGCGGCCAGAACACGCCCAGCACCAGCGCCGGGAACAGCGTGGAGCCGGCCAGCGAGAAGGCGGCGCTCACCAGCGACAGGATGTCGGCCGGCTTGGTGGACGCGGCGTAGGCGGCGATGAAGGCCACCGCCAGCAGCAGCAGCTTGGAGATGGTCACGCGCTTTTGCGTGGAGGCGCTGGGGTCGACGATGCGGTAGTAGATGTCGTGCGACAGGGCGTTGGAGATGGCCAGCAGCAGGCCGTCCGCCGTGGACAGCGCGGCGGCCAGGCCGCCCGCCGCCACCAGGCCGGAAATCACATAGGGCAGGCCCGCGATCTCGGGCGTGGCCAGCACCAGCACGTCGCCGTCGATGGCGATTTCCGCCAGCTGCACCAGGCCGTCGTGGTTCACGTCCACGATGCTGATTAGCGGATGCAGCTTGTCCACATTGGCCCAGTACGACACCCAGGTTGGCAGGCGCGAGAAGTCGCTGCCCACCAGCGCGGTGTAGACGTCGAACTTCACCAGCACCGCCAGCGCCGGAATGGTCAGGTAGATCAGCAGGATGAAGAACAGCGTCCAGAACACCGACACCCGGGTTTCATGCACAGACGGCGTGGTGTAGGAGCGCATCAGGATGTGAGGCAGGGCGGCCGTGCCCACCATCAGGCAGAACACCAGCGCCAGGAAGTTGTTGCGCTTCTGGTCGGACTGCGCGATGTCCGGCGCCACGAAGGGCTCGGCGTGCGGCGCGGGCGCGGCGGCGCGCCGCAGGTTGTAGGCGCGCGCGGCCTCCCAGGCGGCGGCCGCTTCTTCCACGGTTTTCGGATAATTGATCAGGGCTTTTTCGGCCGCGCGGATGTCCAGCAGCGTGGCGTTGCGCTGCTTGACCGCGTCCAGACGGCGCTGCGCGTCGATGCGGCCGGCGTCCCAGCTGGCGGGCAGGGCGTCGAGCTTCTGGCCGTAGTCGTCGGCGCGCTGCCGGAAGATGGCGCGCACCTCCTGTTCCTTCGGGTCGTGCGCCAGGCTGGCTTCGCGCGCGCCCAGCGTGGGCAGCAGCTTGCCGTAGGCCACCTGCGGGATGGGGTTGCCGCTGTGCTTGGCCGACAGCCACATGGCCGGCAGCAGGAACGCCACCAGAATGATGATGTACTGCGCCACCTGGGTCCAGGTGATGGCGCGCATGCCGCCCAGGAAGGAACACACCAGGATGGAGGCCAGGCCGAGGAAAATGCCGACCGAGAAATCCACGCCGGTAAAGCGCGAGGCGATCAGGCCCACCGCGTAGATCTGCGCCACCACGTAGATGAAGGAGATGATGATGGTGGCCGCCACCGCCATGATGCGCACGTAGCGCCCGTGGTGCGGGCCGCCGTAGCGCGCGGCCAGGAAGTCGGGGATGGTGTACTGGCTGAACTTGCGCAGATAGGGCGCGATCAGCAGCGCCACCAGGCAGTAGCCGCCGGTCCAGCCCATGACGTAGGCCAGGCCGTCGAAGCCGTGCAGGTAGAGCGTGCCGGCCAGGCTGATGAAGCTGGCCGCCGAGATCCAGTCGGCGGCGGTGGCCATGCCGTTGAACATGGCCGGCACGCGCCGCCCCGCCACATAGTATTCGGCCACGTTGGAGGTGCGGCTGACCAGGCCGATGGCGGCGTACAGCGTGATGGTGGCCAGCATGAACAGGTAGCCTATCCAGACGCGCGGCATGCCTTCCTTCTCCAGCATGGACAGCGCCACCAGGAAGCCCGCGAAGCCGGCCGAGAACAGCAGGTAGTAGCGCGACAGGCGCCGGAAGTAGCTGGGCTTGGCGTTCATGCCTGCCCTCCCTGCGCGGCGGCGGCAAACTGCTGGTCGAGCCGGCGCATGCGCCAGGCGTAGCCGCCTATGATGGCCAGGTAGACCAGCGAGGCGCCTTGCGCCGCCAGGTAGAAGGACAGCGGCCAGCCGAACAGCATCAGCCCGGTCAGCTCGCGCGCGAAGAAGACGGCGCAGAAGCTGGTGGCCAGCCATAGCAGCAGCAGGGCGGCGGTGAGGCGGCGCGTGCGGCGCCAGTGCTGCTCGCGCCGCGCGCGCAGGGACGCTGCCGCAGTGCTGGCGGCGGTGCTGGTGGTGTCATCCATAATGGGGCTCGTCTGCTGGCGGTTCGTCGTCGGGCGCGCGCAGCGGGAAGATCAGGCGGAACAAGCTGCCGGGCAGCTTGGCGTTGTTGCTGCGCGGGTTGCTGAAAATGTCGATGTCGGCGCCGTGCTGCTGCGCGATCTCGCGCACGATGGCCAGCCCCAGGCCGCTGCCCTCGGCGCTGCTGCCGAGGATGCGGTAGAAACGCTCGAACACGTGGCTGCGCTCGGCCGGCGGAATGCCGGGGCCGGTGTCCTCCACCTCCACCACGCCCTCGTGCTCGGAGCGCCGCACGCGCACGGTGACGGCGCCGCCGGCCGGCGTGTAGCGCAGCGCGTTGTCGATCAGGTTGGACAGCATCTCGCGCAGCATGGTGGGGTTGCCCTCGATCGGCACTTCCCCTTCGGCCGGGGCCTCGAAGCCCAGGTCGATGCGGTAGTTGAAGGAGGCCGGCACCCAATCGCGCACGGCGCTGCGCGCCAGCTCGGCCAGGTCCACCGGCAGCAGCGCGGCGCCGGCCTGTGGCTGGTTCTCGGCGCGCGCCAGGGCCAGCAGCTGGTTCACCAGCCGCGTGGCCGACTCCGAACTTTTCGCCAGCTGCTCCAGCGAGCGGTGGATTTCGCCCTGGTCGGTCTGGCGCAGCGCCAGCTCGGACTGCATGCGCATGCCCGCCAGCGGGGTTTTCATCTGGTGGGCGGCGTCGGCGATGAAGCGCTTCTGCATCTCGATCGACAGCGACAGCCGGGCCAGCATCTCGTTGAGCGAGCGCACCAGCGGCGTGATCTCTTCCGGCACCTGGCGCGAATCGATGGGGCTCAGGTCGTCCGAGCTGCGCGCGCGGATGCGTTCCTGCAGCTGGGCCAGCGGCGACAGCCCCCGCGCCAGCGCGAACCACACCAGGGCCAGCACAATGGGCAGCACAATGAACTGCGGCAGGATCACGCCCTTGATGATTTCATTGGCCAGCTTGGCGCGTTTTTCCAGCGTCTCGGCCACCTGCACCAGCGCCACGCGCGACTCCTCGGCACCCTGGTCCTCCAGCGCCACCCATGAGTAGGCGATGCGGATGGGCGTGCCGTGCATATTGCCGTTGCGGAACTGCACCATGCCGGGCTTGGCCCGGTCTTCCTCCTGCGGCGCGGCCAGCTCGCGGTCGCCGTCCACGTAGGCGCCGTCGGGGCCGGCGATCTGGAAGTACACGCTGTCCACGTCGTCCGCGCGCAGGATGTCGCGCGCCGAGCCGGGCAGGCGCGGCGCCAGCTTGCCGTTCACTTCGTGGACCTGCTGCGCCAGCACGGTCACGCTGTCTTCCAGCGCATGGTCGAAGGGCTGGTTGGCGATGGACTTGGCCACCAGGTAGGTGATGGCGATGCTCATCGGCCACAGCAGCAGCAGCGGGGCCAGCATCCAGTCCAGGATCTCGCCGAACAGCGAGTGCTGGATGTCGTCCTCCTTGACGGCGCCGGCAGGCTCCTGCCAGGACAGGTCGTCCTGGTCCTGCTGGCTGGCTGCTGCGGCCTCGCGCTCGCCCACGGCTTACTTGGCTTCGCCGCGCGGCGTGTCGCTGAACTTTTCCAGGCAGTAGCCCAGCCCGCGCACGGTGGCGATGCGCACGCCGCCCACTTCGATCTTCTTGCGCAGCCGGTGCACATAGACTTCGATGGCGTTGTTGCTCACTTCCTCGCCCCACTCGCACAGGTGGTCCACCAGCTGCTCCTTGGACACCAGCCGCCCGGTGCGCGCCAGCAGCACCTCCAGCAGGCCCAGTTCGCGCGCCGACAGGTCCAGCATCTGGTCGTTGATATAGGCGCTGCGGCCCACCTGGTCGTAGCTGAGCGGGCCGTGCTTGATGATGGCCGACCCGCCGCCCTGGCCGCGCCGGGTCAGCGCGCGCACCCGCGCCTCCAGCTCGGACAGCGCGAAGGGCTTGGCCATATAGTCGTCCGCGCCCAGGTCCAGGCCGTTCACGCGCTGCTCGATGGAGTCGGCCGCCGTCAGTATCAGCACCGGCAGCAGCGAGGAGCGCGCGCGCAGGCGGCGCAGCACCTCCAGCCCGGACAGCTTGGGCAGGCCCAGGTCCAGTATCAGCAGGTCGAACTCCTGGGTGGCCAGGGCGGTGTCCGCCTCCTGGCCGTTCTTTACATAATCGATCGCATAGCCGGACTGGCGCAGCGAGCGGGTCAGCCCGTCGGCCAGGACGCTGTCGTCTTCGGCAAGTAAAATACGCATAATGTCACCCGGTTGCAGAAGCCCCCATTGTGTTTCATTTTACTCAAGGGGGCCAGTTTTTGATCCGCCTCAAACGCGATTGAAAACAATGCTTGCAAAAAGCACTGGTTTTTTATACAGTACCACCTGAATCGACTAAACCACTTGCCGAAAGATCATCATGGACGACAAAAAAGGCGCAGTACCCGCAGGCGAAAAAGCCAAGGCGCTTGCCGCAGCACTGGCACAAATTGAAAAGCAGTTCGGCAAGGGCTCGGTCATGCGCATGGACGCCAGCGCGCCGATCGAAGAAGTGCAAGTGGTCTCCACCGGCTCGCTGGGCCTGGACATCGCGCTGGGCGTAGGCGGCCTGCCGCGCGGCCGCGTGGTGGAAATCTACGGCCCGGAATCGTCGGGTAAAACCACGCTGACGCTGCAAACCATCGCCGAGATGCAGAAACTGGGCGGCACCTGCGCCTTTATCGACGCCGAGCACGCGCTGGACGTGGGCTATGCGCAAAAGCTGGGCGTGAACCTGCACGAGCTGCTCATTTCGCAGCCGGACACCGGTGAACAGGCCCTGGAAATCTGCGACGCGCTGGTGCGCTCCGGTTCCGTGGACATGGTGGTGGTCGACTCCGTCGCCGCGCTGACGCCGCGCGCCGAGATCGAAGGCGACATGGGCGACTCGCTGCCTGGCCTGCAAGCCCGTTTGATGTCCCAGGCGCTGCGCAAGCTGACCGGCTCCATCAACCGCACCAACACCCTGGTTATCTTCATCAACCAGATCCGCATGAAGATCGGCGTGATGTTCGGTTCGCCGGAAACCACCACCGGCGGCAACGCGCTGAAGTTCTACGCCTCCGTGCGCCTGGACATCCGCCGCACCGGCTCCATCAAGTCGGGCGACGAAGTGATCGGCAACGAAACCAAGGTCAAGGTCGTCAAGAACAAGATCGCGCCGCCGTTCAAGGAAGCGCACTTCGACATCCTGTACGGCGCGGGCACCTCGCGCGAAGGCGAGATCATCGACCTGGGCGTGGAAGCGAAAATCGTCGAGAAGTCCGGCAGCTGGTATAGCTACAACGGCGAGCGCATCGGCCAGGGCAAGGACAACGCCCGCACCTACCTGGTGGAGCGTCCGGAACTGGCGCACGAAATCGAAAACAAGGTACGCGCCTCGTTGGGTGTGCGCGCGCTGCCAGCGCTGGGCGCCGAGCCGGCGCCCAAGCTCAAAGCCGTCGAGTAAGCTGGCTGTGCGGCGGGTTACGCCGCTGCGCGTCTAACCCGCCCTACGTTATAGTTGCGTAGGGCGGGTTAGCGGCAAGGCCGCGTAACCCGCCAAGCCGGCGAACCAGCGAATTCCCACCATGCCTCTGCCTCCCATCAGCCTGAAAGCGCGCGCGCTGCGATTGTTGTCGGCGCGCGAGCACAGCCGCATGGAGCTGGCGCGCAAGCTGGCGCGCCATGCGGAGGAGGGCGAGGACATCGAAGCCCTGCTCGACTTCCTCGAAAAAAACAACTGGCTGTCCGAAGAACGCTTCTCCGAATCGCTGATCCACCGCCGCGCCGCGCGCTACGGCAACAGCCGCATTGTGGCCGAGCTGCAACAGCACGGCATCAAGGGCGAAGCGCTGAGCGAATTGAAGGCCGGCCTGGCCGAAGACGAAACGGCGCGCTGCTGCGAAGTGTGGCGCCGCAAATTCGGCGCTCTGCCGCGGGACGCCCAGGAGCGCAGCAAGCAAATGCGCTTCCTGCTGCAGCGCGGCTTCTCCCAGCGCGCCATCCAGACCGCCATGAAAGGCGTGGACCTCGATGAGCTGGACGGCCTCGGTGGCGACGCGTAGCGACGCCCTGAAGGCTTTGCTGCTGGCGGCCTGGCTATGGCTGCCCAGCTGGGCCGTTCTAAATACCGACCACGTCCAAGGCGCCAGCGACGCGCTGGCCCTGCTGGCCTTCTCCCTTCTGCTGCTGGCCGCGCCCCTGGTGCTGGCGCCCGGTGTGCGCCGCTATTTCCTGCTGTGGACGCCGCTGGCGCTGCTGGCCGGCCCCTATTGCTATCTGACCCTGGCCTACGGCAGCGTGCCCGGCGACGCGCTGCTGTCCTCCGCGCTCAACACCGGGCTGGCCATGAGCGCGCAAGTGCTGGCCTCCTTTGGCTGGAAGCTGTGGCTGGTGCCGCTCAGCCTGCTGCTCTACCTGTGGCTGGCCTTTTCCATCAGCCCCGGCTGGCGGCTGGACACGGCCGCGCGCAAGCGCCTGCTGGCCTGCTGCCTGATGCCGGTAATGCTGGCCCTGGTGGCGCGCCAGGCCGTGGGCCACGCCGTGCGCCTGCCGCCGCTGCTGGAACAATCCACCATCAACCTGGCTTTCCCCAGCGGCCTGGCGGCCTCGCTGTGGCGCGTGATCGGCTACGAGCGCGCGATTGCGGGGGCCGGTTTTGCCAGCGTGCAGGGCCGTTCCATTGTGGGCGACACACCCATGCTGGTGGTGCTGGTGGTGGGCGAAAGCCTGCGCAGCGACCATCTCGGCATCAACGGCTACGCGCGCAACACCACGCCAGGGCTGGCCGCGCTGGGGCCGCAATTGCTGTCCTTCCCCGACGTGGCGTCCACCGCCAATTGGACCGGCTATGCCATGCCTGCCATCGTGAGCCATGCGACGGGCAAGCAGCGCGCCACGCTGGTGCCCACCTTCCGCGAAGCCGGTTTCCGCACCGCCTGGCTGTCCAACCAGGAGGTGTCCGTCTACGGCGCCAGCGCCGAGGTGCGGGAATATGCCCGCAACAGCATGGACTTCCACCTGCGCACCGACGACAACCTGCTGCCGATGTTCACCTCCTTCGTGCGCCAGGCCGGGCCGCGCCAGTTCCTGGTGCTGCATATGATAGGCAGCCACATTCCGTACGAGGAACGCTACAGCGGCGCCTCGCGCGTGTTCCATCCCACCTTGAGCGACGCCGGCGTCGACAATCCGCTGCCGAAGAACAAGGCCGAGGCCATCAATTCCTATGACAACACGGTGGTCGAGACCGACCGCTTCCTGGCCCGCATGATCGCGGTGCTGCAGGCCGAGCAGCGCCCGGCCGTGCTGGTGTTTACCTCCGACCACGGTGAAAACCTGTTCGACGACCAGCGTCAGCTCTTCATGCACGCCCAGCCCGGCCCCACCCGCTACGACACCCACGTGCCCTTGCTGGTGTGGATGAACGCGGCTTACCGCCGGGCCTATCCGGCGGTGGTGGCCGCCTTGCAGGCCAACCGCGCCAAGCCGGTCGGCCACGCCAGCATGTTCGCCTCGGTGCTGGAACTCGGCGCCGTGGCGTGGCAGGGCAGCGACGCGCGCGCCAGTTTTGCGTCGCCCATGTACCAGCCAGGGCCGCGCCCGGTGACGCTGGAACTGAGCGGCCCCAGCGCGCCCTACGAGAGCCTGAAATAGGGCCGGGGACAGCCCGGGGCTAGCATGGCGGCGCCCCGCGCAGGCTCATGAAAAGTCGCTAATTAACATATGCCACGTCGCAACTCGCGCCGGGGTGTGCTACACTTTTGGGGTTTTTGCAGCACCGCGGGTGCGGTGGTTGTCCGTAGAAGCTGCGGCAACGTGCATTCTTGTTAAGAGAATAGTGCAAGGCTGCTTACTAATTTTTGCCGCGCAAGCGGCATCGGTCTTATGTCCCTGTCAACTCCAGTCTCCCGACGTGCGCTGCGGCACACGCGCGCTATAGACATCCAGGCGTTCGCGCGCGAGGATGGCCTATGGGATCTTGACGCCCGTATCACCGACATCAAAGTTAACGCCACCAAGCTCGCCTCCGGCATGCGCGAAGGCGGCACGCCCCTGCACGACCTCTCCTTGCGCATTACGGTAGACCGCCAACTGACCATCGTTGCCGCCGAAGCCGTTTCTGACGCGGTTCCCTATCCTGGTTTCTGCAACACCATCGGCCCGGCGTACGCGGCCCTGGTGGGACTGAACCTGATGAAGGGGTTCCGGCATGAACTCAAGCAGCGCCTCTCTGGCGTCGCCGGGTGCACCCATCTGACGGAACTGGCCCAGATCCTGCCAACGGCGGCAGTCCAGGCCTTCGCTAACGATGTCTGGCCGACGCATGATGCGGCTAGCGACAACGTTCCGCATGAAAAGCCTTTCCAGCTCGACAAATGCCACGCCCTGCGTACCGATGGCGGGGCAGTTGCCCGGTTTTACCCGCGCTGGGTAGCGAGCAAGCCCGAGTTGGCCTAGCGCACGCACCATCCTCGTTTTATAAATATCAACTTTCAACATCAGTTTTAATCAAAAGGGAAGCCAGCATGAAAATCCATGAGTATCAAGGCAAAGAAATCCTCCGAAAATTCGGAGTGACGGTTCCGCGCGGTATCCCGTGCCTGTCCGTAGACGAAGCAGTCAAAGCTGCCGAGACGCTGGGCGGTTCGGTTTGGGTAGTCAAGGCGCAGATCCATGCTGGCGGCCGCGGCAAAGGCGGCGGCGTGAAAGTGGCCAAGTCGCTGGAACAAGTTAAAGAATACGCTGACCAGATCCTGGGCATGCAGCTGGTTACCCACCAGACCAGCGCGGAAGGCCAGAAAGTGCGCCGCCTGCTGATCGAAGAAGGCGCGGACATCAAGAAGGAACTGTATGTTTCCCTGGTGACCGACCGTGTTACCCAGCGCGTAGTCCTGATGGCTTCCTCCGAAGGCGGCATGGACATCGAAGAAGTGGCTGAATCGCATCCAGAACTGATCCACACCATCGCCATCGACCCAGCCGTCGGCCTGACCGACGCTGAAGCCGCCGGCATCGCCGCGAAAATCGGCGTACCGGAAGGTTCGATCGCCGACGCCGTCACCAACCTGCAAGGCCTGTACAAAGCCTACTGGGAAACCGACGCATCGCTGGCCGAAATCAACCCGCTGATCCTGACCGGTTCGGGCAAAGTCATCGCCCTGGACGCCAAGTTCAACTTCGACGCCAACGCCCTGTTCCGCCAGCCGGAAATCGTCGCTTACCGCGACCTGGACGAAGAAGATCCAGCTGAAGTCGAAGCCTCGAAATTCGACCTGGCCTACATCTCCCTGGACGGCAACATCGGCTGCCTGGTCAACGGCGCCGGCCTGGCCATGGCCACCATGGACACCATCAAGCTGTTCGGCGGCGAGCCGGCCAACTTCCTGGACGTGGGCGGCGGCGCAACTGCCGAGAAAGTCACCGAAGCGTTCAAGATCATGCTGAAGAACCCAGAGCTGAAAGCTATCCTGGTGAACATCTTCGGCGGCATCATGCGTTGCGACGTGATCGCCGAAGGCGTGATCACCGCATCGAAAGCCGTTTCGCTGAAAGTGCCTCTGGTGGTGCGCATGAAGGGCACCAACGAAGACCTGGGCAAGAAGATGCTGGCCGATTCCGGTCTGCCTATCATCGCCGCCGACACCATGGAAGACGCAGCCAAGAGCGTCGTCGCCGCTGCAGCCGGTCAAGCTTAATTAAGGAATCAACATGTCCATTCTGATCAATAAAGACACCAAAGTCGTCACCCAAGGCATCACCGGCAAGACCGGCCAGTTCCACACCCGTATGTGCCGCGAATACGCGAACGGCAAAAATGCCTTCGTCGCAGGCGTGAACCCGAAGAAAGCCGGCGAAGACTTCGAAGGCATTCCAATTTTCGCTAACGTTACCGAAGCGAAAAAAGAAACCGGCGCCAACGTTTCCGTGATCTACGTCCCACCAGCAGGCGCAGCTGCCGCCATCTGGGAAGCCGTGGAAGCCGAAATGGATCTGGCCATTTGCATCACCGAAGGCATTCCTGTCCGCGACATGATGGCCCTGAAGGACCGCATGGCCAAAGCCGGCTCGAAAACCCTGCTGCTGGGTCCTAACTGCCCAGGTCTGATCACCCCAGACGAAATCAAGATCGGCATCATGCCAGGCCACATCCACCGCAAGGGCCGCATCGGCGTGGTTTCCCGTTCGGGCACCCTGACCTATGAAGCAGTTGCACAGCTGACCGCTCTGGGCCTGGGCCAATCGTCGGCAGTTGGTATTGGCGGCGACCCGATCAACGGTCTGAAGCACATCGACATCATGAAGGCCTTCAACGACGATCCGGATACCGACGCGGTCATCATGATCGGCGAAATCGGCGGTCCAGACGAAGCCAACGCTGCTCTGTGGATCAAGGACAACATGAAGAAGCCGGTAGTCGGCTTCATCGCTGGTGTTACCGCTCCTCCGGGCAAGCGCATGGGCCACGCCGGCGCGCTGATCTCCGGCGGCGCAGACACCGCGCAAGCCAAGCTGGAAATCATGGAAGCCTGCGGCATTACCGTCACTAAGAACCCGTCCGAAATGGCGCGTCTGCTGAAAGCAATGCTGTAATTCACTCTTTTAGTGAATAATAACGGGGAGCTACGGCTCCCCGTTTTTTATTGTCCGGAGGGTAGGTTTGGGGAAGATCATCATTTCGCGCGACGGCGTGGTTGAGCAGGAAGTCCCGCTGAGCCGGGAGCGCATGAGCATCGGCCGCCGCAGCCGCAACGACATCGTGCTAGACCATGCCGCCGTCAGCGGCGAGCACGCCGTCATCACCACCATCCTCGACGAATCCTTCCTGGAAGACCTGCGCAGCACCAATGGCACTTTTGTCAACGGCCAGCGCGTGGGCAAGCATTTCCTGCAACACCAGGACAGCATCAAGATTGCCAAGTACAGGATTGAATACCTGGCGGACGGCGTGCGCCCGGTCCCGGGGGCTGCCCCGGCCAGCGAGGGCGCCACCGTCCCGGTTGCCGCCCCGCGCCGCCCGGCGCCGGCGCCGCTGGCCGCAGCCGCTGCCATGCCCCAGCCGGCCGCCGTGCTGGGCCGCATCGAAGTGCTGAACGGCGCCAACGCCGGCAAGCAGCTGCCGCTGACCAAGCCGCTCACCACGCTGGGCCGTCCCGGCGTGCAGGTCATCGTCATTTCGCGCGCGCCGGACGGCTATGCGGTGGCGCAAGCCGAAGGCGAGGCCATCGCCACGGTCAACGGCACGCCGCTGGGCAAGCAGCCGCAGCGCCTGCAAGACGGCGACGTGCTCGACCTGAGCGGCACGCAAATGGCATTCAAACAAGATTTCGCCTGACAAAAATCGTCAGCTGCCAAACTTTGACAGCCGAGCTGACAAAAATCGTCAGTTCCAGGAAGCAAAAGTGACGAAAATTGGCAGACATCCGGCTGAAAAGGGCATTTTCAGGCCTGGCACAGCAATTGCTCTAACTCAAGTGTGGCACCAAACAACCAGTTCACCTCTTGAGGAGCAATAAAATGAAATCCATGAAAATGATGAAGAAACAAGCACAAGCCGGTTTCACCCTGATCGAACTGATGATCGTTGTGGCCATTATCGGCATCCTGGCAGCAGTGGCCATCCCTGCTTACAGCGACTACACCGTCAAAGCCAAAGTGGCCAGCGCCGTATCGTCGGTTGATGGTATCAAGACCGCGACTGCCCTGTGCATCCAGGAAAGCGGCGGCACCACTACCGGTTGCGACAACGGTGCCTCGGCTGGCAAAAACATTCCTGACTTCGTAGCTACCAAAGAAGTTAAGAGCGCTACTGTCAAGGACGGCAAAATCACCCTTACCTTCGCTGACGACGGCGTAGGTAAAGGCGTAGACAAAACCACGATCGATTTCGAACCTAGCCCGAATGGTGCAACCATCGCCTGGAAAGCGACCGCGTCGACCACGAATGCAGCGGCGAAGAGCGCAATCGAGAAGAACAACGCAGCAGCAGCACCAGCAACTCCTTAAGCTAACGGCGCTACGGCGCCGGCGCAAAAAAAACCTGGCCTCGGCCAGGTTTTTTTTCGTCCTTACACAATCTTCTGCCGGTCGGCGATCAGCGCCTCGTAGGTGAGGTTTTGCAGCAAGGTGTAGTGGGTGGGATCGAGGTTGATGAACTGCACGCCGTAGGTAAACACTTCGGCCTTGTCCGCAGTGGCGGGCTTGATCACATTGATATTGCGGATGCTGGCCTGCGTATTCACCAGCACCTGCCGGTTGCCGGGCTGCGCGATCAGCGTGAACGACAGTCCCACCACCGCATCGCCGGACTCCAGCGGCCGCTTCGACTCGATCAGCGCGCCCGACACGCTCAGGTTCACCAGGAACACCGACACGCTGCCAGTCGCATCGCAGGTGAGCTGGGCAGGGATATCCACCTTCACCCGCATCGCGGTGCGCAAGCTGGTGCCCTGGATTTTTTCGGGGAAGGACAGGTGGGCGTAGAACAGCGGCCGCCCGAACACGCGCTGTACGATGGCGGAAAACGAGCACACGTTCACGCCGGAAAACACGCGTATGGTCAGCTTGTCGCCATCGTTGACGGCAATCGGCGCACCGTTCTCGAACGGCACCTTGACGATCATATACTCGTCCTTCACCCAGCCGATCAGCGTGGAAAAGTGCTGTACAGGCTTGACGGTCCGGTGCGTGATGAACTGTATCCTGCCACCCACCTGCAGGTTCATCTGCTCGAACTCGTATTCCTGCGGCTTGACTTCACCCGGCGGAGTACCACTGCTCATTCGTGCGCCCTTTTGTTGTGCCTATGTCTATAAATTTAATTATATACCGGCAGTAAAAGTTTTACACTATTGCAATAAATCAGCCTTTGTCCAAAACATATGCCCTGATTCAGGTCTTCGCGCAGCTGCGCGGCAGATGGCAGCTGCCACAAGGGTTTAGCTGGTCACGCTCCAGTCGCCGCTCTTGCCGCCGTGTTTTTCCATCACGCGGATGTCCGTCATCACCATGCCGCGGTCGACGGCTTTGCACATGTCGTACACGGTCAGCAGGCCGACCTGGACGGCGGTCAGCGCTTCCATTTCCACGCCGGTCTTGCCGTAGGTTTCCACTTGCGCGCGGCAGTGCACGCTGGAATTGGCTTCGTCGGTGCTGAAGTCGACCGTCACGCGGGTCAGCGCCAGCGGGTGGCACAGGGGCACCAGGTCGCTGGTGCGCTTGGCGCCCATGATGGCGGCGATGCGCGCGATACCCAGGACGTCACCTTTCTTCGCGCTTCCCGCTAAAATGATTGCCAGCGTCTCGGGCTTCATGCGGATGCTGCCGCTGGCGACGGCCGTGCGGTGGGTTTCCTGTTTGGCGCCGACGTCGACCATGTGGGCCTGGCCTGTGGTGTCGAAGTGGGTCAGCTGGTCTGGGGTGGGAGTGCTGGTCATTGGGGTATAGTTAGTCAGTTGCAGGTATCGACAGGTATCATATCATTGTGAAATCAAAACGTTTTTTGCCGCGCTTGCTCCCCCTGGCTGCATCCCTGCTGTTCGCCGCGCCTATCGGCGTGGCCGAGGCGCAGCTGCTGCCGTCCAAGCCCCTGAACCTGCCCAGCCTCGGCGACACCGAGCGCCAGGAGCTCTCCCCGCTGATCGAGCGCAAGCTGGGCGAGGAGATCATGTATGACATTCGCAGCAACAAGGATTATCTCGATGATGCGCCCATCCTCGAATACCTGAACTCGCTGGGCAACACGCTGGTGACGGCCCATCCGGGCGCGCGCGGCGAGGCCAGCTTCAATTACTTCTTCTTCGCCGTGCGCGACGGCCAGCTCAACGCCTTCGCGCTGCCGGGCGGTTTTATCGCCGTGCACTCGGCGCTGCTGCTGGCGGCGCAGTCCGAGTCCGAACTGGCTTCGGTGCTGGGACACGAGATCGGCCACGTGGCGCAGCGCCACATTGCGCGCCAGCTGGGGCAGCAGAAGCAGGACGCGCTGATACCGCTGGCGGCCATGATACTGGCCATCCTGGCGGCCAAGTCCAGCCCGGACGCGGCCATGGGCGTGATGATGGGCGGGCAGGGCCTGGCCATCCAGCGGCAGCTCAATTTCGGCCGCGACGCCGAGCGCGAGGCGGACCGGGTCGGTTTCCAGATCATGGGCGAGGCGGGCTTCGACACCAGCGGCATGGTGGCCTTTTTCCAGCGCATGCAGACGGCCAGCCGCAACTACAGCGACCTGGTGCCCGCCTATCTGCTGACGCACCCGCTGACCACCGAGCGCATCGCCGACATCCAGGCCCGCATCCGCGAGCAGCCTTACAAGCAGCGGCTCGACAGCCTGGCCTTTTACCTGGTGCGTTCGCGCGCGCGGGTGCTGCAGGATATGAGCACGCAGGGGCTGGCCGAGGCGATGCAGTATTTTGAAAGCCTGATGGAGCAGGACAACCGCCAGCAGAAGACGGCGGGCCAGTACGGCATGGCGTTTGCCATGTTCAAGAAGAATGACTACGCGGCGGCGCAGCGCTGGCTGGACAAGGCGCGCGCCACCATCGAGGCGCCCATGCCGAAGGGCGTGTTCGGCATGGCCCAGCGCGATACGGCGCCGACGGTGTTCACCAGCTTGTCGCTGGATATCAAGCTGGCGCAGGAATCGAATGCGCCGCTGATTGCTGCGGCGTTGAAGGAGGCGTCGGCGGCGCACCAGCAGTTCCCCTTGTCGCGCGGGATTGCGCACCAGTACGCGGAGGCCATGATCGCGTCCGGCCAGCTCGAGGAGGCGGCGCGCTTCCTGCGCGAGCAGGCGCAGTTCTACAAGGAGGAGCCGGAGGTGCATGACTTGCTGGCCAAGGCTTATTCCAAGCAGGGCAAGATGGCTTTGCAGCATATGGCGCTGGCGGAGTCCTACACTTTGCAGGGCGGCACGCTGGCGGCGCTGGATCAGCTCAACCTGGCGCGCAAATCGACCGATGCGTCGTTTTATGACCAGGCGCAGATTGACGCCAGGGAGCGCGAGCTCAAACAGCGGCGCAAGGATGCGATGGGGGATAAGTACAAGGAGCCGTAGGCGGCGCTTGGCGGGTTACGCGCGCGCCGCGCGCTAACCCGCCCTACGAAGTTACGAAATTTACGGAATTTGGAGGGGGCGTAGGGCGGGTTAGCACGGAGTGCGTAACCCGCCGGGCGTCACGCCGGCGCGTCCGGCTGCGGCTGGCGGATGAAACCGAATTGCGCGGGTATGCCGTCACTGCGCACGCGCTGCACGCCGATCGCGCCGCCATCACCGCTACGCAGCGTCAGCGCGCCTTTGCCGCCCTCCAGCCAGGCCATCAGCGCCTCGTCATCCACGGCGCGGCCATCCATCTCCAGCAGCGCCATGGCCTGCGCCACGTCGCGGTCGTCCAGCTGCGCGCTCACGTTGCCGCGCTGCAGGAGCAGCTCACCGGCCTCGGTCAGATACGCCGCCTCCGGCTGCCCCAAGGCCTCGCCGGTATGCAGCACAAAATCCTGCGCCGGATCGGTGCGCGCCACAAACGGCGTGGTCTCCAGGTTCAAATACACGCGCTGCGGACCGTTCTGGAAATACCAGCAGCCGCGCTCGTCGCTGGCGTAGTTGCGCACGATAAAACCCACCAGCGCCGCATTGCTCAGCTTGTCGCCCGGCAGGCCGAGGTGCTGCGCGCGCTCGTCGCGCATGCGCCAGTTTCCGCGCGCGTCCAGGCCCAGCCAGCCGTAGCAGTGCGGCACATTGGGCCATTTGGCCAGTGCTTGTTTTACGATGTCATCCATGCTTCAAGCTTCGCACATCCGGCCCTTGCCCGCCGCGCGGCTGGCGTTTTCGCCTTCCAGGAAATGGATCAGCCGCTGCGGCAGCCAGCTCAGCGAGCCCGGCGGCGCGCCGGCCGCAAAGCCCACGTGACCGCCGTGCTCCGGGTAATCGAGCAGCACGCCGGGCGCGGCTTTGCGCGGCAGGTGGATGCCGGGCAGGAAGGGATCGTTTTTGGCGTTCAGCACCAGCGTCGGTACCGTGATGTCGGTCAGCACATGCTTGGCGCTGGCGCGGTCCCAGTAGTCGTCCGTGTTGCGGTAGCCGTGCAGCGGCGCGGTGACCACGTTGTCGAAGGCGTACAAGTCCTTGGCGGCCATCAGCGCGTTCAGGTCGTACAGGCCGGGGAACTGCTTGAGCTTGGCCACGCACTTGGGCTTGAGCGTGTTCAGGAACATGCGCGTGTAGAGCAGGTTGAAGCCGCGCGACAGCGACTCCCCGCCGCGCGCCAGATCCAGCGGCGCGGACACGGCGCAGGCCGCATCGACGATCTCGGCCTGGTGCTGCGACTCGCCCAGCCAGCGCAGCAGCGCGTTGCCGCCCAGCGATACGCCGGTGGCGTAGAAGCGGCTGCAGGCCGCGTCCATGGCGCGCGCGTGCAGGCGGCGTATCACCCAGTCGATTTCGGCGGCGTCGCCGGAATGGTAGAAGCGCGGCGCCAGGTTGGGCTCGCCCGAGCAGCCGCGGAAATGCGGCACCGCGCCGGACCAGCCGCGCGCCCGCACTTCGGCCATCAGGGCGCGCGCGTAGTGGCTGTCGGACGAGCCTTCCAGGCCGTGGAACAGCACCACGAAAGGCTGGCCGGGCTGGCCGTCGACAAAATCGACATCGACGAAATCGCCGTCCGGCGTCTGCCAGCGCTCGCGGCGGAAGGCCACCGCCGGCTTGCTGATGCAGACGGCGGGATAGATGGTTTGCAGATGGCCGCTGGGCAGCCACCGTGGCGCGGTGTACTTCATCGCCGGCCGCTCAGTGCAGCACTTGCGCCGGGTTGTCCACGGGCACGGGGCCGGGCGCCACGGACACATGGCGCAGCACGATGCGCCAGCCTTTCGGCGTTTTGATATAGACGTTGCTGGCCACCAGGTGGGCCGGCTCGCCGGTGGCGGCGGTCACGCCCTCCACCACGGAATGAATCGAGCTCATCAGGTTGTGGGTTTCGTGCAGCACGGCCGGCATGATGTGCAGGCCGCCGTGCTCCAGGATGATGGACCACGATTCGCGGATGGCGCGGTGCCCCACCAGGCGCGGACCGCCCGGGTGCACGCAAGCGATTTCCTCGTCGTCGGCCCACAGGGCCATCAGGGCGTCCACGTCGGCCCGGTTCAGCGCGTCGTAAAAGGCGGCTTCCACTTCGCTGGCGCTACCGTTCAATTGTTTTTTTGACATGGCAGACTCCGGGCCGGAATAATCAGTGATGGGCAACCACGGCGCCTGGCTTGAGGCGGTAGGCGGTGCCGCAGTACGGGCACTTGGCCACGCCGTCGTGATTGAACTCCAGGAACACGCGCGGGTGCGAAGACCACAGCGGCATGGCCGGGTTGGGGCAGTGGGCCGGCAGGTCTTTGCCGTCGAGTTCTACTGCGTTGGCGGCTGCTGGCTGGGTGGTGTTGCTCATCTTGGCGATCTCCGTGTAACGTAGGCTGAAAACACCGATTTTAACGGATTCGCGCAATTCCCAGAATCATCGGTAGAATAGCGCCTGATCTACAGTACCGGCCGCTTGCGTTCGTTTCCACAAAAACAACGCGCGCGTGGCAGGAAAACCACATGAACGAAGCCACTCCAGCCACCGCCACTGTCGATGTTGCACGCCACGATGAAGCCTCCTGGCGCGAAGGCCTGAGAAGCGGCATCCCCACCTTGTTCGGCATCGGCGCCTGGGGCCTGGTGGTGGGCGTGGCCATGGTCAAGAGCGGGCTGACGGTGCCGCAGGCGCTGGGCATGACCTTGATGGCCTTCGCCGGCTCGGCCCAGCTGGCCTCGCTGCCGCTGATCGCGGCCGGCGCGCCGATCTGGGTCATCTTCCTGACCGCCATCGCCGTCAATCTGCGCTTCGTCATTTTCTCCGTCCTCCTGGCGCCGCATTTCGCCGGCCTGCCGTGGCGCCAGCGTTTTCTGCTCGGCTATTGTTCGGGCGACATGACGGCCGCGCTCTTCCTGCAGCGCTACCCCAGCGAAGCGCCGGTGGCGGGCAAGGTCTCCTACCTGAAAGGCCTGATGTACCCCAACTGGGCAGCCTGGCAGATCGGTTCCATCACCGGCGTGCTGCTGGGCAGCACGGTGCCGGCCGAGTGGGGCCTGGGCTTCGCCGGCACGCTGGCCATTATCTGCATCATGGTGCCGCTGACGGCCAGCCGGCCCGCCGTGTGCGGCGTGATCGTGGCCGGCGCGGTGGCGGTGGCCGGCGTCGGCCTGCCGTACAAGCTGGGCCTGCTGGCAGCCGTCGTGCTGGGCATGCTGACGGCCATGGCGGCCGAGGAACTGACTGAAAAGCGGGCGCGCAACAAGGACGGCAAGCATGGCTGACTGGGAAATCTGGCTCACCATCGTGGCGCTGGCGGTGGCCACGGCGGCCACGCGCGCCTCGTTCTGGCTGATCGGCCACCATATCAATATCCCGAAACGGGTGCACGAGGTGCTGCGCTACGCGCCGGCCTGCGCGCTGGCCGCCATCGTCGCGCCCGACCTGCTGCTGGCGCCGGGCGGCCAGGTGCATATCGGCCTGGACAATCTGAAACTGGTGTCCGGCGTGGTCGCGATCGCGTTTTACCTGGTGCGCCGTAACATGCTGGAAACCATCATTTTCGGCATGGCCTTCTTCACCGCCCTGAGACTGTTGCATATTTTCTAAGGGATTCGCGTCCGGCGTTGCGGTAGAATAGCGGTCTTTCCAACCTTCGTCCTTTGGGTAGCCATGCAAGCTGTTCTGAACTTCATTCGTCTGCAAGATCTGATCGACCAACAAGCCCTGCAAGGCAAGCGCGTGTTCATCCGCGCCGACTTGAACGTGCCGCAAGACGACGCCGGCAACATCACTGAAGACACCCGCATCCGCGCCTCCGTGCCGGCCATCCGCGCCGCCGTTGCCGCTGGCGCCAAGGTCATGGTTACTTCGCACCTGGGCCGTCCCACCGAGGGCGAGTTCAAGCCGGAAGACAGCCTGGCGCCGGTCGCCAAGCGCCTGGCCGAGCTGCTGGGCCAGCCGGTGGAACTGAAACAGAACTGGGTGGACGGCGCTGGCCTGGAAGGCCTGCAGGCCGGCCAGGTGGTGCTGCTGGAAAATGTGCGCGTGAACAAGGGCGAGAAGAAGAACGCCGACGAGCTGGCGCAGAAGATGGCCGCCCTGTGCGACGTCTACGTCAATGACGCATTCGGCACCGCGCACCGCGCCGAAGCCTCCACCCACGGCATCGCCAAGTTCGCGCCGGTGGCCTGCGCCGGCCCGCTGCTGGCGGCCGAGCTGGACGCGCTGGGCAAGGCGCTGGGCGCGCCGGCCCGTCCGCTGCTGGCTATCGTGGCCGGTTCCAAAGTATCGTCCAAGCTGTCCATCCTGAAGGCCCTGTCCGAGAAAGTGGACGGCCTGATCGTCGGCGGCGGCATCGCCAACACCTTCATGAAGGCCGTGGGCCTGAACATCGGCAAGTCGCTGGTGGAGAACGACCTGGTGGACGAAGCCAAGGCCATTATCGATATCATGGCCGCGCGCGGCGCCGAAGTGCCGATTCCGGTGGACGTGGTGTGCGCCAAGGAGTTCTCGCCGACCGCCGCCGCCACCATCAAGGATGTGGCCGACGTGGCCGACGACGACATGATCCTGGATATCGGTCCCAAGACCGCCCAGCTGCTGGCGGCCAAGATCGCCGCGGCCGGCACCGTGGTGTGGAACGGCCCGGTCGGCGTGTTCGAGTTCGACCAGTTCGGCGAAGGCACCAAGACGCTGGCGCTGGCCATCGCCGGTTCCAAGGCCTATTCGATCGCCGGTGGCGGCGATACGCTGGCGGCGATTGCAAAATATGACATTACCGATAAAATTGGCTATATCTCGACCGGCGGCGGCGCTTTCCTGGAGTTCCTGGAAGGTAAAACCCTGCCGGCGGTGGAAATCCTGACGCAACGCGCGGCCGCTTGAGTTCTCGACGGCTCCTTGGCGGGTTACGGCGCGGTGCGCGCCTGACCCGCCCTACTTGCTAATTTGTTCGTAGGGCGGGTTAGCGCCGCAGGCGCGTAACCCGCCAACTCCGCAAAGGAAACTTATGTCCCGTGGTACCAAAATCGTCGCCACCATCGGCCCCGCTTCCACCGACTTCGGCATCCTGGTCAAAATGATACGGGCCGGCGTGGATGTGGTGCGCCTGAACTTCTCGCACGGCAAGGCGCAGGACCATATCGACCGCGCCGCGTTGGTGCGCCGCGCCGCCGCCGAGTGCGGCCGCGAGGTGGCGATCATGGCGGACATGCAGGGACCGAAAATCCGCATCGGCAAGTTTGAACACGGCAAGATCGAACTGGCCAACGGCGACCAGTTCATCCTGGACGCGAAGTGGGGCGAGAACGGCGAACTGGGCAACCAGGAACGCGTGGGCTTGGACTACAAGTCGCTGCCGACCGACGTGCGCTCCGGCGACGTGCTGCTGCTGAACGACGGCCTGATCGTGCTGATCGTGGACCGCATCGCGGGCAGCGAAATCCACACCACCGTGAAAATCGGCGGCGAGCTGTCCAACAACAAGGGCATCAACCGCCAGGGCGGCGGCCTGACCGCGCCGGCCCTGACCGCCAAGGACATGGAAGACATCAAGACCGCGATGAGCTTCCAGTGCGACTACCTGGCCATCTCCTTCCCGAAAAACGCCACCGACATGGCGATGGCGCGCCAGCTGGCCAATATCGCCGGCGAACCTTACCGCCACAAGCCGATGATGATCGCCAAGATCGAGCGCGCCGAAGCGATCCCCGCGCTGCAGGAGATCCTGGACGCGTCCGACGGCATCATGGTGGCGCGCGGCGACCTGGCCGTGGAAGTGGGCAACGCCGCCGTGCCGGCGCTGCAGAAGCGCATGATCAAGATGGCGCGCGAATCGAACAAGCTGGCCATCACCGCGACCCAGATGATGGAGTCCATGATCGTCAACGCGGTGCCGACCCGCGCCGAAGTGTCCGACGTGGCGAATGCCGTGCTGGACGGCACCGACGCCGTCATGACCTCGGCCGAAACGGCCTCCGGCAAATACCCGATCGAGACCGTGGAAATGATGGCCGCGATCTGCGTCGAGGCCGAGCAATCCGAATACAACAAACTGGACGCCGATTTCCTCAACGTCCGCTTCACCCGCATCGACCAGTCCATCGCCTACGGCGCGCTGTTCACCGCGCACCATTTGCGCGTGAAAGCCATCGTGGCGCTGACCGAGTCCGGCTCCACCGCCCTGTGGATGAGCCGCCACAGCATCGACACGCCGATTTTCGCCCTCACGCCCAGCGTGGCCACCGCCCGCAAAGCCTCGCTGTACCGCAATGTGCGCGCCTACGAACTGGCGCAGGGCGCCGACAGTTCGGTGGTGCTGAAACAGGCCGAGGACCTGCTGGTGGAATACGGCATCGTCAAGAAGGGCGACATGATCGTGGTCACCTGGGGCGAACCCATGGGCCAGGTGGGTGGCACCAATGCATTGAAGATAGTGAAGGTAGGCGAGTTTTCCTGAAAACCCGCCGGCCTCCCGTACCGATTTTTTTATTGTTTGGAGTAATACCATGTCCCTCGTATCCATGCGTCAGCTGCTGGACCATGCCGCCGAAAACGGCTATGGCATCCCCGCCTTCAACGTCAACAACCTGGAGCAGGTGCAGGCCATCATGGCCGCCGCCGATGCCCTGAACAGCCCGGTCATCATGCAAGCGTCGGCCGGCGCCCGCAAATACGCAGGCGAAGCCTTCCTGCGCCACCTGATCGACGCCGCCGTCGAAGCCTACCCGCACATCCCGGTCGTCATGCACCAGGACCACGGCCAGTCGCCGGCGGTCTGCATGGCCGCCATCCGCTCCGGCTTCACCTCGGTGATGATGGACGGCTCGCTGGAAGCGGACGGCAAATCCGTCGCGTCCTACGAGTACAACGTCGAAGTATCGAAAGAAGTGGTGAAGTTCTCGCACGCCATCGGCGTGACGGTGGAAGCCGAACTGGGCGTGCTCGGTTCGCTGGAAACCATGAAGGGCGACAAGGAAGACGGCCACGGCGCCGAAGGCACCATGACCCGCGAAATGCTGCTGACCGACGTGGCCCAGGCCGCCGACTTCGTGCAGCGCACCCAGTGCGACGCGCTGGCCATCGCCATCGGCACCTCGCACGGCGCCTACAAGTTCACCCGCAAGCCGACCGGCGACATCCTGGCGATCGACCGCATCAAGGAAATCCACGCCCGCATCCCGAACACCCACCTGGTGATGCACGGTTCCTCGTCGGTGCCGCAGGAACTGCTGGCCATCATCCGCGAATTCGGCGGCGACATGAAGGAAACCTACGGCGTGCCGGTCGAAGAAATCCAGGAAGGCATCCGTCACGGCGTGCGCAAGATCAACATCGACACCGACATCCGCCTGGCCATGACCGCCGCCGTGCGCAAGTACATGTTCGAGAACCCATCCAAGTTCGACCCGCGCGACTTCCTCAAGCCGGCCCGCGCCGCTGCGGAAGAAGTGGTGCGCGCGCGCTTCCTGGCGTTCGGCTGCGAAGGCCAGGCCGGCAAGATCAAGCCGCTGGCGCTGGACAAAATGGCCGAGCGTTACAAGGCCGGCGCCCTGGCGCAGATTGTGAAGTAAAATTCTGTCTGGAACGGGCCGAGCTGATGTCTCGGCCCGATTTTCTTGACCGGCGGGCACCCAAGGGATACTCCCCGGCGCGCCGGTTTCGCTTTATCTTTGCGTTATCTTTCCTCTCCCCCCGCTATGAACAGCCTTTACCAATCCTCCATCAAGTCCCTGCCACTGCTCGGCCACGGCAAAGTCCGCGATAACTACGCTGTCGGCGACGACAAGATCTTGATCGTCACCACCGACCGCCTGTCGGCCTTCGACGTCGTCATGAACGAACCGATCCCCGGCAAGGGCATGGTCCTGAACCAGATGAGCGACTTCTGGTTCGAGAAACTGGGCCACATCGTGCCTAACCACCTGACCGGCGTTGCGCCCGAGTCCGTGGTGGCCGCCGATGAGGTGGAGCAGGTCAAAGGCCGCGCCGTGGTGGCCAAGCGCCTCAAGCCCATCATGGTGGAAGCGGTGGTGCGCGGCTACATCATCGGTTCGGGCTGGAAGGACTACCAGGACACCGGCAGCATCTGCGGCATCCAGCTGCCGGCAGGCCTGAAGCAGGCCGAGAAACTGCCTGAGCCGCTGTTCACCCCGGCCGCCAAGGCCGACCTGGGCGAGCACGACGAGAACATCAGCTTTGCCGACATGGAAGGCCGCATCGGCGCCGAACTGGCCGCCAAGATGCGCGACGTCAGCATCGCGCTGTACAAGGCCGCGGCCGAATACGCCGCCACCAAGGGCATCATCATCGCCGACACCAAGTTCGAGTTCGGCCTGGACGAAAACGGCGTCATGCACCTGATGGACGAAGTGCTGACCGCCGACTCGTCGCGCTTCTGGCCAGCGGACTCCTACCAGCCCGGCATGTCGCCGCCGTCGTTCGACAAGCAGTTCGTGCGCGACTACCTGGAAACCCTGACCTGGGGCAAAACCGCACCGGCGCCTGCGCTGCCGGCGGACGTGATCAACAAGACCCAAGCCAAGTACTTCGAAGCCATTGAACGCCTGACCGGCGAGAAGCTGAAGGTATAAGCATGGCCGATCAGAACAAACCCCTGGTCGGCGTCATCATGGGCTCGTCTTCGGACTGGGACGTGATGCAGAACGCGGTTGCCATCCTCAAGCAGTTCAACGTGCCGTTTGAAGCGCAAGTCATTTCCGCGCACCGCATGCCCGACGAGATGTACGCCTACGCCAGGAGCGCCCGCGCGCGCGGCCTGCGCGCCATCATCGCCGGCGCCGGCGGCGCGGCCCACCTGCCTGGCATGGTGGCCGCGATGACCATCGTGCCGGTGCTGGGCGTGCCCGTGCCGTCCAAATACCTGCGCGGCGAAGACTCGCTGCTGTCCATCGTGCAGATGCCCAAGGGCGTGCCGGTGTCCACCTTCGCCATCGGCGAAGCGGGCGCCGCCAACGCCGCGCTGACGGCCGTGGCCATCATCGCCGGCACCGACGACGCTATGGCTGAACAGCTGGAAGCCTTCCGCGCCACGCAAACCGCAGCCGCCAAGGCCATGACTTTACCGCTTGAAAATGAGTAAATCTTCACCGCAGCAATTTACGCCCTTCCTGCCCAGCGCCAATCCGCAAGCCTGGCTGGGCGTGATGGGCGGCGGCCAGCTGGGCCGCATGTTCGCGCAAGCCGCGCAAAGCATGGGCTACCAGGTGGCCGTGCTGGAGCCGTCCGACGATTGCCCGGCAGGGCAGGTCGCACAGCGTCTCATCAACGCCGGCTACAGCGACGGCCAGGGCCTGGATGTGCTGGCGGCGCAGTGCTTCGCCGTCACCACCGAGTTTGAGAACGTGCCCGCCGACAGCCTGTCCCGGCTGTCGCAGCACGTGTTCGTGGCGCCGGACGCGCATGGCGTGTCGGTGGCGCAGGACCGCATCGCCGAGAAAAGCTTTTTTGTCGGCTGCGCCGCCAAGTCCGGCGTGCAGCCCGCGCCGCACAAGGTGATCGCCTCGCAAGCGGATATCGACGCCATCGGCGACGAGCTGCTGCCCGGCATCCTGAAAACCGTGCGCATGGGCTACGACGGCAAGGGCCAGGTGCGCGTGCGCTCCCGCGAGGACGTGCGCGCCGCCTTCGACAGCATGGGCCAGGTGGCCTGTCTGCTGGAGAAGATGCTGCCGCTGGCCTATGAGGTGTCGGTGCTGACCGCGCGCGGCGCGGACGGCCAGTCGGTGGTCTACCCGATCGCCGAGAACGTGCACCGCGACGGCATCCTGTTCACCACCACCGTGCCCGGCCCCAATGTGTCGGACGACTGCGCGAAGAAGGCGCAGGCGGCGGCGCAGGCCATCGTGGCCGAGCTGGGCTATGTGGGCGTGCTGTGCATCGAGTTCTTCGTGCTGAAAGACGGTTCGCTGGTGGTCAATGAAATGGCGCCGCGTCCGCACAACAGCGGGCACTACACCATGGACGCCTGCGTCACCAGCCAGTTCGCGCAGCAGGTGCGCGCCATGGCGCGCCTGCCGCTGGGCGACGTGCGCCAGCATTCGCCTGCCGTCATGCTCAACATCCTGGGCGACGTGTGGTTCAGCGACGAGACCGACGCCACGCGCGAACCGGCCTGGGACCAGGTGCTGGCGCTGCCGGGCGCCAATCTGCACCTGTACGGCAAGGACGACCCGCGCCGCGCGCGCAAGATGGGCCACCTGACCTTCGTCGCGCCCACGCTGGCGGAAGCGCAGCAGCAGCTGAACGCCGCCTGCGCCATCCTGGGCATCGCGCCGTGAGCGGCAGCATGGACGCCGTTCCCGGCCAGGCCGCCATCCGCGCGGCCGCCGTGCTGCTGGAGGCGGGCAAGCTGGTGGCTTTCCCCACCGAGACCGTGTACGGCCTGGGGGCGGACGCCGAAAACCCGCAGGCCGTGGCGGCCATCTACGCCGCCAAGGGCCGGCCGCAGGACCATCCCGTCATCGTGCATATCGCACCGGGCGCCGACATCGGCTACTGGTGCAGCGACATCCCGGCCGAAGCCTACAAGCTGGCCGAGGCCTTCTGGCCCGGCCCGCTGACCATGATACTCAAGCGCAACGCCCACATTCCCGACGCCGTCTCCGGCGGCCAGGACACGGTGGGCATGCGCTGCCCGTCGCACCCGGTTGCCATCGCCTTGCTGAGCGCCTTCAAGGGCGGCAAGGGCGGGGTGGCGGCGCCGTCGGCCAACAAGTTCGGAAACGTCAGCCCGACCACCGCGCAGCACGTGCGCGACGAGTTCGGCGCCATGGTGCTGGACGAGGCGGAAGCGGCCGAAGCCGCCGCCCACGCCTATGCCGCCGCCATCACCGCGCGCATGGCTGATCCGGCCGAGGCCGAGACTGGCGCCGCTGGCGCAGGCTCCGCTCAGGCTGCCGCCGCGTTGCGCCTGGCCGTGCTCGACGGCGGCTCCAGCCAGGTCGGCATCGAATCGACCATCCTCGACCTGTCGCGCCTGGCCACGCACGGCCCGGTGCTGCTGCGCCCCGGCCACATCGGCGCGCAGGACATTGCCGACGTCATCGGCGCCATGCCCAACCTGCCGGACCAGACCGCCCCGCGCGCCTCCGGCACGCTGGAATCGCACTACGCGCCCAAAGCCCCGGTCGCCCTGTGCGACGGCGCCGCGCTGGCGGACACGCTGGCCAGGCTGGCCGCCAAGGGCCGCAAAGCCGCCGTCATCCACTACTCGGCCTTGCCCCAGGCCAAGGCGGGAGCGCACCAGCACATGCCGTCCGACGCCGCCGGCTACGCCTTCGGCCTGTACGCCGCGCTGCGCGCGATGGACCAGACCGGCGCCGAACTCATCCTCGTGGAAACCCCGCCACAGCACGACGCGTGGCTTGGCGTCAACGATCGATTACGGCGCGCAGCATTCGGTTCTTCTGGTATTGTTGAGACGTTCCTGCAATCCTGACGGAACCACGCCGGAGCTGCTCCGGCGCGCATAAGGGGTAGAGGAGGTCGCCATGACCCGAACCTTGTATGCCTGGCTGACGCTGGCGTTCGCGCTGGCCTCGGCCTTGACTTTAACCCCGGCCTTGGCCTTGGCCGAGCCCGGCTTGCCCCCGCGCGGCGCGCTGCTCGCTGGCCCCACCCCCGTCCCCATCGACATCATCAGCGAAGTGGTCGACAAGCTCGAACCAGCGCTGCTGCGCAGCCTGCTGAAACGGCGCGACGGCCTGCTGGCCGTCACCGGCGAGCCGCGCTGCGCCATCGCCATCCACAGCCTGCGCTACCAGACCGTGGGCGGGCAGGGCGAGCCGGCCGACGCCGGCGCCGTCATCATGCTCCCCTCCGGCCCCGGCGCGCAATGCAGCGGCCCCCGACCGGTGCTGCTGTACGCCCACGGCACCGTGCTCGACAAAACCTTCAGCATGGCCCGCCTGAACGGCGAAGCGCGCCTGATCGCCTCCATGTTCGCCGCCCAGGGCTACATCGTGGTGGCGCCCGACTACGCGGGCTACGGCAGTTCCAGCCTGCCCTACCACCCCTACCTGAACGCCGACCAGCAAGCCAGCGACATGGTGGACGCGCTGCGCGCCGCGCGCATCGCCTACGCCATGCTGGGCGCGCAGGCCGCGCCGCAGCTCTTCCTCACCGGCTACTCGCAGGGCGGCTTCGTGGCGCTGGCCACGCAGCGCGCCATCCAGCAGCAGCACAGCGGCGAATTCAGCGTGACCGCCACGGCCGCGCTGTCCGGCCCCTACGCGCTGGCCCACATGGCCGACGACATCTTCAGCGGCCGCCCCAACACCGGCGTCACCTCCTATCTGCCCCTGCTCACCACTTCCGGCCAGCGCGCCGGCGCCGCCCTGTACAGCGCGCCGGAAGACCTGTACGAAGCGCGCTACGCCAGCGGCATAGAAAGCCTGCTGCCCAACAAGGTGCGGCTGGACGACCTGGTCAGCAAAGGCAAGCTGCCCAAGGGCGCGCTGTTCGCGCGCGACTCGCAGCCGCAGGCGGCCGACGCCTCCGCCTTCTTTGCCGACCGCAACCTGGTGCGCACCAGCTACCGCAACGCCTACCTGCAGGACATGGCCAGCAACCCCTGCGAGCTGGACCCGGCCCAGCCGCTGGCGTGCGCGCCGCAGCACACGCTGCGCAAATGGATGCGCAAGAACGACCTGCGCAACTACACGCCCACGTCGCCGCTGATGCTGTGCGGCGGCGCGCAGGACCCGGTGGTGCCGTTCTCCAACGCCACCGCCACCTATGCCTACTTCAAGGCCCACGGCGCAGCGCCGGTGCTGGTCGACCTGGAAAGCCCGCAGCCGGACGACGCGTATTTGCCGTTCAAGCAAGCTTTCGCGCACGAACGCGACACGATGCGGGCCGATGCTGTCAAAAAGGGTAGCGATGCTGTCAAGGCAGTGTCCGATCGCTACCACAGCCGGCTCGCTGCGCAGTACTGCCTGATGGCCGCCCGCAGCTTTTTCCAGTCTTCAATACCCTGAACCTGCTATGCTGATTTGACGGCGGAATCAGCGGAGTTCAGATGTTTTACCAGAAAGTTATCATCTCTTTAGTACTGGCGGTTCTGGCCGCCGGTTGCGGCGGCGGCAGCGCCGGCAATGGCGGCGTAACGGCGCCCGGCAGCACCAGTCCGGTGGTGATCGCACCCCCGCCGGCGCCTTCGCTGCGCGGCAACCTGGTGGGCGGCCCGGCCGCCGTCGCCGCCTACGAGCCGCAAGCCCTCAAGCAATTGCTCGACAGCGCGCAAAGCGGCACCAGCGCCATCACCAGTACGCCCGTGTGCGCCGTCGGCGTACACACCGTGCGCTATCACACCATAGGCTCGGCCGGCGAAGACACCGAAGCCAGCACCGCCGTCATGCTGCCCTCCGGCGCCGACCCGGCGTGCAGCGGCCCGCGCCCGGTGCTGCTGTACGCGCACGGCACCTCGCCGCTGAAGTCCTACGATATGAGCAAGCTCGACGGCACCGAAGCGCGCCTGATCGCCGCCATCTTCGCGGCCCAGGGCTTTATCGTGGTCGCGCCCAACTACGCGGGCTACGCCGGCTCCACGCTGGCCTACCACGCCTACCTGGACGGCGAGCAGCAGTCGGCCGACATGGTGGACGGCCTGCGCGCCGCGCGCGCCGTGTTCAGCCAGCTTGGCGCCAGCGCCTCGGCCAAGCTCTACGTCACAGGCTATTCGCAGGGCGGCTACGTGGCGCTGGCCACCCAGCGCGCCATGCAGACCCGCCACGCCGCCGAGTTCAGCGTGACGGCGGCGGCCGGCCTGTCCGGTCCCTACGCGCTGCTCAAATTCGGCGACGCCATCTTCGGCGGCGCACCCACCTTGGGCGCCACCGCCTTCGTGCCCATGCTGGTCAACGCCGGCCAGCACGCCGGCGCGGCGCTGTACGCCAGCCCCGGCGACATCTACGAAACGCGCTACGCCGGCGGCATAGAAAACCTGCTGCCGGGCACGGTTGGGCTGGGCGAACTGGCCAGCCTGGGCAAGCTGCCCGCCAGCGCGCTGTTCGCCTGGAACTCGGTTCCGCAGGCGGCCGGCAGCAAGGAATTCTTCAACGACGGCAACCTGATACGCACCAGCTACCGCGACGGCTATACCGCCGACATGCAGTTGCGTCCCTGCGACGTGGCCGGCAGCGATCCGCTGGCCTGCACGCCGGCGCATGCGCTGCGGCTGTGGCTGAAAAAAAACGATCTGCGCAGCTACGCCCCGGCCGCGCCGCTACTGTTGTGTGGCGGCGACGCCGATCCGCTGGTTCCCTACTACAACACCAACGCGGCGGCCGACTATTTCCGCGCCAAAAATCCGGGCGGCACGCTGCACGTGGTTAACGTCGATTCCACGCCCTCGCTGTTCGGCGACGACTATTCCCAGCCCAAACTGGGCTTCCTCGCCGCCAAGACCGCAGTGCGGGCCAATGCCGCCATCAGCGGCGGCTCCGGCGACGCCGCCGTGCGCGACGCCTACCATGCCGGACTGGTGGCGCCGTTCTGCCTGCGCGCCGCGCGCGACTTCTTCCGTGCCCGCTGAAAATGCCTGAAAATAGCGTTTTGCTGCATTGGGCGAAACTGCCTAATTTACAAAATTGCGCTATACATCCTCTGCTGAGGCTGGCATATTAGTCGGGTAGCGAATAGCACGCCCGTGCGTTTAAAACAAGAACATTATTTTTCAGGAGACACAATGCGTCACACCAAACTCGCCCTGGCAGTTATGGCCTCGGCAATCCTGGCCGCCTGCGGCAGCGGCAGCCCAGCCGGCGGCGATCAAACCCTCAAAGTCAAATTCGCATCCCAGGTATCGTTCGGCGACAGCCTGTCCGACGTGGGCAGCTACAACGTCGGCACCGTGCAAGCACTGGGCGGCGGCAAGTTCACCATCAACGGCAACAACACGGCGGCCAACCCTGCGCTGACCGGCAAGATCTGGATCGAACTGCTGGCCGCGCAATTCGGCCTGCCGGCGCCTTGCGCGGCACAGACCGGCCTGGACGGCAACGCCGCCAAGGGCTTCAGCGTGCCTGTCGTGAACCGTGCCGGCTGCTACGCCTATGGCCAAGGCGGCGCGCGCGTCACCAACCCTATCGGCGAAGGCAACAAAGCCGCCGGCAGCGAACTGGGCGCGCTGACCGTGCCGGTCGTCACCCAGGTCAAGAACCACCTGGCTGCCGTAGGCGGCAAGTTCAAGGGCGACGAGATCATCTTCATGTGGGGCGGCAATAACGACCTGCTGGTCAACCTGGGCGCGCTGTCCGCAGCGGCCACCGCCGCCGGCAACGCCGCCGGCAACACCGCCTTCGGCACCAGCCTGGTCGGCCAGCTGGCCGCCGGCGCCACCAATCCGCAGACCGCCGCCGCCTCCATCGGCCTGGCCCTGGCGACCGAGAGCGCACGTCCCGGCCACACCGACACCTCGGTGGTGACCGCCGCCGTGACTGCCGCCGTACTGGCCGGCAACAAGAGCGCTGCCGTACCGGCCACCCAGGCCGCCATCGTCGACAAAGCCAAGGCTGACGGCGCCGCCGCCGGCGCCAAGGCCGGCGCCGACTACGCCGCCGCCAACGGTCCTGCGCTGGTGCCGCAAATGGTCACCGCCGCCAAGGACGTGGTTGCGCTGGTGAAGAACCAGCTGCTGGCCAATGGCGCGAAATACGTGGTGGTCAACAATATTCCCGACATCGCCAACACGCCGTCCGGCCTGGCGCAGTCCGAATCGACGCGCGCGCTGATCAACGCCATGGTGAAAGCCTTCAACGACGTCATTGCCACCGACCTGGCCGGCATGGACACCGTGCTGCTGATCGACGCCTTCTCGGAGAACCACAACCAGGCCACCAACCCTGCGCCGTACGGCCTGACCAATGTCAAGGAAACCGCCTGCGACCTGACCAAGAACCCGCTGGGCAGCTCGCTGGCATGCAACGCCACCAACATCAAAGCTGGCGACGTCAGCCACTACGCCTACGCCGACAACGTCCATCCGACGCCGTTCCTGCACCAGCTGCTGGCACGCTTCGTGGCCGAAAAGATGGTTGTAAAAGGCTGGCTGTAATCACTGCATTCCTGGAGACATAACAAGATGAAAATTCGTATCAATACCGCAGTGAAAGCGCTGGCCCTGGCCGCCGCCATGGGCGCCGCATCGGGCGCGTCGGCGCAGGCAGCAGGCGAGTGGGTTGTGAAGGCCGGCCTGAACAAGATCACCCCCAAGGTCAAGAGCGGCAACGTGAGCGCCCCGGCGCTGCCGGAAAGCCGTGCCGACATCGGCGCCGACACCCAGCCGGTGTTCACCATCGGCCGCATGTTGACCGACAACTTCTCGGTCGAGCTGGACCTGGGCGTGCCGTACAAGCACAAGATCTACGGTTCGGGTTCGCTGGAAGGCACCGGCCAGCTGGCCACGTCGGAAGTGCTGCCGCCGACCGCCTTCCTGCAATACCACCTGTTCGAGCCGACCGCCAAGTTCCGTCCTTACGCCGGCCTGGGCGTGACCTACGCCTACTTCCGCAGCGAAACCGGTTCCGGCCAGCTGACCGCGCTGCTGAACCCGGGCGGCCCGCCGTCGACGTTCTCGATGAAAAACAAATGGGCCGCCAGCGCCCAGCTGGGCGTGTCGATGGCCATCAACGAAAAATGGTTCGCCGACATCAACGTGGTCAAGACCAAGCTGAAGACCTCGGCGCGCTACTCCACCGGCCAGACCATGGACGCCGCGCTGGACCCGCTGGCCGTCGGCGTCACGGTGGGCTACCACTTCTCCGGCTTCTAAGCGCGTAAAAAAACCGCCGTCAAGGCGGCGGTTTCTCTGCTCCAAAAAGGGGTCAGGGTTAATTAATTTAGCAACTAAATTAATTAACCCTGACCCCTTTTTTTGTTATTGGAAAGCCTGGATGCCGGTTTGGGCGCGGCCGAGGATGAGGGCGTGGATGTCGTGCGTGCCTTCGTAGGTGTTCACCACTTCCAGGTTGACCATGTGGCGGATGACGCCGAATTCGTCGGAGATGCCGTTGCCGCCGAGCATGTCACGCGCGACGCGGGCGATGTCCAGCGATTTGCCGCAGGAGTTGCGCTTCATCATGGAGGTGATCTCCACCGCCGCCGTGCCGGCGTCCTTCATGCGGCCCAGCTGCAAGCAGCCTTGCAGGCCCAGCGTGATCTCGGTCTGCATGTCGGCCAGCTTTTTCTGCACCAGCTGGTTGGCGGCCAGCGGACGGCCGAACTGCTGGCGGTCCATGGTGTACTGGCGCGCGGTGTGCCAGCACGCTTCGGCCGCGCCCAGCGCGCCCCAGGCGATGCCGTAGCGCGCCGAGTTCAGGCAGGTGAACGGGCCTTTCAGGCCGCGCACGTCCGGGAAGGCGTTTTCTTCCGGGCAGAACACATTGTCCATCACGATTTCGCCGGTGACCGAGGCGCGCAGGCCGAATTTGCCGTGGATGGCGGGCGCGCTCAGGCCGGCCATGCCTTTTTCCAGCACAAAGCCGCGGATCGCGCCTTCGTCGTCCTTGGCCCACACCACGAACACGTCCGCCACCGGCGAGTTGGTGATCCACATCTTGGCGCCGGACAGGGCGTAGCCGCCCGGTACTTTCTTGGCGCGGGTGATCATGGAGCCGGGGTCGGAGCCGTGGTTGGGCTCGGTCAGGCCGAAGCAGCCTATCCATTCGCCGGTGGCCAGCTTGGGCAGGTATTTCTGCTTCTGCGCCTCGGTGCCGAATTCGAAGATGGGCACCATCACCAGCGACGATTGCACGCTCATCATGGAGCGGTAGCCGGAGTCCACGCGCTCGACTTCGCGCGCGATCAGGCCGTAGCTGACGTAGTTCAGGCCGGGGCCGCCGTACTGGTCGGGGATGGTGGGGCCCAGCAGGCCCAGTTCGCCCATTTCGCGGAAGATGGAGGTGTCCATGCGCTCGTGGCGGAACGCTTCCAGGATGCGCGGGGCCAGCTTGTCCTGGCAGTAGGCGGCGGCGGCGTCGCGCACCATGCGTTCTTCGCTGGTCAGCTGGTCGTTCAGCAGCAGGGGATCGTCCCAGTGGAATTGCGCGCGGGCTTGGCTCATGGTGTGTCCTGGTCTCGGGTTATGTGAATGATCCCAGCATTCTAAGACGCCCGCCCGCGCCCGGCTTTTCAAATGGCGACACCAATTTCCGTTTTTTAGCCCAGGCTGCGGAAGCCGCCGCCGTGGAACACCAGCGGCGCCTGCGGCGAGAATTCGCAGTGCTCCACTTCGCCCACGAAGATCACGTGGTCGCCTTCCGGGTAGCGGCTGCGGTTGTGGCATTCGAACCAGGCCACGGCGCCCTTCAGGATGGGCTGGCCGGTGCGCGACAGCTCGTACTCGGCGCTGGCCCACGGGTCCTCGCCGCGGCTGGAGAACAGCTTGGCCAGGTGGGCCTGGCCGGCGTTGAGCACATTGATCACGTAGTGCGAGTTGCCGGTGAAGATGGGCAGGCTGTTGGCGCCGTTGGCCAGGCTCCACAGCACCAGCGGCGGGTCGAGCGAGACGGAATTGAAGGAGCTGGCGGTCAGGCCGCGGAAGCTGCCGTCGGCCAGGCGGGTGGTGATGACGGTGACGCCGGTGGCGAACTGGGACAACGCCTGGCGGAAATGCGGCGTATCGAATTCACGCGAGTCGGCGCGGGGGGAGCTAATATTCATTGGAAACCTGTAATTTCCAACATTATGCCAAAGAATAGGAGCGCATATCATTTGAAGGTGCATGCGCCTGCGCTTTGCGTTACAGTAGCCATCATCACAGCATACTCTGAGCGGGAGGCGCGGTATGACTAGCAATGCGGGGGCGGCTGACGTAGCCGTATTCGGCGGCGGCTGCTTCTGGTGCACGGAGGCCGTCTACCTGGAGGTGCGCGGCGTGCACAGCGTGGTGTCCGGCTACACCGGCGGGCAGCAGCCCGATCCCAGCTACGAGCAGGTGTGCACCGGCGCCACCGGCCATGCCGAAGTGGTGCGGCTGGAATTCGATCCGGCCGTGGTCAGCTACCGCGACCTGCTGGAGATTTTCTTCACCATCCACGACCCCACCACGCTGAACCGCCAGGGCAACGACGTCGGCACCCAGTACCGCTCGGCGATCTATTACCAGTCGCCGGAGCAGGAGGCCACCGCGCGCCAGGTGATGGCGGAAATGGCGGTGGTGTGGGACGCGCCCATCGTCACCGAACTGTCGCCCGCGCAGCCCTTCTATCCGGCCGAGGCCTATCACCAGAACTATTTCGAGCAGCATCCTTTGCAGGGCTATTGCGCCTTCGTGGTGGCGCCCAAGGTGGCCAAGTTCCGCAAGACCTACAGCAGTAAATTGAAATAAATCGGCGCTGCACCCCGCTGTACCCCGCTGTACTCATAACGCATATAACAATAAGTGGCTGCCCATGAAGGTAGTGATCGTTGACGATACCCACATCAACCTGGTGCTGATGTCGCGCCTGATCGGCAAGCTCGAAGGCGTGGAGACCGTCAGTTTCCAGGCCGCGCGCGCGGCCCTGGACTGGTGCAACAGCAATGCCTGGGACCTGCTCATTATCGACTACATGATGCCGGACATGGACGGCCTGGCGCTGATCGCCGCGCTGGCCGACGGCGTGCACGCCGACCCGCGCGAGCGCCCGCCGGTGCTGATGGTGACGGCCAGCACCGACGTCGAGGTGCGCCACCGCGCGCTGGAAAACGGCGCCAGTGACTTCCTCATCAAGCCCATCGACAAGGTGGAATTCCTGGCCCGCACGCGCAACATGCTGCAGCTGCGGCGCGCCACCGTGGGCCTGCGCGGGGAGGTGCGCAAGGCCACCGCCGAACTGCGCGCGCGCGAGCAGGAGACCATCATGCTGCTGGCGCGCGCGTCCGAATACCGCGACCCGGAAACCGGCGCCCACATCCTGCGCATGGCGCACTACTCGCGCCTGATCGCGGCCGAACTGGGGCTGTCCGAGCAGCAGCAGGAGGACATCCTGAACGCGGCCCCCATGCACGACGTGGGCAAGGTCGGCACGCCGGACCACATCCTGCTCAAGCCCGGCCGCCTGAATGAAGAGGAGATGGTGGTCATGCGCCAGCACGCGCGCATGGGCTACGACATCCTGAAGGGCAGCCAGGCGCCCATGCTGCAGCTGGCCGCCGAGATCGCGCTGAGCCACCACGAGCGCTGGGACGGCGGCGGCTACCCGAACGGCCACGCCGGCGAGCAGATCCCGCTGGTGGGCCGCATCGTGGCCGTGGCCGACGTGTTCGACGCGCTCACCAGCGTGCGGCCCTACAAGCAGGCCTGGAGCATGGACGCGGCGCGCCAGTACCTGCTGGACAACTGCGGCAGCCATTTCGACGCGCGCTGCGTGCAGGCGCTGCTGGCGCGCTGGGGCGAGGTGCTGGCCATCAGCGCGCGCTACCGCGACGAGGGCACGCCGGCCTGAGGCCTGGCCGCGCCGCGCATGCAATCCGCCCGCCTAAAAAAACTGGTGCGGCGCGCGCTCGGCGCGCTGGACGAGGCCGAGGTGGAGCACCGGCTGGCGGCCTTGCGCGCCCTGGGCGAAACCACGCTGGCCAACGGCCTGCAGGCGCTGCTGCAGGAGGGCGAGCGCGCCGACCCCGGCCTGGCGCCGCGCCTGCGCGAGGTGGAGCGCGAGCTGGCGCTGGTGCGCGCCGACAATCTGCTGCTGAGCCAGGAGCTGCAGCGCCGCGCGGGCGCGCAGGCCGACGCCGGCGCCAGCGAAGAGACGGCGCAGCGCCTGGCCGCCATGCTGGCCGGCCTGGCGCAGCAGCGCGAGCCGGAGGACGACGCGCGCCACCGGCAGGAGCTGACCGAACAAATCCTGGACCAGCTGCCCATCCCCGTGTTCCTGAAGGACCGCGACGGCCACTTCCTGCGCTTTAACAAGCGCTTCGAGGAATTCACGCAGCGCACGCGCGAGGAGATCCTGGGCCGCACCATCGAGCATTTCGCCTCGCCGCGCTGGGCCGAAGCCACGCGCGCCGAGGACAGCCTGGCCTGGAGCAGCGGCCGCATGGTGACCAGCGAGCGGCGCCTGATGAGCTTTGATCCGCCGCGCGACGTGCTGGTCAGCCGCAACGTCATCAACAGCGGCGGGCGCAGCTATATGCTGGGCTACTTTATCGACATCAGCGAGCAGCGCGCCGCGCGCGACGCCATGCAGCGCGCGGTGGAATCGGCCGAAGCGGCCAGCCGCGCCAAGAGCGAATTCCTGGCCAATATGAGCCACGAGGTGCGCACGCCCATGAACGGCATCCTGGGCATGACGGAGCTGGTGCTGGAATCGGAGCTCACGCCGGAGCAGCGCGCCGACATCGGCCTGGTGCGCGCCTCGGCGGACGCCTTGCTGGCCATCGTCAACGACATCCTGGACTTCTCCAAGATCGAAGCCGGCAAGCTCGATATCGAGGACGTGCCTTTCGACCTGCGCCAGATGGTGGAGGACAGCGTGCGCGTGATGGCGCTGCGCGCGCGCCAGAAAGGGCTGGCGCTGCGCTGCGAACTGTCCGCGCAGCTGCCGCGCAATGTGAAGGGCGACCCCGGCCGGCTGCGCCAGGTGCTGATCAACCTGATCGGCAACGCCATCAAGTTCACCGCCGAAGGCAGCGTGGCCGTGGCGGTGGCGCTGGGGCGCGAAGACGGCGAGCGCTGCGACATCGGCTTCTCGGTGGCGGACACCGGCATCGGCATCCCGCTGGAAAAGCAGAAGCTGATCTTCGAGGCCTTCGCGCAGGTGGACGGCTCCACCACGCGCGAATACGGCGGCACCGGCCTGGGCCTGACCATCTGCCGCCGCCTGGTGATTTTGATGCAGGGCCAGATCGGCGTGCGCAGCGAGCCGGGGCAGGGCAGCGTGTTCAGCTTCACGGTGCCGCTGCGGCACACCAGCCTGGCGCCGGCCGCGCCGCTGCCGCCGCTGTCCAGCCTGCCGCCAGCGCGGGGGCTGGTGATGGGCGAGGGCGATGCGGCCGCCTCGCCGCCCGCCGCCGCGCGCGTCGCCAATCTGCGCAGCGGGCGCGATCGCCGCCGCGACATGGCGGCGGCAGGCCGTCCCGGCTATCCGGCCGAAGGGCGCGACGGCAGCCTGCGCGTGCTGCTGGCGGAGGACAACCCGGTCAACCAGCGCCTGGCGCTGCGCCTGCTTGAAAAACTGGGCCACCGCGCCACCCTGGTCGACAGCGGCCTGACCGCGCTGGAATACGCCACCCACGCCAGCTACGACGTGGTGCTGATGGACGTGCAGATGCCCGGCCTGGACGGCCTGTCGGCCACGCGCCATATCCGCGTCTGGGAACAGAGCCGGGAGCAAAACGTGGCGCAGCGCCGCCTCCCCATCATCGCCATGACCGCGCGCGCCATGGCGGGCGACCGCGAGCGCTGCCTGGAAGCGGGCGTGGACGCCTACCTGTCCAAGCCCATCAGCCTGGCGCGCCTGCGCGAAGCGCTGGCCAAGTGCGCGCCCGGGCCGGGCGAACAGGTGCTGGACTGGCCGGGTTCGCTGCAGCGCCTGGACGGCGACCAGGACCTGCTGCGCGAGCTGGCGGTGCTGTTTGTGCGCGACGGGCCGCAGCTGTGGCGCGACGTGCTGCGGGCGCTGGCCGCGCGCGACGAGCAGGGCGCGCAGCGCGCCCTGCACAGCCTGAAGGGCGTGCTGGTCAACTTCGGCGCCGCGCGCGCCATCGCCGCCGCCGGGCAGCTGCGCACCGGCGTGGACGGCGCCGCCATCGCCGCCATGGAAACGGCGCTGCAGCAGCTCTACGGCGCGCTGGCCGGATACATATAGCCGCGCGACCAGGGCAGCACGCGCGGATTGCGGCCCGCCTTGCCGCACACAATCTGGTACAGGCTCAGCAAGTCCTGCTCGAAGCCATACACGCAGCCCGCCAGGTACACATGCCAGATGCGGAAGCGCTTGTCCCCGGCCAGCGTCTTGATGCGCTCCGCTTGGGCTTCAAAATTATCGGTCCAGATCGAGCAGGTGCGCGCGTAGTGGCGGCGCAGGTTCTCCACGTCGTAGGCCTCCAGGCCGCCCTGCTGCATGGCCTTGAGCACCTGGCCCAGGTGCACCAGCTCGCCGTGCGGGAACACGTATTTGTCGATGAACTCCCCGCCGCCATACGGCGTTTCGCCGTTGTCCGGATCGGTGCCGGTGATGCCGTGGTTCATGGCCACGCCGTCCTCCGCCAGCAGGCTGCCGATGGTGTTGAAATACTCCGGCAGATGCTTCAGGCCCACGTGCTCGAACATGCCCACGCTGGTGATGCGGTCGAACTGGCCGCGCACGTCGCGGTAGTCCTGCAGGCGGATTTCCACCAGGTGCTCCAGCCCCGCCGCGCGCACCCGCTCGCGCGCCAGCTCCAGCTGGTTCTGCGACAGCGTAATGCCGACGCAGCGCGCGCCATACTGCTGCGCCGCGCGCAGCACCAGCGCGCCCCAGCCGCAGCCGATGTCGAGCAGCGTCTGCCCCGGCTGCAGGCGGATCTTGCGCAGGATGTGGTCTATCTTCTTGGCCTGGGCCGTGGCCAGGTCCTCGTCGCCGCGCTCGAAATAGGCGCATGAATACACCATGGCCGGGTCCAGGAACTGCTGGTAGAACTCGTTGGAAACGTCGTAGTGGTAGCGGATCGCCTCGGCGTCCCGCTTGCGGTCATGGGTGAAATTGCGCGCGATGCGGGCGAAGCGCCCCTGTTCCTTGAGGGTGGAGCGCGCCAGCGCGTTCACCACCGCGATCATGTCGCGCGCCGCGCCGCGCACCTCGATCAGGCCCTCGACATAGGCCGAGCCCAGGTTGGACAGCGACGGCGTGAGCAGATAGCGCGCCGCCGACGCGCGCGGCAGGCGGATGGTGACGCGCGGCGGTTCGGCCGAAAAATCGAACTGCTGGCCGTTCCACAATTCTATGCGCAGCGGCATGGCGATCTGGTGCCGCACGCCCGCCATCCAGGCGCTCAGTCGGTTTTGCGCGAACAAGGTAGCCTCCCATGGTCATGAACATGATCAGGGCTGCAAGCGCTCCTTCTTCCAGCTGCCGTCCGCTTGCAGCGTAAATACGATGCGGTCATGGAAGCGCGAGCGGCGGCCCTGCCAGAACTCCACCCGCTCCGGCACCAGGCGGTAGCCGCCCCAGTGCGGCGGGCGCTGCGGCTGGCCGCCGCTGGCCGCTTCCACGGCCGCATACTTCTCCTCCATCTCGGCCCGGCTGGCGATGTGCTCGCTCTGCTGCGAGGCCACCGCCGCCAGCTGGCTCTTCACGGGCCGGCTGTAAAAATACGTGTCGCTGTCCTCGGCCGAGGTTTTCTCCACCCGGCCCTCGATGCGCACCTGGCGCTCCAGCTCGCGCCAGAAAAACAGCAGGGCCGCATGCGGATTCTGCGCTAGCTGCCGGCCTTTCTGGCTCTCGTAATTGGTGTACCAGGTGAAGCCGCGCTGGTCGTATTGCTTGATCAGCACGATGCGCGAGCTCGGCTTGCCGTCCGCGCCCACGGTGGCCACGCTCATGGCGTTGGCCTCGAATACTTCGGCCTTCATGGCCTCGCCGAACCACTTGGCGAACTGGTCCACCGGGTGGTCCAGCGTGTCGGCCTCGTCCAGGCTGGCGCGGCCGTAATCGAGCCGCAGGTCGGCGAGGTCCACCCCGGCCGCCACGGGGGCTTGCGCCGGCGCTGGCGCCGCTGCCGGCGCCAAGCCGCGGCGCGCCTGCATGGCGTCGCCCAGTTCCCGCATCTGCGCCGGGCTGAACAGGCGCTTGGCCATGGGCGCGATATGCTGCTCTTCCTGCTCCATATGGGCCGTGTAGTCGGCCACGAACTGCTGCACCGCGTCGGCGGACAAAGCCGTATCTGTCCCTATGGCAATTTTGTCAAGTTGTGATTTGATTATAAGCCAATCCGCATCCATTTGCCGGTGCTGTGCAAGGATGCGCGGCATCAGTTCATGCAGCAGGGCCGCGTCCGCGTCCTGGGCCGTGCCGTCCAGCATGGGCAGCAGATTGTGCTCCTCGTCCTCGTGGTGCAGATGGGCCGCGTTGTTGAAGTATTTCAGCACCGCGTGCGCCGCCTGGCGCGCCTGGTCGTCGGCGCCGAACTGGGGCAGGTGGGCCAGCAGCTTCTGCAGCGTGGCGAGCTGCTTGCGGATGCGGTCGTGGCAGTGCTTCAGGACGGCGATGGGCTGGCCGAAGTCGGGTGCGGTGTCGATCAGGGAGGTGCTCATGGTGGGCTTGGTCGGGGTGGTCTACAATGTTATCAGTCAGGTCAGACAGTCATTCTAGAATAATCTTTGCCGCCGCGTCCGCTAAAATGGCGGCATGAACCAACTTACTCCCTCCCTCGCCACGGACGTCGATACGGACGTCGACTTCGAGCGCCGCTTCGGCGGCATCGGCCGGCTGTACGGCCAGGCGGCGCTGGAACGCTTCCGCAACGCCCACGTGTGCGTGATCGGCGTCGGCGGCGTCGGCTCCTGGATTGTCGAAGCGCTGGCCCGCAGCGCGGTCGGCCGCCTGACCCTGATCGACCTCGACAACGTGGCCGAATCGAACATCAACCGCCAGATCCAGGCGCTGGCCTCCACCGTCGGCCAGGCCAAGATCCACGCGCTGGCCGAGCGCATCGCGCTGATCAACCCCTACTGCCAGGTCACGCAGATCGAAGACTTCATCGACGAGGACAACCTGGACCGGATGGTGGGCGCGCAGGGCTACGACTACGTGGTCGACGCCATCGACAGCGCCAAGGCCAAGACCGCGCTGGTGGCCTACTGCCACCGCAAGAAGATCCCGCTGATCGTGATCGGCAGCGCCGGCGGCAAGACCGACCCGGCCAAGATCGAAGTGCGCGACCTGTCCAAGACCGAGCAGGAGCCCTTGCTGAAAAAAGTGCGGCGCCGCCTGCGCAGCAACTACGGCTTCCCGCCCGGCATGAAGAACAAATACAACATCGACGCCGTATTCTCGATGGAGCCGCTGCAGCTGCCGAACACCGGCGAAGCCTGCTCGATCGACGGCGACGAGCGCGCCGTCACCGGCCTGAACTGCGCCGGCTACGGCTCGGCCGTGGTCGTGACCGCCACCTTCGGCATGGTCGCCGCCGGCCACGTGCTCAACAAACTCGCCGCCCAAGCCCCCCTCGCCCCCATCCCCGCCGAAGCGGCCTGAGCCGCATTCACACCACTTCGGGGTCTGACCCCGGGGTGGGGGAATGCGGCTTAGCTCGCTTGCGTAAGCCATTGATTTGGTTAGACATGTTTTGTGGCAATGGGGACGTAGACGCCGCTGGGCAGGGATTCGACCAGGGCGACGTTGCTGGCGTGCCATAGCACCGGCGGGAAATCGGCCTGCGGCGGGGCTGTTTTGGCTTCACGGGCGAGCGTGACGTGGGGCTTGAACTGGCCGTGCGTGGCGGCGGAAAAGCCGGCCGCTTCCAGCCTTGCCATCAGCTCGGCTTGCAGCGCCAGCAGCGCGGCGGGGGGATCCGACATGCCGGCCCAGCCTGTGCGCGGCTTGTGGAAGTAGCCCAGGCTGTCTATCCGCAGCCGCAGCGCGGGCACGTCCAGGCCGGCCAGGATGTCGAGCAGCGGCGCCAAGGCCGCTGCGGGCTGCTGGCCGAGGAAGGCCAGCGTCAGGTGCAGTTTGGCGGGGGCGATGGCGCGGCCGGGCGCCAGCGGCTGCAGCCGCGCCAGCGCGGCGCGCGTGTCTTCGTCCGGCCACAGCGCGAAAAAAAGCTTGCGCCCGGGCGGCTGATTAATTGCATCGGGTGGCTGATTTGTTATCATGTGCGTCGCTTGAAACCTCAACGAAAGAATACATCATGACCCGTAGTTCCGTTTTGTTCGCTTTCCTGTTCGCCGCTGCCGCATCGGTGGCGCAGGCCGCCGGCCAGGCGCCCGCCGCCGCCGCAGCACCGGCCGCCGCGCCGGAGGCGCCGGTGGTGGTGGGCTCGGCCCAGCCCGGCCCGGCCGCCGATGCCTTGATCATCAACGACGTCAAGGTGGGCGGCGGCAAGGAAGCCGCGGCCGGCAACATCGTGCGCGTCAATTACACCGGCTGGCTGTACCGCCCGCTGGCCAAGAACCAGCGCGGCAAGAAGTTCGACAGCTCCATCGGCCGCGAGCCGCTGGAGTTCACGCTGGGCAAAGGCCAGGTCATCAAGGGCTGGGACCAGGGCGTGCAGGGCATGAAGGTGGGCGGCAAGCGCGTGCTGATCATCCCGGCGGACCTGGCTTACGGCCCGCGTTCGGCCGGCGAGATCCCGCCGAATTCGGCGCTGACCTTTGAAGTGGAACTGCTGGACGTGAAATAATGCGCGGCAGGCCGTGCGCCCCTATGGCGCGCGGCTTGCAGTGGGCGTAGACTGAAGCTCCGAGCCACGAGAGCGGAGCTACGCCATGAATATTGCCAACGATGTGACTGAACTCATCGGCAACACGCCGCTGGTTCGCATCAACCGGATGGCCGCCGGCGCGCCGGCCCAGATCCTTGCCAAGCTGGAGTTCTACAGCCCCGCGCACAGCGTGAAAGACCGCATCGGCCTGGCCATGATCCAGGCCGCCGAAGCCGCCGGGTTGATACGCCCCGATACCATCATCCTCGAGCCCACCAGCGGCAACACCGGCATTGCGCTGGCCATGGTGTGCGCCGCGCGCGGCTACCGCTGCGCGCTCACCATGCCGGACACCATGAGCCGCGAGCGCCGCATGCTGCTGCGCGCCTATGGCGCCGAGCTGATACTGACCCCCGGCAGCGAAGGCATGCTGGGCGCCATCCGCCGCGCCGAACAGATGGCCGAAGCGGACAAGCGCTACCTGATCCTGCAGCAGTTCAACAACCCGGCCAATCCGGACGTGCACCGCCGCACCACCGCCGAGGAGATCTGGCGCGACACCGACGGCCGCGCCGATATCCTGGTGGCCGGCGTGGGCACCGGCGGCACCATCACCGGCGTGAGCGAGGTGCTGCGGGCGCGCAAGCCGTCCTTTCAGTGCATCGCCGTGGAGCCGGAGGCGTCGCCCGTGCTGTCGGGCGGGGTCAAGGGGCCGCATCCCATCCAGGGCATAGGCGCGGGCTTCGTGCCGGGCGTGCTGAACACGCAGGCCTACCAGGAGGTGATACGGGTGGCCAACGAGGACGCCTTCGCCACCGCGCGCACGGCGGCGTCGCAGGAGGGCCTGATGGTGGGGATTTCTTCCGGCGCCGCGCTGTGGGCGGCGATCCAGGTGGCGCGCCGGCCCGAGAACGCGGGCAAGCTGATCGTCACCATCATCCCCTCGTTCGGCGAGCGCTACCTGAGCACGGCGCTGTTCTCGGGGCTGGCGGACTAGGAAGCTGCCGCTTCAGGGCGCCTTCAGGCAGCAGGCGTGGTCGGTGGTGCCCATTTCCACTTGCAGCGTGCAGTGGTGTACCGAGAAGTCGGCCTTCAGGCGCGCGGCGATGTCGTCCAGCGCTTCGTCGCCGGGATGGCCATCGGGCATGACCAGGTGGGCGGTGAGCGCCGTTTCGGTGGTGCTCATGGCCCAGATGTGCAGGTCGTGCACGTCGTTCACGCCGGGGCGGGCGCGCAGGAAGCGCGCCACTTCGGGCGCGTTCACCGAGTCCGGCACGGCGGCCAGCACCAGCTTGAGCGCCTCGCGCAGCAGCGCCCAGGTGCTCACCAGGATAATCACCACGATGGCGATGCTGACCAGCGGGTCCAGCCAGGTCCAGCCGGTCCACATCACGGCCAGGCCGGCCAGCAGCACGCCCAGCGAGATGGCGGCGTCGGCCGCCAGGTGCAGGTAGGCGCCGCGGATGTTGATGTCGTCCTTGGCGCCGGCCATGAACAGCCAGGCCGAGAAGCCGTTGACGGCGATGCCCACCGCCGCCACCACCGAGACCGTCAGGCCGTGCACCGGCGTGGGGTTCATCAGCTGCTGCACGGCTTCCCAGGCGATGGCGCCGCAGGCGGCCATCAGCAGCAGGGAGTTGAACAGCGCGGCCAGCATGGAGCTGCTGCGCAGGCCGTAGGTGTAGCGCTGGTTGGGCGCGCGCCTGGCCAGGATGGCAGCGCCCCAGGCCAGCATCAGGCCCAGCACGTCGGACAGGTTGTGGCCGGCGTCGGCCATCAGCGCGGTGGAGTTGGCCATGAAGCCGTAGCCGAATTCGATGGCCACAAACACCGTGTTGAGCGCAATGGCGATGGCGAAGGCGCGGCCCTGGCTGTTCGGGTCGCCGTGGTGGTGGTGATGGCCGCCGTGGCTGTGGTCGTGGCCATGGCCGTGACCATGGTTGTGGCCTTCGCCGTGACTGTGATCATGGCCGTGGCCATCGCCGTGGCTGTGCGCCGGCGCGTGCTTGTGCTGGCCGTGGCCGTGGTGGTGGTTGTGATCGTGTGGCATGGTTACTTTTGCAGTTCGGCCTGGATCTGGTCGCGGGCTTTGGCGTCCAGCTTGCCGATGGCGCGGGTGAGTTTTTCGGCCTGGGCCAGGGCGGCGGCTTGCTCCTGGGTGAGCGCCGGAGCCGGCGCCAACGCGGCGGGTTTGCTGAACAGGGCTTGCAGGCCGACCACCAGCAGCGCCGCCAGCAGGGCCGCCGTGGCGGCAATGCCGGCCGCCGCGGCCAGCAGGCGCTGTTCGCGCGGCGTGACCAGCGGGGATTGCGTGGCGATGGGCTTGACCGGGCCGGCCGGGGCGGGCTCATAGGCCGCCGCCTTGGCCGGCGGCAGGCCGCCCGCCGCGCGCACCTGTTCGGCCAGTTCCAGCGAGGCCGCGTCGATGCGCGCGACGTGGCGCTCGACCGACTCGGCCAGCACCGCCTCGTTCAGCGCCACCAGCGCGAAGATGGGGTCGTCGATGTCGACCTTGACGCCGGTCTTTTCAAATACGAGGCTGCGCAGCTTGTGCTGGTCCATGGCGCCGTCCTTTTACCAGCTGACTTTGTCGAGCTGCTCGAACAGGTCGCGGAACACCACCTTGATGCGCTGTTTTTCCATGACGTTGAACTTGTCGCTGGCTTTCACTTCCTCGGCCGTCAGGCGCGCCGTGTTCATCTTCTTGATGTCGGCGCCGAAGGTGTCGGCGTTGCGCTGCGAGAGCACCACGCGGCCCGCCACCCGCTCGGCGTTGTCGGCATAGGTCTGCGATTCGATGAAGGACTTGCCGGAGGCCGACACCAGCTGGCCGAAGTGCTCGTTCTCCCACAGCACCAGCGGCACCGAGGTCGATTTGGCGGTCGACAAAAAGCCCATGGCGGTGTCGTGCAGGGTGTCGCCGCCGCCGACGATGGTGTGGATGTAGGCCTTGCGGCCCGATTCCTGCAGCAGCGAGAAGCAGTCGTTTTCGATCAGGTAGGCCACCAGCGGCGAGAAGGTGTTGGCGCCGTTGTCGATCACGCAGTTGCCGTCTTCCTCGAGGATGTCTATCATCAGTGCGTCGAAGCGCTTGGGGTCGATGGTGCGCGCGTCCGTCATCACCGGCACGTGTTTCACGGCCATCGCCTTGTAGCGCGAGAAGGTGGCGTTTTCCTGGTCGGTGTCGTAGCAGCGCAGCGGCGTTTCGTCCTTGGCCGCCAGCCATTGCGCCAAGATTGTGGAAACCAGCGTCTTGCCGATGCCGCCTTTGCCCTGAAGGATGAAATGTACCGTGTTCTGCATGAAGTTCTCGTGAGTTACGCGTGATTAGTCGGCCAGCCCGGCTCGCACTATACCAAAAAGCGCAGCAGCCCTTGCAGCGAATGCGCCACGGCCTGTTCGCGCACGGCGCGCCGGTCGCCGCCGAAGACCAGCCGCTCGGTGCGCGTGCCGCCCGGGCCGGACCAGCCGAAGCACACCGTGCCGACCGGCTTGCCGGGCACCGCGCCGCCCGGCCCGGCGATGCCTGTCGTGGACAGCGCCACTTGCGCGCCGCTGTGCGCCACCGCGCCGGCCGCCATCGCGGCCGCCACTTCCTCGCTGACGGCGCCGTGCTGCGCGATCAGTTCGGCCGGCACGCCCAGCAGCTCGCTCTTGGCTTCGTTGGAGTAGGTGACAAAGCCGCGCTCGAACCAGCCGCTCGAGCCGGCAATGTCCGTCACCGCCTGCGCCGCGCCGCCGCCGGTGCACGATTCGGCCGTGGCCAGCAGCAGGCCCTTGCTGTGCAGGGCACGGCCCACCTCGGCCGCCAGCCTCCCGAGCGCGTCCTTGTCCAATGTGTCGCCCATAGCCTTGTCCATATATGATTTGCGAGAGCACATTCTAGCCCGCCGCGCCTTGCGCAAGGTCAAAAAAACCTGCTCAGCAATGCCAAAAATGCGTACACTCGTTTGGCCTGTACCTTTACCGATGAGAGGGGAGACATGCAGTTTGCAAGCCTGCCACGCCTGCTGCCGCAATTGTTTTTCGTGCTGCTGATACTGGCGGCTCATCTGCGCATTCAGGCCCAGGCGCAATCTGGCACGGCGGACCCCAGCCTGGAGCGGCAGGTGAAAGCCGCCTACCTGGTCAAGTTCGCCGGTTTCGTGGAATGGCCGGACGGCAGCTTTGTGCGCCCGGACAGCCCGCTGCTGATCGGCGTCATGGGCGCGGACGCGCTGGCCGAGCAGCTGGAGCGCAGCGTGGCCGGCCACAGCGCCAACGGCCACCCGCTGCAGGTGAAAAAACTGAAGAAGGGCGAGCCGCCCGGCCAATTGCACATGCTGTTCGTCGGCGCGCTCGACAAGGCCAGCCTGCAGGACGTGCTGGCCGCCACCCGCAGCCAGCCCCTGCTCACCGTCTCCGACAGCGAGGAGGCGCACGCCCTGGGCAGCATCGTCAATTTCCTGCTGGCCGACGAGCGGCTGCGCTTCGAGGTGGCGCTCAAGCCGGCCGCCGCCGCCCGCATCCGCATCAGCGCGCGCATGCTGTCGGCCGCCTACCGCGTGGCGCCGGGGGCCATATGAGCCGGGAGCCCATCATCCGCATGCGTTCCCTGCGCGGCAAGCTGCTCGGCGTGGTCATGCTCACCACGCTGGTGGCGCTGCTGGTGTCGCTGGCCATGATCGTGGCCTACGATTTGCGCGCCTACCACCAGAGCGTGAGCGGCGACATGAGCACGCAGTCCGAACTGATCGGCCACATGAGCAGCGCCGCGCTGGCCTTTGACGACAAGGCGCTGGCCAAGCAGACCCTGTCGCTGCTGCGGCTGCGGCCCAAGGTGAACGCCGGCGCCATCTACAACGCCAGGGGCAAGCTGTTCGCCAGCTATGTGGCGCCGGGCCAGGACGTGCATTTCCCGCAGCGGGCCGAGGCCGAGGGCATGCGCTTCGAGAACGGCAAGCTCACGCTGTTCAAGCCCATCGTCGACAATGGCGAGCTGCTGGGCACCGTCTACTTGCGCGCCGAGTACGAGATGCTGGGGCGCGGCGTGGACTACGGCGTGATCGCGCTGCTGGTGATGCTGCCGGCCATGGGCGTGGCCTACCTGATCATGCGCCGCGCCGACTACATCATCACCCGCCCCATCCTCGATATCCGCGACGTGGCGCGCGAGGTGGTGCAGACCGGCGACTATTCGCGCCGCGCCGCCCGCACCAGCGAGGACGAGGTGGCGCAGCTGGTGGAGTCCTTCAATTCCATGCTGAGCGAGGTGGAGACGCGGCAGCGCGCGCTGGCGCAGTCGAACGGCGAGCTGGCGCGCGAGGCCGAGCAGCGCGCCCAGGCGCAGCAGGAGGTGATGCGGCTGAACCAGGAGCTGGAGCAGCGCGTGCACGAGCGCACCTTGCAGCTGGAGGCCACCAACGGCGAGCTGGCCATGGCCATGGAGGAGGCCAAGAGCGCCAACCAGGCCAAGTCGGCCTTCCTGTCGTCCATGAGCCACGAGCTGCGCACGCCGCTCAACGCCATCCTCGGCTTCGCGCAGATACTCACCTCGGACAAGCTGCCCTCCACGCTGCCGCAGAAAAAAGAGTTCGCCAACCATATCCTGAAGTCCGGCCGCCACCTGCTCACGCTGATCAACGAGATACTGGACCTGGCCAAGATCGAGTCGGGCGCGGTGGCGCTGTCGATGGAGCCGGTGGCGCTGCAGGAGATGCTGCAGGAAGTGCAGAGCATGACCGAGCCGCTGGCGGCCGCGCGCGGCATCCGCATGCTGTTCCCGGACGCCTGCGCGTTCAGCGTGGACGCCGACCGCACCCGCCTCAAGCAGGTGCTGCTCAACCTGCTCTCCAACGCCATCAAGTACAACCGCGAGGGCGGCGCGGTGGTGGTGGACTGCAGCGGCAGCGGCCCGGGCCTGCTGCGCCTGTCGGTGCAGGACACCGGCACCGGCCTCAAGGCCGAGCAGGTGGCCATGCTGTTCCAGCCCTTCAACCGCCTGGGCCAGGAGAGCGGCCCGGAGGAGGGCACCGGCATCGGCCTGGTGGTGACCAAGCGCCTGGTGGAGCTGATGGGCGGCGTGATCGGCGCCTCCAGCAGCCCGGGCGTGGGCAGCCTGTTCTGGATCGAGCTGCGCGCCATCGATCCGCTGCCCTCGCTGGCCGGCAGCGAGGCGGCGCGCGCGCTGGCCGTGCCGGCCGGGGCGCGCGGCCCGGAAGCCCCGGCTTCCATCCTGTATGTGGAGGACAATCCGGCCAATTTGAAGCTGGTGGAGGAAATCATCAGCTTCCGGCCCGATCTGCGCCTGCTGCCGGCGCCGGACGCCCATCTCGGCATCGAACTGGCGCGCGTGCACCAGCCGGACATCATCCTGATGGACATCAACCTGCCCGGCATGAGCGGGCTGGAGGCCATGCGCGTGCTGCGCAGCGACAGCCGCACGCAGCACATTCCTGTGATCGCCCTGACCGCCAACGCCATGCCGCGCGACATAGAAAAAGGAGTTGCGGCAGGATTCTTCCGTTACCTCATCAAGCCGATCAACATTGATGAATTCACGGAGGCCATCAGCAGCACGTTGGCCCATATTGCAGAACGCGCGGCGCTCAAGGCGGGCCGCGCCAGCAAGGAAACGTCATGATTACCCAGGCCGACATCCTTAACGCGAAGATCCTGATCGTGGACGACCAGGCGGTCAATGTCCAGCTGCTGGACTATCTGCTCACCACCACCGGCTACCTGGCCGTCAGCTCCACCACCGATCCGCGCGTGGTGGCGCCCTGGCACGAGCAGCACAACTACGACCTGATTATTTTGGACCTGCACATGCCCGGCATGAGCGGCTTCGACGTGATGAACGCGCTCAAGCCGCTGGAGGCGGACGCCTACCTGCCGGTGCTGGTGGTGACCGCGCAGCCGGACCACAAGCTGGCCGCGCTGGAGGCGGGCGCGCGCGACTTCGTCAGCAAGCCCTTCGACCCGGTGGAGGTGCTGACCCGCATCCGCAACATGCTCGAAGTGCGGCTGATGCACCGCGAGTCGAAGAACTACAGCGCGGTGCTGGAGCAGACCGTGCGCGAGCGCACCGCCGAGCTGCAGCGCTTCCGCAGCGCCATGGACGCCACTGCCGACGCCATTTTCCTGATCGACGTGGCCACGCTGACGCTGGTGGACGTGAACGACGGCGCCTGCCGCATGCTGGGCTACGAGCGCGCGCAGCTGCTGGCGCTGGAGCCCGAGCGCATCGGCCTGGGCCAGCGCGCCGATTTGCAGGCCCACTGCCGCGCCGTGCTGGCCGCCACCGTGCGCACGCCCGAGCTGCTCGAGACCGAACTGACGCGGCAGGACCTGGCGGCGGTGCCGGTGGAGCTGTACTGGCAGCTGCAGCAGGGCAGCGCCCAGCCCACGCTGATCTGCGTGGCGCGCGATATCAGCGAGCGCCGCCAGGCCCAGGAGCGCCTGCTGCACATGGCGCACTACGACAGCCTGACCGGCCTGCCCAACCGCACCCTGTTCTTCCAGACGCTGGCGGAATCGATCGAGCTGGCGCAGGACAAGGAGTGGCGCATCGTGGTGCTGTTCATTGCGCTGGACCGTTTCAAGAACGTCAACGACTCGCTGGGCACGGCGGCCGGCGACGAGCTGCTGCGCCAGTTCAGCAGCCGGCTGGTGCAGTGCGTGCGCATCCGCGACACTGTGGGCCGCCTGGGCGGCGACGAATTCGCGCTCATCCTCACCATGACGCGCAACCAGCAGGACGCGGTGCTGGTGGCCAACGAGGTGCGCGAGGCGCTGCGCGCGCCGTTCGACCTGGACGGCCACCCAGCGGCGCTGACGGCCTCCATCGGCATCGCCATGTATCCGGACGACGCCACCGAGCCCGAGACCCTGGTCAAGTACGCGGACACCGCCATGGAGCGCGCCAAGCAGGCCGGCCGCGACGGCTACCGCTTCTTCACCGCCGGCATGAACGTGCAGGTGCTGGCGCGGCTGGACCTGGAGCTGGCGCTGCGCCGCGCGCTGGACGAGAACGAGCTGCTGCTGTACTACCAGCCCAAGGTGAACCTGACCACGGGCCGCATCAGCGGCGCCGAGGCGCTGCTGCGCTGGCAGCGGCCCAACTACGGCCTGGTGTTCCCGGCCGAGTTCGTGCCGGTGCTGGAGGACACGGGGCTGATCGTGCGCGTGGGCGCCTGGATCATCGACGCGGCCTGCCGCCAGATCGCGGCCTGGGCGCGTTCCATGGTGGGGCCGGTGACGGTGGCGGTGAACGTGTCGAGCCGCCAGTTCGTGGAGGGCGACCTGGAAGGGGAGGTGCGCGCCGCGCTGGCGCGCCACAAGGTGCCGCCGGAGTTGCTGGAGCTGGAGCTGACCGAGACCGCGCTGATGTCCAACGCCGAGCGCACCATCGGCGTGCTGGAACGGCTCAAGGAGCTGGGCGTGAAGTGCTCGATCGACGATTTCGGCACCGGCTATTCCTCGCTGGCCTATCTGCAGCGCTTCCCTATCGACAAGCTGAAGATCGACATCGCCTTCGTGCGCGACATCACCACCAATCCGAACGACGCGGCCATCGCGCTGGCCATTATCAGCATGGCGCACAGCCTGAAGCTGCGGGTGATCGCCGAGGGCGTGGAGACGCGTCCGCAGCTGGAATACCTGCGGCGCAACCGCTGCGACGAGATCCAGGGCTATTTCTTCAGCCGTCCTTTGCCGGCGGACGAGATGGGGCAGTTGGTGGAGGGCGGGCGCAGCCTGCCGCCGGACCCGAACCAGGCCGCCGAGCCGCCGCAGACCCTGCTGATCGTGGATGACGACGTGAACGTGCTGTCGTCGCTGCACCGGCTGTTCCGGCGCGACGGCTACCGCATCCTGACGGCGGCCACGCCGGCCGAAGGCTTTGAGCTGCTTGCGCTGTATCCGGTGCAGGTGATCGTGTGCGACCAGCGCATGCCCATCATGAGCGGCACGGAATTCCTGAGCAAGGTGAAGGAGATGTATCCGGATACCATACGGATTATTTTGTCCGGATATACCGGGCTGGAGGCGGTACTCGATTCGATCAACCGGGGCGCGATTTACCGCTTCTACACCAAGCCCTGGGACGACATCCAGCTGCGCGACAATATCCGCCTGGCCTTCCACCATTATTGGCTGATGCACGGCACCGGGCGCCGCGTGGGCGATCCGGGCGAGGATCATACGTCGCTGGCCTGATTCGGCGGGTTACGCTACGCTAACCCGCCCTACGGTCATTCGCCCGCCGCGTTGCCGCGTTGCCGCTTACGCGCTCCCGAAATGGTCGAATCCTTGCAGCGCGAGCGCCAGCGGCGCACCCTGCGCGTCCACCAGCCGCAGCCCGGGCTCGGCCTCGATGCGTCCCACGCGCGTGACCGCCGTGCCGCTTTGCACGCCGGCCGCCAGCACCGCCTCGCGCTGCGTAGCGGGCGCCGTAAAGCACAGCTCATAATCATCCCCGCCCGCCGCCGTGTAGGCGCGCCGCCATTCCTGCGCGCAGCGGGACAGCACCGGCCCGGCCGGCAGCGCGTCCACGTCCAGCGTGGCGCCCACCCTGGACAGCTTGAGGATATGCCCGATATCCCCCACCAGCCCGTCCGAAATATCAATCGCCGCGTGCGCGATGCGCCGTTCGGCCAGCAGGCGCCCCAGCGCCACGCGCGGCGTGGGCGCATGCAGGCGCGCCGCCGCCGCCGCGAAATCCTCCCCGCGCGCCAGCTCCTCGCC
>NZ_WWCU01000039.1 GCF_009857595.1 Pseudoduganella aquatica | reverse complement strand
AGCCCGCGCCGCCGGCCGACGCGCTGGCGCGCCTGAAGCGCGAGGCGGACGGCTTGCCGGCGCCGCTGGGCGCGCTGGTGCGCAATGTGAACACGGCCGGTTCTGGCCTCACGCTGGGCACGGAGCGCGACCGCCTGGACGCGTTGTGGAAGACCGGCCCTGCGCTGTTCTGCCGCGCCGCCATCGCAGGCCGCTACCCGCTGGTTCGCAAGGCCGTGCAGGAAGCCACGCCGGACGACTTCGGCCGCTTCTTCGGCCCCGGCGGCCTGGCCGATGAATTCTTCCAGAAGCACCTGGTCAACTACGTCGACACCAGCGGCGCGCAATGGCGCTGGCGCATGGTGAACAATATGGATCTTGGCATCAGCCAGGAAGTGCTGAACGAATTCCAGCGCGCCGCGCAGATACGCGACAAGTTCTTCGGCAACGGCGGCAAGCAGCCTTCCGTGCGCTTCGACCTGAAGCCGCTGGCGGCGGACGCCGCGCTGACCCGCGTGCTGCTGGACGTCGACGGCCAGCAGCTGGCGTTCGCGCCGAAGACGCAGCAGGGCGCGGCGAGCTTCCAGATCCCGAGCGGCAAAGGCGTGAACGCGGTGCGCTTCGAGGTGGCGCCCGCCACCACGGTGGAGCTGCGCACCGAGGGCGCGTGGGCCTGGTTCCGCATGCTGGACAAAGCCATGCTGGAGCCTTCCGCTCAGGGCGAACGCTACAAGCTGACCTTCGACCTGGAAGGCCGCAAGATTATCTACGAACTGACAGCCAACAGCGTGAACAATCCGTTCAAGCGCGACGGCGTGGAGCAGTTCCGCTGCCTGGAGTCGCTGTAATGGAAGAGCCGGAACTGGCGCCGGGATTCTTCGGCAAAGTGAGCACGCATGGCGACTTCGTTTCGCGCCGCTTGCCGCCGCCCTTGCTGGGCGTGTGGGACGCGTGGCTGCAGGCGTCCATGCAGGGCAGCCGCGAGGCGCTGGGCGCGCGTTGGCTGCAAACCTATCTGACGAGTCCTATCTGGCGCTTTGCGTTGGCGCCGGGCGTGTGCGACCGCAATGCCTGGGCCGGTGTGCTGATGCCCAGCGTGGACCGCGTGGGGCGGCACTTTCCGCTCACCATAGCGGCCGGTGCGCCGGGCGGCGGGGGGCTGCTGGATTGGGTGGCGAACGGCAAGCCATGGTTCGACCAGCTGGAGGCGCTGGCCTTGTCATCGCTGGAGGAACGCTTCCAGCTGGAGCCGTTCGATGGCTTGCTGCAGGCCATGCCGCCGCTGAGCGATGCGCCGCTGGCCGGTCAGCAGGGAGGCGTGGGTTGCCGCTTGCCGCTCGCATCGCTGGATGCCGTGGCGGCGCAGGTTCCGGCGCTGGCCGCAGCGGCGCTGCGCGGGCAGAGTATCTGGTGGACCGACGGTTCGGCCGAGGTGGAACCGAGCTTGCTGCTGTGCCGGGGCTTGCCTGCGCCGGCGGCTTTTGCGGGGATGCTGGCGGGGACGTGGCTGCAGAGCGGATGGGGCGCGTGACCGCCTGGCGGGTTACGGCCTCCGGCCTAACCCGCCCTACAAGGCCCGGGACTGTATTGGTGCGTAGGGCGGGTTAGGCGCAAGGCGCCGTAGCCCGCCGCTATCACGCGTCCTTGCAGCGCACGATCACTGCGGTGATGTTGTCCCGGCTGCCGTCGCGCTTGGCCATGGCGACCAGTTCGGCGCAGCACTCGGCCAGGTTGTCGTCGCGCACCCGGGCCAGGATGGCGGCGATGGCTTCCGGCGGCGAGTTGCCATACAGGCCGTCGCTGCACAGCATGTAGACGTCGCCCGGCGACACGGCCTGCGTCTGCAGGTCCGGCTTGATCAGCGGCGCCGGGCCGAGCGCCTGGAGCAGCAGGTTGCGCGCCGGGAGCGGCTCCGCCATGCCCGCCTCCAGCGCCTGCTGGTACAAGGTCTGGTCGCGCGTAAGCTGGTTCAGGCGGCCATTGCGGAAGCAGTACAGGCGGCTGTCGCCGATGTGGAAGATGAACACCGGCCCGTCCTGCGCCACCTGCCACATGCCGGTCAGCGTGGTGCCCATGCCCGCGCCGTCGGCCTGGTCGTTGGCGCTGTTGGTCTGGTACATGCGCTCGTTGGCGAATTCCACCGCGTCGTGCAGCGTGATCATGGCGCGCATGGTGGCGTCGGTCCAGGTGGCGTCGGGGTCGGCCTGCACCGGATCGAAGGCGCTGGCGTGGAAGGCGGGCACGGTGGCGTCGCTGGCGTCGCCGGGCGAGGACTGCTGGTCGCCGTGCGATGCGCGCAGGAAGCTGTGCAGCAGCCGGATGGCGTCCGCGCTGGCGATTTCGCCCGCCTCGTGGCCGCCCATGCCGTCGGCCACGACCACCAGGCCAAGTTCGGGAGCGATGAAGAAATTATCCTGGTTGGACTCGCGCACGGTGCCAACATCGGTCAGGCCGTAGGCCAGGCCCAGGTCGAGGCGGTGCAGCGCCGACGGTGATAATTGCTTCCAATTGCCCAAGGTGTCTCCAGTAGTAGAAATTGTCTCCAGGCCTTTGTCACAAAGGCCATAACTGCATGCTAGCATGCGCAATGCGCTCTATGGCGCCACGTGGTGAAAAATGAATGGCGGGATGATGCATGGACGATAGCGAACAGCGCGGGCAGCAGCACGGAGCGGACGGAGCAGAGGGAACGGCCAATGAAGGCCGCAACGCCGCCGCCGAGGCGCGCGCGGCCATCCTGGCGCGGCGCGTGGCTGCGCTGGAAGCCGTGGTGGCGGTTGAACGCCGCATGCGCGACGTGCAGGAAATGACGGCCCGCGCAGCGACGGACCAGCTGGCCGCGCGCGACGGCCAGGCCGACATCACTGTCCCGCGCCCGCACAGCGCGCAGTACGCGCATGACGACGACGCCACCATCCCCGTGCCGCACTACCGCCCCGACGGCACGCGCGAACCGGCGCGCCAGGGCGGCGGGGAGGCCACGCCTGCGCACGCGGATGCCGGGCAGCCCTCGCACACCCAGCGCACCACGCCCACGCTGGGCCGCTCGCAGCCGCCTTCGCAGCCGGTGCGCTCGCAGCTGCCGGCTTTGCCCGCCGCGCCCAACCGCTCCATCGCGCCCGGCATTTCCACGCCGCTGGCCCTGGCGCCGGGTTTCGAACTGTTTGAATATCGCATCGACGCGGTGCTGGGGCAGGGCGGCTTCGGCATCACCTATCTGGCCACGGACGTGAACCTGAACGTGCGCGTGGCCATCAAGGAGTATCTGCCGGCCGATTTCGCCACCCGCGCCAGCGACAAGTCGGTCTCGCCGCGCTGGCCCGAAGATAACGACTTCTACCTGAACGGCCTGGAATGCTTCCTGGTCGAAGCGCGCACGCTGGCCACCTTCCGGCACTCCAACATCGTGCGGGTGGCGCGCTTCTTCGAGGCGCACCGCACCGCCTACATGGTGCTTGAATACGAGCGCGGCCAGCCGCTCAAGCAGTGGTGGGACAAGCAGAAGAACATGGGCGAGCAGCAGTTGCTGTCGCTGGTGCAGCCGCTGCTGGACGGCCTGTCGCTGGTGCACGAGTCGGGCTACCTCCACCGCGACATCAAGCCGGATAACATCTACGTGCGCAAGGAAGACGGCAGCTGGGTGCTGCTCGACTTCGGCGCCGCGCGCCAGACCGTGGGCGGCCTGCAAACCATGGCCGACGTGGTCACGCCCGGCTACGCGCCGCTGGAGCAGTACCAGGGCGGCGAACAGGGGCCGTGGACCGATATCTACGCCATCGGCGCCACGCTGTACTGGATGATCACCGGCGCCAAGCCGGCGCCCGCGCCGGAACGCCAGAGCGGCGTGGCCGAATACATTCCCGCCACGCAGGCGGGCAAGGGCCGCTACAGCGAAGAATTCCTGATGGCGGTGGACTGGGCGCTGGTGGTCGATCCCAAGCAGCGTCCGCAAAGCATCGCGGAGCTCTCGCAAAGCCTGTTCGCCTCGCATGCCGGCAGCCTGGGCTTGCAGGAGGCGCTGCGCGTGGGCGACCTGGAAGGCCAGCGGCGGCTGACGAAAGGCGTGCGCAAGCTGGGCAAGGCCATCTGGCGGCCATCCTCGTGGCCGCTGGTGGTGAAGATGACCATCGCCATGATGCTGGCCGCGCTGCTGCCCATGACGATTACCGCCTACTACAACCTGAACGGTTCGGTGGCCGCCGTGTCGGCCAGCGAGCTGCGCAACCTGGAGAGCCTGGCGCAAGCGACGGCGGGCCGCATCTCGCAGCTGATACTGGACAGCCGCTACCAGGCCAGCTACCTGGCGACCGATTCCGCCTTTATCGACTACCTGCGCGCGCCCAGCGATGCGAAGCGGGAAGTGGTGAGCGCCAAGCTGGCCAACCTGATCAAGACCAATCCGGACGCGCACCTGATCTTCCTGATGAACAGCGAAGGCACGGCGCTGGTGTCCAGCGAGCCTGGCGTGGCGGGCGTGAACTTCAAGTTCCGCGAGTACTTCCAGGAGGCCATGAAGGGCCATCCTTTCATGACCGGCGTGATTATCGGCTCCACGGCGGGCAAGCCCGGCGTGTACTACGCCAACCCGGTGTTCGACAACGCGAACAAGGTGATAGGCGTGGTGGTGTTGCGCATCAAGGGCGGCACGATATCGTCCATCCTCAACGATGCCGGCGCTGGCGGGAACGGCAAGCGCGTGCCCTTCATGATAGACGGCGACGGCATCCTGGTGCACTACCCGGACCAGAACCAGCTGTACCGCAGCCTGGCGCCGCTGCCCAAGGCCACGCTGGGCCGCATCGTGGCCGACCAGCGCTTCCGCCGCCACCGCATAGAAAGCGTGGACATGCCGGAGCTGGCCAAGGTGCTGATAGGCGCCAGGACGGCGGGCAATATCAGCTACCACTCCACGCTGAGCGGCGTGGACGAACACGCGGGCTACGCGCCGGTGCAGGGCCACAACTGGGTGGTGGGCGTGACCGAGTCGCGCACGCGCTTCGAAGAGCCCTTGCAGCGCCTGTTCGTCAATGTGCTGTACAGCGTGGCCGCTGTGGGCCTGGTGTTCCTGATCCTGGCGGTGCTGTTCGCGCGCAGCATTACGCGTCCCGTGGTGCGGCTGACGGAAGCGGCCAATGCGCTCAAGGACGGCGACTACGACCGCGCCAGCATCAAGGTCACCAGCACCGATGAAATCGGCCGGTTGGCGCGCACCTTCAACGTCATGATAGACGTGCTGCGGCAGCGGGAGCGGGAGAAGCAGAGAGGTAAACTTGGACATCAATCAAAGGAAAATCAACAGGATGACGAATGAAATCGTGAACACGCGCCGCGGCTTTCTGCAGGCAGGCGCTTTAGGCGCCGCAGCACTGGGCCTGGCGCCGGCGGCGGTACTGGCCAAGCCTGCGCTGAAGCTGGGGCCGCACGGCCTGCGCTCCCTGGCGCGGGACTTTGAGGGACGCTTGATACTGCCGGGCGAAGATGGCTTTGCGCTGGCCGCCTGGCCGAACAACGCGCGCTGGGCCGGCGTGCAGCCGCAGGCTGTGGCCATGTGCGCCACCGAGGCCGATGTGCAGCGCTGCATCCGCCTGGCAGGCGACACGCGCATGCCTTTCGCCATCCGCTCCGGCGGCCACAATTACGCGGGCTTCTCCACCACGGCCGGTTTGCTGATCGACGTGAAAGCCATGAACAACGTGAAGCTGGACCTGAAGAACCAGACCGCGTGGGTGCAGGGCGGCGCCAACAATAACGACGTGGCGGCGGCGCTGCGCAATTACGGCGTGGCCATTCCTTCGGGGCGCTGCCCCACGGTGGGCACCAGCGGCCTGGTGCTGGGTGGCGGCTGGGGCTTTGCCGCCACGCACAGGGGCCTGACCTGCGACAGCCTGGTAGGCACCGAGCTGGTGGTCGCCAGCGCTGCATCCCGCCGCATCGACGCCAATAGCGACAGTGAACTTTTCTGGGCGGTGCGCGGCGGCGGCGGCGGCAACTTCGGCGTCCATACCGGCTTTACCTTTAATGTGCACCCGGTGGGCACGGTCACCACCTTCAACCTGACGTGGGCGCCGGGCAAGCAGATCGAATTGCTGCGCGCCTTGCAGGCCTTGCAGCTGGCGCACCCAACCCGGATTTCCACGCGCAGCAAGGCGCTGCCCTTGGCCGCCGGCCCGCGTCCTTCGCGCGACAGCCTGTACGTGGAAACGCTGGGCCAGTTCTGGGGCGGCGAAAAAGAGCTGCGCGAGATGCTGGCGCCGCTGTACGCCGTCGCCGTGCCGCAGATTGCCGACATCTATGAAGTCGATTACTGGCGCGGCCGCGACTACCTGCTGACCGACGATCCGAACGGCCTGTACGACATCCGCTGCAGCTTCGTGCACAAGGAGCTGAGCGAGGCGGCGCTGGACAATATGCTGAACTGGATGACGCGCTGGCCGGGCGGCTCGCTGCTGCAGGAGAATATGGGCATCCTGTTCGCCATCGGCGGCAAGGTGAAGGAGGTGCCGAGCAACGCCACGGCCTATGTGCACCGCGATTCCAACTACATCTTCGAAATGGAAGCTTCGTGGGGGCCGATCGACAAGCCGGAGACGGTGCAGCGCCAGCGCGCCTGGCTGAAGGACTATTACGACGACATGCAGCGTTTCCTGCAGCCCGAGTCCTACGTCAACTTCCCCAACCGCGACCTGAAGAACTGGGCGCAGGCTTACTACGGCACGAACCTGAAGCGGCTGTCGGAAGTGAAGCGCCGCGTGGACCCGCACAATCTGTTCCGCTTTGAGCAGAGCGTGCCGCTAGCCTGAGGCCTGCACGCCGTATTCCACGGACCAGTGATTGTTCTCGTCCTGCCAGCATTGGAAGCCGCGCAGGCCGTCCGCCAGCGCGCGCTGGTGGCCTGCGTGGTCGCCATGGGCCACGCGGCGGCAGGCGATCCAGGGCGCCTGCGGCTGCAGCAGGTCGCGCTGCACCAGCAGCCGGGCCAGGCCGCCGTAGACGATGGCGTAGCCGGATACGCAGAAACCCTCGAGCGTGAGCCCGCGCAGGCTGCGCATGTTTTCCGGCGCCACCGTGGCCACCACCAGCGTGCGGCCCAGCTCCCGGCCCAGCGCCATGCGTTCTTCGATGGCCGCGCAATGCAGCCTGCGCCCGCGCCATTCGGGCAGCGAGGCGGCGCCGTCCAGCACGCACATGCGCGCGCGCCCGGCCGGGCCGGCATGCAGCAGCTCGGCCATGTGGTCCACCGTGTGCGAGTCCATCCCCAGCACGCCGTAGGCCACCAGCTCTCCGTCCGCGCGGCAGCACAGGATGCGGCCCTGGGCCTGCGCGTGCTGTTCGAAGTGGCTCAGTTCATCGGGCCGCACCAGGCCGGCGGGCATCTGCGCCAGCACGCCAAGGTGCAGCTGGTGTACCTCGGCCGCCTCGTCCTGGCGCATCTGCTGCCAGCGGAATTGCGGATCGTTCGAGCAGGAAGTCATTTCAGCAGCTCCGCGTAGTTGAGCACCTTGAGCGGCGGGTAGAGGTCGAGCTGGGCGGCTACAGGCATGTTTACCAGGTAGGAGAAACGCGCCAGCGTTTCAATCGGTATGGCGGCAGGCGCCATGTGCTGGCGCAGGATCTGTTCCGCCTTGTGGGCCGTGAGCCGGCCCACGCTTTCGTAGCCGGACACCAGGCCAAACAGCGCTTTGCCTTCGCGCACGGCGATCTCGGTGGCGGAGAAGGCGGGCAGGCGCTGCTCCAGCGCGGCTTCGGTCAGCAGCTTGCGGTTGGCGGCCAGGAAGCTGTCCGGTCCGATGTAGAGCAGCTGCACGCGCTGCTGCGCCAGTTCCGCCACCATGGCGGGCAGTTCGGACGCCAGCGGCTGGCCTTTGGCGTCCAGCGGCACCGGGCGCTCCAGCAGCTGGAAGCGCTCGCTGGCGGCCACCGCGCGCAAGTCCTTCACGTTCTGCACGGAGTTCGGTTCGGCCGGGTTGTAGATAATGGCCAGGCGGTCGAAATGGCGGTAGGCGCGGATGGCGCTGAGCTGCTGGCTGGGCGGCACCACGTGGCAGGCGCCGGTGATGTTGCGGCCCGACGAGACCAGCGACTTGACCAGCCCCGAACCCTGCGGCGAGGCCACCATGGTGAACACCACCGGGATGTCGGTGACGTGGCGGCTTGGATCGACCGCGCCCTGTTTGCCCGCCACCGCCAGCGTGATGGGCGTGCCCCAGGTGTAGATCAGGTCCACCTTCATGGCGCGCGCTTCGGCGATCAGCTGCGGCACCTTGCCCACGTCCAGCGCCACGTCGCGCACGATCAGCTCCACCGGCATGCCGTTCACGGCGAAGTAGTCGCGGAACCCTTTTTCCACGGCGGTCTCGCCGCGGAACAGTATCATGTAGATGCGCGGCGGGCGCGGCGCCGCTTGCGCGCTTTGCGCCAGCGCGCGCGGCAGGGCGCAGCCCAGGGCCAGTGCGGCCGCCGCGCCGCAAATGGAACGCCGCCTCATGCCGATGCCTCCGCCGGCGGGCCGGCCGGTTTTCCGGCCGCGCGGCTGGCCAGAGCGAAGACCAGCGAGAACAGCAGCGAGGCGCCCAGCGCGAACACGCCGAGGAAGGCCATGGCGTGGGCGGCGCCGTAGCGCGCCGCCAGCGCGCCGGTGGCCACCGGCCCGGCCGCCGCACCCAGGCGCTCGAGCAGCCGGAACAGGCCGACGATGGGGCCGGTGCCCGCGTCCTGCGCTTCCTGCGCCGTCACGCGCGCCACCAGCACCAGCTGGGCGGAGATGCTCATGGACTGGCCGACACCCAGCGCGCCTATGCCCAGCATGACCAGCTCCCCGCTGGCTCCCCATGCCACCGGCAGCAATCCCAGGCCGGTCAGCACGCCCCCGGCCGCCACCAGCGGCGCGTAGGCGTTGTAGCGGTCGGCCAGGTGCGCGAACAGCGGCGCCAGGGCCAGGGAACTCAGGCCGTACAGCATGGTGTAGCGGCCGATTTCCGACTTGGACAAACCCAGGCCGGACAGCAGCACCGGCACCAGGAAGATAAGGAAGCCGGAGTACAGGAACTTGGCGGGCACGCCGGACAGGATGGACAACGCCAGGAAGCGCCGGTTCCGCACCAGCCGCGCCAGAAGCGAAGCCTGCGGCGGCTGGGACTGGGGCTGCCGTGCCGGCGTCTGCTGAACGCCCGCCGGCACGCCCTTGCTCAGCACCGCCGCCGCGATGGCGGCCGCCACCAGCGCCACGGCCGCGCCCAGCAGGAACACCATGCGGTAGCCGACCCTGTCCGCCAGGATGCCGCCCACGGCGGGTGCGCAGATCTCGGCCACCATGATGGCGCCCACGAACAGCGCCATGCCTTTGCCCCGGTTGCTGCTGTCCGTGTTGTCGAACACGAAGCCCTGGCAGGCCATGAACATGATGGCGTAGCCCACGCCGGTGAGTGCGCGCGCGACGACGAGGGCGTAGTAATCCGGCACCAGCCCTGTGACGGCCAGTCCCGCCATGACGGCCAGCGCGCCGGCGATATAGCTGCTGCGCCGCCCCATCCGGTCCGACCAGCGGCCGGCAAAGGGCATGCTCAGCGCCACGCCGAGCAGGAAGGCGGTGACCGGCAGGCTGGCGTGCAGGGACCCGGCGGCCGCGCCGGCCGGCAGCGATGCCGCGTACACCGGCAGGAAGGGGCGGGACAGCATTTCGGCAAACATGAACAGGAAGCTGAGCACGCGCACCAGCACGATGCGCGGCGCCTGGGCGGGATCGGCGGCGGCGTCGCCGAAGGAGTAAGCCTGACGCAGCCGCTGCAATAGCGGCTCGGCATGCGCCGCCTGCTGCGGGCTGGTCTGGCGCAGCGCTGCTGCGCTGCGCACCAGTTCTCCGAAGCCGTGGTTGATGCGCGCGCTGAGCGTGTGCAGGCGGACGGCGATGGCGGCGCCGGCTTCCGGCGCGGCGCGCTGGCGGAAGTCGCCCGCCGCCATGCTGGTCATCAGCCCGAGGATCTGGCGCATGGGCGCGGTGAAGGTGAGCGTCACCACGAACCACAGGATTTCGAAAGCAATCAGCAGGCTGGTGATGAGCACAATGCCGATGTCGTAGCGCAGCTCGCGCACGCGCGCGGCGATGTAGTTCTTGTCCACACCCACATGCAGCCGGCCCACCGCCTGTCCCTTGTGCATCAGCGGCAGCGCCGTATCCAGGAACTGCTCCGGTGCGCTGCTCTCGGCCTGCGTGCTGCCAAACAGTGCCTTGCCGCTGCCGTCCACGATGCGCAGATAGGCCAGGTCGCGATTCTGCTTCAGCACGTCGGCAAAGAATTCCGGCACACCTTCCAGTCGCTGCAGCGGGATGCCGTAGTCCAGCGCGCGCGCCAGTTGCGCCGCCAGCGCCGTGCCGGTGGTTTGCGCCTTGCGGCCGAACTCCGGCAGCAGCGCGCGCTCGGACAGCGACCACGCATACAGCGACAGCGCCAGCTGCACCGCCAGCAGCAGCGCCAGCGTGAACACGAACAGGCGCCGCACGGGGCGCGTGTAGAGGCGCTCCTCGTGGGCCACGGTGAGCGGCGCGGCCAGGCTCATAGCTTTTCCCCCGCCACGTCCTTGCTGGTGATGGCGTGCTGCGCCTGCTCAAGCTCCCGCAAGGCCTGGCCGGCGCTGTGCGCAGCCAGTTCCGCCAGCGCGGCTGCGTGCCGGTCCGGCCGCGCCACCGGCGGCGCGCTGGCGTCCAGCGCGTGTTCCATGCTGCCCAGCGTGCGGCCTATGCGCCGCACCCACAGCCGCGTGCCCAGCACCGCCAGCAGCGTGGACAAAGCGGTGGCCACCAGCCCCGCCAGCAGCAGCTGGCGCGAAATGCCGGCCACGAACTGGTCGTGCCCGCGCCGGGAATAGTGCAGTTCGATGGCGCCCACCGTCACGCCCAGGTTGTTGGACAGCGGCGTGCTGACGGTGACGCTGTTGCGTTCAGCGGGGCGGCCGGTGGTGAAGGCGGGGCGTCCGCGCTCGTCCTTGACGACGATGGCCACGATGTCCGGGTCTTGCCGCGTTTCGAAGTCGATGGCCGCTTGCGCGTTGCCCAGGCCGCGCACCGGCAGGCCCAGGTCTAGCCCCGTCTCCAGGTTCTGGCGCAGCACGTTGATGGTGAAGCGCAGCCGCGAGTCTTCCAGTTCGCCCAGCGTGCGGTCCAGCTTTCCCACGTTGAGGAAAACCGTCAGGCCGATGGCCAGCGCCGAAATCAGCACGATGGGCGCGGTAATCGTAACGCTGAGTCGTGACATCGCCATGCTTGCACACCCGGATAGCCGTGATATTGAATTGGCAAGAGTGTAGCATTGTTGAGCTTGGTGTTGGCGGGTTGCGGCGCGCCCGCGCCTAACCCGCCCTACGGCGTGGTGGGTTGGACGTTTATTGCCCCGGGCTCCTGTGGCTGCGCCGGCGCCGGCTGTGCGTTCAGGTCGATGCTGCGCACCGAGGCGTCGTTGATGTATTCGGCGTACATCCATGAACCGTCTTCCGCCTGCACCACGCCTTCCGGCACCGGGCGTTCGCGCGGCGGCGCTTTTTGCAGCGCCACGCGCATGTAGTCTATCCAGATCGGCATGGCCAGGGTGGCGCCGAATTCTCGCCCGCCCAGCGATTTCGGATCGTCGTAGCCCATCCACGCCACGCCGACCACGCCGTCGCCGTAGCCGGCGAACCAGCCGTCCACCGCGTCGCTGGTGGTGCCGGTCTTGCCGGCCAGGTCGGGGCGGCCCAGGCGCGCGCCTGCTTGCGCGCCGGTGCCGCTGCGTACCACTTCGCGCAGCATGGAGTCGGTGATGAAGACGTTGCGCGGGTCGAGCACGCGGTTGCTTTCCTGCGCGGCCTGCTGCGGCTTGGTCTCGGACAGCACCTTGCCGTTGCCGTCCACGATGCGGGCGATCAGGTAGGGCTGCACCTGGTAGCCGCCGTTGGCGAACACCGAGTAGGCGCCCGCCATCTGCTGCGGCGTGACCGCGCCCGTACCCAGCGTCATGGTCAGGTTGGTTGGGTGCTTGGCCGGGGTGAAGCCGAATTTTTCGAGGAAGCCGTGCGCATACGGCACGCCCACCGCGCGCAGCAGGCGCACCGAGGTCACGTTCTTGGACTTGGCCAGCGACACATGCATGGAGATGGGGCCGTCGTAGACGTTGTCGTCGTTCTGCGGATCCCAGCCGCCGCTGTCCACGCCGGTCTCGGACAGTTTCACGTCGTTGATCAGGGTGCCGGGGTAATAGCCCTTTTCCAGCGCCGACGAGTAGACGAAAGGCTTGATGGAGGAGCCGGGCTGGCGCCATGCCTGCGTCACGTGATTGAACTTGTGCAGGTTGAAGTCGAAGCCGCCCACCATGGCGTGGTAGGCGCCGGTGGCCGAATCCATGGACACGAAGGCCGCCGCCACTTGCGGCACCTGCGTGATGGCCCAGCGCTTCTTGTCGCCCTGCGAGACGCGGATAATGGCGCCGGGACGCAGTTTCAGGCCGGGCTTGGCGTTCTCGCTCAGCCCAGGCGCGGCCAGCTTCAGGCCGTCGCCGGTGATCTCCACCTCTTCGCCGTCTATGGTCTCCACCGTCACGCTCCTGGCCGACGCGGCCAGCACCACGGCCGGGATCAGGCGGTCGCTGCTGCGGCGCTTCTGCAGCGCCTCGTCGATGGCGTCCTCGCGGTCTTCCGGGTCGGAAGGCAGGTCGATAAAGGCTTCCGGGCCACGGTAGCCGTGGCGCTGGTCGTAGTTCAGCACATTGCGGCGCACCGACTCGTAGGCCGCGTCCTGGTCCGCCTTCAGGATGGTGGTATAGACGCTGATGCCGCGCGAATACGACTCTTCCTTGTACTGCTCATACACCGCCTGGCGCGCCAGCTCGGCCGCGTATTCGGCGTGGGTGTCGAACTCCTGCCCCTTGTTGCTGACGTGCAGAGTCTCTTTCAGCGCTTGCTGGTACTGCGTTTCGGTGATGACGTCCTGGCTGCGCATGCTCTTCAACACCAGGTGCTGGCGCAGGCGCGCGCGCTTGGGATTGGCCACCGGGTTGTGGCGCGCGGGGTTTTGCGGCAGGCCGGCCAGCATCGCCATTTCGGCGATGGATAGTTCCTTGAGCGGCTTGCTGAAGTAGGCCTGCGCGGCGCTGGCGAAACCGTAGGAGCGCTGGCCCAGGTAGATCTGGTTCAGGTACAGCTCCAGGATCTGGTCCTTGCTCAGGGCCGCTTCGATGCGGTAGGCCAGCATGACTTCGGTCATTTTGCGGGCCGGCGTCTTGTCGCGGGTGAGGAAGAAGTTGCGCGCCACCTGCATGGTGATGGTGGAGCCGCCCTGGCGGAAGCTGCCGCGCAGATTGGACTTGACTGCGCCCAGCGCGCGTATCCAGTCTATGCCGCCGTGGTCGTAGAAGCGCTTGTCCTCGATGGCGAGGATGGCCTTCTTCATCATCTCCGGCACGTCCTTGATGGCCACGAAGTCGCGGTGCTCCTCGCCGAACTCGCCGATCAGCGCATTGTCCGCCGTGTAGATGCGCAGCGGGATCTTGGGCCGGTAGTCGGTAACGGCATCCAGCGCAGGCAGCTTGGGGGCAATGAACAGCACCATGTAGCCGCCCAGCAGGGCGGCGCCCACGGCGGCGGCGATGCCGCTTGCGGCCAGGGCGCGGATGGCGTTGCGGCGGGTGAGACACTTTGTGAGCCACTTAGGCAAGGCAGGAGAATTGGCAGTCAAAACGGGTACTCATGGTTGCGCAAGGTTTGCGGATGCGGGCAATTATAGTCCAAGCCCATTCCGCCACAGCTTGTTCTTATGCTACGCTTGCCGCACACCAATTTTTACAGGAATCCGCTTATGCGTGCCAAGTCTGCCCTGGGTCTGCTGCTGTTATTGAACGGCGCCGCTGTTGCCACGACCGCCACCGCTGCCCCGCAATCGCTTGATTGCGGCCGCCTGCTGGACGTGAAGGCCGGCGTCTGGCGCGAACGCGTGACCGTGGTGGTGGACGGCGGCGTGGTCAAGTCGGTGGCGCCGACCGGCGCGGCCAAGGGCGATATCGACCTGAGCGGCCAGTCCTGCCTGCCCGGGCTGATTGACATGCACGTGCATCTGACGGGCGAGTCGCACAAGGAAGTGGAGTCGCTGCGCATGAAGCTGAGCCAGGACGTGGCGGACGACGCCTTCCGCTCGGTGGCCTACGCCGAGCGCACGCTGAAGGCCGGCTTCACCACTGTGCGCGACCTGGGCGCCGGCGACGGCCTGAATATATCGCTCAAGCGCGCCATCGCCAGCGGCGCCATTGTCGGGCCGCGCATGTACACGGCGGGCACCATCATCTCCACCACCGGCGGCCACGGCGACGGCACCAACGGCCTGTCGCGGGAACTGGGCAAGGCGGTGGGGCATCCAACGCCGTACGACGGCGTGATCAACGGCCCGGACCAGGCGCGCGAAGCGGTGCGCGCCCGCTACAAGGAGGGCGCGGACCTGGTCAAGATCACCGCCACCGGCGGGGTGCTGAGCCAGGCCGCCAGCGGCCAGAACTCGCAGTTCACGGACGAGGAACTGAAAGCCATCACCGCCACGGCCAAGGACTACGGCTTCCGCGTGGCCGTGCATGCGCACGGCGTGGAGGGCATCAAGCGCGCACTGCGCGCGGGCATCGACTCCATCGAGCACGGCACCTATATGGACGACGAGGCGATCGCCCTGTTCAAGAAGCAGGGTGCCTACTACGTGCCCACCATCAGCGCCGGGCGCTACGTGGCGGACAAGGCCAAGGATCCGGAGTTCTTCTCGCCTGTGGTGCGGCCCAAGGCGGCAGCCATCGGCCCGTTGATACAGGCCACTTTCGGCCGTGCCTACAAGGCCGGCGTGAAGATCGCCTTTGGTACCGACGCGGGCGTTTTCCCGCACGGCGACAACGCCAAGGAGTTCGCCTATATGGTCGAAGCGGGCATGCCGGCGCTGGAGGCGATACGCTCGGCCACGCTGAACGCGGCCGAGCTGCTGAACCAGGGCAGCCGCCTAGGCTCGGTGGAGCCGGGCTACGCCGCCGACATCGTCGCCGTCAGCGGCGACCCGCTGAAAGACATCAGCCTGCTGCAGCAGGTCCGCTTTGTGATGAAGGACGGCGTGGTCTTCAAGCGCTGAGACAGGGGCAAGACCGCCGCACACCAGCTCCGGCTGCAGCTGGTGGATCGCCAGGTCCAGCCAGTTGGCGCTGTCGCCGAAGCGGTAGCCCAGGCAGCGGGTGCGCGCCGTGTCCATCAGGTAGGGCACCGGGTAGTCGAAGGGGCTCAGTCCGCCCTGCGTGATGTGCGGCAGCGCGCGCACTTTCAGTCCCAGCACCTTGCCCACGCGGCGGTACAGGTCCAGTGCCGACAGCGCGCCGCTGTCGGCCGCGTTCACCGGGCCGAGAAAATCCTGCATGCCGGTCCACAGCAGGAAATCGCTCGCTTCCTCCGCGCTGATGAAGCAGGTGGCCGCCCTGGCGCTGGCGTAGAGCAGCGCCTGGTCCGCCTGCGCCAGCGCCACGTAATAGGCCAGCCGTCCCGTGAAGTCGTCGCCGCCCAGCACGTGGGTCAGGCGCACCGTCACCACGGGCAGTTTGCCGTCGCGGTACAGCAGCGCCTCGGCCTGGCGCTTGCCTTCGGCGTAATTCTCATCCGCCATCAGCGGGTCGTTCCAGGGATGCGCGAGGTCGATGCGCTGCGCTTTCAGGTCCAGGTCCAGCTCCTCGAAGGCGCCGTCCTGGCGGCCCAGCAGCTTGCGGTACACCTCCATGGTGGACGCCATCACGTAGCGCTCGACCTTGCCGGCAAACAGTTCGATGGCGATGGCCGCGTCCAGCGGGCTGTAGCAGGTCTGGTCATACACAATATCGTAGCCCTGGCTGCCGGCGAAGGCCGCGCGCATGGCGGCATGGTCGCGGCGGTCCACGCGGATGCGCTGGACGCGGCTGCCGAAGCCGTCCGCGCTGACGCCGCGCGTGGCCAGCGTGACGCGGTGGCCAGCGTCCAGCAGCTTCTGGACCAATAATTTGCCAAAATAGCGCGTGCCGCCGATCGCCAAGATATTCTTGTGCATGATAATCTCCTGTTAGTATGGATTCATTGTCCTTCCTGCCCGGGTGGCGATCAAACGAGAAAATTGCCAGTCTGAGAACAAGTTAAACTAATTCATGGAGCGTGCATGGCCAAACCGCTGCGCAGCCTGTCCGGGCTGATCGACCTGGAATCCGCAGCCCGCTGGGGCAGCTTCAAGCTGGCTGCGGAGGAGCTGCACAAGACGCCGGCCGCCGTGAGCCAGCAGATCAAGAACCTGGAGGAGGAACTCGGCTTCGCCCTGTTCCTGCGCCATCCGCGCCACGTGGCGCTGACGGAGAAGGGGCGCGATTTCGCCGCCACGGTGGCGCGCGTGCTGGGCGACCTGCGCACCAAGGCGGCGGCGCTGCAAAAGAGCGGCGAAGAGTGCGTGCTGCGCATCTCCAGCACGCACTCGTTCACGCTGAAATGGCTGGCCCCGCGCCTGACGCATTTCACGCGCCTGCATCCCGACATCGATATCCGGCTGGACGCCAGCGACCGCAACGTGAGCCTGGAGGACGACAGCGTGGATGTGGCCATCCGCTATGGCCTGTACGAGCCGGGCGACCCCGCCATGCTGTTCTCGGACCGCCTGGTGGCGGTCTATAGCCCGGACATCCTGCCGCCGGGCCGCAGCGAGTTCACGCTGGCGGACCTGCGCAGCCTGCCGCTGCTGGACGAGGGCAGCAATGTGTACTGGGACCGCTACGTGGAGGCCAACGGCCTGCCCAGGGGCGGCTACAAGGTCTCGCGCGGCTACAGCCACTGGGGCGTGCTGGCGCAGGCGGCGGTGGCGGGGCAGGGAGTGGCGCTGGCCGCGTTCAGCATCGTCTACGAGGACTTGCGCCGGGGCGACCTGCACATGATCGCCGCCTGCCCCATATCCTACACCTCCGGCTATCGCTTCCTGGTCAACATCAACAAGGAACGCATGCCGAAGATCGAGCGTTTCCGCGCCTGGCTGGCCGACGAAATGGCGGAAATGCAGCGCGCGCTGGCGGCTTGCTCGCCGGCGCCGGAACAGGCGCCCAGATAGGGGTTGCCAGATTCTTCATAAATGGCGTATCTTTATCCCACGGCAACATCTCGGATAATGGAATGACGGCTGCGGTGCACGATATCGAATGCGATTTGCTGGTGGTCGGCGGCGGCATCAACGGCGCCGGGATAGCGCGCGACGCCGCAGGGCGCGGCTTGTGCGTGGTGTTGTGCGAGAAGGACGACCTGGCGTCGCACACCTCGTCCGCGTCAACCAAGCTGATACACGGCGGCCTGCGCTACCTCGAATACTATGAATTCTCGCTGGTGCGCAAGGCGCTGATCGAGCGCGAAGTGCTGCTGCGCGCCGCGCCGCACATCATGCATCCGCTGCGCTTCGTGATGCCGCATGCGCCCTGCCAACGGCCCGCGCTGCTGATACGCGCCGGCCTGTTCCTGTATGACTTCCTGGCCAAGCGCGAGCTGCTGCCCGGTTCCAGCGGCATCGGCCTGCGCTGCCACGTGGCGGGGCGGCCGCTCAAGCCCGAGTTCACGCGCGGCTTTGTCTATTCGGACGGCTGGGTGGACGACGCCCGCCTGGTGGTGCTCAACGCCATGGACGCCTGCATGCACGGCGCCGCCATCAAGACCCGCACCGCCTGCACGGCCCTGCGGCGCGAGGGCGGCCTGTGGTACGCCACGCTGCGCGGCGCGGACGGGCAGGACACGGTGGTGCGCGCCCGCAGCGTGGTCAACGCGGCCGGGCCATGGACCGCCAGCCTGCTGGGCCAGGCGCTGCCTCAGCGCAGCAGCCAGCATCTGCGGTTGATCAAGGGCAGCCACATCGTGGTCAAGCGGCTGTTCGACCACGACCACGCCTACATTTTCCAGAACCGCGACGGCCGCATCGTGTTCGCGATTCCCTACGAGCAGGACTACACGCTGATCGGCACCACCGACCTGGACTACAAGGGCGACCCGAACGCGGTGGCGATCACGCCGGACGAAGTGTCCTATCTCTGCGAGCTGGTGAGCCAGTACTTCAAGGAGCCGGTGCGGCCCGAGCATGTGGTGTGGACCTATTCAGGCGTGCGCCCGCTGGTGGAGGACGAGGCGCAGGACGCCAAGGCCGTCACGCGCGACTACCGGCTGGAGCTGGACGACGATGGCGGCGCGGCCCCGCTGCTGAGTATTTTCGGCGGCAAGATCACCACCTACCGCAAGCTGGCGGAGGAAGCGGTGGACATGCTGTGCAAGGCGCTGGGCAACCGCCAGCCGGGCTGGACGGCGAAAGCCTGCCTGCCGGGCGGCGACCTGTTCGGCGACACGCCGCAGAACTGCGCCGTGCTGCGTTACGACGAATGGCGCGACAAGCTGCTGCAGCAGTACGATTGGCTGCCGCGCGTGCTGGTGGCGCGTTATGCCCGCGCTTACGGCACCCGCATCCACACCTTGCTGGCGGGGCGCGTGAAGCTGGAGGACATGGGCGCGGAAGTGGAGCCCGGCCTGTATGCGGTGGAAGTGGACTACCTGCGCCGCTACGAATGGGCTACGGCGGCGCAGGACATCCTGTGGCGGCGCTCCAAGCTTGGCCTGCACGTGCCCGAGGGCGCGGAAGCGCGCCTCGCGGCATGGATGGCCGCGCATCCCTTGCCGGCATAGGCGGGTTACGCTTCGCTAACCCGCCCTACGTGCTAACGATAGCGCGGCCGTAGGGCGGGTTAGGCGGCACGCCGTAACCCGCCAGCATGCGCCCGCGCAAAAAAAACGGCAGCCTCGGCTGCCGTTTTCCATGAAGCGCTGAAGCCTACTTCACGCCGTGCATCAGTTTCTGGATCAGCGGTGCGACCAGGAACAGGATCACGCCGCCGGCCATCAGTATCCAGAAGCCCTGGGTGTAGGCCGACAGGGCGGTGGTCACCGACATGCCGCTCTCGCCGGAGGCGTGGGAGGCGAAGATGCCGGACAGGTTGTTGCCGATGCCGGTGGACAGGAACCAGCCGCCCATGCCCAGGCCAACCAGGCGGGTAGGGGCCAGCTTGGTGACCATGGACAGGCCGATAGGCGACAGGCACAGCTCGCCAACCGACTGGATCACGTAGACCATGAACAGGGTCCAGAACGGGATCTTGCTGTCGGCGCCGACCAGCGAGGACAGCGAGAACCACAGCAGGCCGAAGGCGGCGGCGTTGAACAGGATGCCCAGACCGAATTTGCGCGGGATCGATGGATTGGCGTTGCGCTTGGCCAGGAACACCCATGCAGCAGCCACGATAGGTGCGCAGGCGATGATGGCGATCGAATTCACGGTCTGGAACCAGGCGGTCGGGAAGGTCCAGCCGCCGAAGTCGCGGCGCACGATGTTATCGGCCAGGAAGGTGAAGGAGCTGCCGGCCTGTTCGAAGAACATCCAGAACATGATGTTGAAGGTGAAGATCACCATCATGGCGATGACCTTGTCGCGCGCCACGGCGCCGTTGCGGAAGCCTTCCAGCAGCAGCATGGCGGCCAGGATCAGGAACAGCACGGTCAGCACCACTTGCAGCTGGTTGGCGCCCACGGCGAGCAGCAGGTAGAACACAGGAATCACGGCCAGGCCGCCCAGCACTACGTAGGCGACGCGGTTCATGCCGGGAGCGGCAGGGTCCGGCGCGCCGATGCCCTTGAGCTGGGCGCGGCCGATGAAGAACCAGACCAGGCTGATGATCATGCCCACGCCTGCGGCCATGAAGACCACTTTGTACGAAGGCATGCCTTCGGCGCCGAATACCTTCTCGGCCAGGATCTGGGTCAGTACCGGGGCGATCAGGGCGCCGGTGTTGATGCCCATGTAGAAGATGGTGAAGCCGGAGTCGCGGCGCGGGTCGGCCACGGAGTACAGCTTGCCCACCATGGTGGAGATGTTCGGTTTGAACAGGCCGTTGCCGACGATGATGGTGGCCAGGCCGATCTTGAAGATGGTGTCGTCAGGGATGGCGATGGCGAACAGGCCGGCGGCCATGAACACGGCGCCCACCAGGATGGAGCGCTGGTAGCCGAGCACGCGGTCGGCCACGTAGCCGCCGAACAGCGCGGCGGCATACACCAGCGCCAGGTAGGAACCGTACAGCGCGCTGGCGGTTTGCTGGCCGGAGGCGTCGCCGCCGAAGAACTGGGCCACGATGTACAGCACCAAAGCCCAGCGTATGCCGTAGAACGCGAAGCGCTCCCAGAACTCTGTCATGAATAGCATCCACAGCGGGGCCGGATGGCCCAGGATCTGTTTGAACTCCGGGATTTTGACTTCCGGGCTTTGCGTAGTTGCTCCGCTCACGGCTTCTCCTGAAAAATTTTCTGTTTAGATAAAAAAATATGGGACCGGGCTAAGCAAGCGCGCTTGTAGCGTGGTTGCCGGTAGTCCGCGTCCCAACAGGGCGCCATTTTAATCTACCGCGCACTTATGTCCAGCAATTCGCTTGCTGCGCCGCAGCAATGTGGCTAAACTTGCAACGGCTATTCGCTGGATGTCCATTTGCGATAGCCGTTTCCTATTAAACACTGGCCCCAAAACGGTGCCTTTGTCGTATATTGGTGTCGCAGGCTCAAGAGTTGTTGTGGTTGTGTGGAACTGAATAAGGAATTCGTATCATGGAACATGACGTTGTCGATACCCTGATTTCCCCTGAAGGCATGCTGGAGGTGCTTTCCAAGGCGGAAGTAATAAAGTTGCTCGATTCCGGCAAGGGCGGGCTGTATAACATCTTCCGCAACTGCGCCCTGGCGGTGCTGAACTGCGGTAGCACTATCGACGATGGAAAGGAACTGCTGGAGCGCTATAAATCGTTCGACATCAACATCATGCAGCGCGAGCGCGGCATCAAGCTGGAAATCAAGGGCGCGCCGGCGATTGCTTTTGTCGACGGCAAAATGATCAAGGGCATACACGAGCATTTGTTCGCGGTGCTGCGCGATATTGTTTTCGTCAGCAACGAGGTGACGGACAATCCGAAGTTTGACCTGAGCCGCACCGACGGCATTACCGACGCGGTGTTCCATATCCTGCGCAATGCCAACGTGCTCAAGCCGCACCTGAATCCCAACCTGGTGGTGTGCTGGGGCGGCCACTCGATCAACCGCGCCGAATACAATTATTCCAAGGAAGTGGGCTACCAGATGGGCTTGCGCGGCCTGGACATCTGCACCGGCTGCGGTCCGGGCGCGATGAAGGGGCCGATGAAGGGCGCCACCATCGGACACGCCAAGCAGCGTACCCACCAGGGGCGCTACCTGGGGATCTCGGAGCCGGGCATTATCGCGGCCGAGTCGCCCAACCCCATCGTGAACGACCTGATCATCATGCCGGACATCGAGAAGCGGCTGGAGGCCTTTGTGCGCACCGGCCACGGCATCGTGGTGTTCCCCGGCGGCGCCGGCACGGCCGAGGAGATCCTGTACATCCTGGGCATATTGCTGCACCCGGAGAACGCGGAAATCCCGTTCCCGCTGGTGTTCACCGGCCCGGAAACGTCGCGCGAGTATTTCGTGCAGATCAACCAGTTCATCGCCGACACGCTGGGACCCGAGGCGCAGAAGCGCTACAAGATCATCGTGGACGACCCGGAACTGGTGGCGCGCGAAATGCAGGCCGGCATCAAGGAAGTGCGCGAGTTCCGCAAGGCGCGCAGCGACGCTTACTATTTCAACTGGGCGCTGAAAATCGACCAGGAGTTCCAGAAGCCGTTCGCGCCCACGCATGAGAATATGCGCAACCTGAGCCTGCACAAGAACCAGCCCACGCACTTGCTGGCGGCGAATCTGCGCCGGGCGTTCTCGGGCGTGGTGGCGGGCAATGTGAAGGACGAGGGCATACGCGCCATCGAGAAATTCGGCCACTTCGAGATCCACGGCGACCCGGCCATCATGGGGCCGATGGACTCGCTGCTGGCGTCCTTTGTGGCGCAGAGCCGCATGAAACTGGCGGGCAAGGCCTACACGCCTTGCTACCGCATCGTCCAGTAGTGCTCTAACGCCGGGGCGCGCGCTGGCTTTGCTGGCGCGCGCGCTCGGCCTTTTCTTCAGCGATGTGGGCCTCCAGCTTGGCTTCCATGCGCGCAAAGTCCTCGCGCTGCTTCAGCATCATCCGGTTGAACTGCGCATCCTGCTCCAGCATGCGCTGGCCCAGCTTGGTGTACATGGTGCCTAGTTCCTCGCCCTTGTCCAGCGCAGCCAGCATGCCGGTGAACACCGTCGCGTTGATGGCGCCCACGCCGAGAATGATGGTGAGCGTGGAGGTGATGGCGGTGATGATCATTGCCTTGTAGAGGGCAGCGATTTTTGCGTCCAGTTTAGCTGCAAACTCTTCCGTGATCTTGGCGAGTTTCAAGTCCATTTCCCGCAGGTGCAGTTCGAAGGCTGCCTCCATCCTTGCGCAACGTGCGTCCATACGGGCGAAAAAGACCTCGGCGGACATGCGAACATTGTCCAGCTTGGTATCGACTTCTTCTCGTGAGGGCGGCCCGTTCATTCCCTGATGCTGCGCCGTGCCCCGCAGGGCGTCAAGCGAACCCGGCCGCCTGCTGAGGCAGCGCAAGCAGGCGTAAAAAAAGCCGCCGGGCTTGCTTGCCGGGCGGCTTCTTACAAAAGCCAAAAGTGTTCGTAATCGCTACGCGATTACTCTTCCTTGCGCAAGTGCGGGAACAGCAGCACGTCGCGGATGTTCGGCGAGTCGGTGATGATCATCATCAGGCGGTCGATGCCGATGCCGCAGCCGCCGGCCGGCGGCATGCCGTATTCCAGCGCGCGGATGTAGTCCGCGTCGTAGAACATGGCTTCGTCGTCGCCCGCTTCCTTGGCAGCAACCTGCGCCAGGAAGCGCGCCGACTGGTCTTCCGCATCGTTCAGCTCCGAGAAGCCGTTGGCGATCTCGCGGCCCACCATGAACAGCTCGAAGCGCTCGGTGATGCCTTCGCGGGTGTCCGAAGCGCGCGCCAGCGGCGACACTTCAACCGGATAGTCGATGATGTAGGTTGGTTCCCACAGCTGCGACTCGGCGGTTTCTTCGAACAGCGCCAGCTGCAGCGCGCCCAGGCCCGAGTGCGCGTGCGGCTTCACGCCGAACTTCTTCAGTTCCGCCTTGATGAACTCCGCGTCGTTCAGCTGCGCGTCGGTATAGCCCGGCGCGTACTTGTTGATTGCTTCCACGATGGTCAGGCGGTGGAATGGCTTGGCCAGGTCCAGCTCGCGGCCGCCGTAGGTCAGGGTGGCGGTGCCGTGCGCGTCGATGGCGGCCTGGCGGATGACGGCTTCGGTGAAGTCCATCAGCCACTTGTAGTCGGTGTAGGCCGCGTAGAACTCCATCATCGTGAATTCAGGGTTGTGACGGATCGACACGCCTTCGTTGCGGAAGTTGCGGTTGATCTCGAACACGCGGTCGAAACCGCCCACCACCAGGCGCTTCAGGTACAGCTCGGGCGCAATGCGCAGGAACATCTGCATGTCCAGCGCGTTGTGGTGGGTGATGAAAGGCTTGGCTGCGGCGCCGCCTGGAATGGTGTGCAGCATCGGCGTTTCCACTTCCATGAAGTCGTTCTTCTCCATGAAGCGGCGGATCGAGGACATGGCGGCGGTACGGGCCTTGAAGGTGCGGCGCGTCTCTTCGCTCATGATCAGGTCCACGTAGCGCTGGCGGTACTTGGTTTCCTGGTCGGCCAGGCCGTGGAATTTGTCCGGCAGCGGGCGCAGCGACTTGGTGATCAGGCGCAGCTCGGTGACCTTGATGGTCAGTTCGTCGGTCTTGGTCTTGAACAGGGTGCCGGTCACGCCCAGGATGTCGCCCAGGTCGTAGTGGTGCAGGGCGGCCATGGCGGCTTCGCCGGTCAGGTCCAGCGTGGCGTAGATCTGGATGCGGCCGTCGGCCTTGGCGCCGGAGGCGTCCTGCAGCGTGGCGAAGGCGGCTTTCTTGCCGGCTTCGCGTTTCAGCATCATGCGGCCTGCCAGCACCACGGTCACCGGATTGGCTTCCAGTTCCTCACGGGTCTTCTCGCCGTACTGGATGTGCAGGTCGGCGGCTTTGTGCTGCGGCTTGAAGTCGTTCGGGAAGGCGACGCCCTGTTCGCGGATGGCGGCCAGCTTGGCGCGGCGCTCGGCGATGATTTTGTTCTCGTCTTGCGGGGCGGCTGCTTGTTCTTGGATATCCGTAGTCATGATTGTATTTGGTAGATTAATTAATTTCGGCTGCAAACAGCTCGGCGATATTGAGCTCGCTGAAGTCGCGCGCCACGCAGATCACGTTGTCGAATTCGGCAAACGCTTCGGCCGGCAGGGTGGTGGTCAGCACCACCGCGCGCATGCCGGCGCGGCGCGCCGCTTCCACGCCCAGCGGCGCGTCCTCGAACACGATGCAGTGCTCGGGCGCCACGCCGCAGCGCTCGGCGGCCAGCAGGAACACGTCCGGATTCGGCTTGCCGCGCGCCACGTCGGCCGCGCCCACCACGGCCTTGAAGTGCTTGCGCAGGTCCAGGCCGTCCAGCGTGAAGACGATGTTGTCGTTCGGCGCGGCGGTGGCCACGGCCAGCGCCACGCCGTCCGCCTGGGCGGTGGCGATCAGCTGGTCGAAACCGGGCACGGTTTCCAGGTGCGGGCCGTACAGCTCGCGGTACAGCGCTTCCTTCTCGGCGTCCAGCTCGGCGCTGGCTTCCTTGGTCAGGTGGTCGCCCATGTACAGGCGCATGATCTCATGGCCCTGGCGGCCGGCCGTGTCGCGGAAAAAGGCGTCCGCGTCCAGCGCGCGGCCGCGCCGTTCAAAGAAGGCCAGCCACGACTTGGTGTGGAAGGCCATGTTGTCCACGATGGTGCCGTCCATGTCGAAGATGAACGCGCGCTGAGCTTGTGCCATTAGACGCCTTGCTTGAGGGATGCGGAGATGAACTCGTCCAGGTCGCCGTCCAGCACGCCCTTGGTGTTGCCCGTTTCGAAACCGGTGCGCAAGTCCTTGATGCGGGACTGGTCCAGCACGTAGGAGCGGATCTGGTGGCCCCAGCCCACGTCGGTCTTGGAGTCTTCCAGCTTCTGCTGCTCGCTCATGCGCTTGCGCAGTTCCAGTTCGTACAGCTTGGCCTTCAGCATGTCCATCGCCTCGGCCTTGTTGCGGTGCTGTGAGCGGTCGTTCTGGCACTGCACCACAATCCCGGACGGGCCGTGCGTCAGGCGCACTGCGGAGTCGGTCTTGTTGATGTGCTGGCCGCCGGCGCCGGACGCGCGGTAGGTGTCGATGCGCAGGTCGGCCGGGTTGATCTCGATGTCGATCGAATCATCCACTTCCGGGTACACGAACAGCGACGTGAACGAGGTATGGCGGCCGTTGGCCGAGTCGAACGGGGACTTGCGCACCAGGCGGTGCACGCCGGTTTCCGTGCGCAGGTAGCCGTAGGCGTGGTCGCCCTCGACCTTCAGGGTGGCGGTCTTGATGCCGGCCACCTCGCCGTCGGACTGTTCCATGACCTCGACCTTGAAGCCCTTGCGCTCGCAATAGCGCAGGTACTGGCGCAGCAGCATGGACGCCCAGTCCTGGGCCTCGGTGCCGCCGGCGCCGGCCTGGATGTCGATAAAGCAGTTGTTCGGGTCCATCGGATTGTTGAACATCCGGCGGAATTCCATGCCTTCGATGACGGTCTTGATTTCCTCGGTGTCCGTGATGACCGCTTCCAACGTGTCGTCGTCGCCTTCTTCCTTGGCCATGGCGAACAGGTCGGCCATGTCCTTCAGGTCGGCGTCGGCCTTGGTCAGCGTATGGACGATGGCTTCCAGCGCCTTCTTCTCGCGGCCCAGATCCTGGGCGCGTTTCGGGTCATTCCAGACGGTGGGGTCTTCCAGTTCTTCGTTTACTTGTTCGAGCTTCTCTTCTTTGACAGTGAAGTCAAAGATACCTCCGAAGTTCGGCTTCGCGGGTCGTCAGATCGGCGAGCAGGGCGGAGAGGGCGTTGATGCGTTCGGCTTCCATGATCTTCTAGTCTTTTAGTGGTGTAATCAAACCTTCGATTATACCCCAGTTGACCAGTGTCGCGGCCCGCCGCGGCGTCCCCTGCCGCAGTTTTACGCCAGCAGGCTGAAATCGGCCCGGCAGAGCTGGCCCTGGGGCGATTCGCCGGCCGCTTCCAGGTACATGGCGACCGTGCCGGTAGCGGCCTGTTCAACCTCGTACAGCCCGCTGGCCAGCGGGGCGCCGGCGCTAAATACCAGGGAAAATTGCTCGATGCCCGGCGACGAGGCCGCCTGTTTGACCGAGACCAGGCGCAGTTCGGTGCTGCGGCGGTTTTGGGTGGCGCTGAAACTCGCGCCTTCCAGCCCGCTGAAAGCCGCCATGCGGACGGAACTTGCGGCCGGCAGACCGCCGGCCAAGGTGGCGGCCCGGCCCAGGCTGGCTGCGCCCAGCAGGCTGCCGCTTGCCACGATGAAGGTACGGCGTTTCATGTCGGTTCCCCTATGAAGTTGACAGCGGCGCGCCATTCCATGGTTTCGTGCACGCCTTCGGATAGTCCCGGTACAAAGCCCATCCGGAGATAGAGCCGGCGGGCTGAATTATTGTGCAGCACTTGCAGGCGCAGCGGCAGTCCCGCCTGCGCAGCCTGCTGCTGCAAGGCCGCCAGTAGCTGGCAGCCCACGCCCCGGCCCCGGCAAGCCGGGAGCAGGCTGACGTCCACCAGCCTGAGTTCGGCATCGGAGCGGGCCACCAGCATCTGCCCGGCAGGCTCGCCGCCGGCCATCACTATGCTGTGTTCGGCATGCGGATACTGCTGCCGGTAGTGCGAGCGCTGTGCGCTGAACTGCATCTGCAGCAGCATGGTGCGCTGGATTTCGTCCAGCAGCGACAGTTCCGGCCGCGTGCTTGCCAGCAGCGCCAGCAGAAAGGGCTGGTCGCCGTCGGTGGCGGGGCGCAAGGCCAGCGTGGCGCTGTCCATGGGGCGTCAACTGCGCGGCGGGAAGATGCCCTGCAGCGCAATAATGAAATTGACGACCAGGAAGGGCTGCAGATTGTTGTGCGGCACACCAGTCCCCACCGTGCCTATCAGTCCAGGCGGCATGGCCGCCAGGCTGACCGGATCGTGATAAGGCGGGCTCGGCACGACCGGTTTTGCCAGCAGGTTGCCGCCCGGCGCGTTCAGGGTTGCCGCAGCGGACGAGGCTTGCATCGCATGGCTGTGTCCCGGCAACTGGCTGATGGTCAGCGTCACCGCCGCTTCCCCACCTGCCTCGCCCAGGAAACGCTCGCTCAGGCCCGGCCCCTGGCCCGGATGGATGGGTATGCGCTGCGTCAGGTCGGGCAGGGCGAAAGTGGTGCGTCCATCGCCGCCATAGGTGGTGCCGAGCAGGGAGAACAGGGCGGTATTCTGCGAGATCGGCAGTAACTGGCCGTTGCACATGGCCCAGCCGGTAGGCGCGAAATTGCCACTGAACATGCGGATTTCTGCGACGAATTGATCGGACATGGCATGCTCCTCAGAACTGTGACGGGAAGATGCCTTCCAGGCAGATAATGAAATTGACCGCCAGGAAGGGCGCCATATTGTTGTGCGGCTGGCTGCCGCCGGCGGGGGCGATGGCAGCGCTCGCCATGGCCACGGTGGCGCCCGGCGGGGCGTACATCTTAGGCTTGGGCGTGGGCGAGGACGGCACATAGGCGACCGCACCCAGCAGGTCCACGCCGGCGCCTGCGGCAGCGGGCGCGGCGCTGCTCGCGCCCACACTGTGCGAGTGGTTGGGGATCTGCGCCACCGTCAGGGTGACCTGCTCCACCCCGCCGGATTCTCCCATCTGGTAGGTGTTGCCCTGCTGCGTGCCCTGGTGCATGGGCGCGCGTCCGCGCAAGTCGGGCAGGCCGAAGGTGGTTTGGCCGTCGCCGCCATAGGTGGTGCCGATCAGGTTGAACAGGGCGTCGTATTCGGCTATCGGCACCAGGCTGCCATTGCAGAAAGCCCAGCCGCGTGGAGCGAAATTGCCGCCGAACATGCGAACTTCGCCTATATAGGGTTGACCCATGATGCGCTCCGGTTGGTTGGCGTCAATCGCGTGAAGGGAAGATGCCCGCCATCGCGATCATGAAGGTCATCGTCAGGTAGGGCTGCATATTCGTGTGCGGCTGCGAGCCGCCTGCATTGCTGAGGGTGCTCGGATGCAAGGCGGCGCTACCGTCGGCAGGGCGGTAGATGTTGAGCGCGCCGGCCTCAACGGAGCCCAGCACGCGTCCGGCCGGGTCAGCCGAATGGCTTACCGTGGGTGAGGCCATGGCGGCGTGGGTGTGGGCCGGCATTTCCGCCGCAGTCAGGGTGCTGACGGTGGAGCCGGCGGCCATGCCCTGGGGGTAGTTGCTGTGCATGTGCATCGGAACGCGTCCGCGCAGGTCGGGCAGGGCGAAGGTGGTCTGGCCGTTGCCGCCATACGTCGTGCCCAGCAGTGAAAATAGAGCCTGGTTCTGCGCGATGGACAGCAGCTGGCCTTCGCATCTGGCCCATCCCTTGGCCGCGAAGTTGAACGATACCAGACGGATTTCTCCGAGATAGGGGTTGGACATGGGTGCCTCCCGAGGGTGGTTTGCTTATGGGCGCGATGCGCGGCGGCGGACGCCGGCCATCAGTGCCAGTCCTGCTGCCAGAATGGCGAGCGTGGCCGGTTCCGGCACGGTGCCAGGACCGGTCGGGTCGGTTGGCGTGCCGTCGCGGGTTTCAAACAGCGAGATGTTGTCGAGCTGGTTGTAGTAGCTGGCGTTCAGGTTGTAGAACTCCAGCAGGGACTCGCCGGTCGCGGCCGTGAGGTTGGGGATGACAACGTGCAGCCAGTCGGACGTGATGTCGCTTTCCAGCATGAGCGATACGCCGTTGAACTTGACTTGGAAGACGGTTTGCACCGGGTCGTTCGGGAGGCTGTAGCGCTGGAAGTCGAAGCTCAGCGTATAGGTCGCCGTCGCCAGCGTGTTGATCTTTTGGCCTATGACGCCGGGCGACAGGTAATTGCCATCCGCGAAAACATTGTTGGCCGGGTTGGCGAGCGGCGTGCCGCTCGTGTCCAGGGCGTACAGCTGGTAGAAGGAATCGCCGGACAGCAGCCACATGCTCTTGTCGGCGCCTTCAAAATTGCCGTTCTGGATAAGTTCGGTGGCATGCGGCAGCGGGGAGGCGCAGAACAGCGCGGCGGCGAGTAAAACGGAGCGTATCGTGTACATGTCGATGTCTTCCCTAGCAAATTAATAGCCGGAAATGCCCTGGTCACCGCTGAGATCATACGCCCGATAAATTGTCATCAATACATTTCTTTTTAACATCGTCGCATTTCCGCACATCGCATTTTTACCAGCGATATTCCTTGACTTGGCAGGGATTGCGGCAGGGGTGTCCGCAGCGTATGATGGCCCGTCCGAATACTTTGCCCTATATCAAGATGTCCTTTTTGCGCCGGTCTTCCCTCCCATTGTTCCTGACCGCCCTGGCTGGATGCAGTACGCTGGACGCCGGCCTACCGGCAGTTCCGGACGGCACGCGGGCCACGCTGGCGCTGCTCGAAACCTCCGACCTGCACGCCAATGTGCTGAGCTACGACTATTACAAGCTGGCGCCCGATGCGTCGCTGGGCCTGGAGCGCACCGCAACGCTGATCCGCCAGGCGCGTGCGGAATTCCCGAACAGCATGCTGCTCGATAACGGCGACACCATCCAGGGCACGGCGCTTGCGGACTACCAGGCGCTGGCCGCGCCGCTGTCCTGCGGTGAAACGCTGGCGGTCTACAAAGCCTTGAACCTGCTGGGCGTGGAGGGCGGCGGCCTGGGCAACCATGATTTCAACTACGGCCTGCCTTATCTGAGCCAGGTGACGGGCGCGCGTTTTGACGTGGACGGACTGGACCCGGGCGCGCCTCGCTGCGCCGGTGCTGCCTTCCCGCTGGTGCTGGCCAATATCTACAGCAGCAAGACGAAGCAGCCGCTGTTCCAGCCTTACACCATTATCGACAAGCGCATCAGCGCCACCGGCACGGACGGCAAGCCGGTGCAGGCGGTGCTCAAAGTGGGCCTGATCGGTTTCACGCCGCCGGGCATACTGGGCTGGGACAAGCGCTGGCTGGAAGGGCGCGTGTACGCGGAAGGCGTGCGCGAATCTGCCCTCAAATACGTGCCGCAGATGCGCGCGCTGGGCGCCGACATCGTGGTGGCCATCCTGCACGGCGGCCTGGACGGCGCGCCGTACACGCCGCAGATGGAGAATGCGGGCCTGTACCTGGCCCAAGTGCCTGGCATAGACGCCATGCTGCTGGGGCACGCGCACGAAGCCTTCCCGAACGCGGCCAGCACGTCCGCGCCATTCAGCCTGCCCGGCGTGGACAAGGTAAAGGGCACGGTGCATGGCGTGCCGGCCGTGATGGCCAGCCTGTGGGGCAAGCATCTCGGCGTGATCGGCCTGCACTTGCAGCGCGAGGGGCAGCGCTGGGTGCTGGACAAGGCCAGCACCACGGTGGAGGCCCGCAGCACGGCCAGTGCAGCCAACACCGGCGCGAAGCGCTACGTGGAGCCCGACCCGGCCATCGCCCCGCTGGTGGCGGCCGAGCATGCGGCCACCATCCGCTATGTGCAAACGCCGCTGGGTACGACCGATTTCCCCATGACTTCCTATTTTGCGGACGTGGGCGACGTGAGCGCCGTGCAGGCGGTGAACGAAGCGCAGGCAGCCTACCTTGCCGGCTACGTGCGCGCCAATCTGCCGCAGTACGCGCAGCTGCCGGTGCTGTCGGTCTCCGCGCCGTTCAAGTCTGGCGCTGCCGGGCCGGGCGACTACACCGATGTGAAGCTGGGCGCCATCGCCCTGAACAACGCTGCCGACCTGTATCTGTATCCGAACACGCTGTCCGGCGTCAAAGTGGACGGCGCGGGCCTGAAAGCCTGGCTGGAAAAAGCGGCCAGCCGTTTCAACACGATAGACCCTGACAAGGCCGCGCCGCAGGAGCTGGTGAATCCCGGCTTTGCGGGCTATAACTTCGACATGCTGAGCAGCCCGGACGTAAGCTACCGCATCGACGTGACGCAGCCGCAAGGCAGCCGCATACAGGGCCTGAGCTACAAGGGCAAGCCGGTCCAGCCGGGCCAGGAATTCCTGGTGGCGACCAATAACTACCGCGCGTCCGGCGGCGGCTCCTTCCCCGGCGTGGACGCTCGCAGCACCATCTTCTCGGCGCCGGACGCCAACCGGGATGTGCTGATCGCCTACATCCAGCGCACGAAGACGCTGCTGCGCGCCACCCACGGCGCCGCGCGCAGCTGGCGCTTTGCCGCCGTGCGGACCAAGGGGCCGGTGGTGTTCCATTCCGCGCCCGGCAAGCTTGAGCTGGCGCGCGCGGCGGGGCTGGACAATATAACGCAGCTGCAGGCCGACGACGGCGCAGGCAAGGGGCTGGCGCTGTACGGCATAGATTTGTCGCGGCCATAATTATCGCGGCCCGAGGATCGGGCCTGGAACCACAGGAGACTGCGCGTGCAAGGAAAACTCATCATGTTGGCAGGCGCTGCGCTCGGCCTGGCATCGGTTTGCACGGCGGCGGAATATACGGCTCTGCCGCGTGCCGCCACGCTGTCCACGCCCAGCGGCGACGTGCAAGGCACGCTGATGGTGCCGCTGCCGCTTGGCTGCGCGCCGGTTGCACTGATCATTGCCGGGTCCGGGCCGACGGACCGCGACGGCAACAGCAAGCTGGCGCCCGGCGCGAATAACAGCCTGAAGATGCTGGCCCAGGCGCTGGCGGAAGCGGGCATTGCCAGTGTGCGCTATGACAAGCGCGGCATCGGCGCCAGCGCCCGCGCCGCAGCCAGCGAGGCGCAGCTGCGCTTTGAGACCTATAGCGGCGACGCCGCCGCCTGGGTGCATCAGCTCAGGCAGGAAGGGCGCTACTCATCCGTCACGGTGATAGGCCACAGCGAAGGCTCGCTGATCGGCATGCTGGCCGCGCGCGCGGCGAAGGCGGACGGGTTTATCTCGCTGTCCGGCCCTGCGGAGCGCGCGTCACTGCTGCTGCGCCGCCAGCTCGACTCGAAGCTGCCCGCCGAGCTGGCGCAGGCCAACGACCGGATTCTGTCTGCGCTTGAAAGCGGCAAGCGCCCGGCTACGCTGCCGACGGAGCTGCAGGCCATCTACCGTCCTAGCGTGCAGCCCTATATGATTTCGTGGTTCAAATATGTGCCGTCCCAGGAATTCGCCAAGTTGCGCATGCCTGCGCTGATCGTACAGGGCACGACCGATATCCAGGTTGGCGCCGAACAGGCCACGCTGCTGCACAAGGCGAATCCGGCAAGCCGCCTGGTGCTGGCGGATGGCGTGAACCACGTGCTCAAGCGGGTGCCGGCTGATATGGGCCAGCAGATGGCCTCCTACTCAAATCCGGCCCTGCCGCTGGCGCCGGCCGTGGCCGGGGCGGCCATAGATTTCATCCACGGGCTGCCCCAGCGGGCTTGCCGTTAGCGCAGGAAGGCTATCAGCGCGTCCAGTACGGCGTCGGGCTGCTCCGCCATCATGGAATGGCCCGCATCGACCTGCACCACCCGGCCATGCGGGATCGCGGTGGTCAGCAGCTTGGTGGCCTTGGCCGGCGTCATCATGTCCTTGGACCCCAGGATGAACAGGGTGGGGCAGCGCACCGCCTGCGCGGCCGCTTCGCCGTTGGCGTAGGCGTTGCAGGCATGGAAGTCGGTATAGAACAGCTGCTCCGGATTCAGTGCCGACATGCGCTGCATCAGCCGCTGCGCACCGCCCATGACGGAAAAGCCTGGACCGGGACAAGATGGTTTCTGCGCCATGCTGGAGTGCGAGTAGATGTTGACCATGTCGATCGCCGCCTGCTCATTGGCGCGCGAGGTGTTCAGCAGCGCGTCGGACACCTTCATCGGATAGGCCGTTCCCAGCAGGGCCAGTTTGGCAACCCGTTCCGGCGCGCGCTGCGACAGTTCCAGCGCAATCAAGGAGCCCATGCTGTGGCCCACCAGGGCGGCCTGCACCACGCCGGCCGCGTCCAGCACCGCCAGCAGCCAGTCCGCCATCTCCTCCACGCTGCGCTTTGCCTCGTCCTTGCTGCGGCCATGGCCGGGCAGGTCAACCGCCAGCACGCCGTAGCCGTGGTGCGCCAGGTAGCGGCTTTGCAGCGCCCACACGGAATGGTCGTTCTGCGCGCCGTGGATGAAAACCACCGTGGGCAGGGCGGGGTCGAAGGTTTTTCCGCCGGTGTAGCAGTACGCGGCCGCGCCATCAATGTCGAACAGCATCTCAGCCTCCTTTCTGCGACAGCTTGAGGCCGCGCGCCAGGTCTTCGATCAGGTCGTCCGCGTCCTCCAGGCCGACGGAGAGGCGCATGGTGCCTTCGGCAATGCCGGATGCAGCCAACTGCTCGGCAGGCACGCGGAAGTGCGTGGTGGACGCCGGATGTATCACCAGCGACTTGGCGTCGCCCACATTGGCCAGGTGCGAGAACACGGCCAGGCTGTCGGCAAAGCGGCGGCCGGCGGCGCGGTCGCCCTTGATGGTGAAGGTGAACACGGCGCCGCAGCCTTTGGGCAGCAGGGTCTTGGCCAGCTCGTAGTCCGGATGCGATTCCAGCTCGGGATAGGACACCGATTCCACCGCCGGATGCGCCAGCAGGAATTCCACCACCTTGCGCGTGTTGGCGACGTGGCGTTCCATGCGCAGGCCCAGCGTCTCTATGCCCTGCAGCACGGCGAAGGCGTTGTGCGGACTCATGACGGCGCCGAAGTCGCGCAGGCCCTCGCGCCGCGCGCGCAGCGCAAACGGCGCCACGGTGGACTCTTCGGCGAACACCATGCCGTGGAAGCCGTCATACGGCTCGCACAGTTCGGCAAAGCGGCCGGTCTGGTCGTAGGCGGCCTGCCAGTCGAATGTGCCGCCGTCCACCAGCAGGCCGCCGATGGCGGTGCCGTGCCCGCACAGGAACTTGGTGGCGGAGTGGAACACCAGGTCGGCGCCGTGGTCGAAGGGCTTGAGCAAATATGGCGTGGTGAAAGTGGAGTCTACCATCAGCGGCAGATGGTGCTCGTGCGCCAGCGCGGCCACGGCGGGCACGTTCAGCACGTCCAGGCCCGGATTGCCCAGCGTTTCGGCGAACAGCACCTTGGTCTCGGGGCGGATGGCGGCGCGCCAGGCGTCGATGTCGCGCGGGTCGACAAAGGTGGTGGCGATGCCGAAGCGCTTCAGCGTGTAGCCCAGCAGGTTGTGCGAGCCGCCGTACAGCGCCCGCGACGCGACGATGTGCGATCCGGCGCCGGCGATGGTGGCCAGGCCGAGGTGCATGGCGGCCTGCCCGCTGGCGGTGGCGATGCCCGCCACGCCGCCTTCCAGCGCGGCGATGCGCTCTTCCAGCACGGCGTTGGTGGGATTGGAAATGCGCGAATAAACATGGCCGGCGCGCTCCATATTGAACAGGGCGGCGGCGTGGTCCGAGTCGCGGAAGGCGAAGGAGGAGGTGAAGTGGATGGGGGTTGCACGTGCGCCGGTGGCCGGGTCGGGCGCGGCGCCAGCGTGCAAGGCAAGCGTATCGAAGCCAGGGTAGTGGGGACCGCTCATGAATGTCTCGTTATGGTTATTGACGTGGCAAGATCCTACCGCGATTCGGCTGGCAGCAACAGCGTGCAATATTTGATATTGCGCAATGCTGGATTTTTTGCCGGGCATACGCTACATTCGCAGTAAGGCTTACAATAACTACAAAACCCCATTCACACGGACAGGACGGCCCAAAATGAAAGTCTCCGAAATTCTGCAAGTTAAAGGCAATATCCTCTACACCATCACGCCTGATCAGCCGCTGGCCGACGCCGCCACGACGATGGCGGAAAAGGATATCGGTTCGCTGGTGGTGATGGAGTTCGGCGATCTGGTCGGCATGCTGACCTTCCGCGAAGTGCTCAAGGCGCTGCATGAGAACAAGGGCTCGGTGGGCGGCGGCACGGTGCGCAAGCACATGGAGGACCACCCGATCACCGTGACGCCGGATACCGAAGTGAACGAAGTGCGCCGCATCATGCTGGAGAAGCACGCGCGCTATCTGCCGGTGATGAACGCGAAAACCCTGCTGGGCGTGATCTCGTTTTACGACGTGGCGCGCGCGGTGCTGGAGCAGCAGAGCTTCGAGAACCGCATGCTGAAAGCCTACATCCGCGATTGGCCGGCCGAGGAAGAACAGCCGGCGGACTAAACCGGCTCCGCAAACAAAAAACGCTATCTTCGGATAGCGTTTTTTTGTTTGCGCCGCGGTTTGGCGGGTTACGGCGTGCCGCCTAACCCGCCCTACGTGAATGGGTACTTTGCTGGCTGGCGGGAAGGCTTAGGGCGGGTTAGGCGTAGCCGTAACCCGCCAGCGTTACGCGACGCCTTCCAGCGCGTCGTTGCTAAGCCAGCCGTTGAGGGCGTCCGCCGTCATCGGGCGGGCGAACAGGAAGCCTTGCGCGAGCGGGCAGCCCAGCGCTTGCAGGATCTGCGCCTGGCGTTCGTCTTCCACGCCCTCCGCAATCACCGCCAGGCCGAGGTTGCGGCCCAGCTGTATCACCATCTCGGCGATGCTGCTGCCGCGCGCCGAGCCGGTGATCTCGGTGACGAAGGCCCGGTCTATCTTCAGCCGGTCGATCTGCAACCGCTGCAGATAAGACAGCGACGAGAAGCCGGTGCCGAAATCGTCTATCGCGATGCTGACGCCGGTCTGCTTGATCTGGCCCAGCATCTTGATCAGCAGGTCCGGTTCTTCCATCGCCATGGACTCGGTAATCTCCAGCTCCACGAACTCCGGCGGCGCGCCGGTGTCGGCCAGCGCGCGGCGCAGCATTTCGAGGAAGTAGGGATGGCGGAACTGCACCTGCGATACGTTGATCGACATGGTGAAGTTGTCGTGGCCGGCGGCGCGCAGCGTCACCAGTTCGCGGCAGGCGGTGCGCATGACCCACTCGCCCAGGTCGATAATCAGGCCGGAATACTCGGCAATCGGAATGAAGCGGTCCGGCGAGATGAACTTGCCGTCCGGCGTTTGCCAGCGCAGCAGCGCCTCGGCGCCGACCGGGCGGCGCGTGGCCAGGTCGATCTGCGGCTGGTACACCACGAACAGCTGGTTCTGGCTGAAGCCGGTGCGCAGCGCATGCATCATGCGCACCCGCTCGCGGATCTCCACGCCCATGCTGCGCGAGAAGTAGAAGTGGCCGGCGCGCTGCTGGGTCTTTGCGCGCTTGAGGGCGATGTCGGCGTCTTTCAGCGCGTCGGCGCCGGTGCCGTCATGCTCGCCCAGGCGCACCAGGCCCAGCGTGGCGGACAGCTGCACGTCCTGGCCGTCTATGCTGAACGGCACCTGGAACAGCGCCAGTATCATGGCCGGATTCACTTGCGCGGCGTCGCCCAGCACGCAGAAGATGTCGCCGCCGATGCGCGCCACCGTGAGCTGCTGGCCCAGGCTGGTTTGCAGGCGGTCTGCCACGGCCAGCAGCAGCAAGTCGCCGAACTGGTGGCCGAGGGCGTCGTTGGTTTCGGCGAAATGGTCCAGGTCCACCAGCGCCAGGCTGGCGTCCTGCTTGGCCGGACCGGCCAGCGCCGCGTCCAGGATTTCGACCAGGCGGGTGCGGTTGGGCAGCTTGGAGAGCTGGTCGTAGAAGGCCGCATTGTGCAGGTGCGACACCAGCTCCACGTTGTCCAGGCCCACGGCCACGTTGCTGCAAAAAACTTCCAGCAGCCTCTCCTCGATCTCGCTGATGGGACGGTCCACCAGCAAATACGCCACGAAGGCGCGGCTGGCCTTGCCCGCGAAGTACAGCGTGATGGCGCCATTGCCGTAGTGGTTGCGGCGTTCGTCCAGCGTGTGTTCCATGGCCTCGGAGACGCGCTGGTCGTTGGCGCTGGTGACCTGCAGGCCGTCCAGGTGGGAGAAACTGCCGGCGGCGGCCATGGCCATCAGTTCGTGGCAGCCGCTGTCCGGGCATTCCTGCACGCACAGCACGCCGTGCGCCGGCTGGTGCAGCAGCGAGGCGATCTGCGCCAGCACGCCGGCGGCGAAGTTGTGCACGCCGTGCAGCGACATCAGCTCCGTGCTGGCGTGGACGATCTGGTCCAGGCCGCGCCGGCTGTTGCTGATCTTGCGGATTTGTTCGTAGGAGCGTATCGCCGCCGTGACGGTGGTAAACAGCTTGATGCGGGTCAGCTCGGACTTGGTCTTGTAGTCGTTGATGTCGTAGTCGCGGATGGCGTCGATTTCCGGCGCGTAGCCGGGTTGGCCGGTGCGCAGGATGATGCGCACGTCGGCCAGTTTCAGCGTTTCGCGGATGTAGCGCACCAGGTGCAGGCCGGCGTCGTCCTGTTCCATCACCACGTCGAGCAGGATGACGGCGATGTCCTGCTCATGCTTGAGCATTTCGCGGGCCTGGCTGGCGGAGTAGGCGTGCACGAATTCCAGCGGCCGCTGCTGCATGTCCAGATTGCCGAGCGCGAAGGTGGTGGTCGAGTGGACGTCTTCGTCGTCGTCGATAATCATCACGCGCCAGACCTCGCGGGTGGGGTGCGCCGCCGGCTCGGCCGGATGTTCTTCTAAGAATACCAGATCGTCTTGATCGTCCTTGTTTTGGTCAAGGGGCGTGATCGGTGCGGGCATGTGTCGCTTCTCCAGATATCTCGGTGTTCTTGGTTCAAGTATATAGCGAATTGTTAAAGAGAACGATCATTTCAGTACTTTCCTAGTACCAATAACGACATTTTATCGTTATAGCAAGCGCATTGTTAAATTTGGATTTATATATTGCAAGTTTTAGTACTTTTACGTACTGTTTTGGCATGATTGCCACGGGCAAGGCGGGGGACTGGTAGAATTGAAGGATTCCCTCAGTCCACTCATACTTCTACCTATGTCCGGCAACTCCTTTGGCAAGCTGTTTTCTGTAAGCACTTTCGGCGAATCGCATGGTATTGCGATCGGTTGCGTAATTGACGGCTGCCCTCCGGGCCTGGCGCTGAGCGAAGCCGATATCCAGCCCGAGCTGGACCGCCGCAAGCCCGGCACCTCGCGCCACGTAACCCAACGCCAGGAACCGGACCGGGTGGAGATCCTGTCCGGCGTGTACCAGGGCGTGACCACCGGCACCCCGATTGCGCTGCTGATCCGCAATGAGGACCAGCGCAGCAAGGACTACGGCAACATCACCGAAAGCTTCCGCCCTGGCCATGCGGACTACACCTACTGGCACAAGTACGGCGTGCGCGACCCGCGCGGCGGCGGCCGCTCGTCGGCGCGTCTGACGGCGCCCATCGTGGGCGCGGCGGCGGTGGCCAAGAAATGGCTGCAGCAGCAGTACGGCACGGTGTTCAAGGGCTGCATGAGCCAGCTGGGCGACATTCCGGTGCCGTTCGAGGGCTGGGAGCATGTGCCGAACAATCCCTTCTTCGCCGCCAGCGGCGACGCGGCGCTGATCGCCCGCATGGAGGACGCGATGGATGCGCTGCGCAAGGACGGCGACTCCATCGGCGCGCGCATCGACGTGGTGGCGCAGAACGTGCCCGTGGGCCTGGGCCAGCCGATCTACGACAAGCTGGACGCCGACATCGCCTACGCCATGATGGGCATTAACGCCGTGAAGGGCGTGGAGATAGGCGCGGGCTTCAAGTCGGTGGCGCAGCGCGGCACCGAGCACGGCGACGAGCTGACGCCGGGAGGCTTCATCGGCAATAACGCCGGCGGTGTGCTGGGCGGCATTTCGACCGGGCAGGACATCACGGTGTCGATCGCCATCAAGCCCACGTCGTCGATCCGCACGCCGCGCCGCTCCATCGACAAGGAAGGCAATCCCGTCATGGTGGAGACCTTCGGCCGCCATGATCCCTGCGTAGGCATACGTGCAACGCCGATCGCCGAAGCCATGCTGGCGCTGGTGCTGATGGACCACGCCCTGATGCACCGCGCCCAGTGCGGCGACGTGCGCGTGGCCACGCCGGATATCGCGCGCGGAATCTGAGGCAAGGTCAGGGGTCGGACCCGATGGGTCTGACCCCAGCAGTCTGCAGTCCCCTATATGCCCACACAGTTTTTCAGCTTCGGCTCCTTCCTGTTTTTCTACTACGCCCACGCGGGCACTTTCTCCACTTACGCCAGCCTGTTCTTCGCGGACAAGGGCTTGACGGTGGCGCAGATCGGCGTGCTGATGTCGCTGATCCAGGTGCTGCGCATCTTCGGCCCCAACCTGTGGGGCTGGGTGGCCGACCACACCGAGCGCCGCGTGGTGGTGCTGCGCATGACCGGCCTGGCGGCGCTCACGGCCTTCTCCGGCTTCTTCATCGGCTCCACCTTCGCGCACTTCTTTGCGGCCATGGTGCTGCTCAACCTGTTCACCAGCGCGCAAGGCCCGATCTGCGAGGCCCTGATGCTGTCCGAAATGCGCGGCGACCTGACGCACTATGGCCGCATCCGCCTGTGGGGTTCCATCGGCTTCATCATCGCCACCATGCTGACCGCCTACGCCTTGGACTACTGGGGCACGCGCGCCTTGCCCTGGGCTGCGGGCGCGCTGCTGGTGTGCGTGATAGTGGCGGCTTTCCGCATGCGCGAGGTGCCGCGCATGCAGCACGCGGGGCCGCGCCCGGCGCTGCTGGCCGTGCTGCGCCAGCGCGAGGTGCTGGCCTTCTTCGCGTCCACCGCGCTGATGGTGTCCGCCCATACGTCGCTGTACACCTTTTATTCGCTCTACCTCGAGCGGGCCGGCTACAGCAAGACGGTGATCGGGGCCATGTGGTCGACGGGTGTGGTGGCGGAGGTGCTGCTGTTTTATTTCCAGGCGCCGCTGCTCAAGCGCTGGGGCGCGCAGCGCATGCTGATGCTGGCGTTCGCGGCGGCCGTGGTGCGCTTCATCATGATAGGTACCGGCGCGCACTGGCTGGCGCTGCTGGTGCTGGCCCAGCTGCTGCACGCTGCCACGTTTGCGCTGCACCATTCATCGTCCGTACTGGCCATGCAGCGCTGGTTCGCCGGGCCGCTGCAGGCGCGCGGACAGGCGCTGTACATCAGCATTTCGTATGGGGTGGGCGGCACGCTGGGCGGACTGGGCTTGTCGCAGTGCTGGGAAAGGCTGGGGGCGGAATCGATCTACTACGTGGCCGCCGCGCTGGCCGCATGCGCGGCCGTTGCGGCGGGGCTGTCGTTCCGCTGGCAGAGGCAGGGCCAGGCCGCCAGCGGAAGCAGCGGCGCTTAGTTTGCTGCTGCCTTGCGGCGGCGGATCAGGGCCAGCGCACCCAGGCCCAGGGAGGCCAAGGCCAGCGAGCCAGGCTCAGGAACGTTGCTGGTCTGTGCCGGGGTTGCGTAGAACGCGCCGCCGAAGCTGGTGCGGGTGTTGCCCTGCAGTACGCTGATATTGTTGATAGCCTGGAAGCCCGAACCGGTGTTGGCCTGGAATTGCAGGTTGGCGGTGAAGCTGGCTGCCGAACTGACGTTGACCACGGCGCCGGCGGCCGCATTCATGTCGGCAATGGCGCTGGCGAGCAGCCATGGGGTGGCGCCCAGGCCGCCGATGTCGATCAACAGGCGCATCTGCACGGTGCCGGTGACGCCATTTTGCTGGTCGTACCAGTTCGTGACGCCGGTCCAGGTGGCGGTGGTGCCGTTGATGCTGCTGAAGGTCAGCGGGTCGACCGAGCCGTCCAGCGCAGCGCCTGGCAGGGACGCCGTGCTGGCGCCCCAATACAGTTGGCCGAACGCGCTGGTGTTGAAGCCGCTGTAGGTGTTGGTGCGGCCGCCGGTGGCGCCCTGGGTGCCGGCGCCGGAAAAGGTAACGCCGCCCGGTGGTGGATAGGATGGGGTCAGGGTGGCGTGCGCGATGCAGTGCGGCATAACAAGCAAGATGCAAGCCAGGAGGCTTGCCCGACGAGAAAGTTGCGTAAATGCAGTTACTTATAGGCAAGTAATTGTGTCATGGGGCATCTTTATTCTGTAACGTGTAAAGTTTTTCGACACTTTACGCGACCCGGTTGCCCACCGTCTCCAAGTGCAAGCGGCGCTCCACCGCCTTGACGACCAGGGCGCGCATGTCGTTGAGCAGGCTGAATTCGGTCTGGCTGAGCTGGATGGGCGGGAAGGATTCGTCCCAGTCGCCGTAGATAAAGCCGGCCGGCTGCGAGTTCGATTGCAGCGGCAGGATGACGAAGCTGCGCGCTTCGGACAGGGTGGACTTCCACCAGGCCGGCAGCTTGGTGGCGAATTTAGGATCGCGCGCGTTTTCAATGAAGATCACGCGGTCGCTATTGAGTGCGGCGTGGAAGACGTTGGGTTCATAGGCTTCGTTGAACACCATTTCGCCCAGCTTGTCCTTGACGCCTTCACCGAAGCACATCTTGGCGGCGTAGCGGCCCTCACGGTGGTTGCGCACAAAGGCGACGGCGCGCGAGAAGTCCAGTCCCTTGTACACCGTCTCGAGCGCGATGGAGACCATTTGCCCCGGGCTGGCCGAGTCGACCAGGTCGCGCATATCGGCCAGGCCGCTGAGCAGGATGTTGTTGCCGGCGGCGCGCTGGCGCGTCTTGGCCAGGGCCTTGGCGCGGCGTTCGGCCGGCTTGGACAGCGGCGCGATGGACAAGTCATTGGCCGCCACTTCCTTGGCCCGTTCTATGGCCGCGCTCATTTTTTCGGCGTCCACGCCCAGCATGCCGGAGTAGCTTTCGGTGATGCGCTTGACTTCCTCCGCGCCGGCTTCGTCGTCGTGCCACAGCGCGTCCGCGCAGCGGGCCGACATGGTGGACAGGCCGGCGATCCAGTCGGCGTGGCTGACTTCCTGGCCATCTTCGGGCGGCGCCACGCTGCGCATGCCGCTGATCAGATTTTTCGGCAGGCCCCAGTGGGCTGCTGCCGCGCTGCCCACGTCTTCCATGCTCAAGCCCAGCACCTGCATGGCGGCGTCGTTCTCCTTGTCGATGCCGGCCAGCTTCTGCATTTCGCTCCAGCGCTCGGGCATGTAGAAGGTGATCATCATGCGGCCCAGCGTGTGCAGCAGCGAGCACACCACGGCTTCTTCCGCGTGGCGGCTGTTGGCGCTGGTGGCCACCTGCTGCGCCACCATGCCGGCCAGCACGGCCTTTTCCATTTCAATATGGGCGCAGGAGGAGCCGGCCACCGAGTCGGTCGAGGTGGCGGACAGTTCTTCAATCAGCTTCAGGCCCAGCGCCAGGTGGCCGATGGCCTCCGTGCCCAGCACCAGCACCGCCTTGCTGACGGTGTTGACGTGCTGGCCGAAGGCCGAATACATGCCGCTGTTGGCCAGGCGCAGTACCTTCTGCGTCAGGACCGGGTCCGACAGCACCGTCTGCGTCATGTTGAAATCGCTCTCGTCCTCGCCGCGCATGGCGCCGAGGATGGCGGAAATCGCCTTGGCGAAGCCGGGCATGTCGCCCTGCATGCGGGTGCGGTCCCACAGCAGGGACAGGGTCTTGGCGCCGTCGGCTGTCTGCGCCTGGTTCATGCCTGCACCTGCCTCGGATCCGGCCTGGAATCCAGCCGCGTCTCCTGCGGCACGAGATTGGCGTAAGTGCGCTCGCGCAGGGCCGCCATGGCCACGTGGGCAGCCATCGGCTTGCCGGTGAGGTAGCCCTGGATGTACTGGCAGCCGCGCTCCTGCAAATGGGCCAGTTGCTCTTCGGTTTCCACGCCCTCGGCCACCACGGACAGGTCCAGGTGCTTGGCCAGGTCCAGCACGGCGTTGCAGATGGCGCCATCCTTCTGCGAGCCGGGCAGGTCGCGGATGAAGGCGCGGTCGATTTTCAGCACGGAGATGGGGAAGCGCTTCAGGTAGGCCAGCGAGGAGTAGCCGGTGCCAAAGTCGTCAATGGCGATGCGCGCCTTGCGCTCCGCCATCCGGGTCAGGATCGTTTCGGCGTGGGCCGGATCGATCATCAGCGTGCCTTCTGTAATTTCTAGTACCAATTGCTCACCTGGGAGGCCGGAGAACGCCATTGCGTCGTCCAGTACGTCGAGGAATTTGTCGTTGCGGAATTGCCGAGGGCTAATGTTAACAGAAATATACAATGGCCGCTTGGCAACCTCCTCGAACTGCTTGAGCTGCACGCAGGCCGCCTTCAGCGCCCAGGCGCCGAGCAGGTTGATCAGGCCGTTGGTTTCAGCGATCGGAATAAAGCGCACCGGCGGCACCATGCCCAGGGTAGGGTGCTTCCAGCGCATCAGCGTTTCAAAGCCTTCGATCTCGCGCGTGCGGGCGTCCACGATGGGCTGGTAGTACAGCATGAATTCGCCTTCGCGCACGGCCTGGAACATGGCCGCTTCCAGCGAAATGTCGTGCTCGGGCGGGCCGCTGAGGCGGGCGCTGTAGACCACGCAGCGCGCCTTGCCGGTTTCCTTGGCGCGCGACATGGCGGCGTCGGCCAGGGCCACCAGCCGCACTTCGTCTTCGGCGTGCTGCGGATAGACCGACACGCCGACCGAGGCGCCGAGGTAGATGGTGTGGCTGTCGATTTCAAACGGCGCCTGCAGCGTGGCCAGCAAGCGGCCCGTGACCAGCTTGATCTGGGCTTCGGTGGCGGTGCCGGGCAGCACGGCCACGAACTCGTCGCCGCCGACGCGGGCCAGGGTGTCCGAGTCGCGCAGGGTCTTGCGCAGGCGCGCGGCTGCCATGCGCAGCACCGCGTCGCCCACCGGGTGGCCCAGGCCATCGTTGACTTTCTTGAAGCCGTCTATGCCCACCGTCGCCACCGAGAAGCCCTGGCCGGAACGGCGCGCCTGGGCGATGGTCATGCGGATGCGGTCGGACAGCAGCAAACGGTTGGGCAGTTCGGTCAGCGCGTCATGGGTGGCCATGTGGCGCAGGCGTTCTTCGGTGGCTTGCTGGGCGGTGAGGTCGCGGCCCACCACCAGGATGCCCGGCGCGGCGCCGCCCTGGCCGTACACGGACAGGCGCAGCTCGAACCAGACTTCGTTTTGTTCGCCCTTCAGGCGCAGTTCCACGCACCCTGCCGTGGCCGACTGAACCAGTTCCGTCAGCGCCGCCTTCAGCGCCGGCAGGTCCGTCTCGCTGGTGACGTTGGCCAGGGGCTTGCCATCCAGTTCCAGGCCCGCCAGCGTTTGCGCGCGTTTGCTGGCAAAGAGCACTACGCCTTGCAAATTGAGCCGGAAAACGACATCGCCAGCCTCCTCTATGAGGCTGTCCATCTCGTTGTGGCTGGCGCGCAGGGGCAATGATGGGGCACTGGATAGCATTGTGTCAGTCTATCTTTCAGAACTATTGTTGCAAAACCAAAACGAAATGTATCACTGTTGGCGCGCGAAAAACATGAAAAATGACAACATCTATGCATGTTTTGCAAAAAAGCCCTGGGGCGGCTCGAAAAAGCCCTTTTACAGAGTAGCAGATGGGCAAAGTTGCCGCAAAAACGGGCATCCGGCGGGGGCTGGAATATTTTGTCCAAAAGCTTTCCACCGGGGCCGGATGGCTGGGATAATGCGGCCTATAACTGATTAGATATGAGCACCCCATGAAACAAGACCCGCGCTTCCCCAATTTGTTCATCACCGACCATCCGCTGATCCAGCACAAGCTGAGCCATATGCGCGACAAGGCGACCTCTACCCGCACCTTCCGCGAGCTGCTGAAAGAGATCACCCTGCTGATGGGCTACGAGATCACCCGCGACCTGCCGCTGGGCACCCGCGAGATCGAAACCCCGCTGATGACCATAGCTGCGCCCGTTATCGCCGGCCGCAAGCTGGCCATTGTCCCCATCCTGCGCGCCGGCATCGGCATGAGCGATGGCCTGCTGAGCCTGGTTCCATCGGCCCGCGTCGGCCACATCGGCGTGTTCCGCGATCCGGACACCCACCAGCCTGTGGAATACCTGGTGCGCCTGCCGGACCTGGTCGAGCGTACTTTCATCCTGTGCGACCCGATGGTTGCCACCGGCAATTCCGCCGTGCACGCGGTGGACGTGCTGAAAAAGCGCGGCGTGTCGGACGAGCAGATTATCTTCCTGGCCCTGGTGGCCGCGCCCGAAGGCGTTGAAGTGTTCCAGAAGGCCCATCCCGGCGTGAAGATCTACTGCGCCTCGCTGGACAGCCACCTGAACGAGCACGCCTACATCGTGCCCGGCCTGGGCGATGCGGGCGACCGCATCTTCGGCACCAAGTAAGAAGGAGAGGGCAGAGCGTGGCGACCCTGGTGGATCCGAACTTCCGTGCGCGGCTGGCCGCGCTGGGCGACAAGTACGCTGCGGGCATACCCGCCACGCTGCAAGCGATTAATGCTGCCTTGTCTCTTTGCCGCAACGCCGACGCGGATGCCGCCGCGCTGGAAAAACTGCACGCTTTGCTGCACGGTGTAGCGGGCTCGGCGGCGACATTCGGCTACGCCGCGTTTGGCGCCGAAGCGCGCCGCTTGGAGCAGGAGCTCTTGCCGTTGCTGGGGAAACGTCCTGACGAGCTGACCGGCTGGGCGGCGCTGGCGGCGCAAGTCGAGCGCTACCTGGCCTGGGCGGCGCGAGATCCTAAAGCGCCGGTTTTCGAGGCCTGAAACCGAAGTTTCTTCGCGCTCGTTTGATTTTCCTCAAGCGCGATCTCCGGATCTTGTCTATAGTGACACTTATGCCGCGCGAATTTGTGCTCGGGGAGATCTGGCTAGATGGCTACACCACCGAAGTCACATCCTTGCATTTATTTTCGTGAAAACGAGATTTTTTCGTTTTATTCGGTATAATGCGGGATCGTTAGATTCAAGAGTAGTGCAGTTTGTCTGTCATTTCTTACTTGCTTCAAACGATATCACGGGCGCAAGCCCAACTTAACTGAAATAGGAATTGTAATGGCAACTGGTATCGTAAAATGGTTCAATGATTCGAAGGGTTTTGGCTTCATTACCCCTGACGAAGGCGGCGAAGATCTGTTCGCTCACTTCTCGGCTATCCAATCGGCTGGCTTCAAATCGCTGCAAGAGAACCAGCGCGTTTCGTTTGAAGTAACCGCCGGCCCTAAAGGCAAGCAAGCTTCGAACATTCAGCCACTGTAATACGCTGAATCTTACGAGATGAAGAAATCCTCGGTTTCCGAGGATTTTTTTTCGTCTGTACGTTTGGTGGCTTCTGGGGTCAGACCCCTGGGGTCAGACCCCTGCCGTTGCGCCAGTAACCAGGCTGCGCGTAGGTACGGCGCAGGAAGTCCACGAAGGCCCTGATCCGCAGCGGCAGATGGTTGCGCTGCGCGAACACCGCATAAATATCATTCCCCGGCGCCGCATACTCGTCAAGCACGGTGCGCAGCCGTCCGGCCTCGATATCGCCGCCCACCTCCCACATCGAACGCCACGCCAGCCCTCTGCCGGCCAGCACCCAGTCGTGCAGCACCGCGCCGTCGTTGCAGCCCATATTTCCGCTCACTTTCAGCGTAACGATCTTGCCCTCGTGCCGGAACGTCCAGCCGCGCTGCGAACCGTCGCTGCTGATGGCGAGGCAGTTGTGCTTGTTAAGGTCGTCCAGCGAGCGCGGCGTGCCGTGCCGCTTCAGATAGGTAGGCGTTGCCACCAGCACGCGCTGGTTGTCGGCGAGCTTCACGCCCACCAGGCTGGAATCCGACAACGAGGCGATGCGGATCGCCACATCCACCCCTTCGCCGATAATGTCCACCACCCGGTCGTTCAGGTTCAGCGTGGCGCGCACGTCGCGGTGTTCGGACAGGAAGGAGGGCAGCAGCGGCGCCACGTGCTGCCGCCCAAACCCGGCCGGCGCGGACACCAGCAAGTGACCTGTTGCGCGCGCGCTGCGTTCCGCCACCGCCGCTTCGGCATCTTCCAGCTCGGTGAGGATGCGCTGGCAGTCCTCCAGAAACGCCGCGCCTTCATTGGTCAGCGCCAGCTTGCGGGTGGTGCGCTGCAGCAGTTTCACACCCAGCCTTTGTTCCAGCGCATCCAGCCTGCGCCCAATAACGGCGGGCGCTATGCCTTCCGCGCGCGCTGCGGCCGACAAGCTGCCCTTGGCCACCACGTCCACAAAAGTGGAGATCTGCCTGAATTGTCCCATCGATGTTCCAGCCTCTGTTTTTTCTTCACTTGTGCAAAAAACGCATAGATGAAGTGATTTTTAGTCTTGTTTGCATAACTATTTAGTGAATATACTGGAAAAAACAGCAAGACGCCTAGCGCCTATACTGAGGCATTCACACCTACCACCATCGGAGATCTCATGACGCAAGCCACCCTCACTCTGCCAGCAGGCATGGAAATTACCGGCGCCATCAAGCCCGGCTACGAAACCGTACTGACTCCCGCTGCGCTGGCCCTGGTGGCCAAGCTGTCGCGCGAGTTCGAGCCGCGCCGCCAGGAACTGCTGGCGATCCGCGTGGCGCGTGCCAAGCGCCTGGATGAAGGCGAGCGTCCGGACTTCCTGAAGGAAACCGCGCACATCCGCGCCGGCGACTGGACCATTGCGCCGATTCCGAAAGCGCTGGAATGCCGCCGCGTGGAAATCACCGGGCCGGTGGAGCGCAAGATGGTCATCAACGCGCTGAACTCCGGCGCCGACAGCTATATGACCGACTTCGAAGACTCGAACACGCCGAACTGGGACAACCAGATCAGCGGCCAGGTCAATATGATGGACGCGGTGCGCCGGACCATCTCGCTGGAGCAGAACGGCAAATCGTACAAGCTGAACGACAAGACCGCCACCTTGGTGGTGCGTCCGCGCGGCTGGCACCTGGATGAAAAGCACGTGCTGGTGGACGGCAAGCGCATCTCGGGCGGCATTTTCGATTTCGCGCTGTTCATGATCCACAACGCCAAGGAGCAGCTGGCGCGCGGCGCCGGTCCGTACTTCTACCTGCCGAAGATGGAATCGCACCTGGAAGCGCGCCTGTGGAACGACATCTTCGTGATGACGCAGAACGAACTGGGCCTGCCGCAAGGCACCATCAAGGCCACGGTGCTGATCGAAACCATCCTGGCCGCGTTTGAAATGGACGAGATCCTGTACGAACTGCGCGAGCACAGCTCGGGCCTGAACGCCGGCCGCTGGGACTACATCTTCTCCTGCATCAAGAAATTCAAGCTGGACAAGGACTTCTGCCTGGCGGACCGCGCCAAAGTGACCATGACGGCGCCGTTCATGCGCTCCTACGCGCTGCTGCTGCTGAAGACCTGCCACAAGCGCAACGCGCCGGCCATTGGCGGCATGGCCGCGTTGATCCCGATCAAGAACGATCCGGAAAAGAACGACGTGGCCATGGGCGGCGTGCGCAATGACAAGGCGCGCGACGCGACCGACGGCTACGACGGCGGCTGGGTGGCGCACCCTGGCCTGGTGGACCTGGCCATGGGCGAGTTCAAGAAAGTGCTGGGCGACGCGCCTAACCAGATTGGCAAGCTGCGTCCCGACGTGGAAGTGACTGCCGCCGACCTGTTGAACTTCCAGCCGGAAGCGCCGATCACCGAAGCGGGCCTGCGCTACAACATCAACGTGGGCATCCACTACCTGGGCAGCTGGCTGGGCGGCAATGGCTGCGTGCCTATCCACAACCTGATGGAAGATGCGGCCACCGCCGAGATCAGCCGTTCACAAGTGTGGCAATGGATCCGTTCGTCCAAGGGCACGCTGGAAGACGGCCGCAAAGTGACCGCCGAGATGGTGCGCGCGATGATTACCGAGGAACTGCCGAAGGTGAAGGCGTCGGCGCCGGACGGCAGCAGCATGAACTACGAGCGCGCCGCCGAGATCTTTGAAGAGATGTCGACGTCCACCGCGTTTGCAGAGTTCCTGACCTTGCCGCTGTACGAAGAAATCTAAGCGAGCTGGCGGGTTACGCGGCTCCACCGCTAATCCGCCCTACGCATCATTCGTGCATCGTGCATCGTGCAATTGCGGGGGGCGGGTTAGCGCAGCGTAACCCGCCAATGCAGGCTGCTAGCGTCAAGCAGCCCTGCGCTGCGCCAGCGCCGGCCTATCCAAAAACGCCTGCAGCGCAACTTCGTCAATATGGTTGCCCGCCAGGCGCCACAGCAGCGAATCAATCCGGTCCGCACCCCAGAAAAACTCCCCCTCAAACGCAAACGTCGGCACGCCAAACACGCCCGCCGCAATCGCCTGTTCAGTCGCAGCCGCCAGCGCCTGCTTCACCTCCGGCGACACCGCAGCCTGCGCCAGCGCGTCCCCATCCAGGCCGCACCCGTCGGCCAGCCCGGCCAGCACCGCCATATCCGACACATCGGCCCCGCGCTCCCAGCAGGCCGCATACATGGCCAGCACAAAACGCTTGCGCGCCGCCGCATCGCCAATCGCGGTACTGATGCGCAAGGCCGGCAACGGATTGAAGGGATGCCCCGGCGGCCCCACGAAAGGCAAGCCCTTGGCCGCCGCCAGCCGCATCACATCGCGGAAGGTGTGTACGCGCTTGGCCGGAATCTCGGCCGGGCCTTTCTGCCCGTGCGCATTGAGCATGGCCGCAAATAGCACCGGCACGAACTCCACCGTGCATCCCGCCGCTTCAATGCGGCCGATTTCCTTGGTGGCCAGCCACGCGAACGGGCTGATGGGGTCGAAATAGCATGTGACGTGCTTCATCCTGCCTCGCTTAGAAAGAGTTTTTCCACTGCCGCAGAGCCGCGAACACGGCCACCGGCGCTTCGCCGCCTTGCAATTTCCCCGCCGCCACCAGTTGAGCTGCAATCTGCGGCTCGGCATACCGCAGGAAGGGATTGGTTTCGCGCTCCATGCCCACGGTGCTGGGCACGGTGGGCACGCCTTGCTCGCGCTTGGCCGTGTCCGCCTCCACGCGCGCCTGCAGCGCCGTGTTGCCCGGCTCCACCGCGCTGGCAAAGCGCAGGTTCGACAAAGTGTATTCATGCGCGCAAAACACCTTGGTGGCTGCGGGCAGGGCGGCCAGCTTGTTCAGCGAGTCCACCATCTGCGCCGGCGTGCCCTCGAACAGGCGGCCGCAGCCGCCCGCGAACAAGGTGTCGCCGCAGAACAGCCAGGGCTCGTCGCCGGAGCGTACATAGGCGATGTGGCCCAGCGTGTGCCCCGGCACTTCCAGCACGGACAGCTGCAAATCCAGCCCCGGCACAGCCACCGTGTCGCCCTCGGCCAGCGGCTGGGTCACAGCGGCGATGCCGTCATTGCGCGGCCCGAACACGGGCACGGCGTAATGCTGCAATAATGCGGGGACGCCGCCCGTGTGGTCAGCATGGTGATGGGTGAGTAGAATGGCGGTAAGCGCCAGTCCGTGCGCCTTGAGTGCGGCCAGGATGGGTTGCGCATCGCCGGGGTCCACCACGGCGGCGTGGACGCCGTCATGGATTAACCACAGATAATTGTCATTGAAGGCGGGAACGGTGAGGACGGCAAGCTTGCGGGCAGTAGTCATAGGGAAAGAGCGGCATGGATAGCGCGGCATCCGAAAAATCCATTATAGCGCTGGACGGCTGGCTGCAAACGCCGCCGGGCGCCTACGTGCGCGCCTGGGAGCAGGCGCGCCTTGATGAGCTCACGGCAGACATCTTCGGCTTCAACGCCGTGCAGATCGGCCTGCCGCAAATCGACGCCTTGGCCGCCAACCGCATGCCGCGCAAATGGCTGGCCGATACCCGCCCGCGTCCGCTGCGCATGGCCGACGGCAGCGAGCTGCGCCAGGTGGCCGTCACGCTGGACTACGCCGAGCTGCCGTTCGCCTCGCAAAGCCTGGACCTGGTGGTGCTGCCGCACGTGCTGGAGTTCGCCGCCGAACCGCACCAGGTGCTGCGCGAAGTGGAGCGGGTGCTGCGGCCGGAAGGCCAGCTCATCATCTGCGGCTTCAATCCTGCCAGCTTGTGGGGCTTGCGGCAAGTGACGGCGCGCATCACCGGCAACCATTTCCTGCCGCGCGATGGCGAATTCATCTCTATGCTGCGCCTGAAAGACTGGTTAAAATTATTGAATCTGGGCGCCACGCAAAGCCATTTTGGCTGCTACGCGCCCGCTTGCCGCACCGAAAAATGGCTGCAGCGCTACGCCTTCATGGACAAGGTGGGGTCGCGCTCGTGGCCGTATCTGGGCGCGGTGTACATGGTGCAGGCGGTCAAGCGCGTTAAAGGCATGCACCTGATCGGTCCGGCATGGACCAAAAAAACGGCCACCGCCCCGGCGGGCGTGCCGGCAACGAACAAAAGGCGGGAACAGCAGGATGGATAAGGTTGAGATTTTTACCGACGGCGCATGCAAGGGCAATCCCGGCACAGGTGGCTGGGGGGCGTGGCTGCGCGCCGACGGCGCCGAGAAGGAAATGTTTGGCGGCGAACTGAATACGACCAATAACCGCATGGAATTGCGCGCCGTGATCGAATCGCTGAACGCGCTCAAGCGCCCCTGCGACGTGGTGCTGCACACCGACAGCCAGTACGTGCAAAAAGGTATCAGCGAGTGGATACACGGCTGGAAAAAGCGCAACTGGATGACCTCGGCCAAGGAACCGGTCAAGAACGCCGACCTGTGGCAGGCGCTGGACCAGGCGCAGTCCGTGCACAAGGTGGACTGGCGCTGGGTGCGCGGCCACAACGGCCATCCGGGCAACGAGCGGGCCGACCAGCTGGCCAACAAGGGCGTGGACTCGGTCCGCAAATAAGGGGCGGGCAAACCCGGCCCCTGTGGCCGGGCTTTGCTATACTGCCCGGCTTGCTCTTAGTCTTTCCTGAAGAAATCCATGCGTCAAATCGTACTCGATACTGAAACCACCGGCATCAACCCCAAACTGGGCAACCGCGTTATTGAAATCGGCTGCGTCGAGCTGGTCAACCGCATGCTGACCGGGAATAACTTCCACGTCTACATCAACCCGGAGCGGGATTCGGAAGAGGGCGCGCTGAACGTGCACGGCCTGACCACCGAGTTCCTGAGCGACAAGCCCAAATTCCGCGAGATTGCGCAGCGCTTCCACGACTATATCCAGGGCGCCGAGCTGGTGATCCACAACGCGCCCTTCGACATGGGCTTCCTGAACCACGAATACCGGCTGCTGAACATGCCGCCGCTCGAGGGCCACATCAGCGGCGTGATCGACACGCTGGCGGTGGCCAAGGAAATGCGTCCAGGCAAGCGCAACTCGCTGGACGCGCTGTGCGACTTCTTCGGCATCTCCAACGCCCACCGCAAGCTACACGGCGCGCTACTGGATGCTGAGCTGCTGGCGGACGTCTACCTGTCCATGACGCGCGGCCAGAACAGCCTGGGCATGGACGTGGAAGAGGAAGTGCAAGTGGGCGGCGTGCTGCTGGAGCCGGTGCCGCTGGCCGACATCATCGTGCTGCCCGCCAGCGACGACGAACTGGCCGCGCACGAGGACACGCTCAACGGCCTGGACAAGGCGGTGAAAGGCAGCTGCATCTGGCGCGCGGCGCTTGCCCTGCCGGCTGCGTAAGAATTTTCGAGCGGGCCCTTTTACAAATGTAATCGGTGCGCTATAATGCTCGCACTCAACGGGAGGTTAGCTCAGGGGTAGAGCACTGCATTCACACTGCAGGGGTCGCAAGTTCGAAACTTGCACTTCCCACCAGAATTTTTGTTTGGAATCAAAGGCTTGGCGCTAGCCGGCAGTGGTTCGAAGCAACGCCCAGCCGGGCTTTTGGCGCAAAAATAGGGGAATTCGACAAACGATTCCACCAACGCCAAAGGCCATCATGGCATCATCCATTCCTCGCGGCATCCGGGTCATCGACTGGAAAAACGCCGACAAATCCAAATCCATCCGTTATCGAGTGCGCGTAGAGCGCGGCGAGTTCGTCGTCGATCGCTCCTTCGAAGAGCTTGAGCGGGCCAAACTGTTCCTTGAAGACACCAAGACGCCCCAAGGCCGGCTGCTGATCGCGCAGGGCAAGGACCGCGCGTCGCTCATGGTGTCCGAGGTCGAGCGGCTGGCGGTGGAGTTCATCAAGGAGGGCCGCTGCTCCCTGGGCCACGCCATCGACAGCTACATCAAGGCCTACGTGCAGCCGGGCCTGGACTCGAAGGTGGACAAAGAGCGGCAAACTGCCAAGGCGGCGAGAGCGCGGCTGATGGGATGTCGCCGCGTCTTGATCCCCAGCTACAAGCTGAGCTTCTCCGCGCCGAGCGGGCCGCTGGCGACGCTGGGGGAGTTCGCGAAAGGGCGCGAGCTCAAGGAGATAGGCGACTTCTATATCGACGAGCTGACGGAGCAAGATACGACGGAATACATCAGCGCGAGATTGGGGAAGGGGCGGGCGAAGAGCACGGTGAAGCGGGAGGTCTACGCGCTGCAATCGGTGGTGAACAAGCTGCGCTACACGGACAACAAGGCGTGGAAGCGGCTGGCGGGCCACAACCCTTTCATCCTGGCCGACAAGAGCAAGCTGAAGGGCGGGGAGAAGCGCCGCCGCCGGGTGATCACCGAGGCCGAGGAGGAGGCGTTGTTGACGGAGCTGCGTCGGTGCCGGAACCCGGAGATGCCGCTGGTGTTCGCCGTGGCGCTGTCCACCGGCATGCGCAGGGCCGAGGTGCTGGGGCTGCTGTGGAGCCAGGTGGACCTCAAGCGCGGGGTGATCAATCTTGACCCGGACCAAACCAAGGCGGACGAGGATCGCCTGGTGATCCTGCTGCCCGAGGCCGTGGAGGCGTTCAAGGCGATCCCTGTCACGGACGAGCGGGTGTTTCATTACAAGATCGAGGGCTTCAAGACCAACTTCCGCCGCGTGCTGGAGCGCGCGAAGCTGGAGGACATCCACATGCACGACACGCGCCGCTCGTTCATTTCAAGGGTGCTGAAGACCATCACCTCGTCGTCGGTGGTGATCGCGGACATGATCGGGGCGCGGAGCGTGTCGAATTTGGAGAAACGCACGATCGACCGGGTGCGCCAGAACGACATGATCGAGGCGGGCGGGATCAGGACGGAGCAAGAGCTGCGTTGGACGGTGCACCACAAGGACGGGCAGACGACGTCGCGCTACACCAACATGGCACCGGAGAAGGAGTAAGCAAAATAGGTCTCTGTGCCAATATTGTGTATCAAAAAGATGCATGGGAGAATACGTGATCGTCACATCGATATATTCCCCATGCATTATTATTTTTTGAATTTGAAAGAAATAGTATTTTTAACAGAGCGGGCGAGAGGCCGCAAAACTGGTCTAGCTAATTGAATTTTCCTCTGCAAGATGGAAATTTCATCTAGGAGGATGCTATATTTTTTATTGTCATTTAAAATATTCGGAAAAAGATTGATGTGATACGTGCAATCGTATGATACGGTCTCAACGTCAGCTCTGTGATCCACTATTTTCTTTTTCACTGAGACTTTCATTTGACTAAGAAAATCTTGCAAACCTTTGTCTCGGGTTAGAAATCTGACATTTTGGGAGTTTCGATGTTGACTGCGAATATAAGCTAATTGAGAAATAAGCAATAGATCAAGCAAGGCATTGTAAGCATGCTTTTCAACTCCATCGGGAGGTGATGCGTTCGGCTTTAATACCTTTTGCGCTCCAATGTTGCCGTGCAGGCAAGCTAGTCCGCAAACGACAATAGGGTGGCCAGGGTAGTAAAAGTTATCTACAACAAAATCCAATATTTCAGTTCGGACCTTTTTTGCTTGTTCGTGAGGAACGGGATCAGCTAATTTTCTCTGTAAGAATTTTACTAGTGGAGCATATTGGGCGACGTCGTCTTTTGTTTTTTCAGAAAACGCCTCAATCATTTGAAAAGAATTTTTTTGCAAAAATAACGCATCTGTTTTTGCTTGCTTGTAAAATTTACCTATCTCGTTCGTTTCATCAGAAAGTGCGTCATGCATGTTTGTCATTGATTGAGGCTGCTTCAGGCTTCCCTCAATGATCGACATAAGTGGACTCACAAAATTGGTGGACTTATCAATAGATAACGCCAATTTAAAATCGTGATCCCTTCCGCCTTTATTGTATTTTCTTATATCGCTTACTATGTTTCTATCGATCAGAAATATATTCACAGCCACCTCTCGAAATACGCGGGATCTTTCAAGGTAGAAATATACCATCTAAACCGTTTCCGCGCAGGCCAACATGCCTGCTCAAGATGGTGGCAGGTCCCATTGATGAAAGAACGTGTAGACTTGAAGAAATGGGTAGTGAGACATGATCGAGGAGGGCGGGATCAGGACGGTGCACCACAAGGAAGGGCAGACGACCTCGCGCTACACCAATATGGCGCCCGAGAAGGAATAGCTTCCCACGAGATGGCTTGGGGCGGCTCAGTCGGGAAAATCCAAGCCGCAGAATGAAAAAAAGCCCCGATTCGAATCGGGGCTTTTTATAGGTGAGGGCTAATACCGTTCGCTGCGAGGCCTGCCGTGATAGCGCAAATGGCGCTGGTCAATGACTTCGATAAGACGAGTGTAACTGCTGAAATGGTGTTTGTATCCATAGTAAAGCCTCCCATAAAGTTAAGAATTGCGTTGAAAATAAGTCCAAATTGATCCAGAGGGATCGACAGAACAAAGCAAATCATGCACAAGATGGCAGACCTCAGCAGCGGCGGGTTCGAACCGCCCACACCTCCAAAGACTGTAATGCGGAAGCGAGCGCCATTATACCCGTTAACAACGAAGCCTGCTGTGGCTGGCAATCGGGCGTGAGGGCTCTAGGCTGCTCCGGTTGGTAATGTCCCGGACGTTGGCGATAGCCGCGCTGGCAACTCTGCGTTAAAGTGGCGAATCGACGTCTGTTTGCTAAGGCAGCAAAGCTATGCCGGTATCTGTTTTGCCCGCGATTCGGAGTCGCATCGCCGAGGTCGAGGCGACATCTGGGTATTTGGCGCTGCGCCCGTTTTCCGTGGAGCTTGAGAGGCTTGTTCCTGGCGAGCCCTCGTTGACGGAAGACGAGCGGCGCGGATGCGCGGCCGAGATCGTCGGGCACCGATTCGTCGCCACAAGGCCGGGGGATCGCGGCCCTTGGGAATCCTATTTTGGCCCCGTCTCGTCTGGGCTAGACGCCAATGGAGCGGAGCAACATTTCCCCGACGCCGAACAGATCGATCGCGAGGTCATCGAATATTGGAAGGCCCGTTCGGAGCAGAGCCCTCATCCTATGCTACAGGCGCGCTACGCGGATTTGGCTTGGGAAATCGGCAGGATATGGAATAGGGCGCGCCCGACCGAGCCGTCGATCGCGTTGCCGCGCGAGCTGGCGCAGAGGGCAATTGACGCCTACTTGGACTCTCTCAGGCTCCTTGATCCGGCGGAGCCCTTGAGGCTGCTTGAGGCCTGGCGGTGCTTGGACCGCGCGTTGGGGTTGGCGATATCCGTCAAGGATGCCGCGCGGATTGAGCGCGCTAAGCTCGCGGCCTTCGCTTTCAACCGGACAAATCGAGCAGCAGGGCAGATGGGCCAGTGGTGGTTGATCGATGACTTCGCGTTCGACCGCAAGGGGTTGACGCTGGCGGACGCTGAGCGGGCCGAGTTGCTGGGCTGGCTTGAGGAGTCGTTGGCCGTGTGCGCCGACCTATCGGATCGTCAGCGCTTCGATCCGCATCAGGCGCTGCAGGCGGCCGACAGAATAGCCAGGTGGGGAGCCAAGGAGCGTAAGCCGGAGCAGGGCGTGGCCGCGCTAAAAAAGGCGGGGATGGCTTTTGAAACGTTTGCTAAACAAAGCAACGCCATGACGGCGACCGCTTGGCTTGAAGACCTCAGCGTCCGCTACCGACAGAGCAACTTGGCCGAGGACGCTTCCCGCGTTGACGCCGCCATCATCGAGCGATCGGAGGAGGCAAGGCAATCCTTGAAGCTTGCTTCTGCCGAGATCAACGTGTCAGCGGAAGAGATGGAGCGATGGCTTGACGCGTTGACAGCGGGTTCGGCGAGACTTGCGGCCGCGCGCATTGCCGTCCATTTGATGTCCAAGCCAGAGGACATGCGGAAGCAAGTGGAAGAAAACGCCGCCAATGCGCCGATCCACGCCAACATCTCGATCGCAATCATGGACGACAACGGGTTTACGGCGGCGACTATCGGCTCGGTCAAGGACGACATGCCGGGCCGGATCGTCAACATGGCGGCGAATTATATCGGCGCGTCCAGCCCATGGCTTCATCAAGCGCTTCAACGGCTCAAGGCGCGCTGGCAGGTCGATGCCGACGGGCTGCTGGCGTTCCTGAGCCAAAGCCCGCTGTTCCCTGAAAGCTCGCTTGGATTGCTCAAGGCTGGAGTGGAGGCGTGGTTTGCGGGAGATTTCGTCAAGGCCACGCATGTGCTCGTGCCTCAGGTGGAGGCGGGTTTGCGCGAAATGCTAAGGGCGTTCGGCGAGTCCCCGATGAAGCATAATCCCCGAGAAGGAGGGTTTGAGTCCATCGGCATGGGCGCGCTGCTGATGAACGAGGTCTTCAAAGCGAAGGCGGACCCGAAGTTCCGATTGCACATGCGAGCGCTCTACACCAGCCCCAAGGGGATCAATCTGCGAAACAAGGTTGCCCATGGACTGGCGAGCTCCGATGGATTTGGCTTGAGCATGGCGAACTGGGTGATCCACAGCCTGCTCGCGATACGAACTTTTGGCCATCTTGAGGATTGACGGCGGCGAGGAATGATGGAAGAGGCGCTGGATTGGATTTAGATGGAGGCGACGACATGGGAGGCGCTGGACCGCCTGCACAGACTACCAGATAGCGCTCCGTTGACGACGCGGGAGGCCGCGTTGTTCTTACGAAGCTCGGTCAGCGCGCTCGAAGCGTTGCGTCGGCAAGGAGCTGGGCCGACGTATGTGCAGCTTGGCGCGAGAGGCACGGTCGGCGCCAACCAAAAATGTCTATATCAAAAAGGCGACCTGTTGGCCTGGCTGGAAGCGCACAAGGTGAAGTCGGTTAGGCAGGCGGCCATCCGAAAGGGACAGGTGTAGGGCGACGCCTTTCTTCCTCGCGATCTGCCAGCTGATCGAAGCGTCGGCAGCCAACGGAGCGGGAATCGCGTGCGAAGCGAGAGCCATTGGATACGGAGAGTTTTTTCTGATACACCTGACGCACCATTGCGCGGTGCACGCGCGGTGCGCCGTCAAAAGCGGTCTAGGGCGATGGCGGCGCCGTCGGAGGCTGCGTAGGCGCGGTAGTTGAAGCGTTCGCTTTGCATTGGCTCGCCATCTCGAGCGCTCGTTGGAATGGCCCGGCCAATGAGCCATTTAGATCAGCATGTTGAGCCAGCACCGCCACTTTGTCGGGAGCGCTGAGCGCGCCGTTAAAATCCAGCCAAGCCAATAAGTGGGGCGTGGTCTGGGTGAGGTCATGGCCCGATTCTCGAGCAAGCTTGGCAGCCTTCACATCGTCGGTGATGACGGCTTGGCGAATCCTCATCGCGAAGGCAATCGAGGATAGTTCACCTTTGCCAAGCTTCTTTCGTCCCTCCAGCGAACTGACGACGCGCAGGTCGTCAATGCTGCAAGTGTGGCTTGGAAATCCGCCCAGAGATTGCTCCCGCACCAGTCGTTTTCTTAGCTCTATGTCCGACGCCTTCGCTTCGGAACGGGGCTTGATAAGCAGCTCGTAACGGACGACATCTGTAATGCAAAAGGAGCATCCGGCATTTTTTGCGGCGGAGTGTAGCGTTTCAGACGACAGAATATTCCAAACGGAGCATGTGTCCGCCACGTTCACTGCATGGAAGTGGGCAGGGTTAATGGCCATGGATCGTCCGTTTATAGAGAGAGGCCACCTCGTTGAGCTCGCTTGGGCTACGCAAAATGCGGTGGTCAAGTAATTTCGGACACTACGATAGGTTCATGCACTGCCATTTTCCGTTCATAGACGGCGGGCGGCAGATTGCCCAGTGCTGAATTGATGCGCTTGCAGTTATAGAAGCCGACGATGT
>NZ_WWCU01000038.1 GCF_009857595.1 Pseudoduganella aquatica | reverse complement strand
GCCCACGTTCAAACCGGCCGCAGCCGCAGCGGCACGGGCGGCGCCCGGACCGCGCGCTACCGCAGGTGCGGCGGCCGGCACGCCTTCAGCGCCGCCGGCGCCGGGGCGAAAGGCCAGCATGCGCAGCAGTGTCATCGAGAACCCGGCGTACTCATCCGGCGCCAGGCCCAGTTCATTGCGGCCATGCACGGCAATCTGGTAATACAGCTGCACTTCCTCGGCGTCGAAGGCCGAGGCCAGGCGCACGATGTCGGCGTACTCGGGCAGATCGGACGGCACCGCCGCCGGCACCGTCTGCGCCAGCGCGATCCGGTGCAGCAAGGTGCCCAGATCCTGCAAGGCGCCGTTGTAGGACAGGCTGCGCGAAGCCATCTCGTCGGCCACGGCCAGCAAGTCCGCGCCGTCCTGGTTGGCCAGCGCGTCGAGCAGGCGGATCAGATAGGACTGGTCCAGCGCGCCCAGCATGCCCTGCACCGCGTCCAGCGTCACCTCGCCCGCCGCGTAGGCGATGGCCTGGTCGGTCAGCGAGAGCGCGTCGCGCATGGAGCCATGCGCGCCCTGCGCCAGCAAACGCAGCGCCGGCTGTTCAAAGCTGATGCCCTCCTGGCCCAGGATATTGTCCAGGTGACTGATGATATGGCCCGGCGGCATCTGCTTGAGATTGAACTGCAGGCAGCGCGACAGCACGGTGACCGGAATTTTTTGCGGATCGGTGGTCGCCAGGATGAACTTCACGTGCTCCGGCGGCTCCTCCAGCGTCTTCAGCATGGAGTTGAAGGCGTGGTTGGTCAGCATGTGCACCTCGTCGATCATATAGACCTTGAAGCGCGCATTCGACGGCGCGTACACCGCCTGCTCCAGCAACTGCGCCATCTCGTCGACGCCGCGGTTGGACGCCGCATCCATCTCTATATAGTCGACGAAGCGGCCGCTATCGATGGCGGTGCAGGCTTCGCAGACGCCACACGGAGTGGCGGTGATGCCGCCGCTGCCGTCCGGGCCGATGCAATTGAGCGATTTGGCCAGGATGCGCGACAGCGTGGTCTTGCCGACGCCCCGCGTGCCGGTAAAGAGATAAGCATGATGCAGGCGGCCACTGTGCAGCGCGTGCGTCAGCGCGCGCACGACGTGCTCTTGGCCGACGAGCGTTTCAAAGTTCCGGGGACGGTATTTGCGGGCGAGGACTTGATAGGACATGGCAGCGATTTTACCGTAGATAGCCGGTGCTGCGGTCAACATTAGACGTTGTACATGACATCGCTTACACTCTTGCTTTCCATTTAACAATTGAGAAAATGAAAAAACTGGCTTTAACCCTGCTGTGCGCCCTGCCCCTGCTGGCCCACGCCGAAGACCGCGAATGGGCGCCGTACAAGAAAATCGTGGAAACGGTGAAGCTGGATAAATTCTACAGCCTGCCGGCCGCCGAGCGGGACAAGCTGAAAGTGTACGCCCGCTTCACGCCGGCCAACAAAGCCATCGCCCCGGGCAGCCTGAAGCTGACGGTGGTGCACGCCGGCGGCAAATCCCCGCTGGTGCTGGACGAGCTGGGCCGCACGGTGCTGGTGCCGAACGAGAAATGGATGGCCGAGGACGCCAAGATCTGGACCAACCAGCCCAAGGGCGAGAAGGCCAGCGTCGGTTTCGACATCGTGGCGGTGCTGCCGGAGGCGGCGCAATGGAACTACGCCACGGTGATGGGCAGCGTGCCGCAGTCCAACGCCGCCATCGACAAGGTGGCCGGTGCGCTGAGCCTGCTGGCGCCGACGATGAAGGTGGTGATCTTCAAGTTCCACAAGCCGGCCTACCTGGTGGTGCAGGCCAAGGGCGGCGAGAAGCGCTACGTCACCGACGGCAGGCAGCAGATCCGGCTCAAGCTGGACAAGGCGCTGCTGGCGGAAAACCCGCTGGTGACGGTGAGCGAACAGCCGTTCGAGGCGGAAGTGGACGGCGAATAAGGGACGAAAAAAAAGCTGCATCAGCAGCTTTTTGATCTAAAGAGGCGAGCCTGATCTGCGGCACTTGCGGTGAATAGCTGTGGCTGCTTCGTTCCCGACCTGACCAGGTTGGCCATGCCGCAATGCGCAGGGGCCCGCCGACGGCAATTATACCCGCTCCCGGCGAATCTGCCTAATCCCCCAACCGAGCTGAGCCGCACGTCCTACATTCGGGGTCTGACCCCGGGTGTAGGACGTGCGGCTGAGGCTGCTTATAGGAAGCGTCCGAAACGTTAGGATTACTTGCCGGGGGCTTATAGGCCGAGTTCTTGCCAGATCTGGTCGACGCGGGTTTTGACTTCGGGCGCCATGACGATGGTGGTGCCCCATTCGCGCGTGGTTTCGCCCGGCCATTTGTTGGTGGCGTCGATGCCCATCTTGCTGCCCAGGCCACTCACCGGGGAGGCGAAGTCCAGGTAGTCGATCGGCGTGTGGTCCACCAGCGTGGTGTCGCGCGTGGGGTCGACGCGCGTGGTGATGGCCCAGATGACTTCGTTCCAGTCGCGGATGTTGACGTCTTCGTCCACCACCACAATGAACTTGGTGTACATGAACTGGCGCAGGAAGCTCCATACGCCCAGCATCACGCGCTTGGCGTGGCCGGCGTACTGCTTGCGGATCTGCACCACCGCCATGCGGTAGCTGCAGCCTTCTGCCGGCAGATGGAAGTCGGTGATTTCACTGAACTGCTTTTGCAGCAGCGGCACGAAGACTTCGTTCAGCGCCAGGCCCAGCATGGCCGGCTCGTCCGGCGGCTTGCCCGTGTAAGTGGAGTGGTAGATGGGGTCGCGCCGCATGGTGATGCGGTCGATGGTGAACACCGGGAAGCTGTCCTGCTCATTATAGTAGCCGGTGTGGTCGCCGTACGGCCCTTCCAGCGCATGCTCGTAGCCGCTCGGGTGGTTCTCGTCCGGGTAGATATGCCCTTCCAGCACGATCTCGGCCGAGGCCGGCACGCGCAGCTCGCTGCCGATGGCTTTCACCAGCTCGGTGCGGCTGCCGCGCAGCAGGCCGGCGAACTGGTATTCGGACAAGGTGTCCGGCACCGGCGTCACCGCGCCCAGGATGGTGGCCGGGTCGGCGCCCAGCGCCACCGCGATCGGATAGGGCTTGCCCTTGGTCTGGATGGCGTGCTCGCGGAAGTCCAGCGCGCCGCCCCGGTGCGCCAGCCAGCGCATGATGACCTTGTTGCGCCCCAGTACCTGCTGGCGGTAGATGCCCAGGTTCTGGCGCTTCTTGTTCGGCCCCTTGGTGATCACCAGGCCCCAGGTGATCAGCGGCGCCACGTCGCCCGGCCAGCAGTGCTGGATGGGCAGGCGCGACAGGTCGACGTCGCTGCCTTCCCAGACGATGTCCTGGCAGGGCGCGCCCTTCATTTCCTTCGGCGACATGTCCCACACGGCTTTCACCAGCGAGCCCAGTTCCATCAAATCCTTGAAGCCCTTGGGCGGCTCCGGCTCTTTCAGGCGCGCCAGCACGTGGCCGATCTTGCGCAGCTCGCTGGTGTCCTGGGCGCCCATGCCGAGCGCCACGCGGCGCTGGGTGCCGAACAGATTGCCCAGCACCGGCATGCTGTGGCCGGTGGGATTCTGGAACAGCAGCGCCGGCCCGCCGGCCCGCAAAACGCGGTCGCACACCTCGGTCATCTCTAAATGGGGGGAAACTGCCGTCAAAACAGGCTTAAGCTCGCCCATTTTTTGCAGTTGGGCAATAAAATCTCGCAAATCAGAATATTTCATACTTTTTTACTTTTTTTTCGCTCCAGACGCGCTGGACGAGGTTTTTAAGTCAAGTGGTTGATTTTATTGGTTTTTGCTAGTTTGCAAGGCAAATATCTAGATTCAAAAGTTATAAAGAACGACCGTGTTAGTATTGACGTGATATAAAACGGCTTCTACAATTTGCCCTACTTGAAGAGGACATGGCCTGTTAGCCAACTTTTATCGCTAACGACCAGTCGCTCATTCATTCACGGAGTCGGGGCTCCACATGACATTTTAAGGAGTGTTTTCAAAAGGCGTCTGCCTTACCCCCGAAAAAAGTTGTATTGCGACTGTTTACACATACGCCTCCAGCATACGCTCCAGGTAGTAACAGCTCAGGCAAGCAATGATGGCGTTCGGCGCGCACCCACGGTGCGGCTACGGACGAATGATATTTCTGATGCACGGCATTGGCACATCGATACGACTGCGTTTTTCGACGCGGCGGGGGTGCGCTCGTTACGGACATTTCAGGGGAGTTCTGAATGACTAATCGTTTCATCTCGGTAGCCGATGCTACCCGTCAGTTGGCGCGTGGCGCTACTGGCCTGGCAAGCTCGCGCGTCAGCGTGCGCAGCGTGCTGACTACCGCGCAACACACTTTGACCGTTTTTGGCGTGAGCGCCCTGGTCATGATCGCCGTCCTGTACGCCCGTCCCGACCTGGCCCATGCCCTGAGCAAGAGCCTGGCGCAAGAACCTGCCGCCGTGGCCGCCGTCACGGCCCCGCCGCTGCACGAACTGATGGAAGCGCCTGCCGGCGGCTATGCGGCCGCCGACGCGCCGCTGACGGCCGAGGAAAAGGCCATCATGGGCACCCGCAAGCAGCAGGAATGGGTAACCTCCTGGCTGTCCAAGCGCTACCGCGTGGCGGGCGACGCCACCAATATGCTGGTCTCCACCGCCTACCTGACCGCGCGCGAGATCAAGCTGGACCCGCTGCTGATCCTGGCCGTGATGGCCATCGAGTCGGGCCTGAATCCCTTCGCGGAGAGCCCTATGGGCGCGCAGGGCCTGATGCAGGTGATGTCCAAGGTGCACCATGAGAAGTTCCAGGAGATGGGCGGCGTGCAGGCTGCGCTGAACCCGGTGGCCAATATCCGCGTCGGCTCGCTGATCCTGAAGGATTATGTGACCCGCGGCGGCTCCGTCGAAGCCGGCCTGAAGACCTATGTGGGCGCGGCGGCCTTTGAAACCGATTATGGCTACGGCAACAAGGTGCTCAACGAGTACCAGCTGCTGAAGCGCGTTTCCGCGGGCAAGAAGGTGCCTACGACCAATCCGGTGATCGCGGCAGCCCCTGCCACCACCAAGCAGGTGGAAAGCGCCGTCGCGGCCAATGCCGTGGCCAAACTGCCGGACGCCCAGCTGGCCGGCCTGTAAGCCTGCTCCAGACGTAAAAAAAGCCGCAGATTGCGGCTTTTTTTACGTCCTTGCATCTCAACGCTTTTTGTCGTTCTCGACTTCTTCCGGGCGCATTTTGCCGGCCAGCTTGTCCAGCACGCCGTTCACGTATTTGTGGCCGTCGATGCCGCCGAAGGATTTGGTCAGCTCCACCGCTTCGTTGATGACGACGCGGTATGGGATTTCCAGGTTGTTCTTCAGCTCGAAGGCGCCGATCAGCAGCACGGCGTGCTCGATGGGCGACAGCTCGGCCACGCCACGGTCCACCAGCGTGGCGAAGGTCTCGCGCAGCGCTTCGGATTCCTTGATGGTGCCGTACAGCAGCGTGGTGAAGTGCTCGGCGTCGGCCTTGTCGAAGCCGTGCGCGGCGCGGATGTGGTTGACGACGGTTTTCGCGTCTTCATTGTTCAGCAGCCACTGGTACAGGCCCTGCAGCGCGAACTCGCGCGCGCGGTGGCGCGGCGTGCGGTTCTTGCTCGGGTTGGCGTGCGTAGATTTGTCGGTCATGATTTCCTGCCTGTTCTTATAAGTACTGATTATTCTTCTTCGTCGTAGCCGCCGTCTTGCTGGAGTTCTTCCAGCGCGATCGACAGATTGGCCATTTCCACGGCCACGCGGGCGGCGTCCGCGCCTTTGACGGCCATGCGCACTTCGGCTTGCTCGTCGTTTTCGGTGGTCAGCACGGCGTTGGCGATAGGGATGCCGAAGTCCAGGCCGATGCGGGTGATGCCCGCGCCCGATTCATTCGACACCAGTTCGAAGTGGTAGGTTTCGCCACGGATGACGGCGCCCAGCGCGATCAGCGCGTCGAACTGCTGCGATTCGGCCAGCTTTTGCAGCACGAAGGGGATTTCCAGCGCGCCGGGCACGGTCACGTGCAGCACGTCTTCGTCGGCAACGCCCAGGTGCTTGAGCTCGGCCAGACAGGCCGACAGCAGGCCGTGGCAGACGTCTTCGTTGAAACGCGCTTGAACGATACCGACGCGCAAGCCGTCGCCGGACAGATTGGTTTCGTAGCTTCCTACGGTCATGGCATGCCTCTTTTCTGTATGTGTATATTAATGAGTGTTGTGGACGGGCTTACGCGGCCGGCTTGGCAACGTAGCCCGTGACTTCGAGGTCGAAACCTGCCATGGAAGGCATTTTACGCGGGCTGGCCAGCAACTTCATCTGGCGCACGCCAACCGCGCGCAGGATTTGCGCGCCGATGCCGTAGTCGCGCAGGCCCATGCTGGCGGCGCGGCCCTGCGGCTTGGCGTCCTTGGCCAGCGCGCTGAACTGGCTGAACAGCTGGTCGGCCGTTTCTTCGCAGTTAAGCAGCACGATCACGCCCTGCTCGGCCGCCTGCACCGCCTGCATGGACGAGGAGATGTTCCACGAGTGCGTGGTCGCTTCCGATTCCAGCAGGTCCAGGATGGACACCGGCTGGTGCACGCGCACCAGCGATTCCTTGCCGGCGGCCATGTCGCCATGCACCAGCGCCAGGTGGGCCGAGCCGGTCGGCGTGTCGCGGAAGGCGATCATGCGGAAGTCGCCGTAGGTGGTCTTCAGCGGACGCTCGGCCACGCGCTCGACGATGCATTCGTTCTGGCTGCGGTAGTGGATCAGGTCGGCGATGGTGCCGATCTTCAGGCCGTGCTCCTGGGCGAACTCCAGCAGGTCCGGCAGGCGCGCCATGGTGCCGTCGTCCTTGACGATCTCGCAGATCACCGAGGCCGGGGTCAGGCCCGCCATGGCGGTCAGGTCGCAGCCCGCTTCGGTATGGCCGGCGCGCATCAGCACGCCGCCCTTCTGGGCTTTCAGCGGGAAGATGTGGCCCGGCTGCACGATGTCCATCGGCACGGCGTTCTTGGCCACGGCCACCTGGATGGTCTTGGCGCGGTCGGCCGCCGAGATGCCGGTGGTCACGCCTTCGGCCGCTTCGATCGACACCGTGAAGTTGGTGCCGAAGGAGGTGCCGTTGCGGGCCGTCATCATGGACAGGTCGAGCTGCTTGCAGCGTTCCTCGGTCAGGGTCAGGCAGACCAGGCCGCGCGCGTGCTTGATCATGAAATTGATCGCTTCCGGCGTGACGAAGTCGGCCGCGAGCACCAGGTCGCCTTCGTTTTCCCGGTCTTCTTCGTCGACCAGGATCACCATGCGGCCAGCGCGCAACTCGGCGACGATTTCTTCGGTGCTGGAGATAGACATTTCAATTCCTTCGGTTCAGGTTTCTTTAACCCTCTATTTTAAAGGATTTGGAGAAACTAATCTGGAACTCCGCCTCGAACGCCCCGGAAAGTCCCGAAGTTAAGCAAATGATAGCGCTACACACGCTTGCGCTTTTCGGGTAAGGTAATGCGTCCACCACTTACCGAATTGCCATCGTGACCGCACACAAGACCGACCTCGCGCCCCGCCTGCTCTGGCAACTGGGCGCCGAACTGGGCGAAGGCCCGCTGTGGCTGCCTGAACAGCAGCGCCTGTATTTCGTCAACCTGAAGGGCAGCACGCTGCACGCGCTGGACGCGGACGGCGGCCGGCACGCCTGGCGGCTGCCTGAATATATCTGCTGGATCGTGCCGCGCCGCGACGGCGACGGCTTTATGGCCGGCCTGCGCGACGGCGTGGTGCGCCTGTGGCTGGAGCCGGAACTGCGCGTGGAATACCTGATGCGCCCCACCGAGGGCAAGCCCGGCGTGCGCCTGAACGACGCCAAGGCCGACCCGCAGGGCCGCCTGTGGTTCGGCAGCATGAACGCGGCCGACGTGCACAGCCCGGACGGGCAGCTATTCCGCCTGGCCACGGACGGCGAACTGAGCGTGGCGCAGGACGGCGTCCATATCTGCAACGGACCGGCCTTCAGCCTGGACGGCAGCGTGATGTACCACAGCGACAGCCTGCTGGGCCGCACTTACGCCTACAGCGTGGGCGCCGACGGCAGCCTGGGACCGGCCCGCCTGTGGCGCCAGTTCGGCGAAGGCGAAGGCTCGCCGGACGGCATGACGGTCGATGCAGAAGGCTGCGTGTGGATCGCGCAATGGGGCGGCAGCCGGGTGTGCCGCTACAGCGCGGACGGCGAACTGCTGGCCACCATCGCCATGCCGGTGTCGCAACCGGCCTCCGTGGCGTTTGGCGGGCCGGACCTGAAGACGCTGTACATCACCACCGCTTTTGAAGGCATGAGCGAGGCCCAGCGCGCCGCCGAGCCGCTGGCCGGTTCGCTGTTCAGCGTGCAATTGGATGTGGGCGGCCTGCCGCCGGCGCGCTACGGCTGAACCCAGCGCCTCTCCCCTGCGCGCCCTCTCCCTTAAGTGAGCGGCGCGCTTCAAGCAATCGGCATACGATAGCTGCTCCCCTTGCAACGCAAACAAAGGAGCAGCGATGAAAACTAACGGATCGGCCGTCTGGTCGGGCGGCATCAAGGATGGCAAAGGCGCCATCAGCACCCAGAGCGGCGCCATGAAGGACTACCCTTACGGCTTCGCCAGCCGCTTCGAGGGCAAGCCGGGCACCAACCCGGAAGAATTGATCGGCGCCGCGCACGCGGGCTGCTTCACCATGGCGCTGTCGCTGATCCTGGGCGAAGCGGGGCTGACTGCGGAGAAAATGGAAACCAAGGCCGAGGTCACGCTGGACAAGGTGGCAGACGGCTTCTCCATCACGGCCGTGCACCTGACCTTGCAGGCCAAGATCCCGGGCGCCGACAAGGCCACCTTTGACGAACTGACCGCCAAGGCCAAGGCCGGCTGCCCGGTGTCCAAGCTGCTGAACGCCAGCATTACGCTGGACGCGACGCTGCTGTGACTTACTTGCCGACCGACAGCATGCGCTCGACGTAGCGGGCGATCAGGTCAATCTCCAGATTGACCTTGCCGCCCACCGTCAGATGCTTGAGCGTGGTCACGGAAATGGTGTGCGGGATCAGGTTGATGGAGAACTGGCACACCAGCGCGTCGCCGCTGCCGATATCGTGCACGCGGTTGACGGTCAGCGACACGCCGTTGACCACCACCGAACCCTTGAAGGCCAGGAATTTGGCCAGCTCGCGCGGCGCCTCGATCACCAGCTCCCAGGACTCGCCCACCGGCTCGAATTTGCGCACCACGCCCAGGCCGTCGACGTGGCCGGACACCAGGTGGCCGCCCAGGCGCTCGGACAGGGTCAGCGCTTTTTCCAGGTTGACTTCGGACGTGCCGTCCAGCCCAACCGTGCAGTTCAGGCTTTCGCGCGAGACGTCCACCTTGAAGGTCGTGGCGGTCTTTTCGATGACGGTCATGCAGGCGCCGTTCAGGGCGATGGAGTCGCCCAGGGCGACGTCGGCCAGCGGCAGGCCGCCGGCGTCGATTTCCAGGCGCACGCCCGCGTCATGGCCGCCTTCCAGCGGCTGGACCGAAGTGATTTTGCCGACTGCGGCAACAATTCCAGTAAACATGGTGCTATCTCATTGTGAAGTGAATCTGGCAAGGATACGCAAATCCGCGCCGGTCTGCTGAACCTGGTGGAATTTCAGGCTCTTGCGCCCGCTCAGTTCCGTCAGCGCGGGCAAGGCGAACATGCCCTGGGCGTCGCCCAGCAGCATGGGCGCCAGGTAGACCAGCAGTTCGTCCACGCAGCCTTCGCGTATCAGTGAACCGTTCAGCTTGCCGCCCGCCTCCACGTGCAGCTCGTTGATCTGGCGGCGGCCCAGTTCGCGCATCAGTTCCGGCAGGTCGACCTTGCCGTGCGGGTTGGGCAGCGTGATGATCTCGGCGCCCACGGCGCGCAGCGCGGCCTCCTTTTCCGGATGGCTGACGGCGGCCACCACCCAGGTTCCGCCGCCTTCGAGCACGCGCGCCGAGGGGCTGATGTCCAGGCGGCTGTCCACCACGATGCGGCGCGGCTGGCGCGGCGTGTCCACCGAGCGCACCGTCAGCTGCGGATCGTCCGCTTTCACGGTGCCGATGCCGGTCAGGATGGCGCAGGCGCGGGCGCGCCAGGCGTGGCCGTCGGCGCGCGCTTCGGGGCCGGTGATCCACTGGCTGGCGCCATTGTGCAGTGCCGTCATGCCGTCCAGGCTGGCGGCGGTTTTCATGCGCACCCAGGGCAGGCCGCGCGTCATGCGCGAGAAAAATCCGATGTTCAGCTCGTAGGCCTGCTCGGCCAGCAAGCCGCTGGAGACCTCGATGCCGGCCGCCGCCAGCTTGGCCAGGCCCTGGCCGGCCACCAGCGGATTCGGGTCTTCCATCGCCGCCACCACGCGGCCCAGGCCGGCACGCACCAGCGCGTCCGAACAGGGCGGCGTGCGGCCGTGGTGGTTGCACGGCTCCAGCGTGACGTAGGCGGTGGCGCCGCGCACATCATGCCCGCGCGCCTGCGCGTCCTTCATGGCCTGGATTTCGGCGTGGTCCTGCCCGGCGGGCTGGGTCACGCCGGCGCCGATCACGCGGCCGTCCCGCACGATCACGCAGCCTATGCGCGGATTGGGCGAGGTGGTGTACAGCCCCTTGGCGGCCCATTCCAGGGCCAGCTTCATGCCTTCGGTGTCGTTGTTGATGTCCACAGGATCGCTTACTCGGTTTGTTTAGTCTGCGCTGGTGCAGAGCGCCGGCTGCGCGACGGGATCGCACACCCTAACCCGGCCCAGCATATTGATCTTGACGAGGCGCCTGTGCTGGCCGGCCTCCAGCGTCAGCGTGCCCCAGCGCGCGGCCTGGCTGTTACCCGCCTGGCAGCTGCGCCCAGCAGCATTATAGGCAAGATAGGCCGGTCCCGTGCCGGAAGTGAAATGCGCGCCGAGATGTATGCCGTCCGCCAGGGGCTGCTGGACAGCGTAGCGCTCCTCGCCGGGGTCCGGACGGCGGTTGCCGTTACGGTCGGCAAAGACGGTCCAGCCCCGCTCCCACGCATCGCCGCTGGCGTCGTGCGGCGCCATCAGCACCACGCCGCCGCGTGCGATGGCCAGTGAACGGGTCAGCGCGATGGCGCCCTGCACATCGTTCAGGGCCGCGTGCAACAGCTGCTTTTGCAGCAGGGATTGCAGGCTGGGGGCGGCGGCGCTGGCCAAAATGGCTGCCAGCGCCAGCGCGACCAGCAATTCGATCAGCGTGAGGCCGGCGGCGGCGCGGCTCAGCGCCAGCAGCGCACGCCCTGCCCGCTTGCCAGCCGCAGCCCGGCGCTGGTCAGTATCAATTTTCCGCATTCCCTGTCCTCGTAGTGCGCATCCACCTTGGCCGTGCCCGGCGTGGCAATCAGTTGCACGCAGCTCGAGATCGCTTCATCGTCGCAGGCCTTTGCTTCGATCTCATATGCGCTGCCGGCGGCGCCGGCGCCGGACCACCATTTGAATTCGCGCTCGGCGGGATCGGTGGAGCCGGACGAGAAGGCAATGTAGCTGTTGTGGGCGCTGAAGTAGCGCTCCTGCTGCTGCATCAGCAGCAGCAAGGCAGCCTGCCCTTCCACGCGCTTGCTGCGGATCACGAACTGGCTGTAGGAAGGATAGGAGAACGCGGCCAGCACCACGGCGATCACCAGCACAACCAAGGCCTCCAGCATGGTCCAGCCCCGGCAGCGCCGGGCGCTAATGGCGTTCATGGACTTCACGGCTGCTCCCCGTCCCGCCGTTGCGGCGTCCGCCCCTGTGCTGCCTGATACAGCTCGCGCCAGTTGGCCAGCTCTCGCCAGCCCAGCCTGCCGGCAGCAACCACCGCCTTGGCCCGCGCCGACGGCAGCGCACCAGCTTCCCTGGCGCCCGCATTGACGGCGGCGATGCGCTTGCTGACCAGCATCCGGCCGCCAGCCTGGCGCACCGCCTGCGCCGCCTCGGTTACGATCACGGCCGCCGGCCCGGGCAGATAGTCCGCGACCAGGGTGCCGGCCGCCTCTCCGGAGAGCGGCACACCGGCGCTGTCCGGCGCCAGCCCGCTCAGCACATCGAGCGCGTAGCTGCGGCTGGCGATGGACGCGCAGGCGCTGGCGCCGGTCAAGACCGTGTTGAAGAAAATCTGCCCATCGGCCAACGCAGCACCGCCGACGCTGCGCTCTCCCCTTCCTGCGCCATTGAAGTCGACATACCAGCCATGCGCACCGCCGGCGCCGCCGTAAGTGAAGCTGCGCCCGCGCAGCGCCAGCACTGCGGCATCCGGCGCGCCCTCCAGTTCGCGCTGGGCCAGATCGCCACGTCCCAGGGGCCAGTCCGCGCGCGTTCCGCCTCGGCCGTTCACGCTGTCGTCCAGCACAGCGTAGAAGGATTGCTGGCCATAACGGGCCGGATCGCGGTCTGCCGCCTCCAGCAATTTCCCGGTCCCGAACAGGATCAGATAGCCACCGCCGGGCGCATTGGCAACACGGGGCTGCATCGTGATGGGCTGCCGCACGCGCCGCGCGTCGCGCGCGACAAACACAGGGCCTTCCGCCGCATCCCGCCACGGCTCGCTGCCCGTAAAACTGAAACGCCACAGATTGCCCTGCAAATCCCCGGCGTAGGCATAAAGCACGGCGCCGTCGCCGTCCAGCACCAGCGCCGGCGCGCTCAGGGCATTGGCGCGGCCGGGCTCCCCGCCCGGCGCTTGCAGGCGATAGTAGTTCCGGTTCAGCCGCCATGCCTCGCCTGCCGGCTTGTCCAGCGCCAGCAGGAACAAGGCGCTGGCATTGGCCGGGTCCGCATTGCCGTCGCTGGCCTGGCTGTTGACGCCGCTGCTCACGAGCGCAAAATAGCGGTAGGCATTGGCACCGCTGCGCAGGCGCAAGCGCGCAATCTGCGGCAGGGAGGCGACATTGCCCATCGCCGCGTCATCGCGGTCGGTGAACTCCCACAGCGCGCCGCCGATCTGGGGGAAGGCGGACGGGTTCGTGACGTCCAGTGCGAATACGCCCTGCGCGCCGGCCCCCATGGCGGATACCAGCACCGTCCGCCAGTTCCCGTCCAGCCGCGCTTCGGCCACGCTGGCCGGGCCGTCGACATAAGCGCCATGCACATAGTTGCGGTCGGGCAGGCGGTTAAGCAGGGGGAACAAGGCCTCCGGCACGTAGGCAAACAGCTCGGCCCCGCTCACCGCATCGAAGGCATGCAGCATGCCGTCGTTGGCGCCCAGGTAGACCGCTGCGGTGCGCGCCTGCATGCTGTCGTAAAAAGCGCGGTAGCCGTCGCCATTGCCTGCGGCGGACGGTGGCCCGGCGTACGCCGGGATGCCGTTGACGGCGTCGCCAAGTATGCTGGCGCGGCGGCGGAACAAGCGCCCTTCTTCGCTGCGGTCCCCGCGCAGCCAGTCCAGGCGCTTTTCGCCTTTGCGGTCGGACACTGGGCGCGCGGGCGGCGGCGGGCGGTTCAGGGCGGTGCGCTGCGCGGCGGACAGCGCGCCCCACTCGAAGGCTATCGTCACCCGCCTGCCCTGCTCCAGCCTGGAGGTGTAGATGCGGCGGCTTCGGTCCGGCTCGGGCAAGGCGTCCAGCAAAGCAGCGGCGTCCCACAGAGGGGCCGAAATCTGCGGCGCGCCGGATGCGTCCACGCTCACGGCCGAGCGCGTGAACACCCCGCTCCAGCTGCCGGGCCGCGCGCCTGCCTGGAACACCGCCATGCCGGAAGGCGTGGACGCCACCGCTGCGGCGCCGCGCAGCAAGTCCGGATGCGGCACGCAACTGGCGCCCAGCGGCTCGGTGCTCAGCTCCACCAGCGGCTGCACAGCGGCAGCTTGCGCGGCGGCCAGCACTGCAGCCAATACTGTGCACACTGCACGCGCCATTCGCCGGCTGGCGCCGAGCCAACGCGCACAGCGGTCCGTCCATGGCAGTTTCATGGCGTCCCTCCCTCGTCTGCTTTGCGGTAGCTTGCTTGCAGCACAGCCTCGGTGGACTCGCGCGAGCCAAAGCCGATGGCGGTGACGCGATACAGGTACTGCGTGCTTCCGGCATCCGCGCCAGGCGGGTGGTAAGGCATGCGCTCGATGATGTAGCGCGGGCGCCGGAATGGCAGCAGACCTTGGCCAGTCTCCATCAGCGCGCCGGTGAACCGTCCAAACGGCACGGAGCGCGAGGCGGCGCCGTCGTCGCCGATGTCGACGCTCTCCCACACCGGCACATCGCCATCCGCAGGCGCGCACAGTCCAAGCCCGGGGTTGTCGGCGCCCATGCCGCAGCCTTGCACAAAGCCCAGGCCGCTGCCCGGAGCCAGCAGCGCGGCACGCGCCGGCGTGCTGGCGGCGCCGCCGTTAATCTCCTTTTCCGCGTCGGCCAGCGCATCCTCCGCTGCTTGCAATGCCACGTAGCGGTCGCGTTCGGCCCGCGCCGCCTTCTCGCCCAGCATGGCCATGCGCGCTGCGGATGCGCCCAGCAGCAGCACGGCAATCAGCATCAGCAATGTGAGGAGCAAGGCAATGCCTTGCTCGGCAAGCATGGGAGCAGCGCTGATGTGACGAATGGCGGCCATTACGTGCCCCCGGCGTTGCGCAGCGCGACTGATGTTTCGAACACGCGCCGCACGCGCTGGCGTTCGCTCTCGGGCAGCAGGTGCTCGTCTATGTGCGTGCCACGGTCGCCGTCTGCCGTGCTGCCGCTGTAAGCGCCGCCGAGCAAGTCGTACTGCGCCGGGACAGCGCCGTTGCGGGAGTAGTCTTCCCCGCGCAGCAACAAGCCCACCTTGATGCTGGCCACGCGTTTCCACCAGGTTTTGCGGTTGAAATCCTGCGCGCGCGCCGGGGCGGTGGCGCCTTCCAGCACCAGATCTCCATCCATTAAGTTGATGGCGCTCGCGCTCAGGTAGCGGTTGGGAATGCCGTCCGCCGGCGTGTCGGTGTCGATTCCGTATAGCACCTGGAAACTGTCCACGCCGCGGACGATGGCGTCGGCGCCCCAACTGTGCGCGCTTTTATATTTGCACCGCAGTTCGGCGACACCGTCGCTACCCTTCGCAACGTAGAAAATACTCCAGCCGCGCTGCGCTTCGCTGCCCGCCGCCGCAATGCCAAAGCCGGCGCAATTCAGCACGGAGCCGTCCGCCTCGGGCGAGCCGGAGCCGGCATAGCGCAAGGCCAGCACATCGCTGCCATTCACGGTTGCGGGCAGCGGATCCTCAATGCCGTTGCTGTTGCGGGAAATACTGGCGTCATCCAGTCCGCTGATGTTGGCGCTGCTTTCCGGCGTGGTTGCCGGCGGCACGCTAGCATCATCCCAGTTCACAAACGCGGCTTGCCGCACGGACTGGCTGATGATGGACAGCGCGTAGCGGCCGCTGTCATTGAGCCGGGCGCTTTCAGTGTGAAACGCATAATTGGCGCTGGCATTCACCAGCAGCGCGCTGGCCACCAACGTCACCAGCGAGCCCACCGCGATCGCGATCACCATCTCAACCAGGCCGAGACCGCGCTCGCGGCTGCGGCCTGCATCACCATTGCAGACGGCCTTTTTCATGGCGCCACTCCCGCCAGCACCAGCGCCACACCGGGCGCATAATCGCCGTCCACATCGCTGGCCGCCGTACCGTCCGGATTCTTGCCGCGCCAGCCAACCTTGACGACTACCGGCGCCGCAGGGCCGCCCGCGCAGGGCCAACGCAGCCGGCCACTGCTCCACATGCCCGTGTCTCGGCAGATGCGCACCCGGCCGCCGGGCAGTTGCGAAGCGATTTGCCGCTTCAAATCATACATATCCGCCTGCGCCATGGCGGCGCTGTCGCACGGTCCGGCCCAGCACTGGCGGCCGGGCGCGGCGGGAACCGGCTCGGCATGCGCGTCATAGTCCAGAGAGAGATAGGCGGTGGCGATCTGGCCCGGATTGGCGCGCAAGCGTTCGGCCATGGCGAAGGCCATTTGCGCTGCATTGCTCAGCAATTGCGATTCGTAGCGCACACGCAGCGCCACCAGCTGCATGCCGGCGGCTCCCAGCACGCCGACGGCCAGCACCACCACCGCCACCAGCACTTCGATCAGCGCGAAGCCGTGAATCCGCCGTTGCGATGCCATACGCCACCTCCGCACAAGCCGCTTGAGAGACACCCTGATTGCAAGTTAGCAGCCCATGCGCAAGCCGCTTTGACGCAGATCAAAGCTCATATAACTCAGCCTTAAAATCCCACTAGCGATTGCCTATCGTCATTGCAAGCAGGAATGAAGTGTGCCAGCGCCAACCTTCGGCAGCGGCCTTGCGCCAGATCGAAACGCGTCAGCACACCGAGGGCTAGACTGCTGTTCGGCTGCACGCTGGAATTGAGGTTCCGCACCACTAAACTACAGGATCTTGCCGAGCATACCGGCGCATTGTTGGAGCATAACAACCCCTTCGCCTTGCTTACCGCAGCTCATCTGCTGACTCAGGAAACGCATGGACTGCCCGAGCAACGGCTTGCTGCCAAATGGAAGCTGACACGATTGCTGCTGGCGCGTGACTGGGACCATCAACGTATCGTAAACTTATTCCACGTCATCGACTGGATCATGCTCCTGCCCACCGAGCTGGAAGCCCAGCTCTGGCAGGGCATGGCCAAAATCCAAGGGAGACCCACCATGGAAAATTACATTCCGCGCGGCGCCAGAATCGTGATGCGGCGCGAGCTGGCGGAGGCTAAGGTCAAAGCTGCGCTAGAAGGAAGGCAAGAAGGGATGCTGCAAGGGAGGCAGGAAGGGAGGCAGGAAGGGAGGCAGGAAGGGAGGCAGGAGGGAATACAGCAAGGCCAAGCCGCCCTGCTCGCCATGCAGCTAAGCCAGCGTTTCGGCACCCTGCCAGACGACATCACCTCCATGCTGTCCACAGCCAGCCTGAGCCAGCTGCAAGACTGGGCCAAAGCGGTCATCGACGCGCCCACGCCGGACCAGATCTTCGCCCGCCATTGAGGCGAACTAGGTTTTCGGCGCCTGACCGACTTCTTCGATGGCGTCCTGGAACTCGGCGAGGTCCTCGAAATTCTTGTAGACGGAAGCGAAGCGGATGTAGGCCACCTTGTCCAGCCGCTTCAGCTCCTGCATCACCAGCTCGCCGATATAGTGCGTATCGACTTCGCGCTTGCCGCTGGTGAGCAGTTTTTCTTCGATCGCCTGCACCGCCATGTCCAGCGAGGCAGCCGCCACGGGCCGCTTGCGCAAGGCCAGCGTCAGGGAGCCGCGCAACTTGGCCGCAGCGTACTCCGTGCGGCTGCCGTTCTTTTTGACCACGAACGGCATCACGAGTTCAATGCGCTCGTATGTCGTGAAGCGCTTGTCGCACTTGCCGCAGCGGCGGCGGCGGCGGATCGCGTCCCCCTCCTCCGACACGCGGGTGTCAAGGACGTGGATTTCTTCATGCTGACAGAACGGACATTTCATCTGGCGCCGGGCTTTCGAATATTAAAAGAGCGCCGGACCAACACGGTCACGGCGCCCTGATGTTACCAAGACAATGTTTAAGCGTAAACCGGATGCGCGTCAGCCAGCACCTTCACGGCCGCTTTCACGCGCTCGATGGTGGCGGCGTCATGCGGATTGTCCAGCACGTCGGCGATCAGGTTGCCCACTTGTTCCGCTTCGGCTTCCTTGAAACCGCGGGTGGTCATGGCCGGCGAACCCAGGCGGATGCCCGAGGTCACGAACGGTTTCTGCGGGTCGTTCGGGATGCCGTTCTTGTTGCAGGTGATGTGCGCCTGGCCCAGGATGGCTTCCGCTTCCTTGCCGGTCAGGTTCTTGGCGCGCAGGTCGACCAGGAACACGTGCGACTCGGTGCCGCCCGACACGATGCGCAGGCCGCGCTTGATCAGCGTCTTGGCCAGCACGTCGGCGTTCTTCACCACTTGCTGCTGGTATTCCTTGAACGCTGGCTGCAGCGCTTCCTGGAAGGCCACGGCCTTGCCGGCGATCACGTGCATCAGCGGGCCGCCCTGGATGCCTGGGAAGATGGCCGAGTTGATGATCTTCTCGTGCTCGGCCTTCATCAGGATGATGCCGCCGCGCGGGCCGCGCAGCGATTTGTGCGTGGTCGAGGTGACGAAGTCGGCGTGCGGCACAGGGTTAGGGTACAGGCCGGCGGCGATCAGGCCGGCGTAGTGGGCCATGTCCACCATGAAGTAGGCGCCCACGGCTTTCGCCACGGCGGCGAAACGCTCGAAGTCGATTTTCTTGGAGAAGGCGGACGCGCCGGCGATGATCAGCTTGGGCTTGTGTTCCTTGGCCAGCGCTTCCATGGCGGCGTAGTCGATGTCCTCTTCCGGGGTCAGGCCGTAGGAAACCACATTGAACCATTTGCCGGACATATTCAGCGCCATGCCGTGGGTCAGGTGGCCGCCTTCTGCCAGCGACATGCCCATGATGGTGTCGCCCGGCTTCAGCACGGCGAAGAACACGCCCTGGTTGGCTTGCGAGCCCGAGTTCGGCTGCACGTTGGCCGCTTCCGCGCCGAACAGTTTCTTCACGCGGTCGATCGCCAGCTGCTCGACCACGTCCACGTATTCGCAGCCGCCGTAGTAGCGCTTGCCCGGGTAGCCTTCGGCGTATTTATTGGTCAGCTGGGAGCCCTGGGCTTCCATCACCGCTGGCGAAGTGTAGTTCTCCGAAGCGATCAGCTCGATATGGTCGTGCTGGCGGGTGTTTTCCTTCTGGATCGCGGCGAACAGGTCTGGATCGACGGAGGACAGGGTGTGATCTTTTGCAAACATGAAAAAACTCCAAGTGAGAGAGTAAATCTGGCAGGTGGATCGAATGAGGAACGCCAATAAGCGAGGAGCAGCCTCTTCGTGCTTTCCATCGGTGGCTGCCCAGGCGAACGGCTGTTGATTTGAAATCTCACGTTCCCCGGTGGATGCCCACCTTTCGCCGATAGATCGCGCAAGCGCAGACCCGGCTTTTCGCCAGTCACGTGAGACGTAATGGAAGCCAGATTGTACTATCAACTCAGGCAATTACGCTACACTTGCCCTACTCCACCATGTCATCTATTAGTAAGGAAGCAATATGATCGTCTTCATCACCGGCGCCAGCGCCGGTTTCGGCGCCGCCATGGCCCGCGTGTTCACCGCCAACGGCCACAAAGCCATCATCGCCGCCCGCCGCGTCGACCGCCTGCAGGCCCTGGCTGCCGAACTGGGAGACCAAGTCCTGCCTATCGCGCTGGACGTGACCGACAAGGCCGCCATCCGCGCCGCGCTGGACGGCCTGCCGGCCGCATGGCGCCAGATCGACGTGCTGGTCAACAATGCCGGCCTGGCCCTGGGCGTCAAGCCGGCCCACGAATCCTCGCTGGACGACTGGGAAACCATGATAGACACCAATTGCAAAGGCCTGGTCACCATGACCCACGCCGTGCTGCCCGCCATGGTGGCGCGCGGCGCCGGCACGATTATCAACATCGGCTCCACCGCCGGCGCCTATCCTTATCCGGGCGGCAATGTGTACGGCGCCACCAAGGCCTTCGTCGAGCAGTTCACCCTCAACCTGCGCGCCGACCTGGTGGGCACCGGCGTGCGCGCCACCAATCTGGCGCCCGGCCTGTGCGGCGGCACCGAGTTCTCCAATGTGCGCATGAAGGGCGACGACGCGGCCGCCGCCAAGGTCTACGAGGGCACGGTGCCGCTGGCGCCGCAGGACATCGCCAACACCGCCTACTGGATCGCCACGCTGCCGCCGCACATGAATGTGAACCAGATTGAACTGATGCCGACTTGTCAGGGTTTCTCCCCTTTCACGATCAAACGGGGATAAAATCCATCTTTTCGCCGAAAAAAACGTAAGCGAGTGTTACAAGAGGGCCAAACTCGCTTGCAAAATCGCGTAGAATGTTGCCCAATCTCATTAGTAGTCAGAACAACATGCCTTCAGAGTTTACCTGGAATGTCCGTGTCTATTACGAAGACACCGATGCCGGCGGCATTGTCTATTACGCAAATTACCTCAAATTCTTCGAACGCGCGCGGACCGAATGGCTGCGCGCCATCGGCGTTGACCAGCACGCCCTGCTGCAGCAGCACGACGCCATGTTCGTCGTGAAAAGCGTCGCTGCCGAGTATCATGCGCCAGCTAAACTCGACGATGTACTAAAATTAACCTTAAGTATCGAAAAACTGGGCCGCGCCTCGCTGCAATTTGTGCAGCAAGCCTGGAACGGCGATCAGTTGCTTAACACGGCGCGCGTGAAAGTTGGTTGCGTCGATTCCGCGCTGCGCCCGCGCGCGGTGCCCGATGTGGTAGCGGCACGCATGCGCGGCGCCGTGTCATCCCCAAACTCAGACTGAAACAATGAACGTCACTCAAGACCTCTCCTTCATCGCCCTGATTTCCAACGCGCACCTGATCGTTCAGCTGATCATGGCGCTGCTGCTCGGCATTTCCCTCACCAGCTGGACCTATATCTTCCGCAAGATGTTCGCCGTGCGCGCCGCGCGCCGCCAGACCATCGACTTCGAGAAAACCTTCTGGGCCGGCGGCAACCTGCACGCGCTGCACCAGAGCGCCGGCAGCAACCGTGAACAGAGCGGCGCGCTGGCGCGCATCTTCGAAGCGGGCATGGGCGAATTCATCAAGGGCAAGGCCGCGCACGCGGCCAGCCGCGAGCTGGACGCCGGCGCCGTGCTGGACGGCGCCCGCCGCGCCATGCGCGCCGCCTTCCAGCGCGAAATGGACGCGCTCGAATCGCACCTGGCCTTCCTGGCCTCGGTCGGCTCGGTCTCGCCCTACATCGGCCTGCTGGGCACCGTCTGGGGCATCATGAACGCCTTCCGCGGCCTGGCCAATGTGCAGCAAGCCACGCTGGCCGCCGTCGCGCCCGGCATTGCCGAAGCGCTGATCGCCACCGCCATCGGCCTGTTCGCCGCCATCCCCGCCGTGGTCGCCTACAACCGCTTCTCGCACGATATCGACCGCCTGGCCATCCGCTTCGAGAGCTTCGTGGAAGAGTTCTCCAACATCCTGCAGCGCCAGTCGCGCTAACCGGGGAGCATAACCATGGCATCTTCCTTCTCCAGCGGCATGCGCGGCAGCCGAGGCGGCCGCAAGCTGAAGTCCGAAATCAACGTCGTACCTTACATCGACGTGATGCTGGTGCTGCTCATTATTTTCATGGTCATGCCCTCGTCCAACAACCCGTCGCAGGTGGACCTGCCGCAGGCCGAGCGCTCCACCCGCCCGCCGGACGACTATATCCAGATCATTATCAAGCCCAACGGCGCGCTGTCGATCGGCGTGCAGGGCAAGAACGCGGACGCGCCGGAGACCGAGCCCAACCGCGACGCCCTGGTGCGCAAGCTGCGCAAGCTGCATGAGGCACACCCTGAGTATCCGGTGATGATCGCCGGCGACAAGGAAAGCAAGTACGACGACGTGATCCAGCTGATTTCGGAATCGAAAAAGATGGGCATCAGCCGCGTTGGCCTGGCCACGAAGTAAAGTATGACGATGAAACACGCCACCGCAGGCGGCCCGTACCGGGTGCCGAAACGCGACGACCGCTGGAGCTCGATCGGCCTGGCCGCTGCCATGCACGCGGGCCTGCTGTTCTTCCTGTGGGTGGGCGTGGCATGGCAGAACAACGAGCCGGTGGCGGTGGAAGCGGAAGTGTGGGACATGAGCACCCAGACCGCCGCCCCGCCGGCGCCGCAGCCGCCGGAAGCGAAACCTGAGCCCGAGCCGGAACCGGAGCCCGCGCCCACGCCGCCGCCCAAGGTGGTAGCGCCACCAGTGGAAGCGCCGCCGCCGGCCGTCGACCCCGAGATTGCGCTGCAAAAGCGCAAGGCCAAGGAAAAGGCCGAGAAGGAACGCGTTGAAGAAGAGAAGGCAAAAAAAGTAGCCGAACAAAAGGCCAAGGAACTCGAACAGAAGAAGCTCGACGAGAAGAAGAAACTCGACGAGAAGAAAAAGCTGGAAGAGCAGAAACTGGCCGAGGAAAAGGCCAAGCTGGATCAGGCCAAGGAAGACAAGAAAGCCGCCGAAAAGGCAGCCAAGGCCAAAGCGGAAGCAGAGCAGAAAAAGCTGGATAAACAGCGTGCGGCGGAAATGGCGCGCATCACGGGCGCCGTTGGCGCAGGCACCACCGGCACGGCCGCGAAAGCGACCGCGTCGCGCCTGGACAGCGGCTACGTGGCAGCCATTACCGCCAAGATCAAGAGCAACATCGCGTATGCCGGCAGCGACGTCGCCGGCAACCCGCGCGCCGAGTTCAAGATCGAGCAACTGCCAACTGGGGAAATTATTTCGGTCCGGAAGATCAAGAGTAGCGGCATTCCCGCCTACGACCTGGCGGTGGAAGCAGCCATCGCCAAGTCCTCGCCTTTGCCGAAGAAGAAAGACGGCACGGTCGAACGCGAGATTACCGCAGGATTCAACATGAAAGATTTGCCTTGAGAACCAATATGAAAAAAATGACTAGCCTGACCAATGCACTCGCCGCCGCCAGCCTGCTGGCCAGCCTGAACGCCTACGCGCAGCTGAAGGTGGAAATCTCCGGTGTCGGCAGCAACCAGATCCCGGTCGCCGTGGCCGCCTTTGCCGACGAAGGCGTGGCGCCTGCCCAGGTGTCGGCCGTCATCAAGGCCGACCTGGAACGCAGCGGCATGTTCAAGATCATCGACGCCGGCGTGATCAACAACCCGAACGACGTCGACTACAGCCAATGGAAATCGCGCGGCGCCAACGCCATCGTGGTCGGCACCGTCAGCAAGCTGGCCAACGGCGGCTTCGACGTGCGCTACAAGCTGCACGACACCATCAAGGCCACCAAGCTGTCACAGATGGACCAGACCACCTCGGTCAACGAAGTGCGCCTGTCGGCCCACAAGATCGCCGACGACGTCTACGAAAAACTGACCGGCGTGCGCGGCGCCTTCGCCACCCGCGTCGCCTACGTCACCCAGCAGGGCCGCCAGTACCGCCTGGTGGTGGCGGACTCGGACGGCGAGAACGAACTGCCGGCGCTGATCTCGAACGAGCCCATCATTTCGCCGTCCTGGTCGCCGGACGGCAACAAGGTGGCCTACGTCTCCTTCGAGCAGAAAAAACCCGTGGTCTACGTGCAGAACCTGGTGACGCGCGCGCGCACCGTGGTGGCCAATGAAAAAGGCAGCAACTCGGCGCCGTCGTGGTCGCCGGACGGCAGCAAGGTGGCCGTGGCCCTGTCCAAGACCGGCAACACCCAGATCTTCATCGCCAACGCCGACGGCAGCGGCATCCGCCGCATCTCGAACAGCTCCGGCATCGACACCGAGCCGCAGTTCTCGGCCGACGGCCAGTACATCTACTTCACCAGCGACCGCAGCGGCGGCCCGCAGATCTACCGCATGAGCGCCAACGGCGGCGAAGCCAAGCGCGTCACCTTCAGCGGCAGCTACAACATCAGCCCGCGTATTTCCTCGGACGGAAACACGCTGGCTTACATCTCCCGGCGCGACGGCGGCAACTTCCAGCTCTTTGTACTGGATCTCGCCTCCGGCCAGGAACAACGCCTGTCCGACACCACCAGCGACGAATCGCCTAGCTTCGCCCCGAACGGCAAGTACCTGCTGTACGCGACCGTTTCGGGCGGCCGCAAATCGCTGGCTGTGGTGTCGGTCGACGGCCGCGTAAAGCAACGCTTGACGATTCAAGCGGGCAATATCAAGGAGCCCACCTGGGGTCCTTTCATGAAGTAAAAAGCAGTCCTTTCATCAACGACCAGGAGAACTAACCATGCGTAACGTTAAAAGCGTAGCCTTCATCCTCAGCACCGCAGCCCTGCTGTCGGCTTGCTCGACCCCAGTAAAAGTGGCAGAACCAGCACCAGTGGTGGAAAAGCCAGTTGAAGCGGCCAAGCCAGTTGCCGACACCCGCCCAGTTGCCCCAGTACAAACCGCTTCGATCGACCCGCTGGACGATCCTAAAGGCGTGCTGGCTCAGCGTTCCGTGTACTTCGACTTCGACAGCTACGTTGTGCGTGAAGACGGCAAGCCAGTGGTGCAGAATCACTCCGGCTACCTGACCAAGAACGCCAAGCGCTCGATCCTGATCCAAGGCAACACCGACGAACGCGGCGGCGCAGAATACAACCTGGCCCTGGGCCAGAAGCGCGCTGAAGCCGTCCGTAAAGCCATGACCGCCCTGGGCGTGCCAGAAGGCCAGATCGAAGCCGTATCGCTGGGCAAAGAAAAGCCAAAAGCCGAAGGCCACACGGAAGAAGCATGGGCGCAAAACCGCCGTGCCGATATCGTCTACAAGTAATTCTGTAGTCTTAGTATGGCAACACACGGGGCGGCGCGCAGTTTATACTGCGCCCTGCCCCGTTTCTATTTTGAAAGCGCAATGCACATGACGACACTGACCAAATTCCGCCTGCGTTCCGCCACCGCCGCCGCCCTGCTGGCCGCCGCCACCTTCCTGCCGCTGCACGCCAGCGCCGCCCTGTTCGACGACGACGAAGCCCGCAAAGCCATCCTCGACCTGCGCGCCAAGGTGGAAGCCATGCGCGCCGAGCTGAACGGCCGCATCGACTCCAAGGCCGACAAGTCCATCGCGCTGGACATCAACAACCAGCACGAGCAGACCATGAGCGAAATCGCCAAGTTGCGCGGCTCGCTGGAAGTGCTGGCCAACGAACTGGCCAACACGCAAAAGCGCCAGAAAGATTTCTACGTCGACCTCGACGCCCGCCTGCGCAAGCTCGAGCCGCGCCAGGTGACCATCGACGGCAAGACCGCCGCCGTGGACCCGGCCGAGCAAAAAGCCTACGACGCGGCCATGCTGCTGTTCAAGGCCGGCGACTTCAAGACCGCCACCGTGGCGCTGGCCGAATTCGTGCGCCAGTACCCGGAATCGGGCTACGCGGCCAACGCGCAGTACTACCTGGGCACCACCTACTACGCGCAGAAGGACTGCAAGGCCGCCATCCTGGCGCAGCAAGTGGTGGTGAAAGCCTACCCGGACAGCCCGCGCGCGCCGGAAGCCATGCTCAACATCGCCAGCTGCCAGACCGAGCTGAAAGCGGTCGCCAACGCCAAGAAGACGCTGACCGAGCTGCTGAGCAAGTACCCGGACAGCGAGTCCGCCGCCACGGCCCGCGAACGCCTGAAAGCCAAATAAGCGGCCTGCGGCGACAGTTGATGCTCAAGAGCATTTGACAGGACGGCGGGACACCCCTATAATCTTGCTTCTTTCGGGGGTCGTTAGCTCAGCTGGTAGAGCAGCGGACTTTTAATCCGTTGGTCGCAGGTTCGAATCCCGCACGGCCTACCACTCGAAAGAAGCTAAGGTTTCATTACCTTGGGTCGTTAGCTCAGCTGGTAGAGCAGCGGACTTTTAATCCGTTGGTCGCAGGTTCGAATCCCGCACGGCCTACCAAGAATAATCAAGGAAGCCCACGAATTTACGTTCGTGGGCTTTTTTGTTTCTGGTCGCTCTCTGGTCGCTTACGCTGCAACCTCTACCGCGTGACAGTATCGACAGAGGCCTGATACTGCGTTCTGCACTCTAACACGCCCGATAGGCAAATTCAGCTTCCATACGCCGCTATTTCGCTGCAGCATAAGCGAAAGCTCCCCCCGCAGACCTAAGCACTGCGGCCAGTTCATCAGAGGCCTTCCAGTGCAGAACTACCAGCATCAAACAATCTTGCGCCGAATCAAATCCCGTGGTTCCCGGACCCAGTACGCTCATCAAACACCATCGACAGGGAGCCCAACATGCAGCGGTCCAACGAAGAAACATTCGAAAATACGATCAAGTCACTGGAAGCGACAGCAGCCAGCGCAGGGATGCACCTGGAAATTGACTCCGCTGCACGCAGCATTTACGCGCGCGAGATTAAGGCGATGTCGGACAACCTGCGCAGGCAAGTAGCCAGAGGCCAGTTGACTTGGGTACAAGCGGCAGAACAGGCCCAAAATACGAGGAACGTCGTCATGCAGCTAACCAGATCCCGCACCACTCCCGTCGCCCGGGCTTTCGCCGAGCACTACAAGGCAGAGGGTCGCGGACTAAACGCACTCGTCGCAAAAAAGACCACGCAGTTGTTTGGGGGAAATGCTGTCTTCTCAAATCTCTCGCCGGCAAAGCAGAGCCGCGTATTTGCGGAAATCGTGGCCTCCTCCGGGAGGTCTCAACCTTCCATCACCCGCAATATGATGCGCTTGTCATACCTGGGTCGTGGCGTCATTCTGCTGTCATTGGCAATATCGACATACAACGTGCTCACCGCTCGCAATAGAACTACCGCGATCAAGCGCGAACTGGCGACCACCACTGCGGGAATTGGCGGAAGTATCGCCGCTGGCGCCCTCGCGGGTTTGGCGTGCGGTCCTGGGGCGCCTGTATGTGTAACAATAGGTGCGTTTGTCGGAGGTGCTCTGGCAGCCTTCGGCGCTGGCTTCATATGGTAGAGCAAGCTCGTGAGACTACTTTCGAACTCGGAATTCGCAGCACGGCTGGTATCACACAACACGGATACCGCGCTGGCGTCTTCCGAACTGCTGGTTGACGGCAAACCCACCGGGGTGGTCGTCGACGGCGCCATACTGGAAGCAGCTGTCGATTGGCAAGACTGTCGAATCGCCTTCTTCACCGATGACATTCCGTTTGAAGACATGCTGCGAATTTATATGTTCGACGCCAATTTGGCGTTGCTCGATGCGGCTGTGCTTGGCGGTATGTATTCCACCGGCGCCTTTACTGACCTGCATCTCCAACCTCCAAATACGCTAGCGTTTCGCTTCTTCGCCGGCACCGTTTGGCGCGCGGTGCTGCTCGCCGAACGGGAATTTGCCCTTCCCTTCCTTTCCGACCCGCGTGGCGTGAGCCGAACGTTCAAATTCTTCCGGCACTTCCGGATTGAAGGCGAGCCGCTGCCCGAAAGTCTGCCTGGCGCGTCCGACAGCGCAGAAACGGCACGCAGGCAGCCTACCGCATCGGCATCGCACCGCGCTTCGCGAAAATCGTGAGCCTACACGGCTACGGTGAGATATAAGAGCACTTTCATCGAAGATTTACATCATTCATTACTTTCGGCGAAATAGTCTCTTGCACTCACGCAGCTAGTGCATTGCGAAATATCTCCGCAAAATGAGAGTCAACAAACAACCTGTTACCGGGATGAGTGATGACCAGCGTGCGTAACGTCCCCAGTGCTTCGATTTTCAAGTGCGCAGCGCTGTGCGGCTTATTGCTGCTCGCCGCCAGCGCCGCTCGCAGCGAACCACGGGTTTATATTGATCGTGTTGCGCCCCTCGCCTACAGCGTGAACGGCGTGCAGCAAGGTCTGCTCCATGACTTGATGTCCGAAATGGCGCGCCGCGCACAATACACTGGCGCGATTACGCCCATGCCCTTGCTGCGTCAGCGCTTCCTGATCAGCAGCCATGACGATGCGATAGGCACCATTTGGCGCATGGCGGACAATGAAGACAAATACCGGTGGTGGTGCAAGCTGTTCGAATTCAGCTTCGTCATGGTGGCGGCGCCGGGCAGCAGCGCCGACATTTCATCGATTGAGGCGGCCAAGGACTTGCGCGTGGGCGTTATCCTCGGCTCGCCCGCCGAGGATATGGCCCGCCGCAGCGGCTTCCGCAATATCCAAACCGCCAACAACGCTGCGGCCAACCTGGGCAAACTGGAACTGGGACGCATCGACATCTGGATCGCCGCGCCGCTGGTGCTCAAGGCCACGGAAGCGGAACTTGGCCGCTCACTGGCGACGCTGCGCATTGGCAAGCCAGTCGGGAAAATCGGGCTGTACCTGGCCAGCTCGCACAACTTCGACGCCCGGCAAGGAGAGAAATGGAAGGCGGCGTTTGGCTCCATGCAAAAAGACGGTAGCTACGCGCAAATCATGAAGAAATATGGCGTGCCCTTGGACGAAACCGAGCATCACGCAGCAAAGCGTTAGTCCTCAGCGTTAAATATTTCGGGCTTGCAGCAAACGGACCCGGCGTTGCGTCCTCTACCTGTACAATCCCCCGATTGCTTCCTATTGATTCAACGACCCCGAAAGCGCAATGGACATTCAAAAGAGGAATAACGTGCGCGTCAGTGGTAGCGGCGACGTCACGATGGTGTTCGCGCACGGCTTTGGCTGCGATCAAAATATGTGGCGCCTTCTTGTGCCGCACTTCGAGCAGCGCTTTCGCGTCGTGACATTCGACCTCGTTGGCAGCGGCGGATCCGATCTGTCGGCTTACGACGAAAGCAAATATGGCGTCTTGCACGGCTACGCGGCTGACCTGCTGGAGATATTGGACCAGTACGCCTCGGGACCGGTCATCTTTGTCGGCCACTCCGTCAGTGCCATGATCGGCCTGCTGGCCACCATCGAAGCGCCGCAGCGCTTCCTGGCCCAGCTCATGATTGGTCCCTCGCCGTGCTATGTGAACGATGGCGACTACGTCGGCGGCTTCGAACGGGAAGACATCGATGACCTGCTGGCCACCGTCGAAAGCAATTATTTGGGCTGGTCGAGCGCCATGGCGCCGGCGATCATGGGTGCGCCGGAACAGCCGGAACTGGGCGCCGAATTGACGAACAGCTTCTGCCGCACCGATCCCGCCATTGCCAAACACTTCGCCCGCGTCACTTTCCTGTCCGACCATCGCGCCGACCTGCCAAAGTCGGCGGTGCCGGCACTGATAGTCCAGTGCAGCGACGACCTGATCGCCCCGCTGGCGGTAGGCGAATACATGCATCGTGTCCTGCCACGCAGCACCTTGTCCGTGATCGACAATGTCGGCCACTGTCCACACTTGAGCTCGCCGAGCGCCAGCAGCGCGGCCATGGAAAGCTTCCTCGCATCCTTGGCACGCTAGAGGTGGAACGTCCTCACCTCACTGACGAGCGACTTTACGACAGAGCGGCGTGCGGACTGCTGCTGACCGACGAGAATGGGCTGATATGCCGCTGCAATCAAACGTTCTGCGGCTGGGTGGGCTTGCCGGAAAACGAGCTGGTGGGTAAACGCCGCATCCAGGACATGTTCACGATGGGCGGCAAGGTATTTCATCAAACCCATTTGCTGCCACTGCTGCAAATGCAAGGGTCGGTCGCTGAAGTACAGATCGACATCCGCCATGCCGATAAATCGGTGCTGCCTACCCTGATCAATATCTTCCGGCGCAAGGAAGGCGATCGCATTGTCGATGAGCTTGCCGTCTTCATTGCCACTGACCGGCGGGCGTATGAGCGGGAGTTGCTGCATGCGCGGCGCCACGCCGAGGCGTCGCTGCTCGCGCTGGAGGAAACGCAGAAGGCGCTGCAGGAAAATCGGGATGAGCTTGGGCGCGCCAATGCTGAACTGGCGCGCGCGGATCGCCAGAAAGATGAATTCCTCGCCACGCTCGCGCACGAACTGCGCAATCCGCTGGCGCCACTGCGCAACGTGCTGGAAATCTTCAAGCTCAAGCCACTCGACGATCCTCAGCTGCTCAGGGCACGTGCAGTGTTCGAGCGCCAGATGCAGCAGATGTCGCACCTGGTCGACGACCTGATGGACATTTCGCGCATTACGCAAGGACGGGTCGAGCTGCGGCGCGAGCGCATCAATATTGCTGAGCTGATGCGCCAGGCGGCTGAAGCTTCGCAGGCGCTGATCGATGCCGGCGCGCACCGGCTGTACATGACGCTGCCGGACCATCCCTTGCTGGTGGATGCGGATCCCACGCGCTTGACACAGATCATGACCAACTTGCTCAACAATGCCGCCAAATACACGCCGGAGGGCGGATCCATCTGGTTCGACGCGGCGGAAGAAAATGGCCAGGCGGCCGTCCGTGTCCGCGACTCCGGCATCGGTATCGCGGCCTATCATCTGGCCAATGTGTTCACCATGTTTTCGCAGCTTGAGCCCGCACTTGCGCGCTCCCAGGGAGGCCTTGGTATCGGGCTGGCCCTGGTCAAGGGATTGGTCACACTGCATGGCGGCACGATCGATGTTTTCAGCGAGGGAGTAGGCTGCGGCAGCGAGTTCGTTTTACGCTTGCCGCTGGCTGCGAAAATCCTGCACACTCTCGCCGGTTCAGCGCAAAATGCTGCAAGCACCCCGCAGTCCGTTTCTCCGGCCGACAAGGCAAAGCGCATACTGGTGGTTGACGATAACCGCGACGCCGCCGATTTGCTGGGCATGGCCCTCACCATGCAGGGATTCTCCGTTACGCAGTATTACGACGGTTCCTCGGCGCTGTCGGCCGGCCCGGCATTTCAACCGGACGTGGTCATCCTCGACATCGGACTGCCGGGGATGGATGGCTACACAGTTGCGCGCCACATTCGTTCACAGCCATGGGGAGAACAAACCTTGCTGATCGCTGCCACCGGATGGGGGCAGCAGCGCGATATGGAAGCCACAACGGCTGCAGGATTCGACGCGCATATGGTCAAGCCGCTCGATTTTACCGAACTGGGGGAAGTGATCAACAAAGGCCGCACCCCGCACTGAAATCCGGCCGTTGCGGGATATTCCACAGATCGCACGGCTTAGCGTTTTTCACTGCCCTCCTCCACCTTACACACTACGAAAGAAACACCATGAAAAAAACCGGAATGGCAAAAAGCGACGCCAAGAAGCTGATGGGTAAAATGACCGCGCCCGGCGCTGCCGAATTCGGCAAAGTCGCTGAAGTGGTCGACCGCCGCGAGCAGCGCCGCCGCGACCAGGCGCTGGGCCTGGTGCCGTTTGCCACCAAACTGAACGCTGACCTGGTAGCCCAGATCAACGCGCTGGCCGCTGAACAAGGCACCGATGTGGGCACCGTCGTCACCGCCTTGCTGCAAAAAGGCATGGCGAACTAAGACGCCGCAGGCGAGCAGCCCCAGCAAGCCAACCTCCGGGTTGGCTTTTCAGTTTTTGGGCCAGCAAAAACTCACCCTCAATGAGCACTTCCCGTAGCCGTTTTATGCAATGATGCATTTTGGCCTGACCAAACCAAAAAACTGGACTAGCCAATCCCAATTTCCCTATGCCATACTCGAAGTCCTGTCCGAAGGAGCCGCACCATGACGCTTGCTTCACCCCGCTTCGCCCTGCGCCGCGCGCATTGTGTTTTGCTTGGCCTGCTGTTCGCCTGTTCGGCCCATGCTGCGGCGCCGCTCGGGGTAGCTGTGTCGGATGCCATCATGCAGCGCTATACCCCCACCATCGAGGCGATGGGCAACTACGGCTGGGACCATTCGAACAGTGTCGTCCTGCACGGGATGGAGAAGATTTACGGGCGCACGCGCGACAAGGCTTATCTCCAGTACATCCAGGCCTTCGCCGACCAGTTCATCAATAGCGACGGCAGCATCAAGGCGCTGCATGCGAGCATGGACGGCATGCATCCGGGCGTGCTGTGCCTGTTTCTATACCAGGAGACAGGCGACAAAAAATACCTGCAAGCCGCCAAGACCATGCGCGACATGATGCTGGGCACAGCCGCCCAGCCATCGACGTTCATGCGCACGCCCCACGGCGGCTATTGGCACAAGAGCGAGCCGCGCTACAAGAACGTGATGACGGTGGACGGCCTGTATATGGCTTACCCCTTCCTGGTGCGCTATGCGCTGGTAGCCAACGAGCCGGCCTTGCTCGACCTGGCCGCCAGCCAGATCCTGATGGTCTCCGCCAGCTCCTTCGATCAGCGCCACAAACTGGCCTACCACGGCTGGGACTGGGGCAAGGAGCAGCCCTGGGCGCATCCGATCACGGGCAACTCCTCCCAGTTCTGGTCGCGCGCGTCCGGCTGGTATTCGATGATGCTGGCCGATGTACTCGAATACCTGCCGCCCACCCATCCGCAATACGGCAAGCTGCTGTTCCTGTTCCAGAACCTGGCCCAGGGCATCAAGACGGCCCAGCATGTCGACGGCTTCTGGTACGACGTGCTCGACGTGCCTACCGGGGCCGGAAATTTCCCGGAAACCAGCGGCAGCGGAATGATGGTGTATGCGCTGCAAAAAGGCGTCAACCTGAAACTGCTCGATCCGGCCTATGCGGCGGTGGCGCAGCGCGGCTGGCAGGCACTGCAGACCAAGGTCAGCCGCTACCAGGACGGCGGACCGCAAATCAATTCGGTCGCGCCGGGCATGGGAGTGCAGAAGGACTACGAGGCCTATATGGCGATCCGTCCGGTCAGCGTGCCCGTACCGCAAGGTAAACACCATCCGCACGGCTATATCGGCGTGCTGATGGCCGCCTCTGTCATGGAAAAATAATGGAATCAAGCATATGCGTTTAGCCGCCGTCCTGCTGGCCCTGTCGGCCCCGATCGCACCGTTCGCCGCGGCGCAAAACACCGCGCCCTGCACCAAGGAGCTTGGCAATCCCTTCCTGCGCCACTGCCAGGACTGGGCCAGGGGCGTTGAACAGCAGCGCAAGGCGGACCTGGGCAATGGCAGCTACCTGAACCCCATCATGGCCGGCGACCACCCCGATCCCAGCGTGCTCAAGGACGGCGACGACTATTACATGACCTTCTCCTCGTTCGAGGCCTACCCCGGCCTGACGATCTGGCATTCGCGCGACCTGGTGAACTGGGAACCGATAGGCAGCGCGCTGAAGCAATACGTGGGCAGCGTCTGGGCGCCCGAGCTGACCAGGCACAACGGCCGCTACTACCTCTACATTCCGGCCAAACTGCCCGGCAACAACAATATCTATGTCATCCACGCCGACAATATACGCGGCCCCTGGTCGGAGCCCGTGGCGCTGAACAATGCCCGCATCGACCCCGGCCACATCGTCGGCGAGGACGGCAAGCGCTACCTGTTCCTGTCGCACGGCGACCGCGTCCAGCTGTCCGACGACGGCCTGAAAATCGCCGGGCCGGTGCAGCACGTCTACGACGGCTGGAAATACCCGGAAGAGTGGGACGTGGAAGGCTACGCCCAGGAAGGCCCGAAGATGACGCGCCACGGCGACTACTTCTACATGACGCTGGCCCTGGGCGGCACGGCCGGTCCGCCCACCGGCCACATGGTGGTGTCGGCACGCTCCAGGTCCATCCACGGGCCTTGGGAGAACTCACCCTACAACCCCATTATCCGCACAGAATCGGCGGCGGAAAAATGGTGGTCCAAGGGGCACGCAACGCTGGTCGAGGGACCGGGCAAGTCCGGCTGGTACATGATGTACCACGGCTACGAGAACGGCTTCCACGCCCTTGGCCGCCAAGCCTTGCTGGCACCTATCGAATGGACCAGCGACGGCTGGTTCAAGGCCGCCGCCTTTGATGCCGGCAAGCCCATCCCCAAGCCGGCGGGCGGCAGCGCGGTCCAGCACGGCATGGCGTTGTCCGACGATTTCTCCAGCAATAAATTCGGCCTGCAATGGAGCTTCTTCCGTGGCGGCGTGGACGAAAACAAGCGCGTGCGCTACCGCGACGGCCTGCTGGAACTGGACGCGAAAGGCGGCTCGCCAGCCGACAGCTCGCCGCTCACCTTCCTTGCCGGCGACCAGGCTTACCAGTTCGAGGTGGACATCGATTTCGACCCCGGCGCGCAGGCGGGCGCCCTGCTGTTCTACAACGACAAGCTGTACGCCGGCGTCGGCGTGAACAAGGACGGCTTCATCCTGCACCGCTACGGCATGGACCAGCCGCGCGGCGGCAAGCCGGCCGGCATGGCCAACAAGCTGCGCATGCGCGTCACCAACGACCGCCACATCCTGACCATCCACACCAGCACCGACCAGGGCAAGACCTGGCACAAATACGGCGTGCAGATGGAAGTGTCCGGCTACAACCACAACACCGCTTACGGCTTCATGAGCCTGCGTCCCGCCATCTACGCCGCCGGGAAGGGCAAAGTCCGTTTCACCAACCTCGTCTACCGTGCCCTGCCTTGAACTGGAGAACCATGAAGCTGCCCGCCATCCGTAAGATCGCCCTCGCCCTTGCCATGGGCGCCTGCTCCCTGACCGCCCATCCCTCCGCCTCGGCAAGCGGCATGGACCGGGCCGCGATAGACGTGCGCGGCTGGGCCGCCGACACCAAGGGCGGCGCCGGCGGCGCTATCGTGCGCGTGACCAATCTGAACGCCGGCGGCGAAGGCTCCCTGGCCGCCGCGCTGGCCACCGACGGCGCCCGCATCATCGTGTTCGAAGTGGGCGGCGTGATCGACCTGCAAGGCGCCAGCCTGAACATCCGCAAGCCCCACGTCACGGTGGCCGGCCAGACCGCGCCCCATCCCGGCATTACGCTGATCCGGGGCGGCCTGTCGGTCTCGGCGAGCGACGTGATCGTGCAGCACATCGCCGTGCGCCCCGGCGAAAACGGCAAGCCGAAAAAGAGCGGCTGGGAGGTCGACGGCCTGTCCACCAGCGGCGCCAGCAACGTCATCGTCGACCATTGCAGCTTCAGCTGGGCCACCGACGAAAACCTGTCCGCCTCCGGCGCGCGCTTCAACGGCAAGACGCCGGAAGACTGGCCGAACGGCACCTCGCACCGCGTCACCTACAGCCACAACATCATCGCCGAAGGCCTGCGCAATTCCGCCCACGGCAAGGGTGAACATTCCAAAGGCACGCTGATCCACGACAACGCCGAGCAGATCCTCCTGTACGGCAATCTGTATTCGTCCAACGTCGAACGCAACCCGCTGGTGAAGGGCGGCGCCAAGGTCGCCGTGGTCAACAACCTGATCCACAACCCGGGCAAGCGCGCGGTTCACTACAATCTGATCGCCCACGAGTGGGGCGAGCGCGCGCCGCGCACCGGCGCCGTGACGGTGGTGGGCAACGTGCTGCGCGGCGGGCCGGACACCAGCCCCAAGACGCCGCTGTTCAGCCTGGGCGGCTCGGGCGACGTCAGCCTGTTCATGCAGGACAATATTGCCGTTGATGCCAACGGCGAGCCGCTGCCCATGATGGGCCGCTACACCGCCGACACCGCCCGGGTGATCCAGGCGGACCAGCCCTACCTGCCGCCCGGCCTGGCGCCGCTGCCGGCCCAGGGCCTGGAAAGCGTGATCTACGCCAGCGCCGGCATGCGCTCTTGGCAGCGCGACGCCATCGACTTCAAAATCCTGTCCGACGTGGCCGAAGGGCGCGGCAACATTGTCGACAGCGAAGCGCAGTCGTCCGGCTATCCGGCCTACGCGCCCACCCGCAAAGCCTTCGTGGCGGACGATTGGAATCTGGCGGACATGTCGCCCAAGGCCGGCTGGCAGTCGCTGGCGGTCAAGCGCCCCTGAGTGTCGGCAGGCAGCCACAGCCCTCTCGTTTCCGTACAGAAAATTGTGCTACGATGGCTGCATTGCCTCACCAGAATTCCGTCGTTTCCCGACTTCTGTCACGACACGGCAGCGCCTGCGCTGCCTTTCTCCATCCGGCCCCACCCTCGCCGAGCTAATACCTTAGTTCAGTACTGCGCACCGGCGCAGGAAGGGAAGCCATGAAAACCGCACATTTACGCATTGGTACCAAGCTGGCCCTGGCCTTTACCATCCAGATCGCCCTGCTGGCGGCCACCGCCGCCTACGGCCTGAACCGCATGGACCTGATGCAGGCCAACCTCGACGAGATCACCCGCGTCAACCAGCGCGAGGCAGCCCTGGCGTCGGCCATGCAGATGGCCCTGGCCGAGCGCATGGTCGCGCTGCGCAATGCCGTCCTGCTGAGCAAGGACAACGACATCAGCGCCGAAATCCGCCAGATTGACCTGGCCGACAAGGCGTATTCAACGGAGCAGGCCGCCCTGAAGAATATGCTGGCGGAGTCGTCCGCCAGCGAGGATGAGCTGCAGGCGCTGCGCGATGCCGACAACGCGGCCAGCGCCTCGGAAACGCTAATCGAAGACATCATCAGCGCCGCCCAGCAGCACGCCAGCAGCAAAGCCACCACGCTCATCGTCACGCAGTTGGCGCCGATACAGGCGCGCTGGAACGCGGCGCTGTCCCGGCTGGCGCAAATCCAGACCCAGCAGAACGAAATGGTGGTGGCCGCCAGCAAAGAGGCGGCCACGCACGCGCGGCTGATGTTGGGCGCACTGGCCGGCCTGTCGGTGCTGGGCGGCATACTGCTGGCCTGGGCCATCACGCGCAGCATCGCCCGCCCCATCTCGGTCCTGCTGGGCAGCGTCATGAGCGACGCCGCACGCTGGCGCAGCGAAGACGCCTCGCTCCCGGGAAAAGGCCTGGGTCCATAAGACCCGGCAGCGGCGGGATGCGCCCGCCCCAGTCCCTGCGCGCAAGCTAGGCTTGGGCTCCTGCCAGCGCCACCGCATCTGCGCCCGCAGCAAAGCGCAGCCGGCCGGACGTATCATTCGCAGCGCGCCAGACCTGCTGCGCCACATCCCCCTCCGTGGTGACAGCGGCCGGCTGCGTGAACGCGGCGAAAACGCTCTGCGCATACGGCGCGTAGGCTTCCGGTATCAATCCCTCCAGGCGCGCGCCGGTGTTCGCGGTGAATGCGGTGCTGGGGCCATAGCCCGGCTGCACCAGCTTGACTTGCAGGCCAAAGCCTTCCAGCTCAAACGCCAGCGACGCGGTAAAGCCTTCCACCGCCATCTTGCTGGCGGTGTAGGCCGCCACCAGCGGCATGGGCGCCAGTACGGCGCTGGAAGTCACATTCACCACCACGCCCGACCGGCGGGTGCGGAACTGCGGCAGCACGGCCTGCGTCATCGCCATCGTGCCAAAGGTATTGGTGTCGAACACCTCGCGCACCGTAGCCATCGGCGTGGCCTCGAATGCGCCGAACAAGCCGATGCCCGCGTTGTTCACCAGCACATCGATCGGCCCGCTCGCTTCAAGCGCCGCAGCAATGCTGTCGGCGCTGGTAACGTCCAGCGCCAGCACCCGCATGCGTTCGCTGCGCGGCAGCAAGTCCTCGCGCGGCGTGCGCATGGTGGCGATAACGTTCCAGCCCTGGGCGTGGAAATGGCGCGCGGTTTCCAGGCCATAGCCCGAGGAGCATCCGGTAATCAGTACGGTTTTCATGGTGTGTATTTCAGTGTGGGTTGGGACAGCCATAACGATAGCGGAGCGCCGCAGGACGAACTACAATAAAGAGTCCACATTTCATTTGCTAGCGTCCAGCGATGAGCGATCCCCTGTCCCAACTCATTTCCCTGTTACAGCCGCGCGCGGTGCTGTCGAAAGGCATCAGCGGCGCTGGCGCGTGGGCGGTGCGTTATGCGGCATTCGGCCAACCGGGTTTTTGCGCGGTGCTGGAAGGGAGCTGCCTGCTCGCTGTCGACGGCCAGGACACCGTCACACTGGAAGCAGGAGACTTTGTGCTACTACCGGAAACGCCAGGCTTCACCATGTCCGGCTTCGAACCCGCGTTGCCCGTGCAAATCGAACCCGCCGCGGCCGATGCAGCCGACACGGCGCAGCCCGACATGCGCCACGGCACGCAGGACGGCGCGCCCGATGTGCGCCTGCTGGGCGGCGCCTTCGCCTTCGATTCGGCGGATGCGGCCTTGCTGGTGTCCCTGCTGCCGCCGCTGGTGCATGTGCGCGGTGTGGAACGGCTGGCGGTGCTGGTGCGGCTGGTGCGCGAGGAGTCCGAGGCGGACCGGCCGGGCCGCAGCGTGGTGCTGACACGCTTTGTGGAAGTGCTGCTGATCGAAGCGCTGCGGCTGGCCTCCACAGCGCAAGCACCGCCCGGACTGCTGCGCGGACTGGCCGACGACAGGCTGGCGGCGGCCATGCGCTCCATGCACGGCGAGCCCTCGCGCGCATGGACGATGGCGCAGCTGGCGAAAGCCGCCGCGCTGTCGCGCTCGGCCTTTTTCGAACGCTTCTCACAGGCGGTGGGGCTGCCGCCCATGGAATATCTGCTGGCCTGGCGCATGGCGCTGGCCAAGGACATGCTGCGCCGGCAGGACCTGCGCCTGGCCACGGTTGCCGAGCGCGTCGGCTACAGCTCGGCCAGCACCTTCAGCACGGCGTTCAGCCGCCACGTGGGCCTGGCGCCCAGCCGGTTCGCCCGATTGTATCGCTCTGTGTCCACACGGCGCGCAGACACAAAATCCGTCCCCCCCGCCGCAAACCGGACAAACGGCAGCTACACCAGCGGCGTCTAATGGAATCCCCAGCCCACAACGAAGGAATCATGATGCCAAGCTTACTGAAACACCTGGCAGCGGCGGCCGCCGTCATCGCAGGCGCGTCGCTCTGCACCATGGCCGGAGCGCAAACCGCTTCCGAAGCGGGCCGTCCCGCCGCCGTGATTCCGCTCGCATCCGAGCCGGCGCCCAAGCTGATCGCTTACGCGCCGCTGCCGGACGCGCTGGCCCGGGGCGTGGTCATCATCCAGCACCGCACCGAGAACCTGCGCGTGCTGCCGGTGTTCGGCAAGGAAGCGGTGGCCGTATCGCCCCACCTCGGCCACATCCACGTCACGGTGGACGACTGGAAAGGCACCTGGGCGCACACCAGCACCGATCCCCTGATCCTGGTCGGCCTCACGCCCGGCCCGCACAAGGTGCTGCTCGAGATTGCGGACCCCAGCCACAAAATCCTCGGCAGCCAGACCGTCAGCTTCACCGTGCCGCCGAAGCAAGGCCCCAGCGAGCACGCGCATTAATCCCCTTGTTCATGCAACGATCAGGCCCATCTCCCTCAGCACGGCGGCGGCCTGCGCGTGGGAGATGACGGCGCCGCGGAACATTTTGGCGTCGTTCAGTTTCAGGCCGCCGATCTCCGCGCTGCGCAGGTCGGCGTTGTCGAAGCGGGACAGCTTGAGGATGGCGTCGCGCAGGCTGCCGCCTTCAAAGACGGCGTCGCGGAAGTCGCAGCCGGACAGGTCGGCGTCCGAGAAGTCCAGGTTCTTCAGTTCGGCCTTGCGGAAAGAGAAGCCGCGCAGGTCGGCGCCCACCAGCAAGCAATCCTCGAACGACGCGCCGAGATGGGACACTTCCTCGAAGGACGCGCCGGTCAGCTTGCAGCCGCGATAGCTGGCCGAGGCCAGCTTGGCCCTGCGCCACTTCGTGTTGTTCAGGTCGCAGCCCTGGAATTGCGCGTCCACCAGGTCGGCCGCCTCGAAGTCGGCCCCGCCGGCGCGGCAGCGCAGCCATTTGGAATGCGACAGCTTGCAGGCATACAGCACCGCCTCGCCGAACGCGCAACGCTCAAAGGTGCAGGATTGCAGGTCCAGGCGCGACAGGTCCGCATCGCTGAAGTCGCAGTTGGAGAAATGGCGGACGGAGAGCGCCAGGTGCTGTTCCAGCTCCTCGCGGCTCAGGCTGGCATCGGATATCGTGGTGGCAGGGGCGTGCAGATTCATAAGGCGTTCTGGTCGGACGGCAAGATGGAGCGGCCGAGTATGCGCGCCTCACGCAAAATTAACCAGTCTAGCCAGAACGCCGGATTTCTGAACAAATCCGGCTTGCGCCGCCTTAGACGTCCGGCAAAGAACCAAGCAACAACTCGGGGATACTCTCGGCAAAGGCTGGGGCCATATGCATCTTCTTCAAGCAGGACGCCAAGTAGCCAGAATCGCTCACCAGCTGGATAGCTTGGCTGTAGGCAGTATCGATGCTTTGGCCGTATGGCACACGTGCCTTGGCCCAAGCCTCGTCGGGGATCGCTCCCCAGTGCTGAATAAGCATTGCCAAATCAATGGCATCGCGGCTCAGCGCGGAAAGATCGCCATGCCGGTCAGCGTTGGCAAGCAACTTTTCAGCGTACATATCCTCACGCGCCAGCGTCGGAACACCAAGCAAGAGATCCATGCTGCCGCTAATATTGATTCGGCCCTCGCTAACAATCTCAAATTTTATCGGCACGCCATCAACCCGAACAAAGGTTAGAATCCCATAGCGGTCTGCGCGTACTTCACGCGCCAATTCCACAGGCCCGGCAAGAATGGTCCCCAGAGAGGTATTGCTGATCGTATTGCGCAAGGCTCGATATCCATCAATCGAGCTGCACAGGAAGTCAACATCCGCCGATTCCCTGTACTCGCCCAAAGACAGGGTGATAGCCGTTCCGCCACCGAAATAGCAATCGGACTGGGCAAGGAACTCTGCGTCCAGGCAGGCGAGGAATTTGGCGATACGTTGGTGATGAGGCCGGTCAAACATGCAAGATGCCATGGCCGTATTCGCGAATCAGCCACTCAACGACGGCGCGCTCGCGAGCAGGCATGGCAGCTTCGTCAACAAAACGCCAGTTCCTTTCGTAGAGATCGAACGCCTCCTCTCCGGTGATCGCATCATGTGGATTGCGGTTCCATGCGATCAGTCGGAGCTGGGGCAAATCCCCAATGACAAAGGTGTCAGCTGCGGCTTTCATTGACCAATTATGCACCATGCAATGAGTGTTTTCAAACGAACCCTTCTCATCAGTCCGCTGGGGTCGGCAGCCGCGTCTAGCGCTTCTTCAGGATGGAGCCCAGCACGCCACGGATGATCTCGCGGCCCACTTGCGAACCTATGCTGCGGGCGGCCGATTTCACCATCGCTTGCACGGCAGTGTCGCGCTTGCCGGATTTGCCGAACAGGCCGCCCAGCACGTCGCCGAAGATGGAGCGGTCGTCGGCCGGGGCTGGCTGAGCCTGGGGCTGGGACTGCGGCTGATATTGCGGCGGCGCATTGCCGCGTCCGGCGGCGGCCGGGCGGTCGTCGCCCGCGCGCGCCGTGCTGGCCAAGCGGCTGTTCAGCTGTTCGTAGGCCGACTCCCGGTCCACCGTTTTTTCGTAGACGCCCGCCACCACGGAACCGTCGATGGCGGCCTTGCGCTCGGCGGCGTCGATGGGGCCAAGCTGGCTGGCCGGTGGCAGGATGAAGGCGCGCTGCACGATCTGCGGCGTGCCCTTCTCGTCCAGGAAGGACACCAGCGCCTCGCCCACGCCCAGTTCGGTAATCACCTGCGCCACGTCCAGCGCGGGATTCGGGCGGAAGGTCTCGGCGGCGGCCTTCACCGCCTTCTGGTCGCGCGGCGTGTAGGCGCGCAGCGCGTGCTGCACGCGGTTGCCAAGCTGGCCCAGCACCGTGTCCGGAATGTCGAGCGGGTTCTGCGTGATGAAGAACACCCCCACGCCCTTGGAGCGTATCAGCCGCACCACCTGCTCTATCTTCTGCAGCAGCGCCTTGGGCGCCTCGGCGAACAGCAGGTGCGCCTCGTCGAAGAAGAACACCAGCTTGGGCTTGTCCAGGTCGCCCACTTCCGGCAGCTGCTCGAACAGCTCGGACAGCATCCACAGCAGGAACACCGCGTACAGGCGCGGCGCATTCATCAGCTTGTCCGCGCACAGGATGTTGACCACGCCCTTGCCGGCCGCATCGGTTTGCAGCAGGTCGTCGATATTGAGCATGGGCTCGCCGAAGAACTGGTCGCCGCCCTGCTCCTCGATGGCGATCAGCCCGCGCTGGATCGCGCCTATGCTGGCGGCGCTGATGTTGCCGTAGCTGGTCTTGTAATCGGCCGCGTTGTCGCCCACGTGCTGCAGCATGGCGCGCAGGTCCTTGGTGTCGAGCAGCAGCAGGCCGTTGTCGTCGGCAATGCGGAACACCAGCTGCAGCACGCCTTCCTGGGTGTCGTTCAGGTTCAGCATGCGCGCCAGCAGCAGCGGCCCCAGGTCGGACACGGTGGCGCGCACCGGATGGCCCTGCTGGCCGAACACATCCCAGAACGTCACCGGGCAGCCTGCCCACTGCGGCGCGTCCAGCTTCAGCGCCGCCAGCCGCTTGCCCATCTTCTCGCTCAGCGCGCCGGGCTTGGCGATGCCGGACAGGTCGCCCTTCACGTCCGCCATGAACACCGGCACCCCGATGTCGGACAGCGACTGCGCCATCTTTTGCAGCGTGACCGTCTTGCCGGTGCCGGTGGCGCCGGTGATGCAGCCGTGGCGGTTCACCAGGCTGGACAGCATTTCCAGCCCCAGCTGGTCATTCTTCGCAAGCAAAAGGGACGTCGGCATGATCATTCTCGCAAGTGATTGGAATAACTATCATACCGCCCCGCCGTGACAATTGAATAGTTTTGCGCTTTACGCAAGAGGCTAATATCCACATGGAAACTTTTTCCATTCGCAAACCTCATCTGCCCATCCTATGACCGACAACGTTTACGCCCCGCCCAAAGCCGAACTTAGCCCTATTCACGACAGCACCGCCGGCCATCCGTTTTACGTGGTTTCGCAGCGCAAGTTCCTGATCCTGTTTTTCGCCACCGTCGGCATTTACCAGCTGTTCTGGCATTTCAAGAACTGGAACCAGTATCGCCGCGCCAGCGCAGACAGCGTGTGGCCGGTGCCGCGCGCCATTTTCTCGGTCTTTTTTGTGCATGCGCTGCTGCGCAAGGTAGCGTCCCGCGCCGAAGACCTGGGCGCGGCGCCATGGAATTACCGCAGCACCGCCTGGCAGCTGGTTGTGCTGCTGCTGGCAAGCGCGGTGCTGGAGCAGCTGATCAAGTCCAGCGTAGGCAGCACTATCGCAGGCCTGTGCTCGCTGCTGATCCTTGCACCGATGAGCTTTTGCTACCTGGCCGCCCAGGAACACATCAACGCAGCCTGCGGCGATGCCCAGGGCCAGGGCAACGACCAGCTCACCACCGCCAACATCGTCTGGTGCGTGATAGGCGCGGTGCTGTGGCTGTTCACGCTGATCGGCGTGTTCGGCAGATCCTACCTGGAACAAACCTGACCGCTCACGCGCACACGCGGTTGCGGCCCTCATTCTTGGCACGGTAGAGCGCCGTGTCCGCCTCAAGGATGAAGCCGTTGATCGACTTGCCTTCCGCAGGAACGCACACCGTCACGCCCAGGCTCAGCGTCACCACCGGGCTGACCGGCGAGGCGGGATGGCTGATGGCCAGCGCCTCGCAGGCGGCGCGCAGTTCTTCGGCGACGGCCAGCGCGGCCGCCTGCGCCATCCCCGGCATCAGCAGCACGAATTCCTCGCCGCCGTAGCGCGCGGCCAGATCGCCCGCGCGCCGGGCCTGGCTGGCGAACACGGCCGCCACGGCCGCCAGGCAGCGGTCGCCTTCCTGGTGGCCCAGCGCATCGTTATAGGATTTGAAGCTGTCGATGTCGGCGATCACCAGCGCCAGCGGCGCGTTGTTGCGGCCGGCGCGGTTCCACTCGTCGTTCAGCACCTCGTCGAAGCGGCGCCGGTTCGCCAGCCCGGTCAGCGCATCGACAAAGGACAGGCGCGACAAATGCTCGTTGGCCTGCTTCAGCGCCTCGGTCTTCTCGGCCACCAGGCGCTGCATTTCCGCGTGGCGGATGCGCAGATGGCGCACGCGCAGACGGAACAGCAGATACACGCCGGCCGCCAGGGCACTCAGCATCAGCCCCGCGAACCAGAACGTCTCGTAGAAGAAGGGCTGCACCGTAATGGCCAGCACAGGGCCGCCCTCGCTCCAGCTCTTGCCGTCTATGCTGGCGGCGACGCGCAAGCGGTAGCTGCCGTGCGCCAGCGCAGGGAACGACACTTCCCGGTTCTCGCCGGCGTCGATCCAGCGCGGCGCCAGTCCCTCCATCTGGTAGCGGAAGCGCGCCCGCTCGGCGTTGAGCAGCGTCTCGGCGCGGTACTGGATGGCCAGCGTGACTGGCCCCGGCGGCAGGGCCAGCTGCGCCGCCAGCGGCTGAACCGCGCCGTTCACCGTCACGCGTTCCAGGCGCACGGCGGGCGGCTGGCCGCTTTCCGGCAGATGGCGCGGATCCACCAGCACCAGTCCCTTGGCCGACGGCAGCAGCAGGTTGCCCGCGCCATCCATGGCGCTGGTCGGCTGCAGCCCGCCCGCAAACGTGGTGCTGCGCAGGGAATCGCCCGGGCCGAAACCGGCCGAACTCACCCTGGCCAGCCGCCCTTCCGCAAACGCATCCAGCTCGCTGCGCGCCACGCGGTGGAAGCCGCGGTTGCCGCTGATCCAGAAATAGCCCTGGCCGTCCTCCAGTATGCTCAGGCAGGTGCCGTCCCACAGGCCGTCGGCGGGGCGGATGCTGCTCAGCTGCTGGCCGCGCATACGATTCAGGCCGTCGCCATTGCTGCCTATCCACAGGGTGCCGGCCTTGTCCTCGTACAGCGACATGATCCAGTTCGACAGCAGGCCGTCGGCCGCCGTCAGTGTCTTGAAGACGCCGTCGCGGTAGCGCGCCAGGCCTTCGCCGGTGGTGCCGAACCACAAGTTGCCGTCCTTGTCCTGCAGGATGGATGACACGCCGCCGGACGGCGCGCCCGGCGTGCGCAGCGGCGCAAAGACCTTGCCGTCCAGCCGCGCGATGCCGGACTGGGTGCCGGCCCAGACCACGCCCTGCCGGTCCTGGTACAGCACCCGCACTTCCGAACTGGGCATGCCCTGCGCCGTGCCGTACACGGTGACCTTGCCTTGCAGCAGGCGCGCGGCGCCGCCGGTGTAGCTGCCTATCCACAGCGCGCCGTCGCGGTCTTCCATCAGGCTGGAGATTTCCTCGCTGGGCAGGCCGTCCTTCTTGCCCAGCACGGTGATGCCGGCCGCGTCGACGCGGTTCAGGCCGCCGCCGGCGGTGGCCAGCCAGGTCACGCCGTTGCGCCCGTGCAGCACCGAGCGCACATTGTCGTGCGACAGCCCTTCCGGCACGCCCAGCACGCCGAAAGCGCGGTCGCGCAGCCGCACCAGGCCGCTGACCCAGGTGCCGACCCACACGCTGCCCTCGTGGTCGGTATGGATGGACCAGATATGGTCGCCCGCCAGGCCGCCGCCGCTGGCGATGGCGCTGAAATGCTCGCCCACCATGCGCACCACGCCGCTGCCCCAGGTACCTATCCATAGCGTGCCGTGCTGGTCGCGCGTGATGCCTGTCAGCTGGTCGGTGGGCAGGCCGTCGGCCACGGTGTACACCTTGATCTTGCCGTCCTTCACGCGCACCAGTCCACCGCCCGCCGTGGCGGCCCACACGCCGCCGGCCGGGTCGGCCAGCACCGAGCGCACTTGCAGATGGGGGAAGCCGCTGGCCGGATTCAGCACCGTGAAGCGCCCGCCCGAGAACGACACCAGGCCGCCGCCCGAACTGGCGATCCACAGCACGCCGTCGCGGTCAAAGGCCAGCGCGCGCAGGCGGTCGGTGGGCAGGCCGTCGGCCTCGCGGTAATACCTGGTCACGCCTTTGGCCCAGCGCACCAGCCCGTTGCTGGTGGCGGCCCACACGGCGCCGTCCGGCGCCTGGGCAAACGCCCACACGCGCTGGTCGCCGAGTTGCCCGGCGGAAAACATGGGTTTGAACTTGCCGTCGCGGTAGATGGCCGCGCCCTTGTTGTGTCCTATCCACAGATTTTTCTGCGCGTCCTGCATCAGGCCCAGCACCGGCTGGGACGCCAAGTCGGCGAATTCGGAGGCATCGAAGGTGGTGAAGCGGGCGCCGTCGAAGCGGGCCAGCCCGCCCAGCGTGCCCACCCACAAATAGCCGTCGCTGGTATGGGCCAGCGCCGACACGGCGTTCTGCGGCAAGCCCTGCTCTATCTGCCAGCCGTCCAGGCGGAACTGGCTGAGTGCCTTTTCCGGCGCGGACGGCATCAGCACGGCCGGCAGCGTGGCGGGCACCACCGCCGGCTGCGCCGCCACGGCGGCGCCGGCCAGCCCTGCGCCCAGCAGCGCCACCATGTAAATCCATGCCAATAAGAAACGCAAACCAACTCCTTTGTCGATTGCGCAAGATCATACCGTACCGTGGCTGCGGAGACAAAAACAATGCCAGGGTGCATTGCCGCACGGCTACAGGTAGAATGGGAAGTATCAATGCCGGAGATACTGAAAGTGAAAGAATGATGGTGGGCCGCCACTCCCTCGGCCGTACTGTGCTGGCGATGTGGTTATTGCTGCCGCTGCTGCTGGGAACGCTGCCCGCGCAGGCGGACGAGGCCGCGCGCCTGAGCATCGTCACCGGCGACCTGCCGCCCTACGCCATCGAAGGCCAGCCTCAGCACCCCGGCCTGCACGTGGAAGTGGTGGAGCAATTGCTCAAGCGCACCGGCAACCCGGTCAAGGTATCGTTCTACCCCTGGGCGCGCGCCATCGCGCTGGCCCAGCATGGGCCGCACACGGCCATCCTGCCGCTGACCCGCACACCGGAACGCGAAGCGCAGTACACCTGGCTGGTGAAGCTGGACACCCAGCATTTCGTCTTTATCAACCGCCAAGGCGACAAGCCCATTACCACGCTGGAGCAGGCCCGCAAGCTGCGCATCGTGGTGCTGCGCGGCTCACCCAACCTGGCGCAGCTGCTCGGCCGCCAGTTCAACGAAGCGCAGATCGTGCAGGCTACCAAGCTCGAGGACATGGTGCGCATGGTCGAGCGCGGCATCGTCGACGCGCTGTACGGCGGCAACGTCATCAATATGGAAAAGATACGCGCGACCGGCCGCAATCCCGCCAGCTTCCAGACCGGCATGCTGGTGGAATCGGCCGACATGTGGCTGGCCGGCGGCAAGGACTTCGGCGAGCATGAAGCGGGCGCGTGGCGATTGGCCTACGAGGCCATGGCCAAGGACGGCGCCCTGCTCCGCATCTACCGCAGCTACGGGCTGCCCATGCCCCAGGCCAGCGCGCCCTAGGTTTAGCGCACCGTCGCCGAGATCACTTTCGCCTGGCTCAGCGTGCCGTCCGCCATGCGCTGCGCGGGCACCCGCATCAGCACTTCGCCGCCGGCGTCGCCGTCCGGCTTCAGTTCCAGCGTCACTTTCAGGGAACGGTCCGCCGCGACAAAGGTATTGGGCGAAGCGGCGATCATTTTGCGTGCGCCTTGCTGATCGATTTCGGCGTATAGCGCAGGGCCGGAACCGTATTGGCGCAGATGCAGCATCTGGCCATTGGACAGCGTGTAGCTGCCACGGAAGGCGCTGCTCTGGTCACGGCCCATATGCAGCGGCAGGGCTGGCAGTTCTATCTTCAGCGCGCGGCCGGGAACCTGCACCGACTCGTCGGTTTGCATGTTTTGGGCAACGGCGGCCAGCGACGCTGCCCCCAGCAGCACTGCCAGAATAATTTTTTTCATGATGAGGCCCATCCTTAGTATTCGTTCGGTTCGAAAAAGGTTGCAAGGCCAGCCAACACTTGTTTTGTGGCCGGTTCAAACACTGTATGCAATGCGTGCAAACCAGACAACGGACTTGGGATAAACGGCATTTTCGCGGGGATGAAATGCAGTTAAGCGGGCATGGTTTGCTCAGCGGCCTCAGCGTCAACAATCACAAAGATGATCCGGCGGACGGCCACAGCTGAAGCGCCTGCCGCTATCATCTGGTGCATATCCACTGCTGGGGTTGCAATGAAAAGTTTTGTGCGCCGCGCGCTCGCCGCAGCCATGCTGGCGCAGGCCGCCGGGCTTGCCGCCGGGGCCGGTCCCTCCGCCACCGGAGGGCTGCGGCCCAACCTGGAGGGCCGCGTGCAGCAGGCGCTGCGTTATCGGCCGGACGGACAAGACTTCGTCATCGACAACGGCGCCGAGTTCTTCAACCGCTCGCTTTATGGCGGCAACACAGCCTTCCGCGCCGACGGCGGCGACAAACCCGAATTCCTGCTCTACCTGCCCGGCCGTGGCGGCAACCTGCGCCTGGCCGTGCGCACCGCCGCCGGCGCGGTGTGGCTGCACCAGGCCGCCGCCATCACCACGCGCTACCGGCCCGGCGAACTGCGCTACGAGATCCGCGACCCTGCCTTCGGCCCCAGCGGCGTCGTCAGCATCGTGGCGCTGGCCTATGCGCGCACTGAGGGACTGATCGTGCGCACCGAAGCCCAAGGACTGGGCGCAGGGGCCGAACTGGTATGGGCCTACGGCGGCGTGAACGGCGCGCGCGGCGTGCGCGACGGCGACATCGGCACCGAGAAGGTTCCCATCAGCGAATACTTCCAGTTCCAACCCGAACACGCCAGCGGCAACCGCATCACGCTGGACGGCGACGGCTACACCCTGGCCAGCCGCGCCGGCCTTATCGCAGGCGTGGCGCCGGCCGGCAGCACGCTGCGCATAGCCGACGGCGCGCAGTGGAACGACCTGCCCGCGCTGCTTGCACCACAATCCGCCGAAGCGGCTGCGGAAAAAACTGCCTCGCCCATCGTCCTTGGCCGCGTGCCGCTGCAAAACGACGCGCCCTTGCTGCTGTCCCTGCAACGCCTGCCCGGCGGTGCGCCCGCGCAGGACCTCGACCAGTACAAGGCCGTCACCGCAGGCAAGCCCGCCGCCGCGCCGAAAAAAATCATCCCGCTCGACCCGCAATATGCGCGCAGCCAGCTGCCCGCGCTGTTCGCCGAAACGCAGCAGCACTTCGCCGCGCTGCGCCGCACGGTCAGCATCGATACGCCCGACCCTTATCTGAACGCCGCCGTGGGCGCGCTCAACGTCGCCGCCGACGCGCTGTGGGACGAAGCCGACCAGGCCATCATGCACGGCGCCATCGCCTGGCGCACCAAGCTGCTCGGCTGGCGCGGCCCGTATGCGCTGGATGCGCTGGGCTGGCACGCCCGCGCGCGCAGCAACCTGGGCGCGTGGACGCCGCGCCAGAACACGCAGCCCGTCCCGGACCGGCTGCCCGGCGCGGACACCGTTTCCAACCTGGCGCGCAACGAGGCCGGCCTGCATTCCAACGGCGACCTGTCCAACTCGCACTACGACATGAATATGGTCTTCATGGACGCGCTGTTCCGGCATCTGCTGTGGACAGGCGACGTGGAGTACGCGCGCAGCGCATGGCCCGTGATAGAACGCCACCTGGCCTGGGAACGCCGCCTGTTCCGGCGCGAATTCGGCCCCGCCAAGCTGCCGCTGTACGAAGCCTACGCCAACATCTGGGCCAGCGACGACCTGTACTACAACGGCGGCGGCGCCAGCCACGCGTCGGCCTACAACGTGTACGCCAACCGCAGCGCGGCGCGCATCGCCCGCCTGCTGGGCAAGGACGCGCAGCCCTATGAGCGCGAAGCGGAGCTGATAGCGCAAGCCATGCGCGCCCACCTGTGGATGCAGGAGGAAGGCGCTTTCGCCGAATACAAAGACCTGCTGGGCGCGCAGCTGCTGCACCCCAGCTACGGCCTGTGGAGCTTCTATCACACCATCGATTCCGGCGTGCCCACGCCGCAGGAGGCGCAGCGCATGGCCGCCGCGCTCAAGCGGCGCCTGAAGCCCATCCCGGTCAGCGGGCCGGGCGTGCCCGCCGACGCGGCCTACCATGTGCTGCCCACCAGCGACTGGATGCCCTACTCCTGGTCCATCAACAACGTGGTGATGGGCGAGAACCTGCATACTGCACTGGCGCTGTGGCAGGCCGGCAGCGCCGGCGAGGCCTTCCTGCTGGCGAAAAGCGCCCTGCTGGCCAGCATGTATATGGGCATCTCGCCCGGCAACGTGGGCAGCATGAACTACCTGGACGCCTACCGCCGCGAATCGCAGCGCGACTTCGCAGACGGCGCCGGCGTCATGTCGCGCGCCATCGTGGAAGGCCTGTTCGGAGTGGCGCCGGACGCGCTGGCCGGCACGCTCACCGTGCGTCCCGGCTTCCCCGCGTCATGGAACCATGCGCGCCTTGCGCATCCAGACCTGGGGCTGGACTTCACCCGCAGCGGCAAGGCCGAACGCTGGACGGTCACGCAGTCCGGGCAGCGCTTCCGCACCGTCACGCTGCGCATTCCGCAAGCCTACCAGCGCGTGCAGCGCGTCACCGTCAACGGCGCGCCCGCAGCGTGGCGGCGCGATCCCGCATCCGTGGGCCAGGCCGCGCTGCTGATCGAAGCGCCCATGGCGCGCGAGACGGCCATCGCCATCGAATGGGCTGGCGCAAGGACCGTGGCAGCGGCTACGGCCAACGCTGCGGCCGCAGGCGCGCCGCGCGCCGCCGCGCTGCCGCCCGCAACGGACTGGAATACCGACAAGCGCGGCGCAACACTGGAAGCCGTCAGCCTTGCGCCCTATTTCAACGAGAAGGCGCAGGACATCTTCGCGCCCGGCAAATACCAGTCCCCGCGCTCGCCCCATGTTTCGCTGTCCCTGCCGGCGCAAGGCATAGGCGCATGGGCGGGCCACGTCAACGCCACGGCGGAGATTGACGACAGCGGCCTGCGCGCGGTGGCCGCAGCCAACGGCGGCTTGCTGCGCATGCCCAACGGCGTGCCCTTCGCCACACCGGCCGGCGCGCAGGCGCGCAACATCGTCTTCACCTCGCAGTGGGACAACTATCCAAAATCAGTGGAGATCCCGCTGGCGGGCAAGGCGCGGCAGGCCTGGCTGCTGATGGCCGGCTCCACCAACTTCATGCAGAGCCGCATCGACAACGGCGAAGTGCTGGTGCATTACGCGGACGGCACCACCGCGCGGCTGGCGCTGCACAATCCGGTCAACTGGTGGCCCATCGAGCAGGACTACTTCATCGACGATTACCAGTTCAGCCGCCCGCAACCGGTGCCGCCGCGCGTGGACCTGAAAACCGGCGCGGTGCGCCTGCAAAGCAGCGGCGGCGTGGTGCCCGGCGGCGCGGCGACGGCGCTCGCCATCGCGCTCGATCCGAAGAAACCCTTGCGCAGCCTGACCCTGCGCACGCTCAGCAACGACAGCGTGATCGGCCTGATGAGCGTGACGCTGGAGCGTCCATAAACAGAAGTCAGCGCCAGCGCTTGGGATGGCGCTTGCGGCTGACGGCGTTCTGGTCCTGCAGCACGGAGTCCACCCGTTCGGACGCGCGGCGCGACAATTCCTGCGCCAGTTCGATGTCCGGGAAGAACTCGGGCAAGCGGTAGCCCAGCCAGGCGTAGGCGGAATACAGGCGGCAGGCATCCTCCACCTCCTGCAGCGACAGATAGGAAAGCGCAAAGTCGTCCGCCTTCAGCCGCGTGGGCTTGGCGCGCGACAGCGACAAGGCCCAGTGCTCCCAGGCGCGCTGCAAGGACATCACCTTGCTCGACACCGGCACCAGCGACAGCGTGAACTTGTCCGCCACCGACAGCGGCAGGCTGTCCAGCCATTCGGCGCGGCTGGTCTGGTCTTCCGTAATGCGCGGATAGAAGAAGCCGTCCGGCACGTCGATATTGTGCACGAAGCGCTTGAGCAGCTTGGCCAGCGAGGTCTCGCTGGTGACCGAGGCAATGCGGTGCAAATGCTCCAGCGTGGGCGCCACCGAGAAGCCGCTGGTGTTCAGCGGCGCCAGCTTCTCCTTCAGCAACGAGCGCATCACCTGGTGCGTATCGTCGTCAAAGCCCGCCACCAGGCCTTCCTCGTGGATGCCGTAGCGCCCCGCCCTGCCCGCGATCTGGCGCGCCAGCGCGGCCGGGATCTCCTCTTCCTCGTAGCCGTTGTACTTCACGCTGGTGGTCATTACTATGCGCGAGATCGGCATGTTCAGGCCCATGGCGATGGCATCCGTGCCCACCACCACGTCGGCCTGCCCTTCGCGGAAGCGCTGCGCCTGCGCGCGCCGCACCTCGGGCGACAGGTTGCCGTACACGGTGGCCACCGACAGCCCGGCCTCCGTCACCATGTCGCGCCACATCAGCACTTCGCGGCGCGAGAAGGCGATCACCGCGTCGCCCTTGCGCAGGTTGCGCACCTTGCGCACCGAGGTGGCCTCCATCGACAGCGGCGCCTTGCGTTTCAGGATATGCACTTCCAATGGACACTCCAGCCGCTCGGCCAGCGCCTCGATGGCGCGGCGCGCTTCCGGCGCGCCAACCAGGTACACGGTCCGCGCCGGCGCGCCGCACACGGCGGCGGTCCAGGCGGCGCCACGGTCGCGGTCCGCCAGCATCTGGATTTCGTCGATCACGGCCACGTCCACCGGCGTGCGCGTGTCCAGCATTTCCACCGTGCTCGCCACGTGGGTGGCGCCTTCGGCCAGGCGGCGCTCCTCGCCCGTCACCAGGCTCACCGCCAGCGGCTTGCCGTGCTGCTTGAACTCCTGCAGCCGCTCGTAGTTCTCCAGCGCCAGCAGGCGCAGCGGCGCCAGGTAGATGCCGCTCGGCGCCTTCGCCAGCGCCTCGATGGCGCGGTGCGTCTTGCCGGAATTGGTCGGCCCCAGCAACGCGACAAAGCGGCGCGGCAGGCGGCGCGCCACCTCAAAGGAATCGGGGTATTCGGCCAGGTTGATGCTTTGCTTGGTGCGCTCGGCGTAGCGCTCCTCGGTCTGGCGCTCGATGGCGTGGTCCAGGCGCTGGCGGATGCGGTCGAACACCTCGCCGGCCATCAGGGACGTCTGCAAGTCGTCCAGCGTATGCAGGAAACTCATCGCGTCGAAATCGTAGTCCTCGGCTGCGGCGGCGATTTCGTGCACAAAACCGGTCGCCTGTTCATGCAGGTCGTGGATCGCCTTGTCGCCGCTGCGTTCGCGCAGCAGCGCGCTGCGCGCCTCGGTGTCCATCTTGCGCCACTTGGACGGCTTGGCCAGTACGCCCTGCGCGGGCACCAGCTGGTAAGGCACGGTCAGGCCCTCGGCCTTCACCTCGCCGGCGATGCGCAGGAACACCCGCCCCTCCATCTTCACCAGGCTCACGCCCCGTGCGGGCAAGCCCAGTTGCTGGCACAGGAGATCGTCGTCGCCCAGGTCGTGTTCTTCGGTGGTGCTGGTCATATCGTGTCGCTAGGTTGAGTTGAGGGCGAGTATAGCAAGCCTGTACAATCGCACCATGCCGCAGACCATTACCACCGCCGTCCATCACGAATTGATCATCAAAAAGAGCCGCTTCATCGCCTGCGTGCAGCCGATGGCGGACCGCGCGTCGGCGCAAAAAGTGGTGGCGGAGTTATGGGCGCAACATCCGGGCGCGGCCCACGTCTGCTGGGCGCTGCTGGCAGGCGGCCAGTCCGCCGCCGTGGACGACGGCGAACCCAGCGGCACCGCCGGCCGCCCCATGCTGGACGTGCTGCGCCACCAGGACCTGGAAGGCGTGCAAGCCACTGTGGTGCGCTACTTCGGCGGCGTGAAACTGGGCGCGGGCGGCCTGGTGCGCGCCTACACCGACAGCGTGGCGCAAGCGTTGCTGGGGGCGGAGAAGATCGCCATCGTCAAACTGCGCGCGCTGCGCTGCGAGGTGCCGTATGCGCTGGAAGGGCTGATGCGGCGCGAAATCGAACTGGCCGAGGCACGGCTGGACGGCGTGCAGCACGCGGACCTGGTGCGCTTCGACTTCAGCCTGCCGGACAGCGCCGCCGTGGCGCTGACGGCGCGCCTGGCCGAAACCGGAGGCGGCCGCATCGCCTGGCTGGACGTGCCGGAAGAAAGCGAAGAATAAAAACCGCGCTTGCAGAAACGCGCAAGCCGCCCTATAATGCTGCCTCTTTCGGGTCGTTAGCTCAGCTGGTAGAGCAGCGGACTTTTAATCCGTTGGTCGCAGGTTCGAATCCCGCACGGCCTACCACGAATACTCAAGGAAGCCCACGAATTTCGGTTCGTGGGCTTTTTTGTTTCCGGCCGCTTCGCAAAACATCCGACTCAAAAACGGAATAGACCTTGCTGTGACGCAGTATCGGCCTGCTATCTCTTTGATCCTCCGCACAGAATATTTCTCACCATCAAGTAACAATAGGCCTCGTCCTATTGCTTACCCAGGAGAGAACCATGGCAATCGATGTATACCTGCAAATCGACGGCATCAACGGCGAATCGAACGACGACAAACACCGCAGCTGGATTGAATGCACCTCAGTCCACTGGGGCATTGCGCAACCCAAGAGCGCAACCGCATCCACAGGCGGTGGTCATACGGCAGAGCGCTGTGAACATTCAGAAATCAGCTTAACCAAGCTAGCGGACCTTTCCTCTCCGCTACTGCTGCAGACGTGCTCGGCAGGAAAAACCATTCCTAAGGCCAAGCTCGAATTCATGCGTGCGGATGGACAGGGTGAACGGATCAAGTATTTCGAGATCGACCTCGAAGACGTCCTGATCGGCCATGTCACGCCAGGCATCGAGGAAGGCGAAATCCTTACTGAGCACGTCGGCCTGAAGTTCTCCAGGGTGAACTGGAAATACGTGCAGCAGCGAATAGGCGGCGGCATCGCTGGCAATACCGTAGGCGGCTGGGATCTCTCGAGTAACCGAATCGCCTGAATCATCTCCCGTTCCACCAGTTCGACCACATCCCCACGCATGGAGACTGAAATGGCATACGTCTATTCAAAAGTGTCTGATTTGGAAGGAAAAGCAAAAGTAGGGACAACTCAATGCGTTGCACTAGTTCAGTTCTACGGTGGAGCCCCTAACCATAGAGGCTGGAAAGCCGGTGCGGCCGTCATGAACAACAAGGATATCCAACCCGGCACAGCCATCGCCACGTTCGTCAACGGCCATTATCTTAGCCACTCTAAGGGCAACCACGCGGCACTCTTCCTTCGGCACGGCATCAAGGGAATCTGGGTAATGGACCAATGGAAAGATGACCGTCCCGCCGACCAGAACAACAAACCGACAATTTCCTCTCGCTTCATCCCCTCCAGAGGCCTCAAGCAACGCAAAAGTGGGGCATGGCCAAATGCCAGCAATAATGCCGACGCCTACAGCGTTATTGAGATGAGGTGAGATATGGCTCACTATCACCTCTACCTCGCTGCGGCGCTCGGCACTTCAGTAACGCTGATGGCTTCAGCCGCTACGCAGCACTTGATCGAATGCCCACCGGAGATACCTCAAGACTCTGTGTCCATCACTAATCCTCCCACCGGCTGGACCCCGTTCGCCCGAACCAGCCTGCGCCTGAGTTACGCCGAGCCCATGTTCGGTCCGCCAGCCGCAAAAGGATTTCTCAAGCCAAGCCGTTCGACGGCGTCAGGCGATGTTTGGGAGGAGCTTGAAGGCATGATCGAGGGCGGAAAGTGGATCGCTTGCCGCTATGGCGAACGCGGCGAGGTCATTCTCGCCAAGCGCATAGCTGACAACACTTTGGCATGCACAGTTGTTTCCAAAAAAGACAAGCAAGGCGTTAAGCGTCTGGAGATAAGCTGCATTTGGTAAGTCCTGCGCCCAAATTCCCACATCGGTTCAACACTTAATGGTCTTGCGCTTCTTGCCCAGCGTGCCGCGCTGCCGGACTTTGTCGATGTAATCCACCGCCGGCGGCACTTTGCAGGCGGTGTCGCCCATGTCGACGGTGACGGCGCCGAGCGCCCTGCCCACTTGCTCGGCCAGCGCGGTCAACGGGGCCACGTAGCAGCCCACGGCAATCACGAAACCATTCATTACGTAGCGCACACGGTTCGGCTGCCGGTGGATGGTTTCCTGCACACGCAGCAGCAGATACCTGAGCTCCTCCAGGTCCAGCTTGCCGTCGTCGGTGATCGCCACCAGCCCACTCAGGGTGGCCCAGCCGGCGGTGGCGATTTTTTCTTCGCCGGAGTCTATCCAGGCCAGCGCCAGTTCGCGCCCGTGTAGGCTTTCGCTCGCCACCCAGGCCACGGTGTATTCGCTGGTGGCCAGGCAGCTGGAGGTGTCCGCCCAGTGCTGCAGGTCGGCGCGGCTCATGGCGCGGTCGTCGGCGATCAGGCCGGCCAGGTAGCGCGCGTCGTAGATGCCGCTGTCGTACAGCTCCAGCGCCAGCTGGTAGTCCTTCTTGATTTTCTTCTGGAAGACTTTCAAATCCTCGATCTTCACGCCCAGCAGCGGTTCCGGCACGCCATGCTTGAACATCACGTTTTTATAGGAATCGCGGCCCAAGGGCCTGAGTTGTTCGATGATCTCGTCGGCAGTCACGCGGCTCTCCCTGTATTAGTTTCGCCGCCCCAGCGCGGCGTAGATATGGAGCACGGCAATTCTACTCGCGCTGATCAAATCCCCAGAAAATCGGATGGCGACATCACTCGAATTCCGCGATAAGGATTCAGCATCAAAAGGTCGCTGTCACCGCTGACTATCGCGGCCGCTCCGGCATCGATTGCCAAAGCAAGGAACCTGTTGTCCTTGGGGTCTCGACAGTCGGAAACAATTGTAGAGACGTTCAAGAACTCGCTGGCTCTGGCTACGACAAGAAGGAATTCGTGGCGGCTCAAGTCTGGGAAATATCGATCAAATTTCTTCCGGCAAATAACTTCAGTGAACTCAGCCCACGTTTGATCGGAGTGGACAAGCTGAAAGTGCTCGACAGCATGCAACAGTGCTTTCCGGCTAACCGAGACCGGAAGGATCGCCGCACTGACAAGTACATTGGTATCGAAAACGATACGACGCAAATCACTCTGCGTCATTAATCAATTTACTTATGTCTGCTTCCGTCAAGCCGTCTATTTCCGCCTGGGCTCCCATGCGAGACAGCACATCAGCGAGGGCATCGGAAGCTTCCTTGCCTTGCAGAGGAGCCAATTCCCGTACCGCCTTCATGTACTGAAAGAGGGAGTCGCTGGAGTCTCCGTTCGAAGATATTACGATGGAGACCGGACGACCTCGCCTGGTAATGAGGACAGGTTCCCGTTGAGAAGTGTCGATCATTTCGCCGAAGTGGTTTTGCGCTTCGAGGGATGTCATGGTTCGCATGTCCAGATCCTTGGCAGCAAATAGGCTCATTATAGCGGGATCACCCGCGAGCCCCGGCACCTAGCCAAGCAAAATGTTAGCATTCCTGCTCGGCCATGGCTACAAAGGGACGATATGCACTATGTACTGTTCTACGACTACGCAGCAGACTATATGGAGCGCCGGGGGCAGTTCCGGGATGCGCACTTGAAGCTGGCGTGGGAGCCGCATGCGCGCGGCGAGCTTCAGCTGGCCGGCGTGCTGGCCGACGCGCCCGCCTACCCGGCCTGAACCGCCCGGCCCCGGCGCAGCGCCAGCAGCAGGATCAGGCCGCCCGCCAGCATCAGCACGTAGGCGGCAGGTTCCGGCACGGCGCTCAGGTAGAGTACCACCCGCGTGTCCTCGTCAAAGGACAGCCCCTGCCAATTGACATAGGCCACGTTCCCGCTGAAGGTCACGTTGGCCGGCGAGAAGCCCGCCATATTGGTTTCCCGTCCCAGCGCCGCAAAGGGATGAAATCCATGGTCCAGGTCGGTCAGGGCGAAACCGTTGAAGGCGCCGCCCAGCCACATGGCGCGGGTGTTGAAGTTGCTGGCGATAACTTGCGTGTCGGTAATGGTGAGGTCGAACACGCCTGCCACATTGCGGAACAGCGCACCGTCGCCGTCCACCAGCTGGGCCGCGTAGCTGCGTGTGGGCGTGTCGAGGTCAGGGTAAAAATATTGCAGCGCCACGCGGTCCCCCACCGTGCCGGCGGATGCGCCGGCGCCGCAGGCCAGCAACAGCATGCACAGCGCGCGTTTCAGTAAAATCAACATGGCCAGCCTCCCGATACAAGCTCAACCTGCATGCTATGCGAACCCGGCCGCAGGCGGCGCTATCTTGCCTTAAGGCCATACCTCTGCTACCGTTGCGGCGCTGCACAAAAATTGAATGATAGTTAAACAAGACCCCGGATTTTCCATGCCGCACCTGCCTGCCCTGTCGAGCCAAGAGATTGCCTCGGTCCTGAAAGCCCTGCCCGACCCGGCCTTCCTGCTCACCCGCAGCGGCCGCTACGCGGCTATTTTCGGCGGGGCGGACGTGCGTTATTACGACGAGATCGGTTTTCTGGCGGGCCGAACCATGGCCGAGCTGCTGGTGCCCGCCAAGGCGGAGTGGTTTGTGGGCGAAATCCACAAGGCGCTGGCCACGCGCAGCCTGCACGTGGTCGAATACGGCCTGGACAGCAACGACATCCTGTACAAGGGCGGCAGGACGCCGCTGAAAGCCAGCTGGTTCGAGGGCCGCGTGCAGGCGCTCGAATTCCAGGTGGACGGCGAGGACGCGGTGCTGTGGGTGGCCAGCAATATCACCGCGCGCCACCAGCTGGAAGCCCAGCTGCGCCTGCACAGCGAGATCGACGAGCTGTCCGGCCTGTACAACCGGCGCAAGCTGATGGGATCGCTGACCGAACATTATCAAGTGTTCGCACGCTACGGCACCCCGACCACGCTGCTGATCTTCGATATCGACCACTTTAAAAATATCAACGACCAGTTCGGCCACCTGTTCGGCGACAAGGCCATCCGCGCCGCCGCCGACGTCTGCCGCGACGAGCTGCGCAGCACCGACTTCCCGGCCCGCCTCGGCGGCGACGAATTCGTGGTGCTCATGCCGCACACCAACCGCGACCAGGCCGCCCCCATCGCCGAAAGGCTGCGCCTGCGCGTGGCGGAGGCCTTGCTGCGCCTGGGCGCGGTGGGCGGCGGCGCCACCATCAGCGGCGGCCTGAGCGAGTTCCTTGCGGGCGACGCCCACGCCGAGGACGTGCTCAAGCGTGCGGACGACGCACTGTACCGCGCCAAGCGCGGCGGCCGCAACCGCATTGCTAGCGTATAGTGGCTACAAACCTATAAGACTGCAGAACAGGAGCACGCCATGAAATGGGAAGGCAACCGCGAGAGCGACAACGTTGAAGACCGGCGCGGCGATGGCGGCGGCGGCGGTGGCGGCTTTGGCCTGGGCGGCCGCTCCATCGGCATCGGCACCGTGGTGCTGGCGCTCATCGGCTCGTATGTGTTCGGCGTGAATCCGCTCACGATGCTCAGCCTGCTCAGCGGCGGTGGCGGCGGTCCGGCCCAGGTGCAGCAGCAGGCGCCGTCGCACACGCCTCCCGCGTCCGACCGGCAAAGCAAGTTCGTCAGGGTGGTGCTGGCCGACACGGAGGACGTGTGGACCGAGCTGTTCCGCGCCAAGGGCGGCAGCTACGTCAAGCCCAGGCTGATCCTGTTCAGCGGCAGCACCGATACCGCCTGCGGCACCGGCCAGTCCGCCACCGGCCCCTTCTACTGCCCCGGCGACCAGCAAGTGTATATCGACCTGAGCTTCTACCGGCTGATGCAGGAACGCTTCCACGTCAACGGCGAGTTCGCGCAAGCCTATGTGATCGCGCACGAAGTGGGCCACCACGTGCAGCACGTGACCGGCATTTCGGACAAGGTGGACCAGCAGCGCCGCCGCGCTTCCGAGCGGCAGGCCAATGCGCTGTCGGTGCGGCTGGAATTGCAGGCCGACTGCTTCGCCGGCGTGTGGGCCTTCCACGCCAACCGCTCACGCAGCATACTGGAGCAGGGCGACGTGGAAACGGCGCTGAGCGCCGCCACCGCCATCGGCGACGACGCGCTGCAGCGCCAGTCCCAGGGCCGCGTGGTGCCGGACTCCTTCACGCACGGCAGCTCGGAGCAGCGCGTGCGCTGGTTCAAGCGCGGCCTGGAAAGCGGCGACACCGGCCGCTGCAACACCTTCGACGCCCAGCAGCAGCTGTAAGCCACCCGGGCGCCGCCGCGCGCCCTTGTTAGCGGAAGGCCACCCGCATCAGCGTATCCTGCGCAGGCATGCCGGCTATGCTGCGGCCAGGCACCACCATCAGCAGCTCGCCGCCGATGCCGCTGCCGATGCCCGTATCCAGGTCGATGCGCACTTTCAGTTTCTGGTCCAGCGCCACAAAGGTATTGTGCGCCACGGCCACCACTTGGTGCTCGTCCATGTCGCCCACCTGGGCGTACATGCGGCTGCCTTTTTTCGTCAGCGTCAGCACCTGCCCGTTCGACAAGTCATAGCCGCCTTTGTAGCTGCCGAATTCCATATCTGTCAGGTACACGCGCTGCGTGGGCGCCTCGATCGCCGAGATTGTCTGCGCCGGCGCCGGGATGGTCACCGTTTCGCTCTGCTGCGCTACCGCGCCCACGCATGCTGCGCCCATCAATGCCGCCAATAGTAATTTTTTCATGATATGCACCATCCCTGGATAACTGGATTAAGGTTCTCGCCGGCCTGTGTGCACCGGTCGAACCCATTGTAGGCAGGCATGCTGGTGCTGGCGTCATCCGACTGAATGAGGCGGCAGCAAAGTCGCCGTGGAACCGTGGATCAGCGCGATCAGTTCGCCCTGCCGCCGCGTGGACGTCTTGCCGTAGACCCGGTGCAAATGGGTCTTCACGGTGTTCACGCTCACGCTGCTGGCCGCCGCAATGTCCTCCAGCGAAGCGCCCGCCGCCAGCGCGCAGCTGACCGCCGCCTCGGCCGGCGTCAGCTCGAACAGCTGCTGCAGTACGGCGGCCGATGCGGTCACCGCCTCCGGATCGCGCGCCATGACGATGGCGCAGGCGCGCCCGCCGGCGGCGCCGCCCGCCAGCATGAACGGCGCCACGGACAGCGTCAGCGGCAGGCGG
>NZ_WWCU01000037.1:42500-62826 GCF_009857595.1 Pseudoduganella aquatica | reverse complement strand
CGCGGCGCGGCCGGGCGCCGGCGCGACTTCGACGTCGAGCCGGGCCGCCAGGCGCGCGCTGAAACCATCGCCCAGCTCGGCGCCGCTGGCGTCGCTGCGCAGCACGTCGCCGATCAGCTGGTAGGCCTGCCAGGCCGCCCTGCCCTCGGGCTCGGTCAGCGCGGCCAGCGCCAGCTCGGCCTCGTGGGCCGCCAGCGCGCCGTCGGCCATGGCGGAAATGAGTTCGTGCAGTGGTTTCAGCGTTTCCATCGGCGTTCCCGTTTGCTTACCAGCGTTTGTCCAGCGGCATGTCCAACAGCGGTTTGAGCCGCTCGGCAATCACGTCGCGCGCGCGGAAGATGCGGCTGCGCACGGTGCCGATCGGGCAGGACATGATGTCCGCGATCTCCTCGTAGCTCAGCCCCTCGATTTCGCGCAGTACGATGGCCGTGCGCAAATCCAGCGGCAGCGCGTCCATCGCCGCGTTCACGGTGCGCGCGATCTGCTGGCTGGCCAGCACCGACTCGGGCGTGTTGATGTCGCGCAGCTGCTCGCCGCTGTCGAAGGATTCAGCCTGCTCGGCGTCGTTCTCGGTGGAGGTCGGCGTGCGGCGGCTCTGGCTGGCCAGGAAGTTCTTGGCGGTGTTGATGCCAATGCGGTACAGCCAGGTATAAAAGGCCGAGTCGCCCCGAAAACGCCGGATGGCGCGGTACGCTTTAATGAACGTCTCCTGGACCACATCTTCCGCCTCCGCAGGATCGTGCACGATGCGCGAAACCAGCCTCATCAGCCTACGCTGATACTTAGCCACCAGCAAGTCGAATGCCTGCCGCTCGCCCGCCTGGACTCGTTCGACCAGCAACTGATCGCTCTCGCGCTCTGTCATTGCAGCTGTTCCCCGGTATTCTGCAGCGCGCCAGCTCTTACTGCTATAGAACAAGCGCGCGGCAAGAAGTTCAAAGTTTTTTTGCCGCGCAGGCCCGGCACGCCAGGGCCAGCGCCCTGAACTGCCCGGCCGCCACGCTGTCGGGCAGCACCAGCAGCACCGTGACCGCGCCGCTGTCCTGGCGCAGCCGCAGCAACAGCAGCCACGGCCAGCAGGCCGATCCCGCCTGCAAGGCCACCGCCGCTGGCGCCGTGCCATCCGCTGACAGCAGGTATACCGCCAGCCGGATTTGCCCAATACCGGAAATATCAAGCCGATGCGTTTTGGTCCCGCGCAGCGCGCAATACAAGGCCCAAAGGCTTGCCGCAACGCAAGAAATGGCGATATGGGGAGGCTGGAAACAGGCCACGGCCAGCGCGCACGCGGCGAAGCCCGCCTGCAGCAGGCGCAGGCAGAAAGAAGGACGCACGACAGCAGTTACCGCAATCGACATGACGCGTTAAGCCTGGGGGTGCCAACTATGGGAGGGGTACAGCAGAAGCGCCGGCGGAGCCGGGCGACAGGTGCCGGCGGGCGCCGGCACCGTCTCAGCGCTCACTCCGGTTCGACCGGAGCGAGGCTAAAAAGTTCAAACTTTTCCGAACACGAGGCTACCGTTGGTGCCGCCGAATCCGAACGAGTTCTTCACCGCATACTGGATCTTCATATCGCGCGCCACGTTGGCGCAGAAGTCCAGGTCGCACGCAGGGTCCTGGTTGAAGATGTTGATGGTAGGCGGCACCACCTGATGGTGGATGGCCAATACCGTAAACACCGCTTCCAGGCCGCCGGCGCCGCCCAGCAAGTGGCCGGTCATCGACTTGGTCGAGGACACCACCATCTGCTTGGCGTGGTCGCCGAAGGTGCGCTTGATGCCAACCACTTCGGCCTGGTCGCCCAATGGGGTCGAGGTGCCGTGGGCATTGACGTACTGCACCTGATCCGGGTTGAGGCCGGAGTTCTTCAGGGCGGCAATCACTGCCTTGCTGCCGCCGCTGCCATCTTCCAGCGGCGACGTCATGTGGTAAGCATCGGCGGTCATGCCAAAGCCATGCACTTCTGCATAGATCTTGGCGCCGCGCGCTTTTGCGTGTTCGTACTCTTCCAGCACCATGACGCCGGCGCCCTCGCCCAGCACGAAGCCGTCGCGGTCGCGGTCCCACGGCCGCGAAGCGGTCGCAGGGTCGTCATTGCGGGTGGACAGGGCGCGGGCCGAGGCGAAACCGCCCATGCCCAGCGGCGACACGGTCGATTCCGCGCCGCCCGCCACCATCACATCCGCGTCGCCGTACTCGATCAGGCGAGCAGCGGCGCCGATGCTGTGCAGGCCGGTGGTGCAGGCCGTGACGATCGCCAGGTTGGGACCGCGCATGCCGTACTTGATCGACAGGTTGCCCGAGATCATGTTGATAATCGAAGCAGGCACGAAGAAAGGCGAGATGCGGCGCGGACCGCGCTTGTCGTAGTCTTCCTTCTGCTCTTCTATCATCGGCAAGCCGCCGATGCCGGAACCGATGATCACGCCGATACGGTCGGCGTTTTCCTCGGTGACGACGATGCCGGAATCCTGCACCGCCTGAATGCCGGCCGCCATGCCAAAGTGGATGAAAGTATCCATATGGCGCGCTTCCTTACCGGGGATGTAATCCTCGATATTGAAGCCCTTTACCTCACCGGCGAAGTGGGTAGTGAATGGCTGCGCATCAAACTTGGTGATGTTGGCAATCCCGGACTTGCCCTCAGTGACGGCGCTCCACGCTTCGGCAATGCTATTGCCGACGGGGGACACGCAGCCGAGGCCGGTGACCACTACACGACGGTTTTTAGAACTCAAGCGATTCTCCTGGAGTCGATCGGGGCAGGCTTAGGCCTTGACGTGCGCGGTTGCGTAGTCGATCGCCTGCTGCACGGTGGTGATCTTTTCAGCTTGTTCGTCAGGGATTTCCATTTCGAACTCGTCTTCCAGAGCCATCACCAGTTCAACGGTGTCCAGGGAGTCAGCACCCAGGTCGTCGACGAAAGACGATTCGGTTTTAATGTCTGCTTCTGCGACGCCCAGTTGCTCAGCGACGATTTTCTTAACGCGTTGTTCGATATCCGACATGTTATGGCTCCAATGTGTTTGTTACGGAAAGCGCGCATTTTATCAGGTTTGCGCGCTGAAAAACTAATTTCGGCACCTGCTGCTATTTGTGCCGAAATCACTGCTAAAAGACAGTGAAAACGCGGCTAAATTCCGCGTTTTCGCCATCAATTCATATACATCCCGCCGTTCACGTGCAGGGTGGTGCCGGTGATGTAGGCGGCCTGCGGCGAAGCGAGGAAAGCGGTGGCTGCCGCGATGTCTTCCGGCTTGCCCAGCCGGGCCAGCGGGATCTGCGTCAGCAGTGCGGCGTGCTGCTCATCGCCCAGCGCCTTGGTCATATCGGTGTCGATAAAACCGGGGGCGATGCAGTTGACGGTGATGTTGCGGCTGCCGATCTCGCGCGCCAGGGCGCGGCTCATGCCTTCCACGCCGGCCTTGGCCGCCGCATAATTCATTTGACCCGGGTTGCCGGACGATGCCACCACCGAGGTGATGTTAATAATACGCCCACTTTTGGCTTTCATCATCCCGCGCAGCACGGCGCGCGACAAACGGCCCACGGAACTGAGGTTGGTGGCGATGACGCTGTCCCATTCCTCGTCCTTCATGCGCATGGCCAGGTTGTCCTGGGTAATGCCGGCGTTGTTGACCAGGATGGCGACCGCGCCCCAGGTCTTGGTGATTTCGTCGATCACTTCGGCGCAGCGCGCCGCGTCGGTCACGTCCAGCACCAGGCCTTTACCTTTCACACTCTCCGCTTCCGGACCGATCTCGGCCAGGTAGGCCGAAATGGCTTCGGCGCCCGCTTCCGTGGTGGCGGTGCCGATCACGCGCGCGCCCTGCTTGGCCAGCTCGGTGGCGATGGCCTTGCCGATGCCGCGCGATGCGCCCGTTACCAGCGCAACTTGATTTGCCAGATTCATGTTCTTCCTTGTTATTTGAAGGTGCTCAGTACGCGGTCCAGCGATGCCTGGTCGGTGATGGCGTCGCCCACCAGCACAGGATCGATGCGCTTGGCCAGGCCCATCAGCACCTTGCCGGGGCCGCACTCGACCACTTGCGTAATGCCGTCGGCGGCCACTTTCTGCATGGTTTCCACCCAGCGCACCGGGCTCGCGGCCTGGCGCACCAGCGCGTCCTTGATACTGGCCGGGTCGTTCAGCACGGCCACGTCCACATTGTTGATCAGGGCGATCTGCGGCGCCGAGAAGTTCAGGCCGGCCATGCACTCGCGCAGGCGGTCCGAAGCGGGCTTGAGCAGCGAGGAGTGGAACGGCGCCGACACCGGCAGCTTCATGGCGCGCTTGGCGCCCTTGGCCTTGGCGATTTCGCAGGCGCGTTCAACGGCGGCGGTGTGGCCGGCGATGACCACTTGCGCAGGCGCGTTGAAGTTGACCGGCTCCACTACTTCCGCAGCATTCTCGGCGGCGGCTTCGGCGCAGGCGGCGCGCACGTCGTCGTCCGACAGGCCCAGCACCACGGCCATGGTGCCCTGGCCTACCGGCACGGCTTCCTGCATGGCTTGCGCGCGGAAGCGCACCAGCGGCACCGCGTCCTTGAAGGAGATCACGCCCGCAGCGACCAGCGCCGAGTATTCACCCAGGCTGTGGCCAGCCACCACCGACGGCACCGGGCCGCCGGCGGCGATCCAGGCGCGGTACACGGCCACGGCCGCCGTCAGCATGACGGGCTGGGTGTTGGTGGTCAGGTCGAGTTCTTCCTTCGGGCCTTCGGCCATCAGCTTGCCCAGGTCGAAGCCCAGCGCGTCCGACGCCTCGGCGATGGTCTGGGCCACCACCGGGTTGCCGGCGAAGCCGTCCATCATGGCGATGGCTTGCGAGCCCTGGCCCGGGAATACAAATGCAAATTTATTCATATTTGTCTCTTATTTATTAAGCAGATGCCTATTCTGGGGTCAGACCCGGCGGGTCCGGCCCCGGATTTAGAACACTAATTCTAAAACGGGCCGTATTTTACATTACATCCGCGCCAGGACAGCACCCCAGGTGAAACCACCGCCCACGCCTTCCATCATGACGTTGTGGCCTTTCTTGATGCGGCCGTCGCGCACCGCCTGGTCCAGCGCCAGCGGGATCGATGCCGCCGAGGTGTTGCCGTGCTGGTCCACCGTGACGATCATCTTGTCCAGCGGCAGGCCCAGCTTCTTGGCGGTGCCGTTCATGATGCGGATATTGGCCTGGTGCGGCACCAGCCAGTCGATCTGGTCCGACGTCATGCCGGCGTGTTCCAGCGCTTCGTGCGCCACCTTCTCCAGCACGCTGACGGCCAGCTTGAATACCGCAGGGCCGTCCATGTACAGGTAGGAGCTGCCCGCCACCGCGCCGCCGGCCAGGCTGCCCGGGATGCTCAGGATGTCCGAATGGCGGCCGTCCGCGTGCAGCTTGGTGGCCAGGATGCCCGGCTCGTCCGAACCGGTCATGACGATGGCGCCGGCGCCGTCGCCGAACAGCACGCAGGTGGTGCGGTCTTCGAAATTCAGGATGCGGGAGAATACTTCGGCGCCGATCACCAGCACGTTCTTGTGCACGCCGGCGCGGATGAAGGCGTCGGCGGTGGAGACGGCGTAGACGAAGCCGCTGCACACGGCCTGCACGTCCACGGCGGCGCCGTTGGTGGTCTGGCCCAGCTTGCGCTGCACGATGCAGGCGGTGCTGGGGAAGCTGCCGAAGAAGTCCGGCGTGGAGCTGGCGACGATGATCAGGTCGATATCGTCGATGCCCATGCCGGCCATTTCCAGCGCGTGGCGGGCCGCATGCACGGCCAGGTCGGACGACGCCTGCTCGGGCTCCGCGTAGTGACGAGCGGAGATGCCACTGCGGCTGGAAATCCACTCGTCGGACGTCTCTATCCCCTTGGCGGCCAGCTGGGCCGCCAAGTCTGCGTTGGTCACTCGTTTTTCAGGCAGATAGCTGCCGGTGCCAATAATTTTGCTATACAAAGTCATGCGTTTCCATCCACTTTCAGGTGACGGAGCTGGGCTCCTGTGTAGTCTCCGTGCTACGTGGCATCAGCTCGGCGATCATGGTCGACAACTGCGCCTGCACATCATTTTTTGCAGCATCATACGCTCGCCGGATCGCCCATTCAAATGAATATGCGTCGGCGCCGCCGTGGCTTTTGAAAACCAGGCCGCGCAGGCCCAGCAGACTGGCGCCATTGTAGCGGGATGGATTGAGGCGGCTCTTGATGGCCTTCAGGGCGCTGCTGGCAATCAGCGCGCCCAGCATGGTGAAGATATTGCGCTTGAATTCGGAGGTCAGCACGTCCTTGAAGAAGCGCGCCACGCCTTCCACCGATTTCAGGGTGACGTTGCCGACAAAGCCGTCGCATACCACCAGGTCGGTGGTGCCCTTGAAGATGTCGTTGCCTTCCACGTTGCCGTAGAAGTTGAGCGCGCCGCGCTCGTGGTCGGCCTGCAGCAGCTTGCTGGTCAGCTTGACCACTTCATTGCCCTTGATGTCCTCGGTGCCCACGTTGAGCAGGCCGATGGTGGGCCGGGCGATGCCTTCCATGGCATGGACCAGCACCGAGCCCATGATGGCGAACTGGTGCAAATGGTGCGGTTCGCAGTCGACATTCGCGCCCAGGTCCAGCATATAGGTGGGGCCGCCCTTCTGGTTGGGCATGATGGAGCAGATGGCGGGACGGTCGACGCCGGCCATGGTCTTGAGCACATAGCGCGACACGGCCATCAGGGCGCCGGTGTTGCCGGCCGAGACGGCGGCCTGGGCCTTGCCGTCCTTGACCTGCTCGACCGCCACGCGCATCGAGGAATCCTTCTTGCGGCGCAGGGCGACCTCCAGCGGGTCGTCCATGGCGACCTGCTCGGAGGCGTGGTGTATGGAAATGCGGGGGTGCGCGTCGGCGTGGTGCTTCTTGAGCTCCGCGCGGATGGCGTCTTCCAGGCCAACCAGGATCAGCTCGGCTTGCGCCTCACGCTTCAGAAAGGATATGGCGGCAGGAATGGTGACAGACAGGCCGTGATCTCCGCCCATGCAGTCGATAGATATTTTGATTGTCATTGTGGGACAAATGCGCGCCTGAGTGTATCAGGGCTGCAGAGATGCAAGTTTGACAGGCTGGCTCAGCCGCCGAGGAAAAGAAAAAAGCGGCGCCACGTCAGTAAATACCACGTCGCACCGCTCTTATTCTGGTAAAAACGTCGATTACTCGTCGTTTTTGGTCTTCAGCACTTTACGGCCACGGTAGAAACCGTTAGGGCTGATGTGGTGACGCAGGTGCGTTTCACCGGTGGTTGGCTCGATGCCCAGTTGCGGTGCAACCAGGAAATCGTGCGAACGGTGCATACCGCGCTTGGATGGGGACTTCTTGTTCTGCTGAACTGCCATGATGACTCCTAATACATAAGTTCTAAAATTCTAACACATTCGACCTGCAAATACATGCGAATCGAGTATCCCAGCGGCAAAATTTGCCAACGCCGATCAAACGACCGGCCCTACTAACTACACAATGCCAATACTCGCAATACTCGACTGCCTGCACGCGCTTTGACACGTTCCTTACTTACTGCTTATTCGGTATAACGGGTTTTACTTATTTCTTGAGGTCTTTCAGACCTTCAAACGGCGACTTCTTCTCGGACTGCAGAGAGTCGAGCAGCGCCGTATCCGGACATACATCGTGTTTCGGCGTGTGCGGCAGAGCCAGCAGCGCCTCATCTTCCACCAGGTACATCAGGTCCATGTCGCGGGTGCCCACGATCACGTCCACCGTTTCATCATCGACGATCTGTTCGATCTCGTCGGCTTGCTCGTCGTCCTTGCCCAGCATCAGCAGCGTCGAGGACGCCAAGTGGTGGGCATAGGGCTGCATGCAGCGCTGGCAAACCAGCTGCACCGTGCCGTCCACCGTCAAGCGCATCTGCGGGAAGCCGTGCTTGCTGGTACCGCCCGCGACCTGCCAGGTGACAGAGCCGGACGCATCCGCGCATTCCTTGGCCAGGCGGGCCATTTCAGCAACCGGCGTTACGCCGCTGCGGCTTCCGTTGCTGCGGCTAAAGTCAAACGCGTCAATCACACTCATGGCCTGCATTCCCCGGAAAACCTGCGATAATAGCAGGGTTTTCACCAAGCCGTCAAAAGCTTTCACGCAAACCGCAGCCGCAAAGGCGCTTGCGGCAGCGCTGAACCACGGCGCACAGAGCATATAACAATTTCCCGCACAGGGCCAGTAAACCAGATGCCTACCGAACAGATTTCTTCCGCGCCCCGCCTCATCCTCGCTTCCAGCTCCGCCTACCGCAAGGAACTGTTATCCCGCCTGCAACTGCCATTCGACGTGGCCGTGCCGGACATCGATGAAAGCCCCCTGCCCGGCGAAACGCCGAGCGCCACCGCGCTGCGCCTGGCGCGCGAAAAAGCCGCCGCCGTGGCCGCGAAGCACCCCGGCTGCCTGGTGATAGGCTCCGACCAGGTGGCCACGCTGGACGACGAGCAAATCGGCAAGCCGGGCAGCCACGCCGCCGCGCTGGCGCAATTGCAGAAAATGCGCGGCCGCGAAGTGGTGTTCCACACCGCGCTTTGCCTGTGGGATGGCCGCAACAGCCAGTCCTATATAGAAGACATCCAGACCGTCGTAAAGTTCCGCGACCTGCCCGACCACGAGCTGGACGCTTACCTGCGCATCGAGCAGCCCTACGACTGCGCGGGCAGCGCCAAGAATGAAGCGCTGGGCATCGCCATCCTGGAGCGCATCGACAGCAGCGACCCGACCGCGCTGACCGGCCTGCCGCTGATCGCGCTGACCGGCATGCTGCGCCGGGCCGGCGTATCCTTTTTCCACATCCAATAAGAAGCTACAACATGCCAGGCACCCTCTTCCTGATCCCCAACACCCTCGGCGAGACCGAGGCGCTGTCCCACGTCATCCCCGAACACGTGCAGGCCACCACCGCCGCGCTCGGCTACTTTGTGGCCGAGAACGCCAAGACCGCGCGCGCCTTCCTGAAGCTGGTGGGGGCGCAGCATCCGCTGTCGCGCCCGCTGCAGGAAATCAGGATCAGCGAACTGAACGTGAACACGCCGCAGCAGGCGCTGCTGGGCCTGCTGGAGCCGCTGCTGGCCGGGCAGGACGCCGGCCTGGTGTCGGAAGCGGGCGTGCCCGCCGTGGCCGACCCCGGCGCCGACCTGGTGCGCCTGGCGCACCAGCACGGCATTCCGGTGCGGCCACTGGTGGGGCCGTCGTCCATTTTGCTGTCCGTCATGGCGAGCGGACTGAACGGCCAAAGCTTCGCCTTCAACGGCTACCTGCCCACGGACGCGGCGCAGCGCGCCAAGCGCATCAAGGAACTGGAAACGCGCTCGCGCAGCGAGAAGCAGACCCAGCTGTTCATCGAGACGCCCTACCGCAACGCGGCCATGCTGGAAGCGCTGGTGGCCAGCTGCGCCGGCGGCACGCTGGTGTGCGTGGCCACCGACATCAGCCTGCCGTCCGAAACCATCCGCACCATGACGGGCGCGCAATGGAAAGGCCTGCTCGCGGCGGGCAAGGCGCCGGACTTCCACAAAAAACCCACCGTGTTCCTGATCCTGGGCCAATAAGGGCGCTGCCGGTAACAAATAGTGACAATCCGTGAATTTTGGCGCGTGCCCCTGCTGCTAAGCTAGAGGCCTTTCCACAAAGCACGGAGCGCCATGAAGCTATCGGACATCGTTGCGCGGCTCGTCACCGGATGGTGCATCGTCTTGCTGCTGTACGGCCTGCTCACCTTTCCGGACGCGCCACTCAAGCCATGCCAGGACGGCCCCTATTGCGGCAAGGGCCACGTCACTCATACCGAAGAGGAATACCAGGCGTTTTCCCGCTGGCAGACGCTGCTGTTCGTATCCTGGCCATTCGGCCTCCTCGTCGCGTTCACGCGCAAGAAAAAATCGTCCGCCGCGCCGCCCTATGAAAATTCGACCTACAACTGAAGCAGACTGGGAAACGCTGAAAGCCATCCGCCTCGCGGCCCTGCTGGACGCCCCCACCGCATTCGGCGTGAGCCACGCCAGCGCCGCCGCCTACACGGACGCGCAATGGCAGGAACGCGCCTCGGGCCGCAACGGCACCGAGTTCCTGCTCGCCTTCGACGCGGAGACCGGCAACGCCATCGGCATGGCGGCCCGCGCCGTCAGCGCGCAGCAGGAATGCAATCTGATCGGCATGTGGGTCCAGCCCGCCTATCGGGGCACGCCGGCCGCCGCCGCGCTGGTGCAAGCCGTGCAGGCCGGCGCCGTGGCGGACGGCCACCAGCGCGTGGTGCTCGACGTGTCGCCGGAGAATGCGCGCGCCTCGGCCTTCTACCGCAAGCTGGGCTTTGCCTTCCTGCCGGTCTGGGAGCCGCTGGCCAGCTTCCCCGAGATCACGGTGCAGAAAATGGAGTGGCTGGCGTGACGGCTGTCCGCCCGCACCTGTCCCGGATCGCCCTGCCGGCCTTGATGGCAGCTCTGCTGGCCGCCGCCGTGCCGGCCAGCGCGGAACGCCTGCTCGACGAGGCCAGCATACAGATCAAGGGGGAAGCCCGCCGCTACTACCGGCTGCACGACACCGGCGCGCCGCCCGGTTCGCCCGCCATCGTGCTGGTAAGCGGCTCCGGCTGCAACGACTACAGCGGGCGCTTTACCAAGTACTTCGAGAACTACCCCAGCACCCTGAATCTGTATTTCCTGGAAAAGCCGCATATCGCGAAAGGCGACAGCGGCGAACCCGGCAGTTGCTCCGAGGCCTACAACCGCGCCGACACCCTGGACCGCCGCGTGGCGGACACGTTGGAGTTCATCGCGCAGGAACCGAGCCTGCAAGCGGCCAAAGAGCGCTCGCTGGCCATACTGGGCTTTTCGGAGGGCGGCCAGGTTGCACCCATGGTCGCCGCGCGCAGCAGGAAAATCGGCTGGCTGGCGGTCATCGGCGCCGGCGGCATGAAGCAGGCCGACGGCTTCCTGGCCTTCGCCGACCGCGGCGTGGCGCCGTATGCGGACTTCACCAGAAAGCGGCTGGAAGCGGAGTTCGCCGCCATCGCCGCCGAGCCGGATTCTTTAAGCAAGGAATTCTTCGGCCACCCTTACAGTTACTGGAGTTCGCATCTGTTCCATGATCCGCTGGCCGAATACGCGCAGCTCGACATTCCCATGGTCGTCGCCATGGGCGAGCAAGACGATGCCGAACCGGTGGAATCGGGACGGCTGCTGAAGACCTATTTTGCGCAGCGGCCCGCCAGGGATTTCCAGTTCGTCGAATACAGGAACGCCGGCCACAGCCTGAAGGCGGGCGACAAGTCGAATATTGAAGATTTCATCGCCGCACTGGCGCAGTGGTTCAAAGGGGAGCGCAAGGCCTACGCCCGATAAGGCGCTGTCAGTGTATGCCGCTGGTGTAGCTGTTGACCCACTCGAAGGCCGCGACCTGGATGGCGTACAGTTCGGCCGGCGACAGATGCATGTCGCTGAGCATGCGGCCCAGCACGGCGGGATCGCCGTCCTGCAGGTGTTCGATGTGCTCGATCAGCGTGAGCAGGCGGCCGTAGTCGCCGTGCCGCGTCAGCAAGGCGCCGCGCACCTCGTCCAGCACGTTCACGCTGTCCAGTATTTCACTCATCTGCACTGAGAACAGCGTATCCATCAGCGACATCACGCCCACCGTGAAGCCGATGTCGGCGCTGGTGCGCTGACCGGGACGCAGGTGCTCCACCATCAGTTCCAGCGTCTTGCCGCGCGTGGTGGCCATTTGCAGCAGGGGCGAGTCGAACTCGGGCTTCTGCCCGGTGCGCACGTAGAGCAGTATCTGCAGCCAGCGCTGCAGCTGGCGGCGGCCCAGCACGATCAGCGCGTGGCCCACCGAATTGATGCGGAAGCGCGCGCCCACGGCAGGCGTGTTCACCAGGCGCAGCAGGTTGAGCGTGATCAGCGGGTCGTGCTTGACGCTGTGTTCGATCTCGCGCTGGTCGGCGTCCGAATTGAGCAGGTTCAGCAGGTTGAGGATGGAGAGCTGGGACGGCGTGATCTTCTTGCCGCTCAAAATCACCGGGCGGGCGAAATAATAGCCCTGGAAATATTCAAAGCCGAGATCCATGCATTGATGGAACTCTTCTATCGTCTCGACCTTTTCGGCCAGCAGCTTCTGGCTGGAGTTGCGCATGGACCCGGCCAGCGCACTCAGGCGCGCGGGCTCCATGTGGTGCACGTCGACCTTGATTACATCCATCATCGGCTGCAGCGTGCTGACGTCCTCGGACTCGGCCACCACATCGTCCAGCGCGAAGCGGAAGCCGGCTTCCTTCAGCTCGCGCACGCGTTCGACCACGGCGGGCGTGGCTTGCACGGTTTCCAGGATTTCGAGGATGACTTTGTCGTTCGGCAGGAAGCGGATGAAGTCGCTCATCAGGCCGACCGTGTCGACGTTGACGAAGGCCATCTGGTCGCCCACCACATGCCCCATGCCCAGCTCGGAAGCGTGGGCAATCACGGAGGCGGTGGCGGAAGCGTCGTCCGTGACGTCGGCCCGGTCCGTGTCCGCATTGCGGAACAACAGCTCATACGCAACCAGGCGCTGGCTGCGGTTGAGTATGGGCTGGCGCGCCAGGTAAAAATGGTTGGCGAGCGCAGGCGCAATCTGTAGCGGCGAAGCGATGGTCATGGGCTGCCCCAATCTGCGTTGTTATGCTAAGACTATACCCATTGATAGAGTCTTGCCAACATTTATTAACGCAAACTAAGGGCGGCGCGGCTTGGTGTTGCGTGGAACGCCGGTACGCGGGCCATCGGTGCCCAGTTTGGCGACCGGCTTGGCGCCGGCCGGACGGGTGTAGCTGGCGCCGGGCGAACCGGGACGTCCCGTACCTGTACCTGCGCCAGGCGTGCCGGGACGCGACGAGGTGCGCAGGCTGCCGCGCGGCGCAGGCGCGTTATTGCCGCGCAAGCTGCCGCCGGGGCCAATGGCGCGCGGCGAGACCGGGGCGCGCAGGCCGCCGCGCGGATTGTTCTCGGCCTGCTGCAGCGAAGCGGCGCGCGGCGCGGTGGCGGCGTTGCCCGTTTCCAGCACAAAGCTGGCGCCTGTGTCCTCGCCCAGCACTTCCACCAGGTAGGGCATCACTTCCTTGAGCGTGGCCTCCAGCGTGAACGGCGGGTTGACGATGAACATGCCGCTGCTGTGCAGGCCGCCGAAGCCGTCCGGACCGGGGGTGCGGATGGTCAGCGTCACGTTCAGCCATTCGGTGCCCTTGATGTGCTTCATGCGCTCGGCGAAGTTGCGCGCTTCGATGCGCTGCAGGATGGGATACCAGATCGCGTAAGTGCCGGCCGGGAAACGCTTGGTGGCGTCGTTCAGCATGTCCACCACCTTGCGGTAGTCCTGCTTGTCCTCGTAGGGCGGGTCGCACAACACCACGCCGCGGCGCGACGGCGGCGGCAGCAGGCCCTTCAATTCGTGGAAGCCATCGCCGCGCGTCACCAGCACGCGCTTGCCGCGCACGGAGGAGCGGATGCCCTGCGCCGCCTTGTGCTCGTCGAGCTTGCGGAAGTTGTCGGTCAGGATCTTGGAGTCGGCCGGGTGCAACTCGTACAGGCGCAGGCGGTCCTGTTCGCGCGCCACCTGGTCGGCGCAGTACGGCGAGCCGGGGTAGTAGCGCATCTTGCCGCTCGGGTTCATGGCCTTGATCAGGTCCACATATTCGGCCAGCGCCGGCGGCAGATCGGTGCGCTCCCACAGCGGGCCGATGCCGGTTTCGTACTCGGCGTTCTTGGAGGCGAAATTGCCGTCCAGCGCATACACGCCCGCGCCGGCATGGGTGTCGATGTAGCTGTAAGCGGTGTCCTTCTGATTCATATACTGAAGCAGCTGGACCAGCACGAAATGCTTGAGCACATCGGCGTGATTGCCGGCGTGGAAGGCGTGGCGGTAACTGAACATGGTGGGGAATTCCTTAAAGATGGATGCTGCAAGGGTGCATTATACCTAATGCGTTCCCCACCTGCCTTTGCAAGAAGATACTCCCAAGACATCTAACTTTCCCAATTGGAATGTAAGTTATCTTAAGAAAATTCAATGAGACTAATGGAAAGAGTCTGCTAATCTAAAGGTACTTTAAAAACCACAGCAGCCTGGCGCCGCGTGGAACCGGATGATGTCGACGCTGAAAGCGGTATCCGGTTGTTACGGCGTGGGGCTAGGCCCGTTTCGCCGCTTGTCCGGACAAGCGGTGCAAACGAATCGGCCGCACCGTTGCCTCAACGCGTGCGGCCATTTTCTTTTATGGCCGGGCAAGTCCCGGCTTGCACAGGCGCTTAGGCCAGTTGTTGCTGGGAGACGAGGATGCCGTCGGCGTCGGCGTAGATCCAGTCGCCGGGGCGGACGGCGACGCCGCTGATGTGGACGCGCACATCGCGCGCGCCGGCGCCGGCTTTGGCGCTTTTCTGCGGATGGGCGCCCAGCGCGCGCACGCCGACCGCGCAGGCGTTGATTTCATCGGTGTCTCGGATGCAGCCGTACACCACGATGCCGGCCCAGCCATTGTCCTGCGCCAGCAGGCCCAGCTGCCCGCCCACCAGCGCGCGCCGCAGGCTGCCGCCGCCATCGACCACCAGCACGCCGCCGTTGCCCGGCGTCTCCAGCGTGCTGCGCACCAGCGCGTTGTCCTCGAATACCTTGAGCGTGGTGGCGGGGCCGCTGAATTTCCTGTGCTGTCCAAAGTGCTGGTACACGGGCGGCAGCACGGCGAGCACGCCGCTCTCGAGCAGGTCCGCATGGTCGTCGCACAGGTCGGTGGTGGCAAAGCTCATGGAATCTCCGGCTTGAAGTTGGCAATCAGCGACGATTCTAAGCCTTTTGCAAACGCAGCGCGCGGGTATTGCTGCCCACGCCCACCGCCGTGGCGATCGCCATGGCCTGGAAGCCGCCTATCAGCACAAACACCCAGGATGGCTGATGCGCGTCCATCAGCGCGCCGAACACCAGCGGGCCGACCGACAGGCCGCTGTCCAGTCCCGAATACACCACGCCGAACACGCGGCCGGTGGCATTGGGCGGCGCGGCGGCGCGTATCAGCAGGTCGCGCGACGGCCCGGCGATGCCGGAGGCGAAACCGATGGCGCCCATCAGCACCACCGCCATCCACGCGGGCACCACGGCCAGCGCCAGCAGCACGGCCAGCGCGGCGGCCGCGCCGAAGGCGACGGTGATGGTGCGGTCATGGTTGGTATTGCGCGCGCCCAGGAAGCCGCCCAGCGCCATCCCCGCCGCCGACGCCGCCATGTAGGCGGTGTAGGCGGAGGTGGCCCAACCCAGCGACATGCCGTACAGCGACACCAGCGCGGTGGAGGCGAAGCTCTGGATGCCGGCCAGCGCCAGCGCGGTGATGAAGAAGAAGGCGAAGCACATCCACACCGACCTCAGGCCCAGGAAGGCCAGCGAGCCGCCTGCCGCCTGCCCCGGCGCGGCGGGCGCGATGGGGTCGGGCCGCAGCGCGTGGCGGTTCAGGAACAGCACCAGCAGCACGATGAAGGGCAGCGCGGCGGCGCACAGCAGCGCGGTGCGCCAGCCCGACAGGGTGGTGACGAAGGTCATGAAGAGGGGCGACAGCGCCCAGCCGATATTGCCGCTGATGCCGTGCACCGAGAAACCGTGCGCCAGCCGCGCCTTGGACACGCGCTGGTTCAGCAGCGTGTAGTCGGCCGGGTGGAACACGCTGTTGCCCACGCCGGCCAGCATGGCGCCGGCCAGCAGCATGGCGTAGTTGGGCGCGGCGGCCAGCGCCAGCGCGGACACGCCCAGCAGCGCAATGCCGGAGCACAGCACGGCGCGCGCGCCGAAGCGGTCGACCACGAAGCCGGCCAGCGCCTGGCCGATGCCGGAGACGACGAAGAACACCGTCATCAGCAGGCCCAGCTCGGCATACGACAGATTGAATTCGGGCTTGAGCCACGGGAACAGCGCGGCCAGGATCAGGTGGTAAAAGTGGGAGGTGCCGTGCGCGAAGCCGACCAGGCCTATCACGCGCGCGTCCTGCCGCAAGCTAGCGGTGCTCATGCTGACTCCAGGGTTGTGTGTGAATTCCAGTGTAGCAATCCGGCGGCGGCTGATTTAAGATAGGCTGACATCTTTTGTCGCGATTCTGCCAAGGCGTGCCATGCTTATCCCCATCGTCACCCATACCAACCATTATCATCCCCGCAACGAGCCCAGCGCGGCGCGCCCGGTCACGCTGCGCGCGCGCGACCTGGAGGCGGACGAATTCATGGCGCCGCACAGCCATGAATGGGGCCAGGTGACGTATGCGCTGGAGGGCGTGGTGCGGGTAACGGCCAACAACAGCAGCTGGATCGTGCCGCCGCTGCGGGCGATCTGGATCGCGCCGCACGTGGAGCACGCGGTGACGGTGCTGGAAAAGGCGCGCCTGCGGCCACTGTGCGTGCTGGCCGAACGGGCGCCGTTCGCGGGCACGGAGTGCCAGGTGCTGGAGGTGTCCAGTTTGCTGCGCGAACTAATCGTGGCGCTGGAGCATCTGGATCTGGACCTGGCCACGCCGCGCGAGCCGCTGCTGGCGGAGCTGATACTGGACGAGCTGGGGCGCTCGGCCACGCGTCCCATCCGCGTGCCGATGCCGGAGGATAAGCGGTTGAAGGTGCTGTGCGCCGCGCTGATGGAAGACCCGGGCGCGCCGCAGACGCTGGAACACTGGGCGCGGCAGGTGGGCGCGTCCGAGCGCACGCTGGCGCGCCTGTTCGAGCGCGAGCTGGGGCTGACGTTTGGCCAGTGGCGGCAGCAGGTCAGGCTGGCCCACGCGGCGCCGCTGATCGCGCGCGGACTGCCGCTGGCCCAGGTGGCGGAGCAGCTGGGCTATGCCAGCCAGTCGGCGTTTTCGGCGATGTTCAAGAAGACGTTCGGGACGACGCCGTCGGCGTTTTTTTCTTAGTTGGGCCGCGCGAGTTCATCGAGCAGGGCGCGCGCGGTTTGCAGGTCGCGCGTGGCGTGGCCTTCGGTGTAGCGGCTGTAGATGCCTTCGAGCTGGGCGCGCGCTTCCTGGCGCCGGCCTTGCGCGCTGCGCAGGTGCGCCAGGCTGGTGGCGGCGCGCAGCTCCCAGGCCAGCGCGCCCTGCTCCGCAGCGATGGCCAGCGCAAGCGTGAAAAGCTGCCCGGCCTGCTCCACGGCTCCGGCGCGGAACAAGGCCTCGCCCTGGCAGCGCATCACTTCGGCGCGGCTCCAGCCTGCGCAGCCGGCCTCCGCGCGCGCGATCGCCCGCGCCGTCAGCAGGCGCGGATGCAGCGTGGCCAGCACGTCCACCTGCAGATTGCCGCAGTGCCGGTCCTGCTGCAGCACGAACACTTCCTTTTCCCCTGGCGGCTGTCCGTGCAGCAGGCGCTGCGCCATGGCGTAGCCTTCGCCCCAGAAATGCCATTGCGGCAGCGCGCAGCGCTGGGCGTGGTCCAGCATCAAGCCGGTGCAGCGCTGGCCTTCCGCTTCGTCGCCGCACCAGGTGAAGATGGTGCACCCGGCCAGCACCGCAAAGCACAGTGAAATGCCGTGGCCCGCCTGCAGGCCGGTCTCCACGCAGGCGCGCGCGACTTCCATCGCTTGCTCGGGCTGGCCTTGCAGCCACAGCACGCGGCTGTGGATGGCCATGGTGGAGATGTGCTGGTCCAGCTGGAAGCCGCGCCCGTGGGACAGGCGCGCGCGGTCCAGCGGGTGCCGGGCCACGAATTCAATATGGCGGCGCGCGCGGTCCTGGTGGCCGAGGTAGTGCATGGTGCGCGCCAGCATGCGGGCGTGCGCCAGTTGATGGAGCTCGCCGCCGGCGCCGGCCGCCGCCACGCCGAAGCGTTCCGCGTAGCCCAGCGCCAGCTGGTAGTCGCCGTTGAAGATGGCGTCGATGTAGCAGCCCCACAGCGCGCCCATGCGGCTGGCGTTGTCGCCGGTCTGCTGCGCCAGCTCGAGCGCGCGCGCGAACGCCTGCGTGCGCGCGGCGTTGTCGGCCTGGTCGCCGGTGTGCAGCAGCGCGTGGCCCAGGGCCAGCGCCAGCGGCATTTCCAGCTGCGGCGCCAGCGCGTCCGCGCCCGCCTGCCGCGCCAGTTCCAGCGCCTGCTGCAAGCGGCTGCGGTATTCGTCCATCAGCGACAGCTGATACCACAGCGGGCCTGACAGGGCACATAGCTCCAGGCCCAGGGCAAGGTCGCCTTCCGCACCGTCCGCGTTCAAGGTCCAGTCCAGCACGGCGCGCACGTGGTCGATGCTGCGGCCGTAAGTAGCCAGCCAGGCCTGCAAGGGCTGGCGCTCCAGCTCTGCTTGCGCCGGCCGCAGGAAGTCGCGGCAACGCTGCGCGTAGCGCCGCGCCACCACGGCCAGTTCGCCGCTGGCGCGCAGCTTGTCCAGCGCGTAGGCGCGCGTGGTGCCGAGCAGGCGGAATTGCGCCGCGCCGCCGTCTGCGCTCAGCAGCGACTTGGCGGCCAGGTTGGCGATGCAGTCGAGTACCTCCTCCGCGCTGATGCCGCCGCTTTGCGCCACATCCGCCGCGCAGTCGAGCGTGAACGGCGCGCGGAAAATGGCGCAGCGGCGCAGCACGGCCTGCTCGGCTGCGCCCAGCATGTCGTAGCTCCAGTCCAGCGTGGCGCGCAGCGTCTGGTGGCGCGGCAAGGCGGTGCGGCGGCCGCGCTTGAGCACAGTGAAGCAATCCTCCAGGCGCGCAGCCAGGCCGTGCACGCCGAAGAACTCGGCCCGCCCCGCCGCCAGCTCGATGGCCAGCGGTATGCCGTCCAGCCGGCGGCAGATGTCGGCCACGGCGGCGGCGTTGTCCTCATGCAGGCGGAAGCTGTCCATGCAGGCCGTGGCGCGTTCGACGAACAACTGCACCGCAGGCGTGGCCGCCAGCAGCGCCAGCGCCGCCGTGCCGTGGCCGGACGGCACGGGCGGCAGCGCCAGCGGCGGCAGGCGGTGCACCCATTCGGCATCCGCCCGCAGCGGCTCACGGCTGGTGGCCAGCATGTGCACGCGCGGCGCCTGGCGCAGCAGGCGCTCGGCCAGGGCGGCCACGCTGTCGATCAGGTGCTCGCAATTGTCGAGCACCAGCAGCACGTGCATGGCGTGCAAGTGCGCCACCAGCGTAGATAGCGGATCGCTGGACATGGCGGGCATGCCCAGCGCCAAAGCCAGTGCGCTGGTCACTTGCGCGCCGCCGGTCAGCGGCGCCAGGTCGACCAGGATGGCGCCATGCGCAAAGCCGGGCGCCAGCGCTTCGGCGGCGGCCAGCGCCACGGTGGTCTTGCCGATGCCGCCCGGCCCCGCCAGGGTGATCAGGCGGCGCTGCGGCACCTGCACGGCCAGATGCCGCAGCGTGTCGTCGCGGCCGATGATGCGGAATGGGGATATAGAGGCCGGCGCCGGATGCGCGACTGGCTGTGGCTCCGGCTGCGGCCCGGCCTGCACGCCGGGCGGATGCGCCGGCCGCTCCGCCGCCCCGCCTGCATCCTGCGCAACGCGCCGCACCGGCGCCACAAAGCTGTAGCCGCGCCCGACCACGTTCTCCACGTACTGGCTGCCGCTGGCATCGCGCAGCGCCCGGCGCAGCGCGCCGATATGCACCCGCAGATTGCCTTCCTCGACGCAGGTGCTGGGCCACACGCGGGCGATCAGCTCGTCCTTGCTGAGCACTTCGCCGGGCCGTTCCAGCAGCGCCAGCAGCAAATCAAAAGCGCGCCCGCTCAGGCGTACCGGCTGCCCGCCCTCAAAAAGCGCGCGTTCGGACGGCACCAGGCGATAGGCGCCAAACAGGATGGCTGTGTGGTTGGAGGTCATTCAATCGTCGGTATGGCCGGCGCCTATCCCTTATGGATATTTAACGCCAATTTACAAGAATTTATTAACTGCTGCACGGAATAGTTTTTACAATATTCGAGCGCCACAGACCTTCAAAGGCATGCCCTAGTGAACAACCCGAACACCTCCGCCGTCCCGCTGCCGCAGTTCGCCTGGACCAGCCTGGACACGGCAGCACGCCGCGCCGAAGAAGCCGCCGAGGCGCTGCGCCACAGCAGTGTGGAGGAGCGCTGCCGCCTGCTGGAGCTGATCTCGCTGCACGTGGGCAGCGCGCGCGAGGCCGTGGCCGCCAGCGCCGCCGCCGAACTGGGCGCCAGCCCATCCGCTATTGCCATAGAACATGATGCACTGCTACAACAACTGCGTGCCTGCAGCACGGTGCTGCGCCGCCATCACTGGCTGGGGGCGGCCATAGAAACCGCGCCGCCCGGCCAGCGCGTGCAGAATATCGCGCTGGGGCCGGTGGCGGTGCTGGGCACCGGCACGGACTGCGCCGCCCCGGTGTATGCGGC
>NZ_WWCU01000037.1:0-37500 GCF_009857595.1 Pseudoduganella aquatica | reverse complement strand
GGCGGCATCGACGCCGTTTGCGCCGGCCAGCTCGGCCTCCAGCGCCTGGGCCAGGCGCAGCTTGTCGCGCAGCGCGTTGGCCTGGGCGGCGCCGGCGCGTTTGCGGATGGCGTCGCCCTGTGCTTGCACGGCGGCGACGGCGGCCTTGTAGCGCGCTTCGATCTTCGGCTCGCTGGCGCGCGGCACCTGGCCGGACGCGTGCCAGGCGCTGGCTGCGTCGCGCAGGGCCTTGGTGATGGCGGCCTGCTGGGCCTTGTCGTCGCCGCTGAAGGTGGCTTGCTCCAGCTGCGCGCAGATTGCCTCGCGGGCGTGCAGATGGGCGCGGCGCTCATGGTCGGCGGCGTGGGCGGATTCCTTGCGGGCGGCAAAAATGGCGTCGCAGGCGGCGCGGAAGCGCTGCCACAGCGCCTGCTCCTGCTTGCGCTCCAGCGGCAGCGCCTTGGCGTGCTCCTGCCAGCGTTCCTGCAGGATGCGCAGCGTGTCCAGCGTGTGGCGGTCGGACGGATTCAGCTTGGCGGTTTCCTCGATCAGCTGCTCGCGGCACGCCACTTCGATGCTGCGCTGGTTCTCCAGCGGGGCCAGCATGGCGTCCATGGCCCTGCCGAAAGCGGTGTCCAGCTTTTTCTTTTCCTTGCGGTCAATGGCCCCCAAACGGCCCCAGGCCTGGCGGAAACGCTGCGATGCGGCGGCCAGCGCCTTGAAGTCGGGTTCGCCGGCGGCGGACTTGGCCTGCAGCGCCTCGACCTCGGCGATCAGCGCCTGGCCCTTGGCGGCGTTGGTGTGGCGTTCGTCGGCCAGGTGCTTGAAGTGGGCGGCGGCGGGCGCGTAGGCGGCGGTGCAGGCGGTGTCGAAACGCTCCCACAAGCCTTTCGGCGCCGCGCCGGAAACCACGTCCAGCGCTTTCCAGCGCTCGCGCATGCTGCCCACTTTCTTGGCCAGTTCGGCCATGGCCAATTGCTGGCCTTTCAGGTCTTCCACGGCCTTGACCAGTTCCTCGCGCGAAACGTTGCCACCCCAGCGCGCCCAGTCGCCCAGGCGCTTCAGGTCGGCGCGCACGTGGGCCAGGCGGTCGGCCTGGGCCGTGCTCAGGCGGCCGGTCTTGGTCTCCTTCAGCGCCTTGTCATGATCGTTGGCAATGTGCAGCTGGCCTTCCGCCAGCGCTGCTTCCATGGCGTCCAGCGTGGCCATGAAACGCTTGTTGGCTTCGCGGGCGGCTTCCTGCGCGGCGGGCGACAGGTCGCGCGGTTTGGCGTGGCGCTGTTCGGCCGGCTTGGCTGAGCCGTTGGCGGCCCCGTTGGCGCCGCCAACGGCGGCGGCGTGCGGCTTTGCGCCGGGCTCGCCTGCAGCCTCGGCAGGATCGCTGCCGGCAGCGTTGGCATGGGCGGCGCCGTTGGCAGCATTGACGCCGGCAACAGCCTGCAAAGCGCTTGCGTCATCGGGAGCTGCCGCAGCGGCGCCGGTTTCGGCGCCGGCCTGCGCCGCGCTGCGGGCCGCCTGTGCGGCCAGCTTGGCGCGCGCCTCGCTCATGGCGGTCTCAAAATCGCCCAGCAGATTGCGCGGCAAAGCGCCTTTTTCGGACGCGGCCACATGTTTGGCGTGTTCCTCGGCCAGCGCATCGAGTTCGGCGGCGTCCGCTTGGCCCGCCGCCACGCGGCGCACGGCGGCCAGCGCATCGAGCGCTGCGCGCTGCAAATTGACCTGGTCTTCCAGGCGCTGCCCCAGCGCGCCGCGCACGCCGTTGAATTCCTCCGCCAGCGCCGGGGTGGCGGCGATCACCTTCCACAAGCGGTCCAGCTCGGCAACCTGGTTGGGCGTGAGTTTTTCGTCGGCCAGCAGCTTGCGCGCGTTGGCGATGGCAGCTTCGGCCTGGCGCTGCTCGGCCTGCTGGTGGCGGATCGCGTCCAGGCGCGACTGCATCAGCTTGGCCACGCGGCGGTCGGTGTTGCGCATGGCCTGCTGCACCTGCTCCAGTGCAGGCTGCGACACCACGTGCGCGGCCGCGGCCAGCCGCACGTCGGCAAATTCACTCTGCAAGATCAGTTCGACGGCGGCAGCCTCGTCCTCGGCCAGCGCCTTGGCGCGCTCGGCCTGCGCGGCGCGGCGCGATGCGGTCTGCTCAGCTTGCACGGACGCAGCCACGGCGGCGGAAGCCTGCCCGGCGTCGGCCGGCTGGCCGTTGGGTGCATCGCCGGGGCGCTTGAAGAGGAATTCGAACATGATGGGCTATCGCTGTATCAAAACCACCATGATAGCAAAGGAACGCCAAATTCTTTGCCCCCTATTTATTTGCTAGTCCGCCAGCGCGCGGCTGAGCGGCCGCTGGCGGCGCGGACGCACCAGTTCGGACACGGCGATGTTCGGATCCAGCTCCTCGTCCGGCAGCACCACGGGCAGCACAGCCAGCGCCGGCAGCAGCGCGTCGTCCATCACGTCCTGCCCGCTTTGCCGGCCCTGCGCGGCGCGCGGCCTGGCCGCCGGCGTCTGCACCAGGTGCAGCTGGCCGCCCTTGCAGCGGCGCGCTTCGGCGACGTTGGCGTCGTGCAGCAGGAACTGGTTGGCGATGGCGAACCAGGCCTCGCCGCCTATGGCCGTGCGCGCCACGGCGAACAGTTCCTTCTCCTCCTTGTCCAGGCGCTGCAGCAGCGACTCGCAGAAGGCGTCGATGCCGGAGCAGATTTCCTGCACGCGCTGCTCCGACTCGTCTTTCGACTCGGAAACCTGCTGCTGCAAGGAACGGATCACGCCCAGCGCCACGTCGTTCAGGCGGTTGAGCTCCTCCAGCAGCTGGTTGGCCTGCTCGGTGGCCTGGCGGATGGCCGGGATCAGATACATCTCAATCTTGCGCCAATGGCAAGCCTGGTACAGGCGGTTCAGCGATTCGCACGCGAACTCGAGCTGCGACAAGGTCAGGCTGTTCTGGCGCAGCAGGGTGGACTGCACGTATTTTTGGAACGAAAGCAAACTGACGCGGATGTTGGCTTGCTCGACGGACAGAGCAACCAAGGTGTAGGTGGCCGTTAACATTCTTACTCCAAGCTGAAATCACACAATGCGACGAGGCGGAAGTAAAAGTGTAAATAAACGCGACGACCGGGACTTTGATCTAGCACAAACTGTCCCGTTATTAGAGCTTGGTGATGCGGTTTGCCTCCAAGCGCAGCTTAGGCGAATCGCTATGCTTGCAGCTTGAGCAGCAAATTGGCCATCCCTGGTTCCGGCGACGGACTGACCGTGCCGCCGAAGCGCCGGACCAGCTGCTGGACACCGCCATTTTCAGACAACGCTTCGCCGACTATCGCCGCAGTGCCTCGGCTGCGGAAATATTCGACCAGCTTTTGAAACAGAATAGCGCCAAGCCCCTTTCCCTTCAAGTCCGAACGCACCAAAATAGCGAATTCGGCATGCTGATTGTCGGGGTCTGCAACAGCCCTTACTACCCCTAGTGTTTCGGGCCGGCCCCCACTACCGACGCGCGTGGCGATAAAGGCCATGGCGCGGTCATAGTCGATTTGCGTGAGCCGCGCCAGCTGCGCCGGCTGCAGTTCGCGCATGGCGGAAAAGAAGCGCAGGCGCACATCGTCCGGATCTATCCTGGCAAAAAATTCGACATGCTGCGGCGCATCCTCGGGCCGGATCGGGCGCAGCGTCAGCGGCCCTCCCTGCCACTGCACTTCCTGCTCCAGCTCCTGCGGATAGGCGCGGATGGCAAGACGGTAGCTGGCGCGCGGCGCGCCCAGCGTGATGCGCGCGCCCAGCGCCAGCACGCCGCCGTCCCCGCCCCCGTTCGCGTCCCGCCCGGCCAGCAGCGGATCTATGCTCAGGCTGGCCAGTTCGCAGGTGTCTGCCACCAGGTCGGACACCTGTATCAGCGTGTGGCAGACCGCATCGCCGCCGTCGCCCAGGCCGGAACGTTCAAGCAAATCGCGCGCCAGCACCATGTTGAGCGGCGGCAGGCCGATCACGCGGGCATCCGCTCGGGCGCGCGCGCCGGCCGGGCCGCCGGGCGACAAGCTGATCACCGGACCGAACGAGGGATCGTCATGCACGCCGATGGCAAGCTCGTCGCTATGCGGCGGCGGCGCGCTGCCCTGCTCCGCCATGCGGATGCCGTAGGCGCCCAGCACGGCGCGGGTTTCCTCTGGCTCCAGCACCTGGCGCCCCTCGGCCATGGCGGCGGCGATGACGGCGCGCGCGGCGGCGCGTTCCGGCTTGCTACCCGGCGGAAACTGGCCGGGCACTTCCATCAGCAATTCCTGGTTGCGGCGGTATTGCGCCATCTGCATAAAGCCGCGCACCGCCTGCTCCGGCGTGTCGTAGCTCGGCAGGCCGGCCTCGGCGAACACGCGGCGCGCGCCCGCCACCGAAGCGCCGCCCAGCCAGCAAGACAGCACGTTCTTGCCCGAGCCGCGCGCCAGCGGCGCCAGCAGCGCGGCGATGCGGCTGGCGTCCACCCCGGTGGCGGGCGCATGGATCAGCAGCACGGCGTCCACCTGCGGCTCGCGCAGCAGCGCCTCGAAGGCCGCCACGTACTGCTCGGGCGTGGCCGCGCCGCCCAGCTGGAACGGATTTTGCGGCGCGGACGCCCCGTGCGCGGCCACCTCGGGCTGGGCCGCGCGCAGCAGCTTGACGGTCTCGGGCGACAGCGGCGCCAGCTTGCCGTCCGCATAGGCCAGCGCGTCGGTGGCGATGGTGCCCAGGGCGCCGCCGTTGGCCACGATGGCCAGCCGCTCGCCGCGCAATGCGCGCGCATGCGCCAGCGTTTCGGCCGCGTCGAACAGGTCTTCGGTGGAATGCACGCGCAGCATGCCGGCGCGGCGGAAGGCGGCGTCGTAGACCGGGTCGCTGGCGTCGCGTCCCGCCTTGAGCACGATCACCGGCTTGGCGCGCGCGGCCAGGCGGGCCGCCGACATGAATTTGCGCGCGCAGGCCAGGTTTTCCATGTAGACCAGGATGGCCGCCGTGTCGCTGTCGTCAGCCAGGAAGTCGAGCAGGTCGCCCAGGTCGATGTCGGCGCGCTCGCCCAGCGAGGCGAACTTGGAAAAGCCGATGCCGTGCAGCCGCGCCCAGTCCAGCACCGCCGCCATCAGCGCGTCCGACTGCGACACGAAGGCGATCTTGCCGGCCTTGGCGCCGCCTTCGGCCAGGCTGGCGTTCAGGCCGCTGTGCGGCGCCAGCAGGCCCACCCCGCCCGGCCCCAGGATGCGCAGCAGGTGCGGCTTGGCCGCCTCCAGCATGGCCTGGCGCGCGCTCTTGCCGCCGCTGCGGGTCTCGTCCAGCCCCTTGCTGAGCACCACGGCGGCGCGTGTGCCGCGTGCGCCCAGCTCGGCGATCAGGCCCGGCACCGTGGCCGGCGGGGTGCAGATGATGGCCAGGTCCGGCGCATTGGGCAGGGCCGACACCTTGCTGTAGCAGCGCACGCCCAGCAGTTCGTCGTACTTGGGATTGACCGGCCACAGCGCGCCCGCGTAGCCGCCCTCGGCCATATTGGTGAGCACGATGGCGCCCAGGCTGCCCGGCCGCAGCGAAGCGCCGATCACGGCCACCGAGCCGGGGTCGAACAGACTGTTGAAATTCCTGATGCTCATCGGCCGTCCTTTCAGCCCGCGCGCCCGTCCGGGCTCACCAGCGCGAGGTATGGTCTTCGGTCACGCCCACCAGCTGCGTCACCATGCGTTTCGGCTGGTCCGCGCTGCTGCGCACCCAGCCGGTAAAAGTGCCTATGGGCTGCACATAGCGGCTGGCCGCCACCACCAGGTTCTTGTCCTGGCGGCGCGCGCCTTCCGGCGTGAAAAACAGCTCCAGCAGGTCGTCCTCGGTGAAGATATGCCAGCGCGCCAGCGGGTCGGCCTGGTCGTAGATGAAATGGGCCGGCCCCAGCGCGTGCACCTGGCCGTCCAGCCACAGCGCATTCTCGTGGCCGCCGAAATAGCCGGCCTGCAAATTGAAACCCAGTTCCAGATTATGCGCCGACGCCCAGCGCCAGGCCGTGTTGCGCGCCAGCAGGCCGTTGGAATAGTCGAAACTGGCCACGCCGCCGGCCAGATCGTACTCTCCGCGCCACAGTTTCACCTCGCCCGACAGCGGCATGCCGGCCGACTTCTGCGTGGCGTGCACCGAGCCGTTCTTGACCGGGCCGCTGGCCAGCAGCGGCGGCGCGCTGGCGGGACCGAATTCGGCGTCTATCACCAGGTAGGGGCAGTCCAGCTCCAGCTTGTAGCGGCCCGCGTCCAGCGCTTCGATATTGATGTAAGTCTGCTTCACCTTGAAGGTGCTGCGGCCGCCGGCGTGCGCCGCCACCCGGGCCGCCGTGAGCGGCAGGCCGTCCTGCGAAAAATTGGCCAGCATGTCGCCGTCGTCGCGGTCGAAGGCGTAGGCGAAGCAGGTGCCTATCCAGCCCAGGTCCACAATGGCCACGGCGCAGAACACCTGCTCGGTGGACAGCGCCACGTAGTGCCAGCGCTTGTGGTGGAAGCCGCGCCACAAGGCGTTGCGCGCGTGCGGGGCCGCCAGCGCGCTCCAGTCGAATCCCCCGGCCATGCCGGCATAGCGGCCAAACAGGGGCTGGCCGTCGGCGCCGATCAGGCTGGCGGGTGCGGCGGGCAGGGTCATGCAGTCTCCAATGCGGTCTTCATCATGCTATCCGGTCGCTATCCAGTTCGGCCTGCAGCACGGCGGCAAATTCCGCCGGCTCGGCGCTTTGCACCCGCAACTGCGGGCAGCCGTGCCAGTTGGCGCAGCGCCGCAAGGCGGCCGCCACGTCGCGCACAAAGCGCTCGCTGGCGCGCGTGCCCGGCTCCAGGGCCACGGACTTCAGTTCGAACACGCCCTCGCGCCGGTGCGCCTTGGCGTCCACCCGCCCCACCAGCGCGCCGCGGCGCAGGATGGGCAGGGTGAAATAGCCGTAGCGGCGCTTATCGGCCGGCGTGTAGCATTCAAGGCGATAGTCGAAATCAAACAATTCCAGGGCGCGGCGGCGGTCCCACACCACCGGATCGAACGGGGACAGGATGACGGTCGCCGTGGCCGACAGCCCGCCGTCCGCCGCGCTGGCGGCCAGCGCCGCATGGTCCGGGTGGATGTAGACCGGCTCGTCCCAGCCCTGCACGCGGGCGCGCAGCAGCGCGCCTTCGGCCACCAGCGTTTCCGGGTCCAGGCGCGGCGGCCTGGTGCGGAAGTAGTCGGCGATCCAGGACGCCTTGGCCAGCCCCAGCGCCTTCACCGTTTTCAGCACGAAGGTGCGGCGCGTTTCGTCCATGGCGGGCATGCGGCTGTCGTCCCATCCCGGCAGCGAGCGTTCCAGCACGCGCTCGGCCAGGTCGTACACGCGCTGGAAGTTGTGGCGCCGCGCTATCATCAGCTGGCCGGCCGTGAACAGCACCTCCAGCGAGCGCTTTTCCGGCTTCCATTCCCACCAGCCGCCGCCCTTGCCGTCGGTGCGCTCGAAGTCCGAGGAGCGCGCCGGGCCGTTGGCGCGGATGTGGGCCAGCACCGCGTCCACGTCGGCGCGCCGCTCGGCCATCCAGGTCTCGGAATACTTCCAGCCCATGGAGCCGGGGTCTATCATGCGGTGGCGGTACAGGCCGTAGTCCTCCACCGGCACGAAGCAGGCCTCGTGGGCCCAGTACTCGAACAGCGCGCCCTCGGCCAGCAGTTCCTCCAGCCAGGGCTGCGGATAGTCGCCCAGGCGGCTCCACAGCACCAGGAAGGGACTGCGCGCGACCACGTGGATGGTGTCGATCTGCAGCACGCCCATCTGCCGTATCGCCTCCAGCACGTCGGCTTTGCGCGCTTTTCTGCGGCGCGGCTGCAACAGCCCCTGCGCCGCCAGATGCAGGGCGCGCGCCGCCGCCAGGCTGAGTGTCAATTCGGTCAAAAGCGTGGCCCTTCCATGGTTAAACGCAGCCCGCCATTCTAAAAGAAAACGCGCTTTCCATTGGCGTTTTATCACTTTTCCCTGGCCGGCGGATTTATTTTGGTTTTGCCTGGACCCCAAGCGCCGAATTTGCGTGCAAAATATCCCCCAATGGAGACTGCGTTACCCCAAAAGCCCCAAGGCGACCAATTGATAAGATCAGATAACCCAGTCCGGCGCTTCCTGCGCAAAACCTACCGGGCAGTTTTGCTGCCTGCGTTTGCCCTTGGGCTGCTGCTGTCCATGTGGGGCGCCGTGGCTTACCAGGTGCGGCAGGAGTACCACAGCGCGCGCCACGAGGCCGTGCTGCATAGCCAGACGCTGGCACGCACCCTGGCCGAACACACCAGCCACCTGCTGCGCCAGACCGAGCACGCCACCCAGCTGTTCAAACTCAAATACGAAGAAACCGGCGGCACGCTGCGCCTGCCCGAGTTCACCCGCAAGGGCGGCCTGCTCGATTCGCTCATGCCCTCGCGCCTGGAGCTGCCCATCGCCCTCTACCTCCCCGACGGCAAGCTGCTGGAAAGCCGCAACGGCTTCTTCAGCCCGGACATCAGCGCGGACCCGATGTTCAAGATACTCGGGCTGGCCCTGGACGACGCGGCGCTCGCCTCCAACCCCATGGTCGAGCCCAAGACCAAGAAGTGGCAGATCCAGATTGCGCGGCGCCTGAACGACGCCAAGGGCCAGTTTGCCGGCGTCATCATGCTGATGGTGGACCCGGCCTACTTCGTGGAGGATTACGACCGCCTGCACGTGGAGCCCAACGGCCTGGTGATGCTGACCAGCCGCGACACCGGCCTGGCCATCGGCCGCATCGAGGAACACCTGTACATCAGCGACGCCATCGACTTCACCACCACCAGCACCGACGCCTACGGCAGCGCCGACGAGCTGACCCTGAAGCAGCCGCTGGACGGCGTGGAGCGCATCTATAGCTACCGCGACATGCCGCGCTACTCGCTGACGGCGGTGGTGGGCAACACGGTCAGTTCGTCCATGGTGCGCTTCGAGAACCAGCGCCGCATCTACTTTGTGCTGGCCACGCTGGCCTCGATGCTGGTGTGCGCCTTCGCCGCGCTGCTGATGCAGCAAAGCCGGCGCCTGCGCCGCAGCATGCTGGCGGCCACCGAGGCCCAGCAGAAGCTGCGCGCGGCGGCCGACGCCAGCCTGGACGCGGTGTTCCTGCTGAAAGCCTGCCGCTCGCACGCGCGCGGCGAGGTGGTGGACTTCACGCTGGTCGACGTGAACGAGCGCGGCGCGCGCATGCTGGAGCTGCCGCGCGACACGCTGCTGGGCCAGCGCATCGGCGAACTGGTGCCGAACTGGCGCAAGGAAGGCTTCCTGGACCGCTACCGCGCGGTGATGGAAACCGGCCAGCCGCTGGAGGAGGAATTCGAGACCCGCAACCTGCCCGGCGAGCCGCGCTGGCTGCGCCACCAGATCGTGGCCATCGACGACGGCGTGACCGTCACCACCCGCAACATCACCTCGCGCAAGCGCGACGAACTGAAAATGCGCCAGAACCAGGCCGAACTCCAGGCCGTCAACGACGCCTCGCCGCTGGGCCTGATCCGCGCGGACGCCAACGGACATTGTACTTATGTCAACCGCACTTTCGAAGCCATCACCGGGCTGACGCGCGAGCAGGCCCTGGGAGACGCCTGGATGGTGGGCGTGCATCCGAATGACCGCGAGGTGCTGAGCGCCGCCATCCGCCACCTGCGCGACACGCTGCAGCCCTTCCAGGACACGCTGCGCTGCGTGCACCCGGACGGCAAAGTGGTGTGGACGTCGATGAAGGTGGCGCCCATCATCATCGACGGCCGCATCGACGGCTTTGTCGGCACGCTGGACGACATCACGCTGATGCGCAAGTCCGTCATGGCGCTGCGCGAGAGCGAAGCGCGCCTGCGCACCATCACCGACACCCTGCCCGCCATGATCGCCTATGTGGACGAGGACGAAGTCTACCGCTTCAACAACCTGGCCTACGAGCGCGAATTCAGCCAGTCCGGCGTCGGCATGGTGGGCCGCACCATCCGCGAAACGGTGGGCGAAGAGCGCTACCAGTATCTGCAGCCCTACGTGCAGCGCGCGCTGGCGGGCGAAACGCTGTCCTTCGAGGAGGACGACGAAAGCCACAGCATCGTGCGCAGCTTCGAGGTGATCTACATTCCGCAGTTCGACGAAGGCGGCTACAGCGTGGTGGGCTTCCACGTCATGCGGCAGGACATCACGGCGCAAAAGCGCGAGAAGCAGCGCCTGCTCAAGCTGTCGCAGATCGACGCGCTCACCGGGCTGACCAACCGCGCCGGCTTCCTGCAGGAGCTCAACAACGCCATGGCCGCCAGCCGCGACAACAACACCATGATGGCGGTGATGTATATGGACATCGACCGCTTCAAGCCGGTCAACGACACTTACGGCCACAGCGTGGGCGACTCGCTGCTGAAGGTGTTCTCGGCGCGCCTGACGCACGCCATGCGCGCCAGCGACACCATTGCGCGGCTGGGCGGCGACGAGTTCACCATCATCGTCGAGCGCCTGGCGCGCACCGAGGACGCGGAGAATCTGGCGGCCAAGATCGTCACCACCATGCAGGCGCCGTTCGAGCTGGACGCGGCCACCGTGTCGGTCTCCACCAGCATAGGGCTGACCTTCTACCAGGGCGAGGAAGTCACCCCGGCCGAGCTGCTGAACCGGGCCGACATGCTGCTGTACCAGGCCAAGCAGGCCGGCCGCAACACCTACCGCGCCGCGCCCGTGCTGTCGGCGCTGCACGCCACCCCGAATGCAGCCTGAACGTCCGCAGTTAGATCCGCCGCAACTCGCAAGGGCCGAGTTTAGGCTATATTGAGCGCTTTTCGGCCCTACCTATCCCCTATCCAGGCAATCCATGCGTCTGCTGCACACCTCCGACTGGCATCTGGGCCAGTCGCTCCACAATTTTGAACGCGGCTACGAGCACCAGTGCTTCCTCGACTGGCTGCTTGACACCATCGTCGCCGAGCAGGCCGACGCGCTGCTGATCGCGGGCGATGTGTTCGACAACGCCAACCCCTCGTCCGCCGCCCAGCGCCAGCTGTACCGCTTCCTGCAGCAGGCCAGGGCGCGCGCGCCGCAGCTCGACCTCATCGTCATCGCCGGCAACCACGACTCGCCGGGCCGCCTGGAGGCCCCCGGCCCGCTGCTCGAAGCGCACGGCACGCAGGTGATCGGCAACGTGCCGCGCGGCGCGGACGGCCAGATCGACGTGGAACGCCTGGTGCTGCCGCTGACCGGCAAGAGCGGCGCGGTGGAGGCCTGGTGCCTGGCCGTGCCTTTCCTGCGCCCCGGCGACGTGCCGCGCCAGCCGGTGCTTGAGCAAGACGGCCAGCCCGCCGCCGATCCCTACCTGGCCGGCATCGCCCTGCTCTACCAGCAAGCCTACGAAGTGGCGCAGTCGCGTCTCCAGCCCGGCCAGTCCATCGTCGCCATGGGGCACTGCCACATGGTGGATGGGCAGATGTCGAACGACTCCGAGCGCCGCATCGTCATCGGCGGCACCGAGATGCTGCCAACCGGGATCTTCGACCCGTCCATCGCCTACGCCGCGCTGGGCCACCTGCACCTGGCGCAAGCGGTGGGCAAACAGGAACGCATACGCTACTGCGGCAGCCCCATTCCGCTGTCCTTCGCCGAAACCGGCTACCGCCACCAGATCCTGCGCGTGGACATCGGCGCCGCCGGCGCGCCCTGCGAAGTAAGCGCCATCCCCGTGCCGCGCGCGGTGGAACTGATGCGCGTGCCCGCCAAACCCGTCCCGCTGGAACAGGTGCTGGAAGCGCTGGCCGCCCTGCCCGGCGAAACCACCTTGCCGCCCGAAGCCTGGCCTTTCCTGGAAGTGCGCGTGCTGCTGGACGCGCCGCAGCCCGGCATGCGCGCGCGCGTGGAAGCCGCGCTGGAAGGCAAGCCCTTCCGCCTGGCGAAAATCGAAACCTCCACGCCCAGCCGCGCACCCTCGCTCGACGACGCCGCGCTGACGCTGGACCAGCTGGACAAGCTGCAGCCGGACGACATCTTCAAGCGCCTCTACCTCCAGCGTTTCGGCAACGAAGCGCCGGCGGACCAGTTGAGTGCCTTTGCCGAGCTTATGCTGCCCGGCGCCTGAACCAAGAATATCTATGCGCATCCTCAGAATCGGCGGTAAAAACCTGGCCTCGCTGGCCGGAGAATTCAGTGTGGACTTTGAACAGGAGCCGCTGGCCTCGGCCGGCCTGTTCGCCATCAGCGGCCCCACCGGGGCGGGCAAAAGCACCCTGCTCGACGCGCTGTGCCTGGCCTTGTACGACGCCACGCCGCGCCTGCTCAAAGCCCTGGGCCGCAGCATGCTGCCGGACGTGGGCGCCGAAACCGTGACCACCCAGGACACGCGCAACCTGCTGCGCCGGGGCGTGGCCGACGGCTACGCGGAAGTCGATTTCGTCGGCAGCGACAACCACCGCTACCGCGCGCGCTGGAGCGTGCGCCGCTCGCGCAACAAGGCCGAGGGCGCGCTGCAGCCGACGGCAATGAGTTTGCTGCAGCTGCCGGACCTGCTGCCGGTGGGCGGCACCAAGACCGAAGTGAAAGCCGAAATCGAGAAGCGCATCGGCCTGTCGTTCGAGCAGTTCACGCGCGCCGTGCTGCTGGCGCAAAACGAGTTCGCCACCTTCCTGAAAGCGGACGACAACGAGCGCGGCGAGCTGCTGGAGACGCTGACCGGCAGCGCCGTCTACAGCGAAATCTCCATGCGCGCCTTCGAGCGCGCCAAGCTGGAACAGGCGGCGCTGCAGCGCCTGACCGGCCGCCTGGCGGACCAGAAGCCGCTCAGCGGCGAGGAACGCGCCACGCTGGAAGCGCAAAGCACGCAGGCGGACGCCGTGGTGGCGCAATTCGACGCGCAAAAAGCGGTGCTGGAACAGGAACTGCGCTGGCACCAGCAGGCGCAAAGGCTGGAACAAAGCGAGCTGCAAGCGCAGCAAGCCTTGCAGGAGCGCCTGGCCGATGTGGAAGCGGCCGCGCCGCGCCGCGCCGCGCTGGAGCAGCTGGACGCCGTGCAGCCTGCGCGCCCGCTCGCCGCCGACATCACCCGCATCGAAGGCGAGATCGAGGCCGCACAAGCGGCGCTGGCGGCGCGCAAGCTGGAATCCGAACAGGCGCTGCAAGCGCAAGCCCATGCGGCAGCCGTGCTGCTGCAAGCCGAAGCGGCGGTGGGCGAAACTGAAGCGGCGCAACGCGGCGCCGGCCCCAAGCTGGACCTGGCCAAGGCGCTGGACGCGCGCATCGAAGCCATGCTGCCCGCCCACCGGCAGGCCAGCGCCGCGCTGGAAGCCGCCAGCCAGGCCGACAAGCTGGCCCGCAGCGCCTTGCAGAACAAGCAAACCGAGCACCGCCAGCTCAGCGCCGCGCAGGAGCATGGCGCAGCATGGCTGGCGCGCCACCAGCAATGGCAGGCGCTGGCCGAGTCATGGCAGAAGTGGGACGTGCTGTTCGTGCAGGCCGGGCAAGCCGCCTCGCAGGCCGAAAAGCACAGCTACGCGCTGGCGGCGGTGCAGCGGCAAGCCAGCCACCACCGCGAAGAAGCGGCGCGCGCCACGGCGGGCCTGGACGGCGCCGCCGAACGCCTGCAAGCGCTGGAGGCGCAGCGCCAGCAAGCCATCGCCGCGCTGGCAGCGTTTGATGCGGAAGCCATGCACGGCCGCCGCCGCGCACTGGAACAGCGGCGCGACCTGCTGGCCACCGGCGAAAAAGCGTGGTCCGAGCTGGACGCGCGCCAGCAGCGCAAGGCGCAGCTCGACGGCGACGCCGCGCAGCAGCAGCGCAGCAAGGCGGCGGCGGAACAGCATCTGGCCGAGGCGCAGCAGCAGCACGCTATCCTGATGGCGACCTTCGGCCAGGCCGAACGCTCGCTGAAACTGGCCGAAGCCGCGTGCGCGGAAAGCGTGGAAACGCTGCGCGCCACACTGCAGGACGGCCTGCCCTGCCCGGTCTGCGGCGCGGAAGAACACCCCTACCGCCACGACGACGGCGCCCTGGCCGCCATGCACGCCAGCCTGCAAGCGGAGGTAACGCACTGCCGCGAGCAGCTGCAAAAGAACATCGAACAGCAAACCTACCAGCGCACCACCGCGCAAAACAGCGTCGAGCGGCTGGCGTTGCTGGCCACCGAGCAGCACGCGCTGGAAGAAGCCCTGGCCCGCGCCCGCGCCGCCTGGAGCGCCCACCCGCTGGCGGCTGAAGCCGAAGCCGCTGCAGGCGCCGAAGCTGCAGCCTGGTTCTCCGCCGAGCTGTCCAACGCGCGCGACGCGCTGCAGCTGATCGGCGAGCAGGAACTGGCGCAGCGCCGGGCCAGCGCCGCGCGCGACGCCGCGCAGCAAGCCTGCGACACTGCCACCGCCGAACACGCCCGCCAGCAAGCCGCCGCAGCCGCCGCGCACACCGCCCTGGCGCAATCGACCGCCGAATACCAGGCGCTGGAAGACAAGCGCATCGAAGTGGCGCTTCAACTAAGCGGCCTGCTGGACGAACTGGACGCGGCCTTCAACAGCACCGAGCTGCCGAACGAAGGCTGGAAGGACGAATGGAAATCCGGCCCCGCGCGTTTCTACGAGGCGCGCCGCGCCGAAGCCCGCCAATGGCAAACCCAGCGCACCCAGCTTGACGAACGCGCCCACGCCTTCGCCGCGCTGGACGCTGAACTGCACGCGCTGGCCGCCGCCCAAGCCAAGACCGGCCACGACGCCGACACCGCCCGCGCCGCCTTCAGCACCGCCGACGCCGGCCTGCAAGCCATGCAGGAACAGCGCATGGACCTCTGGGGCGGCAAGGAAGTGCGCGACGTGGAACTGCTGCTGCAAGCGGCAATCGACACCGCGCGCGCACGCCACGCAGCCCAGCAGCAAGCGGGCCAGCAGGCAGCGCAGCAGCACGCACGCGCCGAAGAAGCCATCGCCCAGTCGGCCGCCCGACTGGACGCCCTGCACGCCGCCGCCGAAGCCGCCGCCGCCCGCCTCGCCGCCTGGCTGGACAGTTTCAACCACCAGCAGGCCGCGCCCGAGACCGGAACCATAGACCTCGCCGAACTGGCAGACAGCGCCATCACGCTGGAAGAGCTGCTCGCCCTGCTCTTCCGCCCGGCGGACGCCATCCGCACCGAACGCGAGGCCCTGCAAGCACTCGCCCAGGCAGCGGCCACCGCCGCCACCGTGCTGAAGGAACGCCAGCTCCAGCGCCAGCAGCATCTGGAGAGCGCTCCGACGCAAGCGGACGGCGCCACCCGCACCACGGAAACGCTGGCGCAAGCGCTGGACCAGCTGTCGTCCGAACGCAAGCTGGCCTACGACCAGGCCGCCGCGCACCGTCTCGGCATCGCGCAGGACGACGACAAGCGCCAGCGTGCGCACGCCATGCTGGGGGACATTGAACGGCAGGAAGCCATCGAACAGCGCTGGGCGCGCCTGAGCGAACTGATCGGCTCAGCCGACGGCAAGAAGTTCCGCAACTACGCCCAGCAATTCACGCTGGACGTGCTGCTGGGCTACGCCAACGCCCACCTGGGCCATCTGGCGCGCCGCTACCAGCTCGAACGCATCAACCACAACAGCGGCCCCTCGCTCGGCCTGCTGGTGCGCGACCAGGACATGGGCGGCGAAATGCGCTCGGTGCACTCGCTGTCCGGCGGCGAATCCTTCCTGGTTTCGCTGGCGCTCGCGCTGGGACTCGCCTCGCTGTCGTCGAACCGGGTGCGGGTGGAATCGCTGTTCATCGACGAAGGCTTCGGCAGCCTGGACGCCGAGACCCTGCGCGTCGCCATGGACGCGCTGGACGGGCTGCAGGCGATGGGGCGCAAGGTCGGCGTGATCTCGCACGTGCAGGAAATGACGGAGCGGATTTCCACCCGCATCCTGGTGCAGCCCTCGGCGGGCGGCAAGAGCGTGGTCTCGGTGCTGGCGTCCTAACGCACGGGCAGCTCGCCGCGCTCGACTTTCACCATGTCCCAGCCCAGCTCGCGCCGCACCTGCTGCGGGTCGGGCGGCGGGCGGCGCTCCTCGATCTTGTTACGCATCCACTGTCGCACGGCTTCCTTCGTAGGATGTTTCTTCTGTTCCACAGTTAGCCTCTTTAAGCAACGGTTCGGATAAGCGTTCAACGCGGCCCAGTCCATTCAGTTGACCGCGCCGCGCCGAATACAACACTTTGTTACGCTTTTTGCTAAGATGGAATGGCAATGAGCATCAGCGCCATCTCCTCCGTTTCCAGTGCGGCCGCGCCCGCCAGCGCGCAGGCCAGGGTACAGCTGTCGCCCGAACAGCTGGCGCAGATAGCCAAGCTCAAGCAGCGCGACACGGAAGTGCGCCAGCATGAACTGGCCCATTTGTCGGCCGCCGGCGGCCTGGCCACCTCCGGCCCCAGCTACACCTACCAGCGCGGCGCCAACGGCGTGAACTACGCGGTGGGCGGCGAAGTGAACATTGACACCTCGCCCGGCGCCACCCCGCAGGAAACCGTGGCCCGCGCCCGCACCATCCAGGCCGCCGCGCTGGCGCCGGCAGAACCATCGTCCCAGGACCGCGCCGTGGCCGCCCGCGCCCAGCAGCTGGAACAGCAGGCGCGCGCCGAACTGGAGCGGGCCTACGCGCCAGGCGGGCCGGAGCGGGCGGCGGGCGGCGCCGTCGACGTCTACGCTTAATGCTAGAATCCTCCCTTTTTTCCGCGAGCCTCCCATGCTGAAAGCCCCCCGCACGCTGACGTTTAAATGCGTGAAATGCAACAAATCGGTACAAGTGTTCCTGCAGAAAGTATCGGCCTGCTCCCACATCCAGCCTTACCAGGGCATCTGCCAGTGCGGCGAGGTAAAACGCCACGCCACCGGCCAAAAAGACGCCGTGCAATCGTATCTGGCCTCACCGGACGGCAGCTGGTCGCACCACCATTGAGCACGGCGGCGCTAAAGAATTCGGGTTTTATGCCGTTAGAACAGGAAACCCGTTAATAGGTGCCGCGATGTCCACTATCTCTCCCCTGAGCTCACGCCAGCTCCAGCCCGCCAGCCTGTCTCTTGCTAATCAGCAAACAGACAGCAAGAACTTGCGCGTTGGCAATTCCTCCCTGCTGGAGAAGGCGCAGAATGATTTAGTGTCCCTGTCCAAGAACGGCATCGACCTGCAGCAGCGCGTCGATTCCCTGGGCAATTCCACGGTGGATCTGGCGCAAAACCTGCTCGGCAGCTTCGCCCAGCAGCTGTTTGGCGACAGCGCCAAGGGCGCCACCGTCTCGTTTGACTCGGTCAGCCTGGAATCCTCGTCCAGCTTTGCGGCGGGCGTGCAGCAAAGCCAGGGCGCGGGCGGCAGCAGCAAGTCGGCCGCGTTCAGCCTGACGGAGAGTTCGCACTTCCTCGGCAAAGGCACCATCACCACCGCCGACGGCAGCACTTTCGATTTCGAAGTGGAAGTCCAGTACGACTACGCGCTGCAAGCCAGCGCCAGCCAGAGCACCGCCGCCGATGGCGCAGCCGATGCAGCCAAAGCGGCGCGCTCGGCAGCCGATCCGCTGCCGGCCGTGGAGTTCCCGGACATCAAGTTCCCCGGCAGCCTGCAAGACCTGTTCCGCCTGTTCGACAAACCGCTCAAGAGCGACGTGGTACAGGAAGACAAGAAGCAGCCTGGCGAGCAGCAAAAACTGGGCACGCTGTCGCTGCGCCTGCTCAACCTGGTCAACAGCACCGAGCAGCTCGACACCTACGGCCCGCAAACCGGCAAGTCCAAAGCCGTCGCCCACGCTTACGGCACGCAGGAAACGCCGGCCAATGTGCTGGCCAAGGCGCCGGGCAGCGTGCCTGAGGCTGCCGCAGCCGCAGCGGCCTCCGCAGCCGAAGCCGCGCCTGCCGCACCTGTCATTCCAGCGGCGGAAACCGAACCGCAGCAAGCCGCCGCCTGATCCTCCGCGCCGGCAGCGCCGGCGCGCCGCGTATAATAGCCGCTGATACAGAACCGCCGCCCCAGCGCGGCGGTTCTGCCGTTTACCTACAAGATTGAAGATTCCATGACCGCAGCCACTCCCGAAGCACAATACATCCACTGGACCGAAAACGGCACGGACCACTCGGCCCTCTGGCGCTCCGAGAGCGGCATGGCGCCGCCCAAGCGCATCGTCATCGCCGACGACACCACCAACGCCGACACGGCCTACCGCCTGGCCTGCGAAGGCACGGCGCTGCTGTGGAAGGGCGACTTCCAGAACGCGCGCCAGCTGCTGCAAGCGCTGGCCCGCCGCGCCGACCACAAGGGCAGCAAAGGCAAAAAAGCCAAGGCGCCCAAAGTGCCGGCCACGCCCACCGAAGCCTTCCACCTGCACCGCCAGGCGCAATCGCAGCGCGGCCGCACGCTGGCCATGCTGCTGGTGCCGTTCGAGGCCGACTACAGCATCCCGCTGCGCCGCGCGCCGGACGTGAAACTGGCCTGCAACGAAGCCTACGGCCGTGGCGAGCATCCCTTCGCCATGTCGCTGCGCGAACTGCTAGGCGTGATCGGCGCGCACGAATGGCGCCGCAACGGCGTGGAGATTCCCGCGCTGGGCGAACGCATCCACCCGCACTACGGCGTGTTCTCGCCGGTGCGCGGCGAATATGTGGCGCTGGTGAACGAAGCGCCGCTGCCGAAAAACGCCAAGCTGGCGTTCGACATCGGCGTGGGCACCGGCGTGCTGTCGGCCGTGCTGGCGCGGCGCGGCATTGAGCGCGTGGTGGCCACCGACCAGGACCAGCGCGCCCTCAGCTGCGCGCGCGAAAACCTGCACAACCTGGACCTGAGCCGCCAGGTGGATCTGGTGAAAACCAATCTCTTCCCCGAAGGCCGCGCGCCGCTGGTGGTGTGCAACCCGCCGTGGGTGCCGGCCCGCCCCAGCTCGCCGATCGAACACGCCGTGTACGACCCGGACAGCGCCATGCTGCGCGGCTTCCTCGGCGGCCTGAAAGAGCACCTGACGCCGGGCGGCGAAGGCTGGCTGATCCTGTCCGACCTGGCCGAGCACCTGGGCCTGCGTCCGCGCGAGCAGCTGATGGAGTGGATCGCCACCGCCGGCCTGAAGGTGCTGGAGCGCCACGACGTGCGTCCAACCCATGCCCGCGCCGCCGACGCCACCGACCCGCTGCACGCAGCCCGCGCCGCCGAGGTCACCTCGCTGTGGCGCCTGGCCGCCGCGTAAGGGCCAGAAAATTCATTTATAAAATTCACCCTTGCGGAATGAAACAGGCTTGTATATAATTCGGGCCTCAGACGCGGGGTGGAGCAGTCTGGCAGCTCGTCGGGCTCATAACCCGAAGGTCACAGGTTCAAATCCTGTCCCCGCAACCAGACATAGCAAGCCGTTGATTCTTAACAGGAATCAGCGGCTTTTTGCTTTTCCGGGGGCGCATCTTGACGCCACCCTATGCGCATCCAGCCCGCCGGGCAGCATGGACGCAATATTCCACGACACAGCGCACTTCAACACCGCCGAGTTGCATTACCATGACGGATTCGAGTCTCAAAACACGCAATCACACCGGAAGCGACACAATGAAAATCGACTGGGCGCACTTCACCCCTTGGACCAGCCTGGCTGGCGGCGTACTGATCGGACTGGCCGCCGCACTGTTCGTGCTGTTCAACGGGCGCATCGCCGGCATCAGCGGCATCTTGGGCGGGCTGCTGTCCTGGCCCAAGGGCGATACCACGTGGCGGCTGGCTTTCCTGGCCGGCCTGGTCGCCGCGCCGCTGGCCTACGGCTTGGCGCTTCCCCTGCCCGAGGTACAAAGCGACGCCGGCACCGCCGTGCTGGTCGTGGCCGGCCTGCTGGTGGGCGTGGGCACGCGCTACGGCGCGGGCTGCACCAGCGGCCATGGCGTGTGCGGGCTGTCGCGCCTGTCGCCGCGCTCGCTGGTGGCCACCCTGGCCTTCATGGGCGCCGGCTTCGGCACCGTGTTCGTGCTGCGCCACCTGCTGGCCTGAGGAGGACACCATGCGCATCGTGAATATTTTGATGGCCCTGCTCGTGGGCCTGCTGTTCGGCATCGGCCTGATCGTTTCCGGCATGACCAATCCTGCCAAGGTGACCGGCTTCCTGGACCTGGCGGGCCGCTGGGACCCTTCGCTGGCCTTCGTCATGGGCGGCGCAATCGGCGTGGGCCTGGTGGCGTTCCGCCTGGCGGGCAAGCGCAGCAAGTCGCTGCTGGACCAGCCCATGCGCCTGCCCACCGCCAGCATGATAGACCGCAGGCTGGTCATCGGCAGCCTGGCGTTCGGCGTCGGCTGGGGCCTGGCGGGATATTGCCCCGGCCCGGCCCTGGCCTCGCTGGCCAGCGGCGGCGCCAAGCCGCTGATCTTCACCGCAGCCATGCTGGCGGGGATGGCCATCTTTGAACTGGTGGAACGCAAACGCGGCTGAGGCGAAGCGGCCTAATGTAACAAGCCGTTTTACAAAACTGCCAACGGCTTTTCCCCTCTGCGGTGATAAACTTTGCCGCTTGAAAATCTTTCATGAGGAGCCGCGCGTGAGCGACAACAACAATCTTCCAGCCAATCCGTCGCGCCGACGCATTTTCCAGGCCGCCGCAGCCACCGGCATCGCCAGCACCGTGCCCGGCATCACCGGCGCCGCGCCGGCCAAGAAACCGGCCGCCGGCTCGCTGGACGCCAAGCTGAAGGCGCACGTGAAGAACGTGGTTGTCATCTACTTGGAGAACCGCAGCTTCAACAACCTGTTCGCCGACTTCCCCGGCCTCGCCTCGCCAATGCCCACCACGCTGTCGGCCGACCAGGTCCAGAAAGACTACAACGGCAGCGTGCTGCCGCAACTGCCCATGATCTGGGGCGGCATGGTGCCGAACTCGCAAACCATAGGCGGCAAGACCTATGAAATCAAGGAAGAACAGATCAAGGGCCTGCCGAACGCACCATTCAAGCTGACCACGCCGGACGGCAAGCCGCTGCCGGAATCGGTCATCACGCGCGACCTGTGGCACCTGTTCTACCAGAACCAGATGCAGATCAACGGCGGCAAGAACGACGGCTTTGTTGCCTGGGGCAACACCGGCGGCATGGTGATGGGCTACTACGGCGAAACGTCCAAAAACCTGGGCCTGTACCAGCTGGCGCGCCAGTACACGCTGTGCGACAACTTCTTCATGGCGGCCTTCGGCGGCTCCTATATGAACCACCAGTTCCTGATCACCGGCCGTCCAGCCGAGTTCAAGAACGCCGAGAACAGCGCGGCCAAGAAGAAGATCGCCGTGCTGGCCGACGGCCCCACCGGCGCGCGCCTGGCCGTGGCGCCGGACAGCCCGGCCTCGGCCCTGGAAGGCAAGCCCAAGTATGTGAACGACGGCGCCATCACGCCGGACGGCTACATCGTCAACACCATGGCCCCGCCCTACCAGCCCAGCTGGATCAAACCGGTCCCCGGCGGCGACCAGAACCTGGCCAATCCGGACGAGGCCTACTACCAGCCGCCGCAAAGCTACGACACCATCGGCGACCTGCTGTCGCGCAAGGGCGTGAGCTGGGCCTGGTACGGCGGCGCGTGGCAGGCGGCGCTGGACACCAATGGCGGCGGCCCCAAGCCCAACTTCCAATACCACCACCAGCCGTTCAACTACTTCACGCAGTTCGCGCCCGGCACCGCCGCGCGCGCCGAGCACCTGCGCGACGGCGGCCTGGGCGACAGCCCCATGTCCAACAAATTCCTGGCCGACGCGGTGGCGGGCAAGCTGCCTGCCGTCACCTTCTACAAGCCGCAGGGCAACCTGAACCTGCACGCCGGCTACTCGGACATCGAATCGGGCGACCAGCACATCACCAATATCATCTCCCACCTGCAGAAGTCGCCGCAGTGGAAGGACATGGTGGTGGTGATCACCTTCGACGAGAACGGCGGCTGGTGGGACCACGTGGCGCCGCCCAAGGGCGACCGCTGGGGTCCGGGCTCGCGCATTCCGGCCATCGTGGTGTCGCCTTACGCCAAGAAGGGCGCGGTCGACCACACCTTCTACGACACCACCTCCATCATGCGCTTCCTCACCCGCCTGCACGGCCTGCCGCTGCTGGAAGGCCTGAAGACGCGCAACGAGGCCTTCGCCGCGCGCGGCGCCACCCCGCCGGGCGACCTGACCGGCGCGCTGAGCTTCCGTTGAGTTTCCGCTAGGCCATCATACCCACCACGGCGGCATGGCTTTGTGCTACACTGCGTGCCGCTTTAAATATTTGAGCCCGACTGCTGCAGCCGGGCTTTTGTTTTTGAGATGAGAGACAAAAAAGACAACGCGACTTTCGACCTGCCCGGCTTTGCGCCGGCTGCGCCGATGGAGCCCGAGCCCAAGCGCCCGCCTCCACCGCGCACGCGTCGTGCCGCCTTGAAACAGGAACAGCTCGAACTGCTGGAGGCGACCGACACGAGCGGCCTGCCGGTCTGGCAGCGCGAAGAGGGCCTGGACGTGACCGGTTTGCCGGTGTGGCGTCAGAGCTAAGACCGTCTCCCAACGAGCCCGTCCGCCTGAGCGGACACCGCCTGCGCACCTGCTAGACTGTGCGCACTTCCCCACTTTTTTACCGGGTCCGCCACCATGAGTTCTGAATCCTTCCACAGCCTGCCGCTGACGCCCGCCTTCCTGGCCAATCTCGACATTCTCGGCTACACCCAGATGACGCCCATCCAGGCGCAGAGCCTGCCGTCGGTGCTGGAGGGACGCGACCTGATCGCCCAGGCCAAGACCGGCAGCGGCAAGACCGCCGCCTTCGGCATCGGCATGCTGAGCAAGATCAACCCGGCGTGGTTCGCCACCCAGGGCCTGGTGATGTGCCCGACCCGCGAGCTGGCCGACCAGGTGGCCAACGAGCTGCGCCGCCTGGCGCGCGGCGTGGGCAATGTGAAGATTCTGGTGCTGACCGGCGGCTCGCCGATGCGTCCGCAGATCGCCTCGCTGGAACACGGCGCCCACATCGTGGTCGGCACGCCCGGCCGCATCCGCGACCACCTGAGCCGCCAGACGCTGGAACTGGGCATGGTCAACACCCTGGTGCTGGACGAAGCGGACCGCATGACCGATATGGGCTTTTACGACGAGATCGCCGGCATCGTGTCGGCCTGCCCGAAGCGCCGCCAGACGCTGCTGTTCTCGGCCACCTACCCGGACGACATCCGCGTGGCCACCGAAGCCTTCCTGGCCGACCCGGTGGAAGTGACGGTGCAGGCGCAGCACGACAACAGCAAGATCGAGCAGCGCTTCTATGAAGTGGGCTTTGACGACCGCGACGCGGCCGTGAGCAAGCTGCTCAAGCACTACCAGCCGGCCTCGGCCATCGCCTTCTGCAACACCAAGGTGCACTGCCGCGAGCTGGTGGAGTCGCTGCGCAAGGACGGCTTCACGGCGCTGGCCCTGTACGGCGAACTGGAGCAGCGCGAGCGCGACGAGATCCTGGTGCTGTTCGCCAACCGCAGCGCCACCGTGCTGGTGGCTACCGACGTGGCCGCGCGCGGCCTGGACATCGCCAACCTGGAAGCGGTGATCAACGTCGACGTGTCCAAGGACACCGAAGTGCACATCCACCGCATCGGCCGCACCGGCCGCGTGGAACAGCAAGGCCTGGCGCTGTCGCTGTGCGCACCGAACGAAAAGAAGTGGGTCAAGCTGATCGAGGAATACCAGGGCAAGGCCGTGGAATGGCACTCGCTCAAGGACCTGCCGAACGACGAATACGCGCAAGGCGATCCGGCGCCCTTCCTGACCCTGTGCATTATGGCGGGCAAGAAGGACAAGCTGCGTCCGGGCGACGTGCTGGGCGCGCTGACCGGCGACGCCGGCCTGGCCAAGGAACAAGTGGGCAAGATCAACGTGTTCGAATTCCAGACCTATGTGGCGCTGGACCGCCGCGTGGCCTACGACGCGTTCGACCGCCTGTCCAAGGGCAGCCGCGAAGGCGCCGACTTCGGCAGCTTCAAGGGCCGCAACTTCAAGATGCGCTTCATCGAAGTGTAACCGCCGTGCGGCGTCTTCTGATACAGTTGGTTTAATCACCACTGCATCAGGAGAGCTGCATGAGAATCGGACTGGCTGGCATCATGGTCGACGACCAGAACAAGGCGCTGGCCTTCTACACGGGCGTGCTGGGCTTCACCGTCAAGAACGACATCCCGATGGGGAGCTTCCGCTGGCTCACCGTGACCTCGCCGGAAGGCGCCGAGGGCGTGGAGCTGGTGCTGGAGCCGATAGGCTTCCCGCCCGCGCACGCCTACCAGAGCGCGCTCTACGAAGCGGGCATCCCCGCCACCGCCTTCCTGACCGACGACATCCAGTCCGAATACACGCGCCTGAAGGAGCTGGGCGTGGTGTTCCGTGGCGAGCCCACCAATATGGGGCCGATCACCGGCGTGCTGTTCGAAGACACCTGCGGCAACCTGATCAACCTGGTGCAGCCTTCGTAGCCGCCCATCTTCCTCGCCGCGCTGAAATCTGGACTAAAGTACATCTACGTACATACTTTGTGGGGACGCCATGAAGACGACCAAACTCTTCCGAAACGGCAATTCGCAGGCCGTGCGCATCCCATCGGAACTGGCCTACGAGCGCACGGATATGGAGTTGGAAATAGAGCGGGTGGGCGAAGAGTTGCGTATCCGCCCAGCCCGTAGGCCGCTCACTGGTGTGCTGAAGAAGTTTGCACGGTTTGGCCCGGATTTCATGTCTGAAGGACGAGGCGATCAAGAGCAGGCCGAGCGGGAACCAATCTGATGCCGCTCTACATGCTGGATACCAATATGTGTATCTATCTCATGAAGAATCAGCCAGCACAGGTCTCGGAACGATTTTCTCAATGCTATGTCGGCGACGTCGTGATGTCCGCGATTACTTATGCCGAGTTGGAATATGGTGTTGAGATTTCAGCCAACAGCATGCGAGAACGACGAAATCTTGCAGCGCTGGTTGAAGACATTCCTGTTGCGGCTTTCAATATGGCCGCAGCAAAAGCCTATGGCCCAGTTCGAGCCGCGGCCAGAGAGAGGAAAAGGGATCAGCTCGACAAACTGATTGCAGCGCATGCAATCGCGCTCGATGTCATCCTCGTCACCAACAACGAGAAAGACTTTGCCAGATACCCAAGTTTGAAAATGGAGAACTGGTTGCGTATCTGACATTCGGCATTAGTCCGAGCAGATTGGTGCCTTGTGCTACAGCCAAGTTAAGGTTTGACCAGACTGGAGCCGGCCATGAAGCCAAATCCATCCACAGCCAGCTGCATATCCGTTTGCCCGGCGCTTCCCGCGTACAAGGACTCCGCAGTGCCCCAGCTGCTCGCCAGATGGGCGGGCAACCCGGCGGCCGCTTGGACGGATGGGTGCCACAAAGCGGCGAAGATAAAAACGATAAGGGTCTTGCGCATAGGGTGGTGTTCCGTATTAGTCATGGTCCGGTTTTGATATGCGTCTACAATGGCCCGAACACTTACTAAGGCTAATCATGGTTAAGTTTGCCCAAGCAGGCGAAAAGTTCAACGCGGCAACACATTTGGCGGGAGCGCTGCTGGCTGCCGGCGGGTCGGTTTATCTGCTGGGACAGGTGCAGAGTGGTCCCTGGCAGAGCGTGGTCAGCATCGGCGTGTACTGTTTCAGCTTGGTGCTGCTGTACGCCTGCTCAACCGTCTACCATGCCAGCATGGGCCGCGTGAAGGCCTTGTGGCAGAAGTTCGACCATTGCGCGATCTACGTCCTGATTGCGGGCACCTACACCCCATTCTGCAGCCTGGCGCTGGACAGCCAGCTCGGCTGGGCTTTGCTGGCAGCCGTCTGGCTGCTGGCGTTCGTCGGCATCGTGCAAGAGTTGCGGAAAAGCGAGAACCGCTGGCTGTCGGTGGTGATTTATCTGACCATGGGCTGGTCGGCGGTGCTGATGGTGCTCCCTTTGCGCGCTTCACTGGGCAATGACGGCTTTGCCTACGTGCTGGCGGGCGGCCTGTTCTACACGGTCGGCATCATCTTTTACGTGATCGACACGCGAATGCGCCACGCGCACGGCATTTGGCACCTTTTCGTGCTGCTGGGCAGCGCCCTGCACTACCTGGCCATCGCGCAGTTCGTGCTGCCGGACAGCGCGTAGGGCGGGTTAGCGAGCCGGAGGCTCTCGTAACCCGCCAATTGGCATGCTGAGCATGGCGGGTTACGTCGGCTGGCGCCTCCTAACCCGCCCTACGTTTGCCTGAGCCTTGCGGCTAGACGCCGAACAGGTCGTGCGCATCCAGGATGGCGTAGATGATGGCGGGGTTTTTCTTGAGGCAGCGGCGCACCGCAGCGGGGATGGCTTCGCGGGTTTTGCGGCACAGGCCGGGGCGCATGCTCAGTTCGATCTGCAGGCCCATCACGGTGCGCACTTCGTTCTCGCCCGGGGCGATCTTCAGCGCCACGCCGAGATTCTCTTGCAGGCGCAGGCCGATGCGCTGCAGGTCTTCGTAGCTTTCAGCGGCTTCGATGCGCTGGATCAGCCGCTTTTCGTCTTCCTTGGTCAGCCGCAGCACGGCCAGCGCGGCCATGTCCGCCGCTGCGTCCTCGAGCAGCTGCTCGCGCTTGCAGTCGCAGGCGCCGGGCGGGCATTCTTTGCGGATCGGGAAGTCGATTTGCAGCATGGGTTCCATCGCGGCCGGCGGACGCCCTGGATGGCGCCCGCTTAAATTCTACCGCGATTTCCCCCGCGTGCCGCGCTATTTCGCCAGCACCTTGCGGATGGTGGCGGCCAGCTCCTCGGCCATGAATTTGGCCACGTAGGCGTCCGCGCCGACGGTCTTGACGTGCTCCTCGTTGGTGGTGCCCGACAGCGAGGAATGGATGACCACCGGCAGCGCCGCGTAGCGCGAGGTCTGCTTGATGTTGCGCGTCAGGGTGAAGCCGTCCATTTCCGGCATTTCCAGGTCGGTCAGCACCAGGGCGATCTTGTCGTACACGGTCTTGCCTTCGGCTTCGGCGGCGGCCGCGATCTGACCCAGCTTGTCCCACGCTTCCTTGCCGGACTTGGTCATGATGAAGGGCGCGCCCATGGCTTCCAGGCCTTTCTCGATCAGCGTGCGCGCCACCACCGAGTCGTCCGCCGCCAGTATCATGGTGCCCGGACGCAGGTTCAGGTTGGGGCCTATGGTTTCCGGGTCCACATCGGGACGGTCGGTCGGATTCATATTGCGCAGGATGGTTTCCACATCCAGCACTTGCGCCAGGCGCGAGCCATTGGCGCCGTCCAGGCGGGCGATGCTGGTGACCATGCCGCCCACGGCGGTCGATTCGGCCGACAGCACCTGGCCCCAGTCCAGGCGCACGATGTCTTCCACCGATTCCACCGCGAAGGCCTGCGTGGTGCGGGCGAACTCGGTGACCAGCATGATGTTCAGGCCGGTCTTGGGCGTACAGCCGCAGATGGCCGGCAGGTCCAGCACCTGGATGATCTGGCCGCGCAGGTTGACCACGCCCAGCATGTGGGGCTGCGAGCCGGCCACCGCCGTGATGGGCGGCATGGCGACGATCTCGCGGATCTTGAACACATTGATGCCGAACAGCTCGTTGCGGTCGCCGCTGGCGTCGCCGCCCAGGCGGAACAGCAGCAGCTCGAACTTGTTGGTGCCGGTCAGGTTGCTGCGTTCGTCGACTTCCTGTTGTACGGAATGCATTTTAGTGTCCTCGCCTTCATCGTTGATGGTGCGACTCTACCCGCGCCCGCCCGGCCCGTAACTTGTCCTTTAGGCCAATAACGCGCAGAAGCGCGCCATGTCCACATTGCCGCCGCTGATGATAACGCCCACGCGCTTGCCCTTGAGCTGCTCGCGCATGGCGCGCGCCGCGGCGAATCCGAGACAGCCGGTGGGTTCCACCACGATCTTCATGCGCGCGGCGAAGAAGCGCATTTCCTCCACCAGCTGGGCGTCGCTGACGGTGAGCACGTCGTCCACGTCGCGGCGGATGATGTCGAAGGTGTAGTTGCCCAGGTGCTGGGTCTGGGCGCCGTCGGCGATGGTTTGCGGCGTGTCGATGTGGACGATGGCGCCGCTGCGGAACGATTGCTGGCCGTCGTTGCCGGCCTCCGGCTCCACGCCGTAGATTTTGCAGTCCGGCGACAGCGCGCGCGCCGCCAGCGCGGAGCCGGACAGCAGGCCGCCGCCGCCCAGGCAGACGAACAGCGCGTCGAGCGGGCCGGCTTCGTCGAACAGCTCCTTGGCCGCCGTGCCCTGGCCGGCGATGACGTCCGGGTGGTCATACGGCGGAATCAGCGTCAGGCCGCCCTCCTCGGCCAGCCTGCGGCCGATGGCTTCACGGTCCTCGGTGTAGCGGTCGTACAGCACCACCTTGCCGCCGTAGCCCTTGGTGGCGGCAACCTTGGCGGCCGGCGCGTCCTGGGGCATGACGATGGTGGCGGGTATGCCGAGCAGGCGCGCGGACAGGGCGATGGCCTGCGCGTGGTTGCCGGACGAGAAAGCCACCACGCCGGCCTTGCGCTGCGCCGCGTCGAAGCGCGACAGCGCGTTGAAGGCGCCGCGGAACTTGAAGGCGCCCATGCGCTGCATGTTCTCGGCCTTGAAGAAGATTTGCGCGCCCAGTTCCTCGTCGGCGGTGCGCGAGCGCAGCACCGGGGTGCGGTGGGCATGGCCTTCGATGCGCTGCGCGGCGGCGGCGACGTCGTCGTAGGTAGGCAGGACTTGCATGATTTCCTTTTCAGAGTTTGGTGAACTTGTTACCAGGGCCAGGCTACGCTGCTGCCCACGCCCCTGGCCAGCGCGCGCTCGTAGATCAGGCGCGCCACGGTGAGGTCCTGCAGCGCGATGCCGGTCATGTCGAACACGGTGATGTCTTCCGGCTTGCGGTGCGCCTGCAGCTGGCCAGACAGCAGTTCGCCCAGCTGGTGGCAGGGCAGCTCGGGCGCCCATTGCATTTCGCCGATCTGGCGCGCCTGGATATGGTCGTCGACGAACAGGCGCGCTTGCTGCAGCAGGCCTTCGGGCAGTTCGCGCTTGCCCAGCGTGTCCGCGCCGACGCAGTTGAAGTGGGTGCCGGGACGCACGGCGTCCAGGTTGAACAGCGGCCCGCGCCCGGGCGTGGCGGTGATGACGATGTCGGCCAGCGCCACGGCGGCGTTGCGGTCGGCCGCCATGGCGATGCTGCAGCGCTCGGAGAACTGGCGTTCGAAGGCCGGATCCGGCTCGCCGCTGGCGCTGACGTAGTCGACCTGGTGCAGCGAGGGCAGCAGCTCCAGCGCGTAGCGCAGCTGGATGCGGGCCTGCACGCCGGTGCCGAACACGCACAGGCGGGCGCTGTCGGCGCGCGCCAGCTGTATCAGCCCCAGGCCGCCGGCCGCGCCGGTGCGCATGGTGGTGACGCCGTTGCCGTCGATGATGCACAGCGGGCGGCCGGTGTCCGGGTCGACCAGCACGATGGTGGCCTGGTGCGGCTCGCCGCCCTTCTCCCGGTTGCCGGGCCAGAAGCCGGCCGACTTGAAGCCGAGCAGGTTCTGTCCCGCCACGTTGCCGGACTTGATGCCCCACACGCCTTCCGGCAGGCGCTCGCGCAACAGCGGGAACACGCGGCCCTCTTCCTGCTGGTGCAGCACGAAGGCCTCGCGGGTGGCGTCCAGCACGTCGCGGTAGTTCATCAGGGACTCGCCCTGCACGCTGTCGATCAACAGCAGTCTCGCGTTATTTGGCATAGCTGTACACCGTCGCTCTCGAAATGCCCAGATGCTGGGCGATGATTTCCATGGCGCGCCGCACTTCCAGGCAGCCCGCCTCCCGCAGTTCCTCGATCAGTGCGCGCCGCTCGCCGGCCTTGAGCGTGCGCGGAGTGCTGGACAGGCGCGCCGCGTAGTCGTCGATGCGGCGCCGGATGCCGTCGGCGCCGGCCGGGTCCAGCGATTCCTGCGGCGCCGTGCCGGCGCCGATGCGGCTGAACTGGCCGAACATGGCTTGCAGGCCGTGGAACATCGTCAGGTCCACATTGATGCACAGCGCGGCGACGTACTGCCCGCTGGAGTCCTTCACGCCGATGGAGGTGCTCTTGGCCTGGCGCCCGTCGGCGAAACTGTTGGCGTAGTTTGCCACGATGGCGGGATAGGCGGCGTCCCCGATGCGGGCCAGGCCCAGCTCCGTGGCCGGGCCGCCGACATCGCGGCCGGACAGCTTGTTGTGGATGGCGGCAATGGCGTGCGCCGGGTCGAGCAGGTCGTGCACCACCACTTCGCAGAACGGGGCCAGGGTCTGGCCCAGGCCTTCGGCCACGTTCTTGAGCTGGTCCAGCAGGAGCTGCTGTTCGGCGGTACGGACTATCTTCTGTTTTCGCATTTGGACAGAATATCCAGAATTGGACATTCCGTCAAATTGGCGTTTTCTATCGCGGCTGCGGCGACACGCTGGCGGGGAACTGCGGCGCGCGGCGGTGGCGGGTGGCCTGCTCATAGGCGTAGGCCATGCCGATCAGCTTGGCTTCGGTATAGCTGCCGCCCACGAAGGACAGGCCCACCGGCAGGCCGTGCACATAGCCGGCCGGCACGGTCACGTGCGGATAGCCCGCCACGGCGGCGGGCGAGGAGAAGCTGGCGTTGTAATGGTCGCCGTTGATGAAGTCCGTCAGCCACGCCGGACCGTCGGTGGGCGCCACCAGCGCGTCCAGGCGGTGTTCGCGCATGACCTGGTCTATGCCTTCGGCGCGCGAGTAGCGCTGGTTGTTGGCCAGCGCGTCGAGGTAGGCCTGCTCGTCCAGGCCGCCCTTGGCGGCGGCGCGCTCCAGGTATTCCTGGCCGAAGTAAGGCATTTCCTTGTCCGCGTGCTTGCGGTTGAACTCCACCAGCTCGGCCATATTGCGCACCGGCGCGTTGGGCGCGTATTCCTTCAGGTAGGCCGCCAGGTCGGACTTGAATTCGTACAGCAGCACGTCGGTTTCGGTGCCGTCGTACTTGTTCACGTTGGGCACTTCCACGTCCACCAGCTGCGCGCCCTGGGCCTGCAGCACTTGCAGCGCCTTGGCCATTTCGGCGTCCACGTCCGGGTTCTTGCCGAAGAAGTTGCGCGCCACACCCAGGCGCTTGCCTTGCAGGCTGGCGCGGTCCAACGCGGCGGCGTAGTCGGCCGCCTGGCTGCCGGCGGTGGCGGCGTCGGCCGGGTCCGCGCCGGCCATGGCGGCCAGCATATGCGCGGCGTCCGCCACGCTGCGGGCCATGGGACCGGCCGTGTCCTGCGAATGGGCGATGGGAATGATGCCGCTGCGGCTGAGCAGGCCCAGCGTGGGCTTGATGCCGACCAGGCCGCAGATCGACGCGGGCGAAACGATGGAGCCGTCGGTCTCGGTGCCCACCGCCAGCGTGGCCAGGCCGGCCGCGATGGCGGCGCCGGAGCCGGAGCTCGAGCCGCTGCAATTGCGGTCCAGCGAATACGGGTTGCGCGTGAGGCCGCCGCGCGCGCTCCAGCCGCTCACCGAATGCGTGGAGCGCATATTGGCCCACTCGCTCAGATTGGTCTTGCCGATGATGACGGCGCCGGCCGCGCGCAGCCGGGCCACCACGTGGGCGTCACGCGCTGCGCGCACGCCGGCCAGCGCCAGCGAACCGGCGGTGGTGCTCATGCGGTCGGCGGTGGCGATATTGTCCTTCAGAAGTACGGGGATGCCGTGCAGCGGCCCGCGCAGACGGCGCAGCAGGCGTTCGCGGTCCATTTCGCGGGCGATCTTCAGCGCTTCCGGGTTGATCTCGATAATGGCGTTGATGCGCGGGCCGGCCTTGTCGATATTGCGGATGCGGGCCAGGTATTGCGACGTGAGCGAGTGCGAGGTCAGCTTGTTGGCCGCCATCAGCTCCTGCTGCAGCTGCACGCCGCCGTCCAGAACGGCGCCCGGTCCGGCCTTGGCCGCCGCGTCCGTGCTGGCTGCCATGCCGGCCGCGCCTGCGGCCAAACCCATGCGAACAAATCCCCTACGATCCATACCCAGCTCCGTGAGTGCGCGTACCAAGAGTAGTAAAGCGAAAGTGTAACTGCAGTAACCCACTAGCATAGCAGCGGAAATATTTCCGAGCTACTAATTTGATTATCTTTTTGAAAGGAATAGCAAACTCTCGGTCAAGGAAAAAATATCCGGGTGGAACTGTGCGGGGGCGCTCGGCTTGTCTGATGCACAATTTGTAGGCCATACCCCTACAACCACTATTCACAAAAATCCGACTATCATGCTGCCAAACACATCTAGCACGGTGCAAACCGACATCAGCGCCCCCGATATCGGCGCCCGCATTTCCGCCAACGGCCGTTACGTGGCGTTCTCCTCCAACCAGTCGCTGCTGCCGAGCGACACCAGCCTGAATGACGGCGACATCTATCTGCGCGATCTGCAGACCGGCACGCTGACCCTGGTATCCACGCTGGCGGGCGTAAAGACCAATGCCTCGCTGGCCGGGGACGCCGGCGCCGTGAGCTTCCAGAATACCGTGGGCGGGAACGCCAATATCATGGTCAAGTTCATGGCCAGCGGCGCGCTAATCAACGCCTCCACCACCGCCACCGGCGCCCAGGCCAACGGCTCGAGCTACAACGCGGTGCTGTCGGGCAGCGGGCTGTACGTGGGCTTTATCAGCAAAGCCACCAACCTGGTCGCAAGCGACACCAACGGCACCGATGACATGTTCGTCAAGAACACGCAAACCGGCGTGGTGGTGAACGCCTCCACCACCGCCGCCGGCGTGCAGGCCAACGCGCCCAGCGCCGACACCGCCCTGTCGTCCAACGGCCGCACGGCGGTGTTCACCACCTTTGCCACCAACCTGGCGGCCGGCGACGACAGCTACGCGGACATCTACGCCAAGAACCTGGACAGCGGCGCCCTCACCCGCGTGTCCACCAGTTCCAGCGGCGCGGGCGCCAACGGCAACAGCGACAACGCCTCGGTGTCGGCGGACGGCCGCTACGTGGTGTTCACCAGCCAGGCCAGCAACCTGGTGGCGGGCGACACCAACGCGCACCGCGACGTGTTCCGCAAGGACCTGGCCACTGGCGTGACGCTGCGCGTGTCGACCGGCGCCGACGGCCAGCAGGGCCTGGGCGACTCCAGCAACGCCAGCGTGTCCAACGACGGCCGCTACGTGCTGTTCGAGAGCACCTCGGACTTCACGCCGGGCGACGGCGACGGCCGCGCGGACATCTTTATCAAGGATATCGAAACCGGCGCGCTGACGCGCTTGTCCAGCGGCGGCGACGCCAACCACTACAACTACGCCAGCAGCGCGGCGCTGGCCAGCAGCAGCCTGGACGCGGTGTTCGTCAACTACCAGATGATCGCCAACACCACGGCCGACGCGCGCACCATCACGCACACCACCGTGGGCGCCGGCTTTGGCAGCCTGGCGGGCGCCATCGTCACCGGCACCGCCAGCCCGGAGAGCATCATCGGCAACCAGGGCAACGACCGCATCAGCGGCCTGGGCGGCAACGACGTGATCGACGGCGGCGGCGGCATCGACACGGCTGTCTACACCGGCGCGCGCGCCGGCTACGGCATCACCATCACCGCCACCGGCGCCCTGGTCAGCAACCCGCAGGGCAGCGACGGCTCGGACGTGCTGGGCAACGTGGAGCGCCTGCACTTCGCCAACGCCGACGTGGCGCTGGACATCGAGGGCAATGCGGGCCAGGCCTACCGCCTGTACCAGGCGGTGTTCGACCGCGTGCCGGATCTGCCGGGCCTGGGTTACTGGATCGCGGTGCGCGACGGCGGCGCGTCCATGGACCTGATCGCCAAGAACTTCATGTCGTCCAACGAAGGCCTGGCGCTGTACGGCGCGGCGCCGACCAATGCCGAGGCGGTGACGCGCTTCTACGCCAACACCCTGCACCGCGCACCCGACGAGGCAGGCTTCGCCTACTGGATGAACGTGCTCGACAACCATTTGGCGTCCCAGGCGAACGTGCTGGTGCAGTTCTCGGACAGCCCGGAGAACCATGCCCAGGTGATAGGCGCGATCCAGAACGGCATCGACTTCGTTCCCTTCGCGTAAAAAAAAAAGCCAGGTTCCGCGGAACCTGGCTTTTCCTTGCAGCGAGCGCGCCGCCAAGTCCGGGACTTAGTTGCGTACTACGCGCTTGTATTCGTTGGTACGGGTGTCGATTTCGATCACGTCGTCCTGGGATACGAACAGCGGCACCATCACGATGTGCTGCTTGGATTCGATCGCGTTTTCGATCTTGGCTTCTTTCAGGACGTTGCCCGAAGTGTTGCCCTTCACTGCAGGCTCCGAGTAGGCAACCAGACGAGCGATGGTGGTTGGCAGTTCTACCGAGATGGCTTTGCCGTCGTAGAACACTGCTTCGCACTCCATACCGTCTTTCAGGTAGTTCAGTGCGTCGCCCAGGTTTTCTTCTTCGATCTCGTACTGGTTGTACTCTTGATCCATGAAGACGTACAGCGGGTCGGCGAAGTAGGAGTAGGTCACTGGCTTCTTGTCCAGAACCACCACGTCGAATTTGTCGTCGCCGCGGAATACGTTTTCCAGGGGAGCGTTCGTCAGAAGATTCTTCATCTTCCATTTGTAGGTGAAGCCCGTGCGGCTCGAACCGTTGACATCAGAACGCAGAACGATGAAAGGCTTGGCGTCAACCATGATGATGTTGCCAACACGAATTTCTTTTGCGGGTTTCATAGCGAGTGTACGTATAAAGTGGGTTGCGTGAAAATCATCTGTCGCCTGCTGGCTTCTAACGCCGTAAGCTCTAGTTTGATCGAGTAATAATACCGAGTAAAAATACCTGATAGAGTAACCGGGCAGTATACCTGATTTTTCTTGCGCCGCCTACTTGAGCGACGCAGCAAAACGCAGCAGGTTTGTTGCCAGGTCGCCATGTGCGGCGATCTGCTCCCGCCACACGGCGGCGCGCGCGGCGGTGGCCGGCAGCGCGGCATGCAGCGCGGACCACAGCGCCGGCCAGTCCGGCGCCACATCGCCGTCCGCGCCGGGCGGCGCCGCGCCGTTCCAGCGCAGCGAAAACGCGTCCAGCGCGCCGTCCGCCGCATAACGCGCCAGGAAGGCGCCCAGTTTCTTGTGGTGCAGGTTCTCGTCCTGCGGGTAGATATGCCACACGAAGGGCTGGCCCGCCCATTGCGCGCGCACCACGGAGTCTTCGCCGCGCACAAAATTGAGGTCGCAGGCCCACAGCAGCTGGTCGTAATCCTGCTGCGGCACAAAGGGCAGCACGCGCACGGTGAGCGCCCCGCTGCTGCGTGCGGCGCCGGCCCTGGCCTCGGCGCCCAGGAAGGCTTGCACCGCGTCCGCCGCCACGCCTTCCGGCACCAGGCACAGCACCGGCTCGCCGCCCTGCGCCCAGGCGCTGAACAGCTCGGCCACCGGCGCGTGCGGATAGCAGAACAGCGACACCTTGAGCGCGGCCATGTCCGCCTGCGCCACGCCGAAGCGCGCCAGGAAGGCGGCCTGGGCGGCGGGGTCGGACGCGAAGGCCAGCCGTTGCGCTTCCAGCGCGGACTCGCGCAGCAGGCCGCCGGTTTTCGCGGTGAAGCCGGGGAAGAAGAAATGTTTCGTCAACGGCAAGCGCGGATGGGACGAGGGCAAGGTGTGGCAGCCCTCCACCCATTCCTCCGCCGTCAGTCCTTCCAGGTTCAGCCACACCGGGCGCGGTTCGCACTGCGCCATGGCGGCGATATAGCCGGGCGGGATGTCGCAGCCGAAAAATTCGATGACGATGTCGGCGATGTCGGCCGGCGCGAATTCGCCGTCCTGCCCATCCCAGTGGCGCACGGCCACGCCCGCAATCCGCTGCCGCGCCGCGCCGGGATCCACCTCGGGGCAGATGCGCTGGAAGGTGCGCATATCGTCCACCCACAGCGTGACGGCAATGCCGTGCTCGCTTTGCAGCTGGCGCGCCAGGCGCCAGCAGATGCCGATGTCGCCGTAGTTGTCGACGACTTTGCAGAACAGGGCTAAGGTGGCCATGGCGGCGGGATGGTTTTCGGTAGGCATATGTGGAAAAAAAGCCGCGCAAGGCGGCTTTTTTCTGTCTGGCGTCCCCACGGGGATTCGAACCCCGGTACTCACCGTGAAAGGGTGATGTCCTAGGCCTCTAGACGATGGGGACAGAAATCTGTCGTGACCTATTCTATCGCAGCGTGATCTTAAAAAATCAAAAGCCCCGGCGCACCAGGGCTGCATCTGCACACTTGTTTTGACTTGGCGTCCCCACGGGGATTCGAACCCCGGTACTCACCGTGAAAGGGTGATGTCCTAGGCCTCTAGACGATGGGGACGTCGTAAAAGCGTGGGCGAATTGTAGCACGGTAAAAGCTGGAAAATCAAGGCAAGTCCCGGCGCAAAACCCGTGCAGCTTCAGCCGAAATGCGTCATGCGGGTGAAGAAGGTGTAGTCGCCCTCCACCATCATCAGCCACACCAGAACCAGCAGCGCGGTGGGCGGAATCACGATGGTGTAGATCAGCGCCAGGCGCTCCCATTTCAGGTGCATGAAATAGGCCACGATAAGGCTGGCCTTGGCGGCCATCAGCACCAGGATCAGGGTCCAGCGCAGATAGCCTTGCACGTGGAAAAAATCGACCGCATACGAGAAGGCGCTGAGAATAAAGAGCAGGCCCCATATCTTGAAGTAAATGCCGATCGGGTGCTGCGCGGAAGCGGTGGACATGGCCCCTCCTACCACAAGTAAAACAGCGCAAAGATGAAGACCCAGACCAGGTCCACGAAGTGCCAGTACAGGCCGGCGATTTCAACAATGTCGTATTTGCCACCCTGCCCGCCATGGCCGCGTTCGTAATGCCCGCGCTGCACGCGGCGCGCCACGATAAGCAGGTAGATCACGCCGGCCGACACGTGCAGGCCGTGGAAGCCGGTGATCATGAAGAAGCAGGAGCCGAACTGGGCCGCGCCCATGGGGTTGGCCCAGGGCCGCACGCCTTCATGGATCAGCTTGCTCCATTCGAAGGCCTGCATGCAGACAAACATGGCGCCGAACACGGCGGTGGCCAGCATCAGCCGCGCGCTGATGGCGCGCTCGCCCCGGTAGGCATAGTTGACGGCCATGGCCATGGTGCCGCTGCTGGTGATCAGCACGAAGGTCATGATGGCGATCAGTATCAGCGGCAGGGTCGTGCCCGCGATGGTCAGCGCGAACACCTCGCTGGGATTGGGCCAGGCCGCCGTGGCCGACAGGCGCACCGTCATGTAGCCGGTGAGGAAGCTGCCGAAGATAAAGGTGTCGCTGAGCAGGAAGATCCACATCATCAGCTTGCCCCAGGGGACATGGTAGGCCACCTTGTCGCCCGAGAAGTCGCTGACCAAGCCCTGCACGCCACCACTGCCGGACGCATCCATGATTCACCTCGCTTGCGGCGGCCGGATGCCGACGCTTTCACACACCACCTGCACGAAATCCGGCGTGACCAGGAACATCAGCGCGAACAGCGCCAGCCACAGCAGCAACAAAAAATGCCAGTAGCGCGCGCACAGCGCAGCGCTGGCAGCGAACGCCGCCTGCGCCCGCGCACCCGGCGTGCCCGGCGCGCGCCGCG
>NZ_WWCU01000036.1 GCF_009857595.1 Pseudoduganella aquatica | reverse complement strand
TCTTGGCAGCATATTCAAGGTCGGAAAAGCTCTTTTGCATGGTCGATGGCGGACAGTGGGGGTGCCGTTATTGTCTCAGGTTGGACTGCCGCAGGGAACGGCGTCCGATGAATTAATCAGTGCTTCCATAGGTATCGCCTTCCGCCATCGTGGTAGCGGATTTGCCTGGAGTCTTAATGAGAGTGCGGGCGCGGCTGGCCCTGGTCTTCTCAGCGGAGGACATCGCGGCGGCCAAGACGATATTGCTGAACTTATAGGTGAACTTGGTTCCATCCGGCTGGGCGATGGTGACGGTTTCTGGAATGCAGTCTCCGGTTTGCTTTACTGAGCAGCCAGCCAAGGTGAACATTACCCGGGGAACCTCGATGCTCGACATCCAGTTGGGGCCGAACATCGCGCCGCTGGTCTGCTTGCTGCGATACATTCGGGATACACCAAGCCCATACGCGCCGTGCGCGACGTAATCTATTTCCTCTTTGACTTTCTCGCCGGTGGCTAAAATGACCGGCTTGCAGGTCTTGGCGGAAGTTCCGGAATCTGATGCGGTTGACGGCTTCTGCTGTTCTTGGGTGGCGGGACTGCCACCTCCGCCGCCGCCACCGGCCGACGGCGTGCTACCACCGCCGGCCTCATAGAAAGTATCTCGACCATTTTGGCACGCATATTTCATCGTCCCCACATAGCCATCGCACCTGTCCCCCGGCACAAAAACTCGCGGGATGTCACTATCCTGCGCAAAAATAGGGTTTGCAAAGAAGCCACTGCAAAAATACACGAAAGCCAACCGGAAAAATACTTTCAATTTAATAGCCTCTTTGGAAATTTTAATTATTTACCAAACGTAATTTATTAAAAAAATCCTATGAGTCAATTAAATACTAATCAATATCAAATAATTATTAGCTACTGATTTGATATTCAATAGCCATCGGCTCACTGAACCGGCAGCGCCTTGTCCCACGGCGGCACCGGCTGGTATTCCGCCACCAGGAAATCAATCAGCGCGCGGACCTTGGGCGAGGGCTGGCGGCTGGCGGGGTACAGGGCGCTCAGGTAGTTGAGCGGCAGTTCCCAGTCGTCCAGCACGGGCACCAGCGTGCCGTCGCGCAGCGCTTCGCAGGCGAGGAAGGTGGTGCTGTAGACGATGCCCAGCCCGCGCAAGGCGGCCTGGTGCAGCACCAGGCCGTTGTTCGCGGTGAAGGCGGCGTTGATGCGCACCGACGTGCGCCGCTCGCCCTGGCTGAAGTGCCAGGTGGCGCCGTCCGTCAAATGGCTGAAGTGCAGGCACTGGTGCTGCGCCAGGTCTTCCGGCGCCGCAGGCTTGCCGGCCCGCGCCAGGTAGTCCGGGCTGGCGCACAGCACGCCCTTGCACGGCGCCAGCGGCCGCATCGCCAGCGCCCGGCTGTCGGGAATGCCGCCCACGCGTATCGTCAAATCAAAGCCGTGCTCGATGGGGTCGAGCAGCGCATCGTCCACGTAGAGCAGCGGTGTGAGTTGCGGATGCGGCAGGCTGAAGCGGGCCACGGCGTCCGCCAGCCACATGCCGCCGAAGCTGGACGGCGCCTGGATGCGCAGCGGTCCGGCCAGCTGGCCACCCGCCTCGCGCGCACCCGTAGCCACTTGCGCGGCTTCCCGCGCCTGCGCCACCGTGGCCATGCACGGTTCCAGGTAGGCCTGGCCCACGTCGGTCAGGCTCACTTCCCGCGTGGAGCGGTGCAGCAGCCGTGCTTGCAGCTTGTCCTCCAGCTGCATGATGTGCTTGCTGACCATGGCGCGCGTCAGCCCCAGCCGGCGGCCCGCCTCGCTGAAGCTGCGCAGCCGTGCCACTTCGACAAATATTTCCATTGCTCTGAGCTGATCCATCAGCCATTGTCTTCATTTTGCAGACAATGTGTCAACCGTTTGCCGATTGTGACGCCGCCGGGGCAGCCGTACAATGGCGCACCATCCATACCAAGGGAGTCCCCGCCATGCTGAACGAAGCACAAAAGCAACAATACGAGCGCGATGGCTACATCGTCATCCCCGGCTTCAAGAGCCCGGCGGAAATTTCCGCGCTGCGTGAGCGCGCCGCCAAGATTGTCAACGAATTCGATCCAAGCGTGGCGCAGGGCATCTTCACCACCAAGGACCAGGAGAAGAAGTCCGACGAGTACTTCCTGCGTTCGGATAACACCATCCGCTGCTTCTTCGAGGAAGAAGCCTTCGGCCCGGACGGCCAGCTGAAGCAGGCCAAGGAACTGTCGATCAACAAGATCGGCCACGCCATGCACGACCTGGACCCGGTGTTCCGCGCCTTCTCGGCCGATCCCAAGCTGGCGGCCGTGGCGCGCGACCTTGGCCTGGCCGAAGCCCAGGTTTGGCAGTCGATGTATATCTTCAAGCAGCCCGGCATAGGCGGCGAGGTGCGCTGGCACCAGGACGCGACCTATTTCGACACCACGCCCATCAGCGTAACCACCTTCTGGTTCGCGCTGGAAGACGCCACGCTGGACAACGGCTGCCTGTGGGCCGAGCCGGGCGGCCACCGCACGCCGCTGCGCGAGCGCTTCGTGCGCAATGGCGACAATATCCGCGTGGAGAAGCTGGACGCCACGCCGTGGCCGGACGACTCCACCGCAGTGCCGCTGGAGTGCAAGGCGGGCAGCCTGGTGTGCTTCCACGGCCTGCTGCCGCACTACAGCGCGCCCAACCGGTCACCCGTGTCGCGCCATGCCTATACGCTGCACGCCACCGACGCGCGCACCGCGTACTCGCCGCAGAACTGGATACAGCGCGGCGCCGATTTCCCGGTACGGGGTTTCATTTAAGGGCCAGCCATGCAGATCAAGATCTTCGCCCCGCACTGGGGCAGCAACGAGCTGGCGCCGCAAGCCTTTATCGATAAGGTGGCGGCGGCCGGTTTTGACGGCATAGAGATGTCGCTGCCGCTGGACGCTGCCGCGCGCGCGGACTGGACCGGCCGCATCGCGGACGCCGGCCTGGCCCTGATCGCGCAGCAGTGGGAAACCGTGTTCCATCCGCAGTTCGACGCGCACAAGACGGCGCTGGCCGAGCTGCTGCACAACGCCTGCGCGGCGCGCCCGCTGCTGGTGAACACGCACACCGGCAAGGACTTCTACAGCCAGGCGCAAAACCTGGAGCTGATCGCGCTGGCGGACGCCATCTCGCAGCAGCACGGCGTGCCCATCGTGCACGAAATCCACCGCAGCCGCTTCAGCGGACACCCGATGCTGCTGCTGCCCTACCTGGAAAAGCTGCCGCAGCTGCAGCTGACGGCAGACCTGTCGCACTGGTGCTGCGCCTGCGAGTCGCTGCTGGAAGACCAGCCGGACACGCTGGCCGCCACGCTGCCGCACGTGCGCCACATCCACGCCCGCGTGGGCCACGCGCAGGGTCCGCAAGTGGCGGACTTCCGCGCGCCGGAAGCGGCCGCTGCGCTGCAGGCGCACTTGCAATGGTGGGACCGCATTGTGGAACTGCGCCGCGCCGCCGGCGCCGACGTGATGACCATGACGCCGGAATTCGGCCCGGCGCCCTATCTGCAAACCCTGCCCTACACCGGCCAGCCGGTGGCGAACCAGTGGGAACTGAACGTGGCCATGATGCAGCTGCTGCGAGCCCGCTACGGCTGAGTCAGCGCCGCCCGGCGCAGGCCTTGCCCTGCGCCCGGCCCCTCGCCTTCGTCGCCATCGCGCACCGGCGCCACCAGCGGCAGCACCAGCGTCACGGTGGTGCCCTGGCCGGGCTCGGACTGGATGGCAATGATCCCGTGCAGCACGCCGGTCACGATGTTGTAGACGATATTCATGCCCAGCCCCGAACCGCCCTGCCCCATCTTGGTGGTGAAGAAGGGATCGAAAATCTGGTGCAGGGTGCGCGCCGACATGCCCACGCCGTCGTCGCTGAACTCGATCTGCGCCTGGCCGTTGCCCTGCGCCACGGCGCGCAGCCGTATCATGCCGCTGTTGCGCCCTTCGAAGGCATGCAGCATGGCGTTGTTGATCAGATTGCTCAGCACCTGGCTCACGCTGCCCGGATAGGAATCGAATTCCAGCTGCTCCGGCACTTCCACCACCACCTCGCAATTGGCGCGCCGCAGCTGCGCGGCGAAGGTGGCCAGCACGTCGCCCACCACGCCGGCCAGCAGGAAGCGGCGGCGCTGGCCGCTGGTCTGGTCCACCGCCACCTGCTTGAACGAGGTGATCAGTTCCGCCGCACGGCTCAGCGAACTGGCGATAATGGCGCAGGCCGTGCGCGCGTCGTGCAGATGCGCGTCCAGCGCCGACTTCTTCACACCGCCGTCGGCCAGCTTGCGGTCGAACTCGGCCACCATATCGCTCAGCGCGGTGGCCGTCAGCAGGCTGTTGCCGATGGGCGTGTTCAGCTCGTGCGCAATGCCGGCCACGAGCGCGCCCAGCGACGCCATTTTCTCGGACGTGATCAGATTGGCCTGCGCCTGCTTGAGCGTGGCCAGCACCAGCGTCAGGTCGCGGTGCGCCAGCTCGGCGTTGGCCTTCTGCGCGGCCAGCTCGTCCAGGCTGCGCTCCAGGCCATGCTGCGTCTGCACCAGCGCGGCCTCGGTTTTCTCGCGTTCGGCGATGTCGCGCCGCAGCTGGCCGGCCAGCGCGCTGTTGCGCTGCGAGGCCACCAGCAGCATGGCGATCAGCGCGCTGATCAGCGTGCCGGCGGCGGCGATCAGGCCGATGCGCAGGTCGCCGCTGCTGTAGCGCGTGCCGGCATGGCCCTGGAACCGCACCAGCCAGCGCCGCTCGCCCACGTTGAAAGTGGCCTGCGTGGTCAGCCCGGGCAAGGGCAAGGCGCGCGCGCCGCTGCCTATCTTGCCGGCGCTGTCGTACATCAGCGTGTCTATCGTGGCCGGCAGCGGCGTGTCGTCGCGCAAATAGCCGCCGTCGTGGATCTGGATCGACATATGGGCCAGCATGGGCGAATCGATCACTTCGCGCATCAGGTTGTTCACGCGGAATACGATGGCGACAAAGCCGATCAGCGCCGCGCGGCGCTGCTCCACCGTGTCCACCGGCCCGTTGCGGTACACCGGCGCGCGCGCCACGAAGCCGGGCTGGCCGCTGGCGTCCTGCACCAGCGTAATGCGCTCGGTGGCGATAATCAGGTTGCTGTCCCGCCCCATCTCCAGCGCCCGCTTGTGCGGCGGCAGCGCGGCCAGGTCCAGGCCGAAGGCACTTTCATTGCCCACCATGGGCTCGTTGTATTCAATGATGTAGTGCGGATCGCGCACGGCGGCCGGGTGCAGCGCGAACTGGGGATAGCCCTCCGCCAGCAGGCTGGTGTCGGCGCGCACGCCGGCGGCAAAGGCAGGCAGCTGGGCGGCCGGCACCACGCGCACAAACTGGATGGCCTGGAAACCGGGATAACGCTCGGCCAGGCGCAGCTCGTGCACGTAGTGGTTGAACTCGGCGCGGCTGACATTGCCGTTGCGCACCGCATACATGCCTTTGATGCTGAGCAGGGTGTCGAAATAGGTTTGCAGGCGCACGCTGGTGTCGCGTGCAATCTTGTCGGTGTCGCGCTGGAAGCTGGTGCGCAGGTTGTGCTGCTGGGCGTCGGACACGAACATGCACACCCACACGGTAATGCAGATGCCAAGGACAAACGCCAGGAAACCGTGTATGCGCAAATGCATGTCTATGCTCGACGTGGAACGCGGCGGTGCAGCCTGCCGCAGGGCTGAAACGACTATAGCATAGCCCTGCGGCTACATATACAAAAGCAACGCTTATTGCACGGCGTCCTGAAATTCCGCGGCAATTTCCATGAAGCGCTGCTCGGCCATCAGCATGGCGTCCACCACGTCGGGGTCGAAATGCTCGCCGCTGCCCTGGCGTATCAGCTCAATGGCGGTCTCGTGGGTGAAGGCCGGCTTGTAGACGCGCTTGGAGATTAGCGCGTCGTACACGTCGGCCACCGCCATCAGCCGCGCCGACACCGGGATGGCTTCGCCAGCCAGGCCTTGCGGATAGCCCGAGCCGTCGAACTTCTCCTGGTGCGAATAAGCGATCTCGCGCGCGAAGCGCAGGAAGTCGTTGGAAAAGCCCAGGTGCTGCTCCACGCCGGCAATGGCGTCGCGGCCGTAGACGGTGTGCAGCTTGATCTGCTCGAATTCCTCCGGGCTGAGGCGGCCCGGCTTGAGCAGGATGGCGTCCGGGATGCCCACCTTGCCGATGTCGTGCAGCGGCGCGGCCTTGTACAGGAAATCGATGTTGCGGTTGCTCAGCTCATGGTTGAAGCGCGGATGGTGCTGCAGCTCGCGCGCCAGCGCCACCACATAGCGCTGCACGCGGTGGATGTGGTTGGCGCTTTCATGGTCGCGCGTTTCGGCCAGCGAGGCCAGCGCCCAGATGACCGCGTCCACCATCATGGTCAGTTCCACCGTGGTTTCCGTCACCAGCTCTTCCAGGTGCAGGCGCTGGCGGGCCAGCAGCTCGGCCGACCGCCGCAGCTGCAAATGCAGGCCCACGCGCGCCAGCACGGTTTCGGGGACCAGGGGCTGGGTGATGACGTCGGCCGCGCCGTCGCAATGGCCGCGCTGCTCGAGCTCCGGCTGTCCGGGCGGCACCATCAGCAGCAGCGGCAGGCCGGCCGTGTCCGGATTGCGCCTGAGCTGCTGGCAGACGGCAAAACCGTCCACCTCCGGCAGACCGGCGTCGAGCAGCACCAGGTCGGGGCGCGGTATCTGCTGGGCGATGCGCAGCGCCGCCGGGCCGTCGGCGGCCAGTTTCACTTCGTAGAGGTCTTGCAGCAGGCCGTTCAGCCACAGCAGCTTGTCCGGCGCCGCGTCTGCGATCAGGACGATGGCCTTGTTGTTGTCGTTCATGGACTGCGCCCTCCTGACTGGTTTGATCAGTAATTATTACCAGCCAGCATCATACATGAGGGAGCGGCGACTATTCACACAAGGCCTGGGTGCCGTCCTCGAACAGGGCGCCGAAACAGCGCGTGCAGTGGTAGCAAAACAGATGGGCGATGCGCACATTGTCCTGGCGCGGCACCAGCTGCAGCTGGCCTTGCCGGCAGGCCGGGCAGAATTCGCGCATGGCGCCGACGGCGGCAACGTCGCCGGCCAGATAGGTATCTTCGCAGCGCTCGCCGTCGATGACCGTGACAGGATCAAGTTCAACCAGCAGCAAGGCCGGAGCCTCGCCACGCAATTCAGGTGTCCGTTTCATTACGTTCGTCCCCTAGCCGCTTTCTGGAGAAGCGGACTGTATCACCTTAGCTAAATCGTACTTCACTGACAAGCAAAACTTGCAGCAAAAATTCTCAACGGAATCCGCAGTCAGCCGTATTTGACGATCACCAGCGAGCCGGCAACGATCAAGCCGCCGCCCACGCAGACCGCCCAGTTCAGCTGTTCGCCCAGCACCACGACGCCGAGCAGGATGGACAAGGCAACGCTGAGCTTGTCGACCGGCGCCACGCTGCTGAGCGGCCCCAGCTGCAAAGCCCGGTAGTAGCACAGCCACGACAAGCCCGTCGCCACGGCGGACAGCACAATGAAGGCCCAGCTGGACCAGCTTGCCTGCGGCGGCCGCTGCCACTCATTGCGCAGCGAGATCACGCAGGCCGTCACGCCCACGATCACGATGGAACGCACAAACGTCGCCATATTCGAATTCAGCTCCGTCACGCCCAGCTTGCCCAGCAGCGAAGTCAGGGCGGCAAAGAAGGCCGAACCCAGTGCGAACCAGACCCATTGTGCGTTGGCAGCCATAGTATGTGCGGGAAGAGTGGAAGGACTGGCGCAGAATATCACCGCTGGCCGGCCGGCGCAGGCCGCGCGCGGGATGTGACGTTCTTGCAACATGGCGGGCGCGTCGGCGCCGTCGGGACGCGGACAGTTAACGCGCTCCTCACGCCTATTTGACGAAGTGTTGACGGCCCGGATGCTAATTTCAGTTTTTTCCGACTGCCACCCGCCTGCTCCGTGCCCACCCTCCCCTATCCCGGCAAGGCATACTGACCATGTCCCTGCGCCGCCGCATCACCGCCGCCTATGCCTTGTATGCGCTGGGCATGGTGATTTGCTTCACGCTGATCACCACCTTCACGGTCGAAGGCATAGAAGGGCATCTGGTGGACGCCCGGCTGCGGCAGGCCGCGCTGTGGGCGGTGCCGCGCCATGCCGCCGGGCTGACGGTCGAAATGCCGGCCGGGATCAGCTTCCACCAGGACCAGGAAATCCCGCACGCGTTGCGCGACCTGGCCGACGGCATCCACGACAAGCACATCGAGGGCCACGGCCTGCACGTGCTGGCGGGCAGCGCCGAAGGCCGCCCCTATGTCGTGGTCGATCACCAGAGCGACTACGACAAGGTGGAGGTGGTGGTGTACTCCATGGTGGCCTGCTGCATGATAGGCTTTCTAGTGTTCTCCTACTTCTTGGCGGGGCATCTGGCGCGCGGCGTGATCAACCCGTTGGCGGCCTTGTCGGAGGCGGTGGCGTCCGGCCAGCCCTTGCCTGACATCGTCCACCCGCGCGAACTGGCCGAACTGGCCCGTGCCCTCAACGAGCGCACCTGCTCGCTGCACCAGGCGCTGGAGCGCGAGCGCTGCTTCGCCGGCGACGCCAGCCACGAACTGCGCACCGCGCTGACCGTCATCCTCGGCGCAGCCGAGGTGTTGCAAGCGCAGCCGGGCGCGAACTGCGCCGAAAAGTCGCCCGTCCAGCGGATAGTCCGCGCCGCCACGGAGGCCAGCGAACTGGTGCAGGTATTGCTGCTGCTGGCGCGCGCGCCCACGGCCGAGCAGGCGGCCCCAGTGGACATAGCCGCCATCGTCGCCAGGGCGATGGCGCGCCACGCGCCGCTGGCGTCGGCCAAGGGCGTGCAGCTGCGCCTGGGCGAGTCGGTTCCGTTCACCGTGCATGCGCCGGCCGAGCTGTGCGCCGCCGCCGTGGGCAATCTGATCCAGAACGCCTGCATCTACACCGAAGCCGGCGAAGTGGCGGTGCACTATCAGGCGCGGCAGCTGGTGGTGGAGGACACGGGCGGCGGCCTGCCGGCCGCCGTGCTCGCCGCCATTGCGGACAAGGCCGCGCCGCCGTCACAGGGATCGGCCGGCACCGGCCTGGGGCTGAGCCTCACGCAGCGCATCTGCAGCTACCTCGGCGGCAGCCTGGCTTACGAGCCCACGCCGGCCGGCGGCAGCCGCTTCACCATCACCTTCGCCCCGCTGTGAGGCCTGCGGCCGCTGCGATTCCCTGGCAGCTCAGAAATGCCAGCGCAGCGAGCTGGTCACGCTGCGCTCCACTTGCCCCGGGCGCAGGCTGACCATGCTGCGCGCGGCGCGCTGGCTGTCCACCGCCAGCAACTCCATCGCCAGCGTCACCCCATCGTTCAGCGGCCAGGTGTAGGCCAATGCCAGCGACCTGCCTTTTTCATTGTTGGGATCGGACGGAAGAATGTCATGCTCGCTGGTACTGAAGCGGTCGTAGCGCAGCGCCAGGCGGCCAGGTCCCACGGGGTGGCTGGCCAGCACATACCAGGCCCGGAAGTCCAGGGCAACGGCATTTTTCCCCATCAGCGTATCGCCGTGCATGGCTTGCGCCAGCCACTCCCAGCCGCCGCCGGGCCTGAACACCAGGCTGGCGTGGCTGAAGCGGGTCCGCCAGCCATACTGGCCGTCTTTGACCACCAGCGGGTCGGCGCGGTTGTCATAGCGCTGGACGGCAAGCTCCACGCGCTCGCCTTGCTTGAAGTTGCCGCCGATGTAGTAGCCGGGCCGGCCATCAATTTCCCGGAACGGCCGGATACGGCGGTCCTGGCGCGGAATGGCGCCGTCGGCGCGGTAGACCGGCAGATCGGCGAGCCAGACCGCTTCGTGGCGCCCGGCGATGCGGTCACTGATGGTCCAGCCGCGCCAGGCCAGCAGCGTGCCGGCCGGATCGTTGCCGAAAAATGTCCCCAGCGTCAGTCCATAGTCGTAGCTGGCGCCGCTATGGCGGCCCAGATGCGTCAGCTGCATCTCCGCACCGTTGGTGCGCAGCTCCTCGCCTAGCCAGCTGTTGATGGCGGAGCTCGATATGGTGCGCTCCGGGGTCCACGCAATGCCGGCATAGTCGATTTCCACGCTGCTGGGCGCGAAAAAGAAGCCCGCCTTCATCCGCAATTTCCAGGCGTTGACAGGCAAGGGGCTCCATTCCAGCCACGCCTCGCGCACATCGACGACGCCGTGGTGCTGCGCATCCGCGCTCAGTACCGCCGACGCCGACAGCGTATCGGTCAAATCGGCATCCCCGCGCACAACGGCCTGGCCAACTCCCAGCCGGTTCGACGTGTTGTCATAGCGGATTTTCCCCAGGCCGGCCTCGGTCCAGCTGCGCGCAGCAACGGCCTCCACCGCGCGCACGTCGAGCAAGCCGCGCCACTCGGCCGCCCCGGCGCTGGCGGTCCAGGCCAGCACACTGCACCAGCCCAGCCAGCCCAGGCTCTTCAAGAGTGCACCCATGCGACCTCCCCCACAGCGATTTTGGACATGCGCGCATCTTAGCTGAAAACTCGCAGCCAAACTTTCATCAGAGTTTGCTTGCAATTGAATAGCGCACTATCTATACTGTGCACATGGATACCACTACCAACACCACCGATCCCGCGCTGCGCCACGTGCCGCGCCTGGATGCCCAGCTGTGCTTCGCCCTGTACTCGACCTCGCTGGCGATGAACAAATTGTACCGCAAGCTGCTGCGCAAGCTGGGGCTGACCTATTCCCAGTACCTGGTGATGATGGTGCTATGGGAAAAGAACGAGCAAACCGTGTCCGAGCTGGGCGAGCGCCTGTTCCTGGACTCGGCCACGCTCACGCCGCTGCTCAAGCGCATGGAGCAGGCCGGCCTGCTGACGCGCACGCGCTGCCCGAACGACGAGCGCCAGGTCATCATCGCCCTCAGCGAGCACGGCGACGCCCTGCGCCTGGAAGCGGCCAAGCTGCCCCCGGAAATCCTGGGCGCCACCAACTGCACGCTGGAGCAAGTGGTGGACATGAAAGAACAGCTCACCACGCTGCGCGACAGCCTGATGAAAAACGCCTGACTTCGCCCCACCGCAGCCTTGCGCGGCATCAAGCTGACACCGGCGCAAACCATATTTCGTGGGCGTAGAATGGCTTGATCTGAGGTGCAGCCGGAGATCAGCAATGAACGCGCCACAATTCTTGCTCGAAAAATATCCTGAAGATATTCGCCATCGTGTTGAACTGGCCCGGCAAGTCATACAAGAGCTGAATTTGACCTTAAGCGCCCCCCCCGAAATACGTCCTTGTTACTGGCCGGACGAAGATGAACCAGGTGACTGCACCCCGCAAGATTGGACTCACGATAGCGCCGACGGTGAAATACTGTTTTTTAACGTGGCGGGTGATACCGAAACAATGGTAGCGGCAAATCTGGCGCTCGCGGAAAAGGACTTACAGCACCAGATTGTGCAAGACGGCCAATTCACCATCGTCTTCATGGCTGGCGAAGATGGTCACACCTGCTGAGCTTCTATCAGCAGCCAACAGCATTGGCCAACAGGCAGGCTCTGAAGCCACTATTCGCTCTGCCATCAGTCGCTATTACTACGCGGCCTATCACTGCAGCCAGCAATTTCATGCAAAGTTGGCGATGCCGGGCCAACCAGGTCGTGCACATGGCCGCCATAATCAACTAATCTCACAGCTGGCCAATCCATCCCCGCAGCTTCCCCGGCACCTGCAATTATGTTCGCTTGCAGTCAGCCATGCCCTGTTCTCGATCCGGAATCTGCGCATCCCGGCGGATTATCACTTGAACACAACATTCTCAAACAAGGAACTGCATCAAGCTGCGCAGCTTGCCGCGACGATCTTTGCGCTGACCTGACTTTCAATGTATCAACCTATTTACAAATGAAATTACAGCAGACGAGATAGCCGTTTTAGAATAACCGCTTAACTTTTTCACTAGAAAACAGGGATAGCGGATGATGAAGCGTTTGCCGATCAGTATTGCAGCACTGTGCCTCTCCTTGTCGGCCCAAGCGGCCGACGGATTCGACGACAAGTTCCGCCAGCTCGACGAGCTGCTGCCGACCGCCACGCAGTACCGCACTGCCTCCGGCGCCCCCGGCCACGCCTACTGGCAGCAGCGCGCCGACTACACCATCCGCGCCTCCCTGGACGAAGCCAAGCGCGCCATCACCGGCAGCGGCCAGGTCACCTACCACAACAACTCGCCCGACACCCTGCACTACCTGTGGGTGCAGCTGGACCAGAACATCTACAAGCCGGACTCCGACGCCCGCCGCATGCTCACCGCGCCTTCGCGCGAAGCCTGGACCAAGGCGCGCGGCGCTGAAGACGGCATGAAATTCGAAGGCATGCGCGGCATCCTGGCCGGCCGCGACTTCGACGGCGGCTTCAAGATCGGCGCGGTGAAAACCGCCGGCGGCCAGCCGCTGAAAACCACTGTCAACCAGACCATGATGCGGATCGACCTGCCGACCCCGCTCAAGCCGGGCGAGAAGTTCAGCTTCGCCATCGACTGGCAGTACAACATCAACGAGCAGAAAGTACTGGGCGGCCGCTCCGGCTACGAGTACTTCGAGCAGGACAAAAACACTTTATTCGAAGTGGCGCAGTGGTTCCCGCGCATGGCCGCCTACTACGATGTGGCTGGCTGGCAACACAAGCAGTTCATCGGCTCCGGCGAATTCACGCTGGAATTCGGCGACTACGACGTCAGCCTGACCGTGCCGGCCGACCACGTGGTGGCCAGTACCGGCGAGCTGCTCAATCCGGAGCAGGTGCTGAGCCCGGCCCAGCGCGAACGCCTGGCGCGCGCCCGCACCAGCGACAAGCCGGTGGTCATCGTCACCCAGGCCGAAGCGGAAGCGGCCGAGAAATCGGTCAGCACCGCCACCAAGACCTGGCACTTCAAGGCCAAGAACGTGCGCGACTTCGCCTGGGCCTCCAGCCGCAAGTTCATCTGGGACGCGCAGGGCTACAAGAAGGACGGCACCAATGTGATGGCCATGTCCTACTATCCGAAGGAAGGCAACCCGCTGTGGGAGAAGTTCTCCACCCAGGCCATCATCCACACCATCGAGCAGTACAACAAGTTCAGCTTCGACTATCCGTATCCGACCGCCATTTCGGTGAACGGCCCGGTGGGCGGCATGGAATATCCGATGATCTCCTTCAACGGCCCGCGCCCGACCAAGGACAAGAAAACCGGCGAGATCACCTATTCGAAGCGCGCCAAATACGGCCTGATCGGCGTCATCATCCACGAAGTGGGCCACAACTACTTCCCGATGATCGTCAACTCCGACGAGCGCCAGTGGACCTGGATGGATGAGGGCCTGAACACCTTCGTGCAATACCTGGCCGAGCAGGCGTGGGAAGAGAACTATCCGCAGTCGCGCGGCGAACCGCGCGCCATCGTCGACTACATGCGCAGCCGCAACCAGGTGCCCATCATGACGAACTCGGAATCGCTGCTCCAGTTCGGCAACAACGCCTACGCCAAGCCAGCCACGGCGCTGAACATCCTGCGCGAAACCATCCTGGGCCGCGAGCTGTTCGACCACGCCTTCCGCGAGTACGGCCGCCGCTGGAAATTCAAGCGTCCTACCCCGGCCGACTTCTTCCGCACCATGGAAGACGCCTCGGGCACCGACCTCGACTGGTTCTGGCGCGGCTGGTTCTACACCACCGACGCGGTGGACATCAGCGTGGACGGCATCAGCGAAGTGGCGGTGAGCACCAAGAATCCGGAGATCGAGAAAGCCTGGAAGAAGGAGCAGAAAGCGGCCGAGCCGGAGTCGATGACCGACATCAAGAACAAGGGCATGCCGCGCCGCACCGACGCGCATCCCGAGCTGAAGGACTTCTACAACGAGCACGACGACTACACCGTCACCAACAAGGACCGCAACAACTACGCCGAAGCGGTCGAGAAGCTGGAGCCGTGGGAGAAGAAGCTGCTGGAACAGGGCAAGCACCTGTACCTGGTGGACTTCTCCAACGTGGGCGGGCTGGTGATGCCGCTGATCCTGCAGATCGAGCTGAAGAGCGGCAAGAAGTACATCGAGCGCGTGCCGGCCGAAGTGTGGCGCTACTCGCCGAAGAAGATCACCAAGGTCATCGTCACCGACGAGCCGATGGTGAGCCTGACGCAAGACCCGAACTGGGAGACCGCCGACATCGACACCAGCAACAACGCCTGGCCGCGCAAGCTCACGCCGTCGCGCATGGAACTGTACAAGCAAGAACAGGGCCGCGAAGACATGATGAAGGACTACAACACCCCGCTCAAGGGCAAGGACGCCAAGACCGAGGCGGGCGAGCTCAAGGGCGAAACCAAGGGTGAGGCCAAAGCCGAAGCCAAGGGTGAAGCCAAGAAATGATGGTACGCGGCGCCCGCAAGCTGGCCGCCGCCGCCGCGCTGCTGTTCTGCAGCGCGGCGCTGCACGTCCCTGCCCATGCCCACAACTACCACATGGGCATCACCGACATCAGCTACAACGCCAACACCGGCAGTACCGAAATCGTGCACACCTACACCGCGCACGACGTGGAGGCGCTGCTGGCCAATCTGTACCAGCGGCAGTTCGACCTGGGCCTGCCCGAGGACCAGGCCGTGCTGCGGCGCTACGTTGAAAAGCAGTTCTACATCACGGCCGGCGGCCAGCGCCTGCCGCTGCAATGGGTAGGCGTCACGGCCGACGCCGCCAACATCACCATCTACCAGGAATTGCCGAAGACCGCGCTGCCAGCCGGCGCCGTGCTGCACCACGCGGTGCTGTCCGACTTCGTGCCGTCCCAGCTGAACACCGTCAACCTCGGCGCCGCGCCCTCCGGCCCGGCCGCAAGCTCCCTCACCTTCTCCGCCGCTACGCAGGAACGCACGCTGCCTTAATTCTTTAGCTGGGCCAGAAAAGCGTCGATGGCGTCGATACTGGCGCCGGGGGAACTCATGTGCGGGCAGTGGCCGACATTGCCGATCACGGCCAGGCGGGCGGACGGCAGCTGGCGCAGCAGGTATTCGCCCACTTCGCGCGGTGCGATGAGGTCATCACTGCATTGCAGTATCAGCGTGGGCGTGGTGCACTTCGCCACGTCGGCGCGGTGGTCGGCCGTGAAGGTGACGCGGGCGAAATGGCGCGCCACCGCGCGGTCGGTGCGCCGGAAGCTGGCTGTCAGCTCCTCGGCCAGCTCGGGCCGCTCCGGCGTGCCCATGATCACCGGCGCGAGCGCGCCGGCCCATTCGTCGTAGCGCTCGTCCATCATGCCCAGCAGGCCGTCGATGTCCTCCCGGTTGTAGCCGCCGATATAGTCGCCGTCGTTGATGAAGCAGGGCGACGGCCCCACCATCACTTGCGCAGCGAATTTCCCGGGCTGCCGGATGGCGGCCAGCATGCCTATCATCGCGCTAACGGAATGGCCGATGTAGATCACGGGACCGGTGGCAAAGGCATCGATAATCTCGATCAGGTCTTCGGCGTAGGCGTGCAGCGAGCTGTAGCGCTGAAAGTCATACGCCCGCACATCCGAGCCCCCGCTGCCCACCAGGTCGAAACAGATGGTGCGATAGCGCTCGCCCAGTTGCGGCGCCACGTGGCGCCACATGGACTGGTCGCAGCCATAGCCGTGCGCAAACACCAGCGTGGCGTCGCCGCTGCCGGCCACTCGCACGTTGTTGCGGCGCGCCACCGTCATGGCTGGCCCGCTTTCTTGAAATGCATGCCGTACAGGCGGTTGGTGGACGCGACGGCGCCGGTGATGCGGCCGCCGCCGTCGCGTTCGAACCGGACCACGACGCCGTCGGCCCCGAAGACGTCAGGCGCGAGCGGCTTGAGCCGGAGTACGCTTTCCGGCTTGCCGGACAGCCGGAAAGCAAGCTTGTCGCCGTCCGGCGCGATATCGTAGCTGGCCAGCGCCTCGTCGCTGCCGTAGCGGCCCGTGTAGGCGCTCAAGGCGGCGCTGCTTGGCGCCTCGGCGGCGACCCGGCGGAAACTCATCACCTCGCCCCCGCCGGGGTTTGCCACGAACCGGTCCGGACCCGAGAATGCGAAGGTGCCGGCATTGACGGCGAAGGTGCCTTCCTGGAGCGGCCGCAAAGGCGTGCCGTTGGGCAGCACGAGTACGCCGTCGCGCAGCGCCAATATCACCGGATTCGCGGTCAGCTCGTTGTAGAAAGTGCCGGCGTAGACGCCCAGCCCGGACGAGGCAGCGGCAGGCGCAACGGCGCCGCTGGCGGCCACCGGGACGGCGGCTGGAACCACCGGGGCAGCCAAGGCGGCTGGCGCTGCGGCCGATGGCGCAAGCAGCTCCTGCGCCACTGCGCGCGCAAGCCTGCCGGGATTGACGTCGCCTGCGTTGCACAGCAAGGCTATCGACAGGCGCCGCTCCGGATAGCGTCCCAGCCAGGTACGGTAGCCGGCCGTGGCGCCGTCGTGCGACACCTCCGCCGCGCCGAGATAGCTTTGCGAGATCAGGCCATGCCCATAGTTGCTGATCCTGCCCTCCGGCAGCACCGGACGGCGTTCCAGCTGCGCGCTGATACCCTTGCCCAGCGCATTGGCTGTCAGCGCTTCGTTCCAGATCAGCAGATCGCCCACCGTGGTGAGCAGGCCGCCGTGGCCGTAAACGTCCTCAAATGGCATGTCCTGCTCGTAGCCTTTGCCTGCCGTGCTGTAAGCGACGGCGCGGCCGGGCACCACGCGGCGGAAGTTGTCCCGCCATTGCGTGCGCGTCATCCCGAGCGGCTGGAAGATGCGCTCGCGCGTAAATTCGGCCAGCGTCTTGCCCGACACGCGCTGCACCACGAACGCGGCCAGCACATAGCCGCTGTTGCTGTAAGAGTAGCGCTCGCCCGGCGGGAAATTGAGCCCGCGCTGGCGCGCAATCACCGTCAGCGCCTGCTCCATGCTGACGGAACGCGTACCGCGCGGCCAGCCTTCCATTTCCACAATGCTGCCCCAGTCGCGCAAGCCGCTGGTATGGGTGAGCAGGTGGTCCAGCGTAATCGGCTTGCCGTAGTCGGGCAGCTCGGGCAGGTATTTGCGCACATCGTCGGACAAGGCCAGCTTGCCGTCCTGCGCCAGCAGCAACACGGCGGCGGCGGTGAATTGCTTGGATACCGATCCGGCCTCGAACACCGTATCCGGCGTGTTGGGCGTGCCGTGTTCCAGGTCGGCTTGTCCGTAGGCCAGCTTCAGCGCCGGCTGGTCCGGGCGCGAAATGGCCAGGGCGCAGCCCGGTGTTGCGGCGCCGCTCCATTTGGCGAACAGATTGCCCGCAAACGCGGCCGGCGTTTGGGTGGCTGCATCGGCTGCATCGGCTGCGGCCAGGCGGGCCGCCAGCAAGAATAAAACACCACATTTCTTCATCGTATATTTCCTCCGAGTCAGCACGCGTGTGCCTTGATATTTTGCATCATTTCAATGCATTTTAGGAAACAATTCATTGGTGGCACTTTCCTCCCGGCTAGGGCTATACTGGCTAACCCTCCCTCACGCGGCGCGGCCGCAAACGGAACCCGTACATGAGTGAAAAGCCGCTCCGCCCCGCCAGCGCGATTGAAGCTGAACGCCTGCGCCTGTTTGTTTCCAGTGTCACCGACTACGCCATCTACACCCTGTCGCCGGAAGGCATCGTCACCAGCTGGAACGCGGGCGCGCAGCGCTTCAAGGGTTACACCGAGGCGGAGATTCTCGGCGAACACTTCTCGCGCTTTTATTCGGACGATGACCGCGCCGCCGGGCGGCCCGCCATGGCGCTGGCCGTGGCGCGCGACGCCGGCCGCTTCGAGGACGAGGGCTGGCGCATCCGCAAGGACGGCACGCGCTTCTGGGCCAGCGTGGTGCTCGACCCCATCCGCGACCACAACGGCGAGCTGCTCGGCTACGCCAAGATCACGCGCGACATCACCGCCCGCCGCAAGGAGCAGGAGGCGCTGCACGCCAGCGAGGAGCGATTCCGCCTGCTGGTGCAGGGCGTAACCGACTACGCGATCTACATGCTGTCTCCGGAAGGGCTGGTGTCCAACTGGAACGAGGGCGCTCGCCGCATCAAGGGCTACGGCTCGGACGAGGTGACCGGCACCCATTTCGAACGCTTCTACACTGAACCGGACAGGGCGGCGGGCCTGCCCATGCAGGCCCTGGCCACGGCGCGCCGCGACGGCCGCTTCGAGCGCGAGGGATGGCGGGTGCGCAAGGACGGCAGCCAGTTCTGGGCGCATGTGGTGATCGACCCCATTATCGACTCGATGGGCGAGCTGATCGGCTATGCCAAGATCACGCGCGACGTCACCGAGCGCCGCACGGCCGAGGAAGAGCTGGCGCGCGCCAGCAGCCCTTCCGCGCCGAGCGCGTGCGCATCAACCGCATTGTCGATTCCTTCGAAGCGGTGCTGCGGCGCGCCGTGCACAGCAACGTGCAGCTCGAACTGAAACAGGCCCCGGGCCTGCCCGAAATCCTGGCCGACGTGCAGCAGCTCGAATCCGCCATCCTGAACCTGGTGGTCAATGCGCGCGACGCCATCGGCGACGGCGGCGAACGCGGCGACATCGTTATCGAGACCAGCGTGGAAATGCACGAGGGCGGCGGCGGTGCGCTGCCGCCCGGCGCCTATGTATGCCTGACCGTGCGCGACAGCGGCTGCGGCATGGAACCCGAGGTGGCGCGCCGCGCCATGGAGCCGTTTTTCACCACCAAGGAAGTGGGCAAAGGCACCGGCCTGGGATTGAGCCAGGTGTACGGCATGGTGCAGCAGGCCAAAGGCGAGCTGCGCATCGAGTCCCAGCCCGGCAAAGGCACGGCGATTTCGCTGCTGTTCCCGGCGCACGAACACGGCATCGGCCCGCAGGAATCGGCGCACGGCAGCGCGGCAGAAAAAGTGCTGGTCGTGGACGACCAGAACGACGTGCTCGACATGGCCGCCCAGCTGTTCACCAGCCTGGGCTACGAGGTGCTGCCGGCCAACAACGGCGCCGAAGCGCTGGAAATCCTGGGCCGCCACCCGGACCTGCGCATCCTGTTCAGCGACGTCGTCATGCCCGGCATGAGCGGCATCGAGCTGGCGCGCGCGGCCCGGCAGGCGCAGCCCGGCCTGAAGATCATCCTGGCCTCCGGCTACCTACCCTCCACGCTCAGCGCCCAGCACAAGGACGTGGACCAGTTCGAGCTCATCGGCAAACCCTACCGCCTGTCGGACATCATCAAGAAACTGCAATAGGCCGGACTCGTAAAAAGGGGGGGGCTGCGGCTATACTGCCCGCCATGATGCTATTTCGCCCTACTCCGTTCGCGCTGGCCGCCGCGCTGTGTACTTTGCTGGCCTCTTCCGCTTCCCACGCCGACGATACGCTGATGCAGCGCGTGCTGATCGACGGTTCGCGCGCCAGCCAGCTTGGCATCGCCGACGCGGCCGGCGACGGCAGCGTCACGCAGCAGCAGCTGGCCGCGCGCACCACCTACCGGCCCGGCGAGCTGCTGGAGGCCACGCCCGGCCTGATCGTCAGCCAGCACAGCGGCGAGGGCAAGGCCAACCAGTTCTACCTGCGCGGCTTCAACCTGGACCACGGCACCGACCTGCGCACCACCGTGGACGGCATGCCCGTCAACCAGCGCAGCCACGCCCACGGCCAGGGCTGGACCGACCTCAATTTCCTGATCCCGGAACTGGCCGCGCGCCTCGATTACAAGAAAGGCCCCTATTCGGCCGAGGAAGGCGACTTCGCCTCCGCCGGCGCCGCCTCCATCATCTACGCCAACCGCCTGGTGCGCGGCGTGGCCAGCGCCAGCGTGGGGCAGAACGGCTACCGCCGCGCGTTGCTGGCCGATTCGGCCAGCGTGAACGAAGCCAATAACGGCGCGCTGCTGTACGCGATCGAAGCCTTGCACAACGACGGCCCGTACACGCGCGGCGACGACTACAAAAAACTGAACGGCGTGCTGCGCTACAGCCAGGGCTACGCCAACAACGGCTTTACCGTCACGGCCATGGCCTACAACGCGGACTGGAACGCCACCGACCAGATTCCGCTGCGCGCCGTGCAGCAAGGCCTGCTGGGCCGCTACGACGGCATCGACAACACCGACGGCGGCAAGGCACACCGCTACAGCCTGTCCGGCGCCTGGCAGCGCAGCGGCGAGGACACGGCCGCCAAGGTCGGCGCCTACCTGATCGCCAACCAGCTGGACTTGTATTCCAACTTCACCTACTTCATGGACGACCCGGTGAACGGCGACCAGTTCGCCCAGCCGGACCGCCGCGTCACCAGCGGCGTGGACGCCAGCCACGCCTGGCACGCGCACATCGGCGAGGCCAGCTCCATCACCACGGTCGGCCTGCAGCTCCAGAACGACAATATCTTCAACGGCTTGTACAAGACCGTGGCGCGGCGCGCCGTGGCCACCACCCGGGCCGATCATATCGTGGAAACCAGCGCCGGCCTGTACGTGGAAAACAGCACGCGCTGGTCCCCGGTGCTGCGCACCACGGCTGGCCTGCGCGCCGACGCCTATCGCTTCGATGTGCGTCCTTCCGAGGCGGGCAGCGCCAGCGCGCTGGAACACCCGGCAGGCCGCGCCAGCGACCGCCTGCTCAGCCCCAGCCTGAGCGCCGTATTCGGCCCCTGGGCGCTGACCGAGTTCTACGCCAACGCCGGCACCGGCTTCCACAGCAACGACGCGCGCGGCGCCGTCGCGGCGGACGCTCCGCTGGTGCGTTCGCGCGGCCTGGAGCTGGGCGTGCGCAGCGAATGGCTGCCGCGATTGCAAACCTCGCTGTCGGTCTACCGCCTGGACTTCGATTTCGAACTGAGCTACGTGGGCGACGCCGGCGCCACCGAGGCGGGCGATCCGAGCCGCCGCTACGGCGTGGAGTTCTCCAACTACTACAAGCCTTTCAAATGGCTCAGCGTGGACGCGGACCTGGCTTTCGCCCGCGCGCGCAGCCGTGGCGCGGAAGCCCGTGCGGCAGGCGCCGCCTACATCCCCGGCGCGGTGGAAGGCGTGGCCCAGCTGGCGCTCACGGTGGACAAGCTGGGGCCCTGGTCCGGCGCACTGCGGCTGCGCTGGTTCGGTCCGCGCCCGCTGGCCGAGGACAACAGCGTGCGCTCGCGCGCCAGCCAGACGCTGAATGGCCGCATCGGCTACAAATTCGCCGGCGGCATGCAGCTGGAGCTGGAGGCCTTCAACCTGGCCAACCGCCGCGTGTCGGCCATCGACTATTACTACGCCTCCCGGCTCAAGGGCGAAACGCAGCCGGTGGACGACGTCCACTTCCACCCCATCGAATCGCGCTCATTCCGGCTGATGCTCACGCGGAGCTTCTAACCGTCGTAGAATAGACGACTCCATCGCCGAGCATACCCGTACCCCCGTTCCAATGACGACTTACGCCCCGATCTACACCGCGCCCGAGCGCGTTACCGAAGCGCTGCGCAGCGAAGGCTACGCCCTGCTGCATCCCGAACATGTCGCCGCGCTGGCCGGCACCACGCTGGAGGCGCTGAACGCCCTGGTGCCGAGCTGGGAGCACCTTGAACTGGACAACTACCTGAAAGACGGCGGCCGCTACCGGCGCCGCCGCCATTCCTGCTTCATCCAGAAGGACGGCGCGCTGGCGCAGACCGCGCACCGCCCGCACTGGCAGCCGCTGGAATACAACGCGCTGCACGGCGGCATGCACCGGCTGTTCGAGCCCATGGAACCGGACACCGTGGCGCAGCCGGCCTGGCGCCAGCTGATCACCGCCGTCGGCGACGCCTGCTCGGCCGCGCGCGCGCCGCAGCCCTGGTACATAGAGGCGCACCAGTTCCGCATCGACACCACGGACGGCATCGGCCGCCCCACGCCGGAAGGCGCGCACCGCGACGGCGTGGACTACGTGGCCGTGCTGCTGATCGGCCGCCACGGCATCAAAGGCGGAGAGACTCGCATCTTTGAAGCCGATGGCCCGAACGGCAAGCGCTTCACCATGACCGAACCCTGGACCATGCTGCTGCTGGACGACGCCACCGTGATCCACGAATCGACACCCATCCAGCCGCTGGCCCAGCACGGCCACCGCGACACGCTGGTGCTCACCTACCGCGCCGGCCAGTTCCAGGGCGCACAGCCATGAAATTTCCCAGCTTGATAGTTAAATCCTTTATAGTTACCTTAGAGTCAGCATAGCTTGAAAACCAATTTTTGGAGGCAGTCCGTGGACTCCAGCTACGAGATCGAACCGGATGAAATCGAAATCCTCATCGTCGAGGACAGTCCGACCCAGGCCGAGCGGCTGCGCCGCCTGATCCAGTCCGTGCGCTACAAGGCGCGCGTGGCCGCCAATGGCCGGCTGGCGCTGGAGGCGATCCGCGAACGCAAGCCGCACCTGGTGCTGTCGGACATCGTCATGCCCGAAATGGACGGCTACGAACTATGCCGCGCCATCAAGTCCGACGCCGTGCTGCGCGACATCCCGGTCATCCTGGTCACCTCGCTGACCGACCCCAAGGACATCATCAAAGGCATCGAGTGCGGTGCGGACAACTTCATCCGCAAGCCCTATGCCGAAGACTACCTGCTGAACCGCATCGGCCACATGCTGGTGAACCAGAAGCTGCGCCGCAACCAAAACATGGAAGTGGGCATCGCGCTTTACCTGGGGGACCAGAAGCACTTCATCAACGCCGAGCGCCAGCAGATCCTTGACCTGCTGATCTCCACCTACGAACAGGCGGTGCAGGTCAACAGCGAACTGCAGGCGCGCGAACGCCAGGTGATAGAGCTGAACATGCGCCTGGCCCACCACGCCGGCGAGCTGGAAACCATCAACCGCGAAATCGCGCTGAAGAACCTGGAGCTGGCCGAAGCGAGCCGCATGAAATCGGCCTTTATCGCCAATATGTCGCACGAGCTGCGCACGCCGCTGAACGCCATTATCGGCTTCACCGGCGCGCTGCTGATGAAGCTTCCCGGCCCGCTGACCGGTGAGCAGGACAAGCAGCTCAACACCATCCGCAACAGCGCGCGCCACCTGCTTTCGCTGATCAACGACATCCTGGACGTGGCCAAGATCGAAGCGGGCAAGGTCACGCTGTCGGTCGAGCCTATCCAGTGCCAGAACCTGATCGCCGAAGTGGCCGACACCCTGCGCCCGCTGGCGCAGCAGAAGGGCCTGGCGCTGGAAGTGGACGTGGCGCCGCAGCCGGTCACCCTCGAAACCGACCGCCGCGCGCTGACGCAGATCCTGATCAACCTGGCCAACAACGCCATCAAGTTCACCGAGAAAGGCACGGTGCGCATCACGTTGAGCCAGCGCGCCGACGGCGACGGCGTGGTGACCGAATTCGCCGTGGCCGACAGCGGCGCCGGCATCCGCGAGGAAGACCAGGCCAAGCTGTTCCAGGCCTTCTCGCAGCTCGATTCGACCTCCACCCGCCACGCGGAAGGCGCGGGCCTGGGCCTGTACCTGTGCCAGAACCTGGCCAACCTGATCGGCGGCTCGCTGTTCTTCAGCAGCGATTTCGGACACGGCAGCACCTTCACGCTGGCGATGAAGAGCAAAAAATAAACCGCCCGGACGGGCAGCAGGGAGCGGTATGGCGGCGCGTGTCCTCATCGTGGAAGACAACCAGGCCAATATGGACCTGATGAGCTACTTGCTGACCGCGTTCGGCCACATTCCGCTGGGCGCGGGCGACGGCCTGCAGGGCGTGGCCATGGCGCGCGAGCTGCTTCCCGACCTGATCATCTGCGACATCCACCTGCCCCGACTGGACGGCTACGGCGTGGTGGCCGCACTCAAGGCCGACCCGGCCACCGCCGCCATCCCGGTGCTGGCCGCCAGCGCGCTGCCGGTCTCGGACGGCGGCGCCGCACTGCGCGCGGCCGGCTTTGACGGCCACCTGCCCAAATCGCTGGAACCGGACACGCTGATCCCCTCGCTGGAGACCTTCCTGCCGGCGGCGCTGCGCGGCCAGGCACCGCAGACCGGAGGCCGGTCCGAAAGCGCCACCCCGCAGGCCACCGAAGCCCCCCGCGCGCGCCTGCTGCTGCTCGACGCCGCGCCGGACGACTGCGGCCTGGTGGCCAGCATCCTGGCGCACTATGGCTACGCTGTCACGGTGGCGGCGGACGCCGAGCAGGCGGACCATTGCGCAAGGCAGCAATTCGACCTGATACTGTGCGACGCGGACACCACGCAAAGCCGCCACACCGCCTTCCTGCCGCTCGCGCTGGCACGCCACCAGGCGGCATGGGCCGGCGTGCCGCTGGTGCTGATTACATCGTCACGGGACGATCCGCTGGACGGCCTGCTGCCGCCCGGCGTGGCGCCCGCGCTGCTGCTGGCGCATCCGCTGGAACCGCAGGAACTGGCCCGCGCGCTGGAGGCATGCCTTTCGGCGGCCTTGGCGCAACTGCCAAAATGAATAGATAGACATCGTATTTATACGGTATTGCGGTGCAACAAAAACGCGGCTATAGTGGAACTGTCTCCTCCAACCGTTCTCCGAACATTGGATTCAGCCCGCGCCCGACGCGGGCATTTTTTTGCCCGAACCGCACGCCGATACCTGAAATCGTAGGGCGGGTTAGCAGCAAAGCTGCGTAACCCGCCAGCGCCGCCAGCAAAGCAAAAGGAGAGCCAAATCACCCCCACCGACAAACTCGATCCGGCAACGCTGCCGCACTGCGACCTGGTCATGAAAGGCGGCATCACCAGCGGCGTGGTCTACCCCAAGCTGATCGCCCGGCTGGCGCGCGGCTACGCCTTCAAGAACATCGGCGGCACATCCGCCGGCGCGATCGCCGCCGCAGCCTGCGCCGCAGCCGAATGCGGACGCCAGAGCGGCCGCCAGCCGGCAGCCTTCGCCAGCCTTGCCGGCCTGCCCGAAGAACTGCAAGCGCAGGAACAAGGGCGCTCGCGGCTGGCGCGCCTGTTCCAGCCCGCCCCCGCGCTGCAAGCCCACTTCGACATGGCCATGCGCTACATCGACGCCAAGGACAAGCTGCGCGCCGCGCTGGGCATCGCCGCAGCGCTGGTCCACTGGCCGACGGTAGTGGGCGCCGCGCTGCTGCTGATCGCGCCGCTGGTCATGCTCTCCACCCACCTCACGGCGCTGCGCAGCGCCGCCACCACGCTGGCCATGCTGGCCACTGCCGCCGGCGCCGCCTGGCTCACCCACCGCGCCTTCGCGCTGCTGCCCGCGCCAGCGCAGGCTCCCGCCGCGCCCCCGGCCTCTCCGACTCCGCCCACGGCGGCCCAGCGCCCCGCATGGCTGCGCCTGGCCGCTGAACTGGCCTGCGCTGCCGCCGCGGGCTACCTGGTGCTGGCTGCCGCAATCGCCGGCCTGCCGGGCCATGCCGGCCCGCTCAACATCGGCCTGCAAGTGCCCTTCCTGCTGCTGGTGCCGCTCTGCGTCGCCACCGGCTTCGGCTGGGGCGCCTGGCGCTCGGCCGCCGCGCTGCTGCAAGGCCTGCACCGCAACCAGTACGGCCTGTGCAGCGGGCGCAGCACCGGCAGCGACGCCGTGACCGCCCTCACCGACTGGCTCTCCCTCTACCTGAACCAGCTGGCCGGCCTGCCCCCCGGCCGGCCGCTCACCTTCGGCGACCTGTGGGGCCAGCAGACCTCCACAGCCCCAGAGAACCGCGCCATCAACCTGGAAGTGGTCACCACGGCGCTCAGCCAGCAAATGCCCTACGCCCTGCCCTTCCGCGACGGCTCGGGCGGGTTCTACTTCCATCCCGCCGAATGGGCACAGCTATTCCCGCCGTCCGTGATGGACTGGCTGCTGCAGCAAGCGCCGCAACCTCCGCAGACCGGCCCCTTCGCCGCGCCGGACGGCAGCCCTCTGGTGCGCCTGTGCGACCCGGCCGACACGCCCGTGGTGGTGGCGGTGCGGATGAGCCTCAGCTTCCCGCTGCTGCTGTCCGCCGTCCCGCTCTACGCGCAGGACTACACCGACAGCAGCAAGCTGAAACGCATCTGGTTCTCGGACGGCGGCATCTCCAGCAATATGCCGCTGCACTTCTTCGACACGCTGCTGCCCGAGCATCCCACCTTCGCCATCAATTTGAAAGAAGCGCATCCCAAGTACCCGATCGAGGATGCCGCCCAATGCGGGCTGGATGGCCGCGTCTATCTGCCCAGCGATAACAACCAAGGCCGGCTGCGCTACTGGGCCGCGACGGACGACGCCACGCCGGCCGGGCTGTTCGGCTTCCTGGGCAATATCTTCGCCACCATGCACAGCTGGCGCGACGAGATCCTGTTTCCCTATCCAGGCTACCGCGACCGCATCGTGCAAATCAGTTTGCGGCCGGGCGAAGGCGGGCTGAATCTCAATATGCCGAAGGAAGCGGTGGAGCGGCTGGGCGACGCAGGCGCCTGTGCGGCCGAGATGCTGTACCGGCGCTTCCATCCGCAAGGCGGCGGCAACGGCTGGGACAATCACGAGCAGGTGCAGGTGCTGTCGGTGCTGGGCAATCTGGAACGGCTGGCGAAGCACGCCGGCGCGCCCGAAGCGGCGGCGCGCTGGCGCGCGGCGGTGGCGCGCAGCAAACGCCTGGGCACGAATGAAAAAATACTGGCGAACGACTTGCTCTCGGACCTGGAAGCGATGGGCGCCCATGTCAGCGCCAGCGGCGACAGCATGGAGGACAGGATGTACCGGCCACGCCCCGAGATGAAGCTGACGCCGAATCTGTAGCCAAGACCGGCGGGTTACGCTGCGCTAACCCGCCCTACGCACCATCGCACAATCACACCATCGCGTTCATCGCACCATCACGTTCATCGTAGGGCGGGTTAGGCGCGAAGCGCCGTAACCCGCCGAACTAGGCCCGCAGCAAGCGCAACCCGGACGACGAAGGCATGCGCGGGAACACCTGCGCCAGCTGGGTGTCGCTCAAGCGCAGATGCCGCTCGGCGATATTCGCCAGCACCGTGCGGAAGTCCGTCGTCACCGGCAGATCGCGCCCCTCGTTGAGCTGCCCGTTGCCCACGCCCTGCCAGTCGCCCAGCACCTTGCCGCCCGCCACGCCGCCGCCCAGCACCCACATCACATTGCCATGCCCGTGATCGGTGCCGCCGTTGCCGTTTTCGCGCGCGGTGCGGCCGAACTCGGACATGACCACGATGGTGGTGTCCTCGAACATCGGCCCCAGCTTCTGCGCCAGCACGGCCAGGCCCTGCCCCAGCGGCGCCAGCCGGTTGGCCAGCTGCCCTGTGCCCGCGCCCTGGCTCGCATGCGTGTCCCAGCCGCCCAGCGCAAAGAACGCCATCTGCACATTGGGGTCGTTGCGCATCAGGACCGCGAGCCGCGCCGCGTCGTCCGGGAAGCCGTTCGGCAGCGGCGCGCCGCCGTCCGCCGCCATCGACTCGGCCATCGTCGCCGCCATCACTTCCTTGTGCGCCTCGCGCCCGTCCTGATACACCTTGCCAAAGCGCTCATGGCCCATATAGAGCTGATCGAAGGCCGTCGCCAGCTGCGGCCGGTCCAGCACGCCGGGCTTGCCCGCCGCCGAGCCGTTGGCGATATTGATGGCGGCCGCCTGCCCGCTCAGGATGCGCGGCATGGTCGGCCCCACGCTGACCGCGCGCGTGGGCGTCGACGTGCCCGGCAAGGTAGCGATCAGGCGGTTCATCCAGCCGTCCGGCGTGCTCTTCACGCCCGGCGTGGCGGACTCCATGTAATCCTGCGCGTCGAAGTGCGAGCGGGTGGTGTCCGGCGAGCCGCTGGCATGCACAAAGGCCAGCTTCTTCTCGCGCCACAGCGGCATCAGCGGCGCCAGCGCCGGGTGCAGGCCGAAGTAGCCGTCCAGGTCCAGCGCGCCGTTGTCCTTGCCCGGCGCGGCCAGCGCAATGCTGGGCCGCAGCTGGGTGTAGTTCTCGTCGCCGATGGGCGCCACCACGTTCAGGCCATCGACCGCGCCGCGCAGCATCACGACGATCAGCTTGCGGTCGGTGGGGCGCTGCACCGAGGTGGCCGCCCAGGCCTCGCGGCCCAGCGGTATCATCAGCCCGGCGCCGGCGGCGAAAGCGTTCAGGAAGTCTCTGCGTTGCATGGCCTGCTCCTAGCGTTGCATGAAATCGGGACTGCCGAGCAGCATGGCAGTGCGTATCTTTTGCGGACTGGCCGCCACGATGCCCTGGGTGCGCTCCGACACCGCCTCGCCCAGCGCCGCCTGCACCACGGCAGCATCCACACCCTGCGCCAGCGTCGTGGCGTAGCCGATGCGCCGGCTCAGCGCGTCCGGATTCAGCCAGGCCGATTGCGTGTTCTTGTAGCCGTCCGGCGTCTGGCAGCCGTACAGCGGCATGCCCAGGCGGTCCAGCGCGCCCAGCACCGGCCGCACTTCGGCCATCGCGGAATTGCCGGCGCGCGCCGCCGAGATCACGAACTGGTAAGGCGTCTTGAACTTGGCGCCCTGCGCCTCCGGCGACATGAATTCATCGCTGGCGAACAGCGTCTTGAGCACCGAGCGGATGTCGCCCTTGCTGGCCACCCAGGTCTGCGCCATGCGTTCGACCAGGGCCGGCGGCGGCTCGTCCGCCACGAAATACTGCGCCAGCTTGTAGCTGATGTGGCGCGCCGTGGCCGGATGCACGGCCAGCACGTCCAGCGCGTATTCGCCCTCGGCCTGGCCCTGCGGCTTGATCACGCGGCCCAGCCACTGCTTGTCGCCGTTGTCATGCCGCTTGGGGTCGAAGCGGAAGGTCTCGTTGCGCGCCACCAGCTGGCGCGGGGCGAAGCTCCAGCCGGTCAGCATGCGCGCCAGCTCGGTCACGTCCTTCTGCGTATAGCCCTTGTCCACGCCCAGCGTATGCAGCTCCATCAGCTCGCGCGCGTAGTTCTCGTTCAGGCCCCCGGCCTTGGAGAGGTAGTTATCCAGGTAGAACAGCATGGCCGGGTGCTTGGCGGTGGCGCCCAGCATGTCGCGGAAGGAGCCGAACACATAAGGCCGGATCGCGTCGCGCTCGTAGCTGGCCACCAGCGGCCGCACCTGGCCCTTGCCGGAGAAGACGTTGAAATGGTTGAACCAGAAATCCACCATCACTTCTTCCAGCTGGCGCGGGCTGCCCACGGCGCGCGCAATGCGCGCTTCGGCGGTCTGGTTGTTGATGCGGGCCAGCACTTCGCGCCGCATGGCTTTGGCGTCCTCGGTTTCGTCCTTGACCATGTCGCGCACGGCCAGGAAGTCGCCCAGCACTTCGCCGCTGCTGCGCTGCACCGTATCGAGGCCCGCCAGGCGCTCGCTCAGCGCGGCGGGCAGCTCCAGCGATTCGGGATGCAGCTGGCTGTCGATATAGCGCGCCACGCCCATCTGCGTCACGCGCTCGATGTCGCCCGGCGCCGGGCCGTAGGCCAGCCGGTTCAGCACATGCGCGGCGGCAGCCTGCCCGCTCAACTGCGGGGGCGCGGCCAGCGCCGCCGGAGCGGCCTGCACGGCCGCCAGGAGAATCATCGATGCAAACCAGCTGCGCGCACTCATGTTTAGCCTCTTTGATGTCGTTATAAGCATGACTTTATACCAGCAGGGTCCGTCCAGCCACACCGCCGTGTATCGATTGTAAGCAGTTGTTACAACGCATCAGTAACTTAATCAAACGATCGATTAACTTATTGATTTTGTCTGAATAGCATGGTCAAATGGCATCATGAACGATAAAGCCAGAACAAAAAAATCACGGTCGGACGGAGAGCAATCGCGCGAGCGCTTGCTGATCACGGCCATACGCCTGTTCGCCGAACAGGGCTATTCGCGCGCCTCCACGCGGGAGATTGCCCTGGCCGCCGGCGTGAACGTGGCCGCCATCAGCTACTACTTCGGCGACAAGGCCGGCCTGTACCGCGCCGCTTTCACCGCACTCTCGCCCTCCCCGGCAGACAACATCGCCATGTTCGACCAGCCGCACTTCACGCTGCGCGAATCGCTGCAAGGCTTCTTCAACCAGATGCTGGCGCCGCTGAAGGAAGGCGACATGATGGAAACCTGCATGCGCCTGTGGTTCCGCGAAATGCTGGAGCCCACCGGCATCTGGGCCAGCGAGATAGAAAACGGCATCCGCCCCGAGCATGAAGCGTTCAGCCGCGTGCTGGCGCGCCACCTCGGCCAGGACAAGCCGGACGACGAAACCCACCGCCTCGCCTTCAGCATCGCCTCCATGGCGCTGATGCTGATGATGGCGGGCGACGTGGTAAAGACCATCAAGCCGCAGCTGATGGCCGGACCGGAAGCCATCGCCACCTGGACCGAACGCCTGAGCGACTACGCGACGGCACTGGTAGACGCAGAAAAAATCCGCATCAAGGAAAAAACAGCATGACGACAAACAAGCACAAGCCGGCGATGGCGATGGCAACCGCAATGGCAGTGGCGATGGCACTGGGCGGCTGCGCCCTGAACGCGCCGCCCGCCAAGGTGGACGCCGCCGCGCCGCCGCAGTGGCAGGCGCCGCTGCCGCACAACGGCAATCTCACGGACTTGAACAACTGGTGGCAGAACCAGGGCGACCCGCTGCTGGTGCAGCTGATCGATTCCGCCCAGGCGGCCAGCCCTACGCTGGCCTCGGCCCGCTCGCGCATCGCCCAGTCGCGCGCCGAGCGCGTGGCGGCCGGCGCCGCGCTGGCGCCCTCGCTGGACGTGGCGGGCAGCGTGGCGCGCCAGAACCAGCAGTCCTCCATCCCCACCGGCACCACCAGCCAGGTGGCGCTGCAAGCGTCGTGGGAGATCGACATATTCGGCGCAGGCCGCGCCGCGCGCAACGCGGCCGAAGCGCGCTTCAACAGCGCCAACGCCGGCTGGCACGAAGCGCGCGTGTCCGTCGCTGCAGAAACGGCCAACCAGTACTACGGCCTGCGCGCCTGCGAGCAGCTGCTCAAGGTTGCGGTGCAGGACGCCGGCTCGCGCGCCTACACCGCGCGCCTGACGGAATTGAGCAGCAAGGCCGGCTTCCTGTCGCCGTCGGACTCCGCCCTGGCCCGCGCCAGCGCCGCCGATGGCCGCAGCCGCGCCAGCGCACAGCGCGCCGCCTGCGACATCGGCGTGAAATCGCTGGTGGCGCTGACCGCCATCGCCGAACCGGAGCTGCGCGCCAAACTGGCCGCCGCCACCGCCGTGCCGGCGCCGGCCATCGCCATCGCCGTACTGCCCGCGCAAACCCTGAGCCAGCGGCCGGACGTCTACACCGCAGAACAGGAAGTGGCAGCCGCCAGCTTCGAAGTGCGCGGCGCGCAGGCGCAGCGCTATCCGCGCCTGTCGCTGTCCGGCTCCGTGGGCGCGGCCAACTTCCACAGCGGCGGCGAGAACACCCAGCTCGACACCTGGACCCTGGGTCCGCTGGCCATCTCGGTGCCGGTGTTCGACGCCGGCCGCCGCCGCGCCAACGTGGACGCCGCGCAGGCGCGCTACGAGCTGGCGGTGAGCCAGTATCGCGGCAGCGTGCGCAAGGCCGTGGCAGAAGTCGAGCAGGCCCTGGTCACGCTCAACAGCACCGGCGAGCGCGCCAGCGACGCCGAGATTTCGCTCCAAGGCTATCGCACCGCCTTCACCGCCATTGAAGACCGCTACAAGAACGGCCTGGCCAGCCTGCTGGAACTGGAAGACGCGCGCCGCAGCCGCCTGGCCGCAGAGAACAACGTGGTCAGCCTGCAGCAGGAACGCAGCAACGCCTGGGTGGCGCTGTACCGCGCCGCCGGCGGCGGCTGGACCGCTTCGGCTGTCGTCCCGGCCCAGGCAAACAACTAAGAACAACCAAAAATGCACACCAAGACCATGAATAAATACGCGCTCAAGCCCCTGGCACTGCTCATGTTTGCCACCTTCGCCCTGCACGCCCCGCTGGCCGGCGCAGCCGAAGAGAAAAAAGACGCCCCCAAGGCCGCCCTCACCGTCACCACCACCAAGCCCTCCGCCGCGCGCCTGCCCATCACGCTCACGGCCAACGGCAACGTCACCGCCTGGCAGGAAGCCAGCATCGGCAGCGAATCGAACGGCCTGCGCCTGACCGACGTGAAAGTCAACGTGGGCGACGTGGTGCGCAAGGGCGAGGTGCTGGCCACCTTCTCGGCCGACACCGTCAACGCAGACCTGGCGCAGGCCCGCGCCGCCGTGATGGAAGCGGAAGCCAACGCCGCAGAAGCCTCGGCCAACGCCGCCCGCGCCCGCTCGCTGGAAAGCACCGGCGCGCTCAGCGCCCAGCAGATCAGCCAGTACATGACCGCGGAGCAGACCGGCAAGGCGCGCATCGCCTCCGCCAGGGCCGCGCTGGCCACGCAGGAACTGCGCCTGAAGTACACCCAAGTGGTGGCGCCGGACAGCGGCGTGATCTCGGCCCGCAGCGCCACCGTCGGCGCCGTGGTGGGCGCCGGCACGGAGCTGTTCCGCATGATCCGCCAGGGCCGCCTGGAATGGCGCGCCGAAGTGACGGCGGCCGACCTGCCCAAGATTAAACCCGGCGCCAGCGCCGTCGTGAAAGCCGCCAACGGCGCCGAACTGGCCGGCAAGGTGCGCATGGTGGCCCCCACCATCGACCCGCAGAGCCGCTACGCGCTGGTCTACGTGGACCTGCCCGCGCCCAAAGGCGCGGAAGCGAACGCCTTCAAGGCCGGCATGTTCGCCAGCGGCCGTTTTGAGCTGGGCAACTCGGACGCCATGACCGTGCCGCAGCAGGCCGTGGCCGTGCGCGATGGCTTCAGCTACGTGTTCCGCCTGAATCCGGACAAGCGCGTCAGCCGCATCAAGGTGCAGACCGGCCGCCGCCTGTCCGACCGCATCGAAATCCTGGGTGGCATCGACGCCGCCACGCCGGTGGTGGTAAGCGGCGCGGGCTTCCTGAACGACGGCGACCTGGTGAACAACGTGGCGCCCATCACGCCCGCCGCCGCCCCCGCCCCGGCCTCGGCGAACAAAGTGGCCAAGGCCAAGTAAGGAGCGGCAGTGAATTTCTCATCCCTATCAATCAAGAATCCCATCCCGGCGATCATGCTGTTCGCCCTGCTGACCCTCGCCGGTCTGCTGGCTTACCGCGCCAACCCGGTGCAGGATTTCCCCGACATCCAGCTGCCCATCGTCACCGTCAGCGCCTCGCTGCCCGGCGCCGCGCCGGCCCAGTTGGAGACCGAAGTGGCGCGCAAGATCGAAGACTCGGTCGCCACGCTGCAAGGCATCAAGAACATCTACACCAAGGTCCTGGACGGCAACGCCACCGTGACCGTGGAATTCATCCTCGAGAAGAACATCTCGGACGCCGTCAATGAAGTGCGCGACGCGGTGGCGCAAGTGCGCGCCGACATGCCGGGCGAGCTGCGCGACCCCGTGGTCAGCAAAGTGACCACCGCCGGCCGCGCCGTACTCACCTTCACCGCCGCCTCCAAGACCGGCGCCGGCCGCGCGCTGGACGACCAGGAACTGAGCTGGTTCGTGGACAACGACGTGTCCAAGAAGCTGCTCAGCGTATCGGGCGTGGGCGCGGTCAAGCGCATGGGCGGCGTGTCGCGCGAGATCCGGGTGGAGCTGGACGACGCCCGCATGGCCGCCCTCAAGGTGTCCGCGCTGGACGTATCGCGCCAGCTGCGCCAGGTGCAGAAGGAAGCGCCGGGCGGACGCGGCGACGTGAGCGGCGCCGAGCAGTCGGTGCGCACCATAGGCACCGTGCAGACCGCAGCCGCGCTGGCCGACATGGACATCCCGCTGCCGGACGGCCGTCATATCCGCCTGGGCCAGGTGGCCATCGTCAGCGACACCGTGGCCGAGCCGCGCGCCGTGGCTGAGCAGGACGGCAAGCGCGTGGTGGCCTTCGAAGTGCTGCGCACCAAGGGCGCCAGCGAAACCCAGGTCGCCTCCGACGTGCAGAAGGCCGTGGCCGAACTGCGCACCGCCTACCCCAATATCGAACTGAAACAATCGATCGACAACGCCTTCCCGGTCGAGGAAAACTTCGTCGGCTCGATGGAGCTGCTGTACGAAGGCGCGCTGCTGGCCGTGCTGGTGGTGTGGTGGTTCCTGCGCGACTGGCGCGCCACGCTGGTGGCCGCCGCCGCGCTGCCGCTGTCCGTGCTGCCGGCCTTCCTCGGCATGTACTGGTTCGGCTACACCCTCAACACCGTGACCCTGCTGTCGCTGGCCCTGGTGGTGGGCGTGCTGGTGGACGACGCCATCGTGGAGATCGAAAACATCTCGCGCCACCTGCGCATGGGGAAAACCCCGATGGAAGCGGCCATGGAGGCGGCCGACGAAATCGGCATGGCGGTGATCGCCACCACCTTCGCGCTGGTGGCGGTGTTCCTGCCCACCGCCTTCATGGGCGGCGTGCCCGGCCTGTTCTTCAAGCAGTTCGGCTGGACCGCCGTGCTGGCCGTGCTGGCCTCGCTGGTGGTGGCGCGCCTGCTCACGCCGATGATGGCCGCCTACCTGATGAAGCCCGTGCCGCACAAGGACGAGGAAGACGGCTGGCTGATGACGCGCTACATCACGCTCATGCGCTGGTGCCTGCGCCACCGCCACATTACCGCCATCGCCTCCGGCGCCTTCTTCATCGGCTCCATCATGCTGGTGCCGCTGCTGCCGACCGGCTTCGTGCCGCCGGCCGACCGCGCCCAGACCAACGTCAACATCGAACTGCCACCCGGCTCCACGCTGGCCGAAACGCGCGCCGTCGCCGAGCAGACCCGTTTGGCCGTGATGCAGGTGAAAGGCATCACCGGCGTGTTCAGCTCCATCGGCGGCGGCTCCAGCGGCGACGCCTTCGCCCCCGGCGCAGCGGCCGAAGCGCGCCGCGCCGTGCTGACGCTGACCACCGTGCACCGCACCGACCGCAAGGAATCGCTGCCGGACCTGGAAACCCAGATCCGCGCCAAGCTGGACAACATCCCCGGCGCGCGCTTCAACGTCGGCCCGCCGGACACCGGCGTCAAGATGCAGCTGGTGCTGCGCAGCGAAGACCCGATCGCGCTGACCGAAGCGGCGCAGAAGGTGGAACGAGAACTGCGCACCATGAAAGGCATCGGCAACGTCAGCTCCAGCGCCTCGCTGGTGCGGCCCGAGATCATCGTGCGGCCCGACTTCGCGCGCGCCGCCGACCAGGGCGTGACCGCCAACGCCATCGGCGAAACGGTGCGCGTGGCCACGGCCGGCGACTACGACTTCGATCTGACCAAGATGAACCTGCCCGAGCGCCAGGTGCCGATCCGCGTCAAGCTGCCGGACGCCGTGCGCGCCGACCTGGACGCCATCGGCCGCCTGACGGTGCCCGGCAAGAACGGCCCTGTGCTGCTCTCCACAGTGGCCGACATCAGCATGGAATCGGGTCCGGCGCAGATCGACCGCCTGAACCGCAGCCGCAACGTCACGCTGGACGTCGAACTAGGCAGCCGCACGCTGGGCGAACTGAACGAAGAAGCGCGCGCGCTGCCGTCGATGAAGAATTTGCCGCCGTCGGTGAAGATCGCAGAGCTGGGAGACGCGCAGGAGATGGCCGCGCTGTTCGCCAGCTTCGGCCTGGCCATGCTGATCGGCGTGATCTGCATCTACTGTGTGCTGGTGCTGCTGTTCAAGGACTTCATGCAGCCGGTGACGATTTTGGCCGCGCTGCCGCTGTCGATAGGCGGCGCCTTCGTGGCGCTGCTCATCACGCGCAACGCGCTGTCGATGCCGTCCATGATAGGCCTGATCATGCTGATGGGGATCGTGACCAAGAACTCCATCCTGCTGGTGGACTACGCCATCCTGGCGCGCCAGGACGGCATGAACCGCTTCGACGCGCTGGTGGACGCCTGCCACAAGCGCAGCCGGCCCATCCTGATGACCACCATCGCCATGGGCGCGGGCATGATGCCGCTGGCCCTGGGCTGGGGCGCCGACCCGAGCTTCCGCTCGCCGATGGCGATTGCCGTGATCGGCGGCCTGATCACGTCCACGCTACTGAGCCTGCTTGTAGTGCCGGCCGTCTTCACCTACATTGACGATCTGGAAGGGCTGCTCAAGCGCCTGCGCGACAAGCTGCGCCGCCACAAGCACGCGCCGGCGCCGCTGCCCGCCAGCCCAAGTGAAATCGCCAAATAAGGAGACGCACATGGACATCAAAGCGATGGACCTGCCGCCGCGCAAAGTAGCCTACTTGCGTTACACGGGTCCCTTCGGCCCCGCCATCGGCAGCTTCTGGCGCGACGTCTTCAATCCCTGGCGCGCCGCGCACGGACTGATGGCGCGCACCACCTACGGCGTAGCGCAGGACGACCCAAGCACCACGCCGCCGGAGCGCTGCCGCTACGACGCCTGCGTGGAAGTCGACGAAGGCTACGCCGCCGAGGCGCCGGCCGCCACGGCCGTGCTGCCCGGAGGCCGCTACGCGGTCGCCGCTTACCGGGGCGACGCCAGCGGCATCGGCGCCGCCTGGGGCGCCTTCTACAGCCAGGCGCTGCCCGCCAGCGGCTACGAAACCATCCCCGGCCCCTGCTTCGAGCGCTACCCCGCCGACTACAGCGAAGACGCCGCCACCGGCGTCTTCCAATGCGAGCTCTGCATCCCCATCAAGTAAACACAAAAAAGGGGTCATAGATACGCGTAGGGCGGGTTAGCGGCGCAGCTGCGTAACCCGCCAGCGCCGCTAGCGGCTCCAGCCCCCGCCGAGGGCGCGGTAGAGGTCGACCGAGGCGATCAGCATGCGCGTCTTGAGTTGCAGGCGCAGCACGTCGGCGCTGTAGAGCGTGCGCTGCGCGTCCAGTTCTTCGAGGTAGGAGGCGTAGCCGTTGCGGTAGCGGTTGCGCGCGATGCGCAGCGTTTCGGCGGCCGTGGCGCGCCGGGCGTCGTTCTGCACGGCCTGCTCGCGCAGGCGCTGGATGGCGCCCAGGCCGTTGTCGGTTTCGGCAAAGGCGGCACGCACGGCGTTCTCGTAGGCGTAGGCCGCCTGGTCGCGTGCCGAAGCGGCGGAGTCGGTTTGCGCCTGTACGCGGCCGCCTTCAAACAACGGTCCGGCGACGGCTGCCGTCAGGCGCCATAAATGCGTGGGGTCTTTGAGGAATTCGCTGAACACGGTCGACTGCAGGCCACCCACCGCCGTCAGCCTGAATGATGGCAGCAGCTGGTCGCGCGTGGCGGACAGCGTGGCGCTCGCGGCCAGCAGGTTTTGCTCGGCGCGGGCGATGTCGGGACGACGGCGCAGCAGGTCCGATGGCAGTCCTCCGGGCACCGGCGGCGGCGCCAGTCCGGACAGCGGCACGCCGCGCGGCACCGGCCCGGGATTGCCGCCACTCAGCACCGACAACGCGTTTTCCTGCTCGAAGATCTGGCGCTGCAGTTGCGGTACCTGCTCGGCCGCCGCCTGGTATTCGGCCTGCGCCTGCAGCCATTCGAGCCGCGAACTGTAGCCCACTTCGAACTGCTTGCGCGCCAGCTCGCGCGATTCTTCGCGCAGCTTGAGCGTGGCCAGCGCCAGTTCGAGCTGCGCGTCCAGGCCGCGCAGGTTCAGGTAGCCGGAGGCGGCGCTGGCGGCGATCGACAATGCGGCCGCGTCGGCGCTGGCTTGCTCGGCGGCGTAGGCGGCGCGCGCGGCGTCGGTCAGGTTGGCGAGGCGGCCCCACACGTCGATTTCATAGCTGGCCTGGAGTTCGGCCTGGAACAGATTGGTTTCGTAAGGGACGCCGTTGTAGGCCAGCGCGCGGGTGCGCGTCGGGCTGGCGCTGCCGGTGACGCTGGGGAGCTGGCTGGCGCGCGCCGCCGCCACGCGGGCGCGGTAGTCGGCCACGCGGGCGCGGGCGATGCGCAGGTCGCCGTTGTGCTCCAGCGTGCGGGCCACGAGGGCGCTCAGCGCGGGGTCGCCGAAGGCTTGCCACCATTGCTGCTCCACCGGGCGCGCATCGCTGCCGGGGCCGACGCGGGTGCGCCATTCGGCCGGCGTCTGCAAGGTCGATTGCGGCGCCGGCCCAACCTTGGCGGCGCAGCCGGCGATGAGCACGGCCGCCAGCAAGGCCGCAGCCGGTGCGGGCCTCGCGCGCTTCACGGCCGCGCTCCACCAGTGGGCGCTGTGGCCGATGCGGCCGGGGCAGCGGCAGCCGACGCGGCCGCGGCCGCGCGCGGCTTGCCCGGTTTCGGCGCCTCATCGTCACGCACCGAGGACGTGTCTATGCTGACGATCACCGACATGCCGGGCCGCAGCCGGTGGGCCTCGCCCTGCCCGCTGTCTATCCGTATCCGCACCGGTATGCGCTGGGCAATCTTGACGTAGTTGCCGGTGGCATTGTCCGCCGGGAGCACGCTGAATTCGGAGCCTGTGGCGGGCGAGATGCGTTCCACCTGCCCCGTCATCACTGCGCCATTGAGCGCGTCCACCTTGAACGTGGCGCTCTGGCCTATGCGCACGTCGTTCATCTGCGTTTCCTTCAGATTGGCGATGATCCACATCTGCCTGGGCACCAGCCCCATCAGCTGCGCGCCGCTGTTGACGTAGGCGCCCTGGCGCACCGTCACCTGCCCCAGCTGCCCGTCCGACGGCGCGGTGATGCGCGTGTTGTCCAGGTCCACCTTGGCCGCTTTCAGCGCGGCTTCGGCGTTGGCCACGGCGGCCTGCAGCGACAGCTTGTTCACCACCACCGTCTGCGCGGCCTGTTTCGAAATCTCCAGGCTGGCGCGCGCCTGCGCCACGGCGGCGGCGGTCTGGGCCTTGCCCGCCTTCTGCTGGTCCTGTTCGCGCACGGACAGCGAGCCGTCCGCCACCAGCGCCTCCACCCGCTTCAGGTCCGCCACCGAGCGCACGGCCTGCGCTTCGGCGTTGGCCAGCGCGGCCTGGTTCAGCAGGATGCTCGCTTCGGCGCTGCGGTGCGACTGCTCCCAGTTGGCCAGCGCGGCCTTCTGCGCCGCCAGCTGCGCCTGCGCCTGCTCATAGCGCTGCTGGTAGATGCGGTCGTCGATCTGCACCAGCAGGTCGCCCTCCATCACATGCTGGAAGTCCTGCACCTTCACGGCCACCACGTAGCCGGACAGCTGCGTGCCGATTACCGTCACCTGCCCGCGCACCAGCGCATTCTCGGTGCTGACGATGGGCGTGCTGAACGGCGGCAGCCGCCACGCGTACAGCACCACCAGCACACCGGCCAGCGCCACCAGCAGGAAGCCGGCGGCGGACAGCCACTGCTGCCGCCTGTCCGGCTGCGGCGGTGCAGGCGTCGCGGGAGGCGCCGCCGGCGCGGCTGGCACGGGAGCGGGCGTAGGGGTAGCGCTCGATTCTGGCGGCGTAGTTGTGCTCATTTCGATCCGGAGTTATTGAGGGAGACATTGGCCATGGCCGTCTGCGCATTTTGCGCCAGCGGCGCCGGCCTGCAAGCGGTACAGATATTCCATAAGTGATGCAGCAGCATCCACAAAATGGTGGCCACCGCCACCGCCGCAATCAGCAGGAACACGTCGTTGTAGGCGAGGATGTTGGCCTCGCGCGTGGCGGCCGCGCCCAGCTGCGCCACGCCGAGCGCGTTGCGCGTGCCGGCATCGGCCAGCGAACCGGCCAGCGCCGCGCCGCCCGACTGCACGCGCGCCGCCACCTGCGGGTCCAGCAGCGTGAGGTTTTCCACCAGCTGGCTGGAATGGAATTTCTCGCGCATCACCTGCACCGTGCCGACGATGGCAGAACCGAGCAGGCCGCCGATGTTCTGCGACATGGTGAACATCAGAGAAAAGCTGATCAGGTTGCGCGGCGCCGCGATCACCGCGCCAAAGCCGGACACAAAGGTCGGCCCGAGGAAGAAGGTGCCGCCGAAGGCCAGCAGGAACTGGCTCACATACATCTGCTCCGGCCGCGTGAGGTTGGTGGCGCGGCTGTCCATGAAGGCGCCCACCGCCATCATCGCCAGCGCGATCATCAGCGAGGGCTGGATGCGCGCCGGCGTGATGGTCAGCGCGCTGACGGCGATGCCGCCCACGCTGCCCACCAGGGTGATGAGCCACAGGGTCTGCATCTGGTCGTTGTTCAGGCCCAGCGCCTGCAGGAAGCCCACCGTGCCCGCCGCCTCGGACTGCACGATGCGGATCAGCAGCACCGACGCGGCCAGCCGCAGCATCATGCCGGTGCTGAGCCAGCGCGTGTTGAGCAGCGGCGCGGAGCGGTTGTGCTCCACCAGCAGCGCCGCCGCGATCAGCACGATGGAGCCGGCCAGGCAGTAGCCCAGCCAGGGCGATTCAAACCACCACACGGTGCGCCCCAGCGCCAGCACGGCGCACAGCAGCGCCACGCCGGGCGCGAACAGGCCGAAGGTGAGGAAGTCCAGTTTCTCGAAGGCCTTCACGCGGTCGCCCGGCGGCAGCTTGAGCAGCAGCACGCAGCCCATCGCCAGCAAGGCCATGCCCAGTTCGAAGAAATACAGGCCGCGCCACTCGCCTATCTCCAGCAACTCGGACGAGAACAGGCGCGCCATCGGCAGCGCCAGTTGCGGAAAGCCGACGCCGAGCACCACCGCCTTGAGCCGGTGCTGCGCCGGGAAGGCCTGCAGCACGTAGTACAGCCCCAGCACCGTCAGCGCCGCGCCGCTCATGCCGTGCGCGGCGCGCACCGCGATGGCGGAGGCCAGGCCGTGCACGAACAGGTGCGCCAGCGTGGCCACCGCGTACAGGCCGAGGAACAGCTCCGTGAACAGCTGCAGGCCGTACTGCTGGCGGAACTTCACCAGCAGCAGGTTCATGGACACGTTGGCCATCACATAGGCGGCCGGCAGCCACTGGATCTCGGCCGCGTACACGCCCAGCGAGCCTTGCGCATACGGCAGGTTGACGGTGACCAGGGCGTTCCCCAGGCCGCCCGTCATGGCGACGATGAAACCGACGATCAGGTAGGCGAGACGGCGCCGGTCCGAATGGAGCGGCGTGGAGGGAGAACCCGGCAGCAGCGGGCGCTCATGCGGTAGCCATGTTTGCGGTGCGTAAACGTCCATGCATCATCGCCGTAGTGGTGAGCCCTAAGCATGAGCATAGCACTACGGCGATGTCCGTTGACGGATTTTAGCGCACCGCCCACACCCCTCATACCAAAGGAGGATCCGTCTCGCGCTGGAACGCCCGGTGGCCGGCCAGCGCCGTCTTGAACGCGGCCAGCGCGTCGGCCAGGTCGGACGGGTCGGTGCCGATCAGCGATGGGTCGGGCGAGCCGTCCGGCAGCAGCGGCGGAATGCCGGCCTTGCCCAGCAGCGCGGTGCCTGCGCCCACCGCCAGCAGCGGCTTGCAGTGGCGGTACTGCTGGCGCACGAAGTCCAGCGCCAGCGCGTCGCGCGAGAGCTGTTCGGCGGCGTCGGCGCCGTCCGGCACGGCCACCGCGTCGAACAGCACCGGCGGCGCATTCTCCAGCGTCTTCTCGACCGCCAGCATGGCGCCGCCCGCCGTGCGCACCGGGTTCAGCGTGCCAGCCAACAGGTGCGGCACGGCGCCGTCGGCCAGCAGCGCGGCGCGGATGGCCTCCACGCCGTCGCCGTCCACGCCGGGCGCGATCAGGATGGCGACCTGGCGCGTCTTGACGCCCTGCCCGCCCGGCCGCGCCAGCAGCGACAAGGCGGGCGACGGCGCATACTGCGGCAGCGGCAGCGCGGTGGCCAGCGGCTGCGGCGGCGGCACCGGTATACCCAGGCCGGACGCCACGCCGTGCGCCAGCGTGGCGTCCACATTGGCCAGCATGGACAGCATGCGCTCGCGGATGGCGGGCACTTGCACCTTGCTCAGTTCAAAGCGGAAGCCGCCCACGATATGGGCCTGCTCGGCCGGGCTCTGGCTGATCCAGAACAGGCGCGCCTGCGAGTAGTGGTCCGCAAACAGCTCGGGCTTGCCGCGCACCTTGTCCTCGGTCACCGCCTGCTCGCGCAAGCTGGTGAAGCCGGCCGCGCCGGCCTGGAAAGGACAGCCGCCGCCCAGCGAGTTCGGCTCGTACGACACCCTGCCGCGATTGACGGTCTGGCGGTGCATGCCGTCGCGCTGGTTGTTGTGCACCGGGCACACCGGCGCGTTGATCGGCAGCTCGTGGAAGTTGGGGCCGCCCAGGCGGCTGATCTGCGTGTCCACATAAGAGTGGATGCGCCCTTGCAGCAGCGGGTCGTTGCTGAAGTCGATGCCGGGCACCACATGCGCGGTGCAAAAGGCCACCTGCTCGGTCTCGGCGAAGAAGTTGTCCGGATTGCGGTTCAGCGTCATGCGGCCGACAAGCTGCACCGGCACCAGTTCTTCCGGCACCAGCTTGGTGGCGTCCAGCACGTCGAAGGGGAAGGCCTCGGCCTCCTCCTCGGTGAACACCTGCAGCCCCAGCTCCCACTGCGGATAAGCGCCCGCCTCGATGGCTTCCCACAGGTCGCGCCGGTGGAAGTCCGGGTCGGCGCCCATGATCTTGTTGGACTCCTCCCACACCAGCGAATGCGTGCCGGCCACGGGCTGCCAGTGGAATTTGCAGAACACGCTCGCGCCGTCCGCGTTCACCAGGCGGTAGGTGTGCACGCCGAAGCCCTGCATCATGCGGTAGCTGCGCGGGATGGCGCGGTCCGACATGGTCCACATCAGCATATGCATCGATTCCGGCATCAGCGAGGTGAAGTCCCAGAAGGTGTCGTGCGCGCTGGCCGCCTGCGGCATGCCGTGGTGCGGCTCGGGTTTGACCGAATGCACCAGGTCCGGGAACTTCATCGCGTCCTGGATGAAGAACACGGGCATGTTGTTGCCCACCAGGTCCCAGTTGCCTTCGTCGGTGTAGAACTTGACGGCGAAGCCGCGCACGTCGCGCGCGGTGTCGGACGAGCCGCGCTCGCCGGCCACGGTGGAAAAGCGCACGAACACCGGCGTGCGCTTGCCCGCCTGCGCGAACGGCGCGGCGCGCGTGATGCCGCCCAGGTCCTGGTAGGCCTCGAAGTAGCCGTGCGCCGCCGAACCGCGCGCGTGCACGATGCGCTCGGGGATGCGTTCATGGTCGAAGTGGGTGATCTTCTCGCGCAGGATGAAGTCTTCCATCAGCGTGGGGCCGCGCAGATGGGCTTTGAGCGAGTTCTGGTTGTCGCCCACCGGCACGCCCTGGTTGGTGGTCAGGCGCTGGCCGCCCGCGTCGCTGCGTACGCGGTCCAGGTTGCCGTCGTTGGGATTGACGCCCAGCGGCGGCGCGCCGCTGCCCACTTTGGCGGAGCTTTGCGTTTCGGACGCGGTGCCGGCGGTGGCCGCCGGCGCGCCCGCCGCCACATGCACGCCTTCGGGCGGCGTGCGCGCGGCTTCGCCGTGTTCGGCGGGCTTGTTGCTGTTGTAGGCGATGCCTGCGGCCAGATCGGCAGCGCTGGCTGGCTGGCCTTTTTTGCTGGTGGTCATAGGTCCTCTGATTTAACGGAACAGGGCGAGCAGGATGATGATGGGCAGCGGTATGCCGAGCATCCAAAGCAGAATCGAGCGCATGGCAGTCTCCTTGTAGTTGGCTTGCGGGTCAGCGGCGCGGCGCCGCAGCGAATGCAGGGGCGGCGGAGCCGGCGTCGCGCAGCTTGCCGCCGAAGGTGGCGGCCAGGCTGGCGATGAAGGCGCCCAGCAGCAGGGCCACGAACATCCATAGCGCGGACTGCGCGCCTGCCTTGCGGGCCTGCTCGGCGGCGTTTTTGGCGGCGGCTTCAGCGTCGGTGCGGGCTTTCACCATGCGGGCATGGACGTCGTCCACGCGGCGCTCGGCTTCGGCCTGCTCCACGCCGGTGCGCTTGGCGACCAGGCGCGCCAGGTACTGGCGGTCGTCCACGGCCATGGACGGGCCGTTGCCGGGCTGCTGCACCAGGATGCGGCCGACCTCGGCGCGCAGGGCGCCGTTGTCGGTCTCCGCCAGCGGCGCGTCGGTGCGCAACAGCATGTCGGTGTAGTAGGCGGCAGGATTCATGGCAGGGTTTGCGGACGAATTCGCGCCCGGCAGCGCAGGCAGGGCAGGCTGGGCGGCGCCTTTCGCCAGGCCTGCGCCCGCGCCGGCGGCGGCGGTGGCGCCGATGGCGGTGGCAGCTCCTGCCCCGGCGTCAATGGCGCCGCTCAAGGCCGCGCGCACGGCGCCGGCCATCAGCGCGACGGTCAGCAGGGTGGCCAGGGCCCAGGCCAGCAGGCCGTGTGCGGTGTCGCGGAAATAGACTTCGTCGCCGTGGACGTTGGCCCACTTCACGCGCAGCCTGCCCGCAAGGTAGCCGCCCACGCCCGCTGAAGCAAGCTGCATGAAGGCGGCCCAGATGATGGTGGCCTTGCCGATGGGCGCGTCGTTATAGGACCAGGGAGACACGGCGGACAGGCCAAGGCCCACGCCCAGTATCAGCAGGATGAAGGAGAGTGCGGCCGCAGCCAGCGCGCCGGCTGCGACAGCGCCCCAGGAGACGCCGGAGGCGGTGGTTTCCGCAGCGGGGATGACGGCGATGCCGCTTGCCTGCGCCGCGCCGGCTGGACCATGGACGGGTATAGAGGTTTGCATAGGATACTCCTCGGGAGATGATACGGAACGCCGCGCCTGCGGCGCGGCAAGCCGCCCGGCGCGGCGCGGAATGTCCGTGCAGCGCCGGCGGCAATGCCGGTACAGCGGGGCGCTGTGGCCTTAGCGGCGGCTGCCCAGCAGCTTGGACAGGCCATAGCCCGCCGCCAGCGCGATCAGCACCGACGTGGCGGGGCTGGTACGCACATAGTTGCGGCCGGACTCGGCGAAGCGGGTGTAGGCATCGCCGAGCTGCTTGGCGGTGGTGGCGGCCTGCTCGCTGACCTGGGTGGCGGTGTCGGCGACGCGGTCAACTGCGGTATGGGCTGCGCCGGCCAGGCGGTCGGCGGCGGGCGGCACTTTTTCCGCCATCTTGTCGACCGTGGCGTGCACGGTGCTGGCCAGGCGGTCGGTGGTGGGCTGGACTTTTTCAGCGGTGCGGTCGATGGCGCCGTGGAGGTCGGCGCGGGAATCGCGGCCGAATTGGGTGATGGTGTCGCGCGTGGTGCTGCTTTGTTTATCGGTGCTGTTTTCCATGATGATTCCTCGATGTTGTTGATGGGCCTCATTGCCTGAGTAACAATAGACCCATCAGGCGCCGCACACCGTGCGGCACCTAACAAACATCGGGGAAAGCTGCTTACATGGCCAGTGATTACTGGATAAAGCCCAGCAGCGCTGGAATGGTCTGCTCAGGCGCCTCTTCCATGATCCAGTGGCCCGAGCCCTTGATGATGCGGCCGTCCACCTTGTCGGCCACCAGCTTGCCCTGGTTGATCAGGAACTCGCCGCCCGACTTTTCACCGGCCAGCACCAGCATCGGCATTTTCAGCTTGGTCTTGCCCAGTTCCGCAAACTGCTCGGCGTCCTGCGGGAAGGTCTTGAAGTACTGGAAACCGGCGCGCACGCCGCCCGGCTGGGCATAGGCCGCGGCGTACAGCTTGCGGTCCGCTTCCTTGATGGACTTGGTCTTGTCGGCGGCGAAGTCGTTCCAGAAGTGCTCGAAGTAGGTGCGCTCGCGGCCGGCCACCAGTTTCTCCGGCGTCTCGCCGAAGAAGTGGAAGTGCCACAGGTCGCGCAGCAGGAACATATTGGTCCAGTTGCCGATGCCGGGCAGGAAGGCGTCCATCAGCGCCACTTTGTTCACGTCGGCCGGATACTGCGCGGCGTAGGCGTAAGCGACCATCAGGCCGATGTCGTGGCCCACCACGGTGGCCGGCTCCTTGCTGATGGTGCCCACCAGCTCATGGATGTCCTTGGCCATATTGGTTTTCAGGTAGCCGTCCGCCGCTTTCTCGGAGCCGCCCACGCCGCGCATGTCGGGCACGATGACGGTGTGGGTCTTGGCCAGTTCGCCCATGATGGGTTTCCACATATGGCCAGTCTGGGTGTAGCCGTGCAGCAGCACCACCGGCGTGCCTTTGCCGCCCACCAGGTAGTGGATCTTGGTGCCGTTCACGGCGGCGATCTTGCTGGTGAAGCCGGCCGGCGCTGCCGCGGCGGCGGGAGCGGGGGCGGCGGCGAACGCGCTGCCGACGGCTGCGGCCAGGCTAAGGGCGGCGGCGCCGCGCAGAACGGTACGGCGAATGTGTTTCGATACGTTGCTGGCTACGATACTCATGTCATGCTCCTGTTTAGGTTGTTGGGCGCAGCCGCTTGGCTGCACTGCCATGGACACACTATATAATTCAAAAAGCCCACCATCAATCCAACGAATACTAAGACATCATTCACAAATTATGAATTGACAGCCAAGCGCCGCCGCATTGCAGGATGCACCGCTACGCGCCCTTCCGCCTCCCCCAATTTGAATACGCTGACCGCCTGCGCTAGGGCCCCCGCCTGCTGCACCATGCTGGCGGCCGCTGCCGCCGCCTGCTCCACCAGTGCCGCATTCTGCTGCGTCATGCCGTCCATTTCAGTGACGGCGATATTGACCTGTCCTATGCCGTCGCTTTGCGCCTGGCTGGCCTGGGTGATGTCCTGCATGATGTCGGCCACGCCGCGCACGCTGCGCACGATCTCCTGCATGGTGGCGCCGGCCTGGTCCACCAGCTTGCCGCCCAGCTCCACCTGCTCCACCGAGCCCGCGATGAGCGCCTTGATCTCGCGCGCGGCCGTGGCGCTGCGCTGGGCCAGGTTGCGCACCTCGCTCGCCACCACGGCAAAGCCGCGCCCCTGCTCGCCCGCGCGCGCCGCCTCCACCGCAGCGTTCAGCGCCAGGATATTGGTCTGGAAGGCGATGCCGTCGATGACGCCGATAATGTCGGCTATCTTGCGCGAGCTGTCGCGGATGCCGTCCATGGTCTGCACCACGCGGCCCACCACGGCGCCGCCCTGCTCGGCCACGCCGCTGGCCGAGACCACCAGCGCATTGGCCTGCTGCGCATGGCTGGCGTTGCGGCGCACGGTGCCGGTCAGCTCCTCCATCGAACTGGCGGTCTGCTCCAGCGCGCTGGCCTGGCTTTCGGTGCGGCTGGACAGGTCCGCATTGCCCGCCGCGATCTGCTGCGAGGCGGTGGCCATCTGGTCGGTGGCCGAGCGCACGCCCGCAACCAGGCCGGACAGCTTGCCGTTCATGTCGCGCAGGGCGTCCAGCAGCTGGCCGGTCTCGTCGCCCGAGCCGGCGCCGATGTCGGCCGTCAGATCGCCCGCCGCCACGCGCCGCGCCACCTGCACCGCCTGCGCCAGCGGCCGCGTAATGGAATTGGTCAGCAGCCAGGCGCACACCGCCACGAACAGCACCATCAGCACGGCCAGCACCACCAGCAGCACGCGGCTGGTGCGGTACACCTGCTGGATCTCGGCCGCCATGCGGTTGATGGTTGCGCGCTGCTCGTTCTGCAGCTCCTTGATCTTCTCGCCGTACACGCGCGCCAGCGGAATGAAGCGCTGGTCCACCAGCTGCGCCACCTCCTCCGCCTTGCCCTCCTTCTTCAGGGCGATGGCCTGGTCGCGCACGCCCACGTAGTCCTTGCGCACCGCCGCCAGCTCCTGCCACAGCGCCAGCTCGCGCGGGGACTTCATCTGCGGCTCGATGCGCTTTTGCAGCTCCACCGATTCGCGCGTGGACTCGGCCACCTCGGCCGCAAAGAACTGCGCCATGGCCGCGTCGCTGGCCTTGGCGATGGCCAGGTTGCGGCGGATGCCGGCGTAGATGATGCGGTACCAGTCGCTCACCATGCGTTCGGTGGCCAGCGGCTCGTCCAGCAAGGTGGCGCTGGCCTGGGCCACCGCCTGCAGGCGCTGCACGCCCACCCCCACCGCTATCAACGCGCACAGCAACAGCACGGCAAAGCCCAGCAGCAGGCGTTTACCGATGTTCAGGTTGTTCAGCATAGCTCCTCCAGCTTATATCCAGACCAAGCAGTCCGGAATTGATAAAAAAATATGCCCTGGCTTTAATGGAGCGCAGCCAGCGCCAGATCGGCAACCTGCGCCAACGCGGCGCGGTCGGACTTCAAGCGCGCCATGGCGCGCATGCCTTGCACGCTGACGATGAGAAAACGCGCCAGCGCCTGCGGATCCGCCTCGGCGCGCAACTCGCCGCGCTGCTGCGCCTGCCGCAGGGCGGCGCAGAAAACCGATTCTACTTCATCGTTATTTTCTTGCAGAAAACTCGCCACCGCCTCGTCGTCCAGGTTGCGCTGCAGGTTGGCGCTCAGCAGCAGGCAGCCGCGTTCGTGCTGCTCGCGCGTCTCGGCGGCCAGGCCGTGCAGCAGCGCGGCGAAGCCCTCGCGCACCGTGGGCGCGGTCGCCAGCATGCGCTGCATGGACGTGATGGTGTTGCGGCGGTACTGCTGCATGGCCAGCATGAACAGCGAACGCTTGTCGCCGAAGGTGTCGTACAGGCTTTGCTTGGCGATGCCCATGGCGGCCAGCAGCACCTCCAGCGAGGCGTTGTCGTAGCCCAGCGTCCAGAAGACCTCCAGCGCCGCGTCCAGCGCCTTCTGCGGTTCAAATGCCTTGGTGCGGGCCATGCCTGGCTTCCTGCCTTACTTGGGCGCCAGCTTGATCGGCGGGCGCATGCGCGGCGCCGCGTCGGACTGGCGGCGTATCAGCGAAAAGTCCATCAGCACATGCTCGGGCGCTTCCGGCGCGCCGTCGCGCAGCGCGCGGATCTGGCGCACCAGGTACTGCACCGCCGCTTCCGCCATGCCGGTGATCGGCTGGCGCACGGTGGTCAGCTCGGGCCAGATGGTGGTGGCCAGCGCCGTGTCATCGAAGCCGGCCACGGTCAGGTCGCCCGGCACGTCCAGGCCGAGGCGGTGCGCGATGGCCACGGTGGCCGCCGCCATATCGTCGTTGCTGGCGAAGACCGCCGTGGGGCGCTGCTCCAGGCCCAGCAGCAGCTCGGCCGCGTCCAGGCCGGAACGGTAGGTGAACATGCCCTGCACGGTCAGCTCGGGCGCGTCCTGCGCGCTGCGGTCGGCAATGGCGGCCTTGAAGCCGGCCAGGCGGCGCGCGCTGGCGGTCTGGTTCGGATGGCCGATGACGAAGCCGATGCGCTGGTGGCCCAGCGTGATCAGGTGCGAGGTCATGGCGTAGGCGGCCTGGTAGTCGTCGATGCTGACGGCGCACACGCGCGGGTCCGGCTGGCCGCAGGCCACGGTGACGGCCGGCAGCGAGGACTGCGCGATCATGTCGATCAGGCCCGGCATGTCGCACAGCGGCGGCGGCAGGATGATGCCGTCCACGCCGTTGTCGATCAGGCGCTGGGTCTGCTCTTTCCAGTGCTCGCCCGCTTCGCACTTCTCCACTACCAGCTGCACATTGTTCAAGCTGGCCTGGTTCAGCAGGCCGACCAGGAATTCGCTCAGGTAGCCTGCGCTCGGGTTGCTGTACAGGAAGCCAATGCGGATGGGCCGCGAGCCGGCGAGGCGCCGGGCGGCCTGGTTGGGCACATAGTTGAGCGCGGCCACGGCCTCGTCCACCTTGCGGCGGGTGCTCTGCCGTACCTTGGTGTCGCCGTTCATCACGCGCGACACCGTCATCGGCGACACGCCGGCAAGTTTCGCCACGTCGGACATGGTGGGGACGCCGGAGCGGGACTCCGCTCCCGCGGCTGCTTTCGCCTTAGTTCTTGCCATCTGCTCAAAAAACCTGTGTTAAAAAGTGGACTTTACCACAAGCGGCAGTGTTAAAACTGTCCGGCCATATAACAAACGGTCACATTTATGTTACCGCAATCATTTGGCCGGACCGCCGCCCGCTAGCCGCGTCCGGGGGCGTAGGGGAATTTCAGCGACTTGTAGTAATCGAGCGGCATGCCCGGCGCCTTCACGCCGGCCGGCAGCGCCAAGCCCGATACCGACTGGAAGTAGGCAATGCTGGCGTCGCGCCACCACACCGCTTCCTGGTACTGCTTGTCCAGCAGCACAGCCACGTCCTCATGGCGGCGCGCGTCGATCAGCGGTTTCAAACGCGCCCAGCGCTGGCGCATGTCGTCCACTTGCGCCACGCCGCTGTCGTATCGAACCAACAACTCTTCCCACAGCTTGCGGCCGGACGCCATCTTGTAGTCCCACGGCAGATGGTGGAACCACAGCAGCATGGTTTCCGGCGTGCTGCGCGGGTCGGCGTACTGGCGCGCCAGGCCCGGCGCGTACTGCGCCACGGCGTTGCTGCCGGTGGCGGTACGGTCGAAGCCGATGCCGCCCTTGTCCGCGCGGTGGTAGTAGACGGGGTTCCAGTCCGGGCGCTCCAGGTTGGCCACCCACGGCGCGGGGCCGTGGTGGTGGCCGGTGCCCATCAGGTGGTGCAGGCCGAGCGGCGTCATGTAGTTCACCACGGCCTCGCGCGACATCATCATCATGTCCGTCACCTGCGCCACGGCGGCGGGTGCGGCCGAGAAGGTCTGCGCGGCCCATTCGCGCGCCAGCGCGCGGGCGTCCGCCTGCGGGTTCCAGGCCAGGCGGCCGAAGGCGTACCAGTTGGCCTGGTCGAAGTGCGAGCCGCTCCAATTGCGCTCGCTGCCGATATTGGCCACGCCGGCGATGCCGGTGAGCTTGGAGCCCTGCGCGCCCGCCTCCAGGATCTGCGCCACGGTGCCGGCGCCGGTGTGCATATCGGTGCCCAGCGTTTCCTGGTACATGGTGCCGAGGTAGGCCAGGTGGGTGGCGTAGCCCAGGTATTCCTTGGTGATCTGGAATTCCATCATCAGCGGCGTGTTCGGCATGGCGCCGAACAGCGGGTGGGCCGGTTCGCGCGGCTGGAAGTCGATGGCGCCGTTCTTCACCTGCACCAGCACATTGGCGTCGAAGGTGCCGTCCAGCGGCTTGAATTCGCTGTAGGCCTGCTTGGCGCGGTCATCCGGCTTTTCATGCGCGTAGACGAAGGCGCGCCACATCACCACGCCCTTGTGCGGCGCCACGGCCTTGGCCAGCATATTGGCGCCGTCGGCGTGGCTGCGGTGGTAGTCCTGCGGGCCGGGCTGGCCCTCGGAGTTGGCTTTGACGAGGAAGCCGCCGAAGTCGGGAATGGATTTGTAGATCTCATCGGCCTTGGCTTTCCACCAGGCGGCGACGGCGGGGTCCAGCGGGTCGGCGGTCTTGGTGGCGCCCAGCTCCAGCGGCGTGGAGAAGCGCGCGGACAGGTAGACCTTGATGCCGTAGGGGCGCAGCGAGTCCGCCACGGCGGCGGCCTTGGCGATCCACGGCGCGGTCAGGATGTCCGGCTTGGAGTTGACGTTGTTGAGCACCGTGCCGTTGATGCCCAGCGAGGCGTTGGCGCGCGCGTAGTCCACGTAGCGGCGGTCGCGCACTTCCGGCAGCGCCCACCAGTTCCAGATGGACTCGCCCGCGTAGCCGCGCTCCACGGTGCGGTCCAGGTTGTCCCAGTGGTTCAGCACGCGCAGCTGCAGCTTGGGAGCGGAGCGCTCGTCCAGCGCCGCCAGGCCTTCGGCGCCAATGCCGATCTTGCGCAGCAGGGCGTAGGAACCGTACAGCAGGCCGATGTCGCTGTTGGCGGCGACCAGCGTGACCTTGTGGCCCTGCAGGCGCGTGCTGCGCAGCAGATAGCCTTCCCGGCCCAGCGTTTCCAGTTTCAGGTCCATGCCGGACAGCGCGGGCATGGACGCGGGCGTGGCCAGCACCACGGCGCCGTCCTGCACGGACGCGGCCAGCGGCGGCTCCTTGCCCAGCAGGCCGCCCAGGCCGCGCTGCAGCTCGGCGACGGCGGCTTGCACCGGCGAGGCCGGCGCGGAACCGGCCGGCGCGGCGGGACCGAAGGCGACGATGGACGACGCGGCCGCGCGCACTTGCACGCGCGCCGCCTTGTCCATCGGTCGGTAGCGCAGCCAGAGGTCGTAGCCGTCCTCCGTGGCGCCCTGCACGGCGTGGGCCGGCATGGCCAGCAGCAGCGCAAGCAAAGGCATGAGCGCCTTGAACATTGTCTTCATCTTGTCTCCGTTACGTGGTTTTACGGGGCTTTCGGGCTTTCTTGCGGGCCGAGATAGCTTGGTTTCAGGCCGCCTGCGTCGATTACCAGTTTTTGCAGCACCAGCGCGGGGTCCACCGCCCAGAACTTGAGCGTGTGGGCGCCTGCGGCCAGTTTGTGTTTGGTCTTGAAGACGACCGCGCCGTCCGACACGGCGCGCTCCCAGAAGCGCTGCGAGGCGTCGGCATGCACGTTCACCACTTGCGGCGCTTCGCCGTCGAAGGACACGGCGTAGCGGAAGCCTTCGCCCGGCTGGAACTTCAGCGTGGGCGCCAGCGTGGTATGCAGCGTGACTTCGCCGGGCGTGAGCAGGTGCACCTTGTATTCCAGGCGCATGCCTTCGGCCGCGCCGGGCAGCGACAGCGCGGCGCTGGCGGGCAGCGTCGTCATGGCGGACAGGGTGCGGCCATGGTCAGGAATGCGCAGCCATTGCCAGCCTTCCTTGGCCACCGCGTTCGCATAATGCTCGGCTTCGATGGAGACCACGCCCTGCGATTCAACATAGCTGCCGGACGCCGCCTGCACCGCGCGGCGCAGCGGCACCTTGACGCGGGTTTTGCTGCCCGCGCCTTCCACCGTCAGCGTGGCCTCGGTCACGCCGGGCGGAACGTCCGCCCAGCGCACGTCCACCGTGATGCGCTTCTCGCGCACCACGCGGCCACCCGGAGTGCTCAGCACTATCCAGGGATCGCTGGCGGTAACGGTGTAGTTGAACGCCAGCTGGCCGCGATTGAACACCTCCAGCCAGCGCGTCTGCTTGTTGCCGGCTTCCAGTGCGGGCAGCGTGAGCTTGTCCCCGTTCTGGCCCGGCCAGGCGAACTCGCTGCCCTCCACCGCCACGCCCAGGTCGCCGGCCTTGGGCAGCTGCAGTTCCGACACCGCCGGCATCACGTTGCGGGGAGGCTGGTTCCAGTAGGTGTAGCCCAGGTGGGTCTGCGACATCATGTGGTTCCACTTGCCGTCGCTAACGTCTTCCATGTACTGGCGCGCCAGTTCCGCGTCCTGCTTGAACAGGCCGCGCACGCGTTCGGCCAGGTCGTTGGTGAAAGCGCGCCCCTGCCTGGCGTACAGCTGGTTCTGCGCGGCGAGCGTGTACATCTCATTCACCACCGCGCCCGCGTTCACAGGGTACTGCACCAGCTGGAAGAAGGCGTCGCGCTGCTCGGACGGCAGGGCGGCGTCGATCTTGTTGGCGCGCGCCGCCAGGTCCTTGTACTCCGCCGTGATGCGCGCGGCCTCGTTGTAGTTCACCTGGCTGTAAGTGCCCGGCTCCAGCTGCTCCGGCTTGCGGCGGCCGTTGTACTTGGTGTACTTGGCCACGATGTCGGCGATGTCGTCCGCGTACTCCGGGCTGAACTCGCGCGCAGCCCACAGCTTCAGGTAGTCCGGCAGGCGCTCGGCGGGCCAGGCGGATGGGTTCCAGGCGTAGCTGAGGAAGAATTCGATCGGCACTTCCATCGGCTTCAGGTCGCCCACGTTGACGATCCACATGCGCTTGGCGTCGTATTCCCAGGCCAGGCGCATCTGCTCCCAGATCTTCGGTATCGGCGTCACGTTCAGCCATTTGTAGGAGCGCGGACCGCCCACGTAGTCGAAGTGGTAGTACACGCCAGCGCCGCCGGAACGCTTGCGCTCTTCCGGCGTGGGCAGGCGGCGGATGTTGGCCCAGTTGTCGTCGCACCACAGCAGCAGCACGTCGTCCGGCACGCGCATGCCCTTCTCGTAGTACTCCTGCACTTCCTTGTACAGCGCCCATACCTGCGGAACCTTGCTCATGTCCGGATTGATCTGCTGCGCGATGATTTCGCGCTGGTCCTTCACGATGCGCTCCAGCAGCGCCACGTTGGATTGCTCCGACATCGGCTCGTCGCCGTCGCCGCGCATGCCCAGCGTGACGATTTTTTCCGTGCCCTTGGAGGCGCGCAGGCCGCCGCGCCAGAAGTCCTTCAGCACCGTTTCGTTCTTGCTGTAGTCCCAGGCGCCCTTGCCGTAGCGGTCCCATTCCTTGTGGGCGCGCATCATGGGCTCGTGGTGCGAGGTGCCGATGACCACGCCGTACTCCTCGGCGCGCACGCCATTGAGCTTGTCGTCGTCGAAGAAGGCGGCGTCCCACATGGCGGGCCACAGGTAGTTGCCGCGCAGGCGCAGCAGCAGCTCGAACACTTTTTCGTAGAACTTGTGGTTGTAGCCGCCGTATTGCTGCTTGGCCCAGCCTGTGAGCGCGGGCGCTTCGTCGTTCAGGAAGATGCCTCGGTACTGCACTGCGGGGGCGTCGTTCACGCGCGCGGGGGCGCTGGCGTAGATGGCCTGGCGCTGCTTGGGCGGCACGTCCGCCCACCAGTACCAGGGCGATACGCCTATCTGCTCGGAGACTTCGTAAATGCCGTAGATGGTGCCGCGCTTGTCGCTGCCGGCGATCACCAGCGCGCGCTCCACGCCGGGCATGGGGTTCTTCAGGGTCTGCACCTGCCAGGCTTCCCACTTGCCCTTGATGGCGGAAACGTCCAGCGCGCCGGAGCGAACCAGCTTGTCGATCAGCGCGCTCTTGCCGACGGTGCCGATGATGACCACGTCGGCGCCCGCTGCGGAGGAGCTTTTGACCAGCTCGGGCAGCGTGCCGCCCACGCGCTTGATGTCGCTTTGCAGGTCGGCGGCGGCGCGCAGCACGCCGGTGTGGTCGGCGGAATCCACATACAGTTTGGCCACGCCGCCGTCATGCAGCAGCCCCACGGCGTTGGCGTCCGTGCGCTCGAAGGCTACAAAGGGTTTTTGTCCCAGCGCAAACGCGGGCAAGGCGCAGGCCAGCATGAGGACAGCGCAGGCGGCCCTGGTGATGAATTTCATTCGTTTTGTCTCCGAGCGGCTCTCAAAAAGCCTGTATTTTATTATCTTGCTATGGCCGTATGGACGCCTGCACGGCGGGTTACGGCGCTGCGCGCCTAACCCGCCCTACGGTGTTAAGACGCCTTGCGAAACGCGCACTGGCGCAGGGCGTTCAGCGGCACGCTGTCGGCCATGGCGCGGAAGCCGGCTGGCGAGGGGTGCAGGCCGTCGCCCTTGTCGCGTTCTTTCAGCAGGCGCGATGGCTGGGCCGGGTCGCGCAGGGCGGCGTCGAAGTCGGCCACGCCGTCGAACACGCCGGAGCTGCGTATCCAGTTGTTCAGCGCCACGCGGTCGGCTTCGTTGTCCACATTGGGACGGTAGTAGTCCGAGCCCATATACGGCGAGATGGTGCCGCCGATGACGCAGACGCCCTGCGCATGCGCGCGCTCCACCAGCTGGCGGTGCGCCGTCATCAGGTCGTCCAGCAGCTTTTTGCGCGCTTCCGGCGTGTCGTCGCCGTTGCGGTGCTGCCCGCCCAGGTCGTTCACGCCTATCATGACGATGGCGTGGGTGACGCCGCTGCGGGAAATCACGTCGCGGTCGAAACGGGACACCATATTCGGTCCCAGGCCGTCGCGCAGCATGCGGCCGCCGCCTATGCCGGCGTTGACCACGCCCATGCTCTGCCCTTCGCGGGCGAAGCGGGCCGCCAGCAGGTCCGGCCAGCGGTCGTTGCCGTCCGTGGTGGCGCCGTGGCCGTCGGTGATGGAGTCGCCGATGGCGACCACCGCGCCGACGCTGCGCGGGGCCTGGACTTCCACGTCCGCCAGCGCGTACCAGCGTTCCACCTTGGTGGCGCCCGGCCATTCGGCCTCCACCACGCGGTTGCCCTTGATGACGAAGCTGTTGGCGCGCGAGCCGGGATGGCCGGTCTGGCGCGCAGGTTCGCCCTTGAAATACATGGAAATGGCCAGGTCGGCGCCGGGCTTGAGGTCAAGCGCGACCGGGTCGCTATAGTATTCGCCGCCCGACGGTATCAATACGCTATTGCGGCCATTGAAGGTGAGGGAGCGCGAGGTGCCGCCTTCCACATCCGGCTTGCCCGGCCCCTTGGCCAGCGCCACCGCCGCGCCTTCCAGCACCAGCGGCGTGGCGCCAAAAGTGTTGCTGATGCGGACGCGCAGCTTGCTGCCGCCCAGCGAAAGATGCACGATCTGGCGCAGGCTGCCCTCGCGCCAGTGTTCGGCGGCCAGTTCATTGCCGCCCTCGGGAACCATCACGGCCGTGCCCCAGGAAGCCACCCAGTGCGCCTCCGTGGCGGGATCCGCCTTGTCTTTTGCTGCCACTTCGGCAACCGCTGCAAATGCACCGGCTGCAAACAACAGGCCGGAAAACCAGCCGTACAACTTGTGTTGACTTGACCGCATAAATCCCTCACACTTAGGTTATGGTAGCGCTATTCATTTTAGGACAAAGCGATGGTACACGCAACAAATCAAATTAGCTCAGGCAGCCCCAAGGTAATTGAAATGCAGGTCATCCCGGTAGCGGGCCATGACAGCATGCTGCTCAACCTGTGCGGCGCCCACGCGCCCTACTTCATCCGCACGCTGGTGCTGCTGAAAGACAGCGCCGGCAACACCGGCATGGGCGAAGTTCCGGGCGGCGCGGGCATCCTGCAGGCGCTGGAAAAAGCCGTCCCGCTGGTGGTGGGCACCGAGATCGGGCGCTTCAACCGCACGCTGAACGCGGTCCGGGTGTCCATCGCCGGCAAAGGCGGCGGCCATCAGCACCAAGTCACCTCCGCCGCCGAAGCGGCGGTGCTGAAGCAGCCGCACGAAATCAACCTGCGCCTGGAAAACGTGGTGACCGCCATCGAAGCGGCGCTGCTGGACCTGATGGGCCAGCACCTCGGCGTGCCGGTGTGCGAACTGCTGGGCGCCGGCCAGCAGCGCGACAGCGTGCCCATGCTGGCTTACCTGTTCTACATCGGCGACCGCCGCCGCACCGACCTGGCCTACCTGGAAAGCACCGGCCCTGAGCATAGCTGGTACCACATGCGCCACCAGGAGGCGATGACGCCGGAAGCCATTGCCGACCAGGCAGCGGCCACGGTGGAAAAATACGGCTTCCGCGACTTCAAGCTGAAAGGCGGCGTGATGCACGGCGCCGAGGAAATGGAAGCCATCCGCGCCATCAAGAAGCGCTTCCCCGATTCGCGCGTGACGCTGGACCCGAACGGCGCCTGGTCGCTGGACGAATCCATCGCGCTGTGCAAAGGCCAGGGCCACATCCTGGCTTACGCGGAAGACCCTTGCGGCCCCGAGAACGGCTATTCCGGCCGCGAGATCATGGCTGAATTCCGCCGCGCCACCGGCATCCAGACCGCCACCAATATGATCGCCACCGACTGGCGCCAGATGGCCCACTCGCACCTGCTGGGCGCCGTCGACATTCCGCTGGCCGACCCGCACTTCTGGACCATGCAGGGTTCCGTGCGCCTGGCGCAGCTGTGCCACGACTGGGGCCTGACCTGGGGTTCGCATTCGAACAACCACTTCGACGTCTCGCTGGCCATGTTCACCCATGCCGCAGCCGCCGCGCCGGGCCGCATCACCGCCATCGACACGCACTGGATCTGGCAGGAAGGCCAGGAGCGCCTGACGCGCGACCCGCTGCAGATCGTGGGCGGCGAAGTGCAGGTGCCGCAGGCGCCTGGCCTGGGCATCACGCCGGACATGGACCGCATCATGGCCGCCAATGCGCTGTACAACAAAGTGGCCACCGGCGCGCGCGACGACGCCATGGCCATGCGCTATTTGGTTCCCGGCTGGACCTATTCGCCCAAGCTGCCCAGCCTGGGCCGCAACTAAAACAACTAAAGGATAGAGACATGGCATTTGCACAAATTACCCAGCCCCTGCCTGCCGACCTGGCCGGCGCCCTGCTGATCGGCCGCGTATGGCGCGGCGGCGCCATCAACGGCCCTTGCGTGGTCGTGGTGCGCAACGGCGAGGTGTTCGACATCACGGCGCATGCGCCCACCGTGTCCGAACTGTTTGAACGCAGCGACGTGGCAGCCTTCGCGCGCACCGTGCAGGGCGAATCGCTCGGCCCCGTGCAGCGCCTGCTGGACAGCGCGCTGGCCGTAAACCCGGACGCGGAAGTGCCGCAGCTGCTGGCCCCGAGCGACCTGCAGGCGCTGAAAGCCTGCGGCGTGACCTTCGCCGTGAGCCTGCTGGAACGCGTGATCGAAGAACAGGCCGGCGGCGACAAGTCGCGCGCCGACGCGCTGCGCGCCTCCCTGCTCGACACCATAGGCGCCGACCTCTCCAGCATCAAGCCCGGCTCGCCGGAAGCGGAGAAGCTGAAGCAGCAGTTCATCGCGCGCGGCGCCTGGTCGCAATACATGGAAGTGGGCATCGGCCCATACGCCGAGGTGTTCTCCAAGTCGCAGCCCATGTCCGCAGTCGGCTTTGGCGCGGACGTCGGCCTGCACCCTGAATCGAAGTGGAACAATCCGGAACCGGAAATCGTCCTGGCCGTCAACAGCCGCCGCGAAGTGGTCGGCGCCACGCTGGGCAACGACGTGAACCTGCGCGACATCGAAGGCCGCAGCGCGCTGCTGCTGGGCAAAGCCAAGGACAACAACGGCTCCTGCTCGATCGGCCCCTTCATCCGCCTGTTCGACGGCGACTTCACCATCGACACCGTGCGCAACGCGGAAGTACGCATGGTCATCGAAGGCAAGGACGACGGCTTCCGCCTGGACGGCGCCAGCTTCATGCGCGAGATCAGCCGCGACCCGCTGGACCTGGTGTCGCAAACCTGCGGCGCCCACCACCAGTATCCGGACGGCTTCATGCTCTTCCTGGGCACCATGTTCTCGCCGATCAAGGACCGTGGCGAAGCCGGCGCCGGTTTCACCCACCACATGGGCGACCGCGTGACCGTCACCAGCCCGGCACTGGGCTCGCTGGTCAACCACGTATTCCGCAGCAACGAGATCACCCCCTGGACTTTCGGCGTTCGCGCCCTTTACAAAAACCTGGCGGGCCGTGGCCTGCTGAACAACTCGAATGGAGCCAATTAAGATGGCGGCGCAGCAAACTGAACGCAAACCCATGGTCTACGCCACCTACCACGACCTGGCCGAAAAGCTGGTGGTCATCACCGGCGGCGGCACCGGCATCGGCGCGGCCATGGTGGACGCCTTCGCCAAGCAGGGAGCGCAAGTGGTGTTCCTGGACATCGCCGAGGAAGCCTCGCGCGAACTGGAGCAGGCCCTGGCCGGCTGCCCGCGCCCGCCGCGCTTCATGCGCTGCGACCTGACCGACCTGGACGCGCTGGGCAACGCCTTCGCCGCCATCCAGATCGATTTCGGCAAAGTGGACGTGCTGCTCAATAACGCGGCCAACGACCACCGCCACCAGGTGCAGGACGTCACCGCCAAGTACTGGGACGACAGCCTGGCCGTCAACCTGCGCCACCAGTTCTTCTGCGCGCAGGCGGTGGCGCCCGGAATGAAGGCCAAGGGCGGCGGCGTGATCCTGAACTTCGGCTCCATCTCCTGGCACCTCGCGCTGCCGCAGCTGTCGCTGTACATGACGGCCAAGGCCGCCATCGAAGGCCTGACGCGCGGCCTGGCCCGCGACCTGGGCCCGGACGGCATCCGCGTCAACACCATCATCCCCGGCTCGGTGAAAACCCCGCGCCAGATGGCGCTGTGGCACTCGGCGGAAGACGAGGCAGCCATCCTGAACGCGCAGTGCCTGCACGAGCGCGTGGAGACCGAGGACGTGGCCGCGCTGGCCCTGTTCCTGGCCTCCGACAACGCCGGCCGCTGCTCGGGCCGCGACTACTTCGTCGACGCGGGCTGGTACGGCGCATGAGCATTTCCGCCCAAGGCCCGCAATGCATCTGGGAGCTGGGCGCCAAGCTCGGCGAAGGTCCGTTCTGGCACGCCGCCGAAGCGGCGCTGTACCTGGTGGACATCAAGGGCCGGCGCCTGCACCGCTGCGCCGAAGACGGCAGCGCGCGCCAAAGCTGGGACATGCCGGCCGAAATCGGCTTCGCCCTGCCGATGGAAGGCGGAGGACTGGTGTGCGGCCTGCCCGGCAAGCTGCTGCGCTTCTCGCCTGAAACGGGCGCATTCACGCCGCTGCTTGAACTCGAAGCCGACATCCCCGGCAACCGCCTGAACGACGGCTACGTGGACAGCCAGGGCGCCCTGTGGTTCGGCTCCATGGACAACGGCGAAAGCGCGCCCACCGGCGCGCTGTACCGCCTGTCCCCGGACGGCGCGCTGCAGCAGAAAGGCAGCGGCATCGTCATCACCAACGGCCCGTGCCACAGCCCGGACGGCCGCACCTTCTACCATACCGACACGCTGGGCAAAGTGGTGTACGCCTACGACGCGGCGCCGGACGGCACGCTGTCCAACAAGCGCGAGTTCGTGCGCACGACCGAACCCGGCCACCCGGACGGCTCGGTGGTGGACTCGGAAGGCTGCGTGTGGGTCGCCATGTTCGGCGGCGCCCGCGTGGACCGCTATTCCCCGGAAGGAAAGGTCGTAGCGACCGTCGCCTTCCCCTGCCCCAACATCACCAAGGTGGCATTCGGCGGCGCGGACCTGCGCACCGTTTTCGCCTCCACCGCCTGGAAAGGCATGACGGACGAGGCGCGCGCCGCCCATCCGCAAGCCGGCGGTGTATTCTCGTTCCGTGTGGAGACCCCGGGACAGCAGCAACATAAATACAAAGGAAGCCTGTAATGACTCAGAACCGCCGCTACCGCTCGCAAGACTGGTTCGACAATCCGGACCATATCGACATGACCGCGCTCTACCTCGAGCGCTTTATGAACTACGGCATCACGCCGGAAGAACTGCGCAGCGGCCGCCCTATCATCGGCATCGCGCAGTCGGGCAGCGACATCAGCCCGTGCAACCGCATCCACCTGGAGCTGGCCAAGCGCGTGCGCGACGGCATCCGCGACGCGGGCGGCATCGCCATGGAATTCCCGCTGCACCCGATTTTTGAAAACTGCCGCCGCCCCACCGCCGCCATCGACCGCAACCTGGCCTATATGGGCCTGGTGGAGATCCTGCACGGCTACCCTATCGACGCCGTGGTGCTGACCACCGGCTGCGACAAGACCACGCCCGCGCAGATCATGGCCGCCGCCACGGTGGACATTCCTTCCATCGTACTGTCCGGCGGCCCGATGCTGGACGGCTGGCTGGACGGCGAGCTGGTAGGCTCCGGCTCGGCCATCTGGAAAGCGCGCCGCCGCCTGGCCGCAGGTGAAATCGACAACGAGAAGTTCCTGCAGATCGGCGCCGCATCCGCGCCGTCGGCTGGCCACTGCAACACCATGGGCACCGCGTCGACCATGAACGCCATCGCCGAAGCGCTGGGCATGTCGCTGACCGGCTGCTCCGCCATTCCGGCGCCCTACCGCGAACGCGGCCAGATGGCCTATGAAACCGGCCGCCGCATCGTGGAGATGGCCAAGCAGGACATCCGCCCGTCCAGCATCCTGTCACGCGAAGCCTTCCTGGACGCCATCGTGGTCAACGCCGCCATCGGCGGTTCCACCAACGCCCAGCAGCACATCGTCGCGATGGCGCGCCACGCCGGCGTGGAGCTGCGCGAATCGGACTGGATGGAATACGGCCACGACGTGCCGCTGCTGCTGAACATGCAGCCTTCCGGCAAATACCTCGGCGAGCGCTTCCACCGCGCCGGCGGCGTGCCCGCCATCATGTGGGAGCTGGAACAGCAGGGCAAGCTGCGCTCCAAGCGCGCCACCGTCACCGGCAAGACCATGGCGGAAAACCTGCAGGGCCGCGAATCGAACGACCGCGAAATGATCACCCCTTACGACCAGCCGCTGAAAACCAAGGCCGGCTTCTTCGTCCTGAAGGGCAATCTGTTCGACTTCGCCATCATGAAGACCTGCGTGATCTCGCCGGACTTCCGCGCCCGCTACCTGGAACGCGCCGGCTCGGAGAACGTGTTCGAGTGCCGCGCCGTGGTGTTCGACGGCTCCACCGACTACCACAACCGCATCAACGATCCCTCGCTGAACATCGACGAGAACTGCATCCTGGTGATACGCGGCGCAGGCCCGGTGGGCTGGCCCGGTTCGGCCGAGGTGGTGAACATGCAACCGCCGGATGCGCTGATCAAGCGCGGCATCCTGAACCTGCCGACGCTGGGCGATGGCCGCCAGTCCGGCACCTCGGACAGCCCGTCCATCCTGAACGCGTCGCCGGAAAGCGCCGTGGGCGGCGGCCTGGCCTATGTGCGTACCGGAGACACCATCCGCATCGACCTGAACACCGGCAGCTGCGATATGCTGATCACCGAAGAAGTGCTGGCGGCCCGCAAAGCCGAAGGCATTCCGGCGGTGCCTGCCAGCCAGACGCCGTGGCAGGAGATCTACCGTTCCACCGTGGGCCAGATGCACGACGGAGCTTGCATGGAATTGGCGGTAAAGTATCGCGGCGTAGCGGACAACATGCCGCGCCATAACCACTAGGCGGCTCTGGCGGGTTACGCGCCTGGCGGCGCTAACCCGCCCTACGCAGCACGGATGTACCGATGTGGCAAATTAAACGTAGGGCGGGTTAGCGGGCATCGCCCGCGTAACCCGCCAAGACGCATAAAAAAATATACCTTAGGAGACCAATGATGAACACCAAACTGAAAGCACTAGCGGCAATTGCGGGCGCAGTCATGGCCCTGTCCAGCTGCTTCGCGCACGCCGACGCCAAGAATCCGAAAATCGGCTTCTCGATCGACGATCTGCGCGTGGAGCGCTGGACCCGCGACCGCGACTTCTTCAACGCCGAAGCCGAAAAGCTGGGCGCCAAGGTGTTCGTCCAGTCCGCCGACGCCAGCGAGCAGCGCCAGATCGCCCAGATCGAGAACCTGATCTCGCGCGGCGTGGACGTGCTGGTCATCGTCCCCTACAACGCCACGGTGCTGAACAACGCCATCCGCGAAGCGAAGAAGGCGAAGATCAAAGTGCTCTCCTACGACCGCCTGATACTCAACGCCGATATCGACGCCTACATCTCCTTCGACAACGCCAAGGTCGGCGAGCTGCAGGCGCAGGGCGTGGTAGCGCTGAAACCGAAGGGCAACTACTACCTGCTGGGCGGCGCCCCCACCGACAACAACGCCAAGATGCTGCGCGAAGGCCAGATGAAGGTGCTGCAGCCGCTGGTGGACAAGGGCGACATCAAAATCGTCGGCAAGCAGTGGGTGAAGGACTGGAGCGCGGCCGAAGCGATGACCATCGTGGAAAACGCGCTGACCGCCAACGGCAACAAGATCGACGCCATCGTGGCCTCCAACGACGGCACCGCCGGCGGCGCCATCCAGGCGCTGACGGCGCAGAAACTGGGCGGCAAGGTGCCGGTGTCCGGCCAGGACGCCGACCTGGCGGCCGTCAAGCGCGTGATCGCCGGCACGCAAGCGATGACGGTGTACAAGCCGCTCAAGCTGATCGCGGCCGAAGCGGCCAAGCTGGCCGTGCAGCTGGTGCGCAACGAGAAGCCCGCCTACAACTCGAGCTATGAAAACGGCATGAAGAAGGTGGACACGCTGCTGCTCAAGCCCATTCCGCTGACCAAGGCCAACGTCAACCTGCTGGTGGAAGACGGCTTCTACACCAAGGCCCAGCTGTCCAACTGACAGGCGGCGACCCGGCATGGCTGAATATCTTCTGGAGATGAGGGGCATCGTCAAGCAGTTCGACGGTGTGCGCGCGTTAAACGGTATTGACATCAAGATGAAGGCCGGTGAGTGCATCGGCCTGTGCGGCGAAAACGGCGCCGGCAAGTCCACGCTGATGAAGGTGCTGTCCGGGGTCTACCCGCACGGCACCTGGGACGGCGAAATCCTGTGGAAGGGCGAGCCGCTGCGCGCCCAGTCCATCCGCGACACGGAGGACGCGGGCATCGTCATCATCCACCAGGAGCTGATGCTGGTGCCCGAACTGTCCGTGGCGGAGAATATCTTCCTCGGCAACGAGATCACCCTGCCCGGCGGGCGCATGGACTACGCGGCCATGAACCGCCGCGCCGCCGAGATCCTGACCTGGCTGAACATCCACGACGTGAACGTGGTGGAGCCGGTGAAGAAGTACGGCGGCGGCCACCAGCAGCTGATCGAGATCGCCAAGGCGCTCAACAAGCGCGCGCAGCTGCTGATACTGGATGAACCCTCGTCCTCGCTGACGGCGTCCGAAATCGAAGTGCTGCTCAATATCATCCGCCGGCTCAAGGCGGAGGGCGTCACCTGCGTCTACATCTCGCACAAGCTCGACGAAGTGGAAGCGATCTGCGACACCATCGTGGTGATACGCGACGGCCAGCACATCGCCACCACGCCGATGAGCGACATGAATGTGGACCGCATCATTGCGCAGATGGTGGGGCGCGAAATGAACCAGCTCTACCCGCAGCGCGCGCATGCGCCGGGCGAAGTGGTGTTCGAGGCGCGCAATATCAGCTGCTACGACGCGGACAACCCGGCGCGCAAGCGCGTGGACAACATCTCCTTCTCGCTGCGCAAGGGCGAGATTCTCGGCATTGCGGGGCTGGTGGGCGCGGGCCGCACGGAACTGGTGTCGGCCATCTTCGGCGCCTACCCCGGCGCGCACGAAGGCGAAGTGTGGCTGGATGGGCGCAAGCTGGACACCGGCACGCCGCAGAAAGCCATCAAGGCCGGCCTGGCCATGGTGCCGGAAGACCGCAAGCAGCACGGCATCGTGCCGGACCTGAGCGTGGGGCAGAACATCACCCTGTCCGTGCTGGGCCAGTACGCGCGTGCCACGCGCATCGACCAGGAAGCGGAGCTGAAGACCATCAAGGCGGAAATCGCCAGCGTCAAGCTGAAGACCGCCAGCCCCTTCCTGCCCATCACCGGCCTCTCCGGCGGCAACCAGCAGAAGGCCGTGCTGTCCAAGATGCTGCTCACCAAGCCGAAGATACTGATACTGGACGAGCCCACGCGCGGCGTGGACGTGGGCGCCAAGTTCGAGATCTACCAGCTCATGTTCGACCTCGCTGCGCAAGGCATGTCCATCATCATGGTCTCGTCCGAACTGGCCGAAGTGCTGGGCATCTCCGACCGCGTGCTGGTGATAGGCGAAGGCCAGCTGCGCGGCAACTTCGACAACGATAACCTGAGCCAGGAAACGGTGCTGGCCGCAGCGCTGGACCAGGCGTAACGGACATGGCGGGTTACGCGCTCGCGCGCTAAGGAAGCACTGATTAATTCATCGGACGCCGTTCCCTGCGGCAGTCCAACCTGAGACAATAACGGCACCCCCACTGTCCGCCATCGACCATGCAAAAGAGCTTTTCCGACCTTGAATATGCTGCCAAGA
>NZ_WWCU01000035.1 GCF_009857595.1 Pseudoduganella aquatica | reverse complement strand
TCTCGCCGGCCGGCGTGGCCTACGCCAAGGTGGACACCAGGGACCTGGACGCGGGCGCGGTCAGCACCGTCTTCCTGCGCATGGCCGGCGTTGCCGGGCAGCTGACCATGGCGGGCCGCGCCGTGGCCGGGCGCGCGCGGGCGCAGGTGACGCCGCTGGCCATCTGCGCCATGGGGGGCGCCAGCACCACGCGCATCAATCCCGGCGCCGCCTCCACCGGCGTGGGCGCCGGCGCGCAGGAGCTGCTGACATACGGCTTCCGCTACGGCGTGTCCTACAACCTGCTCAAGCTGAACGCCGAGGTGAACACCACCACGGCGGAATACTTCCTGGTCGATCCTTTCCAGTATGCCGGCCCCGCGCCGGGGCCGGTGCAGCAGACCGGCGACGCGGTGCTGGCGCCGTTCATGTGCAGCGGCACGGTGCAGCTGCCGCGCGTCACGGGCGCCACGCTCAGGCTGCGCCGCCCGGCCGGCTTCACGCTGAGCGAGCAGCTCAATTCGCGCTTCGGCATGTATGGCGCCGGCGCGCTGGCCTGCGAGCCGGCCAGCGCGCCGCCGGACACCAATGTGCGCGAATCCGGCACGGCCAGCGCCGCGACCTGGATGGTGCCGGCGCCCACCGGCCCCAGCGCGCAGCCGGCCGTGGCAGCGGCCGGCCAGAAATACAACACCGTGGCCGACCGCGCCACCGGCCCGGCCGATGCGGCCGCGTATGGCCCGCTGTGGACATACGGCCCCGCCAAACAGGCTGCGGGCGGCGCGGCCATCCTCCGCAGCCAGTGGCCCTTCCTGTATCCGGTGACTGCCGGCCCGGTGCCATCGGCCCCCACGTACACGGCGACGGCGCCGTATTTCCGCACCAGCGGCAGCTATTTCCTGGCGCCGTCCCAGCCCGCCCTGGCGGGGCGGCGCGTGCTGACGATCCCGCTGCTGCAATGCCCGGTGGCGCCCGGCGCCGACACGCAGGCGCCGGCCCTGGCGCTGGGCCGCTTCCTGATGACGGCGCAGGCCAGCCCGGCCGGCGTGTACGGCGAATTTATCGGCGTGGCCGATGAAAACGATCTGGGCGGCAGTGTGGAGCTGTACCGATGAAGACGGCGCTGCGCAGGGGCCGCGCGCGCGGCGCCATCCTGGTGGAGCTGGCGCTGATCCTGCTGCTGACGTATTGGGTCGCGCCTTGCGTGCTGACGGTGGGGCGCGCCATGCGCCAGCAGATGCTGCTGGAAAAAGCGGCCTACGCGGCGGCGAGCCGGATGGCGTCGCTGCCGCGCTTGCAGATGGGCAAGGTGGCCAGTTATCAGCAGGCGGAGGCGGCGGTGCGGGCCCAGGTCCTGGCGCAGCTGGAGAGCGAGCATGTCGACACCTCGGACCTGAGCCTGGCCGTGGTGTGCGATGCCGCCTGCGGCGTCGCCGCCAGTTTGCCGCAGCGTATCAGGGTGAGCATGCTGCTCACCGTGCGCGCCGCCCAGTGGGATGGCCTGAGCGGCTTTTTGCTGGGCCACGACGGCTTGCTGCTGCGGACAGACGTGGTGCTGCGCTATGAAAACTGAACGCCGTGCGGCCGGCGCCGTGCTGGTCGAGCTGGTGCTCGCGCTGCCGCTGTTCCTGGTGGTGATGTACGGTCTGCTGGAGTGCGCCCGCCTGGTCTATCTGTGGAACACGCTGCAGGCGGTCACGCGCGCCGCCGTGCGCGCCGCCGCCGTCACCGACTACAACGACGCGGCGGCGATGGAACAGCTGCGCCAGCGCGCGCTGCTGCGCGCCGGCGCCGGTGCGCTGGCGATGGGAGCGCCGGTCGACGGCAGCTATCTGCGCATCGAGTACCTGTGGCAGGACGCAGCCGGCGCGCTGCAGCCGGTAGCGCAGGGCGCGCGCGCGCCGTGCCCGGCGCTGAACCTGCTGTACTGCCTGCGCAACCCGAACGGCAGCGACTGCATCCGCTTTGTGCGCGCCCGCATCTGCAGCCCGGCCGACGCAGCCAGCTGCCAGCCGGTGCCGTTCCAGCCGCTGCTGCCGCCTTTGCCGCGCATGGACTGGCAAGGCCTGGCCTTGCCGCCCTCGGATTCCACGGCGCGCGCCGGCGCGCTGGGATACCAGCCGGGCAGCGCGCTGTGCGCCGCGCCTGCCCCGCCGCCTCCCTGACACGGCGCACCATTTGAGGAAGGAATGACCATGAAAGCCTTGATCATAAGCCGCGACAATCTGCTGCACGCCGAAGTGGCGGCGCAGGGATCGGCGCGCATGCCAGCGGTGCAGCTGGTGGCCTCGCGCCTGGGCCTGCGCGACGCGGTCGAGCGCGTGCTGGCCGAGGCGCCCGAACTGGTGATACTCGACGCCAGCGAGGTGGCGCCGGAGGAGGCCGAGCTGGTCGAGCGCCTGGTCAAGCACTATCCGCGCGCCTGCTGCATGCTGCTCACGCGCGGGCCGCAGCAGGAGCTGCTGATACGCGCCATGCGCGCCGGCATGCGCGAGGTGCTGCCGCTGCCGCTGGTGCACCGCGCCTTCCACGAGGCGATGGACCGCATCGAGGTGGAGACCGGCGTGGCCCATATGCGCGACGGCAAGGCGCTGGCCTTCATCTCCTGCAAGGGCGGCAGCGGCGCCACCTTCCTGGCCACCAATTTCGGCTACGCGCTGGCGGTGCTGGCCGAGCGCAAGGTGCTGCTGATCGACCTGCACGGCCAGTTCGGCGACGCCACCCTGTACGTGTCGGACCAGAAGCCGGCCATGACGCTGTCCGACATCTGCGCGCAGATCGCGCGCATGGACGGCGCCTTCCTCGATTCCTGCCTGGTGCACGTCACGCCCAATTTCGGCGTGCTGGCGGCGGCCGACGATCCGCACCAGGCCGGGACCATGAAGCCGGAGCACATGGACGCCATCATGCGCGTGGCGCGCCAGCACTACGACTACATCGTGCTGGACGTGGGGCGCCAGATCGACGCCATCTCGCTGCGCGCGCTCGACAGCGCGGACGCCATCTATCCGGTGCTGCAACTGGCGCTGCCGGACATCCGCGACGGCCGCCGCCTGCTCGACATCTTCCGCTCGCTCGGCTATCCGGGCGAACGCATCCGCCTGATCGTCAACCGCTACGAGCGCGGCGGCAAGCTGCGCCTGGCCGACCTGGAACAGGCGCTGGGCGCGGAGGTGATGCACACGGTGCCCAACGACTACCTGTCCGCCACCGATTCGGTCAACCAGGGCGTGCCGCTGCTGCAGCTCTCGCGCAGCAGCCCGGTGGCGCGCAGCCTGGCCGACCTGGTGGAAGTGGTGGCGGCGCGCCGCGTCCCGGAAAGCAAGGGCCTGTTCGACCGCCTGTTCGGCCGCAGCGAGTCTGAACTCTAGTTCGACCTGTAACCCATACGAGGAGAAGATCATGAGTTTGCGCGAACGCCTGGCCAGTGGCGACGAAACAAGGGGCAGCGCCGGCGTGGTCGGCCTGCATCCGGGGGCCATGGGCAGCCTGCCCGACGCGGCCTACCAGGCGCTGCGCAAGACCATGCACCAGACCATCCTGGACCGCATCGACCTGGAGCGCCTGAAGCGGCTCACGCCGGAGCAGTTCAAGCACGAGCTGGCGCTGCTGGTGCAGCGCGTGATCGAGGACGAGCGCATCGTTCTGAACCAGCAGGAGCGGCACCGCCTGGTGCTCGACATCCAGCACGAGATGCTGGGCTTCGGCCCGCTCGAGCCGCTGCTGGCGGACGCCGGCGTGTCCGACATCCTGGTCAACACCTGGGCCAAAGTGTATGTGGAGCGGGGAGGCCGGCTTGAACTGAGCGGCGTGACCTTCCACGACAACGCCCACCTGATGAAGATCATCGAGAAGATCGTCTCGCGCGTGGGGCGCCGCATCGACGAATCGAGCCCCATGGTGGACGCGCGCCTGCCGGACGGCTCGCGCGTGAACGCCATCATCCCGCCGCTGGCGATCGACGGTCCCATGCTGTCGATCCGCCGCTTCGCCGTGCAGCCGCTGACGATGGCCAATCTGCTGGCCTACAAGAGCGTCACCCCGCCCATGGTCCAGGTGCTGGAGGCGCTGGGCCACGCCAAGATCAACATCCTTATTTCGGGCGGCACCGGCAGCGGCAAGACCACCTTGCTCAACGTGCTGTCCGGCTTCATTCCCGGCAGCGAGCGCGTGGTCACCATCGAGGACGCGGCCGAGCTGCAGCTGCGCCAGCCGCACGTGGTGCGGCTGGAAACGCGGCCGCCCAATATCGAGGGCAAGGGCGAGGTCACGCAGCGCGCGCTGGTGCGCAACGCGCTGCGCATGCGGCCGGACCGCATCGTCCTGGGAGAGGTGCGCGGCGCCGAGGCGGTCGACATGCTGCAGGCCATGAACACCGGCCACGAGGGCTCGCTGGCCACCATCCACTCCAATTCGCCGCGCGACGCCTTGTCGCGGCTGGAGAATATGGTCGGCATGGCGGGGCTCACGCTCACGCCGCGCGCCACCCGCCAGCAGATCTGCTCGGCGTTGACGGTGGTGATGCAGGTGTCGCGCCTGACCGACGGCGCGCGCAAGCTGGTCAGCCTGCAGGAGATCACCGGCATGGAGGGCGACATGATCGCCATGCACGAGATTTTCCGCTACGAGCAAACCGGCGTGGACGCCGAGGGCAAGGTGCAGGGCCAGTTCCGCGCCACCGGCGTGCGGCCGCGCTTTGCGGACCGGCTGCGCATGTTCGGCGCGGCCGTGCCGGACAGCGCCTTCGACCCGGACAAGATTTACGAGTAAGCACGCCGTCCGTCCCTTCACAGGAGCTGCCATGGACCTGGTCTTTTCCGCATTTGCCGTGCTGCTGTTCGCCGCCGTGATCCTGCTGATCGAGGGCGCCTGGCTCTGGTGGTCCGGCACGCACGGCGGCGGCGCGCGCCGCATAGCGCGCCGCCTGGAGCTGATGGCCGCGCGCGGCGAGGACGGCGCCCTGGCGCCGCGCGTCACCATCCTCAAGCAGCGCCGCTACAGCGCCGCGCCCTGGCTGGAAGCGCTGCTGCGGCGTCCCCGGCTGCTGCCGCTGGCGGTGCTGCTGGACCGGCTGCTGCTGCAGGCGGGAATGGGCTGGAGCGTGGCGCGCCTGCTGGGTGTGCAGGCCGGGCTGCTGCTGGCCGCCGCCGTGGCGCCGCCGCTGGCCGGCCTGCCGCGCCCCGCGCACCTGCTGGCCCTCGCGGCGGCCTTGCTGGCGCCGGCGCTGCTGCTATACCGGGCGCGCAGCGCGCGCCTGGCCAGGCTGCAGGAGCAGTTGCCCGAGGCGGCGGACTTCCTCAGCCGCGCTCTGCGCGCCGGCCACTCCTTCGCCAACGTGCTGCACATGGTGGGCAACGAGATGCCGGAGCCCATAGGCAGCGAATTCCGCACCGCCTACGAGGAGATCAACTACGGCGTGCCGATGAACGAAGCCTTGCACAACCTGGGCGCGCGCATTCCGCTGACCGATCTGCGCTACCTGGTGATCGCGGTGCTGATCCAGCGCGAGTCGGGCGGCAATCTGGCTGAATTGCTGGGCAATATCGCGCGCATGGTGCGCGCCCGCCTGCGCCTGCTGGGGCAGATCCGCGTGCTCACGGCCGAGGGCCGCATGTCGGCCTGGATACTGGGCTTGCTGCCGCTGGGCGCCATCGCCATGATGTCGCTCACCAGCTACGAGTACAGCAGCGTGCTGTGGACCGACCCGGGCGGCGTGAAAATGCTGTGGTACGGCGCCGGGGCCATGCTGGCCGGGCTGCTGTGGATGCGCCAGCTGATCAGGATACGCCTGTGAACGCGCCGGCACTGGACCTGAACCACCTGCTGTTCCTGCTGGTGGTCTTCGTGGTGGTGGCGCTGGTGGCGCTGGCGGCCATGGCGCTGCTGGTCCCCGGCGCGCTGCGCCAGCGCCTGGCTGCGCACGCGCTGCCGGAGAGCCGCGTGGACGCGCCGTCCGGCTGGGTGGAGAAGGCGGCCAAGGTGGCGCAGCCCTTTGTGCGGCTGTCGCTGCCGGAGGAGGGCTGGGAGCGTTCGCCGCTGCGCACCCGCTTCATGACGGCAGGCTGGCGCCACGCCTCGGCGCCCACGCTGTACTTCGCGGCCAAGACGCTGCTGTCGCTGCTGTTGCCGGCGCTGCTGGCCGTGCTGGCCTGGGCCTTGTCGGCGGACGCGCCGGGCGGCGCCGTGGGGCGCGGCTGGCTGGCCGCGCTGCTGGGTTCAGCGGCGCTGGGCTACTACCTGCCCAACGTGCTGCTGGCGCGCACCGCCGCCGCGCGCCAGCGCGACATCTTCGAGCATCTGCCGGACGCGCTGGACTTGCTGACGGTGTGCGTGGAGGCGGGCCTGAGCCTGGAGCGCGCGCTGGCCAAGGTGGCCGGCGAGGTGCACCTCAAGAGCGTGGTGCTGGCGCAGGAGCTGCAGCTGGTGCTGATGGAAATGCGGGCCGGCTTCAGCAAGGAGCGGGCCTTGCGCAACCTGGCGCTGCGCAGCGGCGTGGAGGACGTGGACACGCTGGTGGCCATGCTGATCCAGTCCGAGCGCTTCGGCACCAGCATGGGCGACTCGCTGCGGGTGCATGCGGAGAATTTGCGCGGCAAGCGCAGCATGATGGCGGAAGAGGCGGCGGCGAAGATCGCGCTGAAGATGCTGTTCCCGCTGATCTTCTGCATCTTCCCCACGCTGATGATGGTGCTGCTCGGGCCGGCCCTGATACAGCTGGGTAAAGTGATGCTGCCGGCCGCCGGCGCGCACTAGTTCCAGGCCACGCTGCCCAGGCCGCGCGCGCTGGCGCTGCGGTTGGCGGGCTTGCCGTACACGGTGGCCGAACCCAGGCCGGTCAGGCGCAGATTGGCGCTGGTCTTGGCGTACACCGTGGCGCCGCCCAGGCCGCTCAGGTCCACGTCCACGCTGTCGGCGCGCAGCTGCTGCGCGTCCAGGCTGCCGATGCCGCCCAGCTTGGCGTTCAGGCTTTTGCTTTGGCCGCTGACCACGATCTGCCCCGCGCCGCGCAAATCCAGGCCGACTGTTTCAGCCTCGCCGGCGTTCAGGTGCATGCTGCCCACGCCGGTCAGTCTGGCGTTCACGTTGCGGTAGCGCGAGGTGACGTTGACGGCGCCCGCGCCTTCGAGCGCCAGGCGCATTTCGTCGCCGGTGAAGCCGCTCACGTCGGCCGAGCCCACGCCGGCCGACACCAGTTCGCGCAGATTGGGCAGCGTCAGTTCAGCGCGCAGCTGGTGGTTGTGCAGCTGCACGCCGTTCAGTTCCGTGCCGATGCGCAGCGTGTCGCCGTTCTGCACCACAGTCACCTTGGTCAGGTAGCGCTTGTCGCCGCTGACCACCAGCGAGGCGGTCGCGCCCTGCTTGACATTGAGGCTGATGACGCCGTCGAGCACCACCTTCACGGCACGCGCATCGATGCGGCGGCTTTCGCTGGCCATCTCCTGTGCGATGGTGGCGCCGTGCGCCGCGTACAGGGTGGCTGCCATCATCGTTGCGCTGATAAAGTTGTTCATTGCGTGCTCCGTGGAAGTGGTGTGCTGCCTGCTGGGCAGATACTGCGTTAGTTGGCGAGCGCTGCTTTTTCGGCGGCGCTCAGCCGTTTGGCGGTAATCGTCACCACGGGCATGGCGGCGGCGGGAGCCTTGGCCACCACGGCGGCGGGAGCGGCCGGTGCGGTCACCGGCACGGCGGCGGTAGCGAAGCTGGCGACGCTGGCCAGGGCTACTGCGGCGATGAAGATGGCTTCCATGTTTTTAGCGATGTTCATGATGTTTCTCCTTGTCTGGTGGGTGCTGCGTGTGTGTTTGCGTTTGCGTTGAGTGAACTATAGATAAACACACGGCGGCACTCCACCGGAGTGCGACGAACTGCCAATTCGGCGACATGAACTGCAAATTAAGGCACTTAAATCAGCGCGGCCACCGCCTTTCCCATGTCGGTGGTGCTGGCCGTGCCGCCCATGTCGGGCGTGCGCGGGCCATCCACCAGCACGGTCTCGATGGCGCGCATGATGTCGCCCTGCGCGGCCTGGAAGGCGGCCTGCTGGGCGGCGTCGCCTTGGCCGAGGAAGTCCAGCATCAGCGCGCCGGACCAGATCATGGCCACGGGGTTGGCGATGTTCTTGCCCGCGATGTCGGGCGCCGAGCCGTGCACCGGCTCGAACAGCGAGGGGAACACGCGCTCCGGGTTCAGGTTGGCCGACGGCGCTATGCCTATGGTGCCGGTGCAGGCCGGCCCCAGGTCGGACAGGATGTCGCCGAACAGGTTGGAGGCCACCACCACGTCGAAGCGCTCGGGGCTGAGCACGAAGCGCGCCGCCAGGATGTCGATGTGGTACTGGTCCCAGCGCACCTCGGGGTACTCGCCCGCCATTTTCTTCACCCGCTCGTCCCAGTAAGGCATGCTGATGGCGATGCCGTTGGACTTGGTGGCCGAGGTCAGGTGTTTTTTCGGGCGGCTCTGCGCCAGCTCGAAGGCGTACTTCAGGATGCGGTCCACGCCCTTGCGCGTGAACACCGCCTCCTGCAGCACCGTTTCGCGCTCCGTGCCTTCGAAGATGCGGCCGCCCACGGACGAGTATTCGCCCTCGGTGTTCTCGCGCACCACGTAGAAATCGATGTCGCCGGGCTGCTTGTTGGCCAGCGGGCAGGGCACGCCCGGCATCAGGCGCACCGGGCGCAGGTTCACATACTGGTCGAACTCGCGGCGGAACTTGATGAGCGAGCCCCACAGCGAAACATGGTCGGGCACCGTGTCCGGCCAGCCGACGGCGCCGAAGTAGATGGCGTCGAAGTCCTTCAGCTGGGCGAACCAGTCGTCCGGCATCATCTTGCCGTGCCGGGCGTAGTAGCTGCAGTCGGCCCATTCAAAGGTGGTGAATTCCAGCGCGAGCTTGTGCTTGCGCGCTGCGGCCTGGACGGCGCGCAGGCCTTCCGGCATGACTTCCTGGCCTATGCCGTCGCCGGCGATGACTGCGATGCGGTGCGTTTTCATGGATCCTCCGGTTGATGTGGGATCCAGCATAGCGTTAATCGGCAGCGCTATAATCGGCTGATTCGTAATCCCGGCGTGCACACATCGTGAACAATCAACCCCTGCTGGCCGATCTGCGCCTGTTTTCCACCTTGGTGCGCGAGCGCGGCTTTGCCGCCGCCGCCCGCTCCCTGGGCGTGTCGAATGCCTATGTCAGCAAGCGCATCGCGCTGCTGGAGCAGTCGCTGCAGGTGAAGCTGCTGCACCGGACCACGCGCAGCGTGGCCGTGACGGAGCAGGGCGGCGTGGTGCTGCAGTGGGCGCTGCGGATACTGGAGGACGTGGACCAGATGCGCGACGCGGTCTCGAGCGGGCAGAGCGCGCCCAGCGGCCTGCTGCGCATCTGCACCAGCTCCGGTTTCGGCCGCAACCGCGTGGCGCCCGCCATCTCGGCGCTGGCGCTGCGCTATCCTGCGCTGGAGGTGCAACTGGAACTGCTGGACCGTCCGGTGGACCTGATAGGCGAAGGCTTCCATCTTGATATCCGCGTGGGCGAGGCGCACGAGCCCCACCTGATGGCGCGCCGCATCGCCGCCAACCAGCGGGTGCTGTGCGCGGCGCCGTCCTACCTGGCGCGGCACGGCGCGCCGGCCACGCTGGCCGAGCTGGCGCAGCACCGCTGCATCGTCATCCGCGAGCGCGACCAGGACGTTGGACGCTGGCTGCTGGCCGGCCCGGACGGCGTGGAAGCGGTGAAGGTGGCGGGGGCGCTATCGGCCAATAACGGCGAGATCGTGCACCAGTGGGCGCTGGACGGCCACGGCATCATCCTGCGTTCGGTGTGGGACGTGGGGCCGGCGCTGGCGCGCGGCGAGCTGCAACGGGTGCTGCCGGCCTACGCGCAGCCGGCCGACGTGTGGGCCGTGTTCGCGTCGCGGCTGTCCACCTCGGCCAAGGTGCGGGTGTGCGTGGAGTTTATCGAGCAGTGGCTGGCGCGGGAAGCCGCTCAGGCTTCGGTTTCTTCTTCTTCCACCTTGGCCGAGCGCATCCAGGTCACCAGGGGGTAGGCGTCCTTCAGGCCGTTGGCGATCAGTGGCAGCAGCAGGTCCGGCTTGTTCAGGTCCAGCTGCATCTCGGTCCACACGAAGAAGCTTTTCAGCTTGATGAACTCGATGTGCTCATGGTCCGCGTCGAAGCCCTTGGGCGGGCGCTGCAGCTTGCCTTCGTCCTGGATGGTGCCGTAGCGCGCCTTCAGCGCCTTGTTCTTCAGCGCCTTGGAAAAGCCGGCCGCGTCTTCCACCATGTGGCGGCGCAGCGCCTTGGTGCGCTCCGGCGGCGGCATGTACTCGCCGGCGCCGAACAGCAAACGGCCTTCGCCGTCCAGCTGGAAGTAATAGGTCGGGCCGCCCGCCTTGGACGGGCGGCGCATGTCGTTGGGCGCGATGGCGGCCGAGAAGCGCGTCTTGTACGGGCTCTTGTCGTGGGCGAAGCGCACGTCGCGGTTGATGCGGAACATGGCCTTCTTCGGATTGCAGAACTTCACCGCCGGGTCGAACTTGCCCAGCTCGGCGATCACCTGGGTGACCACCTCCAGGAATTCTTCGCGCAGGATGTCGTAGCGCGGCTTGTTCATGATGAACCAGGGGCGGTTGTTGTTGTCGGCCAGTTCGGTGAGGTAGTTCTTCAGGTCGCGCAGGTGCATAGGGGATAGGGATGGTTAGCGTGAAACAGGGCGCTTGCCCACGGTGATGGCAAGCTCCGTCTCGCGGCTCTTGCGCAGCACCCGCATTGTAGCTTTTTCGCCCGGCGGCAGCTGGGCGATCAGGTTCAGCATGTCGTTGGTGTCGGCCACGGTCTTGCCTTCGACCGACAGCAGGATGTCGCCCGGCTTCATGCCGCCCTTGTCGGCCGGGCCGTTGCGCACCACGCCGGCGATGATGGCGCCGGTCTGCACCTTGAGGCCGAAGCTGTCGGCCAGCTCGGGTGTGATCTCCTGCGACTCCACCCCTATCCAGCCGCGCACCACGTGGCCGGAGGCGATGATGGCATCCATCACGGTTTTCGCGGTGGAGACCGGGATGGCGAAGCCGATGCCGACCGAGCCGCCGGTCTGCGAGTAAATCGCCGAGTTGATGCCCAGCAGCTTGCCGCTGGTGTCGATCAGCGCGCCGCCCGAGTTGCCGAAATTGATGGCGGCGTCGGTCTGGATGAAGTTTTCAAAGTTGTTGATGTGCAGATTGTTGCGCCCCAGGGCGGAAATAATGCCCATGGTCACGGTCTGGCCCACGCCGAAGGGGTTGCCGATGGCCAGCACCACGTCGCCCACGCGTGCCTGGTCGGCCTGGCCCAGTACGATTACCGGCAGCTTGTCGAGGTCCACCTTGATCACGGCCAGGTCGGTTTCCGGGTCGGTGCCCACCACCTTGGCGGCGGCCTTGCGGCCGTCGGCCAGCACCACCTGGATCTCGTCGGCGGCGTCCACCACGTGGTTGTTGGTGAGGATGTAGCCCTGGGCGCTGACGATGACGCCCGAGCCCAGGCTGGACTGGTCGTCCTCGTCGCCGTCACGGTCGCGGTCGCCGAAGAATTTTTTGAAGAAGGGGTCGCGCGTCAGCGGATGCTTGCGGCGCGGGGCCTTGGTGGTGAGCACGTTGACCACCGCCGGCATGGCCAGCGCGGCGGCCGCGCGGTAGGAACCGGGGGAGGGCGGGGAATTGCCGCCGAGTAAGGCGCTGCGGGCGGCGCCAGACTGCGGCGCCGGGGCCGCGCCGCCGGATAGTCCGGACCATCCGGGCAGGCCGGGCCAGTCCGGCCGCATGGCGCTGTGCACGAAGTACAGCGCCAGGACCACGGTCACCACCTGAGCAAACAATAACCACAGTCGTCGCATGTCACCGCCCTTGGGGTTGCCGCCGGGACGGTCTGCGTGCCGTCCGGCTTATTTTTTCAGTGCGTCGCGGATTTCGCGCAGCAGCAGGATGTCCTCGGCGGTCGGCGCCGGCGCCTCCACCGCGACGGGTTCGGCTTTGCGGGCTTTCTGCAGCAGGCGCACCATCTGGAAGATGATGAACGCCAGGATGACAAAGTTTAACAGGATGGTCAGAAAGTTACCGTACGCCAGCACGGCGCCCAGTTTCTTGGCTTCGGCCAGGCTCAGGCTGGCGGCCTGGCCGTTCAGCGGCAGGTAGTAGTTGGCGAAGTCCAGTCCGCCGATCAGCTTGCCGATCGGCGGCATGATGATGTCCTGCACCAGCGAGTCGACGATCTTGCTGAAGGCCGCGCCGACGATCACGCCGACCGCCAGGTCGACCACATTGCCCTTCATGGCGAAGTCTTTGAATTCCTGCATCATGCCCATGGTGTACTCCTTGCTATGTTGTGTGGCTGATCATAACGTGTTTTTTAGCAACTGGTCGATAGTCTAAGGCGATCGTGTTGGGGCGGAATTTAGACAAATGCAACGTTTCGCTTTAAAACGGTTTTGGCTTCACCTATAATCGAAGGTTGCTGGAAGCTTGGTTAACGCATAATAACTATTTCGCAATTTGATGATTGGGGTTTGGTATGAGTAACGATAAGCAGGTCGATTCTGGCCGTCGTGGCTTGATCGCCGCAACATGCGCGGCAGGTGGCGTGGTTGGACTGTCCACCGCCGGTGTACTGGTAAGCACTTTCCAGCCGTCCGAGCGAGCGAAAGCGGCCGGCGCACCTGTCGAAGTCGATATCTCCACGCTGCAGCCGGGCGAAATGCGCACTGTCGAGTGGCGCGGCAAGCCGGTCTGGATCCTCAAGCGCACGCCGGAAATGGTGGCGTCGCTGAAAAAGACCGACGGCAAAGTGGCCGACGCCGACTCCAAGCGCAATCCCGAGGAGTTCACCCCGGAATACTGCCGCAACGAACACCGCTCCATCAAACCCGAAATCCTGGTCGCCGTGGGCATTTGCACCCACCTCGGCTGCTCGCCGTCGTCGAAATTCACCCCGGGACCGCAGCCTTCGCTGCCGGACGACTGGGAAGGCGGCTTCCTGTGCCCATGCCACGGTTCGACCTTCGACATGGCCGGCCGCGTCTACAAGAACAAGCCGGCGCCGGACAATCTGCAGGTTCCACGCCATATGTATATGGGCGACACCAAGCTGGTGATCGGCAAAGACGAGAAAGGCGAGGCATAAACCATGGCTGCTTTCAAAGAGACGAAACTCCCCGCCAACGCTCCGGCCGCGCAAAAAGCGCTGGGCTGGGTCGATGACCGCTTTCCGCTGAGCAAGCTGTGGAATGACCAGTGGGGCAAGTACTACGCCCCGAAAAACTTCAACTTCTGGTACATCTTCGGCTCGCTGGCCATGCTGGTGCTGGTGCTGCAGATCGTCACCGGCATCTTCCTGACCATGCACTACAAGCCGGACGCCAACCTGGCCTTCGGCTCGGTGGAATACATCATGCGCGAAGTGCCGTGGGGCTGGCTGGTGCGCTATATGCACTCGACCGGCGCCTCCGCCTTCTTCATCATCGTCTACCTGCACATGACGCGCGGCCTGCTGTACGGTTCCTACCGCAAGCCCCGCGAACTGATCTGGCTGTTCGGTTTCGCCATCTTCCTGTGCCTGATGGCCGAGGCCTTCTTCGGCTACCTGCTGCCATGGGGCCAGATGTCCTACTGGGGCGCGCAGGTGATCGTCAACCTGTTCGGCGCCATTCCGCTGATCGGCCCCGACCTGTCGCTGTGGATACGCGGCGACTACGTGGTGTCCGACGCCACCCTGAACCGCTTCTTCGCCTTCCACGTGATCGCCATTCCGCTGGTCCTGCTGGGCCTGGTTGCCGCACACCTGATCGCGCTGCACGAAGTGGGCTCGTCCAATCCGGACGGCATCGAAGTCAAAGAGAACCTGGGTCCGGACGGCCACCCGGTCGACTCGATTCCATCGCACCCTTACTACACCGTGCACGACCTGTTCGGCGTGTCGGTCTTCCTGCTGATCTTCTCGACCGTGGTGTTCTTCGCGCCTGAGATGGGCGGCTATTTCCTGGAATACAACAACTTCCTGCCGGGCGACTCGCTGAAGACCCCGCTGCACATCGCGCCGACCTGGTACTTCACGCCGTTCTACTCGGTGCTGCGCGCCACCACGGCCGACTTCATGTGGGTGCTGATGGTGGCCGTGGCCGCCTACGTGGCCTTCCTGTGGCTGAAATCGCGCCTGGCCTTCATGACCAAGGCGGTTATCGCCGTGATTGCGCTGGTGGCCATCGTCGGCATGCTGCCGTCGGTGCTGGACGCGAAATTCTGGGGCGTGGTGTTCTTCGGCGGTTCCGTCGTGATCCTGGCCTTCCTGCCGTGGCTGGACCACTCGCCGGTGAAGTCCATCCGCTACCGTCCGGACTGGCACAAATACGTGTACCTGGTGTTCGGCCTGTCCTTCATCACCCTGGGCTATCTGGGCACCCAGCCGCCCAGCACGGTCGGCACCATTGTGTCCCAGTGCTGCACCCTGTACTACTTTGCCTTCTTCCTGCTGATGCCGTGGTGGAGCGCGATGGGCCAGTTCAAGACTGTGCCATCCCGCGTGACTTTCCATCCGCACTGATCCGCCGACCACAGCACAAAAGGACAAGAATATGAATTTTGCAAAGAAACTGCTCGCGATCCTGGCGCTGGTGCCAGGCCTGGCCCTGGCCAACGAAGGCGGCCACCCGCTGGACAAGGCGCCGGACCGCTCCACCAACATGGCGGCGCTGCAAAATGGCGCCAAGCTGTTTGTGAACTACTGCCTGAACTGCCATAATGCGTCTTCGATGCGTTACAACCGCCTGAAGGACCTCGGCCTGACGGAGGAGCAGATCAAGGGCAACCTGTTGTTTACCGGCGAAAAAGTGGGCGAAATGATGACCACGGCCATGCCGGCCAAGGATGCCAAGGCCTGGTTCGGCGTGGTGCCGCCTGATTTGTCGGTCATCGCGCGGGCCAAAGCCGGCCCGGGCGGCACCGGCGGCGACTATCTGTACACCTATCTGCGCACCTTCTACAAGGATGACACCCGCCCGAACGGCTGGAACAACCTGATGGTGGCCAACGTGGCGATGCCGCACGTATTGCATGAATTGCAAGGCGTGCAGGTGGCCAAGTTCGCGGAAGAAAAAGATCCGCACGATCCAAGCAAGAGCGTGCATAAATTCGTCGGCTTCGAGCAGGTCAAGCCCGGCACTCTGAACAAACTGGAGTTCGACACGCAAGTGGCGGACCTGGTCGGTTACATGGAGTGGATGGCCGAGCCTGCCGCGCAGACCCGCAAACGCCTCGGCGTGTGGGTGCTGATTTTCCTGACGGGCTTCGCGCTGCTGGCCTGGCGACTGAACGCATCGTACTGGAAGGAAGTCAAATAAGTGAGCATGCCGGCCCTGGGCCGGCTATGTGTTTTGTGCGCCGCCCGCGTGGCGGGCGCGTTCTGGGGTGAGCCGTTTTCGGCTGCATCCCATTTTGTTTCTAAGGAACTACAAAAATGATGGTTCTCTACTCGGGTACTACCTGCCCATTCTCGCAACGCTGCCGCCTGGTCCTGTTTGAAAAAGGCATGGACTTCGAAGTGCGCGACGTCGACCTGTTCAACAAGCCGGAAGACATTTCGACCATGAACCCCTACGGCCAGGTGCCCATCCTGGTCGAACGCGAACTGATCCTGTACGAATCGAACATCATCAACGAGTACATCGACGAGCGCTTCCCGCACCCGCAGCTGATGCCGGCCGATCCGCTGATGCGCGCGCGCGCCCGCCTGATGCTGTTCAACTTCGAAAAAGAACTGTTCGTGCACGTGCACACGCTGGAAAGCGAGCGCGCCAAGGCCAACGACAAGAGCCACGACAAGGCGCGCGCGGAAATCCGCGACCGCCTGACCACACTGGCGCCGCTGTTCCTGAAGAACAAGTACATGCTGGGCGACGAGTTCTCCATGCTGGACGTTGCCGTGGCCCCGCTGCTGTGGCGCCTGGACCACTACGGCATCGAGCTGTCGAAGACCGCCGCGCCGCTGATGAAGTACGCCGAGCGCATCTTCTCGCGTCCGGCCTACATCGAAGCGCTGACGCCGTCCGAGAAGGTGATGCGCCGCTGATCATGTCCGAGATTTCCACCAAGCCCTACATGCTGCGCGCCATTTACGAATGGTGCACCGACAGCGGCTACACGCCCTACCTGGCGGTAAAAGTCGACGCCACCACCACGGTGCCGATGGAATACGTCAAGAAGGGCGAGATTGTGCTCAACATCAGCTTCGGCGCCACCTCCGGGCTGAAGATGGACAATGACAGCATCCGCTTCCACGCCCGCTTCGGCGGCGTGTCGCGCGAGATCTACGTGCCGGTCAACAACGTGATGGCCATCTACGCCAACGAAAACGGCCAGGGCATGGCCTTCGAGCCGCAACTGGGCGGCTACGACGACGCGCCAGCGGCCCCGGCCGCACCGGCGCCGGCGCCGCTGGCGCCGGTCTCCAGCGTGCCCACGCTGGCCCCGGTGCCGACCCCGGCGCCGCAGGCCCGCCCGGCTGCGCTTGATGGCGAAGACGGTCCCGACGACGGCGGCGAACCGCCCAAAAAAGGCGGCGGACGCCCCACCCTCACGCGTATCAAATAGCGTATAATCCTCGCGCAACGCCGACTTAGCTCATTTGGTAGAGCAGTTGATTTGTAATCATCAGGTGGCCAGTTCGAAACCGGCAGTCGGCACCAATAGAATCAAGCACTTAGCCCAGTCCTAGCGACTGGGCTTTTTGTTGTTCGATAGTGTGTAGGCACTGTGTAGGCAATTTCGCCTCATCAAACCCTATCCATCGGCCGGGAGCCCGTGCAATGTTTCCGATAGTGATTGTCCCTGCAGATGCTGCCGAACTATCCGAGCAAATGGGCACCAAATTTAAATTCTGGTACTCAGACGAGCGGCGTCAACGAATATTGTTCAAAGAGGGCCGGCCTGGCACCGGAGAAAATTGGGCGGAGAAGCTTGCGGCAGAATTTGCCGCGCTGCTCGGCATCCCGCATGCCCACTATGACTTGGCGACTTGGAAGGACCGCTGTGGAGTCATTACGCCATCACTCGTGTCAAAGAAGGAACGTCTCATCCATGGAAATGAGCTCATCGAGGGGAAAGTGACTCGGGCATCCAACGATGAAAACCTCCGCTACTACGAGCAACGAAGCCACATCGCTACGCGCGCATTTCAATTTCTCAAAAGAAGTTCAGATGTCATTGCCGTACCGTATACATATCAGCCGATAAACGGCGTAGACTCGGCTCTAGGGGTGTTCGTTGGCTATTTGTTATTCGATGCATGGATAGCAAATCAGGACCGGCACTCACAGAACTGGGGGATTATCATGAGCGCGGAGGGCAATCTCTACCTTGCGCCATCGTATGACCACGGTTCCAGTCTCGGCAGGAATGAGAAGGATGATAAACGGCAAGCAATCCTTGCGACGAGAGACAAGGGCCAGTCAATGGAAGCTTACGTGCGCAGGGCGAGGTCAGCGTTTTACCCACCGGCACCAGTGGATGTTAAGGTCAAGGCGTACCAAACCCTAGAATTATTTGAGCAGGCTTGCAAGATGGACCCGGTTGCGGGCTTAGCCTGGCAGGGACGACTCGCGGCAATTGACGAGCAGAAGATTCGCGAAGTCATCTCAATGGTCCCGGAAGAGCATATGTCAGCAGTAGCGAGAGAGTTTACGGCTAAATTGCTATTGGCCAATATTGATAGATTACTTAGTTTGAAAATCCAATGATGAATACATTGTTCGTCGCCTGGCAACAACCGGACTCTAAAGAATGGATTCCGGTGGCAAAACTTAAAAATGCAAACGGGATTTACTGCTTCTCCTACACCCAAGGGGTTTATCGAGCTAAGCAGTTTCGCCCATTTAGCGGTATGTCTCAGCTAGACTCCGTTTACAAATCGCCGCAGCTGTTCCCTCTTTTTGCTAATAGGCTGATTAGCAAGTCTCGCCCTGAGTTCAAGGATTATTTGCGCTGGTTGGGACTGCCGGACGCCGCCGACAATCCCATGGCAATGCTTGCGCTCACTGGTGGCATCAGGGGGACTGACTCTATCGAACTTTTCCAGCCGCCAGCAGTGACGGTTGACGGACAGTACCAGCTTGAATTCTTTGTACGTAGCTTGTCGCATATGCCGAAAGCTATTATTGAGCAGATTGGGGAGATGGAAAAGGGCGAGCGACTTTATCTTATGAACGACAGTCAAAACGATTTCGACCGTTTAGCCATCGCTGTGCGCTCAAATAAACCAGCATCTCTGCTAGGGTATTGCCCAAAATACTATGCGAAAGACCTTGGTGTGTTACTCGCAAATCGCGACTGCGGCTTAGAAGTGCGGGTTAAATGCATTAATTTGGATGCGCCGTTGAATATGCGATTACTTTGTTCGGTGAAAGCAAGTGTCCCCCCTCACTTTGCCCCTCTAGAAACAGAGCAAGATTTTCAATCGGTTACCGGGAAGGAGTCTGTTGATTGGCATGAGCCAAATAACAGTCTTGAAAACAACTTCCCTCGATTTGATCATCAGGCTTTAAACGTTAACCACGTTTAATATATTGGCGCGCGATACCGCGTACATACGGGCTAGTGCGCTGACGCTCTCGCCGGCGGCGTACTTGGCGTCTAAATTGGGGCGCAGCTCGACGCTCCCAATCTATTGCTGGCACACTGAGCCAATGTGATTCGACCGAAAGCGCTGCGCTTCGCTGGTAAGGCGGTTGGAGTGCGACAGCAGGCAAATGCATGAATCATGTTTGCGTTTTGCCCATCCTTAACGACTAGCGCAAAATTATTTGCTGAGTATCGATTTGAAGACCGATTGAAGGAAATAGTCACCTGAAATTGATGCCAATATTCCTAATGCAGTGCCACCCCAAAAATCCATGACTTTGACGGTCAGTGGAAACTTTGCCTCTGTTATGCGGGATATCAGGAGACTCGCAATCCCTGCGGTTAGTACATAGGATGGCAAGGTCCAGAGTAAGCTAGGCACGGCGGCGTTATTTGCGAGCGCGTAGCAAAGCTTAAACAGAAAAGCCAATACTCCGCCGACCCCGGCGGATGCAAGTATAACAGCAGATTTCGTCACCACTTCTAGCTTGCTGCTCGTAGTCTTACTGATGCTTTTATTAACTTCCTCGGCCTGCCTTTTTCTCAATTCTTTTATGTCAGGACCGCCAGGTTGTGGATTGTGGGCTGCTGTAAGTGCTTCAAAATCAGGCTGAACGTCCCAAAAATGGACACTGCAATAAATTTCGTATGTGCCGGGCTGTGAGAAAATATTCCAGCTCAAGTAATTGAAGAATGAGGGGCGAGGTTGCCTCGCGTTCAGTCTCCAAGTACAAAAATACTCACACTTAGGATGAATGCACACGGTTCCTGTTTCAGTAATTATGGTCGGAAAAGATGACCACCGTCCGTTAGAGGAATGCTCGGTCGGATGAGTTATCTCCGCTGGCATGGTAAAGATAGTCGTGGGAGATGCAATCCACAGTGGCTTATCCGTGTCGTTCTCTATCCTCAAAATTAATTCCCATGGCTCCCCCAGTTCATGCGAGGGCCTTGACGATGTCAGTTTGAGGCTTATATCTCTAGGGTTGACGTTCATTTAGCGCCTTTATAGAAGTGTTGCCAATTATGAACATTTTCTCTCACTAATGCTACAATTTGCGGGATGAAAAAAGCCTTGACGCCCTGTCGGTCGTCGCCCTATCCTAAGTATGTCCCGACAAAGAGGGGCACGGGTTTGGCGACTCGGGAAGCGTATGGCGGACAACCGCCCCCAGGCGGTATTTTTTCGTCCGTTGCACCATTGCGTCCTCTATGAGCGGCAGTGGTGGGGATACCTTCGGGTATGCCGGTTTCCGTATGCACCGGTTCGCCAACCCCACCATTTGCTGCTCACCCCGTTTGGCGACGAGGTGTGCAGTTTATCAACTGCATATTGGAGTCCACCATGGCTAATTCTGCCCGCACGTCCAGCGCAAGCACCGCGCCAACATCATCCCCAGCAGCACGCCCGCACCAGCTCGCCACCAGCGTCATGCCGCTGGCCACCGCTGCCCCCATCGACCCGCCCGGCATCACCGAAGCCCAGCTCATGCGCGAGGAAGTCGAAGCGCTCTGTTCGCACATGCTCTGGCTGCGTTCCTGGTGGCAGACCCACTGCGATGGCATCCGAGCCGCTGACCGCAAGGCCGCCAGCAGCGTGCATGACCATTTCATTGACGGCGCCATGTTCGCGCGCGGCGTGGCGCGCATGGCCGGCTTCGACATGCAGGAAGACCACATCAAGGATTACTCTTGGGGTCGGAGCACCCAAACCATGCGCGTTGTCCTGGGAGGTGCCAAATGAGCGCCCGGGCCACCACCGGCGCCGCTCCGGCCGCCACGTCCCAGTTGCTGACCGAGCTGCAGCACGCAGACGCCATCATCAAGTCCATGCTCAACGCCATGACCACCGAGCAGAAAACGAAGGTGCACGCCCAACTGGACGCGGCCGGCGTGTCCGGCGAAGGCATGACCAGAGCGAACGAGCGAGGCGCTACCATCACGGCCGCCCTCGCGGTGCATGCCGAAACGAGCGCGGAGCCGGGCGCGGTCGACGTCAAGGGGATGTGCGCCCAGGCTGAGATTATCGAAATGCAGGCCGCCCATATCCGCATCCTGCTGCTTGCTCTTTGCGAGCGCCTGGACGGCATGCAGGGTTTGCCGCAGGCCGCCGTTCAGGCCGTGAATGCGGCCAGCTGCTTCGCCACCTGCGCGCTGCGCAACGCATCGCTGATTGAGGACGAGGCAGTCGGCATCTATCTCGAAGGTGGTGCAGCATGAAGACGCCAGCCAAGGAAGGGGCTCTCGCGCTCGCGCTGGTGCCCGACACGCTGACCAATGAAGAAAGGCGCATGGTCGCGCGCTACCGCGCCACGGCGCCGGAATGGCGCGCCGACATCGTGGAATACGCAAACATGGTGGCCAGGATGTTCCCGTTGTCGAAGCTGGCCGCCGCGCCCGGCATTCGCCTGGTGGGAGCGGGCGACAAAGGAGACGCGCCATGACGACTCTTGCTGAACTGGCCCGCATCCGCGCAGTGCATGGCCTGGCGCCGGTGGGCGGCGTGCTGTGGCTTGGCATCGGGATGCTGCCGCCCAAGCGCAATGCCATCGAAATCGACCCGGCCAACTTGCCTACGGTGCTGGAGTGCCGCGCCGTCGCCGGCCTGGACGTCGTGCTTCTGTTCCCGGGCACTTCGACCAGGTACGGCGTACTGCGCACGCTGTCAGACCGGCTGTATCAGGCCCGGCCGCGCCGGCTGCTGCTGGTGGACAGCGACCATAGCCGCACGGCCTTCCTGAAACTGGCGGAATCATGATGGCCGACGACCACACCGATGGCCACATGGCCGGCTTCACGCTGAGCAAGGAAGACGACGCCGCGCGCGCCGCCCGAATCGAGTTGGAGAGCAAGGGCGAAACGGGGCGCCCCTTCAACCGCGCCATGCAGCACGGCGAACGAGTGGTGAAAATCCGTTGCGGCGCCGACATCAAGCCGCTGCCCATCACCTGGCTGTGGCCGGGCTGGGTGCCGGCCGGCAAGCTGACCATTCTGGCTGGCGCGGCGGGTACCGGCAAGACCACCCTAGCGCTGGCCCTGGCTGCGGTGCTGACCGCCGGCGGCCGCTGGCCGGACGGCACGCTGTGCAATGGCAAAGGCAATGTGCTGATTTGGTCGAGTGAGGATGTGGCGGACGATACCCTTGTGCCGCGCCTGATTGCCTCCGGCGCCGACCTGGCGCGCTGCCACTTCATCGAGGGCATCGCCCAGGACGGCGAAAGCGTGCCGTTCGACCCGTCGCAGGATATCCCCGACCTGCGGCGCGCGGCGGAAGCCATCGGCGGCGTGAGCCTGCTGCTGATAGACCCCATCGTGTCGGCTGTGGCCGGCGACATGCACCGGGCTAACGACGTGCGCCGCAGCCTGCAGGCGGTGGTGGACTTTGCCGACGCCCACGGCTGCGCGGTTATCGGCATCACGCACTTTGCCAAGGGCGGCGCCGGCAAGGCACCGCAGGATAGGGTTATCGGCTCCCAGGCATTCGGCGCGCTGGCGCGCATGGTGCTGGTGACGGCGAAGGAGGAAGGCAGCAACCGCCGCGTGATGGCCAGGGCGAAGTCGAACATTGCGCCGGATGATGGCGGCGTGGCCTATTCGCTGGAGCTGGTGGCCATCGCCGGCGGCATCGAGGCGACGCACGCGGTATGGGAAGGCGTCATTGATGGCACGGCCCGGGAAATCCTGGGCGACGTGGAGCACGACGACACTGGCGATGGAGGCGAGAAGCTGGACGCCGAGCAGTTCCTGCGCGGCTTGCTGGCGGGTGGCCCGCTGCCCACCCGCCAAATCAAGGTAGATGCGGACGGTGCTGGTTATTCCTGGGCGACGGTGCGGCGGGCGCAAAAGTCGCTGGGCATTTTGGCAGTCAAGGGCGGCATGAAAGAGGGCTGGACCTGGCAGCTATGAGCCACCGATTGCCGAAGATGCTCAAAAACCGCCGAAGGTGCTCATTAAATTATGTGAGCGCCTTCGAGGAAAGTGAGCGCCTTCGGCGAACTCAAATCGGGGCGCCAAACTCAACCGCAGAACGAGCCTCTGGAATAACTATATCCCGAACAATCGATATGAGCACATCGATGCTACCCGACGTAATCAAGAACTGTGCGGCAGAATATTGACTGGATGATATCGGTCGCTCTGGTTCTGCATAGTGTGCAGCGCCTCTGCCGCGCGCCGTCAACAAAGCGGGCCGCTCGTTCCAAAATCTGGAGGGAAGGGACAATACACTAGGTAAGGGACTGCCTCTCATCGCGGCGACTCCTACCTCATGGCCGTCAAGACGGAAAAAATAGAGCAAGGTTCGACTATTACTTGGCCCCTTATACTTTAATCCTGCATCCAGCAGCGATTCGTGAAGGCGCCTGATGCCCCCAGAAGAATCTCCAAGGCAAAGGTCGTTTAGTAAATCTTCCTTAGCTCCCATCGTTTCTCTCCTTTAAGCGATATGTTTCGAAGGGGCAAAATTCCGCTCGGCCATCTGCTGGCCTACTGCCTCATATACGTTAATTGCCATATTGAAATTTTATCACTAATAGCTGCATGTTAGAAAACGAACGATTTCCAACATCTACAAACATCAACACAAATCAATGTTGGAAATATAGGGCTTGCTATTTCTAACATGTGGATATATTCTAACAGTGTTTTCTAACACCCTTGGACAGGAAATCATCATGGCAACCTTCGCATACGGCCGGGTCAGCACCAAAGAGCAAACCGCAGACAACCAGAAGATGGAAATCGAAGCGGCCGGCCACCAGGTCGATTACTGGTATGCGGATACCATCAGCGGAAAGACCAGCGCGAGCGAGCGCCCGGAGTTCGCCGCGCTGCTGGCGCAGATACGGAACGGTGAAACGCTGGTGGTGGCGAAGTTGGACCGCCTGGGCCGCGATGCGCAGGATGTCGGCGCCACCGTCAAGCTGCTGGCCGCCCGCAAGATTGCCGTCATCGTGCTGCAGCTGGGCAAGCTGGACCTGACGTCACCGGCGGGCAAGATGATGATGACCATGCTGGCGGCCGTGGCTGAGATGGAGCGGGATTTGCTGGTTGAGCGCACGCAAGCCGGCTTGGCGCGTGCGAAGAGCGAGGGCAAGACGCTCGGCCGTCCGTCGAAGACCACCGCCGAGCAACGCGCCGACATCATCACCAAGTACGGCGCCGGCGAAAGCGTCAGCGCATTGGCGCGGCTATACTCAGTATCTCGCGCCAACATCCTGGGGGTGGTGAAGCCTGCCAGCATTTAGCCACATCAAGCTGTAGAAAAGAGTTGAGCCTGTTACTCCTGAACAAATACTGCACGATGTTGAACCAAATTCATCCCGGCCCAAGTTGGCAAGAACAACTGCTCTAACTCCGAGCGTGCGTCTTGTGGGTTGGGTAAGTTTGGGAATGGCCATCGTGTTGCAGCTTCCGCGCAGAGGACCGATAGTTTCCCTCTAGGCGATACCTCCAGCGCGAAGATGGGATTTGGCACGCCGGCACTTTGTAAGGTCTTTACCGGCTCATTAGCAGGATTGGTAAAAAAATCTTCAATCTGGCTTGCCAATGCATTTACACGTATGCTTATCCGCGATACTTGGCCTGATGTGGCCGCTGTCGTAACCCCAAACCCGAACGGCATGTACACTGTCCCATCAACTTCCAAAAATTGAACAACCCCCGCTGCTCTTAACTGCTTCACTGACTGCGCGTCAGTAGGTGGTTTGCGGGCTAAGCCCGCTATGCCTTTAAACGCGAAGTTGCGGGCGAACTCGGGCCAGTTTCGAACCACCGTCTCCACTAAATCGATAGCTTGGAAAATTCCAGGCTCGTTGTGAGAACGCACGTCGATTAAGGCCAAATGCTCTGGAAAGGTGACAAAAAACAATAGCCAATCGGACCTTGCAGAAAATTCATTGCCATTAGAGGTAGGTTTCTCGGTCAGGTGCACGTGATGAATTTTCCAATCTGCCCAGAGGCCGTCTGTACGAAGTTGGCGCTTCCTGCCACTTGAATCGTTACGTTTGATGCTTGTTGTCTGGTACGGATTGAGGTCCGCTCCCGTTTCACTCTGGCGAATAAAATTTTCCAAGGCAGGCAGAACCGCTGCCGGTAGGCGTGAGTCGAAACCGACTGACCGCACTACATCGCGAGGGCGAGGGTCAATGTATCGTAAGCGATAGTCTAGCCAGCGGGTCAGCGGGTCTGTGATTTGGGGGTCTTCTTCCCGAAATGTTAAAGCGTGAGCCTCAATTAATTCTTTGGCAATTTTATCAATGTCTGCGTGGAATGTTTGCGTCATAGAGGCTCCTGTGGTGCCCCAGGATATAAGGATGAATTTACGAATAGCAATGCCGAGGACACTAAGCGCTGCATTTAAATCCCCCCACCATCCCGGCGCATCCATCACACACAGTCCAAGCACTGCCAAGGCAGTGCCCAGCACGGTGCCAGCACCGGGCATGCACGGTGCCAGCAGCGTGCGGACAGCTTGCCCTAAATTTTTAGGAGAAGCATGTTCCTCCTGGGGGGCCGCGCAGACCGTGCACTATCCCAACAGGTACCCAGAGCGAACCCGACCGGAACCGGATGTGTTCCGCCTGCAGGGTGGCGGTGTTGCGCGGCCGGCGCTGGCGTTCCATGGCGTTACCTGGCCGGCATGCGCGCGCACTGCGCCCGCATTGCCGCCGCAGTGCGTTCACTTGCGTTCGGATGTGTTCGCGCTCATCCGGGAAGGCTTGGCGAAGGGTATCGAAAGGGTTCAGTATGGGTTGCGCCTGGCGCCCGGCGGGTGTTGATGCCGGAAATTTTTCCGCCATCGGCTCCCTCGAGAGTCCTCGCGAAACCTCGCGAGCATTCGGCGCCTGGTCGGCCAGCGCCAGCAGCATGCCGCGCTCACGCGTGCGGCACGCGTGGGTGACGCGTCAGGGTAGTCCTGATTAGGGACAGGGTGTCCCGATTCGGGACGGGTGTCCTCAGGTTGAGGCGACCGGGGCGGCGGTGTCGCTACCGTCACTCCAATCCAGGGGGCGCTTGCGGCAATAGATGGTCACGGGCTGGTTGCCGGCGCAAAAATAGCGCGCGCCTGCCACATCGTCGCCGGTCGCTGTGCGAGCAGCTCGAGCGCGGACAAGCGCATCGGCGTCCGACACCAGCGGGGAGTCGCTAAAAAATTGGTCGTTGAAGTCTCGCACGGCTGCTCCGGGCGGCCGACAGCGCGGCCGTGAGCCGCCAGAATACCATTGTTCGCAGCGCGCACATGCGCACCAATCTGCGCACCTATCCGCGAGAATCGTTCAGATATGGCGCTGGTTTTATCGCATAAATCTGGTGTTTCACCCTAGGAGCGGCGCATTTGTGGGGTATTCCGAAACTTGGCGTGATGGTGCGCACCTATCCGCTTACTCTGAACAGTCCATGGTATTTACTTGAAGCAAAATTGATTACGATGGATACTCTATGAATCATTGACAACATCACATCGGATTGCAAATGTTTGGGTTTAATTTCCGCAAGAAAACGAAGGGGGAGCGTGGCGAGCCAATGCCCGTTGAACATAGCGGCGCCCCAGACTCTACAAACCCATCGGGGCTATGCCCCAGGTGCCAGAAGCAATCCAGCTTCGAGTCAATAGGGAACATTCCTCTCACTTTCGGCGAAGGGTATATGGTGCATCCTGGCGGTGTCCGGGAGCCAGTATTTCATGAGCGCGCGACAGTTCTCGTTTGTCGTCACTGTGAGCAGGGTATTGCGGTACTTGAGGAGCAACTAACAGGCGGACACACAAAAGGGAGCGGCGAGCGGCTGGTTGGGGAAGTTTCTTGGCGCGGCTTTCACTGGTGGCCCCTTGCAGGTTCCTCAGCGCATCAAGCAGTCCCGTCGGAAATTGCCAGTGCGCTAAATGAAGCAGTCTTATGCCTTTCTGCGAATTGCCCCCGCGCTGCGGCAGTAATGGCCCGACGGACGCTTGAAGCAATCGCGACCGATAAAGGAGGAGGAAAATCCAAAGACCCGCTTGCAAAGCAGCTAGCCAACATGGCTGCAAGTGGGCTACTCCAACCGGCACTGGCAGATTGGGCGAAAGAGGTGCGTGCTGTTGGAAATAGCGGTGCGCACTTCGACCCAATCGATACAGTATCCAATGCAGACGCCTCCCAGCTTATAGAATTTCTTCAAGCGCTGATTGACTATTTGTACGTCTTGCCATATGACCTAGCCCAGCGCCGGGCCGCACGTCCGTAAGCGAAGCTAACTCGCCATCTCGCGCGCCGCCTGTTCCAGCACCTGCATGGCTAGCTGTAGGTTCCCCATTTCCTCAGCCTGTCCGGCTACGCTGTCCAGTACGCGCAGCCGGTAGGAGCGGCAGGCAATGGGGATGTTGTCCAACTTTGCCAAGAGGCGCGCGCGGGTGTCGTAGAAGAGCGTCCGCCACTTGGCGCCCAGCCTGGCGCCGGCGGCGCGCTCCGGGTGGTACGCCTCGATGCGCTGGCGGCTCAGCTGTACGCCGAATTTCTCCTTTACGGTGGCGGCGACCTGGGCGGGCGAGTCGAAGCAGGCCAGCTCTATGACAATGTGCATGATTACTGCTGTTGGAAGGGCTGCCATCGGTTCGTTTTCGTCAAGGTGGGTCAAACAAGATGCGCGGCAGGGCCACGAATCGCGCCGTGGTGACGCGAACGCGGCTCGCCTGCGGGGCTGGGCTGGATGGCGGGCCACAACTGCGCAGCGGCCCGATTGTGCCGCTGCGTGGTCAGCCGCGACTGCCACCGGCGCGCGCGGCGTTCAGCGCGGCAACCAGTCGGGCCTGGCGCGCGGTGTCGCTTTCGGCTGGCTGTGCCGGTTGCTTCGCTGGTGCCGGCTGTGCTTGAGCTGCCGCAGCCTCGCGGGCCAGGCGCGCGGCCTTGTCCAGCAAGTACTGGTGCTGGTCGATTTCGCCTTGGCGCTTCGCTGCAGTGGCGGGCCGGGCGGCGGTCATACGTTCAGTGGGGTTCATGGTGAAGCCTTTCTTTGCAAATGGGAACGGTAAGCGGGCCGCCGCGTCGGCGGTCGCCGCATGGTGCTGCGTCGGGGTCAGTCCACAACAAGGCCGCCGCCCTGCATGTGGATAGCGCGTTCGCGCGGCCCCATTGCGTCGAACTGTGGGCGGCTGATGGTGCCAGTGCCTCCGCTTGGCTGCCGAGTGCGGCGACAAGCGCATCACGCATGGCGCGCTCGCTGAGGCGTTCAGGGTGTGCGCGCAGCGCGTCCAGCACCATGCGCCCCGCCGCGTCCCTGTTGGGCTTGCTGAGGCGCTTAGCGCGCGGCTGGTGGGTTATGCCGAAGCGCAGAGCCACCTGCAGCTGGAAATCGGCCAGCATGGCGCGAATCTTGGCCGGGCCGCCGGCGAGCGCGCCGCCCTGCATGCGGCCAGCGACCAGCGGCAATAGTAGGATGTGGCAATGCGGCGCGGCTTCGTCCAGATGGACGGCGGCGCTTAGGATAGGGACGTTGAAATACCCATCCGCCCAAGCGACGGCGGCGACGAAGTATTCGCGGTGGTCGATGGCGGTGTTGGCCGGCAGGCTCACGACCAGTTCCAGCGCCATGCACGCATCGCGGCGCAGCGTAGTTACACCGGCATTATCCAGCAGCGCCAGCGCCAGGCCGGCCACCTCGTCGGCGGTTACCGGGCCGCGCAGCTGGTAGTTCAAGCGCGTGCGGGCGGGATTGATGCCGCTGGCGGCGCTGGCGCCCAGCTCTGCCTGAATCTCGCGCAGGTTGTGCATGGCCGCCACCCGGATGATGTTTTTGGGGGACGTGACGCCGCGCACGCTGCGCGTGTTCAAGCTCTTGAGTCGCAGGTACAGCGAATCGGTCATTCGCCCGCTTTCCGGTCGCGTAGTCGCAACCAGGCGCTGATGGCGCGGCGGCCGGTTTCGGTCAGGTGGTAGACGCCGCGCCTGATGCGCTCTCCGTCGCGGTCGCGGTCTGGAATCATCGTGCACGGCAAGCCGGCGTGTCCTAAGCCCAGGTCACGCAGGTGGAGAATCAAGTCTGGGCCGTTGCTGCAACCGGCAACGCTGTCCAGGTGTTCGCGCGGTACCGGGCGCAGCATCAGCGCGTGCAGCGCGCGCAAATAGCGCGGATTGTCGGTGCCTGCAAAACGTACAGGTGTGGTAGAGTTCGCAGCTGGAATTGCTGTTTCGAAGAGGTCCGGTTCTGCTTGGCGGCGGCCGGACTTTTTCTTTGAGCGGTTGCCCCGTGGTGGGCGGTCCATTACGCAGCTCCGCTCAGTGCCTGGGCCACCTCAGCGACAGGCCACAGCAGCAGCTTGCCGCGCTTGATGGGGCGCACACCGTAGCATTCACCTCTGATACAGTGATTTTTCAATGCAGTCTGCGTTGCGCAGCACATGGCGCGGGCAAACTCGGATGTGGTGATGTGGTCGCGGCCTTGCGCGACGGTGGCCAATGCTGGCGGGATGGAAATTGCGGACATTCGATGCGCTCCTATTCAGCCCGTTTTCACGGTATGAGTGCATGATTTCCCGCATGTTGATTTTCTCCGATATGGGCGGGCGCTACCGGGCGTAGCAGGCCGTTATCGGGCGCTATCGGGCGCTATCCGTCGTCGCCTTCTTTCGCCATTCGCTTGCGCAGTGCATCCTTTGACAGGTACCCAATCCCTTTTTCTTTCGAATACGCCAAGCCTTTTTCGCCATCCACTTCGCCAGTAAATGGCGAGATGGATTGAAGCGCCATTTCTTTCAATGCTGTCCACACAGCGTGATGGTCATTTGTTCCGGCGACAACCTTTGCTCTTAGGATTTCAGCATCGAGCAAACGCACGCGGTTCCTCGTTCTATGTACGATGGATTGCTCAGGAGCCTTATCCGAAGGGCGTACCTCATCGCTGCTTAATGGTAAGAAGCCCGATTCGATGTCCTTGATGGGGGGCTCGACAGCATTGGGGAATGGGGTCTTGCCGTGCAACCGTCTAAAGCGATTCTCGTCATCCAGCGAAAAGCCATCTGGCCCACTGAAGTGCAGGCTTGTGCGCACAACTGCATCACGCAGTTCATCAGCCAGCATCAAGCCTGAACGCTCCAACAACAATACTGCATCACCAGGGTGAATAAAGTCAGGCGCGGCTTCCGATTTCATAGCCATCGCGATGCGCCGGCGTAACGCTGCGTCCCCGGACGCCTGATTCGGCACTGCGGCGACTGCTTCCAGCATTTCATCGATACCCCATGCCCGTAGTGCAGCCAGCTCTACGTAGTGAAGGGACTGCGCGGCTTCCTCAGGGCGGATGCCGTACATTTGATACAGGCCGTCATGGTCGTGGGCAAGCATGTCGCGGACGAACAGGGCACTGCCATGTAACATATCTTTTGCTCGGCGCGGAACGCACCAAGCTGGAAATGGCTCAGGGAGAGCCGCCTCCTCATCGTCGTCATTCATTGGCACCCCTTCAGGTGTCGCCTTCATGGAGTGGGTGCTGCAACCAGGTCGGTGAAGGAGCCGACTTTTCCCCCGCTAAAGGTAGGCTGCAGCGTAAATCGTGCCTGATGCGGTCAGGCGGCCGTTACCACGCGCAATCCTGCTGGCGCTGGTTGGAACTGGATGCCGGCCTGCTCTAGCATCCAGTCCTCAATTTTAACGTGCCACTTCCGCAGAAGGTCCAGCGGCCGGCGAATGTAGTTCTGTTCGCGCACGCCCTGCGGAGCGTGGCCTTGAATCTGCGCCGCGATGCCCGCCGGCGTCTCCACCCATTCGCTCAACGTCGCGAAGCTGCGGCGCAGGCCGTGCAAGGTGAGGTGCGGCAGGCCTGCTGCGGCCACCGCCTCGTTATGGGCAATACGCGGCTCGGCCAGCCTACCCGATTCGGCGCTCGGGCTGCTGAAAACCCACTCATTCCGGCGCGGCAGCGCAGCCAGCAGGTGCGCAACATACGGTGTGAGCGGCACCATACGGAAATCTTCCACCTTGTCGCCCAGCTTCATGCTGCCCCACTGAAAATCCACATCGGCCCAGCGCAGCCCGGCCACCTCTTCGCGGCGGGCGCCAATCATCAGGAGGGTCTGCAGGTAGGCAGCGATGACCGGATTGCCTATCTTGCGGACTTCACCGAACCAGGCTGCCAGCTGCTCGCGCTGCAGCAGGTCATGCTTCACTTTCGGCTTGCCGAGTAGTTCGCGCGCCTTGGCGCTCTTGGCGGCGTTTCTGGTAACGATGGCCGAATATTGCGGATGGGCGGTGCACCAGTTCAGGAACGCTTTCAGCAAGCGCATCGCCAGTCGCGCGCTCGATGGGCGGGTCTGCGCTTCCAGTTTCGCCCACGCCTCGATGCGCGCGTCCGTCAGGTCCACCAGACGCTCGCCGGCCAGTGTGGAAAGCGGCCCTGGCTTGGTCGGCTTCGGGCTACGCTTACGCGCTTCCCCGCCAGCCTGAATTATCTTTCGATGTGCCGATATCTGGTGCTCGCCCCAGTGCGGCGTGCGCTCCGCGACATAGATAGGCCACGCGGCACCGACAGTGACGGAGTCCCGCAGCACCGCCGCCGCAGTCTCGACTTTTACCGCCTCCTGGGCTGCATGCTGCTCGGCACGCACTTGACGCGGGTCGATGCCTTGGTCGGTCTGCGCTTTGTGGCGAGTAGCCTCGGCTTGTGCCTTCGCCACCGTCCAGGTCCGGACGTCGCCGATTGTGATGCGGATGGTTTTGCCCTGCAGTCGGGTTTCGAAGATGTACGAGCGCGCGCCGGCGCCGGTGACGCGCAGCCCAAGGCCAGGCGTCTTCGCATCCCACATAATGCTCTGCTGCTTGCCTGACTCGCACTGAAACGATGCGACCCGGTCGGCTGTGAAATTGACCTTCGCCACCTGCTGCTCTCCCATGTAGGCACTGTGTAGGCAGATTCTAGCAAATTAAGGGAAACCATCGGCAAGTTTTGCGGCAAGAAAATGGGCGAAAGTGCCGATTCGCCCTATGAGGGAGGCGTTTTTAGACAGGTATGGGAAATCATGGGAAACCTGATTCCCAGCGATTTATAATCATCAGGTGGCCAGTTCGAAACCGGCAGTCGGCACCAGATACGAAAAAGCCCAGCCTATATGGCTGGGCTTTTTGCATTCCGGACCTTGCTCAAACAAGCAGCCTTGATCGCATTTCGTCCCGCAGTGTATCGCCGTGTGTCGGCCACGGCCATTGATACACTGCGACTTCTCCGGCCTCTTTTCGCGACACAAGGCCGATACACGGCAGCGGTCTAATGCGGCATGGCATCGATTCCGATCCAGTCAACCGCAAAAGGACAGTCAAATGAAAACCTTACCAACCATGATGGCCGCAGCAATGATCGCCGGCAGCGCGCTGCTGGCGCTGCCGGCGCAGGCGCAGATGCAGGGCTTGAAACGCAGCGATATCCTGAAAAGCGACCTGAGCGTTCCCGGCCGCGAAGTGCTGCAGGTGCGCGTGGACTTCGCCGAGGGCGCGCGCTCGCCCCGCCATGCGCATCCGGGCGAGGAAATCGCGTTTGTGCTGGAAGGCACGCTGGAATACGAGATCGAAGGCCGCCCGAACGTCACGCTGAAGGCCGGCGACGCGGTCTTCATCCCGGCCGGCGCCATGCATGTGGCCACCAATGTCGGCAAGGGCAACGCCGGCGAACTGGCCACCTACCTGGTGGCGAAAGACCAGCCGCTGGTGAAGATAGACAAATAAGCGACGCCGCAGGCCGGCGGTGCCCGGCCATTCTTGACTTCCTGTAGGAAAAATGTCATTTTCACATGATAAAAATGACAGTTTCTTCCAGGGATTAACATGGGCCGTATCGCCGCTGAATTTGCCAAGCCTGCCAGCTGGCAGGACTTCGACTGCCTGAGCCGCAGCCTGATGTCGGCCGTGCATGGCGTGCAGTTTGAACGCTGGGGGCCGCCGGACCACCGCGAGCATGGCGCCGACGCCTGGGCCAAGCTGCCGAACGGCAAGGTGATGTTGCTGCAGTGCAAAGGCCGCAGCCGCAGCTTCGGCAAGTCGCTCAGCATTGCCAATCTGGACGCGGCGGTGCGCGAGATCGACAGCTATCCCCACGCGGTCGAGGAACTCATCATCCTGACCACCACGCAAGACAATGTCGCCCTGCAGGACCGCGCCGAGGAACTCAGCGAGCAGCGCGCGGCGGCCGGGCTGTCGCGCGTGTCGCTGTATGGCTGGCACAGCATCGCCAGCCTGATGGTCAAGCACGAGGCGGCGCTGCAGGATTATTTCCGCCCGCGGCGCCGCTTCTGGCAGGGCCTGCGCTGGGCAGGCGTGCTGTTTGCACTGCTGCTGGCGGCCGGCGTGGTCCTGCTGCCGCGCCTCAGGTGAGCCTGATCACCTGCGGCTTGGTATTGCTGCTGCCGCACACCACGAAGGCCTGCAAGCTGGGCACCCAGCGGAATTTGGACCAGTAGCCGTTGGCCGCCGTCTGTATCGTCGCCTGGCCCTTGCTGTCGGAAGGCCAGTGCTGGAGCGCAACCTTGCTCCACGTCCAAGGATTGGTGGCCGGATTGGTGGCGGGCGGACTGAGCTTGACCACGCTGGGCGGCTGCTCGGACTGGTCCAGTCCGACGATGCAGCCCAGCTCCTCCACCCATTGCAGGCCCATGACGTCCATGCGGTGGAAGTTGGGCACCGCGCTGCCGTCGTAGCCGAAAGTGAGCGAGGGCACGCTGCCGCTGGTGCTGGTGCGCGTGACCGCGCCGGTGGCCAGGTTGCGCACATACAGGGTGCGGTAGTTCAGGTCGGCGTAGGTGCCGCTGGCATAGCCGCCGTCGATGGCGATCAGCAGCTGCAGCGACGGGCACAGCACCATGGCGCCGTTGCCCAGGTTGCCGCCCAGCGCGGGATACTGCGTGATCGCGCCGGCCTTGTCGACAAACAGGGTGTAGCTGACCGGGCCGTTGACGGCCACCCACCAGCCCTTGCGCTGCTCGTCCATCACGGTGATCGGGTAATTGCCGCCTTGCGCCGTGGGCGAAAACCGTATCATGCCCGGGTCGGCGTTTTGGGCCTGCCGCGTGGCCATGGTGGTGTAGCCCCGGCTGGGGCGCGACACATCCAGCAGATTAATGCGGTTGGCGTAGCTCGATCCGGCCCAGAAAAAGGACACCAGCGTGCCTTGCGCCGCGCCGCCCCAGGCGGCAGGCAGTTCCTGCAGCCCCAGGTAGCTGTGCGGGCAATACGGCGTGCCGTCCGGCGCGTAGCCTGCCACGAAAGAATCTGAGCGGTTGCTCTGCAGCGGCACGTTGGCGGTGCGCCAGCTCAGGCTGGAAAAATCGCAGATCAGGGAGAACTGGTAGTTGGGCAGGCCGCCGGCGGACTCGTGGCCGCCCGAGTAGAACACCTGCGCGCCCAGTTCGCTATAGTCGCGCAGGACGGCGCTGCCGCCCCATAGCGCGAAGGGATTGTTCATCAGGTAGTTGTCGGCCACGTAGATGGACGGCACCACGTCGTTCGGCGTGTTGCGCATGGGGACGTCGGCGAAATAGCCGGCCGGCGGCATCCAGGCCGGGCGCGCCGCCTGGACCGCCGCCCGCACTGTGATGGTAAACGGGTTGGAAGAAGCTTGTGACATGGTGGTTCCTTAGTCTGCGCGCGGCGCCACGCCCCAGACGGGCTGGCTGTTCCAGCCGGAGACGATTTGATTCCAGTTGCTGGCGCCGGTCATGCGGGCATAGGCGGCCTGCGCCCCCGGCACGCCGTGCTGCACCGCGTAGGCGATGGCCGGCTGCAAATTGCCCCAGTAGCTGGTGGGGTCGGGGAAGTAGGCGCCGCGCAGCGGACCGCCGACGCCGGGGTTGCGGACGCCCGCCGTGGCGGCGTACACATCGCCCCAGCTGGCGTACCACGGGCCGGTGCCGTCGTAGAAGTCGGCCTTGTTGGCCGGCGCCACCGCCACCGTGTAGACGGCCGCGTCGCAGTACAGGTATTCGTTGTCGCCGGTGCCGCCCAGGCGTCCGATGATGCTCCTGGCCTTCCACGCGAACAGCGCGCTCAGGCGCGTGAGCGAGGCGCTCGGCAGCGCCGGCGCCAGGTCGATCGCGTAGCCCAGTGCGGCGGTGAAAAAGTCCTGCTGCCAGGCCGCTTCCATGTATTTGCCGCTGCCGTCGGCATAATTGCTGTACGGCGACACCCAGCCCTGCGTGTTGTTGACCTTGGCGATATAGATGCTGTGGTACCAGTCCACATTCGCGGCCAGGGACGCGGCCAGCTCATTGCGCAGCAAGGTATCGCCGTCCGGCGTGGCGCACAGCGCCTGGGCCAGCGTGCGCAGCGACCAGGCCGCGCCGCGCACGGTGTTCGAGCCGGCGGCGGACTGGAACACGCCGCCCGCGTACAGGCGGTAATTGTCGGTGTTCTTCAGGTAGTGCAAAGTGGCGGAGAACTGCACCTGCTCCATGAAGTAGTAGCGCCCGGTCAGCAGGTACGCGGTGTAGCCCACGGACGGGTGGTGCGGCGAGTCCCATACCGGCGCGCCGGTGCCGCCGGCCGTTGGCGTGTAGTTGCCGGTGCTGGAGCTGCCTGTGCCGGAAATGCCGCTGTTGTTGCCCAGCACCAGGTTGGGGTGGCTGGAGAAGCGCAGCGGACGGTTGCTGTTTTCGTCCCGGTAGTGGATGGGGTAGCGGCCCGCGCTGTAGGCGTTGACCAGCACCCCGGGCAGGGCGCGCGCGTCGTTGCTGGCCAGATAGAGCACATCCCACTCGGGCAGCAGGCCGATGCCGGGATGGTAGCCGGTCTGGCCCATGGCCTCGGCGTAATTACTTTGCTGCAAGGGGCTGTAGCTGCTGGCCAGGCCGTTCCACGCGCTGGCGTTGGCGGGCACGGCCGCGCGGTAGTTGGGCACCAGGCGGGTGGCCTGCAGATAGGTCTTGTCGTGGCTGGGCGCCACGCGCGGGTCGCTGCCCAGCCAGTGGCTGAACGCCGTGCCCTGCAGCAGCACGGTGCGGCAATGGTGGGGCAGGTCGATGGCCGCGCTGAAGCGCTGGGTGCCGCCCAGCGTAAAGCCGTAGGTGGCGCTCTTGCTGGTGGGGCCGGCCACTTTCAGGTAGCCGTTTTCCACCCAGGGCAGCACTTCCACCGCGCCGCCCGCGTACAGCCGCACTTCCAGCCACGCCACCAGGTGGGCGTCGCTGCCGATGGGCTTGCGGTAAATCCAGGAACTCATTTCCGGTCCGGCCACCCAGGCCGAGAACGGCGCGTCCCAGTCGGCGCCGGACCAGCTGGCCGTGCCGTAGCTGCCGGCGCTGACGGCGGCGGTGATGCCGGTGGTGCGCAGCGCGGCCGTGCCGAGCGCGGCGGCGGTGCTGGCGGTGCCGGCGGCGGTCAGCGTGTAGGTCTTGGCGGTATTGGCCGCCAGCGTGGCGCGCCCGGACAGGATGGCAAACTTGAGCGAGCCGTCCGGCCAGGTGTTCTTGGGCGTTACCTGCAGGCCGGGCAGGCTGCTGCCGACGAGCTTGCCGGCCGGCACCTGGCCCTGGCGGAAGGCCTGGCCCAGCGTGAACGGCAGGCTGGCGCCGCCGACGGCCGAGCTCAGCGTGAAAGACGCGAAGCCGGCCGCTGGCGCCTGCACCTGGATGGTGAAGGGATTGGAGGAGGACTGGGCCATGGCGCTGTTCCTTAGATGTCGTTGGCGGTCAGCACATGGCCATCATTGCTGCTGGCCGCGCCGATGCCGTCGTAGACGAAGGACAGTGTCCTGGCGTTGTACGTCACGCCGGGCGGCAGCGCGACGCTGTTCAGAGCGATGGCCAGCGGTCCGCCGCTGGCGCTCTTGACGTATTTGGAAATGGAAATCGTGCTGGCCACGCCTTGCGTAAACGTCAGCGTGGGGATCAGGCTCCACACGGGCGGAGCGCTGGCCGGCGCCAGGGCGGACGGGGCGCTGCTGCCGCCGGAGGCGGTCTTGACGGGCGGCGTGGCCGGCTCGGGAGCCGGCGCGGGACCGGCCAGGCTGGCGCCGGCGGCCGCGCTGTCTGCGCTGCCGCCGCAGGCCTGCAGCGCAAGCGTGGCGGCGCTGGCCGACATCAGCTTGATGAACTGGCGGCGCTGCTGGGATTGCTGGCTGTCGGCGGGGAGGATTTCGTTGCCAGCGCAGACCGCTGCTGGGACGGACGTGCGGGAATGTCTCATTGCCAAGTGTCTTCTTAAAAAAAAAGGAAGATGCCGGAATTGCTGCGCGGCATACTGAATAGTGTCGCACAGAACTACGGCACGTTTCAGCAGGAAATGAGATTTATTTTGTTCGCTTCTGTAAGAAATAGCAGAACAATATTTAACGTTTCAAATAGGCAAGCTGGCTTCGCCGCGCGGATCGCGCGCCAGCAATTTGGCCACCATGGCCTGCGGCTGGTCGCCGTCGAACAGCACGCCGGCCACCGCGTTGGTGATCGGCATGTCCACGCCCAGGCGGGCCGCCAGGTCGCGCACGGCCTTGGCGCAGGGCACGCCCTCGGCCACATGGCCCAGCTCATTGACGATGGTGTCCAGCGCCTTGCCTTGCGCCAGGCCCAGGCCTACGCGCCGGTTGCGCGACAGGTCGCCGGTGCAGGTGAGGATGAGGTCGCCCATGCCGGTCAGGCCCATAAAGGTTTCCACCTGCCCGCCCAGCGCCGTGCCCAGGCGCGTGATTTCCGCCAGGCCGCGCGTAATCAGCGCGGCGCGCGCGTTCAGGCCCAGGCCCAGGCCGTCCGCCACGCCGGTGGCGATGGCCAGCACGTTCTTGACCGCGCCGCCCACTTCCACGCCCACCAGATCGGCGCTGCTGTAGACGCGCACATTGCCGCCGTGCATGGCCGCCACCACGCAGTCGCGCAGTTCGGCCGAGCTGGACGCGATGGTCAGCGCGCATGGCAGGCCGCGCGCCACTTCCTGCGCGAAGGAGGGGCCGGACAGGGCGCCGCCGGGCACGCTGTCGCCCAGCACTTCACGCATGATCTGGTGCGGCAGCAGGCCGGTGCCGTACTCGAAGCCCTTGCACAGCCAGACCAGCTTGGGAATGGCGCGGCCCTTCAGCTGTTCCAGCAGCGGGCGCAGGCCGGCCACCGGGCAGGCCGCGATCAGCAGGTCGCTGCCGTGGGCCAGGGCGGCGTCGAAATCGGCGCCGATGGTTAAACCGGGGGGGAAGGGGTGGCCGGGCAGGTAATGCAGATTGTCGCGCGCGGCGGCCATCTCATGCATGGCGGCACTGTTGCGCCCCCACAACAAAACGTCGTGGCGGGCGGCCAGCGCCATGGCCACGGCCGTGCCCCAGGCGCCTGCGCCGAGCACGCTGATCCGGCGCGCGCCGGCGGCATGTTGATGGTGAGCCATGAATCTTCCTTAAATGCCCCAGATTTCGCTGCTTTTCACATAGCCGGACTGGCCGTCGCGGTGGCGCACCTTGATCCAGCCGCCGGCGGCCGGTTCGGCCAGCTCCAGCAGCACGCCCTTGTCGGCGATAAACACGGCGGCGGCGCTGTCGTCGGCGCTGGCGCGCACCTTGGTGTTGGCCGCGCGCACCACCAGGGTGCGCTTGGCGCTCAGGCCCTTGGACTCGGTCCAGGCCAGGTCGCCGCTGGCGTCGCGCACCTTGACCCAGTCGCCATAGCTGAGCACCACTTCCAGCGGCATGCCGCGCGGCGCCACGAACAGCTTGCCGCCCTTGGTGGACGGCGCGTCGTACAGGATGGCCGGGGCCGCGCCGACCGATTTGAAGTCCAGCGCCTGCCCGGCCGTGGCGGCCAGCAGCAGGGCTGCGCCTGCGATCCATCGGGACAGTGTCATACCGGGCCTCTGCTCAGAATTCGGGGGAGAAAAAACGCAAAGGCCGCTGCCGGCCTTTGAGAAGGCGGCGCGCCGCGCGCACCGCCGATACTGCATCTTAATGCGAATGCAATTAGTGCGCCGCACCTTCGGTCGGTGCTGCGGCAGCGGCTTGCTGCTCAGCCAGCGCTTGCAGGCGCTGCTGGTAGAACACTTCGAAGTTGATCTCGGCCAGGTGCACTGGCGGGAAGCCGGCGCGGGTGATCATGTCGGCGATGTTGGCGCGCAGGTATGGGTACACGATGTTCGGGCAACCGATGCCCAGCAGCGGGTCCAGCTGGTCGGCTGGAATGTTGCGCGCTTCGAAGATACCGGCTTGCTTGCCTTCAACCAGGAAAGCGACTTTGTCTTTGATCTTGGCGGTCACGGTGATGGTGACGGTCGATTCGAAGATGCCTTCAGCCAGCGGCTCGGCAGCCACGTCCAGCGCGACTTCGATCGCAGGCGCTTCCTGTTCCAGGAAAATGGCTGGGGAGTTCGGCTGTTCCAGCGACATGTCTTTCAGGTAGACGCGTTGGATTTGGAAGACTGGTTGCAGATTTTCGTCAGACATGGTGCGCTTTCATATATTGGAAAAGAGCGGCGGAACCGCCCGCAGTTAGGTTATCCGCGCGCGCATCCGGAAGGACGCCCGCGCAAATGCGCAGCAATTGTAGCAAAACCAATTTGAGGGCGGTCAGCCTTTTAACAAGGGGTCCAGGCCGCCGGCTTGATCGAGCGCATACAAATCGTCGAAACCGCCCACATGGGTGTCGCCAATGTAAATTTGCGGCACGGTGCGGCGGCCGGTTTTTTGCATCATCAGCACGCGCTGCTCGGGATCGAGGTCGACGCGGATCTTGTTGATGCCGGTCACGCCTTTGGCTTCCAGCAGGCGCTCGGCGCGCACGCAATAGGGGCACACGGCGGTGCTGTACAGGGTTACGGAGGCTGTCATCTTGCTATCCTTGGTTATTTGGCCAGCGGCAGGCCGGCGGTTTGCCAGGCGGACTGGCCGCCTTCCAGCACCACCACGTTCTCAAAGCCGGCGCCTGCCAGCAGCTTGGCGGCGCCGAAGGCGCGCGCGCCCTTCTGGCACACCACCACCACGGTGCGGTTCTTGAACTTGTCCAGTTCCGCCATGCGCTGCTTGAGCTCGCCCGCCGGGATATGCTTGGCGTCCGGCAAGTGGCCCTCGGCGTACTCCTTGGCCTCGCGCACATCCAAGATGGTGGTCTTGGCGCGGTTTATCAACTGCACCGCTTCGGCCGGCGACACTTTTTTGCCGCGCTGGGTCAGTACCGGCCACAGCAGTGCGCCGCCCGACAGAGCGACGATACCAATAAGAAAAATTTGATCTAAAAGGAATTTCACGGTGTTCCAATGGTTTAAGGTTATGCGCGCATTATAAAATAGAAGCTGAACCGAGGCTGAAACGCTGCCTCCCGCAGATTTTTTCACACTTTATAGATCGTTCTTATGTACAAAATTGTCTTCATGCGCCATGGCGAATCCACCTGGAACCTGGAAAACCGCTTCACCGGCTGGACCGATGTCGACCTGACCGAGAAAGGCGTGGCCGAAGCCAAGGCCGCCGGCCAAGTGCTGAAACAGGAGGGCTACACCTTCGACCTGGCTTACACCTCGGTGCTCAAGCGCGCCATCCGCACGCTGTGGCTGGCGCTGGACGAAATGGACATGATGTACTTGCCAATCAAGCATGACTGGCGCCTGAACGAGCGCCACTACGGCGCGCTGCAGGGCCTGGACAAGGGCGAGACCGCCGCCAAATACGGCGACGAGCAGGTGCTGGTATGGCGCCGCAGCTACGACACCCCGCCGCCGGCCCTGGAAGCGGGCGACGACCGCACCTCCTTCAACGACCCGCGCTACGCCGGCCTGCCGAAAGCCAGCATCCCGCTGACCGAATGCCTGAAGGACACCGTGGCGCGCGTGATGCCGGCCTGGGACGAGGAAATCGCCCCGGCCATCCGCGCCGGCAAGAAAATCATCATCTCGGCCCACGGCAACAGCCTGCGCGCGCTGATCAAGATGCTCGACGGCATCAGCGACAGCGACATCGTCGGCCTCAACATCCCCAACGGCCAGCCGCTGGTGTACGAGCTGGACGCCGACCTGAAGCCGATCCGCCACTACTACCTGGGCGACCCGGCCGCCATCGCCGCCGCCCAGGCTGCGGTCGCCAACCAGGGCAAGGCCAAGTAAACCGCTGATGCCGCTGTTCCACCTTACCCGCCGCGCGGGCGCGCTGGCGTTGGCCGTGCTGTTGCTGGCGGCCGTCCCGGCTGCCCACGCGGCCCCGGCCAAGCCCACCGAGCGCAGCAAGCAGAAGCTGCAAGCCGAAGCCGAGCGCGCCGGCCTGCAGCAAAAGCTCAATGCGCTGCGGCGCGATATCGGCCAGACCGAGAGCGCCCGCGAGGATGCGGCCGACACGCTGGCCGAGTCCGAAGAGGCGATTTCGAACGCTAACCGCAGCCTGCGCGAGCTTGCCGAGGAGCAATCCGAAACCAACGTCCGGCTGCAAACGCTGGGCGCGGAGCGCGCGCGCCTGCAGGCCACGGTGGAGCAGCAGAAGCAGCAGCTGGCCAAGCTGCTGCGCGAGCAATACGTGGCGGGCAATGAGGACCGCATCAAGCTGCTGCTGTCCGGGGACAACCCGAACCGCATCAACCGCGACCTGCAGCTGATGGCCTATGTGTCGCAGGCCCAGGCGCGGCTGCTGGAATCGCTGCGCGCCAATCTGCGCGCCGTGGAAGCGAACCAGGCCGACGCGCAGAACGCGCGCGACGAGCTGGAGGAAATCGCGCAGGAAGAACGCCAGCAGAAGGACTTGCTGGTCAAGGAAAAAGCCAAGCGCGCCAGCGTGCTGGCCAGCCTGTCGCAGCGCCTGGTGGCGCAGCGCAAGGAGGCCGGCAAGGTGGCGCAGGACGAACAGCGCATGGCCGGCCTGGTGGACAAGCTGGGCAAGCTGATCGAAGAACAAGCCAAAGCGGCCGCCGCCGAGCAGGCGCGGCTCGAGCGCGTGGCCGCCGCCAAGGCCGCCAAGGCCAAGGCCGACGCGGAAGCGCGCGCGCTGGCGCAGGCCAAAGCGCGCGAACAGGCCAGGGCGCGCGCCGACGCGCTGGCCAAGGCCAGGGCCGAGCAGGCCGAGCGCGAACGCATCGCCAAGGCCGAAGGCAAGCCGAAACCGGCGCCGCTGCCCCTGCCGCCGGCGGCCGTGACGCCGCCGCAGACCGCGCCCGCGAACGAGGGCGGCAAGCTGGAACCGATCGAAGTGGACGAATCGAAAGTGGCGGCGGTGAAGGACGAGCCGCCGGCGCGCAAGGCCGACATCGCCCTGGCCCCCGCCATGCCGGACGGCGCCTTCGCCGCGCTCAAGGGCCAGCTGCGTCCGCCGGTGGCGGGCAAGGTGGCGGCGCGCTTCGGCAGCAAGCGCGGCGACGGCCCCAGCTGGAAAGGCATGTTCATCCGCGCCGCCGAGGGCGCCGACGTGCACACGGTGGCCAGCGGCCGCGTGGTGCATGCGAGCTGGCTGCGCGGTTTCGGCAATCTCATCATTGTCGACCACGGCGGCCAGTACTGGAGCTTGTACGCCAACAACCAGTCCCTGCTGCGCCGCGTGGGCGACGTGGTCAAGGCCGGCGAGGTCATTGCGGCAGCCGGAAACACCGGCGGCAACGAGGAATCGGGTTTATACTTTGAACTCAGGCACAAGGGCAAGGAATTCGATCCGGCCAGCTGGGTCAAATTCTGACAGTCCAACACAGCGGAAGAAACATGGGTAACAAGTTCAAGAATTTCGGCCTGATCGGCCTGGGCATGGTGGCCGGCGTGGCTGCCTCCCTGCAGTTTTCCGCTGTGGCACAGAAGGCGCCGGGCAGTCCGCTGCCGCTGGAGGAGCTGCGCCAGCTGTCCGACGTGTTCGGCCTCATCAAGTCCGACTACGTGGAGAACGTGGACGAGAAAAAGCTCGTCACCGAAGCCATTTCCGGCATGGTGGCCTCGCTTGATCCGCACTCGGTCTATCTGGACAAGAAGGCCTTCAAGGAGATGCGCGAGACCATGCAGGGCAAGTTTGTCGGCATCGGCATCGAAGTGGGCATCGAGGACGGCTACGTCAAAGTGGTGTCGCCGATCGAGGATTCGCCCGCCTTCAAGGCCGGCATCAAGGCCGGCGACCTGATCACCCGCCTGGACAACACGCCAATACGCGGCCTGTCGCTGGACGACGCCATCAAGAAAATGCGCGGCGAGCCGCACTCCAAGATCGTGCTCACGCTGTCGCGCAAGGGCGAGGACAAACCCATCATCGTGCCCATCGTGCGCGAAGAGATCCGCGTGCAGAGCGTGAAAGCGAAGATGGTGGAGCCGGGCTACGCCTGGCTGCGCGTGTCGCAGTTCCAGGAGCCCACCGTGGACGACATGGCGCGCAAGCTGGGCAATCTGTACGCGCAGAACCCCGGCATCAAGGGCCTGGTGCTGGACCTGCGCAACGATCCGGGCGGCGTGGTGCCGGGCGCCATCGGCGTGTCGGCCGCCTTCCTGCCCAAGGACGCGGTGGTGGTGTCCACCAACGGCCAGCTGGCCGACTCCAAGCAGACTTTCTACGCCCGCCCCGAATACTATTCCGGCCGCGCCAATAGCGACCCGCTGGCCAAGCTGCCGGCCGCGCTGAAGAACGTGCCCATGGTGGTGCTGGTCAATTCCGGCTCCGCCTCGGCCTCCGAGATCGTGGCCGGCGCGCTGCAGGACTACAAGCGCGCCGTGGTGATGGGCACGCAGACCTTCGGCAAGGGCTCGGTGCAGACGCTGCGCCAGCTCACCGCCGACACCGCCGTCAAGCTGACCACGGCGCGCTACTATACGCCGCACGGCCGCTCCATCCAGGCGCGCGGCATCGTGCCGGACATGCTGGTCGACGAGACCGCCGAGGGCGACGGCCTGAACAGCCTGCGCCTGCGCGAGGCCGACCTGGTCAAGCACCTGAACAACAAGGACGACGCCGAGCTGCCCTCGCCGCCGGTGCACGACGAGCTGGAGGAGGAGCAGCGCATCCTGGCGCTGTCCAAGAACCGCAAGCCGGTCGAGTTCGGCAGCAAGGACGACTTCCAGCTGGCGCAGGCGCTGAACCATTTCAAGGGCCTGCCGGTGCAGCTGTCGAAAACCGAAAAAGCGCGCGACCTGGAAGCCGAGGCCAAGCCGGCCAAGCCCGAAGCCCCCGTGAAACAGGACGCGCCGGCCAAGCCGCAGAAGAAATAAGGCGATGGACGACAGCCAGCTGCTGCGCTATTCGCGCCATATCCTGCTTGATGAAATCGGCATCGAAGGCCAGCAGCGGCTGCTCGGCGCGCGCGCGCTGGTGATAGGCGCGGGCGGCCTGGGCTCCCCGGCCGCCATGTACCTGGCCTCGGCCGGCGTGGGCAAGCTGACCATCATCGACCACGACACGGTGGACCTGACCAATCTGCAGCGCCAGATCGCCCACACCATGGCGCGCGTGGGCCAGCCCAAGGCCGAGTCGGCGCGCGCCACGCTGGCCGCCATCAATCCCACCATCGACATCGAAGCGCTGGTCGAGCGCGCGGACGACGCCCGCCTGGCCGAGCTGGTGGCCGCCGCCGACGTGGTGCTGGACTGCACCGACAATTTCGCCACCCGCCATGCCGTCAACCGCGCCTGCGTGGCGCACGGCGTGCCGCTGGTGTCCGGCGCGGTGATACGCTTCGACGGACAGATCAGCGTGTTCGATCCGCGCGGCGCGGCGCTGCCCTGCTATTCCTGTCTGTTCCCGCAAGACCAGCCCTTCGAGGACGTGGCTTGCTCCACCATGGGCGTGTTCGCGCCGCTGGTGGGCGTGGTCGGCGCCATGCAGGCGGCCGAGGCGCTCAAGCTGCTGATGGGTATCGGCGAGCCGCTGTCGGGCCGGCTGCTGCTGCTGGACGGCTTGCGCATGGAATGGACCAGCATCCAAATCGGCCGCAACGAAGCCTGTCCGGTATGCACCGCAAGGCCGCCCGCAGCGCGTGATTAAGCCTTATACTTCCGCACTCTCACCTGAAAAGTGTCCTGTCTATGCAAAACGTAACACTCCCCGCCAAGCGCCGCGCGCGCGGTTTCACCCTGATCGAGATCATGGTGGTCGTGGTGATCATGGGCGTGCTGGCGGCGCTGGTTGTGCCCAAGCTGCTGAGCCGCACCGGCGAATCGAAAGTCGCCGCCGCCAAGGTCGACATCGCCACCGTGATGCAGGCGCTGAAACTGTACAAGCTGGATAACCAGCGCTACCCGACCACTGAGCAGGGCCTGCAGGCGCTGCTGACCAAGCCCACCACCGGCCCGGCCGCGAATGGCTGGAAAGCCGGCGGCTACCTGGAGAAGATGCCGAAAGACCCGTGGGGCAACGCCTACCAGTTCCTGTCGCCCGGCGTGCGCGGCGAGATCGACGTGTTCTCGCTGGGCGCCGACGGCCAGCCCGGCGGCACCGGCGACGATGCCGACATCGGCTCCTGGGACAACTAAGCTTCTGCCATGGTCGCCGCGCGTTTTACCCAACCGCAGCGCGGCTTTACGCTGATCGAGCTGCTGGTGGTGCTGGTCATTGCCGGCATCACGCTGGGGCTGGTGTCGCTGAACGCGGCGCCCAGCCGGCGCCAGGGCATGCAGCAGGAAGCGCAGCGCGTGGCCCTGCTGCTGCAGCTGGCGCGCGACGAAGCCATCGTGCGCAACCGCCTGGTGGCCTTCGAAGCGGGGCCGGAGAGCTACCGCTTCCTGGTGCGCAATGAGCAGCGCGTGTGGGAGCCGGTCACGAAAGACGGGCAGGACGACCTGCTGCGCGAACGCGAATTCAAGAACAGCCCCGTGACCATGCTGCTCGAGCCCGCCTCCACGGTGCCGGGCGACACGCTGCGCATCGTCTTCGGCCGCGAGCCGGTGGACAAGCCCTTTGTGCTGACCATGGCCAGCGGCGACATCAGCGTTGCCATCCGCGCCGACGGCATCGGCCATTTCACGGTGGATTGAGATGACAATGCCGAAATTCCCACCCCGCGCACGCGGCTTCACCCTGCTGGAAGTGCTGGTGGCCCTGGTCATCGTCGGCACCGCGCTGGGCGCGTCCATGCGCGCGGTCGGCAGCCTGACCCAGAACAGCGACGGCCTGCGCGCCGCCATGATGGCCACCTGGTCGGCCGAGAACCGCCTGGTGCAGCTGAGCCTGAACAAGCAATTCCCCAACATCGGCAAGACCACCTTCGAATGCCCGCAGGGCGAGCTGAAACTGATGTGCCAGGAAGAGGTGATCGCCAGCCCCAACCCGCGCCTGCGCCGGGTGGAGGTCAGCGTGTTCGACGAGCGCCAGCCGGAACGCCTCATCATCAAGCTGGTGCAGCTGAAGCTGCTGGAATGACGATGGCCCCCGCATACCCTCTGCGCCGCGCGCGCGGCTTTACGCTGATCGAACTGCTGGTGGCGGTGGCGGTGCTGGCCATCGTCGCCGTGCTGGGCTGGCGCGGCCTGGACGGCATCGTCCGTTCGCGCCAGGCGCTCACCGAGCAGATGGAGCAGACGCGCGGCATCCAGCTGGCGCTGGCCCAGCTGCAAAGCGACATGGAGCACCGCGCCGTGCGCAAGCAGCTGCGTTCGCGCGAAACCCTGGCGGCCGACAGCGACCGCATGATCTTTGTGCGCACCGTGCTGGCCGAGAGCGAGCCTTCGCGCCTGCAGGTGGTGACCTACCGCATCCGCGACGGCGTGCTCACGCGCCGCGAGTCGCGCGCCGTGCGCGACTTGCTGCAGCTGGACGCGCTGTGGGCCGCCGCCATCAGCGACAGCGACGCCACGCCCGGCGTGGCGCTGCAGAGCGGCGTGGAGAGCATGGCCGTGCGCGGCTGGCGCGACGGCGGCTGGCAGGCGGTGACGGGCGTGCAGTCCAGCCAGGAACAGAAAGCTGCGGCCAACACCGCCGTGCAGGACCTGGACGGCCTGGAACTGTCGCTGCAGCTGCAAGGCCAGGCCGGCCCGCTGGTCAAAGCCTTCCTGATGGGGGAGAAGTGATGGCGCCGCGCCTGCACCGCCAGCGCGGCGTCGCCGTCATCACGGCGCTGCTGCTGACCACGCTGGCCGTCACCATCGTGGCCAGCCTGTTCTGGCAGCAGCAGGTGCAGGTGCGCTCCATGGAGAACCAGCGCCTGCATTTGCAAACCAAATGGATACTGCGCGGCGGTCTCGACTGGGCGCGCCTGATCCTGCAGCAGGACCGCATCGACAACCCGAACATGACCACCGAAACCGGGGCCTGGGCCACGCCGCTGGCCGAAACGCGGCTGGACGATTACGTGGAGCGCGAGCGGGTAGCCAATGAAAAGTTCGACGCCACCCTGTCCGGCCGCATCACCGACGCGCAGGCGCGTTACAATCTGACCAATCTTGCAGCGAATGGCGTGGCGGATCCGGTGCAGACGAAGGTGTTCCAGCGCCTGCTGCAGCATTTGCAGCTGAACCCCGGCCTGGCGCAGGCGGTTGCGGATGAGGTGGCGCTTAGCCAGCCCGCCGCACCCAACCCGAGTCCGAGCGGGGGCGCTCCGCAGTCTTCCGTCAGCAGCCGCGAGCCGCTCGAGCTGATAAGGGTGGAGGATTTGCTGGCGGTAGCGGGCTTTACGCCGCAGGCGGTGGAGAAGCTGCGCGAGTTCGTGATCGTGTTGCCGGGCCGTAGCAAGGTGAATGTGAACACGGCGCCGCCCGAAGTGCTGGCGTCGCTGGTGGAAAACTATTCGGTATCGGAGGCGGCCACGCTGGTGCAGTTCCGGCTGCGCACGCCTTTTATCGGCGTGTCGGCTTTCACTGGCGCCCTGGCGCAAAACGGCAGGTCGCTGCCGGCTGGCTTGGAGGTGGACATCAAGAGCGATTACTTCCTGGTGCTCACCCATGTGAAACTGGACCGGGCGGCGCTGGATGCGCAGTCGCTAATATTCCGCGCCCCGAAAGCACCCACGCTGCAATGGATGCGGGAAATTTAAGCAGCTCGAATTGAGTAGCACCAACGAAAGCGAGATTCTTCTTTGACGACTTTATACATCCGCTATCCAGCCAGGGCGGCCGCCGATGCCGGCACTGCACCTGCCTGCCATTTCGCCATGGTGGGCGACGGCGGCAATGTGATGCAGCAGGGCGCCTCCGCGCTCGGCAACCTGGCCGACCTGGTGGCCTCCGCGCGCCGCGTGGTGCTGCTGCTGGCCGCCGCCGACGTCACGCTGCTGCATGTGCCGGTGCCGCCGCTTTCGAGCGCGCGCCTTAAGGCCGCGCTGCCCGCGCTGGTGGAAGACCAGGTGCTGGGCGACCCGGCCGACTGCGTGCTGGCCCTCGCGCCGCTGACCTCCACCCAGGACGGCAGCACCCGCACCGTGGCCGTGGTGCAGCGCAGCTGGCTGGAAGTGCTGGTGAAGACGCTGGTGGCGCAGGGCGCCCAATCGATCTCCGCGTTGCCCGCCCAACTGTGCTTGCCGCTGGCCCCCGGCGGCGCCTCGGCCGCGCTCACGCAGACCGACAGCGGCCTGGAACTGACCCTGCGCAAAGGCCCGCAGGACGGCCTGGGCCTGACCGTCGGCCCGCAGCCGGAAGCGGCGCTGCACATGCTGCGTGCGCTGGCCGGCGATGCGCCGCTGACGGTGTACCTGCCGGCCGCGCTGCTGCCGCAGTTCCAGCCGCTGGCCGAATCCGCCAGCCACGTTGCGCTGGAAAGCGAGCACTGGGCGCACTGGGTGTCCGCCGCCAAGAGCGCCAAGGGCGTGGTGGCGCCGGACCTGGCCGCCAGCCTGGGCGCCACCGGCGCGCAGTCGCGCGCCTGGCAGCGCTGGCGCTGGCCGCTGCGCCTGGCGCTGCTGGCCGTGGCGGTCAACCTGGCCGGGCTCAATATTGAATGGCTGCGCATGAAGGGCGAGGCCAGGGAGATGCGCGAGTCCATGGTGCAGATCTTCCGCGCCGCCTATCCGAAAGAAACCGTGATCCTTGATCCAGCCGCGCAGATGCGCAAGAACATCGCCGCCGCCAAGGCCGGCAGCGGCGACGTCGGCGCCGACGAGTTCACCGCCATCAGCGCCGCCTTCGGCGAAGCGCTGACCGCCAGCGGCAAGCGCGACGTGGTGGCTTCGATGGAATTCCGCGAGCGCAGCCTGGTCATCAAGCTCAAACCCAACAGCGCCGACGCGGCCACCTTGCAGCAGCTGCAGGGCGCCTTGTCCGCGCGCGGCCTGGCGCTAGCGGAAACGGCGCCCGGGGTGTGGCAGATAAAAACTGGTGGCAAGAGTGGCGGCAACAGCAGTGGCAATGGCGGAGGCAAGGCATGAGCGCGGCAATGACGAAGATCCAGCAACTGCGCGACAGCGCGTCCGCCTTCTGGAATGAACGCAGCGAGCAGGAACGCCGCATGCTGACAATCGGCGGCGCCGTGGTCGGGCTGGCGCTGGCGTACAGCCTGCTGGTGGCGCCCGCGCTGGACGGCCGTGAAGCGCTGCGCAAGGCGCTGCCGCAACTGCGCCAGGACGTGGCAGAACTGAAAGCGCTGGCGCGCACCGCCGCAGAGCTGGCGGCCAAGCCGCCGGTGCAGGCGCCGCCCATGTCGCGCGACGCGCTGACCGCCAGCCTGAACGCGGCCGGCCTCAAGCCGCAATCGCTCAATCTCACCGGCGAATACGCCAAGCTGGAGCTGAAGGGCGTGGCCTTTGCCGCGCTGGTCACCTGGCTGGACGCGCAGCGCCGCGACAGCGCCGTGATGGTGCAGGAAGCCGTCGTCACCGGCCAGGCCACGCCCGGCGTGGTGGACGCCGCCATCACGCTGCGCCAGGCCGGCGGGGGCCGATGAAGCGCGCCGTGCTATGGTTGCTGGCGGTGCTGCTGGGCGTACTGCTGGCGGTGCTGTCCTTCTTCCCGGCCGCCTGGGTGGCGGACGCGGTGGAAAGCCGCAGCGGCGGCCGTTTGACGCTGGGCGACGCGCAGGGTACGCTGTGGCGCGGCTCCGCCTTCATCGGCGGCGCGGCCAGCAGCAATGGCGCGGTGACGCCGCTGCTGCCGGGGCGCTTTGCGTGGAAGCTGTCGCCGCTGTCGCTGCTGGGCATGGTCGACATGGAATTGTCGAACGAGCAGGCGCTGGCGCAGCCGGTCAGTTTCAAGGGCAGCTGGAAGCAGTGGCAGTTGAGTCCGTCCGCCTTGCTGCTGCCCGCCGACGGCCTGGCGGGCCTGGGCGCGCCGCTCAACACGCTGGCGCCCAGCGGCCGCCTGCGGCTGTCGTGGACCACGCTGGAGCTGGCCCTGGCCGGCCAGCGCATGGACGTGAACGGCCGCACCACGCTGGAGATGGCCGACATGTCCTCGCGGCTGTCGCCGCTGAAGCCGCTGGGCAGCTACCAGCTGGCGCTGGACTGGCGCGGCCAGCAGGCGCAGCTGGTATTGAGTTCCCTGAAAGGCCCGCTGCTGTTGAGCGGGAAAGGCAGCCTGAATAACGGCCGCCTGCAGTTCTCCGGGCAGGCCGAAGCGGCCGACGGTTACGAGCAGTCGCTGGGCAATCTATTGAATTTGCTGGGCCAGCGCCGTCCCAACCAGGGCGGCAAGAACATCATCGCGTTAGAGTTCAGATAATAGTTCAGATAATGAAAAAACAGTCCGTAAGCCAGTACCAACTTCCTACGCTGCGCCGCCTGAGCGCCGCCGCCATGCTGTGCTGCGCCGCGCTGTCCGCGCAAGCGCCTGCCTGGGCCGCGCCCGGCGACGACGCCGCGCTCAACTTCGTCGGCGCCGACATCGAATCGGTCATCAAGGCGGTAGGCCACTACACCAACATCACCTTCCTGATCGACCCGCGCGTGAAAGGCACGCTGACGCTGGTGTCCGAAGGCCCGATGAGCAAGACCCAGGCCTTCTCGCTGCTGACCTCCGCGCTGCGCCTGCAAGGCTTCGCCATCGTCAGCGGCGACGGCTACGCCAAGGTGGTGCCGGAAGCGGAAGCCAAGCTGCAGGCCACGCCGACCCAGATCGGCTCGGCCTCCGTGCTGAAGGGCGACCAGATCGCCACCCAGGTGTTCCACCTGAACTATGAATCCTCGGCCAACCTGGTGACGGTGCTGCGCCCCCTCATCACGCCGAACAACACCATCAACGCCAACCCTGGCAACAACACCCTGGTCATTACCGACTACGCGGACAACCTGAAGCGCCTGGGCAAACTGATCGCCGCGCTGGACGCGCCCACCGCCGCCGACATGGATGTGATCCCGGTGCGCTACGCCATCGCCAGCGACCTGGCCACCATGCTGGGCAAGCTGCTGGAGCCGGGCGCAGGCGGCGGCGCCGCCGACGCGGGCCGCGTCAGCGTGCTGGCCGATCCGCGCACCAACTCGCTGGTGCTGCGCGCCCCGTCCGCGGCGCGCGCCAACCTGGCCAAGTCGCTGATCGCCAAGCTGGACCAGCCCACCACGCAGCTGGGCAATGTGCACGTGGTCTACCTGAAGAACGCCGAAGCGACCAAGCTGGCGCAGACGCTGCGCGCCGTCATGTCCGGCGACAGCGGCGCCGCCGGCCAGGCCGGCAGCACCTCCGGTTTCAACAGCCAGCAGGGCGGCAACACCGGCGGCATGCAAGGCCAGAGCGGCAGCGGCATGACGGGCGGCGGCGGCAGCACCGGCTCCACCAATCCGCTGCTCAACGCCAGCGGCAGCAACACCCAGCAGGCCACCGGCGGTGCCGGCTTCATCCAGGCCGACGCCACCACCAACACCCTGATCATCACCGCGCCCGAGTCGGTGTACCGCAACCTGCGCGCCGTGATCGACCAGCTGGACGTGCGCCGCGCCCAGGTCTACATCGAAGCGCTGATCGTCGAAGTGAGCGCCGACAAGGCCTCCGAATTCGGCGTGCAGTGGCTGGGCCTGAGCGGCAACGACAACTCCACCTACCGCGTCGGCGGCGGCACCTCGTTCGCCAGCGGCTCGTCCAACAACCTGCTCACGCTGGCCGCCGGCGGCGGCAAGGCGCTGCCCGGCGCCGGCATGACCATCGGCATCTTCAAGCAGCTGGCCGACGGCAAGCTGGGACTGGGCGCGGTGGCGCACACGCTGGAATCGGACGGCGGCACCAACATCCTGTCCACGCCCAATGTGTTCACGCTGGATAACGAGCTGGCCACCATCCGCGTGGGCCAGAACGTGCCCATCCTGACCGGCCAGTTCACCACCACCTCCGGCACCAGCACCAACCCCTTCCAGACCATAGACCGCAAGGACGTGGGTCTGACGCTGAAAGTGCGTCCGCAGATTTCCGAAGGCGGCACCATCAAGCTGGCCATCTACAACGAGAGCTCCAGCATCGACACCACGGTCACGTCCGAAAGCGGCATCGTGCTCAAGACGCGCACCATCGAAACCAACATCATCGCCGACGACGGCCAGATCGTGGTGCTGGGCGGCCTGATCTCCGACGACGCCGGCGACAACGTGGAAAAAGTGCGCGGCCTGGGCGACATCCCCATCCTGGGCAACCTGTTCAAATACCAGAAGCGCGGCCGCAAGAAAACCAACCTGATGGTGTTCCTGCGCCCCGTGGTCATCCGCAGCAAGGACCAGAGCACCAGCCTGGCCACCGACCGCTACGACTACATGCGCGCCACCCAGCAGGACGTGCAGCCGAACGAAACGCCGCTGCTGAAAAACCTCGGCCAGCCCATGCTGCCGGCGCTGCAGAACGGCCAGCCTGCGCAAGGCAGCGGCCAGCTGGCGCGTCCGGCGCTGCCGCCTGCGCCGGCCACCACCCCAGCCGAAGGCAAGCAGCCAGAATGAGCAACCTGCTGCCCTACGCCTTCGCGCGCGACTATTCGGTGCTGGCCCAGCCGGGCCAGGAGGCCGAGCACTCGGTGGACGTGTACGTCTCCACCGCCACCGCGCCGGCCGCCATCGCCGAAGTGTCGCGCCGTTTCGGCCGGATCAACATCAAATCGCTGGGCCGCGCCGACCTGGAGGAAGCCATCGCCAAGGCCTACGCCGGCGCCGGCGGCGACGCCTCGCAAGTGGCCGACGAATTCGACGCCGACCTGGACCTGACCAAGCTGCTGCAGGACGTGCCTGCCATCGAAGACCTGCTGGAGTCCAGCGACGACGCGCCCGTGATACGCATGATCAACGCGCTGCTCACGCAGGCGCTGCGCGAAGGCGCGTCCGACATCCACATCGAACCGTTCGAGCAGACTTCGGTGGTGCGCTTCCGCGTGGACGGCACGCTGCGCGACGTGGTCAAGCCGCGCAAGGCCATCCACGGCTCGCTGATCTCGCGCATCAAGATCATGGCGCAGCTCGACATCGCCGAAAAGCGCCTGCCGCAGGACGGCCGCATCACGTTGCGGGTGGGCGGCAAGCCGGTCGACGTGCGCGTCTCCACGCTGCCCACCGGCCACGGCGAACGCGCCGTGCTGCGTTTGCTGGACAAGGAAGCCGGGCGCCTCGACCTGCAGCACCTGGGCATGAGCCCAGCCATGCTGCCGCAGTTCGACAGCCTGATCGCGCAGCCGCACGGCATCGTGCTGGTCACCGGCCCCACCGGCTCGGGCAAGACCACCACCTTGTACGCCGCGCTGTCGCGCGTGAACTCCACCACCACCAACATCCTCACGGTGGAAGACCCGATCGAGTACGACCTGCAAGGCGTAGGCCAGACCCAGGTCAACCCGCGCATCGACATGACCTTCGCCAAGGCCCTGCGCGCCATCCTGCGCCAGGACCCGGACGTGATCATGATAGGCGAGATCCGCGACCTGGAAACCGCGCAGATCGCGGTGCAGGCCTCGCTGACGGGCCACCTGGTGCTGGCCACGCTGCACACCAACGACGCCTCGGCGGCGGTGACGCGGCTGCTGGACATGGGCATCGAGCCCTTCCTGCTGTCGTCCTCGCTGCTTGGCGTGCTGGCGCAGCGCCTGGTGCGCAAGCTGTGCCCGTCGTGCAAGACCTTCGACGGCGCGCAATGGCACGCGGTGGGCTGCGAGCACTGCGGCCACACCGGCTACCAGGGCCGGGTCGGTATCTACGAGCTGCTGCAGACCACCGAGCAAATCCGCGCCCAGATCCACAACCGCGCCTCGGAAGCCGAAGTGCGCGCGGCCGCGCAGGCCGGCGGCATGCTGACCATGCGCGAAGACGGCGAACGCTGGCTGCGCGACGGCACCACCACGCAGGCCGAACTGCTGCGCGTGGCGAAGGACTAGCTTAGATGCCAGCATTCCGCTACGAAGCCGTCGACACCGGCGGCGCCACCAGGAAGGGCGTGGTCAACGCAGACAGCCCGCGCTCGGCGCGCTCCGACCTGCGCGCGCAAGGACTCACGCCGCTCAAGGTGGAAGCCATCTCGGCCCAGGTCGACGCCAGCGGCAAAGCCACGCGGCGCGGCTTCGGCGAACGCCTGTCCACCACCGAGCTGGCGCTGTTCACGCGCCAGCTGGCCAGTCTGCTCGAAGCCGGCCTGCCGCTCGAGCAGGCCTTCTCGGCGCTGCTGGAACAGGCCGAACGCCCCTATGTGCGCGACCTGATCGCCTCCATCCGCTCCGAAGTGATAGGCGGCGCCGCGCTGTCCGAAGTGCTGTCGCGCCACCCGCGCGACTTCGCCGAGATCTACCGCGCGTTGGTGGCCTCGGGCGAGCAGATCGGCCAGCTCTCGCGCGTGCTCACGCGCCTGGCCGACTATATCGAACGGCGCAACGCGCTGGTGCAGAAGGTCAAGCTGGCGTTCACCTACCCGGCCATTGTGACGGTGGTGGCGTTCTCCATCGTGATCTTCCTGCTCACCTACGTGGTGCCGCAGATCGTCTCCGTGTTCGCCAACACCAAGCAGAAGCTGCCGGTGCTGACGGTGGTCATGCTGGCCGTCTCCGACTTCGTGCGCAACTACGGGCTGATCGTGCTGGTGCTGCTGATCGGCGCCTGGTTCTCCTGGCGGCGCGCGCTGCAGAACATCGCGCTCAAGACGCGCTGGCACACCTGGCTGCTGACGGCGCCGCTGTACGGCAAGTTCGAGCGCAGCCTGAACACCTCGCGCTTCGCCAGCACGCTGGCCATCACCACCGGCTCCGGCGTGCCGATTTTGCGGGCGCTCGAGACCAGCCGCGACACGCTGACCAACGTCGCCATGCAGCAGCTGGTGGAAGAAGCGAGCGACGCGGTGCGGGAGGGCGTGAGCCTGGCGCGCGCCCTGTCGGCGCAGAAGCACTTCCCGCCCATGCTAATCCACATGATACGGGCCGGTGAAATCACGGGCGAGCTGCCGGCCATGCTGAACCGCGCCGCCAGTGCGCAGGAAGCGGATCTGGAGCGGCGCACGCTCACCATCGCCGGCCTGCTGGAACCGGCGCTGATCCTGGCCATGGGGCTGGTGGTGCTGCTGATTGTCCTGGCGGTGCTGATGCCGATTATTGAAATTAACCAGCTGGTGCACTGAAGATGAATCGACTGCCTGTAATAGCAAGTTTCGTGGCCGTGGTGGCCCTGTCCGCGTCGTGCGCCTACTGGGGCATGCTGCTGTTCAAGCCCGAGCAGCGCGCGCTGGCCGCCGTGCCCATGCAGGCGGCGCCGGAAGTGCCGGTGGCGGCTGCGCGCAACCTGTTCGGCGGCGACATCGCCGTCGCCGCCGCCAGCAGCTACCAGCTGCGCGGCGTGGTGGCGGCCGCCAACGGGCGCGGCAGCGTCGCCATCATCGCGACCGACGGCCAGCCGGCGAAGGCCTATCCGGTAGGCGCAGAAGTGGCGGGCAATGTGAAGGTGCAGGAAGTCCAGGCTTTGTACGTGGTGCTATCGGAAGGCGGCATCCAGAAGCGGCTCGACCTGCCGCCGCCGGAGAGCGCCCCCTCCTCGAGCGCCATGGCAGCGCCGCTGCCGATGCCCCCGGTCCAGCAGCAACTGCAGCCGGCGCCCCCGCCGGTCCCCCAGCCCGCCCCGCAAATGCCGGCCCCGGTCAACCCCACCCGCTAAGCAGCCTGAGCCGCATTCTCCACCACTTCGGGGTCAGACCCCGAAGGCAGGAAAATGCGGCTCAGTTCGCTTGCTTCATAGGGAGAGGGCTTTGGGCAGGATGGGGAACGGTAGCGAATTTCCCTAGTGACGTAGGAGTAATCACCGAGATTTTCCAAGCAAGCTGAGCCGCATTTTGCCACCTTCGGGGTCTGACCCCGGGGTGAGGGAAGTGCGGCTCAGGCTGCTATGGCGGGAGCTTAGTCGTCGGATTTGGCTGGGTCGATTTTCTTGAGGGCGGCCTTGGCGGCGTGGCGCTGCACAGCGGCGGGCTTGGCGTGCGGGCCGGCGACGCGGTTCTTGGCCAGCGCCGCGTAGGGGTTGCGCGGTTTTTGGGAGGGCTCGACGCGGAACTGCATCTTCTGCCGCGTCGCCAAGGCTTTGTTGGCCATCGTCTGCCCCCTTTCCCTTACAGCACGTAGCGCGACAGGTCTTCGTTCACCGCCAGCGCGTCCAGGCGCGCGTTGACGTAGCCGGCGTCTATGGTCAGCGTCTGCACGCCGCCTTCGCTGGCGCTGAACGAGATCTCTTCCAGCAGCTTTTCCATCACCGTGTACAACCGCCGCGCGCCGATGTTTTCCGTGCGCTCGTTGACCTGGTAGGCGATCTCGGCCAGCCGCGTGATGCCGTCCGGCGCAAACACCAGCTGCACCTCCTCCGTGCCCAGCAGCGCTTCGTATTGCTTGGTCAGGCAGGCGTCGGTCGACGTCAGGATGCGCTCGAAATCGGCGATCGACAGCGATTCCAGCTCGACCCGGATCGGGAACCGCCCCTGCAGCTCCGGTATCAGGTCGGACGGCTTGGCCAGGTGGAAGGCGCCCGAGGCGATGAACAGGATGTGGTCGGTCCGTATCATGCCGTACTTGGTGTTCACCGTCGTCCCTTCCACCAGCGGCAGCAGGTCGCGCTGCACGCCGGCGCGCGAGACGTCGGCGCCGCCCACTTCGGAACGCGAGGCGATCTTGTCGATCTCGTCCAGGAACACGATGCCGTTCTGCTCCACGTTCTGGATGGCTTTCTGCTTCATCTCGTCGTCGTTGACCAGCTTGGCCGCTTCCTCGTCCAGCAGCAGCTTCATCGCTTCCTTGATCTTGACCTTGCGCGCCTTCTTGCGCCCGCCGCCTATGCCGGAGAACATGGACTTGATCTGCTCCGTCATTTCCTCCATGCCGGGCGGGGCCATGATTTCCATCTGCGGCGCGGTGTCGGCCAGCTCGATCTCGATTTCCTTGTCGTCCAGCTCGCCTTCCCGCAGCCGCTTGCGGAAGGTCTGGCGCGTGGTGTCGGGCTTGCCTTCCTCGGCCGGGGCGGCGGTGGCGAAGCCGAAGTCGCGCGGCGGCGGCAGCAGGATGTCGAGCACGCGGTCCTCGGCGGCGTCCTCGGCGCGCGCGCGCACCTTGGCCATTTCGGACGAGCGGGTCTGCTTGATGCCGATGTCCACCAGGTCGCGGATGATGGTGTCCACGTCGCGCCCCACATAGCCCACCTCGGTGAACTTGGTCGCCTCGATCTTGATGAAGGGCGCGTCGGCCAGCTTGGCCAGGCGGCGCGCGATCTCGGTCTTGCCGACCCCGGTCGGGCCTATCATCAGGATGTTCTTCGGCGTGATTTCATGGCGCAGCGGCTCGGCCACCTGCTGGCGCCGCCAGCGGTTGCGCAGCGCAATGGCCACCGCGCGCTTGGCCTTGCCCTGGCCGACCACATGCTTGTCGAGCTCGCCGACGATTTCTTGAGGAGTCATATTCATTCCGCTTTCCCGTCCAGCGTTTCGATAATGTGGGACATATTCGTGTAGATGCACAGCTCGCCGGCGATGGTCAGCGATTTTTTCACGATCTCGGCCGGGCTCAGCTGGGTGTTCTCGGCCAGCGCCAGCGCGGCCGACTGGGCGTAGCTGCCGCCCGAGCCGATCGCGCCTATGCCTTTTTCCGGCTCCAGCACGTCGCCGTTGCCGGTGATGACCAGGGTCGAGGTGGCGTCGGCCACCAGCAGCATCGCTTCCAGGCGGCGCAGCACGCGGTCGGTGCGCCAGTCCTTGGCCAGCTCGACCGAGGCGCGCAGCAGATTGCCCTGGTGTTTTTCCAGCTTGGCTTCGAAGCGGTCCAGCAGGGTGAAGGCGTCGGCCGTGCCGCCGGCAAAGCCGCACAGCACTTTGCCCTGGTACAGCTTGCGTACTTTGCGGGCCGTGCCCTTCATGACGATGTTGCCCAGCGTGACCTGGCCGTCGCCGCCCAGCGCGACTTCCGCGCCGCGCCGCACGCACAGGATGGTGGTGCCGTGAAATTGTTCCATGTAGACCTCAAAAGTAGTGGCGCTCGCGCATGGCGCGCAACGCCCGCTGCAGATGCCGGCGCCAGTCCCTGACATGGGGATAGTGCGCGCAATTGCAAGACGCCGGACCCGGCCGGCTCATTGCTTGGGCTCAGTACTTGTGGGCGAAGATGCGCGCCACGCCGGCGTAGCCCAGCAGCCGCAGCAGGGCGGCCACCAGGTGGTTCACTTCCCGGAATTCTACTCTCCTGCCGTCGGCCGCGAGTTGCTGCAATCGGCTCAGCAACAGGTTGGCGGCGCCGAAGTCCAGCCGCGCCAGGCGCGAACAGTCGAACACCAGCGCCGGATATTGTTCGGCGTAGGCGCCGACGGCGTCCAGCAGCGCGGTGCAATTGCCTTCCACCACGGCCGGCAGCATGAAGCGGTCCGCCGCTTTGCCCGCCGCCGCCGCCGGGACCGCCGCGCGCGCCGCCGTGGCCACTTTGCTGGGCGCCACGAAGGGCGGCGGCGACACCTCGAAGGTGACGCAGTAGTCCATGCTGGCTTCTTCGAAGTCTTTTTCGCGGTTCAGCAGCTGCAGCAGTTCCAGCAGCAGCAGCCACGGCGCTTCGCCGTCCGCGCGGTCACCCACCGTGAGCCTGCCTTGCAACAGCGCGGCCAGCTCGGCGGCGGCGACCACGATCAGCTCGCGGCCCTGTTTTTGCAGGCTACGCAGGGCGGCCAGCAGCAGGGCGCAGCCTTCTGCGTCGGCGCTGGCGATGGCGCTGAAGTCCAGGCGCAGCGGGACGGCGGCGTCCGCTGCACAGGCTGCCTCCACGCGCGCGATCACGGCGGCGGCGCCGGCGTCCAGCACCGCCCCGAACACCTGCGTGGGGGCGACGCCGGCGTAGCTTGCGCCCGGCGCTCCGGACGGGGCTGCCGCCGGCGCCGCCGCAGCGCCGCCGGCGCCGCGCCAGGGCGGCGGCGAAGTTTCAAAGGTGCTGGCGTAGTCGATGGACAGGCTGTCGAACTGTTCCTGCTGGCCCTGCGCCTGGTGCAGGTCGAACAGCAGCCACCAGACGGTGCGGTCCTGCTGCGCGCCCAGGCCGGCGGCGGCGGCTTCGGCCAGCGCGCCGGCCAGCATCTGCTCGGCGACCGCGGCCTGGCCGTTGGCGTACAGGATGGCGCTTTCTTCCACCACCGGCGCGGTGGCGCTGTCGGCCACCGGGGCCGGAATCTCGTCGTCGGCCAGCAGCTGGGTGGTGCTGGCGTCGAGCAGGGGCAGGGTGGCGGGGTTGTCGGCGGGCGCCGGCGCCGCGTTCAGCACCGGGCGCGCGGGGCGGCTGCCCCAGGCCGGTTCCGGCGTGTTGAAGATGTCGGCTTCCATGGCCGCTTCGATGGCGTCGATTTTCAGCGCGGTGGCGCGCGCGATGTCGCGCTGCAGCTGGCTGTTGGCGGCGGCGCGCTGCGCTTCGCTGTTGGCGGCCAGGCGCGCGGCGTCGTCGTCGCCGTCCGTGGCGGCGGCGTCCGGCTTGCCTTTTTTAAACAGGGAAAACAGGCCCACGGCGTTCCTCGCTATGCTGGACTCCTAGTGTAGCCCAAGAGCAAGCCGGAAAACAAAAAAAGCATGCGGTGTGGCCGGCATGCTTTTTTGGGAGTGAGCCGCCCGCCTGCGTCCATACGCCGGGGTGGCTGGCGGCGGCGGACTGCTTAGTCGCCGTACAGCTTTTGCTTCAGTTCACGGCGCTGCTGCGCTTCCAGCGACAGGGTGGCGGTCGGACGGGCGATCAGGCGTGGAATGCCGATCGGCTCGCCGGTTTCTTCGCACCAGCCATATTCGTTGTTATCGATGGCGACGATGGATTGCTGCACTTTCTTCAGCAGCTTGCGCTCGCGGTCGCGGGTGCGCAGTTCCAGTGCGTGTTCTTCCTCGATGGTCGCGCGGTCGGCAGGGTCCGGCACCAGCACGGTTTCGCGCAGGTGTTCGGTCGTCTCGCCGGCATTTTTCAGCAGCTCTTTTTCCAAGGATTGCAGCTTGGCCTTGAAAAACGCCATTTGCGCCGGATTCATGTAGTCGGCTTCGCCCATTTTCAGAATTTCTTCTTCCGTGAGGAGGCGGACTTCTTCGATAGCGGCGGGGGTCGATTTATTAGTTTTAGTCATCACTTCGCTTACCTTCGATACGACAGAGTTTTCAAATTTTCAGTTGCGCGATTGCTGGCAACCGCACCGGAACGTTACTTTGTTACCTGCACCAACCGGCACCCCACAAAACCCGGTTAGTTTATACCAAACATTGTTCCAATCCGCTAATAAAGATGTCTTTCGGTAGATTTTTGCCAATAAATACCATTTTGCTGCCACGTTCTTCGCCTTCGGCCCATTTGGCGCCCAGGTCGCTGCCCATCAGCTGGTGCACGCCCTGGAACACCACCTTGCGCTCGGCGCCCTGCATCAACAATACGCCTTTGTAGCGCAACATGCGAGGACCGTACACATTGACGAGTCCGCCCAGGAATTCGTCCAGTTTGGCGCTGTCGAAGGGACGCGTGCTTTTGAAGACGAAGGCGGCGATGTCGTCGGTGTGGCGGCTGTGGTGGTGGTCGTGGGCGTGGCTGGGGTGGTTGCAGTGCTCGCCATGCTCGTGGTCGTGGTCGTGGTGGTCGTGGCCGTGTTCTTCGGCGGCCAGGAAGTCCGGGTCCAGTTCCAGCTTCTCGTTCAGGTTGAAGCCTTTCAGGTCCAGCACCTCGGCGATGGGCGCGCTGCCGAAGTTGGACTGGCTGATGGGCGCGCGCGGGTTGATGCGCTTCAGGCGCGGCAGCAGCTCGTCCAGCACGGCCTGGTCCACCAGGTCGGTCTTGGACAGCAGCAGCTTGTCGGCGAAGCCCACCTGGCGCTGCGCTTCCTCGTTGGCGTCCAGCTGCTGCATGGCGTGGCGCGCGTCCACCACGGTGACGATGGCGTCCAGCATGTAGTGGGCGCCCACTTCCTCGTCCACGAAGAAGGTCTGCGCCACCGGGCCGGGATTGGCCAGGCCGGTGGTCTCGATCACCACGCGGTCAAAGTTGAGCTCGCCGGCGTTGCGCTTTTGCGCCAGCGTCGACAGCGCCACGATCAGGTCGCCGCGCACGGTGCAGCAGATGCAGCCGTTGTTCATCTCGACGATCTGCTCCTTGCTGTCCTGCACCAGGATTTCGTTGTCGATGTTTTCCTGGCCGAATTCGTTTTCGATGACGGCAATGCGCATGCCGTGGCTTTCCTGCAGGATGCGGTTGAGCAGCGTGGTCTTGCCCGCGCCGAGGAAGCCGGTGAGGATGGTGGTGGGAATGAGTGCCATGTCAGCTTGCCGATCAGTAGTTGGTGGCCCCCTCGGGGCCGGGATCGAGCGATTATGCCGCAATTTGGGCCAGGCGGCCAAACGCCAGCCTTGACGCAGCGCAGGCTATTTCACTTTGGCGCGCGGATGGGCCTGGTCGTACACCTTGGACAGGTGCTGGAAGTCCAGCGCCGTGTAGACCTGGGTGGAGGCGATGGTGGCGTGGCCCAGCATGTCCTGCACGGCGCGCAGGTCGCCGGACGACTGCAGCAGGTGCGAGGCGAAGGAGTGGCGCAGCATGTGCGGGTGCACGCTGGCCGGCGCGCCGGTGGCCAGGCCGTGCGCTTTCAGGCGCAGCTGCACCACCCGCGGCGACACGCGCGTGCCGCGCGCACTGGTAAACAGCGCGGCGCTGCCGTCGGACGGCGGCGGGCGCACCGCCAGCCAGGCGGCGATGGCGGCCATGGCGGCCTTGCCCACCGGCACCGTGCGGCGCTTGCCGCCCTTGCCCAGCACGGTCACGTCGGCATTGTCCTGCTCCAGCCAGCCCAGCGCCTCCGGGCTGTGGCGCAGGTCCAGCCCGGCCAGCTCGGACACCCGCAGCCCGCTGGAATACATCAGCTCGAACATGGCCTGGTTGCACAGCTCGGCCGGTTCCGGTGCCGCCGCCTGCGCGCGCGCCGTGGTCGACACCAGCCGTACCGCGTCGTCCACCGGCAGGGCCTTGGGCAGGGTTTTGGGGCGTTTGGGGGCGCGCACGCCGTGCGCCGGATTGGCCGCCAGCGGGGTCTGCCCGGCCAGCCAGTCGAAGAAGCCGCGCCAGCTCGACAGCTTGCGGGCGATGGAGCGCGGCCCCAGTTCCTTGCTGTGCAGCCGGGCCGCGTAGCGCCGCGCGTCGGCCTGGCCCAGCGCGTCCCATGGCGTGTCGCCGCTGAGCGCGGCCAGTTCGGCCAGGTCGCGCCGGTAGGCGTCCAGGGTGTGCGCGGACAGCTTGCGCTGCGTGCGCAGCTGCTCGAGGTAGGCGTGCGCCCAGTCGGCTTTGCTGCGCGCGCTCATGGCGGCCTTAGCCGACCAGCGGCGCCAGCGCGGTGCTGGCCGTTTCGCCGATGTGGACCAGGAAGTCGGTCGCCATCAGCGAGGTGAAGCGTTCGGAGTCGGGCGAGCCCAGGATCAGCAGGCCGAAGGTGGCGCCCTTGCTGCCGGCGCTGCCCGGCTTGCGCAGCGGGATGATGACGGTCGACTGCACCGTGCCGGCGTCGTCCAGCCAGCGCACCGCTTCAAAGTCGTTGTTGGCGCCGCAGTAGGGGGCCATCAGGCTGTTGGCGAAGATGCGCGCGTCGTCCGAGGCGCCGGCGGTGAACCACTGGCCGGTGTATTCCGGCTTGGCGCCCCACAGGCGCAGCGTGGCCTGCGGCACGTGGAAGCTGCTCTTCAGGCTGTCGGCCAGCACGCGCGGCATGGCGCCGTCTTCGCGCACCTGCAGCAGGGCCTGGGTCCAGCTGTGGAAGCGGCCGGCGATGGTTTCGTTTTCCTTGGCGTGGCGCGACAGCTCGGCCATGCGCAGCTCCAGCGCCTTGTACTTGTCGCGCATCACTTCCATCTGGCGTTCCTGCAGCGAGACGGCGCGCCCGGTCAGCGGGCTGGAGAGCTTGACCTCGCCGAGCAGGCTGGCGTGCTCCTCGAAGAAGTGCGGGTGGTCGGTCAGGTATTGCAGTACGGCGGTGGCATCCATTGTTCAGCTTGTGGGTTGAGAGCAAGCCACATTCTACCCGACGGCACAATAAAAAAGACGCCCGCAGGCGTCTTTCGGTGTGGTGCGGAAACAGGGTCAGAAGCGGTGGCGCATGCCCACCTGGATGCCCTTGCTCGAATCGCCCGGTTTGGCGGTGAAGCCGCCCGACGCGCTGGCCGCGCCGATGGCGTACTGGCCGTCGTTTTCGTTCTTGATGTAGGCGCCCACCACGTACACGTCGGTGCGCTTGGACAGGTTGTAGTCGTAGCCCAGGCCGTACTGGGTGGCGTCGCTGGCGTCGGCGCGCTTGTCGTCCTGGCGCACCACGGAAGCCATGATGCGGCCGGCGCCCACCTTGTAGTGGAAGCCCACCTGGTAGCTGATCGCGTCCAGCAGGAAGTTGCGCTTCAGCGCGGCGTTGGCCTGGCCGGCCAGCAGCGTGTTCAGCGGCGCCGGGAAGGCGGCGAAGGTCGGCGCCAGCAGGTCGCCCGCGTAGCGGATGATGACCGAGTTCTCGTTCTTCTGCTTGTGGGTGCCCAGGAACAGCTTCCAGTTGTCGAAGGCGTAGGAGCCGGCCAGCGTGGTGGTCACCAGGCCGCGCGCGCCGACCTGGTCGGTGCCGTGGTTGTGGGCCAGGCCGACGTCCCAGCCGTTGGCCACGTAGCGCACATTGGCGCCCCAGGAGCGCTTGTCCATGCCGATGTAGCCCGATTTCTCGGTGCCGTACATGGCGGCGGCCTTGATGCCGTTCGGCAGTTCGATGCGGTACTGGATCGACTTGTCGGAGCGGATCGCCACGCCGGCCGTCAGCAGGCCGCCGGTGCCGCCCACGATGCCGCCCCAGCCTGCCGCCGTGCCCGACTCGAACACGTCGCCGGCGTTCAGCACCTCATAGCCCGGGGTGTACATGCGGCCCAGCAGGATGGCGCCCACCGGCGTGACCAGGCCGACCATGGAGGTGCGGTCGAACAGCGCGTTGGTGATGTTGACGTTGATGGCGGGGTTGAGCGCGCCCTGCACGCCGGCCTTCAGCTTTTCGGCCGTGGCGGCGCCGCCGGCGGCGGCCGGCACGGTGAAGTTCAGGCCTTCGGTCAGCGCGAAGGTGGGGTTGCTGCTCAGGTTGCCGGTTTGCTGGCGACCGTTGTCCAGTTCCACGCGCGCTTCCAGGTTGAAGATGGCTTTGTAGCCGCCGCCCATGTCCTCGGTGCCGCGGAAGCCGAGGCGCGAGCCGTCGGCAATGCCGCTGACCAGTTTGACCTTGGAGTCCTGGCCGCCGTTTTTCACATACATGACGCCGGCATCGGCGATGCCGTAGATCTGGACCGAGGATTGCGCCATGGCAGGCGCGGCGAAGCATGCGGCGATACCCGCTGCGAGCAGTTTAGTTTTCATGCAGTCTCCAAAAGATTGATTTGTTTTTTTATTCTCAAAATAGTACGTGCGTACTAATCCGGTGCAACCAATATGACACGGCAATCGGGCCTTGTACAGAAAGCCATGTTGCTTCCTGATGCGCAGTTGCAAAAAAGTCACAGCGCCCTAGGCTATTGTTTTGCAAGGCAAAAAAAACGGACCCGCGTGGGGTCCGTCCGGTTCAGCTGAAGCGCGCGCGCATCAGAAGTTGTGGTGGATACCAACCGAATAGTGGTTGACCGTGCTGTCGTTGGTGGTGGCGGTGGTGGCCGGCAGCGGGGTCTTCTTGTTCGACAGGTCGAAGTAGATATAGGTGCGGGTCGAGATGTTGTACTCGTAGCCGATCGACGCCTGCTTGGTCTTCAGGATGCGGTCCGGCGTCTTCACGCCATAGCCCAGCAGCAGCTTGCCCGGACCCATGGTGTAGTTGGCGCCGATAATCCAGGCGTCGGTCTCGTGGTTGGCGGCGTTGGGCAGCACGGTGTGGTCCATGTCCTGCTTCTGGTAGGTCGCCATCAGTTTCAGGGCCGGCATCGGCTTGTACGACGCGCCCACCGACCACAGCTTGGTTTCGATCGCGTTGCGCTCATAGGCGGCGTAGGCGGCGAACTGGTTCAGCGTGTAGGTGGCGCTGGCGCCCCATGGATTGGCGGACGGCAGGGCGTTGACGCCGTACTGCGGCGCCAGCGTGGTGCCGCGGCCGACGATGGCCACGGTGTTGCCCAGCGCTTCCTTGGCGCCCACGGCCACGTTCAGCTGGAAGCCGTTGATCACCGGGGTGTTGTACCACACGGCGTTCGAGAAGCGGTTGCCGGAGGTGCCCGGTGGCGCCAGCGGATCGCTGGTGTAGCCGGCCACTTGCAGATTGGTCTGGTAGCCGGCCACGGCAGGCACGCCGCTCCATGGCTCGAAGGCGGTCGAGGTTTCCTGGAACGGGGTCAGGCCGCGGCCCAGGCGCACCGTACCGAAGTCGCCCTGCAGGCCGACGCGGCTCTGGCCCTGGAACAGCGGACGGCTGTTGGCGCCCGAGGTGCTTTCTATGGTGCCGGTGTCCGGCTCGTAGCGGATCTCCAGCTGGAACAGGGCCTTCAGGCCGCTGCCCAGGTCTTCCACGCCGCGGAAGCCGAGTTTGTTGTTGTCGCGTTTGCCGATCTGGGCGGTGGTGCCGGTGGTTTTCGAAACGCCGGCATCGACGGTGCCGTAAATAGTGACAGACGATTGCGCATGAGCTCCAGCGAAGGCGCCCATGAGTGCCAGGGCCACTAATGATTTTTTCATTTGTTCTTCCTTTTATGATTAATCGATCAAAGAGCTTTTAAAACATGAGCTGCTGGATGAGTCTCTGCATACGGCAGCCGTCTGCTCTGAACCTTAATTGCTCGCTGCGCTCACGGCGAAGGATTGGTCGATTATGAGGGCTAGTATTGGTCGAAAGCCAAAAAAATGTGGTTTCGTGTTGTATTTTTGAAACGCTTGAATAGCTGTCCACTGCATGCTGGGCGGCAAGGTTTCCTTTCGTTTAGTTAATGGGATTGCAATTAGCGTACACGCTTTGCCGTGCAGCGGAATTTGAGCTATATCAAACACTTAGCATTTAATGGCTAACACGATAGGCAATAAAGCGACACTAGCCCTTACTGCGCTAGTTGGAATGTGGCAAGATCAAGCCATAACTAGGCGGCCGGGCAATGACCTGGTTCGCCATACCGCTGCGTTTTTCTTGAATGAATCATATTAATAGTGGAACGATGGCAAATCGTGAAGAACTAGTAATGATCAGAGGGGCGCGCGCTGGAGACTCCCAATGCCAATTGGCGCTGGGGAAACTGTATTTGTTCGGTGGCGCCAGTCTGCCGCAAAGCCTGCCTACTGCCCTGCATTGGCTGCACCGCGCCGCCAAGCAGGGACGGGACGAGGCATGGCGGCTGATCGGCAACCACGTGGGATATGAACACGCACAGCACAGCCGCGAAGCCATCCTGCCCTGGTACGAGCGGGCCTGGGAGGCCGGCGTGCTGCCGGCCGGCCTGGTGCTGGCCCAGCTGGTGCTGAATGCGCCGCCGGGCGAAACCGACACGGCCAGCGCGCTGGGCGCCCTGGGCGCCCTGGGCGCGGCCGCCGCCGGCGCCCGC
>NZ_WWCU01000034.1 GCF_009857595.1 Pseudoduganella aquatica | reverse complement strand
CCCGAGCCCGTGCAGCCGGGCGCCGCCGCCGCGCAGGCTGCCGTACAATCGCCGCCGGACGCCGCGCCGGGCAGCACCGACAAGCAGGCCGCCGAACCGCCGCCCGCGCCGCTGTCCACCCGCCGCTACAAGGTGGACCTGCCGCCGTCGGCCGAATTCGAAATGGAACTCAAGCGCACCGACGCCAACGGCACCAGGTGGAGCGGCGTGGCCCATATGTCCTGGCAGACCGACGGCAGCAAGTACAAGGTGGGCATGGAGGCGGGCATCAGCATGCTGGTGGCGCGCGTGAACCTGCTGGTGCTGGGCAGCGAAGGCGAGATCGACGACGCCGGCATTGCGCCGCTCAGGTTCACCGAGAAGCGGCGCGGCCGCGCGCAGACCGCCACGCATTTCGCGCGCGGCGACGGCCGCATCACCTTTTCGGTGAACGAGCGCAGCTACCCGCTGCTGGCCGGCGCGCAGGACAAGGCCACGGTGCCCTTCCAGCTGGGCGCCATCGGCCGGGCCGACGTGAACCAGTTCAGCGGCGACATCGACATCCTGGTGGGCGACGAGAAGGACGCCAGCATCTACCGCTTCCTGCTGGTGGGGGAGGAGGAGCTGGACACGCAGCTGGGCCGCATCGTCACCTGGCATTTGGCGCGCCCGCCCAAGCCGGGTTCCTATTCGGCTCGGCTGGACGTGTGGCTGGCGCCGGGGATGAACTGGTTCCCGGTGCAGATACGGAATACCGAAGCGAATGGCGCGCTGACCACGCAGACCATTACCAAGATCACCCTGAGCGGCAACGCCGGAAAGTAAATATGCGCAATACCGCACTGAATTTCACCCTTGCCGCCATCGTGGCCACGGCCGCTTCCGCAGCGGCCCCGCTGGCCGCCGCGGAGACGGCGGCCGAGCATCCCAGCGTCAAGCGGGCCTTCAGCCTGCCGCCGCCGGCGGACCTGGTCTACACCATCAAGGCGCGCCAGAAAGGCCTGTCCATCAATGGCGACGCCACCGTGCAGTGGCGCCAGGCGGACGGCAAGTACAGCATCGCCACCGAAAGCCACGCTGGCATTTTCGGCAAGATCCTGGACAGCCGCAGCGAAGGCGCGGTGGACGGCTACGGCCTGGCGCCGTCCAGCTTCAATGAAAAGCGCTTCCGCAAGGAGCCCACGACGGCCACCTTCAAGCGCGACGCCAAGACCATCACCTTCAGCAAGGGCGACGAAAGCTACCCCATCAAGGGCGGCGAGCAGGACCGCACCAGCGCGCCCTGGCAGCTGGCCGCCATCGCGCGCAGCGCGCCGGACAAGTTCACGCCCGGTTCCGAGTGGGCCTTCTTCGTGGCCGGCCGGCGCGACGCCGAGCCCTGGGTGTTCAAAGTGGTGCGCCACGAGCCGGTGCAGACCGGCATGGGCGAAGTGGAGGCGGTGCATTTCACCAAGTCCCCGCCCAAGAGCGACCAGGGCCAGCAGGTGGACCTGTGGCTGGCGCCCTCGCTCGACTGGTATCCGGTGCGCATCCGCTTCGACGATGATGGCGACACCGTGGACCAGCTGCTCGACAAGGTGATCCGCAAGTAGCTTGGACGGGTCCGGCGAACTGCTATACTGACGCCCCCCGCGAGCATTGCCTGCGCGGCGTGTACAAAATGGCAACTCGGAGCAGAATGATAGACATAATGGCAAATGCGGCCCTGGCCGCAGACGCGAACCCCATCGAACAGCAGACGCAAGCGACGCAGGACGCCCTGCAGGCGCACTTCCAGCCGCACATCGCGGTGGACGAGATCGAGCAGGTCTACCACCTGAAGCGCGCCCAGCCCCTGCTGCAAGTCTTCACGGCCCTGTTCCACGGCGGCTTTGAGGGCGTGGCCGTGCGCCTGCTGGTATTGCGCGAACTGGCCTCGGACACCGCTTCATCGACCTTCTCGCGGGCCGACATCAACACGCGCCTGGCCTATCTGCTGCCGGAAAGCCTGGAAACGGTGCTGATGCGCTTGCGCACCAACCAGCTGCTGGCCTGGGACGCGCAGAACGCGGTCTACCGCGTCACGCCCATGGCGCGCAATGTGCTGTCGGCCATCGACAGCCTGCTGAACCTGAACCAGAACGAAGACGAAGCCGAAATGGGCTTCCTGCTGTCCCAGGTGGCCGGCGCCCAGGCCGTGGGCGGCGTCACCGTGGAGCAGCTGCAGCACCTGCTGGGCCGCCTGGTGGACCTGACCGAGGAGTTCCGCGACGCCATCGCCTCCGGTTCCGAGTTCCGCCTGCGCGCCTCGCAGGACAAATGGCATATGGCTTGCGACTGGGTGGAGAAGGGCTCCGAGATCCTGCGCGCCATCACCTCCGACGAGCGGGCCGACGCGGCCACGCACCGCGCGGCGCAGGCCATCGGCCGCGCCCAGAGCGCGCTGCTGAACATGCAGGGCATGTTCTCGCGCGCGCTGAACCAGATAGAACGGCAGCGGGTGCACCTGGGCCAGTCCGGCCTGTCCACCACCGACATCAAGCGCTGGCTGCTGGCGCACGAAGACCTGGCACAGCTGGCCGAGGATGCGATCGACCAGCCCGTGGTGCCGCTGTTCATTACCCCTGCAGAAATGATAGACGTGGCTGAAACTGAATTGCTGACCGACCGCGCGCAAGCCGCGCCCGGCGGCCTGCCGAGCGGGCAGGACGCGCCGACCACCGTCAACGACGGCCCCCCCATGCAGAAGGAGCTGGACGACTGGCTGGAGCGCCTGTCGGACTTCGCCGCCATCACCAAGCAGGCCGCGCCGGGCGAGGCGCCCAAGGCCGTGCCGGTGCACGAATCGCTGCTGCCGGCCAGCTTCGCCGTGGCGTCCTACCGCGCCTCCATGCTGCCGCTGCTGGGCGACCCGTCCGAGGCCAGCCTGCAAGGCGCCACCGGCGACCTGGCGCGCCTGCCTATCTCTTTCAACCCCACCGACGACATGGTGCAGCTGGCGGACCAGGAAGTGGCCGCCATGAGTATCGCCTCGCTGGCGCTGAACCTTGATTTGAACCTGGAACCAAATACGGGAACCCAAGATGAATGACGATTCCCAGATCCTGATCGCGCGCCTGCTGACGCACCAGACGCTGCGCCGCGACGACCGCCTGGTCAAGCGCGTGCTGTCGGACGAACTGTTCCGCGCCGAAGTGGACCTGCGCCTGGCCAACTGCGGCATGAAGCTGCTCGACAACGTGTATGCCGACCATGTGACGCTGGCCCTGTCGCGCACCATCGAGCCGAAGATTTTCGGCGCGCGCGACGTATGGCAGAACAATAACTTCGGCCTGGCGCGCGACGGCGTGGCTTTGCTGGTGGTGCTGTGGGCGCAGATCATCCTGCCCAAGCGCGAGCGCCAGGAAACCCACACCCACGCGGAGGACGACCAGAACGACATGTTCGGCATCGACAAGCCGCTGCCGCGCGCCGAGGACACCTCCATCGGCATCCCGTACAAGGCCCTGCTGGCCGACTTCGGCGACAAGCTGGGCAAGAAAACCCGCATGGACATGAACCTGGGCATCCTGGGCAAGCTGGGCTTCATCGAGCGCCGCGGCGACATCATCGTCGAAGGCCCGCTGCTGGACCTGCTGATGGACACCGACCTGCTGAAAGAGCGCATCATCAACGGCGCACTGGCCGAGGTGTTCAAGCGCGCCCCGGCGCAAGTGGTGCACATTCCGCGCGCCGCGCTGGCCGAAGCCGCCGCCTCCGCCGCCGCTGAAAACGCCGCCATCGCCGCCGAAGCCGCGGCCGAAGCCGCAGGCGACTCCGACTCCCTAGCCACCCCGAACCGAGACTAAGCCATGTTTCATATCAAATCGCTAGAACTGGTCCACTGGGATTACTGGCAGCGCATCAAGAACATTCCGCTCGACGCCAAGATCATCACCATCGCCGGCCAGAACGGCTCCGGCAAGACCACCTTGCTCGACGCGCTGCGCACCCTGTTCGGCCTCGATTGCTCGATGGGCCGCACCTACAAGCACTACGCGCGCCACGCCGGCCAGCAGACCTCCTGGCTGCGCGCCGTGGTGGACAACAAGGCCATGGGCAAGCAGCTGTCCAACCGTCCTTTCCGCAGCTCCGGCTTCTTCTCCGAAGACGAAGTCACGCTGTTCTGCCAGATCCAGAAGAACGGCGGCGACTGGAAGCGCCAGTACCTCATGCGTCCGGGGAATGTGCAGATCGAGGAAGTGACCGAGGCGAACGACTTCCTCGGCGTGGAAAACTATCGCAAACGCCTGGCCAACGCCGGCCTGTCGCCGGCCATGGCGAAAGTGCTGGCGCTCGAGCAGGGCGAAACCGACAAGCTGTGCGAATACGCGCCGCGCCAGCTGTTGGACCTGGTGTTCCAGGTGTTCGGCGACAAGGAAGTGCTGGACGCCTACGACGAAGCCAAGCGCCACCAGCGCGACACGGAAATCGAGCTGAAACGCTTCGAGGCCGAACTGGAAGGCTCCAAGACCAACCTGGAGGGCCTGCGCCTGCGCGTGGCCAATTACCACCAGTGGGAAGGGCTGACCAAGGAACGCCGCGAGCTGCAGGAAGAAGTGCTGCCGACGCTGGAATACCACGAGGCGCGTGAGAAGCAGGCCAGCATCACGCGCCAGCTGCGCGAAGCGCGCAAGCCGCTGATGCTGGCGGACCAGCAGCTGTCCGACAAGCGCGCCCACGTGGCCGCGCAGGCGCAGGCTTACACCGAAGCGCAGCAGCATGAGACCGTGCTGGAGCAGGAATCGACCGCGCTGCAAAGCCGCCTGAGCTCCATCAACGCCAAGCTCAAGCCGCTGGACAGCCTGCTGGAACAGAAGGCCCGCTTGCAGAAGCTGGCCGCCGACTCGGGCGCCGACATTGCCGCCGTGAGCGAACAGCTGGAACAGAAGGAAGCCGAGCTGGCGCGCCAGAAGCAGGGCCGCGACGCGGTCATGTCGCGCATAGCACAAGATAAAGCCACGGTCTCCGCGCTGCAGGGCAAGACCGCCATGCCGGAGCCGGACAACGTGCGCGCCATGCGCCGCGCGCTGAACGACGCCAAGATCGGCCACGCCATGCTGTCGGACATCGTCGAAGTGACGGACCCGAAATGGCAGGGCGCGGTCGAGGGCGTGCTGGGCGGCTACGCCTCCGTGGTGCTGCTGGATAAGTCCAGCGACGCCGCTGCCGCCTACCGCCTGGCGGAGAAGGAACGCTACCGCCACTTCATCGTGCCGGACCTGATCACCGCGCCGAGCACCAAGGGCGACAGCCTGATGTCGGTGGTGAAGTTCTCCGACAAGGCGCCGGGCTGGCTGATCGAACAGCTGATGCGCATCACCCGCGTGGACTCGGTGGAAGAGGGCGCGCGCCAGAGCCATATCGAAGAATGGATCACGCCCGAGGCTTATCATAAAGAGCGCCGCGGCGGCCGCTCGCTGTTCGTGGAAGCCTCGCGCTACCGCTTCGGCGCAGCCGGCAAGTCGCAGCGCATGGAAGCGATCCTGAAGAACCTGCCGTCGCTGGAAGCGCAGGAAGACACCTTCACGCTCGCCATCAGCAAGCTGGCCTCCGAAGTGAGCGCGCTGAAAGCCCGCCTGGCCGGCGTGGACGCGGCCAAGGAACTGAGCGCGCGCCAGGAAGAGTTCGACGAAGCAGCGCGCGCCGCTGTGCCGCTGAAGGCCGAGCGCAACGAAGTGGGTTCGCGCCTGGGAGAGCTGCAAGGCCTGATCAAGAACGCCACCATCGCGCGCACCCGCGCCGACACCACCTGGCAGAACGCGCGCTTCAACCTGTCCGAGTCCGAGGCAGGCCTGCGCCTGAACCACAAGCGCGTGATCGAACAGCGCAGCGAGCACGCCAAGGCGCTGCTGGCGCTGCGCCGCCAGTGGCGCCACATGCCGTACAACTGGCGCCGTCCGGCGCGCCGCCAGCGCCTGGTGGCCGAGTACGTGAACGCGCACCAGACCATTTTGCGCATCCACAGCCTGGAAGCTAGCCTGTCGCGCAGCGACTGGGAACTGGACGCGACGGTGATCGACCAGTACGCGCGCCTGAACGAGCAGCTGAAGAACCGCGCAAGCGAGACGGAAGAGCGCCGCTACCAGAACAACCGCGCCATCGAAGCGACCACCAACGCGCGCGGCGCGTACATGGACCGTCTGCGCTATACCATCAAAACGTATAGCAAGAACATCAAGGAGCTGGGCGAACTGGCCGGCATCGAGGTGCATTCGGACCCGGTCAAGCTGGAGAACGACGATTTGCAACTGTCTCAGGCTGGCCTGCACGTGCGTTTCAAGTTCGACGGCAAGGGCATTATCGGCATGAACGACGGCGAAGCGTCCGGCGGCCAGCAGGTGATGAAATCGCTGGTGCTGCTGATTGGCCTGCTGAAGTCCGAAGACGGCTCCGGCGGCTTTGTGTTCATCGACGAACCGTTCGCCCACCTGGATATCCGCAACATCCAGCTGGTTGGCGAGTTCCTGAAGAACACCGAAGCCCAGTACCTGATGACGACGCCGCTGACGCACAACACCGACGTCTACGACCCATCCGAGCTGACGCTGATCACCAGCAAAAAGAAAAAGGACACGCAGTGGGCGCAGCCCATCTTCGTGCTCCAGCGCCGAACGCCGGATAAAGCCGCAGCCTAAACACGAAACCCCGCCGACACGCGGGGTTTTTTTCGCACACGACCGCCGATGAAATCATCCGCCCTGTACTTCCCCACGCTAGACGGACTGCGCTTCTTTGCGTTTTTCCTGGTGCTGGTTCACCATTTGCCGGCTTCGGACAACGCACTGCTGCATGCGTTCCAGTTGCAGGGCTGGGTCGGCGTGCACATCTTCCTTTTCCTCAGCGCCTATCTGCTGACCGCCATCCTGCGCGCCGAACTGCAGGTCAGCGGCAGGATCTCGATCAAGCATTTCTATATCCGGCGTGCGCTGCGCATCTGGCCTTTGTATTTCGTCTTCTGCATAGGCCTGTTCGCGCTGACCTTTATCCCGCGCCCGTTTCCGCATGAAACCGGAGACTGGTTCCGCCTGGGCGGGCAGTTGCTCTTCGTCGACAACATCATCACCGGACTGCAGGGTTTTGGCACCATCCCCTTCACCTTCCATTTATGGACCATTTCCCTGGAAGAGCAGTTTTACCTGTTCTTGCCCTTGATGCTGGCCGGCTTCCTGGCGGATTCGAAGCGGCTGTTGTACGGCTTGCTGGCGATCTGGCTGCTGTTCCTCGCAGCGCGCACGGGGATGGTGCTGAATCAGGCGCAGCATCCGATGATCGCGACCTCCCTGTTCAGTGCAGACTCGCTGCTGTTGGGAACTTTGCTTGGCGCGCTGCGCCCGGTGCCGCCCGCTTCCCTCGTGGTGCGGTTTGGGCTGGCGGCAGGCGGGCTGGCGGCGCTGTTCAGCGGCCTGCTGCTGCCGTTGCCGCTGGCTTGGGTGCTTGGCATGCATCAGGTATACATCTACACCATAGTCGCCTGCGGCGCGGCCGCGCTGACCATCGCTGCTCTGCACGAACCCTTGCTTGGTTTCCTGGCCAGCCGCCCGTTGCGTTACCTGGGGAAGATTTCCTACGGCCTGTATGTCTATCACTTCATCGGTATTGAAATCGGCCGGCGCGTGGCGCTGAAAATGGGCGGCGGCTGGTGGATCCAGGCTGCTGCCGCGCTGCTGGCCAGCATCTTGTTGTCGGCCTTGTCGTATGCGCTGTTCGAGCGCCATTTCCTGAAGCTGAAACGCAAATTCGAAACCGTCCATTCGCGGCCGGTTTAAGACGCCAGCGCGAATTAGGTTGACTTCCGTGTCTGCATGGTCTTTAATTTCTGTAATAACAGAATTAAAGGAAAATCCATGCAGCTCAGCCCGACCATGCAGAAGTACATCCTCCACTGGGGCGAGATGGGGACGCGCTGGGGCGTGAACCGCACGGTGGCGCAGATCCACGCGCTGCTGTTCCTGGTGAATACGCCGCAGACCGCCGAGGACATTGCCGAAACGCTGAACGTGGCGCGCTCCAACGTGAGCAACAGCCTGAAGGAGCTGCAAAGCTGGGGCCTGATACGCGTGAGCCACGTGATGGGCGACCGGCGCGACCATTTCCTGGCGCTGCAGGACGTGTGGGAAATCTTCCGCGTCATCATCGAGGAGCGCAAGCGGCGCGAGATCGATCCCACCCTGACCGTGCTGCGCGAATGCGCCATCGAGGCGGAGCAGGACGCGCAGCTGGAAGACGCCACCCGCGACCGCATGAACAACGTGCTGGAGTTCATGGAAATGCTGGGCACGACCTACAACGACTACAAGAACCTGCCGCCCGCCACCATGCTGCGCTTCCTGAAAATGGGCGGCACCATGGCGCGCTTCCTCGGCTCGGACGACAAGGAAAAATAGCCATGGCCCTCGATCAATCCGCCGATAGTCCGATCGCGTTCGGCGCGCGCAAGGAGAGCGTCCTGCTGACAGGCGCCACCGGCTTTATCGGCCAGCGGCTGGTGGCGGCGCTGCTGAAGGACGGGCAGCGCGTGACGGTGCTCACGCGCTCGCCGGCGCAGGCGGAGACGCTGTTCAAGGGCGCGGTGCGCTGCGTGGAGAGCATGGAGGCGCTGGCGCCGTCGGAACGGATCGACGTGGTCATCAACCTGGCCGGCGCGCGCATCCTCGGCTGGCGCTGGACGGCGGCGCGCAGGGCGGTGCTGCGGCGCAGCCGGGTGGCGCTGACGGAGCGCGTGGTGGCGTGGATAGCGAGGGCGGAGCACAAGCCGCGCCTGATGCTGTCGGCGTCCGCCATCGGCTACTACGGCGTGCAGGCCATGGGCGACGAGACGCCGCTGGCGGAGAACGCGCCGCCGCAGCCGGTGTTCATGTCGCAGCTGTGCCAGGAGTGGGAGGCTGCGGCGCGCAAGGCGCAGGCGCACGGCGTGCAGGTGGCGTGCATGCGCTTTGGACTGGTGCTGGGCGAGCAGGGCGCGCTGCCGCCCATGCTGCTGCCTATCAAGCTGGGCATGGGCGGGCCGATGGGCGGCGGCAGGCAGCGCATGTCGTGGATACACGTGGACGATTTGCTGCAAGGGATGGCGCACCTGTGGCGCGCCGCAGCCGACGGCGGCGGCGTGCGGTCCGCGTACAACTTCACGGCGCCGGAGCAGGTGTCGCAACGGGAGTTCAGCCGCGCGGCGGCTGCGCTGCTGGGCAGGCCGTGCTTTATGCCGACGCCGGGTTGGCCGGTTCGGCTGCTGCTGGGGGAGCAGGCGGATCTGCTGCTGGAAGGGCAGACGGTTGCGCCTGAGCGCTTGCTGGAGGAGGGATTCCGGTTCCGCTATCCCTCGCTGCGCGGCGCGCTGGCCGCGCTGCTGTAAGGCCGTATCAGGCCAGGTCTTCCGGCTCGGGCAGCGGCTTCTGGGTGCGGCGCCAGCGTATCATGCCCACCGAGAAGGCGGCGCAGTAGCCTGCCACCATGCCCAGCACCGCAGCGGTGGCCGGGCTTTGCACGAATTCGGTTTGCGACATCAGGTTGGGCGTTTCCACGCGGCTGATCATGTACAGCTCCAGGCCACGGTACAGCATGCGCGCGGCGAACAGCATGAACACCGTGACGCCGATGCGCAGATTGGGCGTGAAGAAATGGCGCTTGCCTATGGTCTCGAAGCGCGTGCCTTTCAGCCCGAACACGCCCAGCCAGCCGCCCGCCAGCGCGCCCGCCGCCAGACAGGACAGGCCCAGCAAGTTGTCCAGCATGGAGAGCGCCAGCCACGCCAGCAGCACCGGAAAAGCGACAGCCGACAGCCAGTGCCGCCATACCAGCGATTCCTGCCGCTTGAGCATGCTCTTGATGCGCGAGTACAGTCGCCACACCAGCAGCGGTATCAGGACGAGCAGGGCTATCGTGGTCATTTCCATATCGGTTCTTCTCGGCGCGCAAAAACCACGATTGTAAAGCAAGGCCCGGGTGCGACATATTGATACATGCTGTTGATTGACTTTCAAGTTATCAGTAAGCAATATGATCAGTCCTCTGATTTGTCCACGAGATAATAATGACTGTACGGAACTCCCTGCTGCCGCTGGCCCTCGGCCTGATGGCGGCCTCGCCGTTTGCCGGCGCCCAGAACGGCGGCTATCAGCTGCCGCCCGCGCCGCTGCAAGCCATTGTTGACGCGCCGCGCGCGCCGCTGCTGAACCTGAGCCCGAAACGCAACCTGGCCGTGATGGTGGCGCAGCCTGCGCTGCCAGGCATCGCCGAAGTGGCGCAGCCGGAACTGAAGCTGGCCGGCCTGCGCATCAACCCGCGCACCTATGCCGCCAGCCGCTTCTCCTTCGGCACCGACCTGACCCTGCTGGATATCGAGACCCAGAAGGAAGCGAAAATCACCGGCCTGCCCAAGGGCGTGCGCGTAACGGAACTGGCGTGGTCGCCGGACCAGCGCTTCCTGGCCTTCACCCACACCAGCTACGGTGATGCCGCAGGCAAGGGCGCCGGCGTGGAACTGTGGCTGGTGGACGTGGCCGCGCGCAGCGCGAAGAAGCTGACCTCGCAGCCGCTGTCGGCCGTGTTCAGCCGTGGCTTCCAGTGGCAGCCGGACGGCAAGGGCCTGCTGGTGCAGCTGCGTCCCGCAGGCCTGGGCGCCGCGCCGGCGCTGACCGGCATTCCGTCCGGTCCCGCCGCGCAGGACAGCCAGCCGGGCGCAGGCACGCGCCTGATCCGCACCTATCCGGACCTGCTGAAGAACGAAGAAGACGCCAAGCTCTTCGAGCACTACATCACCTCCCAGCTGGCGCTGGTGGACCTGTCGGGCAAGACGCGCCTGATCGGCAAGCCGGGCCAGTACTCGCGCGCCTCGCTGGCGCCGGGCGGCAAATACCTGCTGTCGGCCAGCGTTTCGCGTCCGTATTCCTACATCGTGCCGGTGTCGAGCTTCGGCGAGCATATCGAAGTGCGTGAACTGGACGGCAAGCTGCAGCACACCGTGGCGAAGCAGCCGCTGCGCGAAGGCCTGCCGCCGGGGAACGACGCCGTGCCTCCAGGCCAGCGCAATATCAGCTGGCGCGTGGATGCGCCGGCAACGCTGGTCTGGGCCGAAGCGCAGGACGGCGGCGACCCGTCCAAGACCGCCGAGATCCGCGACATCGTCTACACCCAGGCCGCGCCGTTCACGGCCCAGCCTTCCGTGCTGGCCAAGCTGGGTTCGCGCTACGCTGGCATCGCCTGGGGCCGTGGCGACGTGGCCCTGCTCAACGAGCGCTGGTCCAAGACGCGCGCCGTGAAGCAGTGGAAGATCGCACCGGACCAGCCGGGCGCCGCGCCCGAGCTGATCTACCAGGGTTCCGCCGAAGACCGCTACAACGCGCCCGGCTCGCCGGTGATGCGCGCCGACGCGGCCGGCCTGCCGCGCCTGCTCATCAGCGCGGACAACTCCATCCTGCTGGACGGCCCCGGCGCCACGCCGGAAGGCGACCGCCCCTTCATCGACCGTCTGAACCTGACCACCAAGAAGAAGGAGCGCCTGTTCCAGAGCGCCGCGCCGTACTACGAGAACGTGGTGGCTGTGCTGAGCGAAGACGGCAGCAAGCTGCTGTCCACGCGCGAATCGCCGACCGAACGCCCGAACTACTACGTGCGCAACCTGGCGCAGCAGGGCGACGCCCAGCTGACCGCGCTGACGCATTTCCCGCATCCGCTGCCGCAGCTGAAGGACGTGCAGAAAGAGCAGATCCGCTACAAGCGCAAGGACGGTGTGGACCTGACGGCCACGCTGCTGCTGCCGCCGAAGTATGACGCCAAGCGCGACGGCCCGCTGCCCATGCTGATGTGGGCTTACCCTGCCGAGTTCAAGTCGGCCGAGGCGGCCAGCCAGACCACCGGTTCGCCGTACAAGTTCAACTCGGTCAGCTACTGGGGACCGGGCGCCTTCGTGGCGATGGGCTACGCGGTGCTGGACAATCCGTCCTTCCCTATCGTGGGCCAGGGCGAGCAGGAGCCGAACGACACCTATCTGCCGCAGCTGGTGGCGGACGCGGAAGCGGCGGTGGACGAGGTGGTGCGGCGCGGCGTGGCCGAACGCCACCGCATCGCCATCGGCGGCCATTCCTACGGCGCCTTCATGACAGGCAACCTGCTGGCGCACACGCGTTTGTTCAAGGCCGGCATCGCGCGCAGCGGCGCCTACAACCGCACGCTGACGCCGTTCGGCTTCCAGTCCGAAGACCGTCCGTTCTGGAAGGCGCAGGATGTGTACCAGACCATGTCGCCGTTCAATAACGCCGACAAGATCAAGGACGCGCTGCTGATGATACACGGCGCCGAGGACAACAACCCCGGCACCTTCCCGATCCAGAGCGAGCGCATGTTCCAGGCCGTGAAAGGCCTTGGCGGCACGGCGCGCCTGGTGATGCTGCCGAACGAGTCGCACGCCTACCGCGCACGCGAGTCCATCATGCAGATGCTGTATGAGACCAACAACTGGCTGGACAAGTATGTGAAAGCGGCGAAGCCGTAAAGTACGAAGCGCCTCCGCCAGGGGGCGTAGAATGGGGCCATTGTTTACCTTCGGAGTGAACCATGGCCCCAGATTTCATCCAAGCCCACCGCGCGCCCGATCCGGCGCCGGTGGACGATCCCATGCCGGAACCGGCGCCATCCCATCCCCACCATCCGAATCCCCCCGTGCCGCAGGACGATCCGGTGCCTGACCACAATCCCAGCTAAGCTTAGTCGAAGGCCCAGGTGTACAGCACGTCGAGCGCGTTGTTGGTGCCGGTCTGGAATTGCAGGGTGATGCGCGAATTGAGCTTGTAGCGCAGCTTGACCAGGCTGGTGGCCGTGCCCGCGCCCTGCTCGAAGCTGAGGTAGGCGCGTGAAGACAGCCGCTTGCCCACCGTGACCACGGTGTTTTCGAGGCCTTTGGCCTGCGAACTGCCCGCGGCCTGCGACACGCCCAGTTCGTCCAGTCCCAGTTTGCCGGCAATACCGCCGCCGGTGCCGCCGAACAGCGCGCCGGCCGCCGTGCCCAGCAGCGCCATTTCATTGCCGCCCGCGTCCGCGATGCCATGCCCGAGCACCAGCCAGGACAGCTTGTCGCTGTCCGGCACCGTGGGCGTGGACACCAGCTTGGCCTGCGGCGACAGCGCGGTGCCGCGCACTTCCACGCCCGCCTCCACATTGGTCTCGGTCAGCTGTTCGCCTTCGGGACGCTTGCGCACGGCCAGGATGTTCAGGCCGGGGTTGTCATAGGCGCCGGTGAAATTGAGCACGCCGCGTTCGATGCTGAGATTCTGGCCGTAGGCCTTGTAGGTGCCGTTGTCCACGCGGATGCTGCCGGTCACGCGCGGCGGGCGGCGGTCGGCAATGCGCAGGTGGACGGTGCCGTTCAGGTCCGCATCCAGGCCTTTTCCTTTCAGGTGGAAGTCGTTGCCGAGGTCCGCTTCGAGATCCACGCTGAGCGGCATGGATTGCGCGGCGGCTGCTTTGGCGGGCGGCTTGCCGCGTCCCAGCACCACCACGTCGTCGCTGATGGTGGGGCTGTTGTCGGAGCCGAGTTCAATGCGGGCGCGGTCGGCTTTCAGTTTGCCGTCCAGCTGGAAGCGCTTCTGGTCGCGCACCAGCGTGGCCTGGCCGCTGAGGGCCAGCGTGCGGTCGGGGCGGGCCAGCACCAGCAGCTTGTCGGCCACCAGCTTGAGCTGCATGGTGGCTTCGGCATTGGCCAGCTTGACCCAGCCGTCCACCTGCGCGCGGCCTTGCTCGCCGTCGAAGGCGAGCTTTTGCAGATTGAGCTGGTCGCCGGCCAGCCTGGCTTGCAGCTGGCCGTTGCGCAGCTTGATGCCTTGCTCGGCCCAGTTGACCACCAGCTTGTCGCCGGTGATGTCGCCATTGAGCACGGGGGCGGCGATGGTGCCGCTGCCTGCGGCCGAGAGCTGCAGCGCGCCGTCCAGGTCCAGGCCGGGCACGCCAGTGAGTGGAGCGGTCCAGGCAATGGACGGCATGTCGACGCTGCCCGTCATGGTTAGCGCGCTGCCGCCGGCGATACGGCCGTCCACCAGTTGCGCTGTGGCGTCGATGCGGGCCTGGCCGGCGCGCGCGCCCTCCAGGCTGAGCTGCGTGCGCAGGGCGCCCGCTGCGGCGTCGGCGCGCAGCTCCAGCTGGCGCAGGCCGAGGGCGATGGGCTTGTCGCCGCTGGTGACGGTGATGTCGCCCGCTTCGCGGTAGATGCGCAGCATGCCTTCGATGTTGGCGAGGACGGGCGAGTTGCCGCGCGCGGCCGGAGCTTGCGCTGGCGCGGCGTTGGGCGCCTGTACGTCCAGCGCCCAGGCGGCGCCCAGCGTGAGGTCGCTCACCACATTGTCGCGCCACAGCTCGGACAGTTGCGCCAGGTAGCTGACCGGCACGCCGGCGGCGGAGCCTTTGCTGCGCCAGCGCGGGCCGGTCTTTTCCAGCGTGTCGATGCGGATGCTGCCGTCGGCGAGTTTGATGACGGCGTTCGACAGCGACAGCTGCTCGGGCTTGGCCAGTCCGCCCGCGCCGCCGCCCGCCGCGCCGGCGATGCGCAGCGCGGCGGGGGACTGCAGGGCGAGGGCGTAGCGGCCCTTGTTTTGCAGCGTGTCGATGGAGCCGGTCCAGACGCTGTCGTCTGCGATGCTGGTGCCACCGCCGTCGCCGCCGCTGCTGCCGCCGTGCATTTTGAGCAGCGCGTCGAAGTGCGGGTTGCTGGCACTGAGTTGCAGCGTGTGGGCGGCGCGGGTGCCGGTGGACTGGAAGCGCGCCTTGTCTATGCTCAGGCCCGGCGAGACATAGCCCGCCAGTTCCACGTCGCTGGCCAGCGGATCGGCGCCGCCGTAGCCGGTGCCGATGCTGGCGCTGGCCTTGATGCTCTTGATCTGGTGCGCAGTGAACAGGCGCAGGTTGGCGCCGTCCATGCTGAACGCCAGCGCTGGCTGCGCCATGGTGCCGGTGAGCGCGCCCGTGCCGCGCAGCACGCCGCCGAAGCCCGCGCCCAGCGTGGCCAGTTGCGGCGCATCGACCTTCCAGTCCAGGCGGTCGCGCGCGCTGCCGAAGCCGCCCTTGGCTTGCAGGCTGTTGGCGCCCAGGTGCAGGTCGATGTCGGTGTTGTCGATGCGGTTGTGGTCCGCAGCCAGTTTGGCGTAGCCGGACAGCGCGGCGCCGGACAAGGTGGAGGGCTGCAGCTTGAGGTCGAGCGCGGCGCGCCAGTCGGCGCCCAGTTTGCCGCTGCCGCTGAAGTCCGCGTTGATGCTGCCCGCCGTGTAAGGCCCGAAGGCGGCGGGATTGACGCGCTGCGCGCTGCCCGACACTTTCAGCTCGGCCTGTTTTCCCGCCAGCCAGGCTTCGCCCGCAGCGCGCAGCACGCTGTCCGGCGCGGGGCGCTTGGCGGCAGCCAGGCCCAGGCCTGTGGCTTCGGCGGTAAAGGTGCTGCGCGGCGCGGCGTAAGTTCCGCTGGCCACGCCGTTGGCGGCCAGGGCGCCCAGCAGGCCGTTGCCGATGGCAGACAGCTGGCGCGCATCCACGCGCCACACCAGGCGCTCGCCCGGCGCGCCGAAGCCGCCGCGCAGGTCCACGGTGTTCTGGCCCAGCGCCAGTTGGGCCTCCACGCCGCTCAGGCGCGCGGCATCCGCATTCAGCTTGCCCGCGCCAGACAGCGGCTGGCCCAGCAGGCGGCTGGCGCCGAGCTTGAAGCTGGCCGCCACCTGCCAGCCCGGCGCGAGCTGGCCGCTGGCGCTGATGTCGCCATTCAGGTCCGCCGCCGGCAGCGCGCCCAGCGCGGACGGGTCGAAGCGGACGATGCTGGCGCTGGCCTTGAAGGGCTGCTTGTCCTGCAGGCTGGCTTCGCCGCTCAGGTTGATGCTGCCTTTGCCCACGCTGAGGCGGGCTTGCTTGAGGCGCAGCAGCGCGTCGGCCAGCGTGGCCTGCGCATCCAGCCGCAGCCCTGCTTGCGCCAGGTTGACGGTGAGCGTTTGTGTTTTTCCGGTGCTGCCCAGCGCAATGTCGCCTGCTATTTTGGTGCTGTTGATGGCGCCGTGGATGGCGCGCAGGTCCAGGCGTTCGGTGCGCAGCTGGAAGGTTGCCGCGTCCACGCCGCCGTCCACCGCCACGCGCTGCACGCGGCCGCCGCCGGTGAACTTGCCCGCCGCGCCAAGGTCGACCAGCACCTGGTCTATGGTGGTGGCGGTGAGCGTGCCGCCCAGCTGGCCGCTGATGCTGCGCAGCGGCAGGCGGTGCTGGTCCAGCGGACCGGCCGCGCCCTGGTTCTGCACCAGCAGGCTGCCGCTGATGGCCTGGCTGGGCGCGATCTTCGCTTGCAGCTGCAGGTTCAGTTCCGCTTGCGGCCAGGCCGGATCGAACAGCGCCGGGTCGATGCCGCGTCCCTTGATGTCCGCAGCCTGCAGGATGATGGAATTAAAAGGGGTCAGGGTTAATTTCGCGTCGCCGGAAGCCTTGCCGGACGTGGCCTGCGCGGCCAGCTCGATCTGCGCCAGCGTGCCGCCGACCGCCAGCGCAAGCTGCGCGGGCTTGGCGCCTGCGGGCACGCCGGTGGTCTGGGTCAGGCTGGCTTTGGCGTTGAGCTGGAAGGGACGCTGCGCGCCCACGCTGCCGTCCAGCGCGACGCGGCCTATCGGCGTCATGGCGCTGGCTTCGCGCACGCGCCAGGCTTTGCCGTCTCCGTCCAGCTTGAGGCGGATGGCGCTGATGACGGTGCCGGTGCTGGCGTTGTCCGTGGCGGCGGCCGTGGGCAGCAGCGTGAGCTTGTCCAGCCGGGCATCCGCCACGCTCAGGCGGAAAGGCGGCGCCAGCGTGTCCGGCAGCTTGGCCGGCTCGCCGGGCTTGAGCGTCTGCGACACGGCGCTGGCGATGTGCAGTTCGCTGATGGCGATGCCTTCGCTGAAGTACTGCAGCGGCGACCAGTCTATGGTGATGTCGTTCGCCGTCAGCACGCTTTCCGGCGTGCGGTGAACGATGCGGTCGATATGCATGCGGCCGTACAGCGAGCCGCTCACGCCGGTGGCAACAATCTGGCCGCCGCTGGCGCTGGCCACGCGCTGCACGATCTGCTGCAGGGTGGACTCGCGGCCCAGCAGCCACACCAGGCCGGCCAGCAGCACCAGCAGCGCGGCCAGGCCGGTCAGCGTGCGGCGCAGCCAGCGGCGGGGAGGTGTGCCCGCGCCGTCTGCGCCGGAGTTGGGGGTAGTGATCTCGGCCATCAGAAAGTGAACCCCAGTGAGAAGTGCAGGCGCGCTTTTTTAACGGCGTGGCCATAGGCCGCGTCCACGTTGATCGGACCGACCGGGCTTTTCCAGCGCGCGCCCACGCCGTAGCCGGACTTGGGATGCAGGCCGGAGAAGGAGTCGGAAGCATTGCCCGCGTCGTAGAACACGGCCGCGCCCCAGGACGGCTTGAACCAGTACTGGTACTCGGCGCTGCCGGTGGCGAGGTAGCGTCCGCCCACGGTTGCGTCGCCCTTGCGCACGCCCAGTTCCTGGTAGGCGTAGCCGCGCACGGACTGGTCGCCGCCGGCGCGGAACTGGTAGATGGCGGGCACGCCGTCCTTCTGCTTGGACGCCAGCGCGCCCAGTTCGCCGCGCAGTATCACCGTGCTGCTGGCGCCGAAGGGGATATACCACATGGCCTTGGTGCTGGCGCGGATAAAGGGTTCGTCCGTCAGCAGCGGCAGCAGGGCGCCGCCGATCTGCCAGTTCACCACGGTGCCCTTGCTGGGGAAGAGCAGGTTGTCCAGCTTCCTGCGCGTGACCGAGTAGGTCAGCGGCAGGCTGGTGCTGCGCACATTGGGCTGGCCGGCCACGGTCTTCTGCTCGGTCAGCAGCTCCACGCCCAGGCTGCGTTCTAGCAGCGGCGTGCCCCAGGCGCGCTTGCCGGACACGGTGAACACCGTGGTCTGCTCGCCCGCGATGTCGCTGCGCTCGTAGGCGCCGCCGAAGCTGTCGCTGTAGCCGTCCGGCGTGACGGGGAAATAGAAGTCGCCGCGCGCGGTCTGCTTCTTGGTCTCCAGCGTCAGCGCGCTTTTCATCTTCAGGCCGAAAATGGCCAGGTCGTCGTAGTTGAGCGTGGCGCGGTTGCCTGTGTTGGTGCTGTAACCCAAACCGGCGCTGACGTTGCGGCGCTTGTTCTCCGTGACGCGCACCAGCAGCGGCAAGGGCGCCATGGGCGCGGCGGAGGGCGGCGCAGCGGGGGCGGCCGCGTCGGCGGCCTTCTCGGCCGCCGCCTCCAGCTGCTGGTCCAGGATGGCGCTCAGGTCGGCGCTCACCTCCACGCCGGCGAAGTAGCCGGTGTCCTGCAGGCGCGACTGGTAGGCTTGCAGCGCCGCTTCGCTGTAGTAGTCGCCCGGTTTGATCTGGTTCAGATTGGCCACGATGGAGGCCGGGTAGCGCTTCAGGCCCTCGATGCGCAGTTCGCCGAAGCGCAGCTCGGGGCCGCTGTCGAGCACCACGCGCAGGGCGGCGCTGTGCTGGTCCGGGTCCACGGTGGCCATGCTGTCGCTCAGCTGGGCGCGCGGGTAGCGCGTCTGCACCACCTGGCGCAGCAAGGCGCGCTTGGCCTGCTCCCATTCGTCCTGGCGGAAGATGTCGCCCTTGGGCAGCGCCCACGCGGCTTGCAGCGCGGCCGTGTCGAAGGGCGTGCCGCCGCTGCTGGCAAAGCCCTGCAGCACGATCTCCACGCTGCCCACGCGCACCGGTTCGCCGGGCTGCACGTCGACCACCACGGTGGGCGTGCCGCCTTCCGCGCCGGCTTCCGGCAGGCCGTCGATGCGAGTGCTCACCACGGGCGAGTAGTAGCCGGCCGTGGCCAGCAGGGTTTTCACTTGTTCGGGCGCGCTGCGCGCCATGCGCTGCAGCTGTTCGCGGTCGATGCGCGGATTGCCGCGAAAGCGCAGCAGGTCCAGATTGTCGGTCAGCAGGCTTTCCAGTTTGTCGGGAGCGTTCACGCGCACTTTGTACTGCATGCCCTGGGCCAGCGCGGCGCAGGGCAGGGCGCAAGCCAGCAGCAAGGTTACCCATGCGCGCTCGCCCATTGCTTTTGTGATGAGTTGTGCCAAAATTCGAGGTCCTGCCGGTTCTTTTGAGGGGAAAGCTATTCCGCATGTTACCGGATAGTCCCAAAAGATGGCGTACTACTAAGATTTACTGAAGGCAAAAAATGATCAAAACAGATGCGGCCCTGGTCCTGTTCAGCGGCGGCCAGGACTCCACCACTTGCCTGGCCTGGGCGCTGGAGCGCTATAGCCGGGTTGAGACCATCGGTTTCGATTACGGCCAGCGCCACGCCATCGAGCTGACCGTGCGCCCGGGCGTGCTGGCGGCGCTGCGCGCGCACAAGCCGGAGTGGGCCGCGCGGCTGGGCGAGGACCACATGGTGGACCTGTCGCTGATCTCGGCGCTGTCGAATACGGCGATGACGGAAGATATTGAGATTGTGATGCAGGAAAACGGCTTGCCGAATACCTTCGTACCCGGCCGCAACCTGCTGTTCATGACGGTGGCCGCCACGCTGGCTTACCGGCGCGGCCTGAACGTGCTGGTGGGCGGCATGTGCGAGACCGACTTCTCCGGCTACCCGGACTGCCGCGACGACACCATGAAGGCGCTGCAAGTGGCGCTCAACCTGGGCATGGATACCCGCGTCAAGCTGGAAACCCCGCTGATGTGGCTGGACAAAGCCCAGACCTGGACCCTGGCCGAACAGCTGGGCGGCGCGCCGCTGGTGGACCTGATCCGCTCGGCCACGCACACCTGCTACCTGGGCGAGCGCGGCGCGCTGCATGACTGGGGCTACGGCTGCGGCACCTGCCCGGCCTGCGCCCTGCGCGCGCGCGGCTATCGCGAGTACGCCGGCGGCGCAGCCGCCTGAGCAGGCAGCTGCGGCAGGCGCCGAGGGCTGCTTAGCGCTGCTTGCGGCGGCGCATTGCGGCCAGGCCCGCCAATCCCAGGCCGAACACGGCCAGGGTGCCCGGCTCCGGCACCGTTGCGGCATTGATGGTGATGTTATCCACGGCCAGCCAGTTGTTGTCGTTGCTCTGTTGGATAGTCAGAGAGGTCAAGTTGGTATAGCCGCTCAGGAGATAGGTATTGAAGTCGTTGCCGCCGGTCAAAATGTTGTTGCCGGTTTGATTCAGATTGATGGTGTTCGAGATGGTGCCTCCGTTCGCGTAGGTGCCGACCAGGGTTGCAGACGCGATAGGGCCATAGGTATTCCAGGCTTTCATGTCCAGGCTTTGTACCGAGAACGGGCTTGCTGTGGCGGCGCTCAGCGTGAAGCTGTTATAGCTCATCAGATAGTCGGTGCCGTTATAGGCGTAGGGGCTGGTGTCGCCGCCGGTGTAGCCGGTTCCCATATAAAGCAAATTGCCGCTTGAGGAGCTGAACTTGATATTGTTGAGTACGGTATTGTTGGCGCTAGCATAGTAACCAGCGGCTTTGCCATTGAAATCGATAACGGTGGCGCCGGCGGTGGCGGCGAAGGCGAGGGAGACAAGTGCGGCGGCGCTCAGGCGGATCAGTGGGGACATGTTTGCTTTCATAATGTTTGGAAATATAAATTACGCAAAAGCAAGTTGCATGCCTGAAAAATTTATTGTCTGAAATCAACGGCTTGCCCTTGTCCTCCTGATGGTGCACCCAACAGGTGTAAAGTTTTTCGACACGGAAAAGCTAAGAGTTTCCCCTACAATCGATGTCTGAAGGTCGATTGCAAATGGCAATACGGCATAGGCTATTGCCGAAAATCCACAATAGGGCGTTGCGCGTGGCGGGGCCGTTAACGTACTATCAACGGTAGCATTAGAAGCGCTGGCACTCCCTTTCACCGCCGTTTCTCCAGCGACAAGCATGGACCCTACCGTTCCCCGGCCCGAATCCCGCCGGCCGCTGCAGTACCTGCTGAACCCGGCCATCGTGGCGGGCCTGGTGTTGGGCGTGTGCCTGGGATCGACCTGGTGGCTATGGCGCAACGCCAGCGCCGACGCGGCCCAGGGCCTGCAGGCCGATTTCGACTTCCGCGTGCGCGAACTGGTGAACGGCATCGCCCAGCGCATGCAGACCTACGAGCAGGTGCTGTACGGCGTGCAAGGGCTGTACATCAGTTCCGATTTTGTCGACCGCGACGAATTCCACCGCTACCTGGACAGCCAGCACCTGAACCAGCATTTCCCCGGCATCCAAGGCGTGGGCTATATGCGCCTGGTGGGCGGCGCGCAGCTCGATGCGCATGTGCTGGCGGTGCGGCGCGACGGCTTTCCGGACTACACGGTGCACCCCGATGGCGCGCGCGCCCAGTACGCGCCCATCGTCTACATCGAGCCGTTCAGCGGCACCAATCTGAAAGCCTTCGGTTTCGACCCGCTGTCCGATCCTGTGCGTCGCGTTGCGCTCGAGCGCGCGCGCGATTCCGGCCTGCCGTCCCTGACCGGCCGCATCCGGCTGGTGCAGGAGGATGGCGGCGGCCCCGGCGCCGAGCAGGCCGGTTTCCTGCTGGTGCTGCCGGTGTACAGCAACGCGCAGCCGCAGCAGACCCTGGAACAGCGGCGCGCCGCGCTGACGGGCTGGGTGTATGCGCCGTTCCGCATCGGCGACGTCATGGCCGGCCTGGGCGGCGAGCGCGCCGCCAAGCTGGACGTGGAAATCTACGACGGCGACGAGCTGGCCGTTGCCAGGCGCATGTACGACAGCCAGCCGGGGCCGCCGCAGCCGGGCATGCGCCACACGGTGCAGAAGATCAGCCTGGCCGGCCACCGCTGGACGCTGCGCATCAGCGGCTTGCCGGGCAGCGGCGTGGGCGCTGAGCGCGACAGCAAAGTGCAGCTGATAGGCGGCGCCGGCGTGGTGCTCAGCGCGGTGCTGGCGGCGCTGGCCTGGCTGCTGGCGCGCAGCAGCCTGCGGGCGCGCCGCGCGCTGAGCCGGGCGCGCCAGCTGGCCGACGAACTCAAGGAGGGCCAGGCCAGCCTGCTGGCCATGGCCGACAGCGCCCAGCGCAGCCAGGCGGTGCTGCGCAGCATACTGGACTCCACGGTGGACGGCATCCTGGTCGACAATTTCGACGGCGCCGTGCTCAATTCCAACCGCCGCTTCCGCGAGCTGTGGAACGTGCCCGAGCACCTGGACTGGGCGCAGGACGGCGCGCTGCTGCTGCAGCAGGTGGCCGAGCAGGTGGCCCAGCCCAGCGTCTTCCTGGCGGCCGTGGCGCGCCGGCTGCGCGAGAACGACGTGCAGCACGAACTGCTGCATCTGCGCGACGGCCGCGTCATCGAGCAGTTCACGCGGGGCCTGAGGCTGGGCAGCGCGCCGGCGCGGCTGTGGTCCTTCCGCGATATTACCGAACGCACCCAGAGTGAAGTGCGCGAGCAGACCCGGCGCCAGGTGCTGGAGCTGCTGGCCACCGGCGCGCCGCTGCAGACCATCCTCGACAGCGTGGTGCGCGGCGTCGAGGACGGCCATCCGGAATTGCTCTGCGCCGTCCTGCTGCTGGACGAGGACGGCAGCCGCCTGCAGGTGCGCGCCGCGCCCAGCCTGCCGCCCGTGCTGTGCGCCGCCATGGACGGCCAGCCGGTGAACGAGCCGCAAGGTTACTGCGGCCAGGCGGTGCAGCTGGGGCGGCGGGTGATCGTGGCCGACCTGGCCGGCGATCCGCTGTGGTCGCAATACCGCGACGTGGCGCGCCAGGCCGGAGTGCAGGCCTGCTGGTCGGAGCCCATCCGCGCCGCCAGCGGGGCCATGCTGGGCAGTTTCGCCATCTTCCACCGCGCCGCGCAGGCGCCCAGCGTGGCCCAGCTGGCGCTGATGGAGCAGGCTTCGCGGCTGGCCGGCATCGCCATCGAGCAGGCGCAGGGGGCGGTGGCGCTGCGCGCCGGCGAGGCGCGCTTCCGCAGCCTGTACGACCACGCGCCGGTGGCGCTGTGGCAGCAGGACTGGTCCGCCGTGCGCGCCGCGCTGGCCGAGCTGGTGCAGTCCGGCGTGGACGACGTGCCCGCCTGGCTGCGCGCCAACCCCAGCCAGGTGGCGCGGCTGGCCGGCCTGGTGCGCATCACCGACGTCAACGCGGCCGCGCTGGCCCAGGTGGGCGCGCCGCCCGGCAGCAAGGACGCCTCCGCGCTGACCTTGGCGCAGAATTTCGACAGCGCCGCCATGGACGCTTTCGCCCGGGCGCTGGGCGCGCTGGCGCAGGGCGCCCACCTGTTCGCCTGCGAGGGCAGCTTCGAGCGGCTGGACGGGGTGCAGCGGCTGAACGAGCTGACCCTGCTGGTGATGCCGGGCCATACCAACAGCCTGGACTTCGTTATCGTGTCCACGCTGGACATCACCGAGCGCAAGCGCATGAACGACGAGCTGCTGGTGCTGGCCACCACCGACTTCCTGACCGGCCTGCCGAACCGGCGCGAGTTCATGGCGCGGCTGGACGACGAGCAGGCCCGTTTGCAGCGCGACATCAGCGAGCAGGGCGCGGTGCTGATGCTGGACCTGGACCATTTCAAGCGCGTCAACGACGAATACGGCCACGCCACCGGCGACGCCGTGCTGCGCCACCTGGCCGCGCTGATGCGCGACAGCCAGCGCAAGATCGATACCCTGGGCCGGGTGGGCGGGGAGGAGTTCGCGGTGCTGCTGCCGGGCGCCGACATGCCCGCCGCGCTGGCTTTCGCCGAACGGCTGCGGCAGCGCATCGCCGGCACGCCGCTGCAGGTGGACGGGCGCGCGCTGTCGGTCACGGTGAGCATAGGGATTGCGGCGCTGGACCCGGCGGATGCCAGCGGCGATGCGGCGCTGGTGCGGGCGGACAAGGCGCTGTACTGCGCCAAACGCGCCGGGCGCAACCGTGTGGAACAGTTTGCGCCCGGGGCGGCGTGCGAGGAGGCTGGCGGGCAGGCTTAGATGGCGGCGTGCGGGTCCATGTTCTGGTCCATCTTGTTCAGGCTGGCGCTGCGTTCGCGCTGCTTGCGGTTACGTGCCACGAAGAACCAGATGATGCCGGCAGGGATCAGCAGCGGCAGCATCAGCGGCGACATCACGGCGACCAGCACCACCGCCAGCAGCACCAGGCCGGCCAGCATCAGCACGCCCAGGCCGGCGAACAGGAAGCCCAGGAAGACCGCCACGCAGACCATGACGATGGCGCCGATCAGCAGGCCCAGGCCGCCGAAGGTGATGCCCAGCAGCACGCCCAGCGGGCCGTCGAATTCCTCGTCGCCCAGGTGGACCACCATGTCGCCAGTGTCGAGGGTATTCCAGGCTGCAATAAAGAGCAGGGCGATAAGAGCGATGGCGAGCAGTTTTTTCATTTCAGGTTCCCCGTAAAGTCGTGGTGGTGATGCGTGGTTGGTATGGTGCGACTTTACGGCTGGAGGGCGCGCCGGGCCACCGGATTGCGATGGAGCGCGGATTTCGCGGGATCAATGGCGGACGGAGGCGATAAGCTGCGGAATCGCCCCCGCTTGCAGAAAAAAGCGGCAGGGTTCTCCTTGAATTAAAGATATCGTTGCCTATACTGAATACCTATCTTGCACATGGAGGGCAATATGGCTTGGCTAGAACTGAGCGAGGGTCAATCGATATCCTCGGGATTCGGCAGTGCAATGCGCCAGCGTAGCGCGACTGAATTGTCGGGCGGACCCAAAGGGCCGCCGTCGGCGCCACCCACGATTCCGCCGATTATCATCAATCCCTACACCTACCATATGCCGGAACCGGCCATCGATCCGCGCCGCACCCCGCTGGGGCCGCCGATCGCCCCGCCGCACCGGCCCGCGATGTCCTTGTAGTCCCGGCGCCGCATGCACGGCGGGTTACGCTGCTGCGCAGCTAACCCGCCCTACGCCGAGCGGACTATCGTGGCTTGAACATGCGATCCGCACCTTACCCCACCGGCCCGCGATGTCTTTGTCGTCCCGGCGCCGCATGCACGGCGGGTTACGCTGAGCGGACTATCGTCGCTTGAACATGCGTAGGGCGGGTTAGCGCGGAGCGCGTAACCCGCCAGCGCCGTTAAAACGCGTGCCTGATGCCGAATGCCGCGCCCTTGAGCGTGGCGCCTGCGCTGACGCCCAGCGGATTGATGGCGAAGTCATGCACCGCATTGGCTTCGTTGTCCAGGCGCGTGTAATAGGCGTACAAGCTGCTGCGCCTGGACAGCGTGTAGTCATAGCCCACTGTGGCGTGCAGCGCCCCGGTGTCCGGCCCGCGCTTGATAAAGCCTATCTTCTGCGTGGAAGCGCCGCTGCCGTCGCCCGCCCGCGCCACGCCCAGCCTCAGGCCATGCGCGCCGGACTGGTGGCTGGCCGACAAATACGCCGCCTTGCGTTCCAGCTTGCCCGTGGCAGTCTCGTAGCTGAGCTTTTCAGCCACCACGGCCAGCCGCGTTTCGCCGTAGCTGCTAACGAACTTGTAGGCCGCCGCCAGGCGCGTGCCCTTGTCGTCGCGGCCCTTGCCCTGGTAGTCCTTGTGCAGCTCGTGCGCCAGCGCCGCATACCACGGTCCCTGCTCGTAGATGGCGGCCAGCGACGTGAGCGACGGCTTGGCGCCGCCGGCCGGGCGTTCTTCGCTGATGCCGTGCGCGGTGCGCAGCGAGAAGCCGCGCCACACGGGCGAATACCAGCTGATGCTGTTCTGCTGGCGCCGGTCGAAGGACGACACATTGCTCACATTGTCCACCGTGGAGCCGGAGCCATTGCCCATGATGCTCATATAGCCGGCCGTGGTGGGATAGAACGGGTCCAGCCCGGAAGTGCTGTTGTTGTAGGGCGTGGTCCAGTGGCCCAGGAAGACCTGGCCGAAGCCGCCTTCCAGGCCCACGCGCGTGTCGCGCGCGGCCGGGCTGCCTTCGCCGGTGTCCGGCGACAGCGTGCCTTCGATCTGGAACAGCGCCTTCATGCCGCCGCCCAGGTCTTCCGTTCCCTTGAAGCCGAACACCGAGCGGTTGTTCACTTCGCGGGTGATGCTGAGCGGTTTGCCGGCGGTGCCGGCCGAGGTCTCCATGGATTCCAGCGCTACGTTCAGGCGGCCGTAGACGGTGACGCTGCTTTGCGCGGCGGCCAGTCCGGGCGCCAGCGTGAGCGACAGTGCCATGGCCAGCGGCAGCGCCGCCGGCGAGTGGTAGGTTTTTTTCATTGTGTTCTTCCTTTAGCGGATGACGGACAGTTTTTCGCGATCCAGCTCGCCTTCCCAGCGCGCCATGACCACCGTGGCGACACCGTTGCCTATCATGTTGACGAGTGCGCGCGCTTCGCTCATGAAGCGGTCTATGCCCAGTATCAGCGCCATGCCGGCCACCGGTATCGTGGGCACCACCGCCAGCGTGCCGACCAGCGCGATGAAGGAAGCGCCCTGCACGCCGCTGGCGCCTTTTGACGTCAGCATGGCCACGCCGAAGATGGCCAGCTGCTGCAGGAAACTGAGTTCGGTATTGGTGGCCTGGGCCACGAACAGCGCCGCCATCGTCATGTAGATGCTGGTGCCGTCGGTGTTGAAAGTGTAGCCGGTTGGGACGATCAGGCCTACCAGCGGTTTGGAGCAGCCCAGCCTCTCCATTTTGGCCATCAGCGTGGGCAGCGCGGTGTCGGACGAGCTGGTGCCCAGCACCAGGAAAATCTCCTCCTTGATGTAGACCAGGAACTTGATGATGCTGAAACCGGCGGCGCGCGCGATCAGGCCCAGCACGATCAGCACGAACAGCGCGGAGGTCAGGTAGAAGGTGCCGATCAGGCGCAGCAGCGGGCCGAGCGCCACCACGCCGTATTTGCCGACCGTGAAGGCCATGGCGCCGAACGCGCCGATGGGGGCGAAACGCATGATGAAGCCGATCACGCCGAACACCGCCTGCGAGCCCATTTCGATCAGCTCCGTCACCGGCTTGGCGCGCTGTCCCATGGCCGCCAGCGCGAAGCCGAACAGCAGGGAGATAAGCAGCACCTGCAGCACGTCGCCCTTGCCGAAAGCGTCCGCCACGGTGGTGGGGATGATGTTCATGAAGAAGTCCGTGGTGCTCAGCGTCTTGGCCTTGCCCACGTAGTCGGCGACGGCCTTGGCGTCCAGCGTGGCCGGGTTGACGTTGAAGCCGTCGCCCGGGCGCAGCCAGTTGCCGACCGCCATGCCGATGAACAGCGCGAAGGTGGACACCAGCTCGAAATACAGCAGGGCCTTGCAGCCGATGCGGCCGACTTTCTTAATGTCCTGCATGCCGGCGATGCCGCTGACGACGGTGCAGAACACGATGGGGCCGATCAGCATCTTGATCAGCTTGATGAAGCCGTCTCCCAGCGGCTTCATGTCGATCGCCAGCTTGGCGTCGAGGTGGCCGAGCAGGATGCCGAGCGCGATGGCGAACAGCACCTGCACGTACAGGATGGCGTAGAAAGGCTTGCGGGTGCGGACTGCGGGCGGCAGCGCGCCCGTGCCCGGGCCGGTAGGGCTGGTGGTAATCATGTGTCTCCTCCAATACTTCGTCGTGTGCTTCGATCAAGGTCTAGCTTATTGTTTGCTACTTATTTTGACTGGTATGGCATGGCCAGCAGGATGCTGGCCGGGTGGTTCGTGTTGTTCTTCAAGGCCCTCTTTTCTCCGGGCGCCAGGCGCGCGGAATCGTATTGGCGCAGCACCTGTTCGCCGTCCTCGGTGGCGATGGTCACTTCGCCTTCGAGCACCACGTACAGCTTCTCCACGCCGGACGCGTCCAGCGTGGTGCCGCCGCCCGGCAGCAGGTGCGACAGCCCCAGCCACAGGCTGTCCGACGGTCCCGCTTCATGGCCCTGCAGGCGCAGGCAGTGCATGCCTGCGTGGTTGGGCGGGAAGTAGGCCGGGGCTTGCTGGTAGCGGGTGAGGTTCATGCCGGCAGCAGGTCGGATTGCGGCACGGGCTGCAGGACAACCCGTTCGCGCGCGCCGCCCAGCACGGCGCGGTAGCCTTGCGCGGCGTCCTTGAGGGCGTAGATGGTGTCCGCCAGCACGGGGAAGGGCTTGAGCGTGCCGTCGGCGAAGCCGGGCGCCAGCGCGTCCAGGATGCGGGCGCAGGCCAGCGAGTCGAGCGCCAGGGTGTCGATGCCGACGTAGGTGTGCTGGCCGCGGTAGAAGGCGAAGATGTCGAAGGGGACGGCGCGGTCTATGGTGGAGATGAAGATCTGGCGTCCGCCGGTGGCCAGCGCGGCGTTGGCCTGCTCGAAGTAGGGACTGCCGACGGTGTTGTAGACGATGTCCGCGCCGTGGCCGCCGGTCTTGTCGCGCACATAGGCGGCGATGTCCTGGGTGTCGGCCGCGATCATGTCCACCGCGCCGCTGGCGTGGCCGATATAGGCTTCCTTGCTGCGCTCCACCGCGAACACGCGGGCGCCGGCGCGGGTGGCCAGCTGGATGGTGGCCTGGCCCACCTTGCCGTTGCCGCCCATGACCAGCACCACGTCGCCCGCCTGCGGCAGTCCGGCGCGGCGCAGGCCTTCGTAGGCGGTGATGAAGGGCACGCCCACTGCGCCCGCTTCCAGCATCGATACGCTGGCCGGCTTGGCGCGCACGGCGGCCGTGTCCAGAACCAGGTAGCGCGCGTGGGTGCCGTCGCGGCGGATGCCTAGCTCGCCGCCGCTGCCCCATACTTCGACGCCCAGCAGTTCGGCCGGGCCGTCGATGACCACGCCGGCGTAGTCGCGGCCCGGCGTGCGCGGCCAGACGGCGTGCGGCATGGCGCCCAGCGCGGCCTTCACGTCGCTGGGGTTCACGCCTGCGCTGTGCACTTCGATGACGCACTGGCCGGGCTGGGCAATCGGGCGCTCGGTGGTGGACAGGGTGGGGGCCAGCAGGTCGATGCTGGCGGCTTTTTCGTTAACGCGGACGGTGTTCATAATGTCTCCTCGGTTGGTGTAATTACATGCTCAATATTTTTCGTGCTTCGGCTGGCGTGGCAACGGCGCCGCCCAGCGATTCAACGATCTGGCGCGCGCGCGCCACCAGCTCGGCGTTGTCCTTGGCCAGGCGGCCTTTGGCGATGTACAGGTTGTCCTCGAAGCCGACGCGCACATGGCCGCCCAGCAGCCAGGCCTGCGCCACCATGGGGAATTCGTGGCGGCCGATGCCGAAGCCGGTCCAGGTGGCGCCCGGCGGCAGCAGGCCGCGCGCGTAGGCCATGGTTTCCGGGCTGGCGCTGAACCCGTAGTGCACGCCCAGCACAAAGCTGAACAGGCCGGGGCCGGCCAGCGTGCCGTCGGCGATCAGGTCGCGCGCCAGGTGCAGGTCGCCGGAGTCGAAGATTTCGATCTCGGGCAGCACGCCCGCCTCGCGTATCACCTTGGCCATGCGGCGCACATTGGCGGGCGTGTTGATGACCACGTCCGCGCCGGAGTTCATGGTGTTCAGGTCCAGCGTGGCGATGTCGGGCCGCAGCGCAGCGATATGGGCCACGCGCTTTTCCGGCAGCATCAGCGTGCTGCCGGGAGCCGCAACCTGCGGGTCGTCCGCGCTGGGGATGAAGCGGCCGCCTGGGCCGGTGGTCAGGTTGATCACCAGCTCTCGGTTCTGTTCGCGGATGCGCTGCATCACTTCAGCGTAGTGGTCCAGCTCCATGGACGGCATGCCGGTGCGCGGATCGCGCACGTGGATGTGGACCACGGAAGCGCCCACGTCGGCCGCGTCCAGGCAGGCTTGCGCGATCTGGCGCGGCGTGACCGGCAGGCCCGGGTGCTGGTCCGGCTTGACGATGTTGCCGGTGACGGCGCAGGTGATGATGGTCTTGTTCATGTGCCCTCCTTACGCCGCGCCGAGGTGGCGGCCGCCGTCGATGCGGATCACGCTGCCGGTGGCGAACAGCAGCGTGGTGGCGCAGGCTTCCACGGCGGCGGCAATGTCGTCCGGCTGGCCGATGCGCTTGAGCGGGGTGGTGGAGGCCTGCTTGTCGTTGAAGGCGGCGTCGCGGCCCGGCACGAACTGGCTGTCCACCACGCCGGGCGAAACGTTGATGACGCGGATGTGCGGCGCCAGCGCGCGGCCCAGCGAGTTGGCCATGGTGTCCAGGCCGGCCTTGGCGGCGCAGTAGGCCACGTTGCTGCCGATGCCGGTGGTGGCGGCGATGGACGAGATGTTGACCACCAGGCCCTTGCCGGAAGCGCGCAGCAGCGGCGCGAAGGCGCGGATGGCGGCGAACGGCGCGCGCCAGTTGGCGGTGAAGATGGCGTCGATCAGGTCGTCGTTCAATGCGTCCAGGTCGGCGTGCGGCACCGGCTGCGTGAAGCCGGCCGAGTTGACCAGGATGTCGGCGCGGCCATAGCGTTCGCGCACTTCGGCGGCGGCGCGGGCCAGGGCGGCGCTGTCGGCCAGCTCTGCGTCGATGGCGCAGTGTTCGCCGAATTGCGGCGGGGGCAGGGCAGCGGCTTTGGCGTGGGCGTCGCCGCCGGCGCGGCCGAGCAGCACGATGCGCGCGCCCTGGCTGGCCAGGCGCTGCGCGCTGGCGTAGCCGATGGCGCCCGCGCCGCCTGCAATGATGGCCACCTGGCCCGCGAGTGGAAGTGGTATTGGCATGCTGGTTTCCTTATTTGATGGGCGCTTCGGGGAAGCAGCTTTCGCCCGCTTCCAGGACGAAGTCGTAATTGAGGGTGTAGTACTCGCCGGCGTCGCCCGCGTGGCGCACGAACTGCCCCACCAGCGGCTTGGTCACGCCGAAGGAGACGTCGCTGCCGAGGTGGTCGCAGTCGTCCGCGAAGACCTGGGTGATCAGCGTCTTGCACTGCGGGTGCGACACCATGAAGTGCACGTGGGCGGGCCGCATGCAGTGGCGATCCTGCAGGCGCAGCAGCACGCCCACCGCGCCGTGCGTGGGGACCGGGTAGCCGGCCGGGCGCACGGTGCGGAAGCTGTAGCGGCCGTCTTCTCCGGTGATGAAGTAGCCTCGCAGGTTCATGGCCGGCTGGTGGGCGTCCTGGTTTTCATACAGGCCTGCCGGCGAGGCCTGCCACACGTCGACCTTGGCGCCGCAGATGGGCTGGCCGTCCAGGCCGCGCACCTGGCCGAACACCTGCATGGGCGTGCCGGGCGTGTCGCCGCGCGCGATGGAATCGCCGTTGGCGCACAGCGGCGCGGCCGCGCGCCAGAAGGGGCCGAGCAGGGCGGCCGCGCTCTGGCCCTGGGTCTGCGGATTGTTGCGCAGCGCCACCAGGGTGGAGATGCCCAGCACGTCGGCCGCCAGCACCACCTCGTTGTGCACGTCGTTGGTCTGCTGGCCGATGTCGGTGACGAATTTGAGCACGGTGTCGAACTCGGCTTCGGTCAGGTCCACTTCGCGTATCAGCGCGTGCATATGGTCGACAAAGGCGGCCACCAGCTGGCGCAGGCGCGCGTCCGGCGTGCGGGCCATGGCGGCGTGCGCCACGGCGGTGACGGATGCTTCGCCGTCGATAATGTTGGCGGTGTTCATGTCCACTTGCTGTCTCCTCCTGCTTGTATTTGGTTATGCGAACGTTCGCATTGACTTGATAGTAGCAGAACAAAATGTGAATTCAAGCGTTGAGAGAAAATATTTGCGAACGTTCGCATAGATTTCTTGGTTTACGCTGGGAAGCGCGGGCGTGCGAAAATACGACATCGATTAGCGAGGGACGCGGGAAGTCTATGCAGCAGAAAAAGATGACGCTGAAGGGCCTGGCAGAGATTCTGGGGGTGCACACCTCCACGGTGGGCCGCGTCATGGACCCGGAAACGCGCCACATGGTGGGTGAGGAAGTGGCGCAGCGGGTGCTGAAGGAAGCCGCCAAGCACGGCTACCGCCCCAACAAGATGGCGGCGGCGCTGCGCACGCGGCGCTCCAACATCGTCGGCGTGATGCTGCCCGACATTACCAACCCGGTGTTCCCGCCCATCCTGCTGGGCATAGAGGACGAGCTGCGCAAGCACGGCTACGTGGCGCTGGTGACCAACGCCGGGGAAGACCCGGCGCAGCAGCGCTTTGTGGTGGACCAGCTGCTGGCGCGCCAGGTGGACGCGCTGATACTGGCCACCGCCACCCGCGACGACCCGGTGATCGGCCATTGCCTGGAGGCTGGCGTGGCGCTGGTGACGGTCAACCGCAGCGAGGACAGCAGCCGCGTGTCCAGCGTGGTGAACGACGAATACGCCGGCATGCGCCTGGCGGTGGAGCACGTGCTGGCGCTCGGGCACAGCCAGCTGGTGCACCTGGTGGGGCCGCAAACGCTGTCCACCGGCCACCTGCGCAAGGAAGGCTATGAACTGGCGCTGGCCGCGCACGGCGTGGCGCGCGACGACGTGCTGCTGGCCGAGTGCAGCGCCTACACGCGCGAAGCGGGCCGCGCCGGCTGCCTGGACGCGCTGGACCGCTACCCGCAGGCGACCGCCATCCTGGCCGGCAACGACCTGCTGGCGCTGGGCTGCTACGACGCGCTGCGCGAGCGCGGCCTGCGCTGCCCGGAGGACGTGTCGGTGGTGGGCCACAACGACATGCCCTTTGTCGACATGGTCAACCCGCCGCTGACGACGGTGCGCATCGGCCACCATGCGATGGGCGTGCAGGCGGCCCAGCTGGTGCTGCGCCAGCTGCGCGGGGAGGGCGGCGGGCAGGTGGAAATCCGGCTCAAGCCGGAACTGGTGGTGCGGGGCTCGACGGCAGTTCCCCGCAAGCGCTGAATTCGGCTATGATACGGTTTTTAACTGTATATATATCCAGTAAAGCGAGCTCCCATGACTGACGCCATGTTTGACGACACCCTGCTTTCCGACCAAGACCAAGACCAAAATCAGGACGAAGACGCCCTGGTCCAGGAAGACCGCCTATGGCAAGCCAATGGCTGGACCGCGCGCGTGATCAAGAACGACGAGGACGAAGGCTGGGCCGTGGCCATGATCAAGGACGGCGAGCCGGAACCGGCCCTGGTGGGGCCGTGGACCATGGGGCGCGACAAGAAAAACCCCAAGCCGCTCGACATCAACGCCTTCAACACCCTGGTCAAGACCGCCAACGAAGTGCTGCGCCGCCACGAGCAGCAGCTGCACGCCCAGCTGCACAAGAGCGTGCGCGTGAACACCGAAGGCGCGGCCTACATCACCGTCAACTTCGACATCACGCCGGACGAGGACGAACCCTACGCCACCCTGACCGCCTTCGACCCCTACGGCGAGGAGCTGGCCCAGGTGCGCGCGCTGCCGACCTTCAAACTCAGTGTGGCGAGCGCCACAGCGTGGATAGAAAGCGGCTACCGCCGGCCTGCCTGAACTGTTACCATTCCTGTGCTCAATTGCACATAGGAAAAATCGATGGAAAGCCGTCTTAGCCGCCTGGAAGCCGTACAAAGCATCTTGCTCGAAATCGGGCAGAAATCGAGCACCTGCACCGACATTGCGGAATTTGTGCAGGCGGTGCACGAGGCGCTGGGGCGCATCATGTACGCTGCCAACTTCTATGTCGCGCTGAGCGACGAGGGGCGCCCCAACTCGGTGCGCTTCGTCTACTTTGTCGACGAGGTGGACGACGCGCCCTATGACGGCCAGGAGCTGGTGGAGCTGCCCTCGTCCGACCATTCGCCCACCGCCTGGGTGATACTGAACGGCCAGCGCCTGATCATGACGGCCGAGGAGCACACCTCGCACGAGACCGACGGCGCCGTGTGGGGGCTGGGCACCACCGCCGAGCACTGGATGGGCTGCCCGCTGCTGGACCAGAACCACCAGGCCATGGGCGCCATGGTGATCCAGAGCTACGACAAGCAGCACACTTTCAGCGAGGAAGACCAGGCGCTGTTCCAGCTGATCGCCAGCCACGTGTCGAGCGCGCTGCAAGGCCTGCAGAGCATGGATCGCCTGGAGCGCGCCGTGCACGAGCGCACCGCCGCGCTGGAGTACGAAGTGGCCGAGCGCCGCCGCGCCGAAAGCCTGCAGCGCGCGCTGTACGAGATCGCCAGCCTGTCGGGCGGCTCGTGGGACCGCAACACCATGTACCAGCGCCTGCACGAAGCCATCAGCGAAGTGCTGACCGTGCGCAACTTCCTGATCGCGCTCTACCACCCGAGCAACAACGAGATCACGGTCCCGTATTTCGTCGACGAGAAAGACCCGACCGCGCCGTGCACCAGCTTCTCCTACGGTGTGGGCATGACCTCCTACATCCTGAAGCAGCGCCAGCCGGTGCTGCTGGACCGCGACGGCTATCTGGCGCTGATGGCGTCCGGCGAGGTGGAGCGGCCGCTGGGCAACGAAGAGATCATCAGCTGGATGGGCGCGCCCATACTGCTCAACGACTATGCCTACGGCGTGCTGGTGGTGCAGAGCTACCACGAGGACGTGATCTACACCCAGTCCGACCTGGACGTGCTGGCCTTCATGGCCAGCCACGTGGCGGTGGTGATCTCGCGCCTGCAGGCCGACCGCGCCATCCGCCGCGCCAAGAGCGCGCTGGAGGAGCAGAACGCGGCGCTGAACACGGCGCTGACGCAGCTGCAGGAAGCGCAGGGCGAGCTGGTGCGGCAGGAAAAGCTGGCCTCGCTGGGCCGCCTGGTGGCCGGCGTGGCGCACGAAATCAACACGCCCCTGGGCATCTGCGTGACCGCCACCAGCCACCTGGTGCAGGAACTCAAGCTGACCAAGGAAGACCTGGCCAACGGCGCCCTGGACGAGGACGGGCTGAACCAGTTCTTCGACATCGTCGACCAGTCGCTGCGCATCATGACCACCAACACCCAGCGCGCGGCGGCGCTGGTGCGCAGCTTCAAGCAGGTGGCGGTGGACCAGTCGTCCGACAATGTGCGCAGCTTCAACCTGCGCAAATACCTGGACGAGGTGCTGCTGTCGCTGCAGCCCAAGCTGAAGGGCAAGCCGATCGAAGTGGAAGTGGACTGCCCGCCGGACATCGACATGGAAAGCTTCCCCGGCGCGGTGTCGCAGATCGTGACGAATATGGTGGTCAACTCGCTGGTGCACGGCTTTGGCGAAGGCCAGTCCGGCTCGATCAAGATCAAGGGCAGGGTGGAGGGCGACCACGTGCAGTTCGACTACAGCGACAACGGCATCGGCATGGATCCTGGCACCTTGAGCCAGCTGTTCGACCCCTTCTTCACCACCAAGCGCGGCTCCGGCGGCAGCGGCCTGGGCGCGCACATCCTGTACAACCTGGTGACGGGTCCGCTGGGCGGCACGGTCAAAGTGGTCAGCGCCCCCAACATGGGCCTGCACTACAACCTGCGCTTCCCGCGCGTCCAGCACGGCAAGCAGCAGGCTTGAGGAGACCCAGCCGGCATTGCATTTCATCCTAAAGCGCGTTGCGATGCAATGTTTTATTGATGGTTCAGGGAGCTTATGGTGGAGATGTATTTTTATTTGATTATAATACTGTCGGCAATTCTATCTGGTTTCCTTGATCGGAAGTGCCTTAAATTCCGCGATTTGGATTGCGTAAACGGTTCTCGATCAATAGGGCTGGCAGCTTCTCTCAGATTTCGCTTGTTTGTGGGAATATTCTCTTCACTGCTGCTTTTATTTTCCCCATTTTTTGCCTACAAATACCCTGTTATTTCGACAATCTCCGGTACGTTTGAGATTGGATATTTATATGTCATAGCATATGCATTATTTGTTGCGACGACTATTTTAACCTGGGCATTTTTTGGAGGCGAGTATTTGTCAAAATCAATTTTTTCTACCTTCTTATGCCTGGATTCTGTTTTTGTACTCGGCATGGGTAGAAGAGATAAGCTTCAATATCTGCGTCATGGAGCATGGCGTTGGGATGTATTGTTTCTGAAGGTGCGACGATTTTGGGAAGGTAGAAGATGGCCGTCAGTTCATTTGGTGCGCCCATCCCTCGTTGTTCTTTCCTTTTTTCTGGCTCTGGGTATTATGGAGTTGATTGTTCCGAGTCTTGATTTTATAAATAAGAAGTATATTACTTTCACGATTGATGGCATTTCCAAGATGCCCCAATTAATGAGTAATATTATAATAATTTCCGGGTTGCCGATCGTTTTCTTGGTTTGGTTATTTCGGGATCGGAATAATCTCTGGTCGATAGAAAATCAAAGAAAAGATGTAAACCTGAAGGATTTTCAGAAGCTGGCTGAATGGGCATCGGGGCTGCATCTGCCGGAGGATAAGATTGTTGTTGTGAAAAAAACCACTAAGCAAGATAAGGTTGCTAAAGACGAGATCTTTGAAACGGTGAAAACGGAAGAGAGTTCTAACTCCAAGGAATTCTCCTCTGAGCCGGCACAGGGCTCGCTCAGAACCCATAGTAGACGTGATGGGGCAATTGCGTTACAAATATCTGCAATCCATCAGTTGCAGGCATTCTTGCGGGGAGACTTTGGAGCGCACTTTCAGCGGCCAGCTTTTCAACTGGTTAAAGCCATTTGGGTTGCTAGAGTTAAGTTGCTGTTGGAGGAAATGAAAGATATTTGCTCGGTTAATAATCTGGATTGGGCTTTGGAATTTCAAGAGTGGAATAAAAAAATTAGACTGGAAATGAATTCTGGAGTTGGTGGAGCGCTGACTCTTGCATTGGCAAGTGGGAACGGAAATATTCTTCGGGATAATTCGCCAGATTTGCCGCATATTGTACTTTCTGGATTTGATGGAATGCTGCTCGCATTGCAGAAGGATAAAATCCATCGGAATATTGAACTTTATGATTTGAATTTGAGAGGGGTGCAGTGGCAAGGGGCAAATTTAAAACTCGGGAAATTCCAAAGATGTGATTTTTTTGAAGCGCAATTGCAATCGGCGGATCTGCAGCACGCGAGTTTGCAAGGGGCGCAGATGGCCTTGTCTGACCTTCGATATGCGAAGCTGGATGGCGCTAAAATGCAAGGGGCAAATTTGGGTGCGGCAATAATTTTCGGAGCTAGTTTAATGGTTTCTGATTTGCGAGGAGTTGATTTTTCTGGTGCCATTCTAAATGGGGCAAAATTCAATGGCGCGAATTTGGAGGGGGCTGTTCTTTTGAATGTTAAGATTGATTCAAAAACAAATTTCTCTAATTCTATAGCAGATGCTACAACTGTTGTTGCGGTCGCTAAATTGAAGGCGGGAAAATATGGGCAAGCAATTTTCCCTGATGACTACGATGTTGATGATGATGCCACTATTCAGTTGGTTTCAGCATTGAAAATACTTGGCCTTCCTATTCCTCAAGCTGCATAGGATGCGATATATCATTTCCTGATATTTTTATATGTAATATTTCAGAGAGTAGTTGCGCAATGTTGGACGGATGAGCATTTATCAGGTTAAGAATTCCTTCACGCAACTCATCGCCGGCTGAGAGTTGAGCTAGCGCCGGGGAGTGTGCGACTGTTTCGATAGCAGTAGAAATGAAGGGAGCATCGTCTGCCGCTTGTTCCAGGCAGGCCTCCAGAAACAACACGATATCTTCTCGGGTTTGTAACTGCTGTGAGGTGTCCCACGGGGTAAGTTCGATAGTCATGGTTTTTCTCGCATGGACTTGACGAGTTTAATAGCAGTTTTGATGTCTTTGCTCTGACTCGACTTTTCACCGCCTGCCAGCAATATCACCACAGTGGTGCCACGTTTGCTGAAGTAGACGCGATAGCCTGGGCCATAGTGTATTCTCATTTCCGCGACCCCACCACCGACCGGAGAGCAGTCTCCGAAGTTCCCAAGCGATGCCCGTTCGACTCGCGTCCGAATATGTGCGACCGCCACCTTGTCGCGAAGGCTTGCGAACCAAGTGTTGAACTCGTCAGTAGTGAGGATCTTGAGCATTCGGCCAGCATACGTTGCCTCAAGGGGACTTGCCTTCGTATTGCTCAATCTTCGGGTCTTTCAGCGCCTGAGCGTTTTTTGTCCCAATCCTCGATTTGTAATCAAAATTTTAGGCGCATAATCGTTTTCGAGTACTTCTGAGCGATTTTAATCATGGTTACCGCAGGGACAAGGGCAGGGTGGCGATGGCTGGCGGAGCGGTATGGCGCCGAGCCTGTCCAGCCTTTGCCTGCCGCGAGCAGCCTTCCTGCATCTGTCCGTCCTGCACATGATCTGCAAGCGCAGCTTACTTTTGCACTAAAACATGAGCGTTTGCATCTGGAGTTGCTGGCGCGCCTGTTTGCGCGGATTGAACCGCTTGAGCTTGAAGTGTGGATCAGGCGAGAGCCTACCGGGCAATATGCGCGCAGGGCGGGGTTCTTTTTCGAGTGGCTGACCGGGCGGACGCTCGCTGTGCCGGATACCGCCGCGGGCAACTACGTCGACGCCATTGATGCCGGCGCTTATCTCACTTCCACATCGTTTATCGCAGTGAAGCGCTGGCGGGTGCGCAACAATTTGCCGGGCACGTGCCAGTTTTGTCCGGTGGTGTCGCGCAGCCCGGAGGTGCTGGCGGCCGAGGCTATCGATTTTGCCCACGCGCTGGCGGAGCTTGAGTCGGCCTACGGACAGGATATTCTCCAGCGCAGCGCAGTTTGGCTGACGATCAGGGAAAGCCGCGCCAGCTTCGCCATTGAGCACGAGGAGAGCCAGCAGGGCCGCATCCAGCGCTTTGCTGCCACGATGGAGTCCATGTGCGGCCGCTCGGAGGATCCGTTGGCGCTGGACAGCCTGGCGGCCTTGCAGGCCAGCATACTGGGGCCGGCCGCAACACGCTACGGCCTGCGCCGCTCGCCGGTGTTCGTCGGCCATCTCAATACGTATAGCGACGTGGTCGACTACATCGCCCCGCATTGGGACGCGATCCTGCCGTTGCTCGAAGGCTTGCGGGCCAGCCTGGCGTGCACGGTGGGCCGGCCGCCGGCCGTCCGCGCGGCGGTGGCGGCGTTCGGTTTTGTCTATATCCATCCCATGTCGGACGGGAATGGCCGGATTTCGCGCTTTCTGATTAACGATATCCTGCGGCGCGACGGGGCAGTGCCGGCGCCCTTTATTTTGCCGGTGTCGGCCTCGATCACGCGCTCGGCCTTCGCGCGCGCGGTGTATGACCAGACGCTGGCAGTCTTCTCCCGGCCGCTGATGCGCAAATACGCGCAGCAGTACCAGTTTGGCGCCATGGCGGAATACGATGATGGCGTCCGCTCAAACTTCCAGTTTGGCGCTTACGAGGATGCGATGGCGGCCTGGCGCTATCCGGACCTGAGCAAACATGCGGCTTACCTGGGCGGCGTGCTGCGGCACACCCTGGCCGAAGAGATGCCGGACGAGGCGGCGTATCTGCGCGGCGTCTACAGCGCGCGGCGGGAAGTGAAGAACTGGCTGGAAGGGCCGGATGCGGAAATCGACCGCATCGTGCGCGCGGTGCGCGAAAACGGCTGGGCGGTGTCGAATAAACTGAAGAAGGAGTTCCCGATGCTGGCCGACGCCGAACTGGCCGGCCGCATCGAGCACGCCGTGCAGGCGGCGTTCAGTCCGGGAAGCGCTCGTTGATGGCCAGTGCCTTGTCGATGTTGTTGATCAGGTGCTCGACGTAGACCGGGTCCAGGTGGTGGCCCGCCACTTCGCGCAGGTGGCTGACCACCTGGTCGACCGGCCAGGCTTCCTTGTAGCAGCGCTTGTGCATCAGCGCGTCGAACACGTCGGCCACGGCCACGATGCGCGCGTACAGGTGGATCTTGTCGCCGCGCAGGCCTTGCGGATAGCCGCTGCCGTCGAATTTCTCGTGGTGCTGGTGCGCGATCACGGCGGCCGCTTTCAGGATCGGGCGCTGCGAGCCGTCCAGGATGGACAGGCCCACCGCCGGATGCTGCTTCATGATTTCCCATTCGGCCGCGTCGAGCTTGCCCGGTTTCAGCAGCACCGCGTCCGGCGTGGCGATCTTGCCGATGTCGTGCATGGGCGCGGCGTGGCGCAGCACCGCCACTTCCTCGTCCGGCATGCCGCTGGCCACGGCCAGCAGATGGCACACCTCGGACATGCGGCGCACGTGGTTGCCCGCCTCGTTCGAGCGCGATTCCACCACGTCGCCCAGGCGCAGGATCAGCTCGGCCTGGGTGTCGGTGATTTCCTGCGTCAGCAGGATGTTGTCGAAGGCGATCGCCACGCCCGAGCAGAACACTTCCAGCAGCTTGGCGTCGATGTCGGAGATTTCTTCCACGCCCTTGAGCACCAGCAGCGAGGCCTTGCCGCTGCTGTTGGGGAAGTAGCCGACATAGGTGTCGCCGTGCACGCGGGAGATGCGGTTGCTCTTGGCGTCGTCCAGCTGGGCCAGCAGGTCGGGCGTGAGGATGTTTTCCTCGTCGCCGATCTGGGCCAGGATTTCGTATTCATGTTCGCCGCTGATGGCGGTGGCCGCGCGCAGGCGCAGCAGCATGCTGTTTTCCAGGCGCAGCAGCGCCACCACCTGCTGCAGCAGGCCGTTGGCGAAGTCCTTCAGGTTGCGCTGCTGGAAGATATGGGCCGAGGCGGCGATCACGCGCTCCAGGCCTTCGCGGTAGTTCAGCTGCGCAATGCGCGCTTCCTCCACCTTCATGATGTCGCGGTATGCGCGCAGCGCGGCGAAGGTGGTGGTGAACAGCTTGGTGCGGTCGAGCTCGGTCTTTTCCTTGTAGTCGTTGATGTCGTAGTTGACGATCACGCGCTCTTCCGGCGCCTGGCCCGGCTGGCCGGTGCGCAGCACGATGCGGGTGAACTGGTTGTCCAGCTCCTGGCGCATCCAGCGCGCCACTTCCAGGCCGCTGTCCTCCTGCTCCATCACCACGTCCAGGAACACCAGCGCGATATCCTGCTCGCGCGCCAGCACTTCCTTGGCCTCCGCGCCGCTGTAGGCATGGACGAAACTGAGCGCGCGGCCGTCCAGGCGGAAGCGGGTCAGGGTCAGCTTGGTGACGTCGTGGATATCGGGTTCGTCATCGACCAGCAGAACTTTCCATGGCGCTAGCTTGGGCGAAGGTGAGGACAAAAAAGACATATAGGCGTATTCCGCAAAAAGACACTCGTATGCGCAATTTTTAGGCGCATTCTTTCGATTGTAGTCTCACATCCGTTGAATTAACAACAGGCAATAATCATTACGATATGGCCTTACAACAGATGCCTGTTTTTCATAGCGAAACTGCATGCTGCATCGGCCCCGGCGGCGCCTCGCCAGTGACTGATATGAAACAGTACTTCACTTTTGACAATATTGTCCATCGATTCAAAAGAAAACTGTTAAGCACGGATAAATTGTCCATGACAAAACTAGGATCGCAGGCAGGGGCCCCGGTCACAATGTTGTCATTTATTCCTCCTAGAATGGCGGGCGTCGCACCCTCCCAACTCAGAGACCAAGAATATGAACAGCAAAGACCGCGTGCCAGCCTCCATCGACCCAGACGATATCGGCTACAACGATACCCCGAACGAACACTTCAGCGCCGTGCTGGAACAGCGCATCAGCCGCCGCAACCTGCTGCGCGGCGGCGCCGCCGGCGCTGCCACCGTGGTGCTCGGCTCCATGGGCCTGACCGCATGCGGCGGCGACATCAATTCGCCTGCCGTGCCGGACCCTGTGGTGCCGCCGCCCCCGGCCGAAAAGCTGCTCAGCTTCAGCGCCGTGCCGAAGAGCCTGGCCGACCTGGTTACCGTGCCGGCAGGCTACACCGCCACCGTGCTGTACGCGCTGGGCGACCCGCTGACCGCCACCGCCACCGCCTTCAAGAATGACGGCAGCGACGCCGACTTCGAAAACCGCGCCGGCGACCACCACGACGGCATGGAGTTCTTCGGCCTGAGCGCCGACGGCAAGGCGTCCACCAGCGCCGTCGAGCGCGGCATCCTGGCCGTCAACCACGAAGCGACCACCAACCAGCAGCTGTCGTCCTTCTTCATCCACGCCAACGGCGGCAGCAACACCCTGCCGCGCCCGGCCGCCGAGATCGACCGCGAAACCGCGCTGCACGGCCTGTCCATGGTTGAAGTGCGCAAGACCGGCGGCAAATGGGAATACGTCAAGGATTCGGCCTTCAACCGCCGCGTCACCTGCCTGACCGAATGCGAAATCTCCGGCCCGGCGCGCGGCAACGCGCTGCTGGTGACCAAGTACTCCAAGGACGCCAGCAAAACGCGCGGCACCCTGAACAACTGCGGCACCGGCAAGACCCCGTGGGGCAGCTTCGTCTCCGGCGAAGAAAACTGGTCCGGCTACTTTGTGCGCGGCGCCGCCGACAATGCCGCGCGCGGCAACGACAAGAGCGTCGCTGCGCTGAACCGCTACGGCCGCAGCCAGGGCGCGGCATCGCGCCACGGCTGGGAAAGCGGCGGCGCCGACGACAAATACGCGCGCTGGAACAACAGCAAGCTGGGCGCGTCGGTGGACGGCAGCGACGACTACCGCAACGAGATGAACGGCATGGGCTACATCGTGGAAGCCGATCCGTACAACAAGGCCAAGGCCGTCAAGAAGCGCACCGCGCTGGGCCGTTACGCGCACGAAAGCGCCGCCTTCGGCAAAGTGGTGGCCGGCCAGCCGCTGGCCGTCTACATGGGCGACGACTCGCGCAACGAGTACATCTACAAATTCGTCTCCACCCAAGCCTGGAACCCGGGCGACGCGGCCCTGGCCGACGTGCTGGCCGTGGGCGACAAATACCTGGACTCGGGCAAGCTGTACGTGGCCAAGTTCGGCGCCGACGGTTCCGGCAGCTGGATCGAGCTGAGCATCACCAACCCGCTGATCGCCGCCTACACCGGCTACAAGTTCGCCGACCAGGCCGACGTGCTGATCAACGCCCGCCTGGCTGGCGACGCGGTCGGCGCCACCAAGATGGACCGTCCGGAATGGTGCTCGGTCAACCCGGCCAACGGCGAAGTGTATTTCTCGCTGACCAATAACAGCAACCGCACCCCGACCCCGAGCGGCTCGTCCGCGCTGGCCCCGGACGGCCCCAACCCGCGCGCCTACACCGACATGAAGGGCACGACCGCGCAGAGCGGCAACCCGAACGGCCACATCCTGCGCATCAAGGAAGCGCTGGCCGGCTCCACCGCGCTGTCCTTCAGCTGGGACGTCTACCTGTTCGGCGCGGAAAGCGGCGCCGACGCGGGCAAGGTCAACCTGTCCAGCCTGACCGCCGACCAGGACTTCTCCAGCCCGGACGGCCTGGCCTTCAGCCCGTCCACCGGCATCTGCTGGATCCAGACCGACGACGGCGCCTACACCGACGTCACCAACTGCATGATGCTGGCCGCGCTGCCGGGCCAGGTGGGCGACGGCAAGAAAGTCACGCTGACCTACCCGACCACCGGCACCGGCACCTTGGCGGTGGACACCTTTGTCGGCAAGACCCCGACCGCCGACACGCTGAAGCGCTTCCTGGTCGGCCCGGTGGACTGCGAACTGACCGGTATCTGCGAAACGCCGGACGGCAAGGCGCTGTTCGTCAACATCCAGCACCCGGGCGAAACCACCAGCCAGGCCAATATTGCCGACCCGAGCAAGTACACCAGCCAGTGGCCGTCCAGCATAGGCTACGGCGCGGGCAAGCGTCCGCGCTCGGCCACCATCGTCATCACCAAGAATGACGGCGGCCGCATCGGCAGCTGATCGCCGGGGGAATTGGTAAGAAAGCGTTTCAGCGCAGCACAAGGCACGGCAAACGGGGGTATATTAGGATGATCCGCCATCTTTATGCTGAAAGGATCATCATGCGTGCACTTCGCAACCCCGTAGCCGCGCTGGCGCTGGCCGGCATCGCCGCCATGGCCAGCGCCGCCGCCGTGGCCGGCGCCACGGTGACCTACACCGACGCGCAGAAATTCGCCGACATGCCGTTCTCGCCGGTGGAGCGCGAGCGCGTGCTCGACAGCCTCAGCAAGCATTTCGCCGAGCTGGGCAAACTCCTGCCTCCCGGGCAGGAACTCAAAGTGACCGTGACCGACATCGACCTGGCCGGCCGCATCGACTACAGCCGCCGCAGCGCGAACGACATCCGCATCATGCGCGGCATGGCGGACTGGCCCCGCATGGAGCTGCACTACAGCCTGGAGGAAGGCGGCAAGGTGCTGCGCAGCGGCGACGCCCGGCTGTCCGATATGAACTATCTCGAGAACGCGCGCCTGTCCACCGCCAACGACGAGCTGCGCTATGAAAAGCAGATGCTGGACAACTGGTTCAGCAAGACCTTCGACGTGAAAGTGCGCGGCGCGCGGCCTTCGCGCGGCTAGGCCTTAGTCCAGCCAGTTCACCCGGGGGAATTTCGCCAGGAAATCCTCCGGCATGGGCACCACCTGGCTGCGCTTGTAGTTGAAGAAGACAAAGCCCGACTTGGCCATCGCCACCAGCGCCTGGTCCTGCGGGCGCGTGATGCGGAAGGTGATGTCGCCGCCGTATTTGTTAAAGTCCATCACCCCCACCTCGAACAGCAAATGGTCGCGCGCATGGCCCTCGGCCTTGTAGGTGGTGGCCAGGTCGGTGACGATAATGCCGGTGCCGTCCGCCTCCGTTTCCCGCACGCCGAACTCGAACAGGAAGCGCGCGCGGGCCTCCGAAATCATGGAGATCATCGAATCGTTGGCCAGGTGGTTGGCCCCGTTGATGTCGGTGACGCGCACGGTCAGCTGGGTGGAAAAATAGAACTGGTCTTCCGGGAATTCAAGTTTCAAACGTGCCATGGCGGTATCAGCGGAATGGGCGGGTTGCGATGCCGCCATTCTATCGCGTTCAGCGGCGCACGATGCGGAACACCTGGCCGCTGCCGGCCAACAGATACAGCTCGCCCTGCGCGTCCTGGCCGAAGGACAGCACATTGCCGGGGTTGTCCACCGCCCACTCCTGCGCCCCGCTGACCGCCCCGTTGCGATAGGCGAAACTCTTCAGATAGCCCTTGCAATAGTCCGAGTAGAAATACGTGCCCGCCAGTTCGGGGATGGCCGCGCCCCGGTACACATAGCCGCCGGTGATGGAGCAGCCGTTCACGTCGTTGGCGCCGTGCTGGTACTCGAACACCGGCAGGGTCAGCCCGGCCTGGTTGCAGCTGGCGGCGTTGTAGCAGGCCGTGCCCTCCATGATGTTCCAGCCGTAGTTCAGGCCAGCTTGCGTGGCGGGCGCCACGTCCACCTCCTCGCGCTGGTCCTGGCCCACGTCCGCGATGTAGAGCAGGCCGTCGCCGCGGTCGAAGGAGAAGCGCCACGGGTTGCGCAGGCCGGCGGCCCAGATCTCGCCGCGCCATCCGGCCTGGCCCGCGTAGGGATTGCCGGAAGGGATGCCGTAAGTCTGGCCCGGCACCACGATGCCCACGTCCAGGCGCAGGATTTTCCCCAGCAGCGAATTGAGGTTCTGGCCGTTGCGCAGCGGATCGCCGGCGCCGCCGCCGTCGCCGGTGCCGATGTAGAGATAGCCGTCCGCGCCGAAGGCCAGCTGGCCGCCGTTGTGGTTGCTGAACTCGCGGTGGGGGATGGTGATGACGCGCCCGGCGGTGGCCGGGTCGGCCAGGTTGGCGTTGGTGTCGGAGACCTTCATGCGGTCCACGGCGATATCGCCGTTGCTGTCCGTGTAGTAGATGAAGAAGCTGCCGTTCTGCGCGTACTGCGGATGGAAGGCCATGGACAGCAGGCCGCGTTCGCCGGCGCTGGTGGTCTGGCTGCTGATGTCGAGGAAGGGCGTGGCCAGCAGCGCGCCGTTGGCAAACACGCGGATGCGGCCGGGACGCTCGACGATGAACAGCCGGCTGTCGCCGGCCGGCGCGGTCAGGTACAGCGGCTGCGAGAGGCCGCTCGCCACCGGCTGCAAGGCCAGCTGCAGCGCGGCTGGCGGCGCGGTGACGCTCATGCCCCCGCTGCCGCCGCCGCACGCGGCCAGGCCCGCCAGGGCGCAAGACAGAACCAGCAGTTTCATCGCAGACGATCGCATGGCAGCCTCCCTCGATATCGCGCCATTCTATCGGCGCCGCGCGGCCGGCGGCGCGCCGCACGCACACGCAGCTTGCGCCGTTTTGGTGCGTCCATCCCTGCCTTTGGCGATAGGACGGCTGGGCGCTTGAGGATTAGCATTGAATGGCAGCAAGCCCTCAACTTTTCACGCTAAGGAAAGACATCATGCTTGGACTTACTCCACTCGGCGCCATCCACACCGCCATCAGCCTCGTTGCGCTGGCTGCGGGGCTGCTGGCCTTTTTCCGCGACAAGGGCATCAACCCCGCCAACGCCGTGGGCCGGGTCTATATCTGGACCACGGTGCTGACCTGCCTGACCGGTTTCGGCATCTTCCAGCACGGCGGTTTCGGCAAGCCGCACGCGCTGGGCGTGATCACCCTGCTGGTGCTGGGCCTGGCCTGGCTGGCCGCGCGCGGCAGCCTGTTCGGCGCCAAGGCCGCCGCCGTCATGACGGTGTCGTATTCGCTCACCTTTTTCTTCCACCTGATCCCCGCCATGACGGAATCCTCGGTGCGCCTGCCGGTTGGTAAGCCCCTGGCGGACAGCCCGGAAGCCGAATGGCTGAAGATGGCGTCCGGCGTCCTGTTCCTGCTTTTTCTCATTGGCGCAACGCTGCAGGTGAGGCGGCTCAAAAAAATGCAATAACTACATTTTTGTGTCACCATGCTTGTTCGCAAGGAGGAGAGTAAGCATGGATGTCAGCACCCTGGAAGAGCTGCCACCGTCCTGCCTGGATGGGGAGACCGAGCAGCGCCGCCTGGCCGAGGTGTCGCGCTATGCCATGACGCAGGACCGCAGCGACCCCAACCTCGACTACATCACCGAACTGGCGATCCGCTCGGTGGGCGCGGACATCGGCGGCATCAGCATCGTCTACCAGTCGCAGATCTGGCTGCCGTCCCGCGTCGGCATGGAGGAGCGCCACGTGCCGCGCTCCGGGTCCTTCTGCACCTGGGCCGTGGGCGCCGAGGGCGACTGGTTCGAGGTCGCCGACGCCAGCAGCGATCCGCGCTTCCGCACCAACCCGCTGGTGACCCATGCGCCGCACTACCGCCACTACGCCGCCGTGCCGCTGTCGGGCGCGCGCGGCTACCTGCTGGGCACGCTGTGGGTGATGCGGCGCGAGGCCGGCAGCTTCTCGCCCGACCAGGCCATGCTGCTCAAGGGCATGGCGCGGCTGGTGGTCGATACGCTGGAACTGCGCTACTGCAACGACATCACCGGCATGTCCAACCGCAACGTTTTCCTGCACCATTTGCAGCTGGGCCTGGAGCAGACCCGGCTGCCGCACGTGATGGCCGGCTATATCGACCTGATCGGCTTCCGCCAGCTCAATGAAGTGTTCGGCCGCAACGCCGGCAACCAGGCCCTGCGCATCGTCGGCGAGCGGCTCACCGAATGGGCCGGGGCCAGCAACCTGGTGGGCCACCTGGGCGGCGACAAATTCGCCTTCGCGCTGTTCGGCGACCGGGCCGCGCAGGCGGTCAGCCTGGAGCGGCTGAAGAACGAACTGAGCGCGCCGTTCACGCTGGAGCCGGGCGGCACCCAGGCGCTGCACGCGCGCATCGGCGTGGAGCACCACGACACGCCCTACCTGGGCTCGGCCGCCAGCCTGCTGGACGCGGCCGAGACGGCGGCCTCGTCCATCAGCAGCGCCATGCTGCGCACCACGGTCAAGGAATACGGCTTTGAATTGCTGGCGCGCTCGCACATGGTGTTCGAGCTGCAGGGCGCGCTCGACACGGCGCCGGCGGCGGGCGCCACCGCCCAGCACGGCGAACTGGTGGCGCACTACCAGCCGCAGGTGGACTATGCGCAGGGACGGCTGATCGGCATGGAGGCGCTGGTGCGCTGGCGGCATCCGTCGCGCGGCCTGGTGGCGCCGGGCAGCTTTATCCCGCTGGCCGAAAGCACCGACAAGATCTACGACATCGACCTGCGCGTGCTGACCCAGGTGTGCCGCGACATGCGCTCCTGGCTGGACGCGGGGCTGCCGGTGGTGCCGGTGTCGCTGAATTTTTCGCGCCGCTCGCTGCTGCATGCCGACCTGCTCGGCGACCTGAAGCGGCTGCTGCATACCTACCGCATACGCGGCGAGCTGCTGGAATTCGAGGTGACGGAAAGCCAGCTGCTCGAGACGCTGGAGCTGGTGTCGCCGCGGGTGGCGCAGCTGCGCGCGCTGGGCGTGCGCATTGCGGTGGACGACTTCGGCACAGGCTACTCGAATCTGGACGCCATCAACAGTTTCCCCTTCGACCGCCTCAAGGTGGACCGCCAGTTCGTGCACGGCGTGGCGGGCAGCGAGCGGGTGGCGGGGCTGTTCCGGCTGATCCAGGGGATCGCCGAGCTGTTCAGCGCCGAGCTGCTGTGCGAAGGGCTGGAGCACGAGGCCGATCTGGCCTGGCTGGCCGAGCGCGGCGCCACGCGGGTGCAGGGCTGGTACTTCAGCGCGGCCCGCACCTCGGAGGAGATCGTCGCCATCCTGGCCGCCCTGCGCGCGCGCGGCTCCGGCGCCGCCCCGCTCACCATCCCGGAACTGCGCGCGCTGCTGCAGTCTTAAAGCAGGCCGGCGGTGACGTAGCCGGCGGTCATGGCGACCACCAGCAGGGCGCCGACCGGCGTCGGCGGCGAGGGGGAGGGGATGTCGAACCAGCGGCAGACGCCGCCCACGGCCAGGCCCAGCAGGGCGCCTATCAGCAGCGCGCTCATAGTGAGGCCTCGTCTGGCTTGCGTTCGAGCGCGTGGCCGCCGCAGTGCTTTTTGTTCTGCGCCGCTTCCCGGCACAGGTAGCGGTCCACCAGCCAGTAGCCGCTGCTCATGGCGAAGACCAGCAGCGCGCCGCTGAGCACCGGCGGCGAGGCGGCCGGGATGCCGAACAGCTTGCATCCGGCGCCCACGACGAAGGACAGGACCAGGCCCAGTACGATTTTGGTGTAGTTCATGGCGTCCTCCGTCAGAATGCGAAGCAGCTGCAGCCCAGCGCGCCCCAGAAGCCGCTGAAGTCCGACACCGGCACCGGGGAGCGGCGCGCGCGGTCGTGCGAGTGGGCGTGCACGCCGCATGGTCCCTGGCATTGGTGCGGCAGCGCGGCCTGCGCGGCCGGCGCCGGCGCGGCGCGGCGCCAGTGGCCGGGCGTGGAGGACACCGGCGACCAGTCCGGCAGCACCGGTATGGCGGGCGGCGCCAGCGGCGTGAATTCGGCCTGGCCGTAGACCACTTTGCCGCCCACGATGGTGAGCACCGATTCGATCGATTTGATGGCTTCTTCGTCCACCGTGAAGAAGTCGGCCGAGAGCACCGCCAGGTCGGCCAGCATGCCTTCCTTGATGCGGCCTTTCTTGCCCTGCTCGCTGGAGAACCAGGCGCTGCCGGCCGTCCACAGTTCCATGGCGGTGTCGCGCGAGAGCTTGGCGCCGGCGTCGTACAGGCGCATGCCGCCCACGGTGCGGCCGGACACCAGCCAGTACAGCGCGGTCCACGGGTTGTAGCTGGCCACCCGGGTGGCGTCGGTGCCGGCGCCCACCGGCACGCCGGTCTCCAGCATGCGCTTGATGGGCGGGGTGGCCTTGGCCGCTTCCGCGCCGTAGCGCTCCACGAAGTATTCGCCCTGGAAGGCCATGCGGTGCTGGATGGCGATGCCGCCGTTGAGCGCCTTCACGCGCTCGATATTGCGCGGGCTGATGGTTTCGGCGTGGTCGAACATCCAGTGCAGGTCGCCGAAGGGGATGTCGCGGTTAACCTTCTCGAACACGTCCAGCATGCGCGAGATCGATTCGTCGTAGGTGGCGTGCAGGCGGAAGGGCCAGCGCTTGCCGACCAGGTGGCGCACGACTTTTTCCAGCTCCGCTTCCATGTCCGGGTTCAGGTCCGGGCGCGGCTCGAGGAAGTCTTCGAAGTCGGCGGCGGAGAACACCAGCATTTCGCCGGCGCCGTTGTGGCGGTAGAAGTCCGTGCCCTGGCCGGGCGTGACCATGTCGGTCCACTTTTCGAAGTCTTCCAGCTCCTTGCCCTTGTTCTGCGTGAACAGGTTGTAGGCGATGCGGATGGTAAGCTGGTCGTCGCGCGCCAGCTGGTCCACCACCGAGTAGTCCTCGGGGTAGTTCTGGAAGCCGCCGCCGGCGTCGATGGCGGAGGTCACGCCCAGGCGGTTCAGCTCGCGCATGAACTGGCGCGTGGAGTTGATCTGCAGGTCCAGCGGCAGCTTGGGGCCCTTGGCCAGCGTGGCATACAGGATCATGGCGTTGGGGCGGGCGATCAGCATGCCGGTGGGGTTGCCTGAGGCATCGCGCTGGATCTCGCCGCCGGGCGGATTCGGCGTGTCCTTGTCGTAGCCCACCACGCGCAGCGCGGCGCGGTTGAGCAGGGCGCGGTCGTACAGGTGCAGCACGAACACCGGCGTGTCCGGCGCGGCGGCGTTGATCTCGTCCAGCGTGGGCATGCGCTTCTCGGCGAACTGGAATTCGTTCCAGCCGCCCACCACGCGCACCCATTGCGGGCTGGGCGTGCGCAGCGCCTGTTCCTTGAGCATGCGCAGGGCGTCGGCCAGCGAGGGCACGCCTTCCCAGCGCAGTTCCAGGTTGTAGTTCAGGCCGCCGCGTATCAGGTGCAGGTGGGAGTCGTTCAGGCCGGGCACCACGCTGCGGCCGTTCAGGTCGATCACCTGGCTGGTGGGCGTGCGGTGGCGCATCACCTCGTCGGCGTCGCCCACGGCCAGGAACTTGCCGCCCTGGATGGCGACAGCGCTGGCTTGCGGCTGGGATTTATCGACCGTGTGGAAACAGCCGTTGATCAGGATTAGGATGGGTTCGGGTGGGGCGTGCGTGCTCATGCGGTTCTCCAGTCATCGTATGCCAGCAGTATGCCGCCGTGGACGGCGGCAGACTATGCGCCATAGGGGAGAGACGGCGTCTCCGGGGCCGCGCTCACAGGGTTTCGCTGAGGAAAACCAGCGTGTGGCCGTGCGCCAGCGCGGCGGGCTGCTGGCGGTAGCTGGCGCGGTGGTTGCAGTTGAAGCCGTGCTCGGCCTCGGTGTACAGGTGCACTTCCACGTTGTCGCGCTCGTCGAAGCGTTCGGCGATGTGCTTGACCGCGTCCAGCGGGATGTGGCTGTCGCGGGCGCCGAAGTGCAGCATCAGCGGCACGTGGATGTCGTCGGCGCGCTCAAGCGCGTTCTGGATGCCGCCGCCGTAGTAGGCGACGGCGGCGTCCACGTCGCCGTTGGCGGCGGCATGGTAGGCCAGCAGGCCGCCGTAGCAGTAGCCCAGCGCGGCGATCTTGGCGCCCACGCCGGGCAGGGCGCGCAGGGCTTGCGCGGCGGCGCGCACGTCGGCCTGGGCCTGGGCGGGGCCGTTGGCCTGCTTGAGCTGCACGGCGCGCTGCCAGTCGGCCTCGCCGTAGCCCAGCTCGATGCGCGCGCCTTCGCGCCAGAACAGGTCCGGCGCCAGCACCACGTAGCCGTCCGCCGCGTACTGCGCGGCCACGCCGCGGATGTGTTCATTGACGCCGAAGATTTCCTGCAGCAGCACGATGCCGGGGCCGCTGCCGCCGCGCGGCAAGTCCAGCCAGGCGCCGAATGCGCCGTCGTCGCCCTGTATCTCTATCCACTTGCCGTCCATGTCTGCTCCTGTGCCGTTGTTGGGGAAACGGCCATGCTACCGCAGTTCGGACCGGCCGGCTGGCACGCTAGTGGAGTTCGCGCAGGTAGATGAAGGGCGAGCGGTAGACGCCGTAGTTGAGGCGGCCGACGGTGCTGGGCAGCCAGGGGAAGGCGTTCACGCGCACATCCACGCTGCCGTCGCGCCCGGCGCCGGGGGCGGCCAGGTTCAGGTAGGAGAGGCCTTTGCTTTGGCGGAAGTCCAGCGTGGGGGGCGTGGAGTCGGCCGCCAAGCCGGCGTAGCAGCCGCCGCCCGTGTACAGGTTGCGGGTGCAGTTGCCGAAAGTGAGCACGCCGGCGGCGCTCAGCGCGGTCGTGCCGGCGGTGGCTTCGGCACTGTTGCGCAGGAATTCGGTCCCGGTCCAGTATTGCGATTCCACTTCCACGCGCCGCTTGAGCAGTGGCGAGCCGTAGCTGTGCGCCACCTTCAGGCGGCCGCTGGCCACGGCGATGCCCGCTTCCACGGCGCCGGCGCGCAGGGAGGTCACGCCGTCGCCGCCGGGCGTGGTTTCGGTGGCGCGGAAGAACACGTTGACCGGGCTCGAGATGAGATTTGTGGCTACGCTGGGCATATAGGGCGGGCCGGGCGAGTAGGACTTGCTGAAGGCGTAGCTGACGCTGCCCAGGCCGTTGCCGCCGGTGAAGACGAAGGCCGTGGGGACGGCGGGGCCGCCGGTCAGGCCAGCGCCGACCGGCATGCTGCGGGCGGCGTTGTCCACGGGGCGGTATTCCGGGTTGTCGTTGTCGTTGGGGGCGGCGGTGCCGGTGGCGCCGGCCGCGTTCCAGGCGGTGATGGTGAGCGGGCGCGCGTAGGTGGCGGCGTAGTTGGTGGTCAGGCCGCCGGCGGCGTTGCGGGCGCTCACCGTCAGGCCGAAGGGCTGGGCCGCGTAGACGAAGCGGCCGCCGCTGCAGCTAATGCTGAACACGCCGCTTGGACACACCATGACGGGGGAGGCGTTCGGCGTGGTGAGGGCGGTGTCGAAGTGGTCCGGGATAAAGCGGCCGATGTTGCCGCTGGTCCCGCTGCCGACCAGCGCGGCGGGCAGGTTGTTGTACAGGCTGCCGTTGTTGAGCGCGTTGTTGGTGGTGGCGGTCAGGGTGATGATGCCCACCTCGTCCCAGCTCAAGTTGCTGACCGTGAATTTGCCCGACGAGGCGTTGCCGCCAGCGACGATAGCGGCCGAGATGGTGCTCGCGTTGGGCACGGACAGCGTGCCTGCGTTTGCCCCAGCCGGCGCGATCAATTTATGCGTGAAGTCGACCCGCGCTGGTTGGCTCTCTCGGCCGAAGTTCGTACTCACCACATTGTTGTTGCTCAAAGCCGTCACCTGCACGCTGAAATTTGCACCAGCGGTTGCGAATGGCTGATCGGTGGCGCTGGTGGCGGCGGGATTGGATACACCGGCTGCAGTGATGCTGCCTATGCCGTAGTGGTGTGGGACGACCAGGATATCCGGGCTGGAAGCGGTAATGAAGTTGGCGCCACTGGCCGTGTATTCCGCCGACAGCGCCAGCTTTCCCACGTCGTCGTAAGCCAGCGTACCTTTAGCCTTACCGTTGCCGTCGAACGCCAGCGGCAGGTTGGCGCTGGCGGCGCCGGTGAAGCCGCCGCTACCGCACACCAGCGTGGCGGTAGCGGTGCTGCCGGAACCGCTGTCGTTGGTCAGGTTGACATTGCGGCTCTGCGTGTTGTTATTTGTACCAGGGTCGGTGTAAGCGCAGCGCAGCGTCAGGGACTTGGTGCTGTTGGCGATGAGCGGTACGCAGCTGGACGGCGTTTGCAGATCTGCTTTCAAGGCCTCCACCGTGAAGGTACCGCTGACCCCGGCCAGGCGCGCACCACCGGACACTGTAAACCCCTCTGCGGCGAACGCCACGCTGCAGGACGCGCCGGACGGCGAGCTGCAGGTGGCCGCAGCCGTGGCTGCCGGCGTGACGGAGGTGATGGCCAGGGTGGCGTTGCCGGCCGTGGTCTGGCGCACATAGGCGCTGGCGATGCCGTTGCTGAAGCTGAACACGGGCGCCGGCGAGTCCACCGTGTTGGGCGCCAGCGACACCTGCGCGCTGCCGGTGTACAGCGTGCTGCAGGATGCGTCGGCGCAGGCCTTCACGCTGACCGTCTCCGGCTGGCAGGTCAGGCCGTTGCCGTCGTGCGTGATCTGGTAGTGGTGCACGGTGTTGGCGGCGGGCGGCGCGCAGACGGTCTTGTAGGAGGTGTTCGCGTAGCCGCTGCCGTCATCCACGCAGCTGCACGGGCTGCCGGCGCTGCCGGTGCGGCAGGTCACCGCCTGGTAGACGCGGCCGTGCCAGTCCAGTTCCAGCGTGTCCACCAGCGCGGTGCCGGTGATGTAGGCCTCCGAGGAGAGCAGCTTGACCGCGCCGGCCACCACGTTGCCGTTCACGCTGCTGGCCGAGGAGATGGTGAGCGAGGTGTTGGCCGTGACGTTGCCGTTCACGCGCGAGGGCGAGGCGTCCAGCGTGACCACCGGCGCCACCAGGTTGCCGTTCAGCGTGCTGCCCGAGGACAGGTTGAAGGACACGCTGGCCGTCACGTCGCCGGTCAGCGCCACCGGCGAGCCGGTGGTGATCTTGCTGCCGGTGATGGGGCCGATGATGGTGGCGTGCGAGGCCAGGTCGATCTGGCCGGTGGAGGTCAGCGTGCCGGTCACCTTGGTGTCCGAGCCGGTGCCGATCTTCATGCTGGCGGCGCTGATGTCGGCCACGATGGTCTGCACCTGGGCGCCCATCTTGAACTGGCCGCTGGAGACCAGCGCGCCGCCGCTGATGTTCAGGTTGGACGGCTTGATGTTGCCGATGTCGAGGTCGCCCGCCACCTGCAGCTGCGCCGTGCCGCTCATGTTGAGCTGCTGGTTGAAATCGAAGTTGATGGGGCCGGTCAGCACCACCTTGTAGCCGCTGGCGATGGTCACGTCCAGCGTGGCGGCGAAGGGCGGGCAGCTGTAGCTGGCACTGGCGGCGGTATAGCTGCAGCCGGCCACCGCGCCGCCATTGAAAACGGCTGCTGTGTTGGCCAGGGCCGGCGCGGCGGCCAGCCAGGCCAGCAGCGCGGCGAGGAGGGTGAGCAGGGGAAGCTGGGGCATAAGGGGAGTGGCCCGGATCGTCGCTGGATTGTCACCGATTATCACACTGTGCCACGCTGTCGGCAACGCTTGACATATTTGCCACAAAGCAAATTTTGATCGCCAGCCGGGGCTGCGCCACCGGCCGTGGCGCACCAATCCGTGCTAATCTTGCTGCTTTATCAGCATCTACGACGGGTGAACCCGATTAGCGCTTCCCACCCTTCCGCTCCTCAGCCGCAGCCAGGCCGCCTGGCCCAGCTCCGCCCGATGGTGCTGGCCTTGCTGTCCGGCCTGGGTTGCACGGCGCTGCTATTTGCCGGCGTGAGCCGCCTGGAGCAGGACAATGTGTCGCTCGCCTTTCTGCAGCGCGCGCACGCGCGCCTGTTCGTTTTGCAGCAGGGCGTGGGCAACGCCATCGCCGGCCTGGGGTCGGTGAACCAGCTGTTCGCCAGCCGCGAGCGGGTCAGCCGCAAGGAATTCGAGCTGTTCACCCGGCCCATTATCGAGCACTATCCCTATATGCAGGCGATCAGTTCGCTGCGCGTGATCGGGCACGCCGAGCGCGCCGCGCTGGAGGCCGAGCTGGCCGCCGTGGTGCCGGGCACGGTGCTGACCGAGATGCGCGGCGGGCAGCGGGTGCCGGCCGATGCGCGCGACAGCTACCGCGTGATCGAGTATATCGAACCGATGGCGGCCAACGCGGCGGCCATCGGCCTGGACACGGCCTATCCGGCGCTCGACGGCGGCGCGCGCAACAAGGCTTATGCCAGCGGCCGCCCCACGGCCGGCAAGCTGGTGCGCCTGGCGCAAGGCCCGGAACCGCGGCTGGGCGTGATCGTGTCCATGCCGGTGTTCCGCTACGGCGCGCAGCCGGCCAGCCCGGCCGAGCGCCGCGCCGCGCTGGCGGGCGAGACGGCCATGGTGCTGCGCCCCGGCGACATGATAGAAAAGATCTACGCCACGGCCGGCCTGCCCGCCAGCGGCGACCTGAACCTGAAGGTGTACGCCAGCGGCGCCGAGGAGCCGGACGCGCTGGTGTACCAGGCCGCCGGCCAGCCCGCCGCGCAGGCCGAGCTGCCGCACTGGCTGTATCCGGCGCCGCCGCCGCGCCTGGCGCAGCCCTTCGACGTGGCCGGCCAGACCTGGCTGATGGTGGCCACCCAGCCGCGCGCGGTGCTGGTGGGCGACCACCTGGCGTCCATCTTCACGCTGGCGCTGGGCGCCATCGTCAGCGTGCTGGGCGCGGCCTACGTCAATTCCCTGGCCAGCCGCAACCGCGACGTGCAGCGCCGCGTGGACCAGCGCACCGCCGAGCTGCACGACGTGAACCGCGCCATGCGGCTGCGCGACCGCGCCATCGAGTCGAACGTGAACGCCATCATCATCACCGACGGCGCGCCCGGCTACGCCATCGCCTACGCCAATCCGGCCTTCGAGCGGCTGACCGGCTACAGCGGCGCCGAGCTGGCGGGCCGCAGCACGCGTTTGCTGCACGGCGACGACGTCGACCAGCCGGGCGTGAGCGAGCTGGTGGCGGCCGTGCGCGAGCAGCGCGAGGGCCACGCCGTGCTGCGCCACTACCGCAAGGACGGCGCCATGTTCTGGAACGACGTCTACGTGTCGCCGGTGCGCGACGAGAACGGCGAGGTGACCCATTTCGTCTCCTTCATGCACGACATCACCGCCATCAAGGCCTACGAGACCGAGCTGCACCACCAGTCCACGCACGACGCGCTGACCGGCCTGCCCAACCGCGTGCTGCTGCTGGACCGCCTGCGCCAGACCATTACCCACTCCGAGCGCAAGGGCCATGCGCTGTGGGTGGTGTCGATCGACCTGGACCGTTTTAAATTCACCAACAGCCGCCTGGGCCACAAGGGCGGCGACCGCCTGCTGCAGGCGGTCGCCGAGCGCTTGCAGCTGGCGCTGCGGCCGGTGGACACGGTGGCGCGCATCGGCGGCGACGAGTTCGCGCTGATGCTGCTGCCCGAGCAGGGCGCGCTGTCGCCGCGCGCCGACCAGGTGCAGCGCGTGCTCGACTGCCTGGCCGCGCCGCTGCTGATCGACAACCAGGAGCTGTTCTTCACCTGCAGCGCCGGCATCGCGGTGTACCCGGACGACAGCGCCGACCCCGGCGCCTTGCTCGAGCGCGCCGACATCGCCATGTACCGCGCCAAGGAAATGGGCGGCAACAACTACCAGTTCTACACCCCGGCCATGAACGAGAAGCTGGGCGAGCGCATGCTGATCGAGGGCGCGCTGCGCAGCGCGCTGGAGCGGCGCGAATTCGTGCTGCATTACCAGCCGCAGGTGGACACGGCCAGCGGCCGCATCGTCGGCATGGAGGCGCTGATACGCTGGCAGCATCCTGAGCTGGGCATGGTGGCGCCTAACCGCTTTATCCCGCTGGCCGAGGAAACCGGGCTGATACTGCCGGTGGGCGCATGGGTGCTGCGCACCGCTTGCGAGCAGCTGATGGCCTGGCGCGCGGCAGGCGGCGCCGGCCGCGACAGCCTGCGCGTGGCCGTCAACGTGTCGGCGCGGCAGATGGCCGAGCCGGACTTCGTGCAGTCGGTGGCGGCCGCGCTGGCCGAAACCGGCTTGCCGCCGGCCTGTCTGGAGCTCGAGCTGACCGAGAGCCAGGTGATGAACGACGTGGAGCACGCCATCGCCGTCATGCACGAGCTGAAGAAGCTCGGCGTCCAGCTGGCCATCGACGATTTCGGCACCGGCTATTCCAGCCTGGCGCACCTGAAGCGTTTCGCGATCGACGTGCTGAAGATAGACCAGACCTTTGTGCGCGACCTGACGGTGGACCCGGACGACGCGGCCATCGTCATCACCATCATCGCGCTGGCGGCCAATCTGAAGCTGGAAGTGATTTCGGAAGGGGTGGAGACGCTGGAGCAGATGGCTTTCCTGCGCCAGCACGGCTGCCGGCAGATGCAGGGCTATTACTTCAGCCGTCCGGTGCCGGCGGCCGCCTTCGAGGCGGTGCTGGCGGAATACGAGGCGCGCGCGGCGGCGTGAGCGCCGCGCCGGCCGGCGAGCTTCAGGCTGCCGGCGATTTGCGGCGGCGCGTGGCCGGCAGCAGGGCCAGGGCGCCGATGGCCAGCAGGGCCAGCGAAGCCGGTTCCGGCACGGCGCCTGCGGCCGGACCCTGGAAGGTGATGGTGGCGTTGGCCGTCTGGCCGATGGCGGCGCCGCCGCTGGTGGTATTGGCCACCAGCAAGAGCTGGCCGCTGGCGGGGGCGAACACGCTGAATTCGATGCCGCTGTCGGAACGGCCCACATCGCCCAGGTAGTTCTGGCCCAGGTTGCCGACGTCCAGCACGCTGTCGTACAGCGAGAAGAAACTGTCGAAGGTGGTGGCGGTCACCAGGACTTTAACCAGGGAGCCTGCCTCGGCTGCGAAGGACCAGGTCTCGAAATACGTCGGGGTGGTGGACGTCGTGCCAGGAAAGGCTTTTGGCGTGTCGGCCACGGAAATGATGCCGTTGCGCATCAGGCGCAGGTCGCCGGAGATTTCGTCGCCGGTCCAGGTGTGGGAAACGCTGATCACGTCGGCGCAGGCGATGCCGCTGCTCAGTGCGGCGAACAGGAAAACGAGGGAGCGGAGGGTCTTGAACATGGCAGAGGTCCTGATAAATGCATTTTCTTAAGTATAAGCAATAATTATGCCAATTCCCTCGAAGTAAGAAAAATTTATGTAAATCAATAACTTGCCGTTTGCCACAAAAAGTATGCGCAAGGAAAGTGTAAAGAAAATCGACATGGAATCTGCTATTGAATGGCGGCGCGCCGATACGGCGGCCGCAGCCCCAGCCGGTCCCTGCACCAGCGCCGGGGACGTGCTGGCGGCCCTGCTGGACAGCGTGGAAGGCGGCGAACTGCATATCCGGCCGCTGCGCGCGCTGCTGGAAAGCGGCCGTTTCGCGCGTTTCAACGAGGTCGGGCTGGCGCTGCGGCGCGCCTTCCGGGACCCGGCGCAGCGCGACTACTTTATCGCCCGCATGAAGCCGCATCTGCAGCTAGTGATAGGCGTGCTGCCGTCCGGCATACAGCGGCACGGCATGCTGCCGCCGGAACCGTCCGCGCCGGCGCCGGACGCGCTGCGGCTGGAGCAGGTGAGCGACGCCGAGCTGCGCCAGTGGCTGGTGGACGACGGCAGCCTGATTTACGGCGAGTTCCAGCGCTACGAACTGGCCAATTATTTCGACGCCATCGCGCCCCATCTGCGGCCGGGCGGGGAGATGATAGACCTGGGCAGCGGCCTCGGGAAGGTGGTGATGTCGGCCGCGCTGGCGCTGCCGTTTGAGCGCTGCACGGGCGTGGAGTTGCTGGGCTACCGGCACGCCATGGCGCTGGAGCGGCGCGCGCGCCTGCTGGCCCTGTCGCAGCAGCTGCTGGCGGCGCTGCCGGAACAGGCGCAGCAGCCGGAGGCGCCGCTGGCGCTGCCAGTCGGCGGCGCGGCCACGCTGCGCCATTTGCTGGAACTCGACGCGCGCATAGAACTGCGCGAGCAGAACATGTTCGAGGCCGACGTCAGCCGCGCCAGCCTGGTGTTCATCTACAGCACCTGCTTCGCGCCGCTGATGGACGCGCTGGCCGCCAAGCTGGCGCGCGAGCTGCCCGAGGGCTGCCTGGTCAGTTGCACCACCTTCGCGCTGTCGCATCCGGCGTTCCGGCTGCTGCAGCACTTCCCGGCCAACACGCTGGCCTGGACCGGCGTGTTCCTGTACCAACGTGTGGCGGTGCCGGAAGGCGCGGCGCTGCCGCCGCCCGCCGCCCTGTACGCGCCCGACCCGGACGAATGGGAAGTGCGCGCGCGGGCGGAGTGCGCGGCTTACGATGCCGCGTAGGGCGGGTTAGCGAGGCACTCGCGTAACCCGCCAATGCGCCGCCACGGTCCCTAGCGCTTCACCTTCGCAAACGCGTCGCCCTTCTTGAAGCTGGCCATGCCGGGCGCGTTCGCCACGGCGTAGCCCAGGTTCAGGGTGAACTGCGCCTGCTGCACCATGCCGGACAAGTCCCAGTCCGCGCGGTACTCGTCGGTCACCTGGTGGTAGTCCTTCTTAAACGCCACCAGCTTGTCGCTGGATGCCTGCTGGTTTTTCTCGAACTCGAAATGGCCGTCGCCCGAAAACACGGCCGAGCCCACGTTGAAGGCCGGGATGCCGGCCTTGGCGAAGTTGAAGTGGTCGGCGCGGAAGTAGGCGCCGGACAGATCGGGGATCAGCGGCGCCAGTTTCAGCCCCATCTTCTTGGCCACCTGGCCGGCGGTCTCGTACAGCGTGCTGCGCTCGGCGCCGGCTACGCCGATGTCCTTGGTGCGGCCCGCGAAATTCATGCTGTCCAGGTTCAGGTCGGCGCTGGTCTTGTCCAGCGGCCAGGCCGGATTGGCCACGTAGGCCGCGCTGCCCAGCAGGCCCTGCTCCTCGGCCGCCGGCCACAGGAAGACCTGGGTGCGCTTGGCCGGATGCTTGACCGCCTCGGCCGCCATGGCCAGCAGCGCCGCCGCGCCGGAGGCGTTGTCGATGGCGCCGTTGTAGGTATGGTCGGTCTTGTCCTCGCGCTTGACGCCCTCGTCGATGCCAAGGTGGTCCCAGTGCGCCGAGTACACCACCGCCTGCTCCTTCAGCTTGGGATCGGTGCCCGGCACGATGCCGGCCACGTTGAACTGCTCCACCTGGCGGATCACGCTGCGCAGCTCCACCTTGGCGCTGGCCTTCAGGTCCACCGGCTGGAAGTCGCGCCGCTCGGCGCGGCGGCGCAGCTCGTCCAGGTCGAAGCCGGAGGCGCCCACCAGGTCGCGCGCGGTGTCCTCGTGCAGCCAGCCTTCAATGCCGTTGCCGCCGCGGTTCAGGTGGAAGCGCTCGTGGCTGAAGCCGTTGGCCGGCACCGACCACGGGTAGGAGGCGGACGGCGTGGTGTGGATCAGCAGCACGCCGGCGGCGCCGCGCCGCACCGCCTCCTCGAACTTGTACAGCCAGCGGCCGTAGTAGGTGTAGGCCTTGCCGGCAAAGCGGTTCGGCTCCTCGGCGGTGGGCTGCGGGTCGTTCACCATCATCACGAGGATCTTGCCCTTCACGTCCACGCCCTTGTAGTCGTCCCAGTTCTCCTCCTCGGCCTTGACGCCGTAGCCGACGAACAGCAGCGGCGCCTCGAAGCTCACGCTGGCCTGGCCGCTGCCGGTGCCGTACACGATGCCCTGGCCGGGGATGGGCGTCAGGCGCGTGCCGCTGCCGGCGTGGAAGGTGACCGAGCTGCCGCTGGCCAGCAGCTTGGTGCCCTGGAAGCGCACCGGCTGGCGGTAGCTGCCGTCGGCCAGCGGCTTGAGGCCCATCAGCGCGGCCTGGGTTTCCAGGTAGCGCACGGCCAGGTCGCCGCCGCGCTGGCCGGTGCCGCGCCCTTCGAGCAGGTCGTCGGCCAGGAAGGACAGGTGGGCGCGCAGCGGCGCTTCGCGCACGGTGGCTTGCTGGGCGTTGGCGTGCGAGGCGAATCCGGCCAGGGTCAGGCCGGCGGCGAGGGCGAAGGGGGTGAGGCGCATTGCAGCTCCAGTCATGGCAAAGGTGTTGGTTCAGTTCGGATGGCGGCTATCTTACCCCGGCCGGGCGCTTGTGGGAATTGGTGAGAATTCGGCTTGGGCGCCGCCGATATAATCGCCTGCTCCACGGAAACCAACAGGAGCACCATGCCTGATCACGCTGAACCCCAAGGCCGGCTGCCGGCTTATCTCGACATCGGCCGCGCCGGACTGGCCGCCATCGTGCGCCATCTGGGCGGCGACCCCGGCGGCGCAACGACCCTGGCGCAGCTGTTCGAGCGCCTGGACGCGCGGCGCATGGAGGCCGGTTCCTGGGACCCGCTGGCGCAGGCGCTGGGCCTGGATGCGCAGGAAATGGAGGATTTCACCAAGGCGGCGCGGCGTGCAGTGCGGGTGGAGGCCGGTCCGCCGGCGGCGAGCGACGAGGTGGCCGCGCTGCGCTGGTTGAACTGGCTGGAGCGGGTGCAGGAGAAGCAGCCGGCGGCGGGTATCGCGGTGCAGCTGCCGCCGCCCGGCGAGCGCGCGCTGCGCACAGGGCAGCAACAGGTGCGGGCGCTGGAACTGATACTGCGCGGCGTGATCGGCGAAACCCATGGCGACCAGCAGCGCCTGCTGGCGCGGCTGCGCGAGCTGTCCGGCGACGCCGCCGTGGAGCGCTGGCTGGCCGTGGCGGACCCGGGCGATGTGCTCAGCGGCACCATGTTCAGCGACCTGGGCCGCATCTTCGCCCACAAGCGGGAGTACCCGCAGCACTACGCGGCGCTGTTTGCCGAGACGCCTTTCCTCAGCCTGCTGAAGGACAAGCGCGGCACGCTGGCGGCCTTCCTGGAGGACGTGCGCGACATCCGCAATCGGCTGGCCCACCACAAGCGCGTGACGCCGGTGCAGATCGCGCTGCTGGGGCACTACTACCACGAGGTGGTCAAGCCGCTGCAGGACGCGCACGACGACGGCGTGCTGGGCGTGAATCCGGACGGCTACTTCGACGCCAGCAAGGAGGAGCTGGAGCGCCATTTCCAGCGCGTGGCGGACAATTTCGCGCGCCTGGGAGAGGACGTGCAGGCCGTGCGCGACGACGTGGCGGCGCTGGACGGCAAGGTCGAGGAGGTGCGCAAGACCGTTGAACGCACCGGCGAGGACGTGCGCACTGTGCGCGCCGACACCAGCTGGCTGCGGCGCCATCAGCGCTGGATCGGCCTGGGCGTGCTGGCGCTGGGGGCCGCGTCGCTGTTCACGCTGCGCAGCACCGAGAGCATGCGCGGCTCGGTCACCAGCATCGACCGGAAGATGGACACGGTAAAAAAAGAGGTCAGCGCGGACCCGCGCAAGGAGCTGGCCAACAACGGCGTGGCCTGGAAGGAGAGCGAATTCATTGGCGCGATCAGCCGCGGCGACACGCGCAATGTGGCGCTGTTCCTGGCCGGCGGCATGCGCTGGCAGCTGGGCTACACCGGCAAGGTGCTGGAGCAGGGCGACAGCAAGACCGTGGCCCTGTTGATGGAACACCCGGAGCTGCTGGCGCGCGAGGACAGCGACTGCGCGCAGGCCATGGGCCGCGCGCGGCGCTGGGTGCCGGGCAGCTCGCCGCTGCAGGCGCAGCAGCTGAGCGGCGACGAGCAGCGCATGCTGCAGCGCTTCTGCAGCCGTCCGCAGGATATCGCCTATGCGACCAAGCAGTACGAGAGCGAGCTGAAATCCCACCGCGAGGCGCGCGCCGAATACGACCGGCAGAAGGCGGCCGTGAAACCGGTGCCGCAGTGCGAGGCGGCGGAAATGAACAGGGAGGGGGCCCTGATCAACGAAGCGGGCGGGTTCAATCCCATGCGCCGCGGCACCTCTACGCCGCGCGACGAATTGCTGGGCGAGGTGTATGTCGGCATCTCCACCGGCCTGCTGGACCGCAACAAGCTGCGCGCCGCGGTGCATAAATACTGCACCGACCTGGTGGAAAAGGAGCCGAATATCGATATCAACGACTGGTCCGTGCGGGCCAACGAACAAATTCTGAAGGCGGTGAAATCATGAACGACCAGATGGCGGTGCAGGCCTTGCTGAGCGAGCAGCCATGCTGGTGGCTGGCGCCGGACATCGCGGTGGAGCTGAACGCGGGCGCGCGCCAGGGCGGCCCCGGCACCCTGCTGGTGGGGCTGGGCGACCCCGAGGGCGATGGCCAGGCCGTGTGCCTGAACTACAAGGGCGACCCTGGCGGCGCGCGCTCGGTGGCCGCGCTGGTGGCCGGCGCGGACGCGGCGCGCTGGCAGGCCTGGCGCGCGCGCCTGCCGTCGACGGGGGCCATCCGCACCATCGTGGTGGAGGATTTTTCGCTGGACACCTGCTGCGCGCTGCTGCTGTTCGGCGCCGCGCTGGACGGCCGTCCGCTGCCCGACACGGCGGCCTGGGTGGCTTATGTCAGTGCCTGGGAGGGAGGCGACTGCCTGGACGGCGCCGACCTGTCGCGCTCGGCCGCCTGTTTGCTCAGCGTGCTGGGCCATTCCTACCTGCCGCCGCAGGCCGCCGACGTGGCGCGCGACGGCTATGCGCGCGCCGGCCTGCACGCCTGCCTGGCGCTGATGCGGCGCATGCTGGCCAGCCAGCCGCGCCCCGAGGCCGGCATCGGCTACCTGGAGGGGGCCGAATACGGCCGCGCGCTGGCCCACCTGGCGCACGAACGGCAGATGTACGAGCTGGCGCTGCGCCAGGCCAGCCGTTGCCAGCTGCTGGTCGACCTGGCCGGGTCGGGGCGGCAGGTGCTGCTGGACGCGCTGATCCTGTCTGAGGTGTTCCCCTCGGGCGTGCTGAAGGTGATGGCGCGCGCCGATTCGGCCAATAGCTGGACGCGCAAGGGCTATGCCCTGCTGGCGCTGCACCGGCCGGGCGAGGCCGGCAACGGCAACGACATGGTGCTGTCGCTGGACCCGCGCTGCGGCGCCACGCTGGAGGGCTTGTGGCGCGCGCTGGAGGCGCTGGAGGCCGAGCGCTGGGCCGGCGGCCGGCCGGCGGACGCGCCGCGCGCGCTGGCCTCTTACCGCGACCCGGCGAATCCCTCGCGCATGGCGCCGGGGGCGCCCAACCAGCCCTGGTATGACGACAATGGCCGTCATACCCTGCTGGCCGCACCCAAGCTGCTGGACGACGGCACGCCCGGCTCGCGCCTGGACTGGCGCGCCGACGTGCTGCCGGCGCTGTGGAGGCAGTATTTCCTGCGGCCGGCCGCCGCGTTGGTGGAGGCGCTGCCGGCGCAGGACGGCGCTGCCGCTGCCGCTGTTACCGCACCGCCGGGCCGCGCCAAGGCAGTGCGCGTGCTGGGCTGGAATGCCGAGAGTGCGGCGGCGCAAGGCCTGCATCCGGACCTGGCGCTGCTGGAGACGCCCAGCTTCCAGGCCTGGCTGGCCTCGCACAGCCAGGCGGGCGGCCCGGCGGCCAGTCCGCTGGCGCTGCCGCCGCAGGACAGCTACGAAGTGCTGCGCTGCGGCGCCGTGCAGGTACTGGCGCACCGCCACGGCGTGACGCTGTTCGAGGGGCCGGGGGCGCGCGGCGCAGCGCAGCCGCTGGCCGGCGTGGCCGCCGCCGTCGCCGCCGTCAGCGCGGCCTACAGCGGCTTCCTGGCCGACTACGCGGACAAGCTGGCGGAATGGACGGCGGAACTGGGCAAGCACCACGGCGCCGCCGCCGGGCGCGACGCTGAGGGCTGGGGCAAGCAGATGCACGAGGTCAAGGCGCGCGCGCTGGCGGTGATCGCCGGCGGCAGCATGCTGCGCGACGACTTCGACGAGAACCGCGTGAGCGAGGCGCTGCAGCGCTGGTGGGGCGTGTCGCAGCAGCGCGGCGAGCTGCTCGGGCTGATCGACCGCATCGACGGCATGATGCGGCACGCCATCGCGGCCCGCACGGAGATGCGTCAGCGCGTGTACGGCTCGGTGTTCTCGGCGCTGGGGCTGGGACTGGCGGCCAACCACATCTGGGAGCCGATCCGGGAGTGGCTGACCATGAACAGCTACGAATGGCAGCTCAAGCTGTTCAAGGAAAGCCCGGCGCCGGACGTGCATGAACTGGCCGCGATCGCGCACCAGGTGGCCAACTACGAGCTGGCCACGGTGGGCGTGGTGGTGGGTTTCTCGCTGCTCGGCTTCATCCTGTACTGGCGCTTCGGCATCCGGGGCGAAAGCCACTAGCGGCGGGCGCCGCGCAGCCTCAGGATGCTTCGCCGTGGAAGGCCTTGTTGGCGATGCGCCAGCCGGCATCGGTTTTCAGCAGCACGAAGTAGTCGGTGAAGGTGGTGGCGCCGTGCACCAGCGTGATGCGCGCGCAGGCCGCGCTGCCCTGCACGTCGATCCAGTCCACGATGCGCTCGCGCTCCGCCTCGTCGGCGGCCGGGGCGCCCTTGAAGCGCTCGCAGTAGACGTCCAGCGGCCAGGAGGTGAACACGCCTTCGCGCACCGACTCGATGTGGGCGCTGGGCAGGAAGGCAGCGCGCATATGGGCCGCGTCGTCGTTGGCGTGGCCGGCGAAGTACTGGTTGATCGGGTCCAGCACGGCGGCTTGCTCTTCGCTGAACGGGGGGCGGAAGATGGTGTTCATATTCATGGCGGCTCTCCTGTGGGTGGCGTTCCATGATGCCGGACCGGCGCCGCGCCGAAGCGCAGTCTGTTGCTATACCGGGTATGCGCCAGCACGCATGGCGCCGGCCGTGCTAGCATTTCGCTAATGAAACACGTTGCCGTCCTGTTCTCCCTTGCCGCCACTCTTGCGCTGCCGCTGCGCGCCGGCGCCGCCTGCTCGCGCCCCATCGTGGTGCCGGCGTCCTCGCTGGGCAAAATGATGACCGTCAACGAGGCCAGCGGCGAAGTGGGCGGCGTCTATCCCGAACTGCTGCGCGAGCGCGGCCGGCGCGCCGGCTGCGAGTTCGTGTTCCCGGTGGTGCCGCGCGCCCGCGCCGAAGCCATGCTGCGCCAGGGCGACGCGGACCTGATGGTGGGCGCGGTGCAGGTGCCCGAGCGCGACGAGTGGGGCCGCTACGTGCCCATGATAGGCACGGAATGGATGCTGATCTCCACCGACCCGGACCCGCCGCGCTCCACCGAGGAGATGCTGGCGCGGCGCGGCATCCGCCTGAACGTGGTGCGCAGCTATAACTACGGGCCGGCCTATCTGGCGCTGCTGGCGCGGCTGGACAAGCAGGGCAAGCTGGAATACGTGAAGGATCCGCAGACCATCGCGCGCAAGATGGGCATAGGGCGCGCCGACTACGCCTTCATGCCGTCCAACACCTTCGCCGGCACGCTGGAGGAGCTGGGCCTGCGCGAATCGCTGGGCGCGCGCGTGCACTACACGCGGCTGGCGGGCATCCCGGCCTCCACCAGCGGGGTCTATATCTCGCGCCGCACGCCGCCGGCCGACGCGGCGCAGCTGGCGGCCCTGCTGGAGCAGCTGAGCCGGGACGGCGAACTGCTGCACCGGACCCGGAAATTCTTCACGCCGGCAGAAATGTCGAGCAGTTTTCCGCTGCCGCGCAGCCGCTGACCGGTTCAGGATTTATGAACAATTGGGCGCGGGCGGCCCGGAGGGAGTAAACTAGCGCTTTTGTTTCGCATTGGGCGATTCGAACATACTTGTGAGTGACGCCATGTCTGGAACACCGAATACCGAAGTAACCCTGTTTACCGACCTTAACCTGATTCCCGCGCTGATCAAGTCGCTGAAGGAGGTCGGCTACGAGTCGCCGTCGCCTATCCAGGCCGCGACCATCCCTTATCTGCTGGACGGCCGCGACGTGCTGGGCCAGGCGCAAACCGGCACCGGCAAGACCGCCGCGTTCGCGCTGCCCATCCTGTCGCAGATCGACACCAAGCTGACCGCGCCGCAGGCGCTGGTGCTGGCGCCGACCCGCGAACTGGCGATCCAGGTGGCCGAGGCCTTCCAGCGCTACGCCGCCTACATCCCCGGATTCCACGTGCTGCCGATCTACGGCGGCCAGAGCTACGGCCCGCAACTGTCGGCGCTGCGCCGCGGCGTGCACGTGGTGGTGGGCACCCCGGGCCGCGTGATCGACCACCTGGACAAGGGTTCGCTGGACATCTCCAAGCTGAAGACCCTGGTGTTGGACGAGGCCGACGAAATGCTGCGCATGGGCTTTATCGACGACGTCGAGCGCATCCTGAAAGAGACCCCTGCCACGCGCCAGACCGCGCTGTTCTCGGCCACCATGCCGTCGGTCATCAAGCGCATCGCCACGACTTACCTGAACAAGCCGGCCGAAGTGACCATGGCCGCCAAGACCGGCACCGCCGAAAACATCCGCCAGCGCTACTGGCTGGTGAGCGGCATGCACAAGCTGGACGCGCTGACCCGCATCCTGGAAGCGGAGCCGTTCGACGGCATGATCATCTTCTCGCGCACCAAGATGGGCACCGAGGAACTGGCCGAGCGCCTGAACGCGAGAGGCTTCTCGGCTGCCGCCATCAACGGCGACATGCAGCAGGCGGCGCGCGAACGCACCATCAGCATGCTCAAGGACGGCAAGATCGACATCCTGGTGGCCACCGACGTGGCCGCGCGCGGCCTGGACGTGGAGCGCATCAGCCACGTGGTGAACTACGACGTGCCGCATGATCCGGAAAGCTACACCCACCGCATCGGCCGTACCGGCCGCGCCGGCCGCAGCGGCGAAGCGATCCTGTTCATCACCCCGCGCGAGCGCCCGCTGCTGAAAGCCATCGAGCGCGCCACGCGCCAGCCGGTGAGCGTGATGGAGCTGCCGTCGCTGCAGGCGGTGAACGACGTGCGCGTGGCCAAGTTCAAGGACGAGATCACCGAAGTGCTGGCCAAGGGCGGCCTGGAACACTTCCAGGGCCTGATCGAGGACTACGAGCGCGAGCACAATGTGCCGGCGGTTGAAATCGCGGCGGCGCTGGCCAGCATGGCGCGCGGCGGCAAGTCGCTGCTGCTCGACAAGAAGAAGGAAACCGGCTGGCACGACACGCCGCAGGCCGCTGCGGCGGCCCAGGCGGCGCGCGGCGACCGCCCCGAGCGCGAGCGTTTCGACCGTGGCGACCGTTTTGAGCGTTCCGAGCGTCCGGACCGCGGCGAGCGCGCCTTCCCGAAAAAGGAACGCGTGATCCGCGAACCGGAACCGGGCATGCAGACCTACCGCATTGAAGTGGGCTACCAGCACGGCGTCAAGCCGGGCAACATTGTGGGCGCCATCGCCAACGAAGGCGGCATCGACTCCAAGTTCATCGGCCGCATCGAGATCTACGACGACTACAGCGTGCTCGATATGCCGAGCGACCTGGCCTCGGACACCATCAGCCACCTGCAGGGCGTGAAGATCGCCGGCCAGATCATCCGCCTGAGCCGCGACGGCGAGCTGCCCACTGCCGCCCCTGACGCCGCTCTCCGGACCCCCCCGGCGCCGCGTCCGG
>NZ_WWCU01000033.1 GCF_009857595.1 Pseudoduganella aquatica | reverse complement strand
ATCATTCTGACCACCTCCAGCTTCAGGCTCGGATCGAATGTCTTGCGTTTTCTTGTTGTCATGCTTTAACTCCTCAGATGGTGAATTTTCCACCTATTGAGGTGTCCAGGCAAATTAGACCACGGCAGACGAGAAACAGGTCTCGAGCGCGGGAGGTGGAGCGGGAGATAGCCATGTGGGCCTCCTGAGGGTTGGGAAATTGGGTTGGGGGGAATTAGGGTGTTGTGACCAGGTTCGAGTCGATGGCAGCGATCTCGGCTTCGCTGAGCTCGATCTTGCCTTTTGCTGTGGGATCCAGTTTGCTTAGGTCGCAGGCCATGGCGGCCGGGCCGTTTCGCTTCCCACTCTCATGCTGGTAAAGCTCTTGGTCACCCGCGATCAATGCGAGCTGGGCGATCGTGAATCCGCCGTTGGTTTCAGCGACGCAACCGGAGAGCCGCTGCCAACCGTAGTCGAACGTTTGCGGCATCGCTTGAAGCTGTGGCAAACGTGGCAGGGCCTGGCGATACTCTCGCATCACGATTAATTCCAGGCGGATCGGGTTGCCCAAGACGCCGTTGTGGAACGGCGCTCGGAAGTCGGCGCCAGATTGCTCGCGATAGATGTCCGCGATCTCAAAGCGGGCGGGCGAGCGTTCCTTGACCAGCTTTCCGAAGTAGCCGGAAAACGCGTAGCCCTCTGGCAGCTTTTTCCCTTTCGCGAGCAGCTTCTCGAAGGTCTTGCGACTGGCGCCGTCGGCGACGGCGCAGTCTAGATCTGGGCATTTGTCCGCCGGGTTGTCAGGGTCAACCGCGTCTGCAATGCGATCGAGCTTCGCGTTCGCGGCGTCCACGCCCGTCTTGATCGCTTGCGTGTCTGCTCGCGTCCCCAAGATCGCCGCTTGCATCTCCCGCGCGGTTTCGAACTGGCTCGCGAGAGCTCCGCCCGAGGAGGCCTTCGCCACCGACCAAGAGCCGAGCAAGGTCACGAGCAGGAGCAGGGTGGTTAGGAATTGCCATGCCGGCGCGCGCCAAAGCGGCTTGCCGTTATCAGGGAAGGTCGCCATTCCGCTACGGGCGAGGACCAGGCGGGCGGCGCGGGGGAAGAACGCCGACAGGAACATGGCGGCGACAAGCAATCCGGTGCAGCTATAGACCACGCGGGGCACGAAGGAGAGCTTCGGGCCGAAGAAGTCGAGCAGAGCGACGATGGTGCCCGAGGCCGTGATCAGGCTGTTCGCGATCAGGACATGCCCGCGAGCAAAGTCGTAGAGGCCTTGCAGCGGGTTGGTCGGCGCGGCGGCCGTGGCGTTGGTCATTGCGATCTCCGTTCCATTAGACATGGCGCGGCCCAGGCGCGAGATAGCGCCGACTGCCAGGGCTGCTGGTTGGGTGGTTCAATCGCGTTGGAGTCGGCTCGGTGGCCTCTCCTCGGCGCGTTTCTTGCTCACTGCGAAATCATCCAGGCCTTTTCTGCCTTTACAAGCTTCACCTGCCTGGCGCCAGCATTTGTCGCGACAGCGCAGTCATACGATTTCAGCTCGCCCTTTTTGCACTCGACGATCTTCATCGACGCGATATCGCTTTCCATGCCCTCGCTTAGCTTGCGTCCAATGGATTGCTCCAACTGCGTTCGACGAGCTTGCTGCACGTCCGCGTCGGTTGGCGCTGAATCGCATGCCGCCAGCAGGGACAAGGCGGGAATCAACATCAAGGTGATCAGATTTTTTTTCATAGTAGCGCGCTCTTTTCGAAAAGGGGGGGCGTGATTTGGGCCGCGCGAAAATAAATTAGCAAACCGCGCAGTTTCCGTGCTGGCACTTTAGCTTTAGATTCCGCGCTCGTAGAATCGCTCTCAGCAGCTTTCTTTTATCGCTCAACGAGCGATGCCGCATCGCTTTAAATGCCTCGCTCTCGGAGCGCTGTCGCGGGACGTTTGTGGCGTGCCGCGATGTTTATGCGTCGCCAAAGCGAAGAATGTTTCGTAACCCAAGAACGGAGCGATCGTCGGATGGCGCCTTTATCTAAAGGAGAAACAGATCTTGAAAGATGGAGGTGTTTGGATCTGTCGATGGCATGCCAGGGGAGTTTGCGGCTCCGCTATCGTGCTTTAGGGGATACCGGGCCGGCGCGAAACGGCCGACAATTTTGATGGGGGCGTTGATTGCGGCGGATGCCTTGACGCAAGCGATGCGAGTGATGAAACGAAGGCAATGACGATGAACGAGACGAACAATCTGGGCGTGCTGCTGGCGGATGATCAGCCGGTGATGCGTCTCGGCTTCGCCGCGTTACTGCGCCAGCTTGACGATGCCTTCGTGTTTCACGAAGCGGACACTCCGAAGGGTGCGCTGGAGCTGGCGCGAAGCGTCGAGCCAACGATCGCACTCATCGACCTGTTCTTGGCCGGCTCGTTGGGCTTCGACCTGATTAAGAGGCTGCGGGCGGCTGCGCCCGGCATGGCGATCTTGGTGGTGTCCGCGCACGACGAGCGACTCTACGCCGAGCGAGCGCTCCGGGCGGGGGCTCGGGGCTACGTGATGAAGCACGCCGCCGCGAAGGCCATGAAGCAAGCCGTCCAGGCGGTGCGGGGTGGCAAAGTCTGGCTTTCCGAAGCGCTGCGGGACGACTTGGTGAATCGCATCGCCAGCGCCGGACAGCCCGACGACCCCGCCGAGCTGCATTCGTTGTCGGATCGCGAGATCACCGTTTTTCGGCTGATCGGGCAGGGGCTGAAGAAGGGCGACATCGCGCGCGAGCTCAGCCTGTCTCCTCACACCGTTGAGACGTATCGCTCGAACATCAAAAAGAAGCTTGGCCTTGCTAGTGGCGCGGAACTGTATCGCCAGGCGTTTTTGCGCTCCCAAACGCTTCCGGTTTGACTAGCTTGCTCGGCAATAGCTCACAGTGGGCCGCCCTTGGTAGTTTTGGATGGCGCGGGAGTATTTATGCCAAGAGTGCTGGATAGCATAGCCTTTTCATATTCGGCAAAGAGCGCCGGGTCTTCCTTGAACAAGGCGCAAGCGACATCCGGATATAAGCTCAACGCGCCGAGAAGCACGCCTTCTAGGGCCGATATCGCTTGCGTGACCGCTGGAATACCAAGTGGGAAATGCTGAATATTTGGCCGCATTTTTTGTTGTTTCACCCTGAGGCGAAAACCTGGTGGCGTCCCTGGTTCCGGCTGGGTTTCGTGAAGCACGGAGACAGTGACGGCGCCAAGTGAGACGGAGTCAAGGAAGATTCGATCTCCCACATCGTCGGGGGACTCCGAAACGTTCGAGGGCGCTCCGCGAGCGCTAAGAATGGCAGCGACCCAGGGCTTGCCCGCTGCAAATCCATTAGCAATTTCTTGTGAAGTGACCACTTCGCCGTCTTCGCTTCCATCTTGGTAGAGAAGCCTATACCGCATGCCGCCATCGACACTTCGGGATGCCTGCAACCGGATTTGCTTGTCGTTCGCTATCACCTTTTCATAAACAAATTCTTGCATTGCGTTAGTTTTGGGGTGCGCAAGCAGCGCCTGGAACAGTGCTTTATTCATTGGTGTTTTTTATCTGGATTGACATGGACGAAGCTATTTGAGAATCATTGGGTATTCTGACTGCTGGGAGAAGTCTGTGACCAACGAAGAGACTCGCTCGACAGAGGCCCGAAGGCGATTTCCAACGATTCCCCAGAGATCAATCATCGAGGATGTCTGGGAAGTGAGACTTTTGGCGCGGACCTTTGGCGGAGACGAAGCGAAAATCGCGCGAGAAGCACGGCTTAAATCACAGTTGGAGTGGTCGCTTGACATGGAGTGGCTCGACACCGTGGCGGAGCAGAGCGGCATGGACGCCGACCATAAATCCTTTCTTGCAGCGCAGTTCAAGGAGCGTAACCAACGGTTTTGGCAGGAATTCAGCCATACCGAGGACTGAGCGCTTGCAATGCCGCTTGTGGCGCCTGAGTAGGAAGCTTGCCACCACAGAATCGGATCACTTGGATTTAAGCGGGGAGATCGGCTTTCGGATATGCGAGCGCCAAGGGCATCAAGCTCCTGTCTCCAGGCGTCGTCGTCAATTTGCTCGATGTTTGGCGGGGGCATATGGTTAGGGAGGCGAATTGATGCGACAAAACAACTACCAGTCTTGCTTGCCTCCGCGTTGCTGGTAATGGAACCCGCAGCAGCTTAGCGACATGTTGATCGTGTCATCGCAGTTTTGGGGGCCGGCGGCGGAGCTATAAGACTTGCCAGCGTCTCATAATTTCTTCGTTGTGATACTGGACATATTTGTCAGATATCTGGTGCCCTGGCGCTTGTCTTAAATTCTCTATGCGCAAGGCGCGGACGCCATAGTCCAGCTCAACATGATGATTTGGGCAAACGCAAATGATGTTCGCCGCGATGTCCGGGCCATCATGAGGAGCGCCCAATGGCTGGATGTGGTGGGCCTCCGCATATTGCTCGCCGTTCGGCAGCGCGATCGATTCTCCACAGACTTGGCACTTGTAGTTGTGCCAGCGCTTGACCTCGCGGGCGAGCAGGGTGTCGCGCAGCACCCGATAGGTGGTGGTTTCGCATCGCGGCGCCGGCTCGTTCACGTCGGATGCTTCCGGAGATTCGGGCGGAGGTGGCGGCGGGGTTGCCGTGTGGTTGGCAGCCAAGTAGGGAGTCCAATCGAAGTCCCGCGCTTTGCGTATCTCGTCAAACCACCACTGGAAGTCGTCTTCGCGCCGGACGAAAGCGGTGTAGTAGCCTTTGCCTGGCGATAGTTTTTCTTTGTCGATGATCAAGCCGGTGATGGCCGGCAATCCGTTCTCCTCGCACCATTCAGCAAGTGCGAGCAAGCCTTGGACTTTGAGGCTGTCTCCCCAGCTCACCGCCTCTTGCGATAGGCCTAGCCGCTCATGCGCGGACTTGTAGCCGATGAAGGTTTTCGGGTTGTCTGGCTTGATGTTAGGCAGAAGCGAGACCAATAGGCCGAGGATCCGTTGGGCAGAAGCGTCTAGCAGTGGGGCGATCGGCATCGTTATTTTCCTAATCCATTTTTGTTGTGTTTGAAGCGCGCAGACCTTATAGCCGCGTTGGCCTTGCTATGCTGCCATGGCTGAGCGCAAGCCTTCCATGTGCATCGGATCATGCTCTTCCAGGGCCGCGATCAATTCCTTGACCGCCTCTTCGATGTCGCACATGAGCTCGCTGTTTTCCGCCAGCCGCTCGATGTTGTTGGCGTGGCTGAAGTGGTGAAGGACTTTGAGGATACGCTTCGACTTGGCTTCGCCAAAAATCCGATCCGCGCGCTGGTCAACCGTTCCGCCTCGCGAGTCTGGATACTTGGCGTAGGTGTAGAGCTCCAAGAAGCGGCGGGCGGCGTTGGGCAGCATCATCAAGACTCGGAAGTCCTTCTTGTCTGGCGCCAAGTTGAATTCATGAAGCACGCTAAACAAGAAGTGATACTCGGACGAATAGGCGATGAGGGATTTCGGCAAGTCCGAGAGCGTTGATGAGCTTGGCGATACGCGTTTGACCAAGTAGGCCCGCGCCGACGCGTTGTCCGGCTTGAGCTCGCGCATCAGCGAGAAGAATTCAAAATTGTGAGTGGACAGAAAAATTTGCTTGCAACGGGTTTTCCATGGGCCGCCAGCGGTCTCCTGATGGAAGAAGGCCTCCTTGATGATGGCGTTCACTTGGAAGATGTGGTTGCTATCCAGGCTGGAAATTGGGTCGTCAATGTAGATGATGGCCTCGTCCAGCTTCTTGATCTCGCCGAGCCGCGTGAGGAAATAGGAGAACGCGATCGCGGTCTTCTCCCCCTCGCTCAAGTGCTTGGCCGGCTTGCCGTTTGAGCGGAGCAGTTGGAAGCGCTCTTCGCCGCCGATCTGCGCTACAGCGATGTGCACACTGTGCTCGCCGAGGAGGCTGTGGATGCGCTTGTTGATCGCCTCGCGTCCGAGCTGAGATTTGCTGATGATCGCCTTGAGCTCCAAGACGCGCGTGGCTAGTTTGGATGCCCGATCATCATGCGCTGTGGCGCAGCTTGCCAAGCGTTTCTGGCGCAGCTCGTAGCCGTCGATCTTCTTCTCCACGCAGAAGGCTTGGGCGAAGTGCAGTTTGAGCTCGTTGATGGCGTCGGCTTTGTCGGAGGAGAAATTCTTGAAGGCGCCATTGTTCAGCTCGATGACTGAGTTCACCACTTTAACGGCGTCAGTCACGGCCTTCGTCAAGCCGAGTGGGACGGGCGTTTGCGCGATAGCTTGAAATGGCGATTGGGATTTTTTGTCCAGATCCCGAACGGCGGTGTTGAGCGCCTGATTATAGGCCCCGATGGCCGCTTGCAAGGACTCGATGGCCGTCGCCAGCTTTGCTCGATAAGCGGGCTCCACTTCGGCGTCTTTCGGCGCGGCGTAGGCCAGCTCGGCGCCCGCCAGCTTGATTTTGAGATTGCTCAAGGCCTGTTTGTGGTTCATCAGGTCTTTGGAAAAGTGCGCGGCGAGCGTAGCCAAGCGATCGCTCTTCAATGGACCGCCGCAGAATTCGCAATCCGTCTTGCCGTCGTGGAGAGCCAGGCCTGTGGAGATCCACCCTTCGATATCGGGGTGCTGCGCCAGATGCTCAATGGTGTGGGCTAAGTCGGGAATTTTGGACAACAGGACGGGCGCCTCCGCCAGAATGCCGTCGAGCTTAGTGGTCAACGAAACGCTGGGCAAGGCGGGCAGCTTGTCCTCTTCTTTGGCGCGCGCCAGTTTCAGCTTTTCTTGCACGACGGTGTCGGAGAGCTTGAATTTTGCCAAGTCCATCCGAGCGAGGAAAATTTGCTTTTCAAGCTGAGTGGCTCCGAACGCCTCGACGATGCCGATGGCCGTCTTGACGGACGCGGCGGACGTGGTCTTTGCGGCGTCCATAGTCTTCTTGTTTGCTGTCGCGGCCTTGGTCCGTTTTTCGGAAGTCGCCCGTGTCGCTTTGGCCAGGGCCTCCAACTCGTCGATCTCTTTCTGCGCTTTTTCGGAGTCGGCTCCTAGCAGCAAGATGGGCTTGAACGACGAGCCGGCGAAGTTCAGGTTCTCCGCGATGAAGTCGGCGTTGAACACTCTGGCGACAATAGGAGATGCGGCGTAGTTGGCCTCTGTGACAGGGCCCGCGTCCGTGTCGATGGTGAAGGAGAACGCTGGCAAGTCGGGCGGCAGGGACTTGCGTTCAAGCAGGGAGACCAGCCGGGATAGCGTGGTCTTGCCAGAGTAGTTCCAGCCGTAGATCAAGTTCTTGGAGCCGAACTCGGTCGTGTCCGCGCCCGGCGCGTAGTCGTTGAAGACGCCCAATCCTTTGATGCGTTGAATTTTCTTGAGCATGTGCGTCTCCTATCAGTGGCGCGATGTGATCGTCCTTGTTGCTGGAACCAGCGTCCGACGCAGGATCGGATGCGGACCGCTACAGGCGTTTTGCGGCATGTGGCTGGGGCGCAAGCTTGGCTATGCGACTTAGCGTAGAGCGCCGCAAGTTGATATTTTGAATACTCAACTTGTTAATAGTAGTTTATAGTAATGTGCCTCCGCAATAGTTATTGAGCGGTGGAACTAAATACCAATTTGCAAGTCATGAAAGCGCTGGGCGTCTATCGTTTCTTCTCACACACAGGAGGCGGGCATGGCAATCGGAAGCGAAAATTTGGCGGCGTTGCTGGAGCAGTTGGGAGGGCCGACTGAAAGTGGCCTGAAATATCTGCTTATCACGGGCGACCTGATGGCCGCCTTCGATAGCGACGAGGATTGGGCTGAGCTCTGCCAGTTCGCTTCCAAGGTGGACGAGGAGCGCGGCATATCCGCCCGGTTCGAAAAGCAGTTCCGCGATGGCATAAGCCCCATAGGAGCGATGCAAGACAACTATGTGTTGGCAGCGCTCGCCGCTTGCCGCATAGGGTTGGAAAAGAGCGAGCCACTGATGGTCTACGCGGCGTCCAACAAGCATGAGTTCCCTGGATTTGTTCAAGACGGCCTTGCCGAGATGAGTTGCATGCGCGTGCTTCACTGGGGCGGCTGGGATGTGAGCGCTCCGCATCCGGAGACCGGCATGACTGCGTTGCACTTGCTTGCGGCCACCAGGCACGCTCCTGGGAGCAATCCGCGCGCGATCCACTGGCTGCTTCAGCGCGGCGCGAACCCTTCCGCCCGCAATGAGAACGGCGATACCGCGCTCGCTTACCTCTGCGGCATATCGGTTTGGGGACGCGCTCAACTGAATTCATTTGTGTTGCTGCTGCTTGCCGGAGCGGATCCGTTTGACGCGGCGAATGACGGCACGACCCCTTTGCATCACCTTAAGTCTCGCAATGAGAGCCAGCCCATCCAGCTTCGGACGCAAACCATTGAAGCGATCGAGACCGATATCAATAGGACCCCAGGTGTCTTCGCTAGCGGGATCGCCATAAGGCCGGAGCATAGGTGGCAAGCAACTTTGGCTTTGGCGGGCATCGTTTAAATCCGTCGTGGGGATCCTTGTTCGAGTGAGCGGCGTTGTCAAGGCATCTATGCGCCTGGGTTAAAGCTTGGCTTTGTCAAAAAAGATCACGTAGTTGAAGTTCTCTTCATATTTTTCCGTGATGTCATCCACGACTTTGATGAGGTCTTGCAAGTCGATTTTTCTGTTAGGCGCGCGCGTGACCACGCGTTCCAGGGTCTTCTTGGCAGGGAATAGCGTGAGCCCTCCACTGTCCGATGGCAACGGCTTTCCAATCAGCGTGACGAGAGCGCAGATCATCACCGGCCCTATCTTCGCGTAGCCCTTATTGAGGCAAGCGAACTCCTTTTCGAGGGGCAGGGGCGGGTCGAACGCCTCCATGTCCAAGCGCATCGCGCGGTTGTTCTCGTCGATGAACTTTTCAAACTGGACGATCGGCAACGCGTGTCGGGACAGCTCTGGCAAAGAAACGCTGACCTCTTCAAAAACATCCCATTGGGTGAGCAGGCGCAGCGCCGCTTCAACCGCCTCCAATTCCTCCTGAAAATCAAAGTCGTGGCCGGGCGAGGGGGCTGCAAACGCATACTTTGTGTTGTCGGTCGCCACAAACTCGAAGAAGAGCTTGTTTGTCGAGCATAGAAGCTCGACAAATTTCAGCGCTTTCCGCAAGGCGGCGAGACCAAATTCTTGGACGCCAAAATTTATGTTGAATGTAAACTCCCTGCTGTCGGGAAGGGCCAACAGTTCGAAGAACTCGCCTTTGAAGCGGCTCTTGCGAGGGCGAATCGTGGAATTGAAAAAATCAACTGGGAAGGAAAACCCGCCTCCTAAGTTATCGGTCTTCGCTGTCATTATGCCTCGAAGACTCGGTTCGACGTTGATGAGCTCTATCTTGCCTGTCGGCTCTTCTATGTAAGGTTCAGGCGCTGATTTTCCGAATCGCTTGTGAGTCGCCCTGAAGTCGATCACATCGACGGCGCCCGCATCCATTCCCAGCGTGGCGTTGATGAATCGCGCGATGTTTTCATCGCCTTCGATGGTGATCGAAACGGTCGCGAACCCATCCTCAAAACCCGTTTCCTCCAGATGGGCGCGTTTCCTCGCGCTATACTCCGCCATGCTGTAGCCGATGTGTCCGAGCAGAGCTGTGGCGAGCGCCGCCCCGCTGATGTCAGGGAGCATGTCCGCCTGGTCGTAAGTCACTGTCATGGTCTGCTTATGCGGCCGATGGTCGGACCCGGACACCTCCGCCTCGTGAATGCGTTTAAGGGCTTGGGTGGAGAGGTGTTGATCCACATGTTTCACAAAAACGCGTTGCGGCGTTTCCTTGTCATCGAACTCGATGAAGACGAAAAAGGCCGGGATGGGGGCCGTGACCAAGCGCCGCCAGTTCGTCAGCGTTATCGCGCTTTTTCGGCTCCGTTTGTCGGTCGATTTGACCTGGACCTTGCACTCGAAGGCGGCCTCATGGATCGCGGATGGGGAATCCTTTGCGCCGGGAGCGAAATCGAATTCCACGAGGAAGTCCCAGCCGGTCTTGTCCACATCCGACTTGTTTGCGGTAAGTCCCGCGCTCGCGCACCACTGGCTAAAACAGCTCTCGCCCAATCGCCCGACATCCCTCATGCGCTATGCCTCCTAGTGTGATTGGCAATTCTAATCGATGAGGCAGGCGACGGGGAGTTAGGCCTTGATTGCCGCGCCGAGGGCAAGCTATTTGTGGGGGCACGGCCCCAAGAACGGTAGGATGGTGGATGCAACTGCGCCGACGACCGGAATCGCGACGGAGTTGCCAAACTGTTTCAAAGCGAAGCTCGCGCTGGCGTGCGGTTTGAACGATTCTGGAAACCCTTGCATACGGGCGGCTTCGTGTTTCGTCAGCGCGCGGACTATTTTTCCGATTCGATACAGCCCGGTCTTGCCGACGACGCCGCCGGAGTTCGCGCAGAGCGTGAAGCCCTTCCCGAGAGAGGAGGCAACGCGATAGCCTTGGCAATCCTTGCCATCGATGAGCCCGACGACCTCGATCTTTTGCCATCGTCCCTTGGGATCCGGTTTGAGCCTGGTCATTGGCCTGCGGCAAGCGGATCCCGGCGGCGAGCGGCCCAGGATGTCGGCGACTATCTTCGACGCGTCGGAGCCGCGAGGGAATGAATACGGCGTTGCTCGATTGGCCAGGATTCGATCGTGGAGACAGACAAAGAATAGCCGCTCTCGCATTTGTGGCAAACCGAAATCGCCCGCGTTGAGGACTCGCGTGGAGACCGAATAGCCCAGGTCGGTGAGCGTGTCGAGCACGGTCTCAAAAGTCCTCCCGTCGTCGTGTGAGCATAGCCCCTTCACGTTCTCCAAGATCGCGATGGAAGGGGAGAGCGCCCCGATCAGCCTGGCGATCTCGAAGAACAGAGCTCCTTTGTCCGCGTCGTTAAATCCGGCCCGATCACCCGCCATGCTGAAACTTTGGCAGGGGAAGCCGCCGCAGACGATGTCCACCTGGCCGAACTGGCTTGGGCTGGCCGTGCGGATGTCATTGTGCAGGGGATAGGAGCCCGCGTGATTGGCTCGGTAAGTCTTCCGGGCCTCCGCGTCCAGCTCGATGGCTCCGGCGCAGGAAGCGCCGAGATCCGACAACGCGATATGGAAACCGCCAATGCCGGCGAAGACATCAAGGAAGCGCAGGCCTTGCAAAGGCTTGTTGTCAACGATGCTGGCATCCACTAGGCGCTGGGCCCAGGCTTCCAGAGCGTCGGCCGCCGCTTGTTGGGCTTTGCCTAGCGTGTCGCCTGCGAGGGCCGAGCGAAGCGATTCCAGCAGCCGTAGGGCGGCGCCGCCCACGGCCTTGGCTCGCGAGGCGCGCCGCTCGCTGGAGGTGGTCAAGGGCAGCGTGCAGGCTTGGTAGAGGCCTGAGCGAAAGCGGAACTTGAACTCGGCGATCCATTCGCCATTCATTTCGGCGCATTGGATGGATGCTTTGGCGCCAGGATGGTCGAAGGTCTCCTCGCCATCCATCGCGACAACGGCGCTGGCGGAGACAGGCTTGGCGAATACGCGGACGGCAGCGGGCGCTTTGCTTGCCTTCGTCGATTTGCCTGCCTTGGATTCTATCCGATTCATAGCGCCGCCCCTGCCTGCCAGAGCGCCGATCGCCCTGTTCGTGAGGCATTCTTGAGCGGGCTGGATGGCTAAAACCGCCGTGGCGGCGAGCTGTCCCCGATTGTCTCGGCCGGAGCCCTCGGTGTCCCCGAATGACTTAGCGGCTTGGGCGAAAAAACGACATGCTAAGATGGCAAAAAACACGATGGGAGAGGCGATGGCGAACACCGGCAAGCATGTGAGCTCGGCGCTGGAAATCGAGGAACACGCGGCGAAGCTGGCCGCCCTGATGTCGATTCCGGCGGTGGTGAAGCCCATGTTCTTCTTTGAGGTGGGCGATGTAGCGGCTTTGCTGCGAGTGGATCCGAAGACCCTGCAGCGCAAGCGCGAGGCCCGCGACCGGGCTTTGGCGCTGAAAGCGGATGCCGAGGCGGCTGGCGCCGCTTGGGGCGAGCAAATCGACCCCTTGGACATCGCGTCGATTCCGTATGTCCCGCCAGCCCCCACGGTCAAATACGCCGCCTTGGAGCTGGAGAACTACCTGCTGCGGCTGTCGGAGGCGAGCAAGCTAAAGCCGCCCGCTAATCCGGGCTTCTCGCTACCAGGGACCCTTCGAGGCTTCCAGAGCTGGCTTTCCACTGCCACCCCGTCGGATATGTGGCCGTTCTCCATTCAACCGGATGGCCGCCCCATCGACCTGTGCGCGGCGATTGGCGTGGGACTTTTGACAGGAACGGCGGAGCGTCTGACGATTCGGGAGTTCGGAGAGCGCTTGGCTCACGCGTCCGCTGCGGCATACGCGAGGGACGAGGCACGGCAACTGCGAGAGCTGTTGGGCGGCGACGCTTGACGGTGGTTCTGGCGTTGGGATAAGCCAGTGGCGCCGGGACTATCTGGGCCGTTAATGTTTCGGCGCGTGAAATGGTTGAGCTATATGAACACCCTTTGAAACTTGAATCTCCAATATGACAGCGACGACAGTCAGGACTGGGCTAACGAGGAAGGCGAGCAGGACGCCTACGTCAAGGAGCTGTGCGTCAGGTTGTCGGAATTAAACTCGCTTCCTGATGGACAAGATCGCGCTATTGGCTGAGCGTTGGGGCGTCGATCTCAACGGCATTCCCGATGGAGGAATACAAGAGGCGAAGAGGGCACGGGACCTTGAGGTGCATCGTTGGCATTATCAACCCCTAGAATGGATCGTGCCGCGACCTGCATGACCATGCCCTCCCTCACGTTCAGGGCGGTTGTGGGGATGATTGTGCTGGCCGCCATTGGCTTCGAGGGGGCGCCTGGACGGTCAGCATTTCGCAGTCGCCCGCAGAAGCGCTGCTGGCCCCGTCGGTGCCGCAAGCTAACCTGTCCTCGGGCTGGCTCAGTATACCGCCGGTATAGATCGCTTGCGTAACATGAGAACGGATACGGGGCGTGGCGGCACGTCACTTCTTTGTAGCAGAGCCGTCGTGAGCAGATGGCGAGGTGCCACTTAAGAACGATCGCATCGTTTCTCGGTTTTCAGACGCCCAAGCGAGAGCTATGATGGCAGCGACAACAAAAAATGCAACCGACGATGCAATGCCAGGCCAGAACGCCTTCGAGAATGAAGTGGAAGAAGCGATCTTTGTCTCAATTTTTTCGCTCTGCGCTGTCATTACCCCTTGTAGAGAGCCAATTGCCTCCTCAATAATCCTTGGTTTTTGCAGCTCCAAATATTCGTTGGCGAATGCGAAAAGAGTTTCCCTCGCTTTCGTTTCGAAAGCACTTTGGGCTGTAGCGGTGAAACTAGCGTGGTAGTTCGCTAAATCCGCTGGCGTGAGGGGTGTCCCACTTTGGCGAGCTGCTTCGCACACCTCGGCCTTGCCCTTCTTGTAGAGAGAGTAGGCAAGCATACCGACAAGAAGGTCCTCGCCGCTAACGGCATTGGTTAAACGCTCATAGATATCGTTGTAGGGTTTGCTCGCCATCTTTGCTATTTCGCCCGCACGAACGTGAGCCGGGCGTCAAAATTCGGGTCCTTGGCGTCCAGCACTTTTTTTGCAGCTCCCATGGCGGACCGATAGGCGGACTCTTTCACCAAATAAACGGAGTCGCCTGACTTTGTGACACGCCTCTCAGTGACGCCTCCTTTGGAGGCGTCTTTCACAACTAAAAAAGTTTTCGTATCCATATCATTTCTCCGGCGCGGATTTGGCCGCTACCACGTTTATACCACATTGCAGCAATTTTACAACTGAGAGGAGAGGGGGGCCCTGAGAGGGAGGGGACTTCCATGGGCAGTGAGTAGCTGTTAGCTCTGCAAAAAATACTCGCATTCGACAAAGATTCCACCAAAAATGCTAAGATGAGAACTGCGCAAGACCATAGCTCCCCTATGACGATGCCGGAACCGCGCGCTGGGTTCACACTGCAGGGGTCGCAAGTTCGAAACTTGCACTTCCCACCAGAATATCACTGCGAAATCATGCAGTTATAAAAATGCCGACTCATTGCGAAGTCGGCTTTTTTTCGCCTGTGTAATTTTCTGGTGTAATTTACCCTGCCTTCTTGTCCTCACAGACTAGGGCAGACGGCTTGTCGAGCGCCGCGCGCTTTTATCGGTACGCTTGGACCTAGAAATCGAAAGCCAGGTTGCCGTCGGATGCCTCGGGTGGCGTGTCCGCCTTCTTCGCCCGTGACGGCACCGGGCATTCCCATGACGTCATAGCCTCGGCCGGATAATGGCGCAAGAAGCTACGCGCATATTCCGGCTCGGAGGCCTGCAGCCAGTCGTCCCACTCATTCTGCGGGACGATGACCAGCGCGCGCTTTTCGTCTCCGGGCTTGTGGAAGCGCTGCATCAGCGGATGGTCGTCCGCGTTGATCGTGAGCTGGGTGAACGACCATTCCGGCCCGTCGGTCCCATCCCACTCACGCCACAAACCGCCGACGGCAAACATCGACTGGTCTGCCATGCCGATGCCCCACCTGCTTGCCTTTCCACTCTCATAGCAGGGTTCATAGAAAGCTGTCATGGGCACCAGGCAAAGTTGTGAACGCTTCCAGGCGCCGGAGAATGAGCGCAACTGGCCCACCGTCTCGGCGCGTGCGTTCATCGTATCGAAAGGGCGCACACCTTCCGGAATACGCTTCCTGGGCACCATGCCATAGGTCGCTAACAGTCCTTCGCGCGCCCCATCCGTGCCGCGCCGAACGATAGGGGCGGAATAGTCCTTCCATGTCTCCGGCTTCCAGCGCTCCACGTCGTGCAAATCGATCAGCACGCCCATGACTTGTTCGAGCATTTGCGGCGTTGGAGGTTGAAAGTTGACACACATAATGGGTGGTGAGCTGGAGACGAGACTGGAATGATAGCGCTTTTCGCCCTTGCTGATATACTGTATGCGTGTACAGTATTTTTTGGAGGGGAAGGTGAAGGTATGGGTTGCGAAGCGCCGTCAGTCTGGTGTGTTGCTGGACCATCCGGTGCCGCTGTGGGACGGCTCCGAACCTTGCGAACTGCTGGTGCTCAACGTGACCGATCAAGGGCAGCGCAGGCCAGGCAAGGTCGCCCGCCTTTACCCTTTGGGAGCGCAGCGCGTGATTGGCGAACTGCTGGCGCCCAAGCTGGTTTGGTTCAAGTCCTGGCAGCTTGTGATCAGCGGTGTTGAGACTGTTGTGAGCGACAAAGGGCGCAGGCGTGTCGCGCAGACCTGGATTTGCCGGCTTGCGGTTCCCCGTGGCGTCACGCGGTTTCGTGCGGTCCACATGTTCGACTACGGCGTTGAGCTGGAAAGGCGGATGCTGGCAGACAGATTTGCCCGCAACACGTCCGGCCGTCTGGTGGTCGACAGCATGTTGAGCCCTATCTTTGGGCGCAGTACCACGTATGGCGCAATCGGTGAACGGGACGGCGCGGCCGATTCCATGGAATTCCCTTTGCTCGAGTGCGGCCTGGACTGGATGTCGTCCGATCGTTTCACTTTATCCGGCTTCGAACTCAAGCAGCGGTGTTTGGAGTCTCCCCTGACGTTGTTGCAGCAGGGCTGGATCTGCAAGTTTGATCTGGAGCAGGCGCTGGAATTCGATGAGGCGAGAGCGGGGCGCGAGGCATTTCCGCAGCACTGACAGTCTTGATGAAACGGCTCAGCAGGCGCTCGCGTCGGTCATCCGGCTTGCCACCCACCGCCGAGCGCTTTGTACAGCGATACCGTGGCCTGTAGCCGTTTCAGCTTCAGTATCCCCAACTCATTCTGCACGTCCGACAGGCTGCGCTGGGTATCTAGCACGGTCATCAAGTCTTCCGCCCCCGCCTTGTAGCGGATCTCAGACAAATTGAAGGCCATGCGCGTCTGTTCCAGCTCGACCATTTTTAGCCGGCGCTGCTCGTCAAGACTTTTGATCTGGCCCAGCACGGTGTCCACTTCCGCCAAGGCCGCGAGTACCGTCGAGCGATATGCCTGCACCAGTTCCTGTTTTTGTTCAACGGCCAGGTCACGCTGTGTCCGCAGGCGTCCGCCATCGAAAATCGGCGCCATCAACGATGCGCCGACGTTGGCGAACAAGTTCTGGCCGTTGAGCAGCGACAGCAGGGCGCTGCTCTGCGTGCCCGCCGTTCCGGTCAGGCGTATGCTGGGGAACAACGCCGCGCGCGCCGCGTCGACATTGGCGCTGGCAGCAGCCAGGACCGCTTCCGAACGGCGAATGTCGGGGCGCCGCGACAGGAGTTCGGACGGCATGCCAGGCGCCACCTCCGGCAATTGAATCGTGTTGAGTCCGCTATCGTGGATGCGAAAGGTTTGCGGCGAGCGGCCGAGCAAAATCGCCAAGGCCGACTGCGCCTCGCGTTCCTGTTGCTGCAAATCGGGGATGGCGGCGTGCTGATTGGCGACAGCGGAGCGCTGGCGCGCCAGATCGACCGACGTGGCGGCGCCGACGCTGCTCTGGGCTTCGACCAGCGACAGCACATGCTCGGCATTCGTCGCGTTCTCGCGCGCCACGTCCAGACGGTCGCGCAGGGACAATACGCGCAGATAAGTCGCCACGATGCCGCTGGTCACGGTGAGGGCGACAGTTTGCCGGTCATAGGCATTGGCCCTGAGCGATGCTGCGGCCGCGGCAACATTGGCCTTGTTCTTGCCCCAAAAATCGACTTCGTATGACACCTGCAACAGCCCGCTCGATGAAACATTGGCGTTGTGATGTCCGGCGACCGGTAAATCCCGGCTGGCGCCTGCAACAGCATCGACGGAAGGCAACAGCGCGACTCCGGCAATCCGCGCCTGGGACTCGGCCTGCCGCAGCCGCGACAGCGCGGCGGCCAGTTCCAGGTTGTTCTCTTGCCCTTCGCGCACCAGCTGGCTCAGCTCGGCGCTACCAAAGCGCTGCCACCAGTTGGTATCGGGCCATTCCTGGCTGCCCGGCGTCCCGGCCTGTGACCAGCCGGCGGGCAAGTCGACCGCCGGCAACGGTTCCGCAACGGGAATCGTGTGCGCGCAGCCCGTCAGCAGCGCGCCGGCGAGGCACAAGGCTGGCGCGCCTGTCCGCAGCATTCCCGCTTGTGCCAATCCGTCGAACAGGGAGCGTTGTTTCATGGCGTCCCCATCAGTGCTGCCCGCTTGGGCAGGGGAGCGACAGCCGGCACGGGCACCGGCCCTGCCAGAACTTGCTCGCCGGCCTCCAGGCCGGACAACACCTGTACCTGCTGCTGATTGCGCATGCCGACCTTCACTGCGCGCGGCACGATCTGCCGGTTGGCGTTCACGACGCGGACCTCATACATTCCCGCCGCGTCGCGCTTGCCCAGCAAGTGGGCCGGCAGCAGCAAGGCATCCTTGGCCTGCGCGACGACGAACTGCACCTGGGCCGTCATCCCGCTCATCAAATCCTGCTCCGGATTGTCGACCTCGAACAGAACGTTGTAGAAAGTCTGCTTGCCCTGTTCGCCGGTTCCCTCGGCAGGCACGGGAAGCACCTGGCGCAGCTTGCCCGACCAGGTGCGGCCCGGATAGCCGGGCGTCTGGAAATTGGCCGTCATGCCGCGCCGCAGGCGCGTCACATCGGCTTCCGCCACGCGCGCCTGGACCGTCATTTGCGACAGGTCCGCAATGCGCAGCAATGGCGCGCCCGCCTGGCCGATGCTGACCGCTTGTCCGGGGCGCGCATTCACGGCCACGACGGTCCCGGAGATCGGCGCCAATATCTGCGTATGCTGGCGGCTTTCTTCATCGAATTTCAGCGTCGCCTGGAGCTGCTGAATCTGCGCTTTGATGGAGTCCATGCGGGCGCGCGCCGAAGACAGATTCATGCGGCTCGATTCGACGCTTTCTTCCCGCGTGGCGTTTTGCGCCTTGAGCTGCGTCTGGCGCTTGAACTGCAACTCGGCGAAATCGGTTTGCGCCTGCTGGTCCGCCAGCTCGGCCTGCAGCCGCGCCATTTGCGCACGATTGCTTTCGACCTGGATGGCCTGGACCGCCGGCGACATCTCCATTACCACCGTGCCTTCGTGCACCGTATCCCCAACGGCGAACAGTACCGCTTTCAATTGGCCCGCCGTCTGGACACTGACGTCCGAAACGCGATGGAACTGCAATTTCCCGATTGCGTCGACTGTTTGCTGCAGGTCGCCGCGCTGCACGGTTACCGTGTCTGGCGTGGCATCCGTGGCGGCCATGGCCTGCGGCGGTTTTGATACATCCGCTACCGCAGCCCCGGCATTCAACACCATCACCAGCGACGCCGCAGCCAGCCGCATATGGCGATGGGTCCATATCGTGCTGCCGGATATTGGGCGGCGAGCGCCAGCATTTTCATCGTTCATCGGTTTTACATCGTTGAAGGTACGGGGTATTTTAGCGCATTGGCTGCTGTAAAACCGGCAGTAAGCCGGTTCGCGCTATGCGCCAGTGCGCTGGGGCGATATTGGCCGGTGGTTATTGGTGACAATTCAGGCGGGAACTGCGTGGTACGCTTGGCACCTTTTTCCGTCAGTCAGGCTTGAAAGTATGTTCAGATTTGCGTCTGTAGTGCTGCTGTGCGCAGGATTGACCGCTTGCGGTGGCGATGGCGCGCAGCAGGATAGCGCCGGCGCCCGAAAACTGCTGGGTGGCTCCGCCCCAAGCAGTGCCGCAGCAGCGGCCAGCGTCAAGCAATTTCCAGGACTGCGCGAGGACTACACCATCTCCGCCGGTGCCGCTTCGATCACGGTGACCAGCAAGGCTGGCGCGCAGGTTGCCGTGCCGGCTGACAGTACGCTGCGCTTCGACGACTGCAGCCTGGTGTTTGGAACAGGTAGCGCCGCCGCCCGCATACTGAGGCTGTACCAGGCCGCATTCAATCGCGCGCCCGACGCTGCGGGATTGAGCTACTGGGCGCCCTTGCTGGAGCAGGGCGCGTCGCTCGATACCATCGCCACCGGGTTTGCCACGTCCTCGGAGTACCAGGCTTTGTATGGCAAATCGCCGGGCGCGCAGGCCACTGTCGATAATCTGTACAGAAACGTGCTGCGCCGCGAGGGCGATGCGGCTGGCGTCGCCTACTGGCTTGGCGTTTTGACGCAGGGCCGCGCAACGGTGGCGCAAGTGCTGGTCAGCTTCAGCGAAAGCCAGGAGAACCTGGACGGCACGCGGGCGGCCATGAGCCAGGGCGTGGTTCTGTACGAGCCAGGCGTGAATTACACGCCTGTCGCCCGCCCCGGTGCGTCGCAGGAGGTGCTCGTCGGGACGGAGGTGCGGCTCGACGGCAGCGCCAGCTCCGCAGCCAGGAAGGTTTCCTACCGTTGGACCTTGTCCTCCAAGCCGGAGGGAAGCAAGGCGGGTCTGTCGGACGCAGACAGTGCGGCTCCTGCCTTCACGGCCGATCTCGCCGGTACTTACGGACTCACGCTGGTGGTAGGGGATGGCGCCTCGTTCAGCAGCCAGGCGTCGCTGCAGGTGACGGCCAAGACCATTCCGAGCGTCTGGAAAGCGGATGCGGGCAAGGTGCCTGCAAGCGGTAACTATGTTTATCTTCAGGGCACGGAAGGCGACGCTATCGTTGGCAACCGCAGCTATCTGTACACGCAGAGCGATGCTGCCTTCAGCTTGTCCGCGCACAGCAACGTCGCAGACGTGTGGCTGAAACGCAGCTACAGCACCTGGGAAAGGGAGAACTGGGGCGGCCTGTTCCAGCTGCCGGGCAAGGGCACCCGGCTGGTGCCCGGCTATTATGGCGACCTGTCCGGCCTCCCGATGGGCGAAGGCACAGCAGGCGCGTTCCGCTGGGATAACCCCGACGGCAAGTGCGCCGCGCCCGCAGGCTGGTTCGTGATCGACAAAGTGCGCTACAGCGGCAGCGAACTGGCCGCGATCGACCTGCGCTTCGAGCAGCGCTGCGACGGCGCCCCAGGCGTGCTGCATGGCCAGATCCATTGGGATGCGTCCGACACCACCAACGTGCCGCTGCCGGTGCTGCCTATGCCCGCCGGCCTGTGGACGCCCACCGCCAGCGCGCCGTCCGGCAATTACGTCTACCTTGAAAGCGTTGCGGGCGACACGGTCGGCCTGGGCAAGACCTATTTGTACACGCACGCGGGCGGAACGGCGGTCACCGTCTCTGGCACACTGTTCAGCGTCAATGTGAACGACGGCCCCAGCGGCGACAAGTGGACCGGGCAGCTTGCCGCCATGGCTGCGCTGCGCGAACTGAAGCCGGGCTACTACGGCGGCTTGTCGCGCTATCCCTACCATAAAGCCGCATGGGGCGGAATTGACTGGGGCGGCATGGGGCGGGGGTGCACCTCTGCTCCGGATGCGGGGTGGTTCGCGATCGATGGCATCACCTATTCATTCGGCAAGGTAAAGACGCTGGACGTGCGTTTCGAGAACCGCTGCGGGGCCGGTGCTGCCCCCTTGCGCGGCAAGATTCACTGGGTGTTCTAGTCAGGCAGAATAACGCCTGCGAATGCATTCAGCAGGCTATCAGGTCATGCGTAGCTTTGCGACGGCCTTGAGCGGTTTTTCCAGCTGCTCAAGACCAGCTTCGGCCTCCGCAGACAGGTAGCCAAGCGAGAACGCCGCCGCCTGCGCCAGCTGACTATTTTCATACTGGAGTTCTGCCAGCAGCCGCGCGGCCACCGTCATGTCGTTCAACATGCCTAGCCTGTCCTGAAGCGCAGACAGCTTGTGTATATAGTTCGCGGCCTTTTCCCGGTCCAGAAGATCGCGGAAGAACTCTGCGCCGTAGCGCGCCTTCTTGGCTGCGATGCGCACGCGGTGAACCGCCGGGGCTTCGCGCGGCTCCAGCAACGCGATGCGTTTGCGTAGCCGCTTTTCCGCCTTTTTCAGCAGCGGTATGGCGCTGCGCGCAGCCTGTTTTTTCATGGCCACGCGGCCAGCCTCGGTCACGTCGTTCCGCCACTGTTTTTCCTGCATCCAGCTGTTCAGGCGCAGCATAAGCTTCTTGAAGCGGGGTGAGTCCAGTGTCCGCAGCATTGCGCGGTGCAGTTTGGCTGCTTTTGCGAGAGCCGTTTCGCTGAGTGCTGACGTATCAGCGCCGCGCACCCGCTTGAGGGTGGTGCCGGCCAGTACATCCCAGTCGCGTACCGGACCCAGTGCGGCGGCCAGCCAGTCCAGGCCCTTCTGAATATTCTGCGGTGCCGTGACCAGCGGCTCGAACATCTTCAGCAGCGCGCGCAAGCGGCGCAGCGCAACCCGCATCTGGTGCAAGCTTTCGGCATCCCTGGCCTGCACGCCGGCCATGTTAGCTTCCATTTGCGCCACGCAGCTCCGGCCCAGCGCGCTGAACGCGTTTGCCAGTGCCATCTTCTTTTTTAGCCTGACGGTTTCCATTGCTGGCCTCCACCGGTTTGAATTTCCACAATTCAGGACAAATGTTTTACAATCGGCCTGATTTCCGCCTCCCCTCCCCGAGCCCCCATTGTCCGACCCCGCCGTTGAAAAAAGGTCCAGAAAAGCGCCGCAGGCAAATGCCTTGCTGGCTGCGGCCTGCCGCATCGTTGCGGCGGAAGGGCTGGTTGGCCTGACCTTGCGGCCCCTGGCCGAAGCGCTGGGTGTATCCGTAACAGTGCTCAGCAATCACTACGGTGCGCGTGCAGATATTATCGCCGCCATTTGCCGAGCGGCGCGCGAGCATGACGCGCAGCGCCTGGACCACTGGCGCAAGCTGCTGGCGGGTTTGGGCAGCCCGCCGCCGTCCATCGCAGCCGATATGGCGGAAGCCATACTCGACGACCTGGTCACGGAACAGCGCGCCATCTCCATGCTCTACCTGGAAATGCTGCATGCCTGCACCTGGGACGCGGCGCTGCGTCCCGCCTTCGAGCCCTGGGCTGAGGAGCGGCGCGCGTTCTGGCACGAGTTTGCCCGGAGGGCCGGGCTGGCCGGAGCCTTGGTGGAGTGCGCGTGGTGGCAAGGCTACGTTGTGGCGGAACTCGCCTACAGCGTGGCCCTGAACGCCGTCTCGTCCTACCGCATGCTGCGGCGGGTGTGCTTGCAACGGCTGTTCGCCGGCGGCCTTGCTGCCGCGCCGGACGAGGCGGGCGCCGTCCTGTTCGCGCTGCTGATCGAACAGATGCAGCCTGGAGGCGACAAGCTGGCCGCCGAATCCGGCACGGGCCAAACGCCCGCATGGATGGCGCTGGCCGCGCGCGCCTGCGGCATACGGCTGGCCGAACAGGGCGTCGGCGGGCTTACGCACCGGGCCATTGCGGCGGAAATCGGTGTGCCGCACACGACGCTGAGCTATCGTTTCCCCACGCAGTACGACCTCGTGATAGCGGGCCTGGAGTCCATCGCCGCGCACATCCTGCTGGCGGTGGATGCGGGCAGCCTGACGGAATTGCAGCGCTTGCGGATAGCGGGCGACGGCAAAAAGCTGGACCTGGCGCGCGCCAACTTCGCGGTGGCCATTGCCGCCGCGCGCATGCCCGATCTGAAAGACTACACGGCCAGCTTGCGCAGCCGGCGCGGCAACAACCTGGTGAAAGTGTTTGAACAGTACATGCCCGGCGCGCGCGGCATCGATGGCTTGTGCGCCCAGGTGATCTCGATGGGGCTGACCGGCTTGACCAATCTCGAGCCGCCGGGCGAGGCGTCCGAGAATTCGGTCGCCTCGGCCTTTGCAGCCACCGCGAAGTGGCTGCAGGCGGGAGCGGGCCAGCCTATTCCGGATAGGCCCACAGGTCAAGCGGCGCCGCGGCGCCGGAGGTGAGCAGGCGGAAGGCGGCCGGCGCGTAGTCACTGTCGGCTACCAGGAAGCCCTCGGACTGCGCAGGCAGGTCGCCGCAGCCGGCGGTGCCGAGCGAGAGCTTGAGCGTTTGCGGCAGTGCGCTGGCGGCGAGCTTGCCGGACAGCTTGCAGCTGGTGGCGCCCGCAACGATATCGCCGCTGGCGTTCACCGAAAATGCCGCCACGCCGCCTGCCGCCAGGCGGACGGTGTAGCTGCGCGCGATGGCTGCGGCATTGAGCACGTTCGACGGGATGGCGCTGCTGTTCAGCAGATCCAGCGCCGTATCGCTGGTGGCGGCAGGCGTCATTTTCCATTTGCCGTCCGTCTCGCGCTGGTACATGGCCGATGCCAGCTGGGTTCCTGCATTGAGCACCAGCAGGCGGCTGCCGTCTGCTGCCGCGTAGTATCTACCCGCAGTCGGGCTGGCGGCGTCGCCGGCGCTGACCGCGTACACGCCGGCAGGCAGCTCGGTCACCTTCACGGTGGGCGCATCATCGCCGCCGCTGCTGCAGGCGGCCAGCATCAGCGGCAGCAGGATCGGCAGCAGGCGCGCGGCGCCGGCGCGGGTGTAAGTCTTGTGCATCATGGCGCGCCTCATTGAGCAAACAGGTCACGCAGGCGCAGGCGCAGCCACTGCTGGCCGGCGGGACGCTGCTCGTAGCCCACCTGCATGGCGGTGACGGACACCTTGGTCTTGTAGACCAGCGCTTCATCCTCGGCCTGTTCGGCGGTGGCCGCGCCCGGAGCCGATCCGCTCAATCCCCATGGGGCCGCGCTGCTGAATTTGAGGTTGTAGGTGTCGTAGGTGCCCTGGCGCGAGAAGGCCCAAGGCGTGGTGGTGCTTGGCACATCGGGGAAGTTCACGTTCAGCGCAACGCCGGCCGGCAGCAGCGGCGAGGAGCCTGCCTTGGCCTGCAGCGCGGAGATCAGCTTGGTGGTGAGCTGCGCCACGGTGCGGGAGATGGGGCTGGCCAGGGTGGCGTTGTCGGTGGTGTTGGCGCCGGCGCTCAGGGCGATGGCCGGAATGCCGCGTCCCGCTGCGAATTGCGCATTGCCTATGGTGCCCGAATTGATCACCAGCTTGCCCACGTTCTGGCCTTCATTGGGGCCGGACAGCACAAGGTCCGGCGCCTTGCCCCAGCGTGCCTGCGCCAGCACGTCCAGGCCGTACATGGTGGACATGACCGGGGTGCCGTGCACGTAGTTGAAGTCGCCACCGGTGTAGCCGGTCTTGGTGAACGGACCAACAGCGGGAGCGCCCAGCGGCGCGGCGCCGTTGTGGCAGCCGCCTTCGGCTTCGATCTGCGTCTTGTCGTTGTCGGGCACGATGTTGGTGGTGCTGTACATGACGATGGCCGAGCTGCGGCCGCTTTGTCCGGAGCAGGGCACCGAAACAATGACCGAATGCCCGGCGGCTTTCAGCTCGTCGTACAGGGCCTTCAGATTGCTGGTCAGGCCGTCGTCGTTGGTGAGCACGATGTTCAGGGCAAAAGCCGGGCTGGCGCACAGGGCCAGTCCTGCAGTCATCATCAAGCGGTAGTTCATGGATTTCCTCGGGTGTGATTGGAAACCGTGATGCTAGCGAATGTTTATGACTGCAATGTGACGCGTGTACGATCTATATGTGCCGTATTTGATGGCTTAAGTGCTTGAAAAAGACGGCTGTACGAACTTCTCCACGTGCCCGACAAACGCATCCGCCGCCAGCGGTTTGGCGAAGTAGTAGCCCTGAGCCACCTGGCAGCCCCAGCTCCGTATCAGCTCCAGCGACTCCGCCGTCTCCACGCCTTCGGCCACCACCTGGTACTGCAGCTCGGCGGCAAGGGCGATCAGCGAGCGGACGATGCGCTGGTCGCGCTCGCTGGTGTGCACATTGCGTATCAGCGACTGGTCCACCTTGACCACGGTGGCGGGCACGTTCTGGAGGTAGGAGAAATTGCTGTAGCCGGTGCCGAAGTCGTCCAGCGCCAAACTCATGCCCCCGGCGCGGATATCGTGCATGGCTTTCAGGATGGCCGGGCTTTCCATCCAGGTCCCTTCCGTGCATTCGATTTCAACGTAGCGCGGCTCCAGCCCGAATTCCAGGCAAGTGGCGAGCAAGCGTTCGCAGATGTCCACTTCCTCGAAGTTGTAGGCCGACAGGTTGATGGCGATCTTGATGGCGTGGCCTTGCCGGTGCCAGGCCGCCGTTTGCTTGATCGCTGTGCGCATGATCCAGCGGGTGAGGGGGCCGATCAGCGCGGTCTTTTCTATCAGCGGGATGAACTCCGCCGGCGACACAAAACCCAGCTCCGGATGCTGCCAGCGCAGCAGCGCTTCGGCCGCGTGGCAGGCGCCGGTGCGCACGTCGTGCTTGGGCTGGTAGACCAGGTGGAAGGCGTCGTCGGCCAGGCTGGACTGCACGCTGTTGAGCAGGCGGAAGGCGCGCTGCTGGCTGGCGTCCAGCTGCGAGTCGTAGGCGCTCCAGCGCTGGCGGCCGATCAGGGCCTGGTTCACGGCCGCCGAGGCTTTGCGCGGCGCATCGGTGGAGGATTGCGGACATAGCTTGAACTGCACGATGCCGCCAAAGCTGTCCAGGTTGAGCGGAAGGTTCAGGCCCAGCAGCGGCTCTTGCAGGGTGGCGTCCACGCTGTCCAGGAAGGCGATAAACGCCGCCGTGTCGCCATCTTTCGAGAGCAGGGCGAAGCGCGTGTCGGTCACGTGATACAGCGTGGCGCGGTGGCGGAACAGGGCGGACAATCTGCCTGCCACGCTGCGCACCACGTCGTCGTACACGGCGATGCCAAGCACGCTGGCGATTTCGAAGGCCTTGGCCGCATCCGGCATGTCGATATAGACCAGCACCCGTTCTTCGCCTTCGGCCACGCCGCATTGCTCGGTCAGGTCCACCTCCAGCTGGAATTTGTTGGCGATGCCGCTGACCGCGTCCACGTGGCCAACGGCGCGCCGCAGCTCGATGTGCGACATCACCAGCGCGGCCAGTCCTTGCAGCTTGTGGCGCTGCGACTCGCTGAGCTGGCGCGGCTGCTGGTCGATAATGCACAAGGCGCCAATGGCGAAGCCGTCGCGCGTGAGCATGGGCGCGCCGGCATAGAAGCGGATCCGGTCCGGACCGGTGACCATGGGGTTGTCGCGGAAGCGCGGATCTTCGTGCGTGTCCTCGATCACCAGCACGTCGGAGGCCTGGATGGTGTGGGTGCAGAAGGAATGCTCGCGCGAGTCGCCCGGTGTGCAGAAGCCGGTGCTGGCCTTGAGCCATTGGCGGTCGCGGTCGATGAGGGAGATGAAGGCTCCCGGCAGGCCGAATATGGTCATGGCCAGCCGCGTCACGCCGTCGAAGTACTCATTGGTCTGGCTGTCCAGTATGCCCAGGCGTTCCAGCGCGGCCACGCGCTCCTGTTCCGAATTGGGCTTCCTCATGGAGAACTCGGGCGCCACTGCGGCGGCAAATTGTGCGGTCATTTTCTAAGCGAGTGTTGGTTTGTGTCTTCCTATGATATAGGCGGACACAAAAACTTGCTGCCGACCAAAAGAGAGAGCGCCCGCTAGTCTGCGCGCAGCGGTGCGAGCCGGGCGGCGAAATCGCGCAGGAAGTCCGCGCGCCAGCGGCTGATGCTCTTGGCGCCCTGGTGCGGACCTTCGCTCCACTGGGGATCCGGATCGTCGGTCCACCAGTTCGGGTAGCGCGCGGATGGCTGGCGGGCCAGCTCAGGCGCCGGCATGCGCGAGGTGAAGCCGCCGCCCTGGCCGTCCAGGCCTGGGTGGCTGCTGCGGATGCGGTAGCTCCAGGTCTTGGCTTCCTTGGGCGAGAACAGGAAGTGCCAGGCGCCGTCGCTGCCCAGGTGGCCGGGGAACTCCTGCTTGTCCACCAGCAGGCTGGCTTCGGCCTTGGCCGGCGCCGGGCCGTCGGGGCGGTAGACCAGTTCCATCACGGCGAAGGTTTCCACCACGTCCGCCGCTGTCGGTGGCCTGGTGAAGGTGACGCGCGGCCGGTCCCAGGCGCGGACGAAGCGTCCGCCCCAGCCGCCCGCGCCGGGCTGCTCCGGATTGGTCCCCAGCACGTAAGCCAGCGAAGGCGTGTCGCCCATCTTGATCTGCGGGGCGATGCCGTTGAAATAGGCGCCCAGCGCACCCGCGCCTTTGACGTGGCGCTCAACGAAGCCAGCGTTGCCCAGATCCCCCGACTGCTGGCCGCCGACAAACCAGCCGCGATAGGTGGAGTTGTTTTCGATGATCCACAGGTCCGGGTGCTCGCGGGCGATATAGTCGTAAGCCGCCAGCGACCACTTCTTGTTTGGCCCGCCTATCATGTAGACGCGCAGCTTGCTCTTGATGTCGGGCGCGTCGTGCAGCGCCTGGGCCAGGTCTTCAAAGCCGCCCCACAGCAGCACCCAGAGCGGGCGCGGGTCGTCGCGCCTGGCGCTGGCGATGATCCAGTTGGAGCCCTCGGTGGGCTGGTCCCAGCCGCGCGGGCTGGCCAGGTCGGTGCCGCCTTGCTTGGCGATGCTGCGCAGGCGTTCCGGGGTGGGGTAGCGTGCCGATACGGCGCGCAGCTTTGCATAGTCCTGCTCGTAGACGGAGATGAGTGTGAGCAGATGCCGCTTGCGGTTGCGCTCCTCGCCCCAGGGGGAGGCGATCAGGCCTTCCAGGTCCACGCTGTCGCTGTAGAGCAGCAGATGCACCAGCGACTGGAAGTCGTCGAAGTCCGTGCCGCCTATGTCGGTGGAGACGACCACGCGCGGGAGCGCATGCGGCGCCGGCGGCGGCGCGGCGTCCGCGCAAAGGGGCAGCGAGAGGGCGAGGGCGGCGAGGAGCTGGCGTCGGTTCATCGCTATGAGTATAGCTTCTTCCCCTTCTTGGCGGTGCTGCCGGCCGCGCCGAACAGCGCGGCCACCATGGGGTCTCGCCGGACCTGGCATTTGCTGTCCTTGAAGCGGTAGGGCTGGTCGTCCACCAGCCGGTGCACGCGGTAGCCGTCGCCGCTGACGGTGCAGACCAGTGTTGGTCCCGCGTAGTTGTGCGCGTCACATTCATCCATCTTGTCCTCCTGCAGTTGAGTCGCAAGCGTCATTGTGCGCATGCGCGGGGCGTCGCGCCATAGCTCGTCCGGCCTAGGCAGTAATTGGCGCGGCCGGAGCCGGACCATTTCCCAATTGTTGATTTACATCATGGCCCTGCGGTCAGCCCCGCGCCGACAATACCGCTGCCTGCCGATGCCTTGTGCCATGCGCGGCCTGGCGTACAGCGTTCGATGGCCGATCACAGGAGAATCAGCAAATGGATAGCAGCAAGAAGAACAGCATAGACAACGGCGAGGTGCAAGTGAGCCGGCGCGGCTTCCTCGGCAAGGGCGCAGCCCTGGGCCTGGCCGGCGCCGCCGTGGCGCTGGCGGGCTGCAAGGCGGAAGGCGGCAATGCCGGCACCGGTGCATCCACCGCAGCTGCCGCACCAGCCCACGCCCATGGCGGCTCCGAGGTGGCGCCGGGCCAGCTGGATGACTACTATGCCTTTATCAGCTCCGGCCACGCAGGCGAGGCGCGCGTGCTGGGCATGCCGTCCGGCCGCACGCTCAAGCGCATCCCGGTGTTCAATATGGACTGCATGGTGGGTTGGGGCATTACCAACGAATCCAAGGCCATCATGGGCACGCGCCCGGACGGCACCCTCAAATACACCACCGGCGACACCCACCACGTGCACGGCAGCTACCGTGACGGCACCTATGACGGCCGCTGGCTGTTCATCAACGACAAGCTGCATTCGCGCGTGGCCCGCATCCGCATGGACACGATGGAGTGCGACAAGATCACCGAACTGCCCAACGTCATGGGCATGCACGGCCTGTTCCCGGACAAGTGCGACCCGGTGGACAAGTCCGTCAATTACACCACGCGCGTGTTCTGCGGCGCCGAGTTCCATATTCCGCTGCCGAACGACGGCCACGATCTGGACGATCCCGCCAAATGGGGCGCGCTGTTCACCTGCGTCAGCGCCTCCACCATGGAAGTGATGTGGCAGTGCCGCGTGGACGGCAATATGGACCTGGTGGCCACGTCCTACGACGGCAAGTTCGCCGCATCCAACCAGTACAACACCGAGAACGCCGCCGACCTGGCGGGCATGATGGCCGCCGAGCGCGACGCCTGCGTGTTCTTCAACATCGAGCGCATCGAGCAGCAGGTCAAGGCGGGCAAGTTCACCACCATAGGCAGCTCCAAGGTGCCGGTGGTTGACGGCCGCCTGGCAGCCAACGGCGATCCGAAGACGGCGCTGACGTGCTATGTCCCGGTCGGCAAGAACCCGCACGGCGTGAACGCCAGCCCGGACGGCAAGTACTTCGTTTGCTCGGGCAAGCTGTCGCCCACCGCCACGGTGATCGACCTGGCGCGCGTGGCGCAGTGGTTCGGCGGCGCGCTCAAGGACGCGCGCGAAGCCGTGGTGGCGGAGCCGGAAATCGGCCTGGGCCCGCTGCACACCGCCTTCGACGGCAAGGGCAACGCCTACACCTCGCTGTTCCTGGACAGCCAGTGCGTGAAATGGAATGTGGACCAGGCCATTGCCCAGTTCAAGGGCGACAAGGCGGCCAAGGTCATCATCGAAAAGCTGGACGTGCACTACCAGCCGGGCCACAACTACAGCTCCATGGGGGAAACGCGCCAGGCGGACGGCAAATACCTCAACTCGGGCAACAAGTTCTCCAAGGACCGCTTCCTGCCTATCGGCCCGCTGCATGTGGAAACCGAGCAGCTGATCGACATCAGCGGCGCGGCCATGAAGCTGGTGGCGGACCACACGGCCTACTCCGAGCCGCACGACGGCATTATCGTCAAGCGCGAAGTGGTGAAAACACGGCAGATCTACACCATGACGGACTTCCCCAATGCGGTGACGGCGGAGACGGCGGGCGTGGAACGGCGCGGCAACAAGGTGCATGTGCGGCTGATGTCGCAGGCGCCGTCGTACAGCATGCCGGTGATTAAAGTGAAGAAGGGCGACGAGGTAACGCTGACGCTGACCAACCACGACAAGGTGGAAGATCTGACGCACGGCTGCGCGCTGCCGACCTATAACATCAACTTCATCGTCAATCCGCAGGAGACCAAGTCGGTCACCTTCAAGGCGGACCACGCGGGGGCGTTCTGGCTGTATTGCACGCACTTCTGCCATGCGCTGCACCTGGAGATGCGCAGCCGTTTCCTGGTCGAGGCTTGAACGATGCCCGTGCTGCGCCGCCTGTTCGCGCTGTTCCCGTTCATGCTCCTGCTGCTGGCCGGGCCACTGTCCGCGCCGGCGCGCGCGGGCAGCTACGATGCGGAGCTGCCGGCTGCGCTGCTGCATGGCCCGGACCTGTGCGCGCATGCGGACTGCCGCGCCGTGCTGCCGCGGGCCAGCCGCTTCACGCAGCGCAAGGGATCGCCGCAATACGTGGAAGGCTATGCGCGCGCGGCGGACGGCAGCGAGCAGCTGGCGGGCTATGTGTTCCTGTCCACCGACGTGGTGGACATTCCAGCCTATTCCGGCAAGCCGGTGGTCACGCTGGTCGGCATGGACCGCAGCGGCGTGATCGCAGGCGTGCGCGTGCTCAAGCACTCGGAGCCCATCCTGCTGGCAGGCATACCGGAATCCGCGCTGCAGCGTTTCATTGCCCAGTATCCGGGCCGGCGCGCGGACGCGCGTTTCGAGATCGGCGGCGCTTCGGGGCTGGACGCGATCAGCGGCGCCACCGTGACAGCCATCGCGGAAAACCAGGTCATTGCGCGCAGCGCTTATGAAATAGGGCGGCAGGTGGGTATCTTCACCACCGCCGCGCGGCCGCCGGCCCGCTTTACCGCGCTGGACGAGCGGCTCGACTGGGCCGCGCTGGCGAAGGAGGGCAGCATTGCACGCCTGCGGGTGAGCGAGGCGGAGGCTGGTGCGTTGGCCAGCGGCCAGCCCTATGTCGATCTGCAGTTCGGCTATCTGAACGCGGCCAGCGTTGGTAACAGCGTGCTGGGCGAGGAGGGCTACCGCCAGCTGATTGCCGGGCTGGCGCAGGACGAACACGCGATCTTTATCGTGGCGCATGGCAGCGGCTCGTTCAAGGGCTCCGGCTTTGTACGCGGCGGCATTTATGACCGCGTCCAGCTGCGCCAGGACAGCCGCACCTACACCTTCCGCGATACCGACTACCTGAACCTGTACAGCGTGCGCGCCGCCGGTGCGCCCGCGTACCGGGAGTCGGCCATTTTCATCGTCCGCTCGGCGGACTTCAATCCGGCCTGGCCCTGGTCGCTCAGCTTGCTGGCGCACGGCGCGTCCGCAGGGGGCAAGGCGGGCGGCAAGGTGGATTTCAAGCGCTTCGAGCAGGAGTACTGGCTGCCGGCGCGTTATCTTGAGGGCGGCCATCCGCTGGTGGTGGAGGCACAACCCGCATGGCGGGCGATATGGGCGGCGCGCGTGCCGCAGCTGGCTGCCTTCTGTGCGCTGCTGGCCTTCACTGCCTTGCTGTATTCGCAGCGCGACCGGCTGGTGCGGGCGTCCACGCGGCAGCACAAGCCCTGGATCAGCGTGCCGCGCCTTGCGCTGTGGCTGGCCAGCGCGGGTTTCTTTGGCCTTTATCTGAAGGCGCAGCCCAGCATCACGCAGGTGCTGACCTGGGTGCATTCCATCCTTTACCAGTGGAAGTGGGAGCTGTTCCTGTCGGACCCGTTCATCTTCCTGTTCTGGTGCTTCATCGCGGTGACGGTGCTGGTGTGGGGACGGGGCTTGTTCTGCGGCTGGCTGTGTCCATTCGGCTCCCTGCAGCACCTGGCGCTGAAGCTGGGCAAGCTGGTTGGGCTCGGCCGCTACCAGAAGCTGCTGCCCAAACGCCTGCATGACCGATTGAAGTGGCTCAAGTATGGCGTGTTCTTTACGCTGCTGGCGGTATCGCTGTGGTCGATGGAGAACGCCGAGCTGCTTGCGGAGGTGGAGCCGTTCAAGACCACCTTCCTGGTGGGGATCTGGCAGCGCAGCTGGCCTTACGGTTTGTTTGTGGGCGCCATACTGGGCCTGGCCATGTTCAGCGAGCGGCCGTACTGCAAATACCTGTGCCCTTTGGGCGCGGGGCTGGCGCTGCCGGGGCGCTTCCGGCTGCTTGGCTTGAAACGCAAGGCGGAATGCACTTCCTGCAAGGCCTGCGCGGCAGGCTGCGGCTCGCACGCCATCGACGCGCAAGGGCGCATCGACCAGACGGAATGCATGCTTTGCCTGGACTGCATGGTGATGTACTACGACGACCACGCCTGTCCGCCGCTGGTGCGCGAACGCAAGCAGCGCGAGAAGGCGGGGCTGGCGCTCAGCCGCATAGACGCGGGCGGCCATTTCATTCCGCTGGACAGCCTGCGCGCCAGCCTGCCTGCGCGCAGGAGCGAGCCATGAGGCGCGCACGTGTGGACAACTCGGCTGCGGCTGCGCTGCGGGCAATGGCCTGTCTGCTGATGGCGGCGTGCGCTCCGGTCTGGGGCGCGGTCATCAGCGTGGGGCCGGGCATGGCGCTGGCCGACGCTGTGGCAGCCGCCGCGCCGGGCGATACGGTGCGGGTTCTGGGCGGCCGCCATCCCGGCCATCTGCTAATTAACAAGCCCCTGACGCTGGAGGGCGTCGGCAAGCCCGTCATCAGCGCAGGCGGCAGCGGCGACGCGGTACGCATCACCGCCAGCGGCGTCACCCTCACCGGTTTCGTCGTGCGCGACAGCGGCGCCGACCTCACGGCGCAGAACGCGGGCATCTACGTGGCGCCGGGGGCGCACCGCGTGACCGTGGCCGACTGCGACATCATCTACAACCTGTTCGGCATCTGGCTTGAACGCTCGGACGACGCGCGCCTGTTGCGCAACCTCGTCGTCGGCCGGCCCGATCTGCAATCGGCCGCGCGCGGCAACGGCATCCAGGTCTACAACACGCGCGGCGTGCAAGTAATCGGCAACCGCATTAGCCACGCGCGCGACGGCATCTATGTGGACGTCTCGCGCGACGCGCTATTCCGGGGCAATGAGATCCACCATGTCCGCTACGGAACCCACTATATGAACACCAACCACAGCACCTGGGAAGGCAACAAGGTGCATGACAACCGTGGCGGCCTGGCCCTGATGGAAGTGCGCAACCTGGTGGTGCGCCGCAACCAGGCCTGGCGCAACGCGGACCACGGCATCATGCTGCGCACCATCCAGGACTCCGTCATTGAAGACAATGTCGTGGCGGGCAACGGGCGCGGCCTGTTCATCTACGACGCCGAATACAACGTGGTGCGCCGCAATCTGGTGGTGGGCAACCAGACCGGCGTGCACCTGTCGGCCGGCTCCTCCAACAACGCGGTGGACGGCAACGACTTCATCGGCAACCAGGAGCAAGTGCGCTTCGTGGCCGCGCGCGACACCGAATGGGGCCGCAGCGCCGGCAACTACTGGAGCAACTACAGCGGCTGGGACCAGGACGGCGACGGCGTGGGCGACTTCCCCTACGAAGCGAACGACCTGGTTGACCGGCTCGCCTGGCAATACCCATTGATGCAGCTGCTGTCGGCCAGCCCCGCCTTGCGCACCTTGCGCTACGCCGCGCGCCAGTTTCCCGTGCTGCGCGCGCCCAGCGTGGTGGACAGGCGGCCCCGTATGCAACCCCAACATCCCGACTGGAGAGACTGGAATGCCAAATTTTCCCGATGACGCCGCCGATCCGGTGCAACTGCTAGACGTGCGCCGCAAGTTCGGCCCAGTGCCGGCGCTGGACGGCGTGTCGCTGACGGTGCGGCGCGGCGAACTGTTTGGCCTCATCGGCCACAACGGCGCCGGCAAGAGCACGCTGTTCAAAATGATGCTGGGCCTGATCCAGCCTAGTGGCGGCATGCTGCGTGTGCTCGGTGCGGATACGCGCAGCGCAGCCTTCCGCAACGCCCGCACGCGCATAGGCTACCTGCCCGAGAACTTCGTCACCTACGAAAACCTGAGCGGCCTGGAAGTACTCTACCTGTTCGCGGACCTGAAGAACGCGCCGCGCCGCGGCTGCGCCGCGCTGCTGGAGCGTGTGGGCCTGGGTGACGCCGCAGGGCGCCGCGTGCATGGCTATTCCAAGGGCATGCGCCAGCGACTCGGCCTGGCGCAGGCGCTGCTGGGCGAACCCCGGCTGCTGTTCCTGGACGAGCCGACCAATGGCCTGGACCCTGCCGGTATCGCGGACTTCTACGCCATCCTGCACGAGCTGCGCGGGCGCGGTGCCACCATCGTCATCACCTCGCACATCCTGGCCGAGATCCAGCAGCGCGTGGACCGCCTGGCCATCCTGCAAGGCGGCCGCCTGGCCGCGCTGGGTACGCTGGGAGAACTGCGCGAACGCCAGCCGCTGCCGCTGCGCATCGCCGCCACGCTGCGGCCCGGCCTGCCGGCGTGCACGCTGGACAGCCTGCGCAGCCTGGGCCTGGTGCTGGAGATGAACGAGGCCACATTGGACGCGAAACTTCCGCCGGGCGCGGGCCGCGCCACCATCGCCTGTCCGCCGGAGCGCAAGATGCAGCTGCTGGCCGCACTGGCGCCGGTGGCGTCCGGACTGGATATCCAGGAACCCACGCTGGAGCAGCTGTTCCTCGGTTACGGAGACGCGCATGCCCAGGCGCATTGAATGGCGGCTGGTGCGCGTGCTGGCCGCCAAGGAATGGCGCGACCGGCTGCGCAACCGCTGGGTGCTGGCGGTGGCGGCCCTGTTTGCGCTGTTTGCGCTCGCCATTGCCTATTTCGGCGCGGCGCAGCAGGGCGCGGTGGGCTTCCGCAGCCTGGACGCCACGCTGGCCAGCCTTGCCAGCCTGGTGGTCTACCTGGTGCCGCTGATCGCGCTGTTGCTGGGCTACGACGCGGTGGTGGGCGAACGCGAACGCGGCGCGCTGGATCTGCTGCTGTCGATGCCGGTCAGCCGTTTCGAGGTCTTGCTGGGCAAGTACCTCGGGCTGGGCGCGGCGCTGACTGGCGCCACTGCGCTCGGCTTCGGCGCCGGCTTGCTGCCGCTGGCCAGCCAGCTAACTGTCAGCGAGGGCTGGCGCTACGCCGCCTTCGTCGCTTCCGCCATCGCCATGGGATGGGCTTTTCTCAGCATCGCGCTGCTGGTGTCGGTGCTGGCCAGCGACCGCGTGCGCGCCAGCGGCGTCGCGCTGGCGCTGTGGTTCTTCTTTGTGCTGGTGTACGACTTGCTGCTGATGGGCGCCCTGGTGCTCAGCCAGGGCAGCATGGCCAACAGCGCGTTTGCCGCGCTGCTGATGCTCAATCCAGCCGACGTATTCCGCCTCTACACCGCCGGCGCCGGCATGGGCGGGCTGTCTGCAGTGCTGCCGCCTGGCTGGACCACAGGCGCGGCGCTGCCGGCCGTGATGCTGGCCTGGATGGCGCTGCCTTTTCTATTTGCTTACAGGAGATTCAAATGAACCAAGACTATTCAAGCGCCACGCGCGCGACCAGGCGCAAGCTGCGCCTGCGCTGGTCCGGCTGGGCCGCAACGCTGCTGCTGGCCGCCTGCGGGCAGGCCGTCACCAAGCTGGCCGCCCTGGAACCCGACTCGAACGCGGCCTGCGCGCTGGACGGCATGGTGCTGAAGGACTTCCCGTCATCGAAGGCGCAGATCCGCTATGAAGACGGCAAGACCGACTATTTCTGCGATGTGATGGAACTGTTCAGCATGGTGCTGATGCCGGACCAGCGCCGTCCCGTGGCCGGCCTGTACGTGCAGGACATGGCCCGCGCAGTATGGGACCGGCCCATGGGCCACTGGATACCCGCGCAGCATGCGTGGTATGTGGCGGGCAGCCGCCGCGCCGGTTCCATGGGGCCGACCATCGTGCCCTTCGGCACAGCCGAAACAGCGCGCGCCTTCGCCGCCGCTGAAGGCGGCAGGGTGCTGCGCTTCGACCAGGTAGACAGCAGCCAGCTGCGCATGGCCGGAGCCGGCGCGCACGGCATGGACCACGGCGCCGCCCACTGAATACTTACGCAATGCGATTCACCCAGGTTTAACCACGAAGAAGGAAGCACCATGCAATACCGTCAAACCGCCATCCTGCTGCTCGCCCTGTGCGCCGGCAGCGCCGCCGCCGCACCTGTGGACGGCGAGAAGATCTACAAAGCCACCTGCCTGTCCTGCCATGGCGCCGCCGTGCTGGGCGCGCCCAAGCCGGGCGACAAGGCAGCCTGGAAGCCCCGCATCGCCAAGGGCAAGAACGCGCTCTACACCAGCGCCTTGAACGGCGTGAAGATGATGCCGCCGCGCGGCGGCAATCCGGGCCTGAAGGATGACGAAATCAAGGCTGCCGTCGACTACATGGCAGGCCAGAGCAACTAAGCAGGCGCCGCGCGGGCGGCCCGCCGCCCGCGCCGGAGCCGGGAAGGGCAAAATGAACACTGCTTCGGACAAGTCTGCGCATCTGCGCAGCCGGCGCGCCGCGCTGCGCATGCTGTCGGCCGCGCTGGCCGTACCAGCCGGGCTGGCGGGCTGCGGCCCAGCCGCCGGCAATCACCACACCTGGGGCCATGTATTCGGCACTACGGTCAGTATCACCATCCACGGCGCGTCAACGCAGCGCGCGCAGGAACTGGGCGCCGCCGTACTGGCGGAATTCGACCGCCTGCACCACAAATTCCACGCCTGGCAGCCGGGCATGCTGACGGAGCTGAACCAGCGCATCGCGCGCGGCCTGCCGCTGCGCACCGACGCTGAAATGGCGGGGCTGCTGCAGTCCGCCGCGCGGCTGGCGGAACGCTCGGACCATCTTTTCAATCCGGCCATCGGCCACTTGCTGCGGCTCTGGGGTTTCCAGGGCGGCGGCCCGCGCGCCGCGCCGGACCGCGCGGAGCTGCGGCATTGGGTGGCCGCCAATCCGCGCATGTCTGACTTGCGCTTCCACGATACGGCCATCAGCAGCGTGAATCCCGCCGTGCGGTTGGACCTGGGCGGCTACGCCAAGGGCTATGCGCTGGACCGCGCCGCCGCGATACTGCGCGCGGCGCGGGTGGAAGCGGCGCTGGTGAATATCGGCGGCAATGTGCTGGCGATAGGGCAGCCCGGCGGGAGGCCGTGGCAGGTAGGCATACGCAATCCGCGCGCGCCGGCTGCGGCGGGCAATACGCTGTGCACCATTCCGCTATTCGACAACGAAGCGATAGGCACCAGCGGGGACTACGAGCGCTTTGTGCTGGAAGGCGGCCTGCGCAGGCCGCACATCATCGATCCGCGCACCGGCATGCCGGCGCTGGGCACGGCGTCGGTGACGGTGCTGGCCAGCGGCGGCGCGGACGCGGGCCTGCGTTCGGACGGCAATAGCAAGCCGCTGTTCATTGCAGGTGCGCTGAAGTGGGAAAACATGGCGGGCAGGCTGGACCTGCCGCAGGCCTTGCTGGTGGAGGGCGAGGGCGGCATGGCAATGACTTCCGCCATGCGCCGCCGCGTGTCCGGTCTGGCCTGAGACAAGGCCGCAGGGACAAGCCGGCGCGCGGCCGGGCGCGGCCTGTTACGCAGCCTGCGCCGCGTCCGGAATGGCACCGCGCAGGCGCCGGTACAGGCGCAGCGCGTATCCGAGATTGAAAGCCAGCGCCAGGCACGAGGCCAGCATCATGCCCGCTGCGGGGCGCGCCAGCAGCTCAGGCCGTTGGCAGGCGGCCAGCAGCAGCGCTAGCGCGGCCAGGTGCAGGCCGAACTGGCGCTGCGCCCATGCTTCCGGAATGATCTTGCGCACGCCGGGCACCGAGCGGCAGCCGCCGGGCAGCGTGGTTTGCAGGTGATACCACAGCAGGAAGGGCACGATCTGGTACAGCATGCCGTTGATGACGGATAGTCCGAAGCCCGCAAGCAGCAGCACGCCCAGCGTCAGCGGCAGTGCCGGTTCCGCAGCCTCCCACGGCAGCAGCGCCACGAGACAGCCCGCCAGCAAGCTTCCCACGGACGCGTACCAGAATTGGGTTGCGGGTTCGCTGCGCGGGCGCTTGCGGTGCAGCAGCAGCGCGATGGTGACGGCGGCGAACGCCCCGTAGCCCGCGGCGCCGAGCGCCATTGCAGCCTGCGTGAAATGGCGTGCCGGCGTCTCCTCCAGGCGGCTGGCGATGGACACCGCCACCAGCAGCAGGAACAGCCAGGTCGTGAGCCCGCGCGTGAGCCAGTCGGGATAGGTCTCCGTCACCTGGAACATGGGCACCACCTGGTAGGCCACGCCTATCACCATCAGTCCAGCCCAGCCCAGCAAACCCCATATGGCATGCAGGTCGGTCAGCGGTATCAGCGGAAGGGCCCGTAATGCCGCGCCGCCGGGCCAGGCGAACTGGCTGCCAAGCAGCGCGCCCAGCACGGTGGTGACGGCCAGCGCGGCCAGCGCCACGCGGATGGCCGCCATCATGGCGCTGGCGCCGGCGGCGTGCTGCCGCCACAGGCCCACCGCGCAGCGCGCCAGCACCACCAGCAGCGACGGGATCAGCAGCGCCAACGCCAGCGCGAACAGCGCCGGCCGGCCCGACAGAAAGCCCGCCGCCAGCAGCAGCGTGCCCCCGCACAGGCCCGCGTGCACCGTGCGGCCCCAGGCTTGCGGCAGGGCGATGCCGGCCACCGCAGGCAGCAGCTGCAGCAGCGCGCCGATGATGGACAGGCTCACGCAGCCCAGCGTGAGCAGATGGGTGGCGGCCAGCATGGCGGGAGTCCAGCGGCTGGCGAAGGCGTCCGCGCCTTGCCACAGCAGCACGGCGGCAGCCAGCGCCGCGAACAGCGGCGCGCAGAGCAGAAAGCGCAGCGGCAGCGACAGCGCGGGGTTGTGTTCGAAATTCAGTGCGCGTTGCATGGCCGCGCTCCGTCAGTCCGCACGCTGCCAAATGCGCAGCACGTAGGCGTCGCTGCTCCAGTCGCCGTGATGGCGGTAGCCGCCGCGCTCCAGCATGCCGAACAGCGGATGCGGTTCGCGGTCCATCTGTACTTGCAGCGCATCGCCGGCCTTGAGCGTATCGAGCGCCTCCATGATGCGCTCCATGGGTTGGGGCGGCGGCAGTCCGCGCAAGTCCAGCGGCACATCCTTGCCGGAAGGGGAATAGGGAGACTGGACAGGCTTGGTGTTCATGGCTTCTTTCCGCAGTAGTGAGTAGGGCGATTGTCACATTCCCGCAAGTCGTTCTTCCTTGATACAGATCAAGGATTACCGCCTTGCCCCCGCGTTACAGTGCGGCAGCACCGCGCCTAGCTGCGGTTTTTTTCACTGACCAAGCGAACACCATGATTCATACTGCTGTACCCGATGCCGCTGCGGCGGGCATCGAGCTGGTTTGCCCTGCGGGCAGTCTGCCCGCGCTCAAAGCCGCCGTGGACAACGGCGCCGACTGTGTCTACCTCGGCTTTCGCGACGCCACCAACGCGCGCAATTTCGCCGGCCTTAATTTCGACGACGCCGCCATCGCGCAAGGCATCGCCTACGCGCACCAGCGCGGCCGCAAAGTGCTGCTGGCCCTGAACACCTATCCCCAGCCCGGCGCCACCGGCTTGTGGCGCGGCGCCATTGCGCGCGCAGCGCAGGCCGGCATCGACGCGGTGATCCTGGCCGATCCGGGGCTGATGCGCTACGCCGCCGACAACTATCCGGATCTGCGCCTGCACCTTTCGGTGCAAGGCTCGGCCACCAATGCCGAGGCGATCAACTTCTACCAGCGCCAGTTCGGCGTGGCGCGCGCCGTGCTGCCGCGCGTGCTGTCGCTGGCACAGGTCGAGCATGTGATTGAAAACACCGGCGTGGAGATCGAGGTATTCGGTTTCGGCAGCCTGTGCGTGATGGTGGAGGGACGCTGCGCGCTGTCTTCCTACGTCACCGGCGAGTCGCCCAATACGCATGGCGTCTGTTCGCCCGCCAAGGCGGTTCGCTGGCAGCAGGCGCCGCAGGGACTGGAGGCGCGCCTGAATGGCGTGCTGATCGACCGCTACCAGGCCGACGAAAACGCCAGCTATCCCACGCTGTGCAAGGGCCGCTTCGACGTCTCTGGAGAGACCTATTACGCTGTGGAGGAACCCACCAGCCTGAATACCCTGGAGCTGCTGCCCAAGCTGCTGGCGATGGGCGTGCGCGCGGTGAAGATTGAAGGACGTCAGCGCAGCCCGGCCTACGTGGCGCAAGTAACGCGCGTGTGGCGCGAGGCGATAGACCAGTGCGGCGCCCAGTCGGCCCGCTATTCGGTCAAACCCGCCTGGATGGCGGAACTGGACAAGGTGGCGGAAGGCCAGCAGCACACGCTGGGCGCCTACCACCGCGCATGGAAATGAAAGGAACAGAATGTTGAAACTCGCACTGGGGCCGCTGCTGTACTACTGGCCCAAGCATACCGTGCAGGCCTTCTACGAGGAAGTGGCCGCAGGTCCGGCCGACATCGTCTACCTGGGCGAGACGGTTTGCTCGCGGCGCCACGAACTGCGCCTGTCCGACTGGCTGGCCATAGCGGCGCGGCTGGAGGCGGCCGGCAAGGAAGTCGTGCTGTCCACGCTGGTGCTGCTTGAATCCAGCGCGGACGTGACGGCGTTGCGCCGCATCGCCGCCAACAACCATTACCCGGTCGAGGCGGGCGACATGGGCGCGGTCAATCTGCTGTGCGGCGCTGATGCCCCCGCCGGCGGTTTCGTGGCCGGGCCGCAGCTCAATGTCTACAACGTGCCCACGCTGGAGCTGCTGCATGTCTTGGGCGCGCGGCGCTGGGTGATGCCGCTGGAGATGGGCCGCTCCGGCCTGGCCTCCATGCAGCAGGGCCGCCCATCCGGCATGCAGACGGAGGTGTTTGCCTATGGCCGCATGCCGCTGGCCTTCTCGGCGCGCTGCTTCACTGCGCGCAACCGCAATCTGCCCAAGGACAATTGTCAGTTCAGCTGCCTGGAACACCCGGACGGCCTGCTGATGCATACGCGCGAACAGCAGCCCTTCCTGGTGCTGAACGGTACGCAGACCCAGTCGGCCCAGCACTACAGCCTGGCGGGGGAGCTGGACGAACTGGCGGACTTGGGCGTGGACGTGGTGCGCATCAGTCCCCAGTCGCAGGGAACGGCGGCGGTGCTGGACGCCTTCGATGCGCTGCGGCGCGGAGCCGAAGCCGCACCCGGCAGCCTGCTGCCGCTGGCGGCGGGCGCGGCCTGCAACGGCTACTGGCACGGCGTGGCCGGCCTGGCGCAGCACCATGCGGAGGCAGCATGAACCGCACGCTTCCGCCGTCATCGCTGCTATCGCCTCCCGCCACGCTGCCGCCCGGCCTGGCGGCCGTGCTGGGCAAGCTGCCGCCGCTGCCGGGCTCCCGCCTGTTCGCCGCCGCGCTCAACCTGGCGCTGCGGCCTTATCTGCCGGACGACGTGCGCGCCAGCATGCTGGGCCGCCGCCTGCGCCTGACCGTCACCGACGCCGCGCTGTCCTTCGATTTTGAATGGCGCGGCGAGCGCTTCGCCGGCATAGCGCGCGGCGGCGCGGCCGACCTGGAAATCGCCGCCAGCGCGCGCGACTTGCTGGCCCTGGCGCGGCGCGAGGAAGATCCGGATACGCTGTTCTTCAGCCGCCGCCTGGCCATGTCGGGCGACACGGAACTGGGACTGCTCGTCAAGAACACGCTCGATGCGATCGACACGCCGCTGCCGGAAGCAGCGCGGCAGGCCGTGCTGGCCTGGCTGCGTGGCCTCGCGCCTGCGCGCACGCGGCGGCCGGGGCATCAGAAGAAGTAGTTTCGACCATCAGGAGGGCATCATGAACCACAAGGACGCGGCGCTGCCGCTGGTGTATTCGTGTTCCGGCTGCTCCAGCGCGGCGCAGACAGCCAACGCCGCCGCGCTGGAGCTGGACAGCCGGGGCAGCGCGCAGATGTCCTGCATCGCCGGGGTGGGCGGCGGCGTTGCGCCGCTGGTGCGCCTGGCGCAGTCGGGCCGCACCATCGTCGCCATCGACGGCTGCGCGCTGGCCTGCGCGCGCCAGTGCCTGGCGCAGCACGGCATCGCCCCCACCCATCATGTACTGCTGCCGCAACTGGGCGTAAAGAAGAAGTACCACACCCGCTACGACCCGCAGCAGGTCGCCGAAGTGGTGCAGGCCGTGGAGGCGCTGACCCATCCTGCCCGCCAGACTCTCAAGGAAACCACTGTATGAATCTCTCCACCGCATTGCTGCATGCGCTCAAGGCGCATGGCGCGCGCGAACTGTTTGGCCTGCCGGGCGACTTCGTGCTGCCGTTCTTTCAGCAGGCGGAGCAATCCGCCGCGCTGCCGCTGTACACCCTCAGCCACGAACCCGGAGTCGGCTTCGCCGCCGATGCTGCCGCGCGCTACGGCGGCGGCCTGGGCGTGGCGGTCGTGACTTATGGCGCCGGCGCGCTCAACATGGTCAATGCCGTGGCCGCGTCCTACGCCGAGAAAGTGCCGCTGGTCGTCATCTCCGGCGCCCCCGGCGCGCTGGAGCGCAGTAACGGCTTCCTTCTGCACCACCAGACCCGCAGCCTGGATTCGCAGCTTGCCATCTTCCGCGAGATCACCTGCGACCAGGTGGTGCTGGACAACGCCGCCGACGCCCCGGCGCTGATTGCGCGCGCGCTGGGCAATTGCCTGGCCCAGTCGCGGCCCGTCTATATCGAGCTGCCGCGTGACATGGCGGCGGCGCCGTGCGGGGAAGTGCGCATGGTCGCCCCACGCAAGCCGGACCCGGACGCCGTGCGCGCCTGCGCGGCCGAAGTACTGCGCAGGCTGGGACGGGCCTACCGTCCGCTGCTGCTGGTCGGCATAGAGATACGCCGCTACGGGATAGAACACAAGGTGGCGCAGCTGGCGCGCCTGCTGCGCGTGCCTGTCGCCACCACGATCATGGGGCGCGGTCTGCTTGCAGGGGAGGATGCGCCGCTGCTGGGCACCTACCTCGGCGTGGCGGGCGACCCCGCCGTGACGCGCGCGGTGGAGGAGGCCGATGCGCTGCTGATGCTGGGCGTGCTGCTGTCGGATACCAATTTCGGCGTCTCCGCGCGCAAGATCGATATGCGCGGCAGCATCCAGGCGCTGGACGGCCAGGTGGTGCTGGGCCATCACGTCTATCCGGATATTCCGCTGGAGGCGCTGCTGGACGCCATGCTGGAGGACGGCGTATCGATGGCGCTGCAGGCACCGGAGCCGCAGCGGGTGCGTTATCCGCGCGAGCTGCGGGCCGATGGGGAGCCGGTGGCGCCCATGGATATCGCGCGCGCCGTAAACGACGCGCTGGCCGCCAAGGGCGCCATGCCTGTGGTGTCCGATATCGGGGACTGCTTCTTCACGGCGCTGGATATCGACGGTGGCGGCGGGCTGCTGGCGCCGGGCTATTACGCGACGATGGGCTATGGCGTCCCGGCCGGGCTGGGATTGCAGGCCTCCAGCGGCAAGCGGCCGCTGATACTGGCCGGCGACGGCGCGTTTCAAATGACGGGCTGGGAGCTGGGCAATTGCCAACGCTACGGCTGGGACCCGGTGGTGATCGTGTTTAATAACTGCGGCTGGGAGATGCTGCGCGCGTTCCAGCCGGAGGCGAAGTACAACGACTTGAGCGATTGGAAGTTTGCCGACATGGCGGCCGCGCTGGGCGGCGACGGCTACCGGGTGAACACGCGCGCGCAGCTCAGGCAGGCGCTGGACAAGGCGCTTGCCACGCGCGGACGCTTCCAGCTGATAGAAGCCATGCTGCCGCGCGGCGCGCAGTCCGACACGCTGGCGCGGTTTGTGGCGGGCGTGAAGCGTTTGCAGGCAGCTGCGTGAACGCGCGCATGGCGGGTTACGCCTTCGGCTCACCCGCCCTACGAAATAACGAAGTATCGTAGGGCGGGTTAGCGCAAGGCGCGTAACCCGCCGCAGCGCGTCTGCGCCTAATACGCTTGCCTCAGCATAAAGCGCGGAAACAGCGGCGCCATGCCTGCGGCCAGCACCTCGTCCGGATATCCCGGCGCCGCGCAGCAGTTGAGCGCAGTGTCCCCACAGCCGGTGGCGCGGAACTGCTGCAGCACATAATTCCTTACCCCCATCTCCGCCAGCGTTGCCGCCAGCCGTTCCAGGGACGCAGGCGGCAGCAGCGCCGAATGCGCCGTGGTGCGGCATTCGTAGGACACGCCGCTGGCCAGTATCGCGCGCACGCATTCCTCCGCCTGCCGTCCGCTGCCTGGCACGCCGGTCACCGTAGCGTAGTGTTCGAACGGCGCCTTCACGTCGAACCCCACCCAGTCCAGCAGCGGGAGCACGCGCTTGAGGCGGTCCGGATATATGCAGGCCGTATGCAGCCCCACCTTGAATCCCAGCGCGCGCACCTGGCCGATGGCGGCCGGCAGCGCCGGATCCGTGGTTGGCTCGCCGCCGCTGAAGACCACCGCGTCCAGCAGCCCGGCGCGCGCAGCCAGCCGCTCCAGCAGCCGTGGCCACGAAAGAGGGCTGGTGCGGGGGCGCGCCTGCAGCTCAGGATTATGGCAGTATCCGCAGCGCCAGGCGCATCCCTGCACGAAGACCACGGCGGCCAGCCGGCCGGGATAGTCGGTGGCCGAGAACGGCGTGTAGCCGCCGACGTTCAGCTGTCCGCCGTCCATCCTAGTGCGCCGCCGCTTCGTTGAAGTACTGGCGCTCGTGGAACTCGCCCTGCTTGCCGATGTTGAACGACGATAGCGGACGGTGGTAGCCCATGACGCGGGTCCAGATTTCGCATGGCTGGCGTTCGCTGTCGTCCAGAACAAGAGCGCGGGAGGTGGTGATGATGCCTTTGCTTGCTGCTTGCATGATATGCCTTTACGGTGGGTGGGAAAATCGGGGCCTCAGGCGGCCAGTTTGCGCGCGATCAGTTCATCGTCGCACTTGGGACAGAAGGGATGGCGTCCGCTCAGATAGCCGTGCTTGGGACAGATCGAGAACGTGGGTGTCACCGTGATGTAGGGCAGGCCGAAACGGCTCAGCGAGCGCTGCACCAGCGTGCGGCAGGCGTCCGCGCTGGACAGCGCTTCCGTCATATACAGGTGCAGCACCGTGCCGCCCGTGTATTTGCGTTGCAGCGCGTCCTGCTGTTCCAGCGCCTCGAACGGGTCGTCCGTGTAGCCGACCGGCAGCTGCGAGGAGTTGGTGTAGTAGGGCATGTCCAGCGTGCCCGCCTGCAGGATGTCCGGATAGCGCTTGCGGTCCTCTCGGGCGAAGCGGTAGGTCGTGCCTTCGGCCGGCGTGGCCTCCAGGTTGTACATATGGCCGGTTTCCTCCTGGAAGGCCAGCATGCGGGCGCGCACGTGGTCCAGCAGGCGCAGCGCAAAGTCGCGCCCGCGCACCGAGGTGATGTCGTATTCGTCCCGGCTGAAATTGCGTATCATTTCATTGATGCCGTTCACGCCCAGCGTCGAAAAATGGTTGCGCAGTGTACCCAGATAGCGCTTGGTGTAGGGGAACAGGCCGTTGTCCATATGGCGCTGGATGACCTCGCGCTTGATCTCCAGGCTTTGCTTGCCCAGCTCCAGCAGGTCGTCCAGCGCCGCCAGCAGCGCCGGCTCGTCGCCCCGGTGCAGATGGCCCAGGCGCGCGCAGTTGATGGTGACCACGCCCAGCGACCCGGTCTGCTCGGCCGATCCGAATAGGCCGTTGCCGCGCTTGAGCAGCTCGCGCAGGTCCAGCTGCAGGCGGCAGCACATGGACCGTATCATGTTCGGCTTCAGCTCCGAGTTGATGAAGTTCTGGAAGTAGGGCAGGCCGTAGCGCGCCGTCATTTCGAACAGCAGTTCGGCGTTCGGGCTGTGCCAGTCGAAGTCCGGCGTGATGTTGTAGGTCGGGATGGGGAAGGTGAAGGCGCGGCCCTTGGCGTCGCCCGCCATCATCACTTCGATATAGGCGCGGTTGATCATGTCCATCTCCGCCTGCAGCTCGCCGTAGCTGAACGGCATGGGCTGGCCGGCGATGTGCGGAATCTGATCGCGCAGGTCTTCCGGGCACACCCAGTCGAAGGTCAGGTTCGTGAAGGGCGTCTGCGTGCCCCAGCGCGAGGGCACGTTCAGGTTGTAGATCAGTTCCTGCATGGCCTGGCGGACGGCCGCGTAATCCAGCCCGTCGTTGCGCACATACGGCGCCATATAGGTGTCGAAGGAGCTGAAGGCCTGCGCGCCCGCCCATTCGTTTTGCAGCGTTCCCAGGAAGTTGACGATCTGCCCGATGGCGCTGGACATGTGGCGCGGCGGGCCGGATTCCACCTTGCCCGGCACGCCGTTCAGGCCTTCGGCCAGCAGCGTGCGCAGCGACCATCCGGCGCAGTAGCCGGCCAGCATGTCCAGGTCGTGGATGTGCAGCGCGGCTTCGCGGTGGGCGCGGCCGATGGGCGGCGGGTAGACGTGTTCGAGCCAGTAGTTGGCGATCACCTTGCCCGATACGTTCAGTATCAGGCCGCCCAGCGAGTAGCCTTGGTTGGCGTTGGCGTTCACGCGCCAGTCCTGCCGGTTCAGGTATTCGTTGACGGAGCTGACGACGTCCACCAGCGAGCTGCGGTCCGTGGCCAGGCCGGCGGGTTTGATGTTGTTATGGGGTGCTGCTTGGATCACAGTGCTCTCCTTGGCTACTAAATATGGTGTAGCTTCCAAGATTAGACACTGGATATAGTGTGGTCAACGGTTCCGGCCTGTGTTTTTGCTTTTCTTGATATGGCCGGGATTTGCTCCTACAAACGCCCCAGCAAAGGCCAGGGCTGCTTGCTGATGGCGACGGCGATGATATAGGCCAGGGTGGCCACGGCGGCCAGAAACGCCGCGCGCTGTCCGGTGTGGGTGCGCGCGCGTTTGAGGGCCAGCGTGCCCAGGACGATGTAGACCACCACGGCGGTGAGCTTGGCGGCCAGCCAGGGCTGGACCAGCGGCGACTGGCCGGTGCTGACGGCGAGCATGAGGGCGCTGGCCAGCAGCAGCGTGTCGATAATCGGTGGCACGGCGCGGGTCCAGCGCCGCGCCGTCCAGCTAGCGCCGTACCACATGCCCGCGCCGCGCAGCACGAACAGGCTGACGCTGGCGCTTGCGCAGGTCACGTGGACCATCTTGAGCATGTGGTATTCCATTAAAACCTCACTCGGGAACGATGAGGAAGTCTATCAGCACCTCGCCCGGCGTGCGCGACACATAAGCGGCGCGCACGCGGGGACCGAACGCCTGGCTGATTTGGTGCAGCAGCGGCACCGGATCGTGGTCGTTACAGAAGCGCATGGTCTCGCCGGGCTGCAGCGCCTGCAGCGCGCCGAAGATGGCGGCGTGGCGGAAGCGCTTCGAGATGCCGCGCGCGTCGAAGGGATAGATGCCGGCGACGGCGGTAGGGGCGGAACAATCGTGAGGCATGGTGAATCTCCTTTTCGGGTGAGGGGTCAGGCTTTTTGAGCGGCGGAATTTGCAGCGGCGTTTGCGGCGGCTGCGGCAGCGCGCGGCTGGCCGGCGCGCAGCAGGCGCCAGGCGAACAGGGCCAGGAACAGCGTGCCGGCGGCGAAGACCACGTCGCCGGGTACGCGCATCCATACCAGGGTTTCCATCAGCGGCGAATGCACCACTTCCGGCGAGCGGGCGAACCACATGCCGGTGCTGATGCTGGCCCAGGCCTGGTAAATGCCGGCGGGCGCCAGCGACAGGAACACCATCATGGCCAGGCCGATGTTCAGGCACCAGAACATCGGCCGCAGCAGGCGGTCCGACCAGGCGGCGCGCTCGCTCATGCCGCGCAGGCAGAACAGCAGCAGGCCTATGCCCAGCATGCCGTACACGCCGAACAGCGCGGCGTGGCCGTGCGCGGCCGTCATGTTCAGGCCCTGCATGTAGTACAACGCGATGGGGGTATTGATGGAGAAGCCCAGCAGGCCCGCGCCCACCGTGTTCCAGAAGCCCACGGCGATAAAGCACAGGATGGACCAGCGGTAGTTCGCCACCCAGGGCGCGGCCTTGCTGCGCTGGTAGTTGCGCCAGGCCTCGATGCCCAGCATGGACAGCGGCACCACTTCCAGCGCCGAGAACATGGCGCCGATGGCGATGACGAAGGTCGGCGTGCCGGTGAAATACAAGTGGTGCAGCGTGCCCAGGATGCCGCCGAACAGGAACACAATGGTCTCCAGCACGATGGCGCTGTTGGCGGCGGCGGCGCGTATCAGGCCCAGGCGCACGAACAGCAGTGCGATAACGGCGGTGGCGAACACTTCGAAGAAGCCCTCAACCCACAGGTGCACCAGCCACCAGCGCCAGTATTCCACCATCGAGTAGTGGGTGCTGCGTCCCCAGGTGAGCGAGGTGGCGTAGAAGCCGCCTATGCACAGCGCGGACAGGAACACCATGACGATCAGCCCACGGCTTTCGGACGGCTTTTTCAGCGCGGGCCACAATGCGCGGCCCAGCAGCGTCACCCAGAACAGCAGGCCCACGAACAGCAGTATCTGCCAGATGCGGCCCATGCTGGTGAATTCCAGGCCCTGGTTGCCCAGCCAGAAGGCGAAAGCGCTGCCCTTGTGCTGCAGGGTGCCCAGCCAGCCGCAGGCGGTGGAACCGGCCACGATGAACAGCAGCGCGTAGAACAGCACGTTCACGCCCAGCTTCTGGAAGCGCGGTTCGTGGCCGGAGATGGCCGGCGCGATATACAGGCCGGTGGCCAGCCAGGCGGTGGCTATCCACAGCACGGCGAACTGGGTGTGGATGGTGCGGCTGACCACGAAGGGCAGCACGTCCGCCAGCGGCAGGCCGAAGAAGCTCTGGCCCTCGACCGCGTAGTGGGCCGTGATCACGCCCATGCCCACTTGCGCCAGGATCAGCGCAATCACCACGAAGAAGTATTTGCGGGTGGCGCGCATGGACGGCGTGGCCGCCAGCTTGAACAGGGGATCGGCCTTGGGCGCGGCCGGATCGGCCTCCTCGCTGCTGCGCGCATGGAACATGATCATGGCGGCGATGGCGCCCAGCATGAGCACGATGCTGGCGATGGACCAGATGCCGGCGCCCGCTCCGGGACGGTTGCCCACCAGCGGTTCGTGCGGCCAGTTGCTGGTGTAGCTCAGACCCGCTTCGCCGGGACGGTCGGTGGCGGCCGCCCAGGAGGACCAGAACACGAAGGCGGGCAGCGCCGCCAGTTCGGCCGGATTGGTGACGGAGTTGGCCGTCATGGCGTACTGGGTGCGCAGCGCGTCCAGCGAGCGCTCGTCGCCGAACAGGCCGGTGTAGTGGCGCGCCACTTCCCGCACCGCTTCGGCGCGGTCCGTGGACAGCACGATGGCGCCGCGCGCCGCGTCATAGGTATTGCGGCGCATTTCCTCCTGCACGCGCGCGTCCAGCGCGGCTTGCGCGGGCTTGGCCAGCGTGTCGTAGGATGCGCCGTGTTCGCGCAAGGCCCAGATCTGGCGCAGCGCCAGCGCTTCCCGGTGCAGCCAGTCGGCCGACCAGTCCGGCGCCACGTAGCTGCCGTGGCCCCAGACGGTGCCCAGCTGCTGGCCGCCGGCCGCCAGCCAGGCCTGCTGGCCGCGCTGCACCTGGCCTTCGGTATAGAGCACCTTGCCCTCGGTGCTGATGATTTGTTGCGGAATGGGCGGGGCGGCCAGGTAAATCTCGGCGCCCACCCAGCCCAGGACGGCAAAGGACAGGGCGCAGATGACTGCGAGCCAGGTCCATAGTTTGCGCGTGGCGTGCATGGTATCTCCTTGGAGTGGTTGATTGGAACAGGGCGATTCTTAGCCACTTGGCATAAACACGCAAAATAAATACAGCTTTTCTTGATCTGGCTTATGTCAGGCTGCGGCGGGCGGAGGAATAATGGCGGCATACCAACCGGAGCTTCGCCATGAAACTGAGCGCCTATACCGACTACACCCTGCGCACGCTGATCTTCCTGGCGGGCCGCGCGGGCCGGCCCGCCACCATCCTGGACATCGCCGAGCTGCACGGCCTGTCGCGCCACCACCTGGGAAAAGTGGTGATGGACCTGGCGCGGGACGGCCTGGTGCGCACCACGCGCGGACGCGGCGGCGGCATCGTGCTGGGGCGGGAGCCCGAGCGCATCAACATCGGCGCCGTGGTGCGCGGCACCGAGACCGGCTTCGACATGGCGGCCTGCTTCAACGCCACGGACCGCGTCTGCGCGCACCAGGGCTGCTGCGGACTGAAGGCGGTGCTGGAAGCGGCCACCGCTGCCTACCTGGCGCGGCTGGACGCGCTCTCGTTGGCCGACCTTGCGCCCGGCCCCGCACTAGTTATTTCGGACGATGACTATAGCCTTTTTGCCTTGGGCGGATAACCCTCCGGCCAATATCGGCGCGGTCCGCCGCCGCGTACCCTGACGTCATCCGATAGTCTGTCAGGGAGAAGCAAAGTGGCAATCAATAACAAGGGGAGTACAGCGGTCCGCGTCCTCGCCAGCAGCACGTTCGCATTCACCATCTGCTTTGCGGTGTGGATGATGTTCGCGGTGCTGGGCATCCCCATCAAGAAGTCTCTGGGCCTCAATGAAACCCAGTTTGGCCTGCTGGCCGCCATGCCGGTGCTCAGCGGCTCGCTGGTGCGGGTGCCGCTCGGCATCTGGTGCGACCGCTACGGCGGCCGCATCGTGTTCTTCCTGCTGATGCTGGCCACCGTGCCCGCCATCTATCTGATCGGCCTGGCCACCGCCTACTGGCAGTTCCTGGCCCTGGGCCTGTTCGTCGGCCTGGCCGGCGGCTCGTTCTCGGTCGGCACGCCCTACGTGGCGCGCTGGTTCCCGAAAGAGCGGCGCGGCCTGGCCATGGGCATTTTCGGCGCGGGCAATTCCGGCTCGGCGCTCACCAAGTTTGTGGCCCCGGCCATCATCGCGGCCTGGGGCTGGCAAGCGCTGCCCACCGTGTACGCGGCCGCCATGCTGCTGACGGCCATCGCATTCTGGCTGTTCAGCGCCACCGATCCCTCGCACAACGTGGCCGGCACCGTCAGCTTCGCCGAGCAGATGAAAGTGCTGAAGGACAGGCGCGTGTGGCGCTACTGCCAGTACTACTCGGTGGTGTTCGGCGGCTATGTGGGCCTGGCGCTGTGGATGACCAAATACTATGTGGCCGAATACGGTTTCGACCTGAAACTGGCGGCGCTGCTGGCGGCCTGCTTCTCGCTGCCGGGCGGCGTGCTGCGCGCGCTGGGCGGCTGGATCTCGGACCGCTACGGCGCCTATAAAGTCACCTGGTCGGTCATGTGGGTGTGCTGGGTGTGCTTCTTCCTGCTGTCCTATCCGCCCACGTCCATGGTCGTCAAGACCGTCAACGGCCCGCTGCAAATGGACCTGGCGCTCACGCCGTGGATGTTCACCGGCCTGCTGTTCATCGTCGGCATCGCCATGGCGGTCGGCAAAGCCTCGGTATTCAAATTCATCGGCGACGAATTCGCCGACAACATCGGCGCCGTGTCCGGCGTGGTCGGCCTGGCCGGCGGCCTGGGCGGCTTTGTGCTGCCGATTATGTTCGGCGCGCTGCTGGATCTGACCGGCGTGCGTTCGAGCGCCTTCATGCTGCTGTACGGCACCGTGTGCGTGTCGCTGGTGTCCATGCACTTCTCGTTCGGACGCGCCGGCAGTCCGGCCGCCGCCAACCCACCTTTAGCCCAAGCCGCTTAATCCTCGTTTTCAGGAGATATCATGAGCAAATACCTAATCAATACCTGGGAGCCCGAAACCCCCACATTCTGGCGCGCCGGCGGGCGCGACACCGCCAACCGCAACCTGTGGATCTCCATTCCCGCGCTGGCGCTGGCCTTTGCGGTGTGGATGGTGTGGAGCGTGGTGGTGGTCAACCTGCCCGCCATCGGCTTCCAGTACAGCACCAACCAGCTGTTCTGGCTGACCGCGCTGCCCGGCCTGTCCGGCGCCACGCTGCGCATCTTCTACTCCTTCATGGTGCCCATCTTCGGCGGGCGCAAATGGACCACCATCTCCACCGCCTCGCTGCTGATACCGGCCATCGGCATCGGCTACGCGGTGCAGGACGTGAACACCGGCTTCCCGACCATGCTGGTCCTGGCGCTGCTGTGCGGCTTCGGCGGCGGCAACTTCGCCTCGTCGATGGCCAACATCAGCTTTTTCTTCCCCAAGGCGCAGAAGGGCTATGCGCTGGGCATGAACGCGGGCCTGGGCAACCTGGGCGTGTCGGCGGTGCAGTTCGTGGTGCCGCTGGTGATCACCATGGGCGTGTTCGGCACGCTGGGCGGCGAACCGCAAACCGCCGTCAAGGCCGGCCAGGCCACCACGCTGTGGCTGCAGAACGCAGGCTTCATCTGGGTGCCTTTCATCGCCGTCAGCAGCCTGCTGGCGTGGTTCGGCATGAACGACCTGGCCTCGGCCAAGGCCTCCTTCGCCGACCAGGCGGTGATCTTCAAGCGCAAGCACAACTGGCTGATGTGCTGGCTCTATACCGGCAGCTTCGGTTCCTTCATCGGCTATTCGGCCGGCTTCCCGCTGCTGATCAAGACCCAGTTCCCGGACGTGAATCCCCTGCAGTACGCCTTCCTCGGCCCCCTGGTGGGCGCGCTGGCGCGCGTGGCGGGCGGCATCATCGCCGACAAGCTGGGCGGAGCCCGCGTGACCGTGTGGACCTTCGCAGGCATGATACTGGCTGTCTTCGGCGTGCTGCAGTTCCTGCCGCATGACGGCGTGGCCGGCAGCTTCAACGGCTTCTTCTGGATGTTCATGCTGCTGTTCGCCGGCACCGGCGTGGGCAACGCCTCCACCTTCCGCATGATACCGGTGATCTTCCTCACCGAGCGCCAGCGCGCGGCGGCGGGCCAGCCCAAGGCGGTGCAGGAGCAGGCCATCATCGACGCCAACAAGGAAGGCGCTGCGGTGCTGGGCTTCACCTCGGCCGTGGCCGCGTATGGCGCCTTCTTCATCCCGAAAAGCTACGGCACCTCGATCGCCCTGACCGGCGGCCCCGGCGCCGCGCTGTGGTGCTTCATCGGCTTCTACGTCAGCTGCATCGCGCTGACCTGGTGGTGCTACGCGCGCAAAAATGCGGCCATGCCATGCTGAACGCCAGGACAATCCCGATTGCGCCGTCGGTGGAGTTCGACGCGGAGCTGGTGCGCCGCCTCAGCCAGTCCGGCCCGCGCTACACCTCCTATCCGAGCGCGGACCGCTTCTCGTCCGGCTTCGGCGAGGAGGACTACCGCGGCGCGGTGGCCGGACGCCGAGAGGCGCTGGCCGGCGGCCCGGCGCGCGGCCTGTCGCTGTATGTGCACATTCCGTTCTGCCAGTCGCTGTGCTACTACTGCGGCTGCAACAAGATCATCACGCAGGACCGCAGCAAGGCGGTGCAGTACCTGGACTACCTGGAACGCGAGACCGCCATGCAGGGCGCCCTGTTCGCGGGCATGAACCGCGTGCAGCAGCTGCATTTCGGCGGCGGCACGCCCACCTATCTGGACGACGCGCAGATGGACGGCTTGCTGGCCTCCCTGCGCAGCCATTTCGACTTCGCCTCCGATGAGGACGGCGAGTTCTCGGTCGAGATCGACCCGCGCACCGTCACGCCGGAGCGCATGCACGTGCTGCGGCGGCAGGGTTTCAACCGCGTGAGCCTGGGCATCCAGGACTTCGACCCGGCGGTGCAGCGCGCCGTCAACCGCATCCAGCCCTACGAGCAGACTGCAGCCGTGCTGGATTCGGCGCGGGCGGCGGGCTTCCGCTCCGTCAGCGTGGACCTGATCTACGGCCTGCCGTGCCAGAGCCCTGCCAGCATCACCGTCACGCTGGGGCAGGTGATCGCCATGCTGCCGGACCGGATAGCCCTGTACAACTACGCGCATCTGCCGCACCTGTTCAAGTCCCAGAACCTGATCGACGCGGCGTCCCTGCCGGACCCGGAAACCAAGCTCGCCATGCTGGCCCTGTGCATAGAACGCCTTACGGCGGCGGGCTACATCTACATCGGCATGGACCATTTCGCGCTGCCGGAGGACGACCTGGCGCGCAGCCAGCGTGAAGGGCGGCTGCACCGCAACTTCCAGGGCTATTCCACCCACGCCGAGAGCGACATGGTGGCGCTGGGCGTATCGGCCATCAGCGCGGTGGGCGGCTGCTACAGCCAGAACGAAAAATCGCTGCAGGCCTACTACGCGCGGCTGGACCAGGGCCGGCTGCCGGTGGCGCGCGGCGTGACGCTGGACGCGGACGATGTGCTGCGCCGCACCGCGATAGGAAAACTGATGTGCGATTTCGAACTCGATTTCGCCTCGCTCGATGCGCTGGCCGGGCCGGGCGGCGCGGCGGCCTATTTCGCGCCCGAGCTGGAGCGCCTGCGCCCGCTGGAGGAGCAGGGCTTGCTGTGCCTGGGCAGCAAGGGCGTGAAAGTGAAGCTGCGCGGGCGCCTGCTGATACGCAATATCTGCATGGTGTTCGACCGCTACCTGCATCAACAGGCCGAGACCGGCCCGCCGCCGAGGCGGTATTCCGCGACCATCTGAGCCGCGCTGGAGAACAATATGGACCGAAACAAAATCAAGCCGCAGACCTTTTTATCGCGCGTGCCGCTGTTTAACTCGCTGCAGGAGGAGGAGCTGGACCGCATCGCGCTGGGCTGCACCGAGCTGCGGGTGGCGCGCGGAGACCTGATCTTCAAGCGCGGCGACCCGTGCAACGGCTTCCACGTGGTGCTGTACGGCCGCGTCAAGCTGGCCTTCCATTCGGCCCAGGGCGCCGAGAAGGTGATCGAGCTGATAGGCCCGGGCCACAGCTTTGGCGAGGCGCTGATGTTCATGGGCAGCCCCTACATCGTCACCGCGCAGGCGACCGAGGACAGCCTGCTGCTGCACGTGGCCAAGCCGGCGATCTTCCGCGAGATTGAAAATGCGCCGTCCTTCGCCTGCAAGATGCTAGCTGGCCTGAGCCAGCGCATGCACGGCCTGATGTGCGACCTGGAGTCCTACGCGCTGCGCAGCGGCACCGAGCGGGTGGCGGCCTTCCTGCTCAAGCAGCCGGCGCAGGCCGCCGCCGGCGAGACCACGATCACGCTGCCCGTTTCAAAAGCGGTGCTGGCTTCGCGCCTGAGCCTCACGCCCGAGCATTTCTCTCGCATCATGGCCGAATTGAGCGCGCGCCATCTGATCGCGTTCAAGGGCCGCAAGGTGGCGATTCTGAACCAGGATGCGCTGCAGCAGTGCGCGGGATGAAGGAGGGAGCATGCAAGACATAGAAAAATTCGTGCAGGGATTCGGCCGCTTCCAGCAGCGCTACTTTGGCGACACCCATGCGCTGTACGACAGCCTGCGCGCGCGGCAGACCCCGGGCACGCTGCTGATAGGCTGCTGCGATTCGCGGGTCGATCCCATGCTGCTGACCGGCAGCGACCCGGGCGACCTGTTCGTGGTGCGCAATATCGCCAACCTGGTGCCGCCTTGCACGCCGGACGCGCCGCCCGGCGTGAGTTCGGCCATCGAGTTCGCGGTCTGCAATCTGGAGGTGGAGCGGGTGATTGTGCTGGGCCACGCGCGCTGCGGCGGCATCCGCGCTTTGATGGGGCCGCGCCAGCCGCAGGGGGAGACCGACTTTGTTGGGCGCTGGATGAAGATAGCCGAGCCGGTGGCGCGCCAGGTGCGCGGCACGCTGGGTCACCGCGGGCTGGACGAGCAGCACAAGGCCTGCGAGATGGCCAGCATCCTGCATTCGCTGGACAACCTGCTGACCTATCCGTGGATCAAGCGCCGCGTGGACGAGGGCAAGCTCAAGCTGCACGGCTGGTACTTCGACATTGAAAGCGGCGCGCTGATGGCCTACTCGGCACGCCGCCAGCAGTTCCTGCCGCTGGTCTGTCCGCTGACGCGGCCTTAGGCGGGTTCGGGCCGCAGCAGGCGGCCCTGGCGGTCGAAGGCCAGCATCCACTCCAGCTGGCCTTCCCGGATGGCGCGCAGCATGCGGCGCAGCGCCTGTTCCACCGTGGCCGCCGCAGGCTGCGCGCCGGCCTCGCCGGCAAGGGCGCTCACCATCACCATATCCCACTGGGCGCCGATCTCGGCGGCTTCGCCGGCCAGCTGGCCGAAGCTTTCCACCTCGCCGGACGGCTTGTCCGCGCACATCACGGGCACCAGCGTCTGCGGCGCGTCCTGGCCCACGTGGCCGGGCGCGGATTCGGCCATGCTGAACGCGAACAGCAGGCGCTGTGGCTGTTCCTGCGCGGCGGCAGCGGCTAGCAGGTCTTCAAAACTGGCGATATTCATCTGTTTTCCTTGTCGGTTGTTTGAGGTTGCAGCCGCGCGTTGCGGCCATGCCATAGGTATAGCGCAGGCGGCGTCCGGTGCATATAGGCGGTCGGCATGAGGGGAACTAGGCACTCCGCACGAGAGGGCGTGCCGCCCGGCCGCGCTTGATGCACATCAAGGCGCTGCGGCCGCGCGCTGCAGAAAATGGCCGCGCGGGGAAAGCCCGTCCACATGGAGGAATGATGTTCAGATCACAGACACGCGCGCCGCTGTCCCCGGCAGTGCAGGCCGGCACGCTGGCGCTGCTGGCGGCGCTGCTGCTGGCCCAGGCGCGCGAACAGCCGCTGCCGCCCGCCGCCTGCGGAAGCGCGCAGGACGCTGCGGCGGCGCAGATCCGCTACCAGGATGGCGCCACGGTTTGCTATGCCAGCCAGGAGGCCATGCTGGCGGCGCTGGCCGCGCCGGATCAGCCGGGCTTCGTGCGCGCGGTCTATGTGCGCGCGGGGGATGGCGCCGCTGCACCTTCCGCGTCCTGGCGCTGGCTGGACCAGCGCACCTTGATGGTGGCTGCCCGGCGCGCGTCCCTAGTCACAAAGGACTAGGCTTGCTACTCCTTCTCGCCGCGTCGAACGCACTTATTGCCGATTTCCAAGGACGCGCCGTCTTCGTAGACTGGCTTCCATCGACGGCTCCATGCATGTTGCATGGAGCGGTGTTTATATCCCGGCGCCGCCAAGGCGCCAGCGAGGAGCCAGCATGAGTCATTTTTTGGATCGCCTGAATTTCTTCAGCAAGGCCAGGTCGACCTTTTCCAACGGCCACGGCGCCGTGGTGGACGAGGACCGCACCTGGGAAAACGCCTACCGCCAGCGTTGGCAGCACGACAAGATCGTGCGCTCCACGCACGGCGTTAACTGCACCGGCTCCTGCAGCTGGAAGGTGTATGTGAAGAACGGGCTGATTACCTGGGAAACCCAGCAGACCGATTACCCCCGTACGCGCCCGGACCTGCCCAACCACGAGCCGCGCGGCTGCCCGCGCGGCGCCAGCTATTCCTGGTATGTGTATTCGGCCCAGCGCGTGAAGTACCCCATGGTGCGCGGCCGCCTGATGGACATGTGGCGCGATGCGCGCCGCACCATGGACCCCATCACCGCCTGGGAATACATCAGCCAGAACCCCGCCCGCGCCGCCAGCTACAAATCGGTGCGCGGCCTGGGCGGCTTCGTGCGCGCCTCGTGGGACGACGCCAACGAGATGATCGCCGCCGCCAACGCGCTTACCATCAAGAAATACGGCCCGGACCGCATCGTCGGCTTCTCGCCGATTCCCGCCATGTCCATGGTCAGCTACGCAGCCGGCACGCGCTACCTGTCGCTGATAGGCGGCGTGGCGTTGAGCTTCTACGACTGGTACTGCGACCTGCCGCCGGCCAGCCCGCAGGTATGGGGCGAGCAGACCGACGTGCCGGAATCGGCCGACTGGTACAACTCCACCTACCTGATGGTGTGGGGCTCCAACGTGCCCATGACGCGCACGCCCGACGCCCACTTCTACACCGAGGTGCGCTACAAGGGCACCAAGACGGTGGCCGTGTCGTCCGACTTCGGCGAGATGGCCAAGTTCGGCGACATCTGGCTGGCGCCCAAGCAGGGCACGGACGCCGCACTGGCCATGGCCATGGGCCACGTCATCCTGAAGGAATTCCACACCGAAGGCCAGTCCAAATACTTCAAGGAGTACGCCAAGCAGTACACCGACTTCCCCATGCTGGTGCTGCTCAAGGAACATAACGGCCACCTGGCGCCGGACTACTTCCTGCGCGCTTCGCACCTGGACAAGAGCCTGGACGAGACCAACAACCCCGAGTGGAAAACGCTGGTCATTGATGAAACGAGCGGCGCCATCGTGGCGCCTGCCGGCTCCATCGGCTTCCGCTGGGGCGAGTCCGGCAAGTGGAACCTGGAGATGAAGCAGGGCGGCAACGGCCAGCCTGTCGATCCGCAGCTGTCCCTGCTGGGCGCTTGCGACGAAGTGCTGCCGGTGGCCTTCCCTTACTTCGGCGGCAAGGACGCTTCCGACATCCTGCTGCGCAACGTGCCCGTCAAGCGCCTGGCGCTGGCGGACGGCAGCACCGCGCTGGTGGCCACCGTGTTCGACCTGACCATGGCCAACTACGGCGTGGACCGCGGCCTGGGCGGCGGCAACGTGGCGTCCAGCTACGCGGACGACGTGCCCTACACGCCGGCCTGGCAGGTCAAGCACACCGGCGTGAAGGCGGCCGACGTCATCACCGTGGCGCGCCAGTTCGCCGAGAACGCGGACCAGACGCGCGGCAAGAGCATGGTCATCGTGGGCGCCGCGCTGAACCACTGGTACCACATGGACATGACCTATCGCGGCATCATCAATATGCTGATGATGTGCGGCTGCATCGGCCAGTCCGGCGGCGGCTGGGCGCATTACGTGGGCCAGGAGAAGCTGCGTCCGCAAACCGGCTGGACTCCGCTGGCTTTCGCGCAGGACTGGAACCGTCCCATGCGCCAGATGAACGGCACCTCCTTCTTCTACGCCCACACCAGCCAGTGGCGCCATGAGAAGCTGCACACCGACGAGATCGCTTCGCCGCTGGCGGGCGGCGACGTGGCGCCGATGACGCTGCTGGACTACAACGCCAAGGCCGAGCGCCTGGGCTGGCTGCCTTCCGCGCCGCAGCTGGAAACCAATCCGCTGCAAGTGACGCGCGCCGCTGCGGAAGCCGGCATGGCGCCGGCCGAGTATGCGGTGCAGCAGATCAAGGAAGGCAAGCTGAATTTCTCCTGCGACGATCCGGACAATCCCGCCAACTTCCCGCGCAATATGTTTGTGTGGCGCTCCAACATCCTGGGCAGCTCGGGCAAGGGCCACGAGTACTTCCTGAAGTATTTGCTGGGCACGCAGAACGCGCTGATGAGCGACGAGGACCATTGCATCAAGCCGCGCGACGTGAAGGTCCGTCCCGCCGCCGAGGGCAAGCTGGACCTGCTGGTGGTGCTGGACTTCCGCATGTCCACCACCTGCCTGTACGGCGACATCGTGCTGCCCACCGCCACCTGGTACGAGAAGGACGACCTGAACACGTCCGACATGCACCCCTTCATCCACCCGCTGTCCGAGGCCGTGCAGCCGCTGTGGCAGTCGCGTTCGGACTGGGAGATCTACAAGGGTCTGGCCAAGAAGTTCGAGGAAATCGCCGGCCCCTACCTCGGCACCCAGCAGGACCTGGTGCTCACGCCGCTGATGCACGACACCCCCGGCGAACTGGGCCAGCCTTTCGATCCCAAGGACTGGCGCGCAGGCGAGTGCGAACCCGTGCCGGGCAAGACCATGCCCAACTTCACGCTGGTGGAGCGCGACTACACGCAGATCTACAAGAAGTTCACCTCCATCGGCCCGCTGCTGGAAAAACTGGGCAACGGCGGCAAGGGCATAGGCTGGAAAACCGGCCACGAGGTCGAGGTGCTGCGCGGTATCAACCGCACGGTGCTGGCCGAGGGCGTGAGCCAGGGCCAGCCCCGCCTGGACACCGCCATCGACGCGGCCGAGATGATTTTGTCGCTGGCGCCGGAAACCAACGGCCACGTGGCGGTCAAGGCCTGGGAGGCGCTGTCGAAGATTACGGGCCGCGACCACACCCACCTGGCGCTGCCGCGCGAGCATGACAGCATCCGCTTCCGCGACGTGCAGGCGCAGCCGCGCAAGATCATTTCCTCGCCCACCTGGTCCGGCCTGGAATCGGAAGAGGTGAGCTACAACGCCTGCTACACCAATGTGCACGAACTGATCCCGTGGCGCACGCTGACCGGCCGCCAGCAGTTCTACCAGGACCACCGCTGGATGCGCGACTTCGGCGAGGGCCTGTGCGTGTACAAGCCGGCCATCAACACCAAGACCACGGCGGCCACGCTGGGCGCCAAACCGAACGGCAACAAGGAAATTGCGCTGAACTTCATCACGCCGCATCAGAAGTGGGGCATCCACTCCACCTATTCGGACAACCTGCGCATGCTGACCCTGTCGCGCGGCGGCCCGCACGTGTGGCTGTCCGAGACCGACGCCAAGTCGGCCGGCATCGTCGACAACGACTGGATCGAGGTGTTCAACGTGAACGGCACGCTGACGGCGCGCGCCATCGTCAGCCAGCGCGTCCCCGAGGGCATGACGCTGATGTACCACGCACAGGAAAAAATCGTCAACACGCCGGGCGCGGAAATGTCGGGCAAGCGTGGCGGCATACACAACTCGGTCACGCGCGCCGTAACCAAGCCGACCCACATGATAGGCGGCTACGCGCAGCTGTCGTGGGGCTTTAACTACTACGGCACCGTGGGATCGAACCGCGACGAATTCGTCCTGGTGCGCAAGATGAACAAGGTTGACTGGCTGGAAGGCCCGCTGGTGGAAAAACAAGGGAGCATGGCATGAAAATACGCGCACAAATCGGCATGGTGCTGAACCTGGACAAGTGCATCGGCTGCCATACCTGCTCGGTCACGTGCAAGAACGTGTGGACCAGCCGCGACGGCGTGGAGTACGCCTGGTTCAACAACGTGGAGACCAAGCCAGGTATCGGCTATCCCAAGCAGTGGGAGAACCAGGACAAGTGGAACGGCGGCTGGCGCCGCACGGACGCGGGCAAGATCGAGCCGCGCCAGGGCAGCCGCCTGAAGATCCTGGCCAATATCTTCGCCAATCCCAATCTGCCGCAGATCGACGAGTACTACGAGCCCTTCACCTACGACTACGAGCGCCTGCAGAACGCGCCGTTGTCGGAGACGCCGCCCACCGCGCGGCCCATCTCGGTGCTGACCGGGAAGAAGATGGACAAGATCGAGTGGGGTCCGAATTGGGAAGATGACCTGGGCGGCGAATTCGCCCAGCGCAGCCAGGACAAGCTGTTCGACAATATGCAGAAGGAGATGTACGGCACCTTCGAGAACACCTTCATGATGTATCTGCCTCGCCTGTGCGAGCATTGCCTGAACCCGACCTGCGTGGCGTCCTGCCCGTCCGGTTCGGTGTACAAGCGCGAGGACGACGGCATCGTGCTGATCGACCAGGACAAGTGCCGCGGCTGGCGCATGTGCATCTCCGGCTGCCCGTACAAGAAGATCTACTACAACTGGTCTTCCGGCAAGGCCGAGAAGTGCACCTTCTGCTACCCGCGCATCGAGGCGGGCCAGCCCACGGTGTGCTCGGAAACCTGCGTGGGCCGCATCCGCTACCTGGGCGTGCTGCTGTACGACGCGGACCGCATCGAAGCGGCGGCCTCGGTGGCCGACGAGCGCGACCTGTATCCTTCGCAGCTCGGCCTGTTCCTGGACCCGCACGACCCGGCCATCATCGAGGAAGCGCGCCGCCAGGGCATCCCGGACGCGTGGCTGGAATCGGCCAAGCGTTCGCCGGTGTACAAGATGGCGGTGGAGTGGAAGGTGGCTTTCCCGCTGCATCCGGAATACCGCACGCTGCCCATGGTGTGGTACATCCCGCCGCTGTCGCCCATCCAGGCGGCGGCCGAGTCGGGCAAGCTGGGCAAGAACGGCATCCTGCCGGACACGCAAAGCCTGCGCATCCCGGTGCAATACCTGGCCAATCTGCTGACGGCGGGCGACCAGGCGCCGGTGCTCAAGGCGCTGGACCGCATGCTGGCCATGCGCGCCTATATGCGCGGCAAGAGCGTGGAGGGCGTGGAGCTGCTGGACGTGCTGAAGCAGGTGGGGCTGGACAAGGCCACGGTGGAGGATATGTACCACATCATGGCCATCGCGAATTACGAGGACCGCTTCGTCATTCCGAGCAGCCACAAGGAAATGGCCGAGGACAGCTTCAACGACAAGGGCAGCTGCGGCTTCAGCTTCGGCAACGGTTGCTCGGACGGCGTGAGCGACTCCAGCCTGTTCGGCAAGCGCAAGCACGGCTCGGCCATCTTCATGTCCATGCCCAAGTCGCGCAAGAAAAAGGAGGCGCTCGATGTCTGAGATGAACACCCATGAAGGCATGCGCGGCCTGCGAGTGCTGTCCGCGCTGCTGCTCTACCCGGAAGCGGAAATGCTGGAGGCGCTGCCGGAGCTGCGCGCGGCGCTGGACGGCCAGCCTTATTGGCAGGCGCGCCTGCAGCCGCTGTTCGCCCACCTGGGCGGCACGCCGCTGATCGCGCTGCAGCAGGAGTATGTGCAGACCTTCGACCGCAGCCCGTCGCATTCGCTGCACCTGTTCGAGCACATCCACGGCGAATCGCGCGACCGTGGCCAGGCCATGGTGGACCTGCTGGCCGAGTACAGCAAGCACGGCCTGCAAATGGTGGGCGACGACCTGCCGGACTACGTGCCGCTGTTCCTGGAGTTCCTGTCGCAGCAGGACGAGGCCACGGCGCTGCCCCTGCTGGGCGACGCCATCCACGTGCTGGCCCACCTGGGCCGCAAGCTGCGCGCTTCGGCCAGCCCCTATGCCTGCGTGTTCGACCTGGTTGAAACGCTGAGCCCGGTGGCGCCCGAGGAGTTGAGCGAGCCGCCGGTGCGCGACATGGACGAGGCGCTGGAAACCTTCGGCCCCGGCGCGGACGGCGTCGAGCCGCTGCTGGCCAGCGCCGCCATGGGCGCGGCCGGCCCCATCGCCGGCGGCCAGCAAGCCATCCATTTTTACCCGCGCGCGGCCGCCGCGCCGCAAGCCTGAGGAGAAAACCATGAATTATCTGCATCAATTTCTGTTCGGGATCTACCCCTATATCGCGCTGGCGGTGTTCCTGCTGGGCAGCCTGATACGCTTCGACCGCGAGCAGTACAGCTGGCGTTCCGAGTCCAGCCAGGTGCTGCACACGGGCCTGCTGCGCTGGGGCAGCCCGCTGTTCCACCTGGGCGTGATCGGCCTGCTGGGCGGCCACGCGGCCGGCCTGCTGACGCCGGTGTGGGTATGGGACGCGCTGGGTGTGAGCCACGGCGCCAAGCAGCTGGTGGCGATGGCGGCCGGCGGCCTGATGGGTTCGCTGTGCCTGGTCGGCCTGCTGATGCTGCTGGCGCGCCGTTTCAGCAACGACCGCGTGCGCCACGGCACCAGCCTGAAGGACAAGGTCGTGCTGCTGTGGCTGCTGGCCACCTTGCTGCTGGGCCTGAGCTCCATCTTCGCCTCGGCCTCGCATCTGGACGGCCACATGATGGTGCTGCTGATGAGCTGGGCGCAGCACGTGGTGACCTTCCGCGGCGACGCCGCCAGCTTCATCGTGGACGCGCCGCTGGTGTTCAAGCTGCACCTGTTCATGGGCATGTCGCTGTTCGTCATCTTCCCCTTCACCCGCCTGGTGCATGTGTGGAGCGGCTTCGGCGCGCTCGGCTATCTGAACCGCGCCTTCCAGCTGGTGCGTTCGCGCTAAAGGAGAGACATCATGGGTATAGCCGTCAACGGTATCGACATTACGGATGCGCAGATCGCCAGCGAGCTGCCACACCACCAGCAGGCCGCCAATCCGCTCAAGCAGGCGGTGCATGAGGTGGTGCTGCGCCAGCTGCTGCTGCAGGAGGCGGCGCGGCTGGGCGTGGGCGCCGGGCTGGAGGGCCAGGCCGTCAGCGAGGACGACGTGATCGAGGCGCTGTTCGAGCTGGAGCTGCGCGTGCCGCCGGTCAACGACGAAGCGTGCCGCCGCTACTACCAGGGCCGGCTGGAACGCTACCGCACCGGCGCCATGGTGGAAGCGCGCCACATCCTGTTCCAGGTGACGCCGGCGGCGCCGCTGGAGCTGCTGCGCCAGACCGCCGGGCTGCTGCTGGCCGAGCTGCAGGAAAGACCGGAGCGCTTCGAGGAACTGGCGCGCAGCTATTCCAACTGCCCCTCGGGCGCGGTGGGCGGCAGCCTGGGCCAGCTGCAAAAGGGTCAGTGCGTGCCGGAATTCGAGGCGCTGCTGTTCCGCCTGCAGCCGGGCGAGCTGGCCGGGCGCCTGCTTGAAACGCGCTTCGGCCTGCATATCGTGCAGGCGCTGCGCAGCGATCCGGGCCACCTGGTGCCTTACGAGGCGGTGGCGGCGCAGATAGCGGACGAGCTGGGCCGCCAGGCCTGGCAGCGCGCGCTGCACCAGTATCTGCGCATACTGGCCGGCCGCGCCGCCATCGAAGGCGTGGAACTGGAAGGGGCGGACTCGCCGCTGGTGCAGTGAACGCGGGCGGACTAGTCATTTCGGCCTAGTCCGCCTAGTCCTTCATGGGCAATGGCAAGGGCCGGCCGCGCCGCTACAATCGGCCTTATTGAGAGTGAAGGAGCATGACGATGTTAAGCGACCGGTTTGGCCGTAGCATCGACTACCTGCGGGTGTCGGTGACGGATCGCTGCGATTTGCGTTGCACGTATTGCATGCCCAAGGATTTCAAAGGCTTCGAACCGCCGCCGGACTGGCTCAGTTTCGAGGAAATCGGTCGGGTGGTGGGCGCCTTTGCGCGCCTGGGCACGCGCCGCGTGCGCCTGACCGGCGGCGAACCGCTGACGCGGCGCGGCCTGCCGCAGCTGGCGGCCAGCCTGGCCGCCTTGCCCGGCGTGGCGGATTTGTCGCTGTCGACCAACGCCACCCGGCTGGCGCGCCACGCGCTGGCGCTGCGCGCGGCCGGCGTAACCCGCCTGAACGTGAGCCTGGATGCGCTGGACCGCGAGGCCATGTGCAGCATCACCGGGCGCGACAGCCTGCCGTCCATCCTGGAAGGCCTGGCCGCCGCCAGGGAGGCGGGCTTCGACCCGATCAAGATCAATATGGTGGCCATGCGCGGCGTGAACGACAGCCAGATCGATGCCATGGTGGAATTCTGCATCGCGCAGCGCTTCATGCTGCGGCTGATCGAAGTCATGCCCATGGGCGCCACCGGGCAGGACAGCAGTTTCATGGACCTGGCGCCGGTGCAGCGCCGCCTGCAGCTGCGCTTCGGGCTGCGGCCGCAGGCGCTGGAACTGGGCGGCGGACCGGCGCGCTACCTGTGCACGCCGGACGGCGCGGTCAGCATCGGCTTTATCACGCCGCTGTCGCAGCACTTCTGCGCCACCTGCAACCGGGTGCGGCTGTCGGTGGACGGCACTTTGTACCTGTGCCTGGGGCAGGAGGAGAAATTCGAGCTGCGGCCCCTGCTGCGCGGCGGCGCCAGCGATGCCCAACTGGAGCAGGCGATCCGCGCCGCCATCGAACTGAAGCCGGAACAGCACGATTTCGGCCGCCAGCCGGAAAAGATCATCCGCTTCATGTCGCAAACCGGGGGCTAGCAAGCAAGCGCTGCCGTGTATACTTCATGCAAGCTCGCAGGGCGCAACAAGGGGAACGGCATGGCAGCAGATTTGGGAGCAGGCACTTTGGCCACCGCGGAAGCGGCGGCCCCGCCGCGCCACGCGCCCCTGTTCGCGGCCTGGCAGCGCCTGTCGACGCGCATCGTCGGCGTGCTGCTGAGTTTCCTGGCCGTGGCGCTGGTGGTGATAGGCGCCACGCTGCTGCTGTCCTGGCAGCTCGAGGGCAGCGCCGCCGCCATCAATGTGACGGGCAGCCTGCGCATGCACAGTTACCGTATGGGCATGTTGCTGACCAATATGCCGGCCCGGCCGGACGTGGCGGCCGCGCGCGAGGAAGTGCGTTTGCAAGCCGGACTCATCAGTGACACCCTGACCCAGCTGCGCCACGGCGACCCGCGCCGCCCGCTGTTCCTGCCGCCCGCCGCCGCCATCCGTGGCAATTTCGAGCTGGTGGAGCGCCAATGGCGCGAGGAACTGGCGCCGCTGGCCGGCACGCTGCTGCGCCAGCAAAGCCTGAGCGCCACCGACGCGCGCATGCTGGAAGGCCGAACGGCCCGCTTCGTGGCGGCCGCCGACGCCCTGGTGCAGCAGATCGAACACGACAGCGAGGAGCGCACCTTCTGGCTGCGCGGCTCTCAGCTGATGCTGCTGGCGCTGGCCATGGTGGGCACGGTCAGCATCATCTACCTGTTCTTCAATATGATCGTCACGCCGGTCACGCGCTTGCAGGCCGGCATGGAGCGCATGCGTGAGCGCGACTTCGAGGTGCGCCTGCCGGTGGACAGCCAGGACGAACTGGGCCAGCTCACGAACGGCTTCAACCAGATGGCCGACCGCCTGCAGCACGTGTACGGCGGGCTGAACGAGCTGGTCAGCACCAAGACCGCCGCGCTGGAGGGACAGAACCGCGAACTGGCGCTGCTGTACGACAGTGCCGCCTTCCTGCAGCAGCCCCAGCCCGCCGAAGCCTTGTGCGAAGGTTTCCTGCAGCGCCTGATCAGCTATTTCGGCGCCGACGGCGGCACCGTGCGCATGCTGGACCCGCTGCGCGGCAACCTGCACCTGCTGGTGCACCAGGGCATTTCCCCCGAGCTGGTGGAGGACGAGCGCTGCATCAAGGTGGGCGACTGCCTGTGCGGCGACGCCGTGGAGCGCAAGGTGGCCGTGGTGCATGACATGCGCCGCATCGACCCGGCGCTGTCGCTGCGCTGCCACCGCGAAGGCTACGCCACCGTGTCCGTGTTCCACATCTACGCGCAGCAGCAGCACCTGGGCTTTTTCAATCTGCATTTCCGCGAGCCCACTGTCATCGATGAAGGTCGCCGCGCCTTGCTCGACACCCTGGGCCAGCTGCTCGGCACCGCCATCGAGAACCGCCGCCTGGCCGGGCGCGAACGCGAGATGGCCATATCCGAAGAGCGCAACCTGGTGGCGCAGGGCCTGCATGACAGCATCGCCCAGGGGCTGAACTTCCTGCACCTGCAGGTGCAGATGCTGGAGCAGTCGCTGCGCGCCGGCGAGCAGGAGGAGGCGGCCGCCATCGTGCCGGCGCTGCGCGCGGGCGTCGAGGAGAGCTATCAGGACGTGCGCGAGCTGCTGCACAACTTCCGCGCCCGGCTGCCGGAGGGGAGCATCGCCACCTCGCTGCAGGAAACGGTGGACAAATTCCGCCGCCAGACCGGCATACCGGTGGAACTGGCGGCCGACAGCGACGGCGCGCCGCTGCCGCGCGAGCAGCAGCTGCAACTGCTGTTCATCGTGCAAGAGGCGCTGTCCAATGTGCGCAAGCACGCGGGCGCCAGCAAGGTGAAGGTGAGCCTGAGCGACCGCCAGGATTTCATCCTCAGCATCGAGGACAACGGGGCCGGCTTCGTGCTGGACGAGCTGCCCGCGCGCGGCGAAGGCCATGTGGGCATCCACATCATGCGCGAGCGGGCGCAGCGCATCGGCGCGCAGCTCAGCGTGCAGTCGCGCCCTGGTGAGGGCACCCGCGTCGAGCTGCATCTGCCGCGGGCGCTGCGCCGCGCCGCCTGAAACCAATTTTGTAGAGAGGTCTTGATATGCAAACTGCCGATAAACCGATCACCGTGCTGCTGGTGGACGACCACACGCTGTTCCGCAGCGGCGTGAAGTCCCTGCTGCAGCGGCACCCGGAATTCGTCGTGGTGGGCGAGGCGGCGGACGGCGTGGAGGGCATCAAGCGCGCCCAACAGCTGCAGCCCCAGGTGGTGCTGCTGGACCTGAACATGCCCGGCATGTCGGGCGTGGAAACCTTGCAGCTGATGCAGCAGGACTGCCCGGACAGCGCCATCGTCATGCTCACCGTGTCCGAGGACGCGACCGACCTGTCGGTGGCGCTGCGGGCCGGCGCGTCCGGCTATCTGCTGAAAAATATCGATACCGAAGCGCTCACGCGGGCGATACGGCGCGCGGCCGATGGCCAGACCGTGGTGGCGGAGGCGATGACGGCCAAGCTGGTGGCCCAGCTGCACGGCGCGCCGGCCACCCCGGCCGCGTCGGAGCTGGACAAGCTCACGCCGCGCGAGCGCGACATCATTGCCGGCCTGGCGCGCGGCGAGAGCAACAAGCTGATCGCGCGTTCGCTCGAGCTGTCGGAAAGCACGGTGAAGATCCACGTGCAGAACGTGCTGAAGAAGCTCAAGCTGAACAGCCGCGTGCAAGCGGCCGTGTATGCGGTGGAGCACCGCCTGTCCGAACGCTGAGCGGGCGGGGGCGGACTCAACCGCCGCAGCAGCCCCCGCAGCAACCGCCGCCGGTACCCGCCGGTTCGGCCGGATAGCCCGCCTGGGCCAGGCTGCCGGCCAGCGAGGCCGGCGTGGCTTTGTCCGCGTCGTACCGTACGCTGGCCAGGCTGTTGAGCAGCGAGACGCGCACGTCGCTCACGCCGCCGATGCCGGCCAGGACATTGGCCACCTTGTCGGCGCAAGCCTCGCCGTTCATGCCGTTGATGCGCAATACTGCGTTTTCCATTTTCGTTCTCCCGATGTCGATAAGTGCCGCCAGCGTAAGCCAAGCGCGGCCTGCGGTCGATGAGAAAAGTGTGCGTCGCAGCCTTATTTCCGCATTCCTTAACATGGATCATCTTTGCCCTTCGCCGCGCTTCACAAGCGTTGCGCCCGGGCAGAAAATGAAGTTTTACGGAGCACGAGAATCATGAGCCTGCTACATATCGACGAGCCTGCCGCAGCGCTGCACAGCGCCGGCCACTTCAGCAGCCATCCCTTGTGGCGGCTGGGCTTCCGGCCCTTCTACCTGGCCGCCGCGCTGTTCGCCGCGCTGGCTGTGCCACTGTGGGTAGCCCGGCTGTATGGCTGGCTGGACGGCTCCCTCGCCGCCAACGTGGGGCTGTCCTGGCATATGCATGAGATGGTGTTCGGTATGGCCAGCGCCGTCATCGTCGGCTTCCTGTACACGGCGGGCCGCAACTGGACCGGGCTGTGGACCCCGGTCGGCGGCAGGCTGGCTGCGCTGCTGGGCCTGTGGCTGGCGGGCAGGGCGGCCATGCTGCTGGCCCCGCCCGCGCTTGCGGCGCTGGTGGACACGCTGTTCCTGCCGGTGGCAGCCTGGCCGCTGTTCAGCGTGATGCGCCGGGCCGGCAACCGCCGCAACTATTTCCTGGTTGGCTTGCTGGGCCTGCTGGCTGCGGCCAATGCCTGCTACCACGCCGCAGTGCTGGGCTGGCTGGCGCTGGCGCCGGCGGCATCGGTGCAAGCGGCCATCCTGGTGATCGTGGTGATGGAATCGGCCATCGGCACCCGCGTCATTCCCATGTTCACCCGCAACGGCGCGCCGGGCAGCGCGCCTGCCAGCCATGTGCGAACCGACCAGGTGTCGATCGCGCTGCTGGCGGCCAGCGCGCTGGCGTGGACGGTGGGCGCCCCGGCCTGGCTGCTGGCGCCGCTGGCCGCCGCCGCAGGCGTCCTGGCGCTGTTGCGGCTATGGCGCTGGCAGCCGCAGCGCACGCTGCGCTTGCCGCTGCTGTGGATACTGCATCTGTCCTACGCCTGGATAGGCGTGGGCATGCTGCTGCTGGCCCTGTCCGCGCTGGGCATGGCGGCGCCCGGCGCGGCTTTCCACGCGCTGGCGGTGGGCTCGATGGCGGGCCTGATCCTGGGCATGATGACGCGCACCACGCTGGGCCATACCGGCCGCATGCTCAAGGCGAGGCGGGCGGAAAGCGCGATCTTCGTGCTGATCCAGCTGGGCGCGCTGGCTCGCGTGGCGGCGGCCTTGCTGGACGCTGCGTGGGCGGGGCCGCTGCATGCCGCCCTGGTGCTGCTGAGCGCGGCCGGCTGGAGCACCGCTTTCGCCGTGTATGCGCTGGTGTACGCGCCGTATCTGGCGGGCGCCCGCATCGACGGCAAGGAGGGCTGACATGGGACGCGCTCACGCCACGCTGGACAAGACGGCGGACGACGCGCCGTCCGATATCGCCCTGTTTGCGGAGGTGCACGATGTGCTGCTGGAGCAGGTGGCGCTGCTGCAAGAGCGTTCCGGTCCGAAGATGATGGCGGGCCTGGCCGAACTGATCGAGGACTTCGCAGCGGACTTCGCGTTGGAGGAGGGCTTGATGGGCGTGCTCGAGTGCAAGGCGCGCAATCAGCACGCGGCGCAGCACGATGCGCTGCTGCACTGGCTGCGTTCTTTGCTGCACGGCGACGAGGCCGTCTGCCGCACGGCGCTGGACGAACTGCCGGCCTGGTTCCACTGGCATCTGGAAACCTCGGATATGGCGCTGGCCGTGGCGCTGCATGGAGCGGGCAGCGCCCAGGGCAAACTGTTTTTGTGAATTTCTTGATCCAGGTTAAGTAAAGACTCATCGAGGCTTCACAATTGTTATTGTCGCGCAGATAATTCCGTTGCTTTTTTGATGAGGAATCGTATGCGTAACCTTCAGCCTGGCGGCAGCCGCGAGTACGTTTTGCGCGATGACGAGACGATCGTCTCCAAGACCGATTTGCGGGGCAATATCACTTATGTGAACCTGGACTTTTGCAAGATCAGCGGCTTTACCGCCGAGGAGCTGCTGGGGGCGCCGCAGAGCATCGTGCGGCATCCGGACATGCCGAAGGAAGCGTTTGCGGATCTGTGGCGCACCATCCGTGCCGGCAAGGCCTGGACCGGGCTGGTGAAGAACCGCTGCAAGAACGGCGATTTCTACTGGGTGGAGGCGAACGCCGCGCCCCTGATCGAAGGGGGCCGGGTGGTGGGCTACACGTCCATACGGGTCAAGCCCGCGCGCGCCAAGGTGGAAGCGGCGGACGCAGCCTACAGCGCCATCCGCACCGGCGGTTCGCGGCTGGGGGTGCGCGATGGCGCCGTCGTGCCGCAGCGCTTGCTCGCTGCGCTGGGGCGGCGGCTGGACTTGCCGGTCGGCGCGCGCCTGGGCGCCATGGC
>NZ_WWCU01000032.1 GCF_009857595.1 Pseudoduganella aquatica | reverse complement strand
TCGCCGGACGGCGCGCCGGCTTGCGCGTCGCGCTGTGCCGTGCCGGTCTGCTGCGCGTCCAGGCCGGGCGCCGGGCGGGCAGGGGAGAGCGCCGCACCGGGCGGCGGGTTCAGGCCGGCGTCGGCGAAGGGGCGCGTGTTCAGGTCGATGCCGCTGGCAGGCAGCGTAGCGGCGTTGAGCATGCGTCCGTCCGTGTAGATATTGCGCTGCAGCCTGTCGCGCGCAGGAAAGTCGAAGTACAGCGCCTGTCCGCCCTCGGCCAGGAACACCCGTGGCCTGTCGTTGCAATTGCCCAGGCTCCAGTGCAGCACGTCGCTGCCCTGGATCGACAGCACCTCGTATTTGTAGGGGCAGTTGCGTTCCTGCGTCTCCAGCACCAGCACCGTGCGCGTACCCATGGGCGTAACGCGCGCCACGCGCGCCGTCACCGCCTTGGGCAGCGGCACCACGCGCATGCTGCCGTTCAGCTTGATCGAGAAAGCGCCGTTGTTCTGCTCGCGGCGCAGTGCCCCTTCGGTGCCGTCCTGCAACTGAAAGGTGGCGAGGGTGGTGCCGAACAGCTGTGCGCTGTCCATCCCCACCACCACGCCGCCTCGGCCGTTCGGCTGCACTGCGCAGCCCGCCAGCAGCACGGCGGCGAGTATCGCCATGCCGGTGCGGCGTCGATGCTGAATTCCCATATTCCCCTAACTTATCAATATGCCATGCATGTTCTGTTAGGCAATATTTTCTCATAATTGCCAATTTATTCAGAATTCTTTCAAGAATTTTTTTAGAAAAGTAGGACAATACGGCAGGAGGAGAATCATCATGGACCGACACTTGCCCGAAGGCGGCCTGGCGCTGGACAGCCTGGCCGAACAAATGCTGCAGCCCGGCGTCAAAGGGCTGCCGCTGACCGAACCCCTGCGCCAGGGCGCCATCCCCGTGCAGCGCTGGAATGTGCTGCGCGGCGACACCAGCTATCCCGTGGCGCTGCTGAAGGAATCCGCGCTGCTGCACAACCTGGACTGGATGCGCCGCTTCTGCGACCGCTACGGCGCGGTGCTGGCGCCGCACGGCAAGACCACCATGAGTCCGCAGCTGTTCGGCGCCCAGCTGGCCAACGGCGCCTGGGGCATGACGCTGGCCACCGCCGCCCAGGTGCAAATCGCCTACCGCTACGGCGTGCGGCGCGTGCTGCTGGCCAACCAGCTGGTGGCGCCGGCCGACATCCGCGCCATGCTGGCGCTGATGAGGGACGATCCCGCCTTCGAGTTCTACGCCCTGGTCGATTCCGAGGAGGGCGTGCAGCGCCTGTCGCGCGGCGTGGCCGAGGCCAAGCTGGCGCGCCCCCTGCCGCTGCTGGTGGAACTGGGCCTGCCCGGCAAGCGCGCCGGCTGCCGCACGCCCGCCGAAGCGATGGCCGTGGCGCAGAAAGTGGCGCGCGCGCCCGGCCTGCAGCTGGCCGGCATCGAAGGCTACGAAGGCCTGCTGCAAGGGCACGACCGCGCCGCCAGCGTGGAAGCGGTGCGCGCCTTCGTGTCCCAGCTGGCCGCCCTGGTGCGCCAGGCGGACGGCAAAAAGCTGTTCGGCGGCGCGCAGATCCTGCTCTCGGCCGGCGGCTCCGCCTATTTCGACCTGGTGGCGCACGGCTTCGCCGGGCTGACCGGCCTGTCGCGCCCCGTGCTGCCGGTGCTGCGCAGCGGCTGCTACCTGACCAACGACCACGGCTCCTACCAGGACCTGACCCACGACATCAGCGCGCGCGAACACGCCGCCGACGGCCTGCGCCCAGCGCTGGAAGTGTGGAGCATGGTCACCTCGCGTCCCGAGCCCACGCTGGCCATCCTCAGCATGGGCAAGCGCGACGCCTCGTATGACCAGGAACTGCCCATCCCGCTGTACCATCACCGCCCCGCGGCGGACGGCGGCACTGAACCCGCCACCTTGCCGCCCGGCTGCCGCATCGAAAAAATGAACGACCAGCACGCCTATCTGCGCCTGCCCGAAGGCGACGCGCTGTGCCGGGAGCTGAAAGTGGGCGACCTGGTCGGCTGCGGCATTTCCCACCCCTGCACCACCTTCGACAAATGGCCCCTGCTGCTGGTGGCCGACGACGCCTATACTGTGCGCTACGCGGTCAACACCTTCTTTTGAAAGACAGCCATGCCTGATTCGAATCCCTCCCTGTTCCCCGCCATCGCCCCGCTGCGCCACGGCATGCTGGCCGTCGACGCGCTGCACACCATCTACTGGGAGGAGGTGGGCAATCCCAACGGCATACCGGTGCTGTTCCTGCACGGCGGCCCGGGCGCCGGCCTGTCGCCCGCGCACCGCCGCTTCTTCGACCCGCAGCAATACCGCGTCATCCTGTTCGACCAGCGCGGCGCGGGCAAGTCCACCCCGGTGGGCGAATGCCGCAACAACACCACCCAGCTGCTGATCGAGGACATCGAGCGCCTGCGCGCCATGTTCAGCATCGAGCAATGGCTGGTGTTCGGCGGCTCCTGGGGCTCCACGCTGGCGCTGGCTTACGGCCAGGCGCACCCCGAACGCTGCCTGGGCTTCGTGCTGCGCGGGATCTTCCTGTGCACCCAGCCCGAGATCGACTTCTTCCTGGAAGGCTCGCGCTGGTTCCACCCGGACGTGTACGACGAATTCGTGGCGCCCATCCCGGCCGAAGAGCGCGGCGACCTGCTGCAAGCCTACGTGAAGCGCATCATGAGCGACGATCCGGCCGTGTACTGGCCGGCGGCGCGCGCCTGGAGCCGCTTCGAAGGCCGCCGCGTGTTCCTGCTGCCGCAGCCCGAGGAAGCCGCGTCGGACGCGATGGACCTGGGCGTGGGCCGCCTGGAATCGCACTACATGGCCAACCTGGGCTTCTTCGAGGACGAGCAGCTGCTGCGCAATGTGGACAAGATCGCCCACCTGCCGGCGGTGATCGTGCAGGGCCGCTACGACGTCATCTGCCCGCCGGTGTCGGCCTGGAAGCTGCATAAAGCCTGGCCCGGCTCGGTGATAAAGATGATACCGGACGCCGGCCACGGCGCCATGGAGCGCGGCATTTCAGCCGCGCTGGTGGGCGCCACCGAGCAGTTCAAGCGCCTGCGCGGCTTCGAGTAAGGCCGCCCGGCCTGTTACACTAGCGTCTGGACCCTGCAAGCGCACACACACGCAATGAATATACAAGTCGGCGATATAGGACACATCATCCAACTGGCGATTGCGCCGGTCTTCCTGCTCACGGGCGTCTGCACCAACCTGATGGTGCTGACCAACCGCCTGGCGCGCATCATAGACCGCTCGCGCGTGCTGGAAGACCGGCTCGACGTCGGCTACAACGACAGCTACCTCAATGAGCTGGACGTGCTATACCGGCGCTCGCACCTGATCAACGTGTCGATCGGCTCCTCCACCGGCTGCGGCCTGCTGATTTGCCTGGTCATCGCCATGCTCTTCATCGGCGACACCACCAACGTCACGCTGGACAAATACATCGCCGGCCTGTTCGTGCTGGCCATGCTGGGCCTGATCACCAGCTTCGTCTACCTGCTGCGGGAGATCTTCATCGCTTCCGCCTCCATGCGCGCGCACCGCCACATGCGCCCACCAACATAGAAATAGAGCACCATGCACGACTATCAACGCCCCCCCACCCTGTACCGTTACGGCGAGCGCAGCGACCTGGAACTGGCCCTGACGCAAGGCCAGTTCATCCTGCACCCGGCCTCGAACTGTTTGACGCTGAGCTTCTCCAAGGCCTGGGACCGCAAGCTGTTCGACCTGTTCACGGCGGACGCCTGCCTGGTGATACACAACACCGAAGAATTCGGCGAGCGCATCCACCGCGCGGTGCAGCGCGCGCTGCCCAGCTGGGCCGGCATCGACGGCGCCGTGGAATACGGCCACCGCGCCGCCCTGGGCGCGGCCTTCACCAAGACGGCGGCCGAGAAGCACGAGCGCGAATGGCAATTCGCCTGGCGCGCCATGCAGGCCAATCTGAGCCTCAATTCGGTGATGATCAAGATCGGCAGCATCGAGCAGTTCGCCGAACTGCGCGGCCCGGACTACGCGGCGCAGTAAGCGCCCGCTAGCGCGGCAGCCCGCCTAGTTGCGGGTGGCCGCCGCATCGGGCTTGTCGATGCGCGCCAGCACGGCGCCCATCATGCGCTCGATGTCGCCGCGGATGATATTCGTGCCCAGCAGTCCGGGCACGTAGAAATTCGGCACCAGCTTGCCGCTGTAGACCACCTTGGTCCCGCCGTCCGGCAGCGGGAACAGTTCCCAGCGCGACTCATAATGCTTCATATCGCCCGAAATCAGGGCGATGTCTATGCTCGACATCGGCGTTTCCGTGGCGCGCACGATCAGGTGGATGGACTTGGACATGAACAGGAAGCGCGCCGTACCGAACTGTTCGATGATGACCTCGTTCCCATTGCGCGACAGCACCCGGCAGGACGCCATGTCCGGCACGAACTCATTCATCCGCTCATAGGTGGTCAGCGTCTTCCAGACGGTGGCGATGGGCGCCTGCACGGTGCCGCTGGCGTCCACCTCGTACAGGTGCAGCGCGTCCTGCGTCACCCGCGCCACGGAAACTTCCAGTTTCGGCAGCTCAAGTTTGGGCGCCTGCGCGAGTAGCGGCGCAGAAATGCTGAATAGCAAAATGGCAAACAATGACTTCATTGTTCCAGCGTAAGGGAAACAATGGCAGAATACAAGCACGGCACAATACGCTTACAAAATAAGTATTTACGTGGGGCCGGAGGGCATTTTAGTAACATTGGTCTAAAGAAAACCGCTCTAATGCAAGACTATCCTGCACGCAACGGTCAACGCTACCAATAATCACAATGACAACTCCAAGCTACCCCCACCTGCTGGCTCCGCTCGACCTCGGTTTCACCACGCTGCGCAACCGCGTCATCATGGGATCGATGCACACCGGCCTGGAAGACCGCTTCTTCAATTACGGCAAGCTGGCCGCCTTCTACAGGGAGCGCGCCAAGGGCGGCGTGGGGCTGATCGTCACCGGCGGCATCTCGCCCAACCGCTCCGGCTGGCTGCTGCCCTTCGGCGGCACGCTCAATTTCCTGGGCGACGTGCCCAACCACCGCAAGGTCACCCGCGCGGTGCACGAAGAGGGCGGCAAGATCCTGATGCAGATCCTGCACGCGGGCCGCTACGGCTACCAGCCCTTCGTGGTGTCCGCCTCCGACCGCAAATCGCCGATCTCGCCGTTCAAGCCGCGCGCGCTGAGCGAGGCCGGCATCCAGGCCACCATCCGCGACTACGCGCGCTGCGCCAAGCTGGCCAAGAAGGCCGGCTACGACGGTGTGGAAGTGATGGGCAGCGAAGGCTATCTGCTGAACCAGTTCCTGTGCGCGCGCACCAATCTGCGCACCGACCGCTGGGGCGGCAGCATCGAGAACCGCATGCGGCTGCCGGTGGAAATCGTCAAGCGCATCCGCGCCGCCGTGGGGCCGGACTTCATCATCATGTACCGCCACTCGCTGCTCGACCTGGTCGACGGCGGCAACACCTGGGACGACGTGCTGGCCGTGGCCAAGGAACTGCAGCACGCCGGCGTGACCATCTTGAACACCGGCATAGGCTGGCACGAAGCGCGCGTGCCCACCATTGTCACTTCGGTGCCGCGCGCCGCCTTCGCCAGCGTGGCGGGCCGGCTGCGGCGCGAAGTGAGCATTCCGGTGGTGGCCTCGAACCGCATCAACATGCCGGGCGAAGCGGAAGACATCATCGCGCGCGGCGACGCCGACATGGTCTCGATGGCGCGCCCCTTCCTGGCCGACCCCGAGTTCGTCGTGAAAGCGGCGGCCGGGCGCACCGACGAAATCAACACCTGCATCGGCTGCAACCAGGCCTGCCTGGACCACACCTTCTCCAACAAGCGCGCCAGCTGCCTGGTCAACCCGCGCGCCTGCCACGAGACGGAGCTGGTCTACAAGCCCGCCGCCAAGCGCCGCAAGGTGGCCGTGGTGGGCGCCGGCCCGGCCGGCCTGTCGGCCGCCACGGTGGCCGCCGAATGCGGCCACGACGTCACCCTGTTCGACTCCAGCGACAGCATAGGCGGGCAGTTCAAGGTCGCCATGCAGATCCCGGGCAAGGAAGAATTCGCCGAGACCATACGCTACTTCAAGCGCAAGCTCGAGCTGACCGGCGTGACCTTGCGCCTGGGCCAGCGCGTCGCGCGCGAAGCGCTGCTGGCGGGCGGCTATGACGACGTGATCGTCGCCACCGGCATCCAGGTGCGCAAGCCGCCGATCGACGGCATAGACCATCCGAAAGTGCTGTCCTACCTGGACGTGCTGGCGCACAAAAAGCCGGTCGGCAAGCGGGTCGCCATTATCGGCGCGGGCGGCATCGGCTTCGACGTCGGCGAATACCTGCTGCACGACACGCGCAAGCCGCTGCCGCTGGCGGTGGAAAGGTGGACCCAGGAATGGGGCGTGGACCTGAAAGCCACCACCGGCGGCGGCCTGGTCGCGCCGCACGCAGAAGAACCGGTGCGCCAGCTCTACCTGCTGCAGCGCAAGACCAGCAAGCTGGGCGCAGGCCTGGGCAAGACCTCGGGCTGGGTGCACCGCGCGGTCCTGGCGCGCAACGGCGTGGTGATGCTGGCGGGCGTGCAGTACAACAAGATCGACGACCAAGGCCTGCACATCACGGTCGACGGCGGCGAGCGCCTGCTGGCGGTGGACAACGTGGTCATCTGCGCCGGGCAGGACAGCCTGGCCGAACTGATGTCGCCGGAAGGCAGCGGGGACGCATCGCCGGCCGGCGGCACCCCGCGCTTCCACAAAATCGGCGGCGCCGCCCTGGCCTCCGAGCTGGACGCCAAGCGCGCCATCAAGGAAGGCGCCGAGCTGGCCGTGAGCCTGTGAAGCGGCGGGTTACGCCGGCCGGCGCCGGCTAACCCGACCTACGATCAACGATCAAACCGTGAACGCGCGAGAACCCGTAGGGCGGGTTAGCGGAACGCGTAACCCGCCAAAGCGCCGCCCGTAACCTTAATGCGCAGCGCCCTTCTGCGCATGTGCAAATTCCTCGCTCACGAATTCGGCCATGCCCTTGGCCAGTTCCTGCTCGCCGATGAAGATCTCGCCGGCGCGTTCCGTGCGCAGCAACTCCGCTTCCTCCTCGCTGTGCGTGCGCACCACGGTCTTGATGCCGGGGTTGAGCGCGCGCGCCGTCTCCACCATGCTGCGCACGTGGAAGGTGTCCGGCGTGGCGATCACCAGCATGCGCGCGCGCGCGATGTGGGCCTGGATCAGCACCGCCGGCTCGCCCGCGTTGCCCGCCACGGCAGGAATGCCGTCCTTGCGCAGCTGGTCCACCACTTCGCGGTTCTGCTCCGCCACCACATAGGGAATGCCCTTGGCAGCCAGCGTGGCGGCGATGCGCCGGCCCACGCGGCCGTAGCCCACCAGCACCACCTGGTCATGCAGATGCTCCTGCGGCACCGACATCGGCAGTTCGGCCAGCGGATCGGCGCTGCGGTCGAATTTGGCGGCCAGGCCGGCGTTGCGGCCGAACCAGCGCTCCAGCGGTTTCACCGCCGCGAACACCAGCGGGTTGAGCGCGATGGAGATGATGGCGCCGGCCAGTATCAGGCTCTGGCCCTCGTGCGGCATCAGCTTGAGCGAAATACCCAGCGCCGCCAGGATGAAAGAGAACTCGCCGATCTGCGCCAGGCTGGCCGACACCGTCAGCGCCGTGCGCAGCGGATAGCGCAGCACGATCACCAGCAAGTAGGCGGCAATCGATTTGCCGAACACGATGATGGCCACCACCGCCAGCAGCTTCAGTGGCTGCTCGGTGACGATGGACGGCTCGAACAGCATGCCCACCGAAACAAAGAACAGCACGGCGAACGCGTCGCGCAGCGGCAGCGACTCCTCGGCCGCGCGGTGGCTCAGTTCCGACTCGCGCAGCACCATGCCGGCGAAGAAGGCGCCCAGCGCGAAGGAGATGCCGAACAGCTTGGTGGCGCCGTAGGCGATGCCGACGGCGGCCGCGATCACGCACAGCGTGAACAGCTCGCGCGAATTGGTGCGCGCCACCTGCCACAGCAGCCAGGGGAAGAGCTTGCGGCCGATCAGCATCATGAAGGCGATGAAGCCGCCCACCTTGCCGAAGGTGATGGCCAGCGTCTGCCACAGCGGCACGGCGGCATCGGCCACGCCGTGGCCGTCGTCGGGCGCGGCGCCGCCCAGCGAGGACGCCAGCGGCGGCAGCAGCACCAGCACCAGCACGGTGACCAGGTCCTCCACCACCAGCCAGCCGACCGCGATGCGGCCGTTGAAGGAATCGAGGATGCCGCGCTCCTCCAGCGCGCGCAGCAGCACCACCGTGCTGGCCACGGACAGCGCCAGGCCGAACACCAGCCCGCCGCCGATGCTCCAGCCCCACCAGTGCGACAGCGCCATGCCCATGCCGGTGGCTGCGGCGATCTGCAGCACGGCGCCCGGCAAGGCGATGCGCCTGACCTCCCACAAATCGTCCAGCGAAAAATGCAGGCCGACCCCGAACATCATCAGCATCACGCCGATCTCCGCCAGCTGCCCGGCCAGCACCGTATCGGCCGCGAAGCCCGGCGTGGCGGGGCCAATCAGGATGCCGGCGGCCAGGTAACCCACCAGCGCGGGCAATTTCAAGCGCGTGGCGATGAAGCCGAATACCAGCCCGAATCCGAGGGCGGCGGCGATGGTGGTGATCAGGGGAATGTCGTGGGGCATGCGTGCGGGGCTCCTGTGAGGGTGAATGATCAACCCAAGGGTAGCACATGCCGGCGCCCAAGCAGGCTGAGCCGCATTTTCCAAATCCGGGGTCTGACCCCGAAATGGAAGGAATGCGGCTCAGCTTGCCTGTAGGAGGAGGACTAGAAGTGTGGGATTACAGCTTGCGGACCACGACGGCGCCGATGGAGTAGCCGGCGCCGAAGGAGCAGATCACGCCCAGCGCGCCGGTCGGCAGGTCGTCCTGGTGCTTGTGGAAGGCGATGATGGAGCCGGCCGACGAGGTGTTGGCGTAGCTGTCCAGTATCACCGGCGCTTCGCCCGGCTCGGCTTCGCGGCCCAGAATCAATTTGCTGATCAGCAGATTCATGTTCAGGTTGGCCTGGTGCAGCCAGTAGCGGCTCACCTGCGGCACTTCCAGCCCGGCGCGCGCGATGCTTTCCTTGATCATCTCGGCGGCCATTGGGCACACGTCCTTGAACACCTTGCGGCCCTGCTGCTTGAACAGCTTGTCCGGCTGGCCCGCGCCCGCTTCGTCGAAACGGTTCAGGAAGCCGAAGTTGTTGCGGATGTTGTTGGAGAAGCTGGTCTTGAGCTTGGTGTCCAGGATCTCGAACTGGTGCTGCGACACCGCCGCGTCCTTGGCTTCGATCACGATGGCCGTGCAGGCGTCGCCGAAGATGAAGTGGCTGTCGCGGTCGCGCCAGTTCAGGTGGCCGCTGGTGATCTCGGGGTTGAGCACCAGCACCGCGCGCGCCTGGCCGCTCTGCACCGCCGCCACCGCCTGCTGGATGCCGAAGGTGGCCGAGGAGCAGGCCACGTTCATGTCGAAGCCGTAGCCGTCGATGTTCAGCGCCTGCTGCACTTCGACCGCCATGGCCGGGTAGGCGCGCTGCATATTCGAGCAGGCCACCAGCACCATGTCGATGTCGGCGGCGCTGCGCCCGGCGCGGTCCAGCGCCTGCTGCGCGGCGGCCACGCAGATCTCGGCCTGCAGCGACAGCTCGTCATCGGCGCGCTCGGCGATGCGCGACACCATGCGCTTCGGGTCGAGGATGCCTTCCTTTTCCATCACGTAGCGCGACTTGATGCCGGACGCTTTTTCAATGAAGGCCACGCTGGACGGTTCCAGCGCCGTCACCGTGCCCGCTTCGATGGCGCCCGCGTTGTCCGCGTTGAACTGCTCGGCGTAGGCGTTGAAGCAGGCCACCAGTTCTTCGTTGCTGATGGAGTTCGGTGGCGTGTACAGGCCGGTGCCGCTGATGACGACTTGTTTCATATTCTTCAATCTTTCTCTTGTGGATAGGGCTGTCGCCTTTTTATTGGAGAAATTCTACACGAACGCTCGTACTAAAAATGAAGAACGGCGCCCCAAGGGCGCCGCAGCTTGCCGGATTGCCGTGGAAACGGACTTTATTTTCGCATGGGGTCCTTGGCGGCGGGGTCCACCACCTGCACCAGCTTCGATTCCTGCTTGGCCAGCTGCACCGGCAGGCCTTTCAGATGGTTCAGCGCCTGCTGCAGCTGGAAGTCCTCGCCGCTGCCGTATTCCAGTGGCTTGCGCTTGCGCTCGGCCGCCAGGATGCGCAGCTGTTCTTCGGCTTCGTCGCGCTTGGTCTTGGCCGCTTCCTGCTCGCGGTCGTTGGACAGGTGCTTGACCAGGTCCGCTTCGCGCATGCGCAGCGCGTTCAGGCCGTCGCCGTCGGCGTTTTCGTCCACCAGCAGTTCCGGCGTGATGCCCTTGGCCTGGATGGAGCGGCCGTTCGGCGTGTAGTAGCGCGCCGTGGTCAGCTTGACGGCGGTGTCGGCCGTGAGCTGGCGTATGGTCTGCACCGAGCCCTTGCCGAAGGTCTGGCTGCCGATGATGGTGGCGCGCTTGTAGTCCTGCAGCGCGCCGGCCACGATTTCGGAGGCGGAGGCGGAACCAGTGTTGACCAGCACGGCCATCGGCACGTTCTTGATCGCCGCCGGCAGCTTGGACAGCGCATCGCCTTCGCTGCGCAGCGCGTAGAACTCGGGGCGGCCGTAGAAGGTCTGGCGCGAGTCCGGCAGCTGGCCGTTGGTCGAGACGATGGCCGCGTCCCTGGGCAGGAAGGCCGCCGCCACGCCGATGGCGCCTTGCAGCACGCCGCCCGGGTCGTTGCGCAGGTCCAGCACCAGGCCTTTGATATGGGGATCTTGCTTGTACAGTTCGGTGATCTTGGCGGCCAGGTCGTCCACCGTGGGTTCCTGGAACTGCGCCACGCGCAGCCAGGCGTAGCCCGGTTCGACGATTTTCGCCTTCACGCTTTTCTGCACGATTTCTTCGCGCGTGATGTGGAACACCAGCGGTTCCGGTTCGTCCTTGCGCAGGATGGTCAGCGACACCTTGGTGTGCGGCTCGCCGCGCATCTTCTTCACCGAGTCGTCCAGGCTCAGGCCCTTGACCGGGGTGGTGTCGAGCCGGGTGATCAGGTCGCCCGCCTTGATGCCGGCGCGGTAGGCCGGCGAATCCTCGATCGGGGCCACGATCTTGATGTAGCCGTCTTCGCTTTGCCCTATCTCGATGCCGAGGCCGACGAACTTGCCCTGCGAGCCTTCGCGCAGTTCGGCGTAGGCTTTTTTATCAAGGTAGGCGGAGTGCGGATCGAGCGAGGCGACCATGCCGGTAATGGCTTCGGTCAGCAGCTTTTTGTCCTCCACCGCTTCCACGTAGTCGGACTTGATCAGGCCGAACACGTCGGCCAGCTGGCGCAGTTCTTCCAGCGGCAGGGCCGGGTCGGCAGGCCGTTGGGCCATGGCGGAGAATTGCAGGGAGACAGCAATGCCGGCGACGACACCCAGGCCAACCAGCCCGGTATTTTTGAGTTTCTTGCCCATGTTTCACCTGTGTCTAGCTGCCGCAGTCATCCTACTGCGCGCAAAAACAGTATAAACCTGATTTCCGGCAAGCTGCGTAGCTCGGCCGTAATTTATCTCGTCTTTACGGCGTTTTACACCACAGCATGATAGGCCGCCAATATTGCGCTTTTATCCCTTCTGTTAAGGCCGCGTTCACGACCGTAAGGAATTGTAAGAGTCCGGGAAGAGCGCAAATCCGCGCCCTACACTGGGTTGGTAGTTCTTCTCAACCCTGTAGTGGTTTTTTGGCCTGCGCACCCTGCGTGGGCTTTTTTTTGTCCGGAGACCCGATGACACGCAACCTGATTTCCCAATACGCGCGCGGCCTGCTGTTCACCACCGCGCTGGCTTTCGCTGTGCCTTCTTTCGCCGTGCCGGTCATGGATATGCGCGCCGAGGATTTGCTGGCCATGGCGACGGACTTCCGCAAGGAGCTGAACCTGACCACCAACCAGGCCACGCTGTGGCAGCAGACCGAGAGCCGCACCAAGGCCTTGCTGCGCGAGCGCAAGTCGCGCCGTGAACGCATGCAGGCCGCGCTGCGCCCGGCGCTGGACGGCAAGGACGTGGAATTGCGCGACCTGGCGGGCGGCCTGGAGGCGGAGGCGGCCGCGTCGGCGGCGGAGGAGAAGCAGCTGCGCGCATGGTGGCTGGATGTCAATGATGCCCTGGATGAAACCCAGCGCAGGCAGGTGGCGGTGTTCCTGGCCGAGCAGATGCAGCGCGTGGAAGGCGGCGGCGAACGCGGCGAGCGTCCGAAAGAGGGCGGCGGCGAAGGGCGCGGCGGCCACAAGGGCAAGGGCGGCATGGGCGGCGGGATGGGAGGCGGCATGGGCGGGCAGGGCGGTCCCGGCGGCCGCTAGGGCCGGTCCTGCTGTTGTATGGCTTGTATCGAAAAGTAAAAAGCGGCCGCCGGCGGGGACGGCTGCGGTTTCCGCCGCTTAAAATGCAGGCATGCGTAAATTGATTCCTCTCGCCTGCCTGGCTTTAATCGGCGCCCACCTCAACGCCAGCGCGCAGGAAAAAACCCAGGAAAAAGTCCAGCCCGCCAAGGAAGACAGCAAGGACATCCAGAAAGTCACCATCAGCGGCGGCCGCCAGGACGACATGGCCGAGCGCCGCAACTCCACCGCCGGCAAGCAGGTCTTCGGCCGCGAGGAGCTGGACCGCAACGGCGACACCACCCTGGGCGAAGTGCTCAAGCGCCTGCCCGGCGTCACGCTGGGCGGCGGGCGTCCCGGCCGGGGCGGCGACGTGCGCATGCGCGGCCTGGGCAGCGGCTACACGCAGATCCTGCTCAACGGCGAGCGCGCGCCGGCCGGCTTTTCGCTGGAGTCGCTGTCGCCGGACCAGGTGGAGCGCGTGGAAGTGATGCGCGGCCCGGTGGCCGAGAACAGCACCCGCGCCATCGCCGGCACCATCAACGTGATCCTGCGCGACGGCTACCAGCAGCGCGACATCCAGCTCAAGCTGGCCGACAGCTACGAGCGCAATCTGCACACGCCCAATGTGTCCCTCACCGTGCCGGGCAAGGCGGGCAGCCTGACTTACACCCTGTCCGCCAGCCTGAGCAAGAACCGCCAGAAGGACCTGGGCGAGTCCGTCATCCGCGACACCGAGGACGACGGCGACGTGACCAAGCTGCAGAACGTGGAAGAGCACAGCAGCGGCAGCAGCGAGAACCTGCACCTGACGCCGCGCCTGTCCTACAAGTTCGACAATGGCGACACGCTGAACTTCCAGCCCTTCATCATGGCCAGCCGCGGCGACACCGATGCGCGCAGCGACCTGGCGCAGCTGGGCGGCGCGGTGCCGCCGGAATACAACCTGGCGCTGTCGCACACCCACGCCAGTTCCACCATGATGCGCGGCTTCGGCAACTGGCTGCACAAGCTGCAGGGCGCGGCCAAGCTGGACGTGAAGTTCGGCCTGGGCCTGGCAAAGCGCGACAGCGACGCCGTGCGCAATCAGTTCAACGCCGCCGGCGTCTTGCTGGACCGCTTCCACGACACCGACAGCACGCGCGACCGCGGCTTCAACACCGGCGGCAAGTACAGCTCGCCGCTGGGCGAAGGCCATCTGCTGGCGGCCGGCTGGGACGTGGAAACCAGCCGCCGCGAGCAGACCAAGGTGGGCACGGACAAGAACGGCAACGCGCAGTTCGACGACTCGGGCGACAACCTCACCGCCGACACCCGCCGCGTGGCCGTGTTTGCGCAGGACGAGTGGGACATCACGCCGCAGTGGGGCGTGTACATGGGCGCGCGCTGGGAAGGCATCCGCACCACCAGCGATCGCAGCACTGCTGCGATCGGGAGCGCCGGCACGGTGAGCAACACCAGCTCCGTGTTCAGCCCGCTGCTGCACGGCGTCTACCGCATTCCCGGCGCCGGCAAGGACCAGCTGCGCATGAGCCTGACCAAGAGCTACAAGTCGCCCAATGTGCAGGACCTGATCGCCTTGCCCGTGCTGTCGCGCCTGAACAGCGCCACGCGCCCGGACCGCACCGGCAATCCGGAACTGAAGCCCGAACTGGCCACCGGCCTGGACATGGCCTTCGAACACTACCTGGGCCGCAGCGGCATCGTCAGCGCCAGCGGCTTCGTGCGCGACATCGACAACCTGATCCGCCGCGAGCTGAGCCTGAAGCCCGGCAGCGCCGGCCCGCGCTGGGTGTCCACGCCGGGCAATGTGGCGCACGCGCGCACCAAGGGCGTGGAGCTGGAGGCCAAGTTCCAGCTCGCCGAGCTGATGGACGACGCGCCCGCGATTGATTTCCGCAGCAACTACAGCCGCTTCTGGTCGCGCGTGGACGGCGTGCCCGGCCCGGACAACCGCCTGGACCAGCAGCCGAAACAGACCGCCAACCTGGGCCTGGACTACCGCATGAAGGATTTGCCGCTGTCCATGGGCGCCAGCTACAACTGGACCCCGGCGATCCGTGTGCAAAGCAGCCTGAGCCAGACGGTGGAAAGCAGCCGCAAGCGCGTGGTGGATGCGCATGTGCTGTGGAAGATGACGCCGCTGACGCAGCTGCGCCTGGCGGCGGCGAACCTGCTGGCCGACGACGCCACCGGCAGCAACCTGGTCTACACTAATGGCCTGTCGCAACGTTCCACGACGCTCAACCCCACTTACCGAGTGTGGACTGCGCGCCTGGAAACCAAATTCTAACGAGGAGAGAGCAGTTGATGAAACGTACTTTGCTGAGCACCCTGGTCATCGGTCTGATGGCAACCCAAGCTTACGCGCATGAGGGCGACCACCCTGCGCCGTCGTCGGCCCCGATCTCGGGCATCGACACCCAGTACATCGACGCCGGCGTGCGCGCGCAGGACGACTTCTTCACCCACCTGAACGGCGGCTGGCTGAAAGCGACCAAGATCCCGGACGACAAGTCGAGCTGGGGCTCCTTCGCCAAGCTGCGCGACGACACGCTGCCGCAGCTGCGCGGCCTGATCGAAGACGCGCAGAAGACCAAGCAGAAGCAGGGCACCGAGGCGCAGAAGATCGCCGACCTGTACACCAGCTATATGAACGAAGCGGCGCTGGAAAAGCTGGGCACCAAGCCCCTGGCCGGCGAGCTGAGCGCCATTCGCGGCCTGAAGGACAAGAAGGCCCTGCCGGGCATGATCGCCCACCTGACCCGCATCGGCGTGGCGGTGCCGTACGGCGTCTACATCAGCCAGGACGCGCGCAACTCCACCCAGCACGCCGCCAGCATCGCGCAGAGCGGCCTGGGCCTGCCGGACCGCGACTACTACCTGAAGAAGGACGACGCCCGCCTGGCCGCCGTGCGCGAAAAATACGTCGCCCACATCGAAAAACTGCTGACCCTGGCCGGCCACAAGAACGCCGCCGAGGACGCGAAAGCCATCATGGCGCTGGAAACCGCGCTGGCCGAAGTGCAGTGGACCAAGGTCGACAACCGCGATCCGGTCAAGCGCTACAACAAGACCGAGATCGCCAAGCTGGCCGAGCTGGCGCCGGGCTATGACTGGAAGGACGCGCTGGGCAAGGCCGGCATCGCCACCAAGACCGACACCATCATCGTCAACCAGCCGAGCTACCTGGCCGGCTTCGCCAAAGTGGCCGAAGCGACCGACCTGAACACCTGGAAGGCCTACTTCGAGTGGCAGCTGCTGCGCGACGCCTCGCCTTACCTGAGCAAGGCCTTCTCCGACGCCGACTTCGCGTTCTACAGCGGCGTCATCAACGGCGTGACGGTGCAGGAGCCGCGCTGGAAAAGCGGCGTGCGCGTGGTGGAAGGCGCCATCGGCGAAGGCCTGGGCAAGCTCTACGTAGCGCAGTACTTCCCGGCCGACCGTAAGGCGCGCATGGAAGCGCTGGTGAAAAACCTGATGGCGGCCTACAAGGACAGCATCGACAACCTGGACTGGATGAGCCCCGAGACCAAGCGCGAGGCGCAAGCCAAGCTGGCCAAGTTCACCACCAAGATCGGCTACCCGAACAAATGGCGCGACTACAGCGGCCTGTCCATCGTCTCGGGCGACCTGGCCGGCAATATGCGCCGCGCCGCCGAGTTCGGCTACAAGCGCAACCTGGCCAAGCTGGGCGCGCCGGTGGACCGCGAGGAATGGGGCATGACGCCGCAGACCGTGAACGCCTACTACCGTTCCACCACCAATGAGATCGTGTTCCCGGCCGCCATCCTGCAGCCGCCGTTCTTCGACGCCCGCGCCGACGACGCGGTGAACTACGGCGGCATCGGCGCCGTCATCGGCCACGAGATCAGCCATGGCTTCGACGACAAGGGCAGCCAATCCGACGGCGACGGCAACCTGCGCGACTGGTGGAGCGCCAGTGACCGCGCCAACTTCCAGGCCAAGGCCGACGCGCTGACCAAGCAGTACGACAGCTACAGCCCGCTGCCGGGCTACTTCGTCAATGGCGCGCTGACCCTGGGCGAGAACATTGCCGACAACTCCGGCGTGGCCGTGGCCTACAAGGCCTACAAGCTGTCGCTGGGCGGCAAGCCTGCGCCGGTGATCGACAAGCTGACCGGCGAGCAGCGCTTCTACATGGGCTTCGGCCAGGTATGGCGCAGCAAGATGCGCGAAGAAGCGCAGATCAAGCAGGTCAAGACCGACCCGCACTCGCCCGGCCAGTTCCGCGCCAACGGCACCATGAAGAACCAGCCCGGCTTCTACGAAGCGTTCGGCGTGAAGGAAGGCGACCCGATGTACCTGGCGCCGGCGCAGCGCGTGATCATCTGGTAAATCTTCAGTAATCGGAAACGACAAAATGGCCACTACTTGTGGTCATTTTGTCATCTGCCGCAAGGCTCTGTGCTAGAGTAAAAATCCCGGTCACGAGCCGGACATAAAACCAGACCTATTCGAGAGGAAGCATCGCTGTGAAACGACATTTGTTGAGTGCATTAACCCTGGCCCTGCTGGCCAGCGCAACCGGCCTGGCCGGCGCCGCCGACGCCGCCAAAAGCCCGACCGGCGGCAAGCTGACTTCCGGCATTGCCGTGGAATACGTCGATCCCGCCGTGCGCGCGCAGGACGACTTCTTTACCCACCTGAGCGGCAAGTGGCTGGCCACCACCGAGATCCCGGCCGACAAGTCCAACTGGGGCGCCTTCGCCAAGCTGCACGACGACATCCAGCCGCAGCTGCGCGCCATCATTGAGCAGGCCGCCGCCAAGCAGAACGCCGGCGCGGACGAGCAGCGCATCGGCGCCTACTACGCGTCGTATATGGACGAAGCCAGGCTGGAGCAGCTGGGCGCCGCGCCGCTGCAAGCCCAGCTGGCCCGCATCGCCGCGCTGAGCGACAAGAAGCAGCTGCCTGCGCTGATCGCCCACAACAACCAGACCGGCGCCAGCGCCCCCATCGACCTCGGCATCCACCAGGACAACAAGGACTCCACCAAATACGTGGTGGACTTCAGCCAGAGCGGCCTGGGCCTGCCGGACCGCGACTACTACCTGAAAAAAGACGACGCCAAGCTGGCCGACACGCTGGCCAAGTACCAGCTGCACATCGCCAAGATGCTGACGCTGGCCGGCGACGCCGACGGCGCCGCCAAGGCCAAGGCCATCATTGCGCTGGAAACCGAGCTGGCCAAGATCCAGTGGAGCAAAGTCGAGCTGCGCGACCCGGTGAAAGCCTACAACAAGGTCGAGGTCGCCAAGCTGGGCGAACTGACCCCCGGCTACGACTGGAACGCCTACCTGGACGCGCTGAAAATCACCGGCAAGGTGAACTACGTCATCGTCAGCCAGCCGAGCTACCTGAAAGGCTTCAGTGAACTGCTGGCGGCCACCCCGCTGGAGACCTGGAAAGCCTACTTCCAATGGCATACCGTGCGCGCCAACGCGACCTACCTGTCGAAAGCCTTCGTCGACGAAAACTTCGCCTTCTACGGCACCGTGCTGAGCGGCGCCAAGGAAATGCGTCCGCGCTGGAAGCGCGGCGTGTCGGTGATTGAAAACGCGCTGGGCGAGTCGGTCGGCAAGGTCTACGTCGAGCAGCACTTCCCGGCCGAGCGCAAGGCGCGCATGGAAGCGCTGGTGAAGAACCTGCTGGTGGCCTACAAGCAAAGCATCGACAAGCTGGACTGGATGAGCCCGGCCACCAAGAAGCAGGCGCAAGCCAAGCTGGCCAAGTTCACCACCAAGATCGGCTACCCGAACAAATGGCGCGACTATTCCGCGCTGGTGGTCACGCGCGACGACCTGGTGGGCAACGTGCAGCGTTCGCGCCAGGCCGACTACGACAAGGAAATCAACAAGCTGGGCAAGCCGATCGATCGCGACGAATGGGGCATGACGCCGCAGACCGTGAACGCCTACTACAACCCGGAGATGAACGAGATCGTGTTCCCGGCCGCCATCCTGCAGCCGCCGTTCTTTGACGCCAACGCGGACGACGCGGTGAACTACGGCGGCATCGGCGCCGTGATCGGCCACGAGATCAGCCACGGCTTCGACGACCAGGGCGCCCAGTACGACGGCGACGGCAACCTGCGCGACTGGTGGAGCGCAGCCGACCACAAGAACTTCGAAGCCAAGACCAAGGCCCTGGTGGCGCAATACAACGCCTTCAGCCCGCTGCCTGGCTACAACGTGAACGGCGAGCTGACGCTGGGCGAGAACATCGCCGACAATTCCGGCGTGGCGATTGCCTACAAGGCCTACAAGCTGTCGCTGAAAGGCAAGCCGGCGCCGGTGATCGACGGCCTGACGGGCGACCAGCGCTTCTTCATGGGCTTTGCGCAAGTATGGCGCAGCAAGATGCGCGATCCGGAAATGATCAGCCGCATCAAGACCGACCCGCACTCGCCGGGCCAGTTCCGCGCCAACGGCACCATGCGCAACCAGCCGGGCTTCTACGAAGCCTTCAAGGTCAAGCAGGGCGACAAGATGTACCTGGCTCCCAAAGAGCGCGTCATCATCTGGTAAGCAAGCACGAAAAAAAACCGCTCGATGATTCGAGCGGTTTTTTTTGGGGGGCGGTACCAAACCCCCGGCGTATCGTATCGATCGTAGGGCGGGTTAGCGCAGCGTAACCCGCCGCCTGTCAGCCCTTGGGCGCAGCGGCAGGAGCCGCCGCAGCCGGAGCCGCCGGCACTTCAGGCTCCTTCAGCTTGCCGCCCGACTTATTCGCCATAAACACCACGGCGCGCGCCACTTCCACGTCATCCAGATCCGGGTTGCCGCCTTTTGCAGGCATGGCGCGCAGGCCTTCCAGCGCATGCTTCACCACCGTATCCTGGCCCTGGGCCAGGCGGGCGCCCCAGGCTGCGTTGTCGCCCACTTTAGGCGCACCGGCCACGCCGGCGCCATGGCAAGCCGCGCAAGTCGAGGAGTAGATGGCTTCGCCGGTCTGCAGCACCTTAGGCGCGTTCGCATCCTTCAGCGTAAAGCCCACGTCGGCCACAGGCTGCAGTCGCTTGCCGATGGCTTCGGCCGACTGGCTTTCCGTCCCGGCGCCGGTTAGTTTAGTTGCGGTAACGAATTGCACCAGCAAGGCGATGCCGAGCACAGTGATGAGGAAGAAGCCGATCACTGCTGCTGCGAGCTGTTTTGGCGTTCTGATGGCGGATTCGTGGTTGTGTGCGTCGCTCATGATTTCCTTAATAACAAACAAATGTCGAAACTTGCGTCGGCGTTACGTTATCGGTTTTGCATGCAGGTGTAGAAGCGCAATTGCTCGCCAAACGGGCGATTATAGTCTCAAAAGATTGCCTGTGGATGCAGAACGGTGCAAAAGCGACACTTTTCATGGACGCACAAGACGAAACCCGGTATCCTTCTGTCACCTCCGAAGTTCCCTCCTACGCGGCTGTAGCTCAATGGATAGAGTATTGGCCTCCGAAGCCAAGGGTTGTGGGTTCGATCCCCGCCAGCCGCACCAGTTTTTTCTATATAAATCAATGATTTTGTGATTCGATCCATCACGGGGGCGTTGTAAGGATGCCAGCGTAGGGCATGGCGGCGATGCCCAAGCCGACCAGCAGGCCGGCATGGCCGGCGGACCACTAGGCTTAGCGGGTAGACGCTTCCGGGCTGGCTGCGCTGCCGCTGGTGATGGTCTGCATATCGTGCTCGAGGCGTTCCTTACTGGTCACTTTCACTGTCGCGTCGCGTCGCGGGAGGCGGCTGCCAGTCTGCGCATATTCTTCCTGGTAGGCAGGTTTGCCCGCGATGTCGGCATCGGTGGCGCAGCCGCACAGGGCGGAGCAGGTGGCGAGTATCAGCGCGGACAGTAATGGTTGTTGCTTCATTTGCACTCCTTTTTGATAACAATTTATCAGAATGCAATCCTACATCGTTGCCCTAAAAAAATGCAACAAAAAACCCGCACTGCCATAAGACATGCGGGTTGTGTTGGGTGCCGCATGGGCACTCACTTTGCCGCTTTCAGGCGGAGCGCATGCCGTCATTACTACCGTCAAATCTTTGCGCGTACCCGTGGTCTACTGTTTCTCATCCGTTTGCAAGTGACTACGGTTTAGCAGCATTCATGAGGTCTTTAACAGTGGACCAGATGCCGCCAAGCTAGCAAGCCTTTTACATTGGCCTGCTATTCCGTGCAGCTCTGGATCGTACATTTTCCCGGATTCGAGTTTGACTTCGCCCAGTTCAGCAAGCGCATCACAGTAAGTAGAAATACGAGACATTACCGATATCAATGTACTTATCTGGTCATGGCCAAAAATTGGCATATCGCCAAACTGGTTATCCAAGTTTAATATGGCGCAGTATCTAAAGTAAGGGTCAGAATGCTCGCATAATTCAACCACCCCAACCTTGATGGTAGAGGTATGCCATTCACCGAAGCCACTTGGTGTCCTCGTCCTTGCATGAATAGTGCGCGAAGCGAAAATTGTGGGTCGTTGTTCCATTCCGTATCCTAAAATCGAGCGTAACAGCCAGTTTTACAAATAGTCTTGCGCGATTCATATCGGACTCCTAGCCGGTAGAATGGAGCGCTGCGCCTTGGGCGGTTTAGGAAACGTATGAAGCTGGAACCATAGCCTGCCGTTGGCAAGGATAATGCATCCAAACACAGGCGTGCAGTTTCAGGCACGCGCCGCTATACCTTCCGCAGGGCCGCCAGGAAAGGGTCTTGTTCCCTGTCGTAAGTGTTGCTGGACGTGATGCCGGCCATGCCGCCGTAGTCGGTTTCCGATTTGCCGAGCAGCGTGCAGCGCCAGTCTTCCCACGTGGGAACGTTGAGCTCCAGGCGCAGGCCAGGCTCGATGTTGAAGCGGCCGCCGTCGAGGCACTGACGGGCATCGTTGAGGACGGCCAGCGCCTGGTCGTAGCCTTCGAAGTCTGCTTTGATGACGCCCGGGGTTTCGGTGTCCAGCGTCACCGGCCCCAGGCCGCTTGCCAGCCGCGCCTGGCCTATCCCCGTTCCGACCCGCGTGCACAGCGCAAGGAAGCTGTCCTTGATGGCTTTCTTGCGCACACGGCGCCGTTCGTCCTTTGCCCGGCTGAGCGCAGGCCGGGGCGGGGACGGCTGCTCCGGTTCCGTCAAGGCATCGTAGAGTTGCTTGACGCCGTAGGCTGTCGCCACGTGCGCTAACAGGGACCGGGCCATATCACGCCGCCCGGCTGGACTCGCCGGCGCGCATGGACGCGAGCGCTGCCGTGACGGTGTGCACGGACTGGTCGAGCTGGGCCGGGTCGTAGGCCATCGCGGCGTCGCGCTTGAGGCCGTCGATATGCGCGTCGGTCTGCTGGATCAGCTCGTTCAGGCCTGCGCCCATGGCTTGCTCAGTGCTGGCCCAGAACGCATCGACAGGCTGTTCGAGGCGGCTCAGCAGCTTGTTCTCGCGCAGCCCGTCGGCCACTTTGCCGGCCAGGCTTTTCTGCCAGGAGCCGCCGAGCAGGCGGTAGAACATATAGCCGATGGCGGCCGCGATCGCGATGCCTATCGTGATGGGACCGCCAATCGCGGCAACGAAAGACGTGACCGAGGTGACGCTGCCGACCATGCCGAGCGAGGCCATCACGCCGGCGGCCTTGCCGACCATGAGATAGGCGCCCAGATTGCTGGCGATGGTCCCCACGTAGAGCGACATGGCGCCCAGGCTGCCCAGGCCCGCCATGCCGCCAACGAAGGCGGCGCGCGAGTTGAACGCGGACAGGTCCATCTCCAGCTTGGCGCCCGGCGCGGACGCGGTCCCCGCCGCCATTGCCGGCGCGGCCGTTTGCCAGCGCTGCAGCAGGTTGTCGACCTCGGCGGAAATCGAACGGCCGCTGGCCTTGAGCACGCTTTCCAGCTTGGCGGTAAACAGCTGGGACAGGTAGTTCACCACTTCGCCCTGGGCTTCCTTCTTGTCCGTGTAGGTGTCGTGGATCAGCTTTTCGATGCTCTCGGCGGAGGCCTGCACGCGGTAGTAGTCGCCTATGCTTTCCAGGTCTTGTTTCTTGCGCTGCGGGCACGAGGCGATCAGCGCCTGGAACTTGGCTACAAGCTCGCCAGCCTCGCCGCGAAATCGGGCCTCCTGTTCTTCTACCTCCTTCACGCGCTTGATCGTGTCCTCCTTGCGGAAGGCCAGCTGATCGACGGCCGTTTGCAGCGCCGCCACCATCTGCTCCATGGTCTGGGCTATGCGCTGGTCGACAATCGCGTCGTAGCTGGCGGTCAGCTTCGTGGCCATGTCGCGGACGCGGCGCAAGGTGGCGCTGCGGTACAGGTCGTTCTCGCGCCAGAAGGGCTGGACGCGTGAGGCAAGCTGCTCCGCGCTTGGCAGCGTATCGATGTGCCGTTCTTCCATCCACGCGCCGAAGATCATATTGTCCAGCTGGCGCTTCACGCGGCGGAAGGCGCTCAGGCCAACGCCGTCGACGTCGGCTGCGGGAATCTCGCCATGGCAGTGCGACTGCACGAACAGCAGGTGCTCCAGGCTGTCGCTTCCTTTGGCCGGCGGGCGTGCGCGGATAACGTTGGCGGCAAAGCCGAGGTCGCTGTCCTTGAGGAAGCCGGTGTGGTTGGACATGAACACGATGCCGTCGGTCAGCTCCACGCCGGCCAGCGCCTTGTCGGTGTCGGAGTCGTCGCCGTCGCCCAGCTGGCCCGGCGTGTCGAGCAGCCAAACCTGGTTCAGGATATCCGCCGCCGAGAACACCACCGCCACGTAAGCCTGCTGCGCCTGTTCGTTGTCTTGCTGGTGCATGCCGTAGCGGCGCAGCAGCTCGCCGTCGCCTTGCTCGATCAGGTGCTGCTCAACCAGGGCCGCGTCGTGGATCATGTGCGGCATAAAGCCCTTGCTGAAGACGGCCACGTTGCCGACCAGGGCGGCGGGGCGGTCCGACGTATGCATCAGCAGGTTGATGACCGAGGTGGCGGGCTGGTACTTGGTGGGCAGCACCGATTCGCTGATGAGCGTGTTCAGCAGGGTGGACTTGCCGGCGTCGAAGTGGCCGAAGCAGCCGATCACGGGTTTGCGCTGCAGGCCGTTGAGCAGTGCGTGGCTGCGCTCGAAGGTCTCGCCCAGCTGCAGGGAGCTGATATACGTGTCCTTCGCAGCGGCGATGATGGCTTGCGCCTGCTCGAGCCTGGCATGCGCCTGGGCCAGTTTTTCGTGGATGCCGCTGTGTTGGGGGGTGGCCATGTTCGGGTCCGTTTCTTCTTGAATGGTTAATCGGGACAATTCGTTGAAGTAGTCGGTGGGCGTGCATCCCACCGCCGTCATGTAGGCTGCGATTTTGAGCGCGTCCGAGGACAGGGGCGCCTGCTCGATGCGCGACACGGCGCGCTGGTCCAGCAGGCGTCCCATGCCGAACACTTCCGACCGGGCTGCGACGTCGCTTTGCGACAAGCCTGCTTCGTCGCGTTTGGCAATGAGGAAGGCCTTGAGCTGCTCTTCCAGGGTTTCAGTGTTCATTCCAGTTCCTCGCTAGGCATCGATGACTGAATCTTAGACTGATTTGTCTGAGTGCGCAACATGTTAGTCAAAAATGTCTGAAATGTTTGCGGGGCGTGCCGATCGCCCCCAGCGGTGGTACTCTAGCCATGGGAAAAGTACAACAACAAGGAGATGAATCTTGAGCGAGCTCGCACTTTATGGCCATCCGTTTTCCTCCTACACGCAGAAGGTGTTGATCGCCCTGTACGAAAACGGCCTGTCGTTTGACTTCCGCACCCTGGGGCCGGATACGCCGCAGCATGCGGCGGAGTGGCTGCGGCGCTGGCCCTTGCAGAAGTTCCCGCTGCTGCTGGACGGCGAGCGCCAGGTGGCGGAGAGCAGCATCATCATCGAGTATCTGCAGCTGGCGCATGCCGGACCCGTGCTGCTGCTGCCCGCCGAGCCCATGGCCGCGCTGGACGTGCGTTTCCTGGACCGCTTCTTCGACCTGCACGTCATGAGCCCCATGCAGCATGCGGTGGGCGGCGCGCTGACCGGCGTGGCGGCCAAGCGGGAAGAGGCGCTGGCCTTTGCCACCGGCAAGCTGGAACTGGCCTATGCCTGGCTGGAAAGCCATCTGGCGGGACAGACCTGGGCCGCCGGCGAGGCGTTCACGCTGGCCGACTGCGCGGCCGCCCCGTCGCTGTTCTACGCGGACTGGACCCACAGGATAGGCGAGCAGTACCCGCTGCTGCGCGCCTATCGCGCGCGCCTGCTGGCCCGGCCCTCCGTGGCCCGCGCGGTGGACGAGGCGCGCGTGTTCCGGCCGCTGTTTCCGCTGGGTGCGCCGGACCGCGACTAATATCAAAATCGATATAGATCCTCGCAATTTAGTTATTGGTATTGAATAGCAGAACCCTCTAGCATGGACGGCTCCAAAATAAGATTCCAGGGGACGTTCCGTGGCTGCGCCGATTGCTTCCGTTAGTACCAATTCCACCGGGCAAGCGCCCGCCACCGCCAGCTACAAGTCGGCCATGTCGCTGCTTGCCAGCCTGTTCTTCACCTGGGGCTTTATCACCGTCATCAACAACACGCTGCTGCCGCACCTGCGCAGCGTGTTCGAGCTGAACTACACGCAGACCACGCTGATCGAGTCGGTCTGGTTCATTGCCTACTTTGTCGCCTCCATCCCGGCCGCGCGCCTGATCGAGCGCGTCGGCTACAAGAAGTCGCTGGTGGTGGGCCTGTCCATCATGGCGCTGGGCGCGCTGATGATGATACCGGCCGCGCGCCTGCCGTCCTACATCGTCACCCTGGTGGCGCTGTTCGTCATCGCCTGCGGCATCACGCTGCTGCAAGTGGCGGCCAATCCCTACGTGGCCGTGGTGGGAACGCCGCAGACCGCGTCCTCGCGCCTGAACCTGGTGCAGGCCTTCAACTCGCTGGGCACCATGTTCGCGCCGCTGTTCGGCGGCTACCTGATCCTGGGCCGCTCCAACGCCGGTACGGCGGGCGCGGACCAGGTGCTGACCCAGGCCGAGCGCCTGGCGGACGCACAGGCGGTGCAGCTGCCTTACCTGATCGTGGCGGGCGTGCTGGTGGTGCTGGCCGTCATCATCGCGCGCTTCCCGCTGCCGGAAATGGGCGCGGCCACCAGCCGCGTGTCCAAGGCCGAGCGCGCCTCGCACTCGCTGTGGCGCCACCGCAACCTGGTGTTCGGCGTGCCGGCCATCTTCATCTACCTGATCGCCGAAATCGGCGTGGCCAATCTGTTCATCAACTTCGTCTCGCAGCCCGACATCGGCAATGTCAACCATGAGCAGGCGTCGCACTACCTGTTCCTGCTGTGGGGCGGCATGATGGTGGGCCGCTTCATCGGCAGCGTGCTGATGCGTTCCATTTCCGCCGAACACGTGCTGGCCGCCGCCAGCGTGGGCGCCTGCATCGTGATGCTGGTGGCCACCTTCAGCACCGGCCCGACCGCCATGTGGGCGTTGATTTCCGTGGGCCTGTTCCATTCCATTATGTTCCCCACCATCTTCACGCTGGGCATCAAAGGCCTGGGTCCGCTGACCGAGGAAGGCGCGGGCCTGCTGATCATGGCCATCGCCGGCGGCGCGCTGGTGGTGGTGCAGGGCTGGCTGGCCGACATCTACGGCCTGCAGACCTCTTTCCTGCTGACTGCGGCATGCGAACTGTACGTGCTGTTCTACGCGCTGTGGGGCGCGCGCGCCACCAACGCCTTCCCGGAAGCGGAACAGTAGGCAGCGGGGACGGTCCGGATTCGCTTCCGTTGTAAGATGGGCATGTCTGAATCAAATGGAATGCCATGAATCTGGATAAATTGTATTACGGTACGGCGGCCACGCTGGCTTTGGCGCTGGCGTCGGCCGGCGCCGCGGCCCAGGAATGGCCTCGGCTGGAAAATGGAAAAAACGTGGCCGAGTGCCAGGCTGCCCTGCAGCTGGCCAAGCTGGCGCATCAGTCCGGCAGCGTGCTGCCGTGGACGCATCCGGACGCGATCCCGGACGATTTCAGCAGCGACCTGGTGCTGGCCCCCAAGAGCACCAGCGTGACCGCCGGCGATGTGCTCGAATTCGACGCCGAAGTCTTCACCCAGGTGCCCCTGCCCGAATACAAGCCGCGCAGCATCTACTGGCAGACCGCGCCCGCCAACGGCAAGCGGCTGGTGGTGGAGGAAGTGCCCTTCGGCTGGCGCGGCGATATGCACCGGGTGCGCGTGGTGGACCAGGCCATGAGCGTGAAGGACTACTTCGGCGCTTCGCTGGACGAGCGCAACGCCAGGCTGGGGCCGCCCTTCAGCGACGGCTGGCGCGCGCCCTTTATCTTCAGCAACGAAAGCGGCGGCCTGTGGATGATGTATATCGCCGAGCCGGGCGGCTTCTCGGGCAACTGGAAGGTGTATCTGACCGCCTCGGGCCAACCCAAGCTGGCTTGCGAAGTCCAGTTCCGTCCACAGGTGAAGCGCGCGGAACAGCTGCTGCCGCCGGCGCTGCAAAAGCTGGCGGCGCTGCTCGACCGCACGCTGGGCAGCGGCAAGGACGACGGCCCCTGGCAGCCCACCGCGCGCGTGCGCGCCAGCGTGCAGCAGGCCTGGGCCAACGCCGTGCTGCGGCCGTGGGTCACGGAAACGCCTTACAACACCCGCACCGAGGTGGACGACAACCTGCTGGAATGGTCGCAGCAGGACAAGGCCAACAAGAAGCTCTACGCGTCCATCCTGGCGCAATATGACGTGGCCGAGCGCGCGCTGGCGCAGCACTACGCGCGCCAGCTGCGCATGCCGGCGGAGGAAGCGTCGGCGACGGCCAGGACCATACTGGATATCGCCTTCCGCATGCACTTCATGATCAACAAGGAGAGCTACTAGTAGCTCACGTGGTAGTCCTTGGGGAATTTCTTGCCGGCAAAGGCTTTCTTCTGCGTCCAGTCCTGCGCCGGCGCGGTCCAGTAGGAATCGCTTTCCGGCAGGCCCAGCGGCAGCAGCGTGGCGGAGGCGATGTACATGCTGCCGTTGTTGGAGTACCAGTCGCCCAGTTCCGGCTGGTGGCCGACGAAGCCTATGGTCAGGTAGCCGTCCCTGGTGAAGTTGCTGGGCTCGGTCCAGATCGCTTTGTGCGCCGCGTGCAGGGCGGCGCGCACCTGGCCTTCGGGCAGCGACGTTGGCAACTGCTTGCGCCAGGCCAGCAGGGCCAGCGGCTGGAAGGCGGCGGTGCGGTAGGTCAGCGAGCGGCCTATGGGCGGATAGCTGCCGTCGGTGCCGATAAAGCGCTCCAGGTGCTCGCTGTAGCGCTGCATGCGCTTCACGGCCTGGGCCTGCAGCTCATCCGGCTTGCCGTTCCAGAACGGCCCCTTGAACTTGGCCAGCACGTCCAGGATTTCCACCAGCATCGGGTACATCACGTAGGAATTGTAGTAGTCGAAGTGGAAGGCTTCGCCGTCCTTGATCCAGCCGTCGCCCACATACCATTCGTTGATTTTGCGGATAGCCACGTTCATGCGCATGGGGTCGTATTCTTCGCCGATGGACATCAGCCAGGCTTCGTTCATGGCGGCGAACAGCATCCAGTTGATGTAGGGCGGCTCGATGCGCCGCAGCCCCTTGATGGCGGCGATGATGCGCTGCTTGGTGGTGCTGTCGAGCGGCTCCCACAGCGTCTTGGGCGCGCGCATCAGGGCGTTGGTGTAGTAGGCGGAGTCCACCAGGATCTGGCCGGGGCCTTTCCACAGCAGGCAGTCCGGGCTGGCCGGATCGACCGAGTGGACATAGCTTTGCAGCGCCATCTGCTGCATGCGCTGGCGGTAGCGGCCTTCCGGCGTGGCGTCGGCAGGCAGGGCCAGCCAGGGCGCAATGCCGGCGATAAGGCGGCCGTAGCATTCCAGATAGGCCACGGCGGGATCGCGGCCGTCCCAGGTGGGGCTCAGTTCCAGCGCGAATTTTTTGTGGAGCTGCCCCTGGGACATGGCGTTCAGCACCGGGTCCGACATTTTTTGCAGCAGGCCCAGCAGGTAGGCGCGGTCGCCGCCGGCGGCTGCGCTGGCCGGGGCGGCGGCTCCGGCAGCGATTGCGTTGCCGCTGGCGCCGATCAGGCCGGCCGAGCCGGCCGCCAGCGTGCGCATGAAGTTGCGTCGTTCCATGGTTTCTCCTAGTTGCCCGTGACGAGCTGGTCGCCGATATAGATGCGGTATTGCTTGACGCGCCCGGTGACTTCGGCCGTGCCCTGGCGCGGCACATAGCGCAGGCCCGCCACTTCCACCGTCTTGCCCAGGTCGATCACGATGCGGTGCGGATGCGGCGTGCTGGCCGCCGCGCCGGTGTAGGCCGTGTGCCAGTAGTCGGTGTTCTGGCCGTTGATGGCGTTGAGCGCCGAGCCGTCCTCCTTGCGCGCCTCCTCGCTGCTGGCGTAGGCGATGGTCCAGCTCGACTGGTTGAGCGGCTTGCCCGCCTTGTCCAGCAGGGCGATCTCGGCCACGGCGGCGTAGCTCTTGCCGTCGAAGGCGCTCAGCGATTCCAGGCAGAACTGGCGGCCGCTGGCGGGCGCGGCGAACATCACCTGCTGCGTGGCGGAGCCGGGCGCGAACTCGGCCGCATGCACCGGCGCGGCGCCGTCCAGCTGCAGCCTGGCGGTGCTGGGCGGGCGGGCCAGGTCCAGCTCGGGGCGCAGCTGGTCCAGCACCGGCACGGCCAGTCCGGCGATGCGCGCGCTGCGCGGGCCGGTCAGGTCCAGCACCACCACTTCGTTGCGGCCGCGCTTGATCCACGGGCCGGGCAGATACATGGTCTGCGTCGGCCCTATGCTCCAGTAGCGGCCCAGGCAGCGGCCGTTGATCCACACCACGCCCTGGCCCCAGCCGGCCATGTCGAGAAAGGTGTCGCCGGTCTTGTCCACGCTGAAGCTGCCGCGCCAGAAGGCCGGGCCTTGCGCGCGGCTGCGCTTCCATGCCAGCGGCGGCAGCACGCCGTCCGCGTCGAAGTCGATGGCGCGGATGGTCCAGTTTTCCACTGCCTGAGCTTCACCCTCCTGCGGCGTGAACGTGACCGGACCGTGCAGGCCCTTGCGGTCGTGGATCTCCACGCCGAAGTTCACGCGCGCTATCGTGTACAGCAGGATGTCGACCGTGACCGGCTTGCCGCGCGCAGGCAGCGCCACCTTGAAGCGGCGGTGGCGCGTGTCCATGGTGCCCAGCTGCTTGCCGTCCACGAAGACCCAGGCCAGGTCGCGCACCTTGGCCGCCGCCAGCACGCCGGCCGGTCCTGCGGGCAGGGTGGCGCGGTAGGCCACCAGGCCACGGCTGATGTCGTACTGCTCGATAGGCTTGGGCGACACGTCGCTGATGGCGCGCGCGGGCAGGTTGGCCATCACGGCGGCGCTTTCCTGCAGTGCGAAGGCGGGGATGGTGATGACGGGCATGCGCGCCGGCGCGTCCGGCAGCGTTTCGCCGGCCGGCAGCAGCGGCGTGATGCCGTCGCGGTAGGCCGTGAACTTGTCGCCGGTCCAGCCGGCTTCGCCTATGGGCGCGTCGTAGTCGTAGCTGCTGGTGTCCGGGCGGAAGGGACGGTCGCAGCCGCCCCACAGGCCGAAGGTGGTGCCGCCGTGCGCCATGTAGAGGCTGAAGGAGCCGTTGGCCTTGAGCATGGCCTGGATGTCGGCCACGGCCTTGTCGGCCGAGCCGCGCCGGTGCGGCGCGCCCCAGGTGTCGAACCAGCCGGAATAGTATTCGCCGCACATGAGCGGGCCGCGCTGCACCTGGGCCAGCGTCTTGAAACCGGTGGCCGGATCGCTGCCGAAATTGGCCACCGAGAACAGCTCGGGGATATGCGACTTCGCCACCGCGTTGGTGGGGTTGCACTGGAACAGCGGCACGTCGAAGCGCGCGTCCAGCAGCGCCTGGCGCATCACGCGCAGGTAGTCCAGGTCTTCGCCGAAGAATCCGTATTCGTTCTCCACCTGCACCATGAGGATGGGGCCGCCCTGCGTGATCTGCATGGGCGCCAGCGCGCGGCCCACCTCGCGCAGCCAGCGCCGCGCCGGCTGCACAAAGGCGTCGCTGCGGGTGCGCAGGAAGGCGTCGCCGGGCTGTTTCAGCAGCCACCACGGCAGGCCGCCCATTTCCCATTCGGCGCAGGCGTAGGGGCCGGGGCGCAGTATCACCCACAGGCCTTCCTGCTGCGCCATACGGCAGAATTCGGCCGCGTCGCGCTGGCCGCTCCAGTCGTACTTGCCCTCGCGCCATTCATGGTAGTTCCAGAACAGGTAGGCGCACACGGTGTTCAGGCCCATGGCCTTGATGGCTTGCAGGCGGTGGCGCCAGTACTCGCGCGGCACGCGGGCAAAGTGCATTTCGCCGCAGCGGATCTGCAGCGGTTTGCCGTCGAGCAGGAAGTCGTCCTGGCCGATGGCGAAGCGCGCGGCGGCCTGGGCGCTGGAAGAAAAAGGCAGCAGCGTGGTGGCTGCTGCAACCGCCGCCCCTTGCAGGTGGCGGCGGCGAGAGAACTGTAGTGTCATGGATTAGCTCAAAGTTTGCTTGTCGAGGAAGCGCGCCAGTTCGGCGGCGGCCAGCAGGAAGGCGCCCACGCCGAAGGAGGCGGTGGCGTTCTGGTCCACCACCTGGCCCGGAATGGCGCGCTCGCCGATGGGCTGCACATAGCCCAGCTTGCCGTCCGGCTGCAGCGCGGTGCGGCTCAAATAGGTCCAGGCGCGCTTGACCACCGGCGCGTACTCCGCCTGGCTCAGCAGGCCCTGGTTCATGCCCCACAGGTAGGCGTAGGTGAAGAAGGCGGTGCCGCTGGTTTCCGGGCCGGGCGCGTGCGCCGGGTCGAGCAGGCTGCGGGTCCAGTAGCCTTGCTCCTGCTGCGCCGGTTTCAGGGCCTGGGCCATGCGCTGGAAGCGCGCCACCAGCAGCGGGCGGGAGGGGTGGTCCTGCGGAATATAGGGCAGGGTCTTGGCCAGCGCCGCGAACACCCAGCCGTCGCCGCGCGCCCAGAAGTCCTTGCCGCCGTTGCTGCTCTTGTGCTTGGGGTAGATGTATTTGGCGTCGCGGTAGTACAGGCCGGCTTCCTGGTCATACATCAGCTGGTCGGCGAACAGGAAGTAGTCGTGCAGCTTGTCCAGGTAGCGCCGCTCGCCGGTTACCTTGTAGAGCTTGGCCATGGCCGGCATCACCATGTACAGGCCGTCCGCCCACCACCAGTAATCGTTGTTGGGCGTGCCGGTCTGGTATTCCAGCACTTCGCGCGCGCGGGCGATCTTGCGCGGGTCTTTGGCCGGGTCCAGGTTGTACAGGTCGATATAGGTCTGGAAGCAGACCTGCCAGTCGCCGAACAGCACGTGCTCGCTGGTTTCGCCGTAGGTGTATTTCCACGCGGCCTTCACGTCCGAGCGGGCCGAACTCCATTGGTTGTGCTCGGCCCAGGCGGTGGAGTATTGGCGGTAGCGCTCCTCGCCGGTGAGGTAGTAGGCCTCCATATTGCCGGTGTGGTAGGCGGCCACGTCCCAGAACGACCACAGCGCGGGGCTGTTGTTGCGCTGCCAGTAGTCGTTTGCCAGGCGCAGCGCGGCCAGCACGTCGGCTTTTTTTACTGCGCCGGCGGCGGCGGGCGCAGCCACGCCGCCCAGCGTGCAGCCCGCGGAAAGGGCCGCCACGCTGGCCAGCGCCGCTTTCAAACAAAGTCGTCTTCTCATCATGTCGTGATCCTTGCGTGGATGGGGAGTCAGAAGTTCGGTGTCCATTGCAGCACGCGCACGGTGGAGGGGGCGGCCTGGGCCACGCCTTCGCCGTCGACCTGCTGCACGGTTTGCAAAAACAGGTTCAGTTCGCCGCTGCGCTGCCACAGCTCGGTGTCGAAGCTGGGTTCCCAGGCGCCCACAGTGGCGCTGTCGAGGTCGAGCACGTTCCAGCGCGCCCGGCCGAAGTCGCTGATGCGCACGGCCGACACTTTGCTGCCGCGCTCGGCGTCGCGGAAGATCAGCAGGCCGGACGGCTTGCCGTGCTGGATGTTGACCATGATCTGCGGCCGCGCAATCGGGATGGCCTTGGTGCCCATGCCGCTCAGCGAGAAGGGCTGCTTGCGGAAGTCCAGGGCCAGTTGCTTCCATGCGCCGCCGTCCAGGTAGAGTACGCGGTATTGCGGCGCCGGCGAGGCCGCGTCGCGCCAGTAGCTGGCGATATAGGGATTGCCGTCCTTGTCGGCCGACATCGAGGTTTGGTTGATCAGCTCGCTGTTTTGCGGGATGCGTGCCGCATACTCGGCGGTGGCTGCCGTAATCGGCAGCGTGTAGCGCTCGCCGGTCGACTTTTCCCAGGTCGCGCCGCCGTCGCGCGAGCGGGCGTAGGCCATGTCGTGGTTGCTGGCCACGTCCGGCGATTCGCGCCACACCCAGGACAGGTGCAGCGTGCCCCGGTGGTCCAGGAAGGCCTGGGTGTAGGCGCTGCGCCGGCCCTCGCCGCTGATGAGTTTGCTGTGCAGCCGGGTCCAGCCGGAACCGGAGGCTGCGGCCGGGTCGTAGCGGTTCATCACCAGGTCGCCGCGCCCGGAGCCGCCGTCGCGGTACAGGAACAGCAGCTTGCCGTCCGGCTGGCGGTAGAACTCGGGGTAGGAGACGGAGTTTTCCTGCTGCCCCGTCATCGCCGTGGTGTCGCCCAGCGTCAGCGCGCCGGGGGCGGTGGAGCGCGCGTAGCGCAGCGGCTGGTTGTGCAGGTCCCAGGCCAGGTGCAGAAAGCCGGCGCCGTCCACCATGAGGCTGATGCTGTTGTGGGCGTCGCGCACCCGGCCCTGGTACTGGGTGCGCTGCAGCTGCCACTGTTCGCTGCCCAGCTGGCGCTTGCCCAGCACCAGCCAGGCTTCCTGGTCGTAGAAGGCGATGTACTGCGTGCCGCCATGCGTGACCAGGGAGTTTTTGCGGAACACGACCGCATTGACCGAGTTGCCTGCCCAGCCAGGCGCGACGTCGACAATGCGCACCGGGCTGTCACCGCCGGCGCGCGCGGGCGCGGTGAGGACGGCAAAGGCGGCAAAGGCGGCGGCGGCAAGGCGGGTGGTCAGGGTCATTGCTTGCTTTCCTTTACAGTTTGCCGCGTATGCCGAACTTGATGGTGCGGCCGTCGTACTTGGCGTAGTCCATGCGGGTCTTCTTGCCGCTGCCGAACTGGCCGGAGGCGTCTTCGAAGTAGTCGTAGCTCAGCGTGTTGGACAGGTTCATCGCATCAATGCGCAGTTCCAGCATGTCATTGATCTTGTAGCTGATGTTGCCGTCCAGGTAGCCGCGCGCTGCGCGCCAGCGTATCAGGTCGTCGCCCAGGTTGCGAGGGTTGTCGCCGTGCAGGGAGCGGCCCTTGTAGTTGTAGGACAGGCGCACCGCCAGCGGGCCGTTTTCATAATAGGCCGTGGTGCTGTAGGCGTACTTCGGCACCGAGTTCACCTCGATCTCCTTGCCCGCGTTGGTGATCCACTTGGCGCTGTTGAAGGGATTGATGTGGGTATAGCTGGCCAGCGCGCCGAAGCCCTTGAACGGTTCGGGCAGGAAGCTGAAGGCCTGCTGGTAGGCCAGCTCGTAGCCTTTCAGCGTCTGCTGGCCGGCGTTGGTGTAGCTGCGCAAGGTCATCGGCAGGTTGGGGTCGACCTTGCCTTGCGCGTTCTGGAAGATGGCGCCCAGCGCCGTGTCCGGCAGGCCAAGCGCGCCGAAGGTGGTGTTGCTGGTGTTGGCCACGGTGGCGTCGGTCAGGTCCTTCTTGAAGTAGGCGGCAGACAGCAGGCTGCCCGGCTGGAAGTACCACTCCAGGCTGGTGTCCAGGTTCTTCGACTGCTGCGGACGCAGGTTGGGATTGCCGGCCGTGGCCGAGTTGTCGAAGGGATTCGGGATCACGGTCTGCGCGGCGATGATGGACAGCGAGGCGCGGCTGATGGTCTTGCCCCAGGACGCGCGCCACATCAGGTTGTCGCTCACGTCGAAGGCGGCGCTGAAGGCGGGCAGCAGGTTGTGGTAGGAGCCGGACTCGGTGTTGGGCGCGTACACCAGGCTGGCGCCTTGCTGCTTGTAGTTGTCGATATCGGTCTCGGTGCGCGAGTAGCGCAGGCCGGCGTTGAAGCGCAGGTCGTGCTCGAACACCTTGCCGCTGAAGTCGGACTGCACGAAGCCGGTGGTGACTTTCTCGCCCGCCGTGAAGCTCTGCGCCGGGGTGAAGGTGGACTCGGCGTTGTTGACCAGCGGATTGAAGGTGGAATAGGCGTAGTCGCGCGTGAACGTGCCCCAGGCGTGCGGCCAGCCGGCGCCCATGTCCAGGTTGCCGATCGGCAGCTGCGTGGTCATGCCGCTGCGGATGCCGGCCGTGCCCAGCTGGTTCATGGTGGCCTTGGCCAGCGCGGTGCCGTTGCGCTTGTTGATGCCCTTGGTGGTGTCCACATAGCTCACGCCGGCTTTCAGGTGGCCCTTCCATTCGCCGGGCAGCTGGTAGTCCCAGTCGGCGATCAGGCGGCCCTGCTTGGCCTTGTCGGTTTCGCGGGTCCAGCCGGTGCCGATGTCGAAGCCCTGGTAGTTGTTCAGGTCGGTGTAGCTGGAGGTCGACGACAGCGAGGGGTAGACGTGGTCCGAGCCGTAGTCGATGGTGGAGGTGACGCCGAAGATCTGGCCGGACAGGGTGTCCTGGTAGCTCAGGGCCTTGCTGTCGTTGCTGCTCAGCTGGCCGCTCAGCACCAGGGTGTCGCTGGCGGCCCAGCGCCCGTTCAGCGAGACATAGCCGAACTTGGTTTCGTCCTGGCTGTAGGTGACGCCGCTGCTGTAGGAGGTGTTGCCGAAGGTGCCGGTCAACAGATTGGACTCGGGATCGATCTTCACGTTCATCGGCACGAAGCCGTTGTGGCCGGCCTGGCCGGCGGGCGCGGCGGGGTTGGTGGTCTTGCTGTTGCGTACCAGCAGGCCGAAGTACATCTCGTCGCGCGTGTTTTTCAGTTTCGAGTACAGCGTGTCCAGGCTCAGGTTCAGGCCGCCGCTCTTGTATTGCAGCGAGGACACCAGGCCGTCGCGCGTGCGGTCGTTGGCCGAGCCGTAGAAGCGGTAGATGCGCGGCAGCAGCGCGTTGTCGACCTGGGCGCGGGTGTAGGCGCCCAGGTTGGCGCGCGGATCGTCATAGTCCAGCGTGACGGCGAAGTTGCCCTTGACCGGGCTCTGGCTGCCGCGCGCCGAGCTGTTGTAGCCGCCGGTGGCTTCGAAGCCGGAGCGGTTGTTCACGCTGGAGCCGTGCGAGCCGCCGATCAGGAAGCCGAACTCGTTCCAGGTGTTGGAGTACAGCGCGAAGCCGCTCGGGTCGGCGTGCTTGGAGGTGGTGTTGTAGGACTCGGACAGCGCATAGCGCACGGTGCGCTTGGGATTGTCGAAGGGGCGCGGCGTCTGCAGGTCGACGATGCCGCCCAGGCCGCCTTCGGTCAGCTCGGCCAGCGGCGATTTGTAGAAGTCCACGCGGCCGAACAGCTCGGAGGCGAACACGTCGTAGTTGAAGCCGCGCGCGGCCGAGCCGATGGTGCTGGTGGAGGTGGTGTTGACCGGCGCGCCGTTCAGCGTGGTGACCGAATACTCGGTGGGCAGGCCGCGGATGGAAATGCGCTGGCCTTCGGCCGAGCTTTCGTCGCGGTTCAGTATCACGCCCGGCACGCGCTGCAGCGATTCGGCCACATTGGCCTCGGGGAATTTGCCGATGTCCTCCGCCACGATGGAATCGCGCACGCCGATGGCCTGCATCTTCAGGTTCAGCGCTTTTTGCAGGCTGGAACGGAAACCGGTGATCACCACGGTGTTTTCCGGCGCGGCCGCTGCCGATGCCGCGGCTTCCTGCGCCAGGGCGGACCCGCCGTAAGCGGCGGCCAGGGCGGCCGGCAGCAGGGTGGCCAATATTGTTTTCTTCATGTGCTCCTCCAAGTGAACGACATTCAATCCATCTCCCCAGTACCTTTGATATTGTTGTCAGTACCGTATGGTCACGTTACCACCCTATCCGGAACGGCATGCCATGCGCATTGCTCATCTTTTTGAGCAATCTTTTAAGCCGTTGATTTTTATGACGAATTGATTATTGGAAGGACGGCGGTGGATGTGGTATCGTGACCACATTGCATATCAGCGGTGGAAACAAGCATGGGCAAAGCCAGCAAACTGAGTGAAGTGGCCAAGATCGCCGGCGTGTCGCCGATCACGGCCTCGCGCGCGATCCGGGGCAACGGCTATGTGTCCGAGGCGGCGCGCGAGCGCGTGCTGGCGGCGGCGGCCCAGCTCAACTACACGCCCGACATGCTGGCGCGCCGCATGCGCGGCGACAAGAGCAAGCTGATCGGCGTGTTCGTCAACAATTACGGCTCGCTGGTGGTGCACGAGATCGCCAAGGCCATCAGCCAGGAAGCGCGCAACATCGGCTACGACATCCTGATCTTCAACGCCGAGCGTTTCGACGGCCCCGGCCGCGCGCCCACCTGCGACATGCTGAGCAAGCTGTGCGACGGGCTGGTGCTGCTGCTGCCCAACGGCGAGGACGGCTACCTGGAGGTGATCGAGCGGCAGCGCATCCCGGCCGTGTTCTTCAGCTTCGACGCGCGCGACGTGAGCGTGCCCGTGGTGGCGGTGGAGAACCGCGAGGCGGCGCGCGCCGCCGTCGAGCACCTGATCGGCCTGGGCCACCGGCGCATCGCCTTTATCGGCGGCTCGCGCGCCACCGGCCAGAGCGGGCAGCGCCAGAAGGGCTATGCCGACGCGCTGGCCGCCGCCGGCCTGCCGGTGCTGCCGGAGCTGATGGTGGAAGGCCGCTTCGTGCAGGCCGGCGGCTACGCGGCCACCGAGCAGCTGCTGGCGCTGGAGCAGCTGCCCACCGCCATCTTCGCCGCCAACGACGAAATGGCCTTCGGCGCCATCGACGCCATCCACAGCCGGGGGCTGGAAGTGCCGGCCCAGATCTCGGTCATCGGCTTCGACGACATCCCCACCGCCAGCGGCGTGTTCCCCACCTTGAGCACCATGCGCCAGCCGCTGGCCCAGATGGCGGCCTGCGCGGTGGACGAGCTGGTGGCGATGATAGACGGCGCGCCCGTGGCTTCCAAGAAGCTGGCCTTCCCGATGGAGCTGGTGGTGCGCAATTCCACCGGCCCGGCCCCGGCGGCCTGATGTCCGCCGACGGCGCCGCGCTGTCCAGTGGCAGGGCTTCCGCCGCCTTGCCGCTGACCGCCGCCGGCCTGTTCGCCATCGGCTGCTGGTTGATGCTGGGCGACCTGGGCATCGCCATGCGCGAGCGCGTGGCCTTGCCCAGCGGCCTGGAGCTGCTGCGCCGCAACGCCGCCTCGGACACCACCACCTCGTTGCTGCTGGCCACCATTCCGGCCGTGCTGAGCGTGCTGCTGGTGCCCTTTATCGGCTACCACTCGGACCGCTTCCGCAGCGCCTGGGGCCGGCGCCGTCCCTTCCTGCTGGCGATCGCGCCGATAGGCTGCGCGGCCATGCTGGGCCTGGCGCTCTCGCCCGTGCTGGGCGCCTGGACCGACGCCGCGCTGGGCGCCGCCTCGCCCGGCGCGCGGGTGTGCAACCTGGGCTGGTTCTGCCTGTTCTGGACCGTGTTCGAATGCGCCGCCATCAGCGCCGCCTCGCTGTTTACCGGCCTGGTCAACGACGTGGTGCCGCAGGGGCTGCTGGGGCGCTTCTTCGCCGGCTTCCGCATCGTCGGGCTCAGCCTGGGCATCGTCTTCAACACCTGGGTGTTCGCGCTGACCGACCACTACCTGGCCGAGATCCTGGCCGCCATCGGCGTGGTGTTCGCGCTGGCCATCCTGGTCATGTGCGCCACCGTCAAGGAAGTGTGCCCGCCGGGCCAGGCGGCGCCGCCTCCGGGCGGGCCGCGCGGCCGCTGCACGCTGCTGGTGCCGCGCGCCCATATCCTGGAATGCTTTAGCTACCGGCCCTATCTTTGGATGGTGGCGGCCTTCATATTCGCCTGCGTCACCTTCAGCCCCTTCAACACCTTCTGCCAGTACTACGCGCAGATGATGGGCATCTCCAAGGCCGCGCTGGGCGGCATGACGGCCTACGGCTACGCCTTCTCCATCGCCTCCGCCTTCGGCGTGGGCTGGCTGGCGGACCGCTACGGCGCGGTGCGCGTGTCGGCCGTGTTCATGGGCCTGTACTGCGCCGCCGCCGCGCTGGGCTACCTGGCCGTGCGCGGCGCAGACAGCTTCCGCGTGTTCTACATGGCGCATATCATTATTTCCGGCGCCTATTTTACGGCGGCCTCGTCCATGCCGATGGCGCTGTTTCCGCGCGCCCGCTTCGTGCAGTACAACTCCACCAAGGATTTGATGGTGGTGTTCGGCAATATCCTGGTCAGCAGCGCGCAAGGCCCGATCCTGGACCTGTCCGGCCACGACTACCGCCTCACCTTGCTGAGCGGCGCCATTTTCGCGCTGCTGGCCATTATTTGCCTGCTGCGGCTGCTGCGGCTGAGGCGCTGGCCAGCAGAGGCTTGCAAGGTGTAAGCTGTCGGGCACGTTTATCGGAATAAGGACGCAGGCATGCCCGAGCCAAGCAAGATGGCGCCGCCCCGTTTGGCCACCCTGGTTACCCTGGGCACGGCCGCCATTGTGGCGGCGACCGTGTTGCTGCTGCTGGGGCTGATCAACCACTACGCCATCCGCTATGCCGGCAAGGAAGCCGGGCTGCGGCTGCAGCAGCTGTCCTGGCAGATGCGCGATTCGCTCGACCGCGTGGTGGCCCAGGCCGCCGGCGACGTGCAGCAGCTGTCCGAACTGCAGCAGGTGCGCGAGGCGCGCGCGCCGGCCGAGGTGCGCGCGGCGCTCGACAGCCTGCAGAAGACCTTCCCCGACTATGCCTGGATAGGCATGGCCGACAACGGCGGCGTGGTGTACGCCGCCACCGGCGGCATGCTGGAGGGCGCCAACGTCAGCGCACGGCCCTGGTTCCAGAAGGGCAAGGCGGGCCTGCGCGCCGCCGACTACCACCCGGCCGTGCTGCTGGGCAAACTGCTGCCGCAGTCCGCCGATCCCTGGCGCTTTGTCGACGTGGCCGCGCCCGTCACGCAGGCCAACGGCGACGCGCGCGGCGTGCTGGGCGTGCACCTGAGCTGGGACTGGGCGCGCCGCCTGGCCCGCACCCTGATCACGCCGGCGCTGCGCGAGTACGGCGCGGAAATCATCGTGCTGCGCGACGACGGCACCGTGCTGCTCGGCCCGCAAGGCATGGAGGAGCAGAAGCTGGCCACCGCCAGCCTGGCGCTGGCGCTGGACGGCCAGACCGGCTTCCTGCAGGAGGTGTGGCCGGACGGGCGCCGCTACGTGACCGGCTACAGCCGCACCGGCCGCGCGCAGGATCTGGCTTCGCTGCAATGGGTGGTGCTGGTGCGCCAGCCGGAGCATGCCGCGATGGCGGACTGGCACAAGCTGGAGCGCCGCATTTTGTGGCTCAGCCTGGCGCTGGGCCTGGCGCTGGCGGGCACGGCGGCCTGGCTGGCGCGCCGCCTGGCGCGGCCCATGAATGCCTTGAGCGAACTGATGGAGGCGCGCGCGGCCGGCGCCGGCGGCACCGCCGCTGCCGACGTGCCGGTGCTGGACGGCTTCCGCGAGGCCGGCGTGCTGTCGCGCGCCATGCGCCACCTGCTGCAAGCCGAGGAGCAGCATCTGTCCGCGCTGCAGACCATGAACGAGGAACTGGAGGCCAAGGTGGCGGCGCGCACCGCCGAACTGGAGGCGATCGCCATGCGCGACATGCTGACCGGCCTGCCGAACCGGCGCGCGCTGATGGCGGCGCTGCAGGCCGCCCTCAACCGTTCCCGCCGCACCGGCAAGGCCTGCGCGGTGCTGTTCCTGGACCTGGACGGCTTCAAGGGCGTCAACGATACCCACGGCCACGACGAAGGCGACGAGCTGCTGCGCCAGGTCGGCGCGCGCATCCTGGCCTGCGTGCGCAAGACCGACATGGTGGCCCGCCTGGCCGGCGATGAATTCGTGGTGCTGCTTGAACTGCTGGCCTATCCGCCGGACGCGGAGGAAACGGCGGCCAAGATCATGCCGCTGCTGCGCGCGCCGTACACGCTGCGGACCACCGAGGTCGCGCTCAGCGCCAGCATCGGCGTGGCGCTGCACCAGCCGCACGACACGGAGACCCTGGAGGGCCTGCTGTCGCGCGCCGACCACGCCATGTACGGCGCCAAGCGGCAAGGCAAGAACTGCATCGCGCTGGCCCCGCCGGCCCAGCCTTAGCGCGCCCGGTTCAGGCGCCCGCGGCGCGGCCCGGTGTGGACACCAGGCGCAGCACGTCCAGGTAGCCGGGCGGCGCGTCCACCGCGCCGCGCGCGCGCAGCATGGCGTGCATGGCGGGCAGGCGGTGGTAGGGCACGGCCGGCATCAGGTGGTGCTCGATATGGAAGTTCACGCGCAGCGGCGCCACCGTGGCGCGCGCCAGCAGGCCGGCGCGGGTGGTGCGCGTGTTGCGCAGCATGTCGCTGCCGGGCGCGGTGCACGCGTGTTCGGCCATCGAGCGGATGCGCATGAACAGGCTGTAGGTGCTGAGGTAGGCGCCCAGCCAGGCCTGGTAGAGCCAGGCGTGGCCGGCGGCGGCCAGCAGGCCCAGCAGCAGGGCGTGGAAGGCCAGGTATTTCCAGCTGTTGCGGACGCCGTCGCGCGCATAGTCGCGCCAGCGGCGGCCTTGCCGCGGCAGCCATTGCACGTCGCTGGCCACGGTCCAGCGCAGCAGGCCCAGGTTCATCAGCAGCAGGCCGTATTCGCGCTTCAGGCCGGACACGCCGCTCAGGTCGCGCAGGAATTTGCGCGCCAGCGAGGCGCGCGTGGCGGGGAAGGGCGCGGACAGGCTGCGGTCCGGATCCTCCCCGGTGCCGGTCTTGCCGTGGTGGACCAGGTGGTGGCGCTTGTAGCGCTGGATATCCACGCCGACCGGGCTGCCGCACAGGTAGTCCGCCAGCACCTCGTTGAGCCAGCGGCGCTGGAACAGCGTGCCGTGCGCGGCGTCGTGCATCAGGATGGCCAGGCTGAGCTGGCGGCCGCCCAGCACCACCAGCACCGCCAGCCACATCAGCGGATGCGGCTGCCAGGCCAGCAGCGCGAAGCACAGCGCGATCACGCCCCAGGTGAACAGCACGGCGCGCGCGCCGGCCCAGTCGGAACGCGCGGTGAGCGCGGCGATGTCGTCGCGGCTGAACAGCTCGCTGAGTTTGCGGCGCGGGGCAGTGCTCATGGGGACTCCGTGGTTTAGTTGAAAGCGATGCGCATGATGGCGGCAGTGGCTTCCCTTTGCAGCTCGGCCAGTTCCTCATGCTTGGGGCGGGTGTCGGACAGGAAGATCATCAGCCCGATAATTTGCGACACGATCAGCGCGCCGCGGATCTCGGCCTGGGCCGGCGTGAGCTGGGGCGCAATGTCGCGGATCAGGTTGCGCGTGGTGCGGCGCGCGCGCGTGAGCATGCCGTCGAACATCTGCGCGGCATAAGGATGGCGGTTGGCCAGCGCGGCGATTTCGAAGAACAGGCCGCTGGAAATCTGGTCGCGCAAGTCGTCCAGGAAGTAATCGATGATGGACTGGAACACGGCCATGCCGGACTTGTCGCCTTGCTGCGACAGGCGTTCATCGACGGCGGCCTGGTAGCCGTTGAAAGTCTGGTTCAGCAGCGCTTCCAGCAGCACTTCGCGGCTGGGATAGTAGTGCTGCACATTGGACAGGCTGACGCCCACCCGCAGCGCCACGCTGCGCATGGACAGCGCCGCATAGCCCTCGGTGCCGAGGATCTCGTGGGCGGCCGACAGGATGGCGCTGGCCCGTTCCTGGCCCTTGGTGGTGGTGTTCGATTCCTTGCGTTGCATGGTCATGGCCGCTTGCGCTTTTCCTGGGTGGTTTTGCCTACCGGGAAATATAGGTCATATGACCTAGAAACGCAAGCGGCAGTTTGGAAGGACCGCGCCGCCCCTTAGCCTTCAGTGCGGAGGCGTGGCCGGGCCGCCATGGGCCGCGTCCGCCGACGGGCCAAGCTTGACCAGGTAGCGGTCGCCGTCGCGCACGACCGAGCCCGCGCGCGGCCACACCGGCATTTGCTCGAACTGCGCGGTGTTGGCGCCGCGCTGCTCCGGCGGCATGGCCTGGATGCCGGGATGGCCCATGATCTTCATGAAGGCGACCACACGCTGCAGATTGCCCTTGTCCCAGCCGAAGTGCGAGCCGGCGGTGGTGTTGGTGGGCGCCGTCGCATAAACGGTCTGGTGCGATTCCAGCAGATGGCCGTAGGTGTCGAGGATGATGGCGGGCGGCGTCTCGCCGGGAGGGGCGAGTTCGGCCAGGCGCGCGCCCAGCGCCAGCGCGGTGTGGCGTTCGGCCGCCTGGGCGATGGTGGCGGCGGCGGTGTACTGGGACGTCAGGTTGATGACCTGCAGCTGGTACAGCGCGAGCAGGAGGGCGCCGGCCGCCGCCAGCTGGGATTGCCGGGCGTGCAGCACCAGCAGGGCGGTGAGCCAGGCGATGTAGGGCAGGGCGACCACGGTGCGCATGGGCAGGTCCGGCGTGGCGGCGGCCAGGTGCAGCAGGAAGGGCGCGCCCAGCACCAGCACCAGCAGGGCGGCCAGCGGCAGGAGCTTGCGGCGCGCGGTGGCCAGCACGCAGGCGCAGGCCACCGCCAGCAAGGGGCCGGCCGCCCACAGCGTGGCGCCAAACACGGTGGCCGAGCCGGCATAGATTTTCAGCGCCGACATGAGCAGCGCGTGCGCCAGCCACAAGGGGGCGGTCAGGTTGTGCGGCTGGAAGAATTTTTCCACATACTTGCTGGAGCCGGTATCGAGCAGCGCCAGGGCGGTCTTGTTGATCAGCAGGTAGAGCACGCCGGCCACGCAGGCGCACAGCACGGTTTGCACCGCGCCCCGCAGCAGCGGCCGCAGCAGCTCCCGGCTGGCCAGTTCCGAGCGCTGGCAATGCACCAGGGCGACGCCGGCCATGGCGGTGACGAACAGGACCAGCAGCGACTGGTAGGCGCCGGCGGCAAAGGTCAGCAGCAAGGCAGCGCATGCCGTGCGGCGCCAGCCGGCCGGCGCGAAGATGCGCGGGGAGTGGTCGCACAGCACATGGACGGCCAGCGCCACGGCCAGCAGCCCCAGGCCGAGGGCCGGTACATTGGCGGCGAATTCGGAGATCAGCCACAGCACCGGCGAGGTGACGAAGGCCGGAAATGCGGCGTAAGTCTTCCACGAGACCGCGTAGCCGTGCGCCCGCACCAGCAGCATATGGCTGAGGGCGAGGCATAGCACCAGCAGCAAGTAGGGCGAAAACGGCACGGCCGGCTGCGGCACCAGCCAGGATTCGATGAGATAGATGGTGTAGCGGCCTTGCGCCAGCCAGACCCCGTGGTTGCTGCGCACGGCGGCCAGCTCGTCGTCGATGGACACCGACAGCGTGGACAGGAAATACAGGTTGGCAATCGCCCCGAGCACGAGCAGCACCAGCAGCTCCTTCCAGGTGAAGGCGCCGCCGCGCAGCCAGGCCGCCGCTGCCGGCCAGCGCTGGCTGGCAGCCAGCCCTTCCACGGAGCCCAAGCTCGGTTCTTCTCTCATCTTTGCCTCTTGAATTCAAAATTATCAATATATCATTTCCCTCCAGGCCTGCGAAGGCAGGCCGGGCCACGCCGGATTGCGCTTTTCCTGAAAACAGGTCAACATAGCTGAAAATATAGGTCATGTGACCTAAAACAAAGGAGACGACAGTGATTCCCCGCACCCTGTTCACGGAAGAACACGAGATGCTGCGCCAGTCCGCGCGCCGCTTTATGGAAACCGAGGTGCTGCCCCACCACGAGCGCTGGGAGGAGCAGGGCTATGTGGACCGCGAAGTGTGGCGCAAGGCGGGCGCCGCCGGCTTCCTGTGCGCCAGCATGCCGGAGCAGTACGGCGGCGCCGGCGCGGACCAGCTCTACAGCGTGGTGCTGATCGAGGAGCAGGCGCGCGTCAACGCCACCGGCCTGGGCTTCGGCCTGCATTCGGAAATCGTGGCGCCCTACCTCCTGCACTACGGCAGCGAGCAGCTGAAGTCGCACTACCTGCCCAGGCTGGCCAGCGGCGAGATGGTGGGCGCCATCGCCATGACGGAGCCGGGCACCGGCTCCGACCTGCAGGGCGTGCAGAGCACGGCGATCCGCGACGGCGACCATTACATCCTGAACGGCTCCAAGACCTTTATCACCAACGGCTGGCATGCGGACGTGGTGATCGTGGTGGCCAAGACCGACCCGGCGGCCGGCGCGAAAGGCATCAGCCTGTTCGTGGTCGATACCGGCATGGCGGGCTTCTCGAAAGGCAAGCGCCTGAAGAAGGCCGGCATGAAGGCGCAGGACACCTCCGAACTGTTCTTCGACAATGTGCGCGTGCCGGCCGCCAGGCTGCTGGGCGAGGAGGGGCGCGGCTTCGCCTACCTGATGCAGGAGCTGCCGTGGGAGCGCCTGCAGATCGCCATCATGGCGGTGACGTCGGCCGAGGCGGGCCTGGACTGGACGCTGCAGTACACGCGCGAGCGCAAGGCCTTCAAGCGCGCGCTGGCCGAGTTCCAGACCGTGGCGCACACGCTGGCCGAGATCAAGACCGAGATCAGCTGCATGCGCGTGTTCGTGGACCGCTGCATCGAGCTGCTGCTGGAGAAGCAGCTGGACGCGGCCACCGCCTCCATGGCCAAGCTGGCCGCCACCGAGATGCAGTTCAAGGTGCTGGACCGCTGCGTGCAGCTGCACGGCGGCTACGGCTATATGTGGGAATACCCGATCACGCGCGCCTGGGCCGACGCCCGCGTGCAGCGCGTCTACGGCGGCACCAGCGAGATCATGAAAGAGCTGATCAGCCGCAGCCTGTAAGCAAGATACCAGCACTGGAGACCAGCATGGAAGCATACATCTACGACGCCGTGCGCACGCCGCGCGGCAAGGGCAAGAAGGACGGCTCGCTGCACGGCGTGACGCCGATACGGCTGGCCGAAACGGCGCTGCGCGCTATCGCGGCGCGCAACGCGCTCGACACCGCGCTGGTGGACGACGTGGTGCTGGGCTGCGTGGAGCCGGTGGGCGAGCAGGGCGCCTGCATAGGCCGCATCGCGGTGCTGGCGGCGGACTACGCGCAGAGCGTGGCGGGCGTGCAGATCAACCGCTTCTGCGCCTCCGGCCTGGAGGCGGTCAACATGGCCGCCGCGCAGGTGATGGCGGGCCAGTCCGACATGGCCATTGGCGGCGGCGTGGAAGCCATGTCGCGCGTGCCCATGGGCGCGAGCGGCTGGGCCTGGCCGGTGGACCCGCAAGTGGCGTTCAAGACCCACTTCGTGCCGCAGGGGATCTCGGCGGACGCCATCGCCACCCTGCACGGCTACAGCCGCGCCGACGCGGACGCCTACGCCGCCGAAAGCCAGCGCCGCGCCCACCACGCGCAGCAGCAGGGCTGGTTCGACGGCAGCGTGGTGCCGGTAGTGGACCGCAACGGCCTGACCATCCTGGCGCGCGACGAATTCATCAAGCCGGACACCACGGCCGCCACGCTGGCCGCGCTCAAGCCCGCCTTTGCCGACATGGGCGAGCAGTTCGGCTTCGACGCCGTGATCCGCAAGCGCTATCCGGAAATCGAACAGATGCAGCACATCCACCATGCGGGCAACAGTTCCGGCATCGTGGACGGCGCGGCGGCGGTGTTGATCGGCAGCCGCGCGGCGGGCGAGCGGGCGGGCCTGAAGCCGCGCGCGCGCATCCGTGCCTTCGCGTCCATCGGCTCAGAGCCGTCCATCATGCTCACCGGCCCGAGCTACGCGGCCGAGAAGGCGCTCAGGCGCGCCGGCATGACAGCGGCCGACATCGATCTGTGGGAACTGAACGAAGCCTTCGCCTCGGTGGTGCTGCGCTTTATGGACGTGCTGTCGGTGCCGCACGACAGGATCAATGTGAACGGCGGCGCCATCGCCATGGGCCACCCGCTGGGCGCGACCGGCGCCATGATACTGGGCACGCTGCTGGACGAAATGGAACGCCGCGGCGTGTCCACCGGCCTGGCCACGCTGTGCGTGGGCGCGGGCATGGGCACGGCCACCATTATTGAACGCATTTGAGGAGCTGCGCATGATAAGCGTAACTGTAGAGGCCAGCGGCATCGCGGTGCTGAGCTGGGACATGGCGGGCCGCAGCCAGAATGTGCTGAACGCCGAAAGCTGCCAGATGCTGTGCGACCTGATAGACGAGGCGGCGGCGGACGGCGCCGTGAAAGGCATATTGATGACGTCGGCCAAGCGGGACTTCATCGCCGGCGGCGACCTGGAATGGCTGAGCGCTACGGACGACGCGGCGGTGCTGTTCGAACGCGTGATGCGCTTGCACCGCGCGCTGCGCAAGCTGGAGAACTGCGGCAAGCCGGTGGCCATGGCCTTGCCCGGCTCGGCGCTGGGCGGCGGCCTGGAGCTGGCGCTGGCGGGCCACTACCGGGTGGCGGCGGACAATCCCAAGGCGCGCTTCGGCCTGCCGGAAGTGACGCTGGGCCTGCTGCCGGGCGGCGGCGGCACGCAGCGTTTGCCGCGTTTGATCGGCATCCAGAAGGCCTTGCCGCTGCTGCTGGAGGGCAAGCGCCTGAAGGCGGCGGACGCGCTCAAGGCCGGCATCCTGCACGCCGTGGTGGCGCCGGGCGGCGAACAGGAGGCCGCGCGCGCCTGGCTGCACGACGCGATGCTGGCCGCGCCGTCCGAGCGCGTGCAGCAGCCGTGGGACGTGAAGGGCTACAAGGTGCCGGGCGGCGCGGTGGCGTCGCCGGCGGTGCAGCAGGCCATCATGGCGGCCAACGCCCTGGTGCACGCCAGGACCTGGGGCAATTACCCGGCGCCGCACAACATCCTGTCCTGCGTCTACGAGGGCCTGATCACCGATATCGACACCGGCCTGATGACGGAGGCGCGCTACTTTGTGCAGACGGTGCTGTCGCCGGAAGCGAAAGCCATGATACGCACCCTGTTCTTCAGCATGGGCGAGGCGAATAAACTGGCCGCGCGCCCGGCCGGCGTGCCGCAGCAGAAGTACACCAAGGTGGGCGTGCTGGGCGCGGGCATGATGGGCGCGGGCATTGCTTACAAGGCGGCGCAGGCGGGCTTGCAGGTGGTGCTGATCGACCGCGCGCAGGCCGATGCGGACAAGGGCAAGGCTTACTCGCAGGCGCTGCTGGAGAAGCAGGCGGCGCACGGGCAGGGCACGCCGGAGCAGGCCGCGGCGTTATTGGCGCGCATTACCCCCACCACGGATTACGCGCAGCTGGCGGGCTGCGATATCGTCATCGAAGCCGTGTTCGAGGACCGCGCGCTGAAAGCGGCCGTCAACGCGCGGGCGGAGGCGGTGCTGGGGGCGGACGCCATCTATGCGTCCAACACGTCCACCCTGCCGATCAGCGGACTGGCGGAGGCGAGCGCGCGGCCGGCGCAGTTTATCGGCCTGCATTTCTTCTCGCCGGTGGACAAGATGCCGCTGGTGGAAGTCATCGTCGGCAAGCAGACCAGCGCGGCCACCTTGGCCCGCTCGCTGGACCTGGTGCAGGCGCTGGGCATGACGCCCATCGTCGTCAACGACGCGCGCGGCTTCTACACCAGCCGCGTGTTTTCCACCTATGTGCTGGAAGGCCTGGCCATGCTGGCCGAGGGCGTGGCGCCGGCGCTGATCGACAACGCCGGCCTGCAGGCGGGCATGCCGGTGGGGCCGCTGGCGCTGACGGACGAGGTGTCGAGCGAGCTGATACACAAGATCGACCGCCAGACGCGGCTGGACCTGGGCGCGGCCTACCAGGGCCGTCCCGGCCACGCGGTGGCGGCGCGCATGGTGGAGCTGGGGCGCATCGGCAAGAAGGCGGGGCAGGGGTACTACGATTATCCGGAGGCGGGCAAGAAGCGCTTGTGGCCGGGGCTGGCCGAGCATTTCCCGCGCGCGGCCGCGCAGCCGGACCCGGCGCAGCTGGTGGAGCGCCTGATCGCGGTGCAGGCGGTGGAAGCCGTGCGCTGCATGGAGGAGGGCGTGCTGACCACCGCGCGCGACGCGGACGTGGGCGCGATACTGGGCTGGGGCTTCCCGGCTTTCCGGGGCGGTCCGCTGAGCGAGGTGGACAGGGACGGCGCGGCGGCCTTCCTGGCGCGCTGCGAACGGCTGGCCGCCAGCCACGGCGAGCGCTTTGCGCCGCCCGCGCTGCTGCGCGCCATGGCGCAGTCGGGCAAGACCTTTTACGGCGCTTGAGTCCAGCGGCCCCGCACGGCGGATTACGCTGGCTCGGCGCCCCCCGCTAATCCGCCCTGCTCACGAATCGGCGCTCTGGTAGCGCCAGGCGTCGCGGCACATCTGGTCGATGGCGCGCTCGGCTTTCCAGCCCAGCTCGCGCTCGGCGCGCGTGGGGTCGGCGTAGCACTGCGCCACGTCGCCCGCGCGGCGCGGGCCGATCTGGTAGGGCACGGGACGGCCGCTGGCGGCGGCGAAGGCCCGCACCATTTCCAGCACGCTGTAGCCGCGCCCGGTGCCCAGGTTGTAGGTCAGCAGGCCCGGCCCTTGCGCCAGCCGCGCCAGCGTGCGCACATGGCCCAGCGCCAGGTCGGTGACGTGGATGTAGTCGCGCACGCCGGTGCCGTCCGGAGTGGGATAGTCGTTGCCGTGCACCGCCAGCTGCGCGCGCTGCCCGGCCGCCACCTGCGCCACATAGGGCAGCAGATTGTTGGGGACGCCGTTCGGCGTTTCGCCTATCAGCCCGCTTTCGTGCGCGCCCACCGGGTTGAAATAGCGCAGCAGCGCCACCCGCCACTGCGGCTCGGCATGGCACAGGTCGCGCAGCATGTCTTCAATGATGAGCTTGCTGCGGCCGTAGGGATTGGTGGCCGACAGCGGGAAGTCCTCGGTGATGGGCACGCTGGCCGGGTCGCCGTAGACCGTGGCGGACGAGCTGAACACCAGCGTGCGCACGCCGGCCTCGGCCATGGTCTCGAACAGCACCAGGCTGCCGGCCACGTTGTTGTCGTAATACGCCAGCGGCTTGCCGACCGATTCGCCCACCGCCTTCAGGCCGGCGAAATGGATCACCGCGCCGATGGCGTGCTCGCGGAACACGGCGCGCAGCGCGGCGCGGTCGCGGATGTCGGCCTGCACCACGGGAAAGCTGCGCCCGGCGATGCGCTCGACGCGCTGCCGCACCGCCAGCTGCGCGTTGCTCAGGTTGTCGTAGACGACGATGTCGTGGCCTTCGGCCAGCAGTTCGACACAGGTGTGCGAGCCGATATAGCCGAGTCCGCCAGTAACCAGAATTTTCATAACATGCCCGGGATGAGTGCTTTCCAGCGGCGATAATAAATTGATACGGTTTTTTTAGCAAACCGAGCCCCGGAAGCCGCGCAGCAATTCCTGGTCGGACAGGGGCTCGCCCTGCAGCCGGCCGAAGAAATAAAAGCCGGAGGCGGCGTCGTAGTTGCCGCGCTTGGCGTGCACCGCGTAGTCCAGCCAGCGCAGCGGCCAGGCCGCCAGCAGGCCGGCCAGCTTGAGCCAGCGGCGCGGGCCGGGCCGGTCCGACAGCGCGGCCAGCGCGTAGCGCAGCATCTGGCCGGCGCTGACGCCGGTGCCGGCGGTGGTGCCGCTGCGCAGTTCGGCGAAGTGGCGGAACAGGCGGCGGTGGCCCAGGTGGGTGAAGCGGGTGAAGTCGTATTCGCGCATATGCACCGGCTGCATGAAGGGCGTCTCGGCGTAGACGTAGCCGCCCGGGCGCAGCACGCGGCGGATTTCGTCCACGCAGCGGTAGGGGTCGAGCACATGCTCGAGCACGGCGCAGGCCACGCAGGCGTCGAAGCTGGCGGCCTCGAAGGGCAGGTCGTGCGCGTCGGCGATGCAGCTGACGTGCTTGCCGAAGGCCACGTCGGTGTAGACCGCGCCGCCGGCCACCGTGCGCTCGCCGGCGCCGATCACCAGGATGCGCGCCTGCGGCTGCTCGCGCAGGATGGCGGCCAGCGCGTCGGCCAGGCCGAAGTCGCGCCGTGGGGCGCCGGCGTCCATCAGGCGGATCACGGCGCGGCGGTACAGGCGGCGCAGCCCGCTGCTGCGGTCCAGGCTGCCGGCGTAGCCGCTGGCGCCGTCGTAGCCGCCCCGGCCCTGCCGCGGCAGGTAATCGGCCTCGCGGAACACGCTGTTGCTGTGATGCAGCAGGATCGGGATGCCGTCCACCGTGGGGTAGCTGCGGCCGCATTGCGCGCAGTGCCAGTCGGCCAGCGCGGTCTTGTGCACCGGGCAGGCGTAGGGCGCAGGATGGCCGGGGCCGGGTGCGGCGTCGCTCATGGCTACTCCCTCGCGTGGCTACAAAAAACCACCATAGCAAGGGGGCGGCGCGGCCGTTCTGGCCTGCGTCAAACCTTGTGCAATCAGCGCTGCGCGTTGACACTTGGTTTTATATCAACTAGGCTCTGGCAGGAAACCACTCCTTCAAGGATAGAGCAGCCATGCCGCGCGTCACCGTCATCACCGCCACTTACAACGGCACCCGCTATCTCAGCGCCGCCATCGATTCCGTGCTGGCCCAGTCGCTGGCCGATTTCGAGTACATCATCATCAATGACGGCTCGACCGACGGCACCGCGGCCTTGCTGCAGGAGTATGCCGCGCGCGATCCGCGCATCCGCCTGGTGCACCGCCCCACCGCGTCCGGCGGGCCGACGGTGCCCAAGAACCTGGCGCTGGCCATGGCCAGCGCGCCCTATGTCTGCTTTCTGGACCACGACGACTATTTTCATCCTGAGAAACTGGCGCAGCTGTGCGCGGGCATGGACGCGCACCCGGAATGGGTGGGCGCCTTCCACGACGTGCAGCTGGTGGAGGAGGACGGCAAGCCGCACAGCGGCACCTATCTGTCGAACGCCGACTTCAAGCAGATCGCGGCGGCCCACCTCGCGCCGCTGGGGCAGGACTGGTATGACTGCGGCGAACGGTTCTATGAATTCATGTCGCTGCGCTACGCCGCCATCCACACCATCTCGGTGATACTGGCGCCGGGCCGTTTGCTGCAGGATCCGGTGAGCTTCCGCGCGCGCTTCCGCGGCTCGGACGATACCGACCTGTGGCTGCGCGTGGGCTTCCAGGGCCGGCTGGGCTATCTGGACCAGGTGCTGGCTTTTTACCGCCAGCACGGCTCCAACCTCAGTTCGGACAATGTGGCGATGACGCAGAACGCCGTCGAGCTGCACGAGGATAATTACCTGCGCGCGCGCGCCCGGCTGCGCAAGCCGGAGATGGCGGCCTACCGGAAAAAAATCCTGTCCTACCGCAATTCCCTGGCCTATGGCCTGAACCGGGCCGGCCGCTATGCCGACGCCCGCACGGTGTACCGCGACATGCTGCGCGCCGGCCCGTCGCTGCGCGCGCTGCGCGGCATCGGCAAGAGCTGGCTGCTGCAGCTGCTGGGCCGCTAGCGGCGCAGGGCCTTGTCCAGCAGGTAGCGCTCGGCGCCGTCAGGCCGTCCGGCCAGCTGCCACATGGCCAGCAGCAGCAGCACGTACAGCAGCGCGCCGGCGCCGGCGTCTATCATCAGGCGCAGCAGGGGCGCGGCGGCGTGCAGCGTGCTGTCGAGCAGCTGCACGCCGGCGTACATCAGCGCCACGCTGGCGGCCGGACGCCACAGCCGGGTCAGCCAGGCGGACCAGGAAAAGCCCAGCAAACGCTTGGTCACCACGATGGTGTAGGGCAGCGTGCAGGCCGTGGCCAGCAGGTAGGCGTAGCCGGCGCCGACGATGCCCACCGCCTTGAGCAGGAAATACAGCGCCGGGAACAGCACCAGCAGGAAGCCGCCGGCCAGCAGCGTGGTGTTGCGCGGCTTGCCCAGCGCCATCCAGACGGTGCTGTTGTTGCCCTGGGTGGCGCCGATGGCGCCGTGGATGGCCATCAGCTGTATCAGCGGTATCGCGTCCATCCACTTGGCGCCCAGCAGGGCCAGCACCAGCGGCTGCGCCACCGCCGCGATGCCCAGGCCGACCGGCAGGATGATGGTCGAGATGGTGCCCAGCAGCTTGAGGTAGGACAGGCTGATTTCGGCCGCGTCCTGCATCTTGGAAAAGCCGGGCAGGGTGGCGCGGTTGATGGGCGCCACCAGCTCGGTCGAGGGCAGGTTGGAAATCTCGTAGGAGATGGCGTAGATGCCCAGCTCGTTGGCGCCGAACAGGCGGCCGATAATAAAGGTGCAGCCGTCGTGCAGCAGGAAAAACAGCACGTTGTTGACCAGCAGCCACTTGGAAAAATGGAACAGCTCGCTGGCCGCCGACAGGTCCAGGCGCGGCCGGTAGCTGTTCATGCGGTAGCTGATGCCCACGCCGACGATGCGGCCCACCGTCATGCCGATCAGCAGCGCCCAGTAGGAGTACAGCACGAAGGCCGCGCCTATGGTGACCACGAAGGTGACCACGCGGCGCGCCAGCACGAAGTTGAATTCCTGGCGGAAGTTGAGCTCCTTGCGGAAGGCCACCACGCCCACGTTGCCGAAGCCGCCCACGAAGTAGGACAGCGACAGCACGCACATCACCATGGCCAGCCGCGGTTCGCTGTAGAAGGCGGCGGCCGGCCCGGCCAGGGCCAGCAGCGCGCAGCCGCACACCAGGCCGAAGATGACGTTGAAGGTCCACACCGTGTCGTAGTGGCGGCGGGTGGCGTTGGCGTTCTGGATCAGCGCCAGGTCGAAGCTGAAGGCGCTCATCAGGTCCAGCACGCCGCCCACGGCGGTGGCCATGGCCACCAGGCCGAAGTCGCCCGGCACCAGCAGGCGCGCCAGGATCAGGGTGCTGACGATGCCGATGCCGCGGTCGATCAGGCGCGCCAGCACCATCCAGACGATGCCATTGGCCATGCGGCGGTTCAGCGTGGGCATGGGCAGCCCGGTTTGCGTATGCGGCACAAGATCAGCCTGTTCTCAGTGGAGGGGAAAGGGGGCGGACGGCAGCAGCGCGGCATAGCCGGCGGTGCTGGCGTGCCAGGAAAAATGGCGGCTGACATGCTCGCGCAGGCGCGCGCCCATGGCCTGCGCTCCGCCGGCGTCGCTCAGCACGGCGCGCAGCGCCCGGGCCAGGCTGGCCGCGTCGTCCGGCGGCACCAGGTGCGCGGTCACGCCGTCGTCCAGGATTTCGGGCACCCCGCCGACCGCCGAGGCCACCACGGGCAGGCCCAGCGCGCCCGCTTCCAGCAGCACGATGCCGAAGGGTTCCTGGCGGCTGGGCAGCGCGAACACGGTGGCGGCGCCGAACAGCGCGGCAACCTGGGCGTGCGGCACGTCGCGCAGCAGGCGCACCCGTCCGGCCACGCCCAGCCGCGCCGCCTGCTGCTCCAGTCCGGGCAGCGCGTGGTCGCTGGCGCCGGCCAGCGTCAGGGTCAGGTCGGGGAAGTCGGCGGCCAGGCTGGCGAAGGCGTCCAGCAGCACATCCTGGCCCTTCTTGTGCTCGAACTTGGCCACGTTCAGGATGCTGCGCCCGGCCGGCCGGTCCGCGCGGCCGGCCATGGCGGCGAAGCCGGCCGCGTCCAGGCCGTTGTGGATCACGGTCACGCGCAGCTGCGCGCCGAAAATGTCGAGCAGTTCGCGCCGCAGGTCGCGCGAGCAGGTCACCAGCGCGTCCATGCGCGGCAGGGCGGCGCTCCACAGCGCGCGCTCCGGCGCCGGCGCGCGCCGCAGCGCGCCCAGGTCGGCGCCGTGGAAGGACAGGATCAGCGGCACCGGCCGCGCCATGGCGGCCACGCAACGCTGCAGGGCCAGCGCGCCCGCGCCCGGGTAGTGCACATTGACGGCGGCCACGCCGCGCGCGCGGCACAGCTGCTCGAACTGCACGCGGAAGCGGCGCTCCCACAGCCGGTAGGCGAGCTTTTCGCGCAGGCCCATGCCGGCATGGTAGGGGCGCACGCGCCAGCGCAGCGTGGGCAGGCCGCACTCGACGGTCTCGGCCGCTTCGGTGGCGTTCCACTCGGTGACCAGGATCAGGGGCTGGAAATGGCCTTGCTGCTGCATCTCGCGCGCCAGGTTGATGACCACCTGGTTCACCCCGCCCACGCCGGAGAGCGACCAGGGCAGTACAAAAAGATAGACGGGGACGGCGCCGCGTTCGGGTAGGGTGGCCAATACATTCCTCTTATCACAAGGAGCCCTGCGGGCTCCGGCTTGTTGCCCGGACATTATAAAACGCCATGTGTGTAAATTTTCAATTACTTTTTATTATTGGTTTCCGTATGCGGCCGGGCTGGAAAACTTTAATATAATGACAAACTGTGATACACGCATGGAAGTTTAATGGACCCTGTAAACCATACGCTGGTGGTCGATCTGGACGGCACGCTGACGCCGACCGACACCCTGGTTGAATCCGGCCTCAAGCTGATCCGGCGTTCGCCGGCCGCGCTGCTGAGCATGCCGTTCTGGCTGCTGTCCGGACGCGCCGGCTTCAAGCGCGCCATCGCCGCGCGCTGCGGCGTGGCCGCGCCCAGCCTGCCCTACCACCAGCCGCTGCTGGACTACCTGCGCGCGGAAAAGGCGCGCGGTCGCCGCATTGTGCTGGCCACCGCCGCCCACGGCAGCATCGCCGCCGAAGTGGCCGGCCACCTGCAGCTGTTCGACCAGGTGCTGGCCACCGGCGACGCCGGCAACCTGAAGGGCGCGGCCAAACTGGACGCCATCCGGCGCGAAGTGGGCGCCGACTTCGTCTACGCCGGCGACAGCCGGGCCGACCTGCCGGTGTGGCAGGGCGCGCGCGGGGCCATCCTGGTGGGCGCCAGCGCGCGCACCAGCGGCATCGTGCGCGCCGGCGCGGTGCCGGTGGAGCGCGAGTTCCCCGGCCACAGCCGCTCGCTCAAGGTCTGGCTGCGCGCGCTGCGGGTCCACCAGTGGCTCAAGAACCTGCTGCTGTTCGTGCCCCTGTTCGCCGCCTTCTCCTTCCTGGACCTGGCCAAGCTGGGCCACCTTGCGCTGGCTTTCGTGGCCTTCTCGCTGGCCGCCTCGGCCACCTATGTGGTGAACGATTTGTGGGACCTGGAGTCGGACCGCGCCCATCCGCGCAAGCGGCTGCGGCCCTTCGCCAGCGCCCAGCTGCCCATCCTGCACGGGCTGGCCGTGGCCGGCGCGGCGCTGGCCACGGCGCTGGCGCTGGCCGCGCTGGTGTCGCCCGGCTTTTTCCTGGCGCTGCTGCTCTACCTGGCGCTGACCAGCGCCTACAGCTGGGTGCTCAAGGAGTACATGCTGGTCGACGTGCTGATGCTGTCGCTGCTCTACACCCTGCGCATCCAGGCCGGCGCGGTGGCCACCGGCATCACGGCCAGCTCCTGGCTGCTGGCCTTCTCGGTGTTCGTCTTCCTCAGCCTGGCGCTGATCAAGCGCTGCTCCGAGCTGGTGTCGCTGCAGCAGGACGGCCGCACCGCCACGCGCGGGCGCGACTACCGGGTGGACGACCTGGTGGTGCTGTGGCCGCTGGGCGTGGGGGCGGCGCTGAGCGCGGTGGTGGTGCTGGGGCTGTTCATCAGCGCGCCCGAGACGCAGGCGCGCTACCGCAGTCCGGACCTGCTGTGGCTGGCCGCCTTCGGCATGATCTACTGGCTGGGCCGGCTGTGGATCAAGACCTCGCGCGGCGAGATGCACGACGATCCGGTGGTCTACGCCATGCGCGACAACGGCAGCCGGGTGGCCATCCTGGCCATCGTGGCGCTGGCGCTGGCGGCGCGCTTCCTGCCGCGCTAGGGCTCCCGCCCGCCACGCCCGGGACCGGTTTTTGCCGTGATTTATTTCCTGTCGATATGGGCCGACAGGTGCTATCATGAGGAAATATCGCTATGAAAATTGCAACATGTATTGTATTCTAGTACACGATTCGCCATAGTTTTCAATTGTTAATTCTCGATTGAAACTCTGTGGTGCGTGCCCAACAGTTCAGGCCGCATCCAGCGGCGGCATGAACCACGGCCGCGCAGTAGCGCTAAAATGGATGCCCGCCCTGGCTGGCCCGCGCGCCGCGACACGATGTTGCAAGAATTGTAGTGAAGCATGCTGATTTTTTTGCAATGAATTTTATTTCTAGTATGGAATTGAAATGAACAATGCCAAGGTAGTTGCGGTTGTCGGTTTGGGCTATGTGGGCTTGCCGCTGGCGGTGGAATTCGGGAAGAAGCGGCCCACCATCGGTTTTGACTTGTCCGAACGCAAGATCGACAGCTACCGGCGCCATTGCGATCCGACCGGTGAAGTGTCGTCCGAGCAACTGGCTGCCGCCACCCAGCTGCGCGTCACCAGCGACCCGGCCGACCTGGCCGGCGCCGACTACCTGGTGGTGGCCGTGCCGACCCCGGTCGACCAGGCCCACAATCCCGATTTCACGCCGCTGATCGGCGCCAGCATCACGGTCGGCCGCAACCTGAAAAAGGGCGCCATCGTGGTGTTCGAGTCCACCGTCTACCCGGGCGCCACCGAGGAAGTGTGCGTGCCCATCCTGGAGCGCGAATCGGGCCTGAAATGGAAGGAAGACTTCCACGTCGGCTATTCGCCCGAGCGCATCAACCCGGGCGACAAGCTGCACACCCTGACCACCATCCTGAAAGTGGTGTCCGGCGACGACGCCGCCACGCTGGACGAGGTGGCCGCGCTGTACGAATCCATCGTCACCGCCGGCGTGTACCGCGCCTCCAGCGTCAAGGTGGCCGAGGCCGCCAAGGTGATCGAGAACACCCAGCGCGACCTGAACATCGCCCTGATGAACGAGCTGGCGCTGATCTTCGACAAGATCGGCATCGACACGCTGGAAGTGCTGCAGGCGGCCGGCACCAAGTGGAACTTCCTGCCCTTCCGTCCGGGCCTGGTGGGCGGCCACTGCATCGGCGTCGACCCCTACTACCTGACGCACAAGGCCGACATGGTCGGCTACCACCCGCAGGTGATCCTGGCCGGGCGCCGCATCAACGACGGCATGGCCAAGTTCGTGGCCGAGAAAACCGTGAAGACCATGATCGCGGCCGGCTGCCACGTGAAGGGCTCGCGCGTCAACGTGATCGGCCTGACCTTCAAGGAAAACTGCCCCGACCTGCGCAATTCCAAGGTGGCCGACATTATCGCCGAGCTGAAATCCTACGGCGTGGAAGTGCATGTGCACGATCCGGTGGCCGAAGCGGACGAGGCCCTGCATGAATACGGCGTGGAACTGGAGCGCTGGGAAGACCTGCCGCGCGCCGACGCCATCGTGGCGGCGGTGCCGCACAAGGAACTGCTGGCGATCCCGTTCGGCGAGCTGTGCGCCAAGCTGACCCCGATGGGCTGCTTTATCGACGTCAAGTCGGCCTTCGACCTGGCGCCCATCAGCGCCGCCGGCCACGCGGTTTGGAGGCTGTGATGACGCCGGCGCCGGCGGCCTACCTGGAGCGGCAGCGGCAGCTGCGCGCCCAGCCGCGCCACTGGCTGGTGACCGGCGCGGCCGGCTTCATCGGTTCCAACCTGGTCGAGGCGCTGCTCAAGCTGGGCCAGCGGGTTACCGGGCTGGACAACTTCGCCACCGGCCACCAGCACAATCTGGACCAGGTGCGCGCCGCCGTGGGCGAGGCGCAGTGGGCGCAATTCCGCTTCCTGCGCGGCGACATCCGCCAGCCGGCCGACTGCGCCCAGGCCTGCGAGGGCGTGGACTACGCGCTGCACCAGGCCGCGCTCGGTTCGGTGTCGCGCTCGATCGAAGACCCGCACACCACCAACGACGTCAACATCACCGGCTTCCTGAACATGCTGACGGCCGCGCGCGACGCCAAGGTGCGCCGCTTCGTGTACGCCGCCTCCAGCTCCACCTATGGCGACCATCCGGACCTGCCCAAGGTGGAGGGCCAGATCGGCAATCCGCTGTCGCCCTACGCGGTCACCAAATACGTCAACGAGCTGTACGCCGGCGTGTACGCGCGCTGCTACGGCGCCGAGTCGGTCGGGCTGCGCTATTTCAATGTGTTCGGCCCGCGCCAGGATCCGAACGGCGCCTACGCCGCCGTGATCCCGCAGTGGGTGGCCGCGCTGATCGCCGACCGGCCGCTGTTCATCAACGGCGACGGCGAGACCAGCCGCGATTTCTGCTTTATCGACAATGTGGTGCAAGCCAATGTGCTGGCCGCCACCGCCACCGCGCCGGACGCGGTCAACCAGGTCTACAACGTGGCGCTGAACCAGCGCACCAGTTTGAACCAGCTGTACGGCTTGATGGTGGCCCTGCTGCGGGAGCGTTTCCCGCACCTGGACCAGCACCGGCCGCAGTATGCCGGCTTCCGGGCCGGCGATGTGCGCCACTCGCAGGCGGACATCGGCAAGGCGGCGCAGCTGCTCGGGTATGCGCCCACGCACCGCATAGAAGAAGGCTTGGCCGTGGCGATGGACTGGTATGTCGGTAGCCTGACAGCCAGGTAGCACAAATAGAACGAGCCCGGCCTGCGCGCGGCCGGCGCCGTCATCCATCGCCGCGAGGTGCGCGCACTGGGGAAGGAACAACAACATGTTAAAAATTGCCAATCACTACGTGTCCAAGGTCGCGTTCAGCTTGCTGTTCGTGGAAATCCTCATCCTGATCGGCGCCTTCTACGCCGGTTCGGCCATCCGCTTTTTCGACGGCGACGACTTCCTGCTGCCCCGGCTCGACCATTTCCTGATGTCGGCCTGCGTGTTCACCGCCGCCATCGTGTTCTCGATGAGCGCGCTGGGCATGTACCAGCTCAATTTCAGCGAAGGCCTGCGCAATCCCTTCTTCCTGCAGCTGGTGCCCTCGTTCGCCATGGCCTTCGGCATCCTGACGCTGGTGTTCTACGTGGCGCCGGAGCTGTATTTCGGGCGCGGCATCCTGCTGCTGGTGTTCGCCATCTCGGCGGCCGGCATCCTGATGGCGCGCGCCATCTTCTTCACCAGCTCCAAGTTCCGCTTCCTGGAGTCGCGCATCATCTTCCTGGGCAACGGCGCGCTGGCCAAGGAGTGCGGCGACCTGGCCCTGCATTCGAACAGCTACCACAAGTACGACGTGGCCGGCTATGTGGCCATGCCGGAGGAGGAGTCGCGCGTGGCCGCCAATTCGGTGCTGGCCATGGAGCCCGGCATGTCGCTGGTGGCCCTGGCGCAGAAATACAATGTGCGCGAAATCGTGGTGTCGGTGCAGAACCGGCGCGGCGGCACCTTCCCGATCCGGGAGTTGCTCGAGTGCAAATTGTTCGGCATCAAGGTGACCGACGCCGCCACCTTCTTCGAGCGCGAAACCTGCCAGATCCGGGTCGAGTCCCTGCAGCCGAGCTGGCTGGTCTTCGGCGGCGGCTTCGACCAGAGCTTTATGCGCACCTTCATGAAGCGCGGCTTCGACCTGATCGTGTCCATCATCATCCTGCTGCTGGCGCTGCCGGTCATGCTGTTTACGGCGGTGTGCATCAAGCTCGAGGACGGCGGCGCGCTGATCTACAGCCAGGAACGGGTGGGCAAGGGCGGGCGCAGCTTCAAGGTGCTGAAATTCCGCAGCATGGGCACGGACGCGGAAAAAGGCGGCAAGCCGCAGTGGGCCGCGCAGAACGACCCGCGCGTGACGCGCGTGGGCGGCATTATCCGCAAGCTGCGCGTCGACGAGCTGCCGCAGCTGTGGAATGTGTTCAAGGGCGAGATGAGCTTTGTCGGCCCGCGCCCGGAGCGGCCCTATTTCGTCGAGCAGCTGAGCGCAGACATCCCCTACTACAACGTGCGCCACAGCATCAAGCCGGGCATCACCGGCTGGGCGCAGGTGCGCTACGGCTACGGCGCCTCGGTGGAGGACGCGGTGCAGAAGCTGCAGTACGACCTGTATTACGTGAAGAACAACAGCCTGTTCCTCGACCTGCTGGTGCTGATCGATACCCTCAAGGTGGTGTTGTTCGGCAGCGGCCGCTGATGGCGCTGCCCTTGGCCAGGGTGCCGGAGCTGCCATGCTGAGCAGCGTCGCCGCGTACAGCTACGGCGCCGCCGCGCTGGCCTTTGCGCTGCTGTGCGGCTTGCTGCTGAGCATATGGCGCGCCCGCGCGCACGCTGCCGTGCTGGCGGCGGCCGCGCTCGTGACGGCGCTGTGGGCCGGCCTGAACGCCTGGGAGGCGGTCCACGCGCCTGGCCCGTCCACCCTGAACGACGCGCTCGACATTGCCCGCAACGCGGCCTGGTCGGCCTTTCTATTGTTCCTGATGGGCCTGTTCCAGCAGGGCGCCGGCTGGCGCTTGCTGCGCCACAACCGCCTGCTGCGCCTGGTGGCCGGCTTCTACGCCCTGCTGCTCGCGGCCGAGCTGCTGGCCAACTGGGCGCCGGGCGTGCTGGCCAGCCTGGGCGGCCTGCTGCCGCTGGCCATGCTGCGCGCCGGCGCGGCGGTGCTGGGCATGATCCTGGTCGAGCAGCTCTACCGCAACAAGCCGCTGCAGGAGCGCTGGGCGCTGAAATACGCCTGCCTGGGCATAGGCGGCATGTACGCCTACGACTTCTACCTGTACAGCGACACCATGCTGTTCCGCCAGGTCAACGGCGACATCTGGGCCGCGCGCGGCTTCGTGCAGGCGCTGACCATGCCGCTGATCGCGCTGGCGGTGTCGCGCAGCGCGGCCTGGTCCAACCAGCTGTCGGTGTCGCGCCGGGTGCTGTTCCATTCGGCCGCGCTGGCCGGCTCGGCCGGCTATCTGCTGGTGATGAGCTCGGCCGGCTACTATCTGCGCTTCTTCGGCGGCAGCTGGGGCTCGGTGATGCAGGTGGCCTTCCTGTTCGGCGCCACCGTGCTGCTGGCCGGGGTGCTGTTCTCCGGCACCTTCCGCGCCTGGCTCAAGGTCTTTATCAGCAAGCATTTCTACAGCTACAACTACGACTACCGCGAAGAATGGATGGGCTTTACCCGCATGCTGTCGGCCGACGGCCCCAAGCTGGCCGAGCGCGCGGTGCAGGCTGTGGCCGGGCTGGTGGAAAGCCCGGGCGGCGCGCTGTGGCTGCTGCGCGAGTCCGGCCGCCACGAGCCGGTGGCGCAGTGGCACGTGCCGCTGGCCAGCGAGTCGGAGGCGGCCGACTCGGAACTCTGCCAGTTTCTCGAGAGCAAGCAGTGGGTCATCGACATGCAGGAGTACCAGCGCAACCCCGGCCTGTACGGCGACATCGCCATGCCGGACTGGATCTGCCGCTACCCGCGCGTGTGGCTGGTGCTGCCGCTGATTATGCAGGGCCGCCTGTCCGGCTTCATGCTGCTGCAGCAGCCGCGCAGCGCCATCCAGCTGAACTGGGAGGTGATCGACCTGCTGAAGATCGCCTGCAGCCAGGCCGCCAGCTATCTGGCGCAGCAGGACGCCGCCATGGCCCTGATGGTGGCGCGCCAGTTCGAGTCCTTCAACCGCATGTCCACCTTCGTGGTGCACGACCTGAAAAACCTGGTGGCCCAGCTGTCGCTGCTGATCCCCAACGCGCACAAGCACCGCAACAACCCGGAATTCCAGCAGGACATGCTCGACACCGTCACCCATTCGGTGCAGAAAATGAAGCTGATGCTGCAAAAGCTGAGCCGCAACGACGCGCCGGCCCGTCCGCTGCCATTGTTTATTGACCAACTGTTGCAACAGGCCGTATCCTTGAAGGCGGCGTTCGAACCGCGTCCGCAATTGCGGGTGGAAACGCCCGGCCTGCGGGTGCTGGCCGACTGGGAACGGCTGGAGCGGGTGCTGGGGCATTTGATACAGAACGCGATCGAGGCCACGCCGCTGGACGGCCAGGTGCGCATCGCGCTGCGCGGCGAGCATGACGCGGTGCTGGTGGAGATCAGCGACAGCGGCGCCGGCATGACCGAGGAATTCATCCGCGAGCGGCTGTACAAGCCCTTCGAATCGACCAAGCCGGCCGGCATGGGCATAGGCGCGTTCGAGAGCCGGGAATACATCCATGAACTGGGCGGCGAGCTGGAGGTCAGCAGCAGTCCGCGGCAGGGCACGACCTTCCGCGTCACCCTGCCGCTGTACCGGCAGGACGCCGGTTCCGTGGAGCGCGCGGCCTGAGATTTCCGGCCGCCAGACTGAACATAGAGGAATACCGTGAGCAAAGCGAAGCTGCTGATTATCGAAGACGACCCCGGCCTGCAAAAGCAGCTGCGCTGGAGCTTTGACCAATACGAAGTGCTGGTGGCGGGCGACCGCGAGGCGGCGCTGGCGCAGGTGCGCCGCCACGAGCCGGAAGTGGTGATCACCGACCTGGGCCTGCCGCCCGATCCGGACGGCGCCACCGAGGGCCTGGCCACCTTGCAGCAGATCCTGGCGCTGGCGCCGGAAACCAAGGTGGTGGTGCTGACCGGCAACCAGGACCATGCGCACGCGGTGTCGGCCATCGGCCTGGGCGCCTACGACTTCCACCAGAAGCCGGCCGACCCCGACCTGCTGGGCCTGGTGGTGCAGCGCGCCTTCTACCTGCACGCGCTGCAGCGCGAGAACCGCCGCATGCAGCAGGCCCAGGCCGATTCGCCGCTGGCCGGCGTGATCAGCCGCGACGCCGGCTTGCAGAAGATCTGCCGCAGCATCGAAAAAGTGGCGCCCACCTCGGCCTCGGTGATGCTGCTGGGCGAGAGCGGCACCGGCAAGGAAGTGCTGGCGCGCGCGCTGCACCAGCTCAGCCCGCGCTCGAAAGAGCGCTTCATGGCCATCAACTGCGCCGCCATCCCGGAAAACCTGCTCGAGTCCGAGCTGTTCGGCTACGAGAAGGGCGCGTTCACCGGCGCGGCCAAGCAGACCAAGGGCAAGGTCGAGCTGGCGCACGGCGGCACCTTCTTCCTCGACGAGGTGGGCGACCTGCCCATGCCGCTGCAGGCCAAGCTGCTGCGCTTCCTGCAGGAGCGCGTGATCGAGCGCATCGGCGGCCACGAGGAAATCCCGGTCGACGTGCGCATCGTCTGCGCCACCCACCAGAACCTGAAGGAGCTGGCGGTGGCCGGCCGCTTCCGCGAGGACTTGTACTACCGCCTGTCCGAAATCGTGGTCACCATTCCGCCGCTGCGCAACCGCGTGGGCGACGCGGCGCTGCTGGCGCACCACTTCAAGAACAAATTCTGCGCCGCCGAGTCGCGCCCCGCGCTGCATTTCAGCCAGGAGGCCATGAATGTGATCGAGGCCTACCCCTGGCCGGGCAATGTGCGCGAGATGGAAAACTGCATCAAGCGCGCCGTCATCATGGCCGACGGGCCGCACATCGTGGCCGAGGACCTGGGCCTGTCCGGCGCGCTGCTGCCGGAGGAGCCGCTGAATTTGCGCCAGGTGCGCGACGAGGCCGAGTACAAGGCCATCGTCAAGGTGCTGGCCCGGGTCGACGGCAACATCGTCAAGGCCTCCGAGCTGCTGGGCGTGAGCCGCCCCACGCTGTACGACCTGATGAGCCGGCACGCCATCAAATCCGGTTCCTGACCGGGGCGCGCCATGCGCCAGGCCGTCGCCGTCTACGTCTTGCTGCTGTTTTACGGCAGCCTCTATCCCTTCCAGTGGGCGGCGCGCACCGAGCCGCTGTTCGGCTTCCTGCTGCATCCGGGCGCGGCCTACCTGGAGCGCGGCGACCTGCTGCAGAACGTGCTGGTGTACATGCCCTTCGGCCTGCTGCTGGCGGCCTGGTGGGCGCGGCGCCACCGCTACTGGCTGGCGCTGCCGCTGGCGGTGCTGGTGGGCGCCGGTTTCAGCGTGGCCGCCGAGGTGGCGCAGGAATGGCTGCCAGCGCGGGTCTCGTCGGCGGCGGATGTGGCCATGAATGTGCTGGGCACGCTGTGCGGCGCCCTGCTGGCCGGCCTGCTGCGGCGCGACACCTTCAGCGGCGCCCGCCTGCAAGCCTGGCGCGACGGCTGGTTTGCGCGCGGGGCCATCGCCAACACCGGCCTGGTGGTGGTGGCGCTGTGGTTTTTATCCCAGACCAGTCCGCTCATGCCGGTGTTCGGCCTGTGGCGCTGGCGGCGCGCGCTGGCGCCGCTGTATTTCCAGCTGCAGGCGGCCATGCCGGTGAGCCTGCCTGCCATGATCTGCCTGGCCTGCCAGTTCGCCGCGCTGGGCCTGCTGCTGCGCGCGCTGATACGGCCGGGGCGGCCGTGGTGGCGGCTGTACGGCGCGCTGCTGCTGGCGGTGCTGGCCTGCCAGGTGCTGATCGACGGCCACACGCTACGGCTGGAGGAGGTGGCGGGCGCGGCGCTGTCGCTGCCGCTGCTGGCGCGGCTGTGCCGTTCCCCCTCCACCAGCGCGGCCGGTCCGTCCGCCTGCGCCGCCATCGTGCTGCTGGCCCTGGCGATGGCGCTGGGCGAGCTGACCCCGGTGCGCGGCGGCTGGCTGGGCGGCGGCTTCAACTGGATACCGTTCCGCGGCCATATGCGCAGCCTGCAGGGCTATACCAATATCCTGGAATTCCTGTGGCCCTTCATGGCCATGGCCTGGCTGGCGCGGCAGGTGTCGGCGCCGGCGCGCCACCACCGCATCGCCCTGGCGGGCGGGGTGGCGGTGGGCGCGGCCATGTTCGCGCTGGAGTGGGCGCAGCTTTCCCTGCCGGGCCGTTCGGCCGACATCACCCAGGTGATGCTGGCCTGCGCCGGCTGGTGCGCGCCGTGGCTGGTGGAGGAGTGGGTGCTGGCGCACCCGCAGCCGGCCACCGCTTAGCGTATCAGCGTCCGGCCGTGCCGGCGTCCGGCTTGGCCGGCGGCGGCGCATCCTGGCTGGCGGCGGGTGCGGCGGGCGCGGCCTCGCCGGCTTCCGCCGGCTCGCCGTCGGCCGGTTTCTTCCTGGCGGCCTCAGGCGGCGGCGCGGCGGACACGTCCCATTTGCCGGCTTGGACCAGCATATTCTTCAGGCCCGGCAGCGGGAAGCCCAGCGCATAGGCTTTCTGCGCGTATTTGTTGGCGTTGACCATGTCCTTGTTCTTGAAATAAACCAGGCCCATGTTGTAGTTGGTGCTGGGATTGTCCGGGTCCAGCTCCACCGCCATCAGATAATGGGGCCGGGCGTCGGCCTCGCGGCCGACCGACAGCAGGTAGCTGCCGTACAGTGTGTGGGCGGCCGGATCGTCCGGCGCGAAACGCACCGCGCGGTCGAAAAAGCATTCCACCGGCCGGTTGCCACCCGGCAGATAGAGGTTTTTCGGGTTGCGCGCCGCCACCCGTATCACGGTGTTGAGCGCGCCGGGGTGGTTGGGGAAGGCGCGCAGCGTGTAGTCGATGTCGCCGCCCAGCGTGCTGGCGTTGCCTTTGATGCCGTTTTCCACCTCGTCGGTGAAGTGGGCGCCTTCCACCAGCTTCAGGTGGTGCGCGAACTCGGTGGTGCCCTTGCGGTAGTCGTAGGGACCGTAGGCGTTGGCCAGGTTGCCGCAGAACGGCGTGGCCTTGCGTTCGGCGGCGCGCGCGGGCAGCGCGGCGGCGGCGGCGGCCACGGCCAGCAGGCCGGCCGCCAGGATGCGTTGCTTGTGCTTCATGTTGTCCATCTCCCCATCTTCATTGAGCGTGGCTGGCGCTGACCTGGTCCAGCAGCAGCGCCAGTTGTTCGGTGCGCGCGCGGCGCGAATGGGCGGCGATCACGGCGGCCGAGGCCAGCGGCGCGGTGCCGCTGCGCACCTGCTCCAGGAAGCGCGGCAGCATGGCGATGATCGCATCTTTCTGGTCCAGCGGGGCGATGCTGTCGATGCCGGCCTGGCGCAAGGTGGCGGCGGTGTCGCCGTCGCTGTCGGTCAGGGCCAGGATGGGACGGCGCGCGCGCAGGTATTCGTACAGCTTGGCCGGCACCTGGTGGTTGCAGTTGCTCGCCTGCAAGATCAGCAGGCCGTCGGCGTTCAGCATCTCGGCCAGGGCGTCGCGGTAGGGCACGTGCGGCGCCAGCTGCACCAGGTCGGCAATGCCGTGCTCGGCGATCAGGCCGCCCAGGTAGTCGTCGTGGGCGGTGGCGCGCAGCACCACGCGCACGCTGGCGGCGCTGACGGCGCCCTGCCGCTTGAGCGCGGCCAGCGCCTGGAACAGCGGCACCGGGTCGCGCTCGGAGGGGTAGATGATGCCGCTGTGCACCAAGGTCAGCGGGCCGCCGTGCGCGCCCGGCGCGGCCGCCGCGCCGCCGCGTTCGGCGTCGGCGAAGTTTTCCTCGTCGTAGGCGTTCTCGATCAGGCGGTAGCGCTCGCGCGGGATGGCCGGGAAGCGCGCCTCGTAGGTCTTGATGGCGCCCGGCGTGGTGCACACGGCCACCGTGCAGTGCTCGATGGTCTTGCGTTCTATCCACTGGAACACGCGGCGCGTGCGCGGGTCTTCCGGATAGCTGACGTCGGTCATCGGGTCGCGCAGGTCGGCCACCCAGGGCAGGCCGGTCAGGCGCCGCAGCACCAGGCCGATCAGGTGGGCGCTGGCGATGGGGTAGGTGGACCAGATCACGGCCGGGCGGTGGCGGCGTATCAGCCGCCAGCCGGCCGGGATGGCGCCCAGGCACCAGCTGGCCCAGCGGTCCGGCAGCGCCATGAAGCCGGCGTAGCGCCCGCCCACGGACAGGTGGCGCGCGGTGTCGAGCGCGAAGGCGCGCGTGACCGGCACGCTGGCCGGAATGTCGGCCATCTGGTCGTCGCCCGGATTGCTGTAGGCGCGCGGATGGGCCGACAGCATGACCGGGCCCCAGCCCGACTGCGGCAGGTATTGCGAAAACTTCAGGGTGCGCTGGATGCCGCTGCTGCCGCGCATGGGCGGGTAGTGGTAGGCGATCATCAGCACGCGTTTGTTTACCATGAACGCATCCATTCTCCGGTCCAGTCTGCTACTTGGTCGCGCCAGGCACGGCGCGAGAAAGTGTGGTCGGCTTGCGCCAGTTCCCTGTGGGTCACGCGCGGCGCGGCCAGCAGTTTTTGCCACGGGCGCGACGCTTTCACCGCGTCGCGGAATTCCTGCGCCGTCAGGTCGGCGCCGCTCAGTATCAGCAGCACCTTGCCCTGGAAGGCGGCCAGGCTGTCGTGCATGCGCCCGGGCAGGGGCGGCAGGTCCGGGTCCGAGATGCGCGGCTTCGGTTCGGCGTGCACCACAGGCGGGGGGCTGGACGGCGCGGCCGTGGGCGCGGCCGCGGCGTGCTGCGGCGCCGGCTTGCCGGACGCGGCGCCCAGCAGGCCGGTGAAGGAGCGCAGCGCGGCGCCGTAGTTGAACTGCCCGGTGAAGATCTTCTTCCACAGCGCCGGCTGCAGCAGGCGGTCGCGGTAGTAGTGCTTCAGCGTGGCCTTGGCCAGTCCGCCTTCGGTGCGCACCCAGGGATTGAGCAGCACCACGCCCTGCACGCGCGCGTCCTGCGCGGCGTAGAACAGGGCCGCCGAGGCGCCGTCGCACAAGCCCCACAGCACCACCTCGCGCACGGCCGGCACCGTGGCCTGGAACTGGCCGATGGCGCTGCGCAGGTCCTCGGCCACCATTTCAAAGTCGCGCTGCTCGCCCTCGGCGTCGCCCATGCCGCGGTAGTCGAAGCGCAGCACGGCGATGCCCTGCGCGGCCAGGTGGCGCGCCAGCAGGGTGAACTGGCGGTGGCTGCCGCCCCGGTACTGCGGGCCGCCCACCACCACCACCACGCCGCGTTCGGCCGGCTGGGCCGGCACGCTGGCCACGCCGAACAGGCAGTCGCCGCCGCAGTCGAAACTGAGGGCGCGTTCTTCAAACTGCATGGGCGGCCTCCTGGAACAGGGCGCGGCTCGCGTCGAGCAGCGCCGGGCAGGTGGCAATTTCCTGGGTGCCCCAGAATTGCGGGCCGGCCACCACTTGCGCGTCCAGCTCGGCGCCTTGCGCGCGCCAGGCCGCCACCAGCTTGGCCGAGGCCGGCGTGAGCGGCCGGCCTTCGGCCGCCACCACGTCTATCCAGTGCAGCGGGCAGGCCGGGGGCGCCATCTTGGCCAGGTCGAGCGCGTCGAGCGCGTTGGCCAGCTCGGGCGCCAGCTCGTAGCCGGCCACTTCCAGCGTGGCGCCGCCGTGCAGCTGCTCGCGCAGCGCGGCGGTGCCGGTTTTCTGGCCGCCGCCGGCGCCCAGCATGTCGTTGGCCATGCGCAGGCGCAGGAACTGGGTCAGGTGGGCGCCGCCGCTGTGCACCGGCTGCCACAGCAGCATGCGGGTGGGCGCGGCCGCGCCCTGGGCGTAGGGCGAGCGCGCGTAGTCGAGCGCGAGCAGCGCGCCCAGGCGCAAGCCCCACAGGCCGACCGGGCGGCCCAGGCGGGCGGACAGCCACTGGCAGCCCAGCGCCACGTCGGCCAGCCACTGCTCCCAGCGCGCGTCGGCGAAGTCGCCGCTGCTGTCGCCGGTGCCGTGCAGGTCGATCTGCAGCACGGCGATGCCTTGCGCGGCCAGCGCGCGCGCCTGCAGCGCGGCCATGCGGCGGGCTTTATTCATTTCCTCGCCGAACGGCGGGACATAGACCAGGCCGCCGCGGCAGGCGCCGACGGCCGGGTGGAACAGGCAGTAGCGCTCCCCCGCAGCGGCCTTCAGGAAGAAGGGCTGGGCGTGCGCGGCAAGGGAGAACAAGCTCATGCTCGGAGGGCGCCTCAGGCGGTCAGCTTGCGCGCCACGAAGGCGGTCAGGCTGCCGACGCTGGCGAAGGTGGCGGCGTCGATCTCGTCGTCGTCCACGCTGAAGCCGAATTGTTCCTCCATGGCGGCGATCAGCTGCACCACGGCCATGGAATCGAGTTCGGGGATGGCGCCCAGCAGCGCGGACTGTTCGGTCAGCGCGTCGGCGCCGGCGCCCAGGCCGAGGACGTCGGCCAGGATGGTTTTTACTTCTTGCAGATACATTGCTTACTCCGTGGATGGTTCGGTATGGCGGGCGGCGGCGGACGGGACCGGCTCGGCGGCGGGCGCCGGCTGGCCCGCGCTGCCGCGCCTGAGCTTATTGACCAGGGTGTGCAGGCTTTTCAGGGCCGGCCACCGGTAGTGGGTGATATGGTACATGCTGCGCACCTCGTCAGTCCATCGCAGGTGCCACTCCATCACCTTGCCGTAGAACTCCAGGCGCTCGAACAGGCGTTCGCGGAACATGACGTGGCAGGTCTCCTCGCGCATCAGGAAGGCCGGCGAATACTGGCTGCTCAGGCTCTCGTCATAGGTGGTTTTCAGCACGATCTTGGCGCCGCCGCCTTCGATGCACAGGTTCAGCGCCACCAGCCGGTCGTCGAACCAGTAGCGGTATACGCTGGCTTCGCCGCGCTGGGCGAAGTTCTCCAGCATGCTGCGGTAGAAGCGGCCCTGGTCGTTGTCCGGGTGGATGGCGGTGCCGCCGCCGGCCTTCCAGCCGGCGCTTTCCATCACGCCGTAGTCGGCCACCGCCTGCGCCATGTCGGCCGGCGCGCGCAGCACGTCCATGCGGGTAGCGATGCCTTCCTTGGCCAGCTTGGCGCGCTGTTTCTTCAGGTTGGCGCGCAGGTTTTTGCCGCGCGAGGCCCAGTATTCGTCGAAGGTGCCGGCAATGGTGATGCGGGCCGTGTTGATGTAGTCGGCCGTGCGCAGCTGGGCGCCGTCGGCCGGGCGCGGATGCAGCCAGCTGTCGAACTGGGTCAGGCCCAGCACCAGCGGCATGCCGGGCAGGCTGCGCAGCAGGCTGTCCATCAGCGCCGGCAGGTTCTCGCCCGGCAGGTGCAGCCACATGCCCAGCGGCTGCTGCGAGGGCTGGAAGGTCTGCCAGGCTCCCTGGCGGCTCTTTTGCAGCAGCGCCATGGCCAGCGTGCGCCCGCCGTCCTCGCACACGGCCAGCCATTCGCGGCCTTCGCCGAATTCGGTCAGCAGCGGCTGCACAAAGGCCGGTTCCAGCAGCGGCGAATCGACGCTGGCGTGGTTCAGTTCATGCCAGCGCGTGGCGTGGGCGGGATAGTCGCTGGCCGGCAGCAGGGTCCACTTCATGGCGCGCGCGCCGCCAGCAAGGCGGTCTTGATCTTGTCTATCATCCAGTCCAGTTCCTGTTCTTGTAGTTCCTGATGGCAGGGAAACTGCAGCACATGGCGCGACAGCTCCGCGCTGGCGCCGCAGACGGTGGCGTCCACGCCTTCCCACAGATATTCGGCAAAGCGGATGATGGGCACGCCATCCCGCTTGAGCGTATCGAATACCGCTTCGGGCTGCTCCACATACAGCGGGAAGACCCAGGGGTAGACCCGTTCCGGCAGCACCGCGTGCAGCGGGCGGCAGCCGGGCAGGCCGTCCAGCGCGGCCTGCAGGTGCTGGTAGTGGCTGCGGCGCAGCGCGCCCATGCGGCCGCGCGAGACCAGGCGCAAGGTCAGGCGCGAGAACAGCGAACCGCGCTTGCCCAGCCAGTCCGGATCGAAGCCGAACCCGCCTTCGGACGAGCGCGGCGCCATGGGCTGCGGCGCGTTGCCGCTGCGCTTGAGCTGGCGCAGCAGGAAATTCTTCAGCCCCAGCGGCAGCGCCAGCAGGCGCTGCACGGTGCGCAGGCGCTGGTATTCAAAGCCATCCTCGAGCGCGTTGACGGCCATCTTGGCTTCGAAGCGGAAGCCGCCCGCCTCGAGCCGCACCGGCGCCAGCGAGTGGCGCGCCGACACCAGGCAGCCGCCTTCGTAGATGGGGAAGAATTTCATGGTGCTGGCGATGGCGTAGTCGCCGAAGGAGCCCACCGGCTGGCCCTCGTGCTCGCCCAGGAAGCAGTGCGCGCAGTCTTCCAGCAGCATCAGGCCGTGCTGGTCGCAGAACGCGCGCAGGCGCGACAGGTTCTGCGGAAAGCCGAAATAGTTGGTGGCCAGCAATACCTTGGCGCCGGCCAGCTTGGCCGCCACGTCGTCCAGGTCGACCTGGGTGTCGCGGTGGATGCGGTAGAACACCGGCGTGGCGCCCAGCCACACCACCGGCTCTATCATCGAGGCGCAATGGTAGGACGGCACCAGCACGCGGTCGCCCGGACCCACGCCCATCTGGCGCAGCGCCAGCGCGATGGCGACCCGGCCGCTGGTGACCAGGCGCGCTTCGCGCACGTCCAGGATGGACGGCGCGTGGCCGCCGCCGGCGCGGAAGGTGGCGCGCGACAGCACCGGCTTGGTCGGAATGCGCGCGCGCGGGTAGTCCGGCAGGGGCGGCGGATGGCCGGCCTGCGGCGTACCGGGCGCGGCCTGCTGGCCGGCCGGGGCCGGGGGGAAGTGCTGCACGCGGTCTGCGCTCTGGGCCATCGGGGTGAATCTCCGCTTGTTTCAATTAATACATCAAGTAGTATAACTGTTGCAACAATTTCACACAATCGCGCCGGCGCCGATTTATGGCCGGATTCACACAGTCTGGCCCGGCCGGTACAAATTGTGCAGCAGGCGCAGCGTGAAACCGAGCGGCTTGCGGTCCCAGGGCGTGAAGCGCGGCAGCTGGAACGGGTCGGTTTCCGGCCCGGCCGCGCCCCAGGCGGTGCACACGGCCGCCTCGAAACCGAGCTCGCGCGCCAGCGCCACGTGGGCGGCGTGGTAGTCGCGCCCCGGCTTGCCGTTCGGGTAGGCGAACAGGCGCACCGGCGCGCCGGTCATTTCCTCCAGCACCGCCTTGCCGCGCGCGATCTCCTGCCGCGCGCCATGCTCGTCCATGCTGGCCAGGATGGGGTGGTGCACCGTGTGCGCGCCGATTTCCATGCCGGCCGCGTGCAGCTGGCGCACCTGCTCGGTGTTCATCATCAGGTCGTCCGGCAGCGCCAGGCCCAGCGCGCCGCGCAGCTTGTCGACCTCGGCCAGGCGCAGCTCGGGTTCCAGGTATTTGAGCTGGTCCAGCAGCGCGTGGATGGCGGCGCTGCGCTCGGCGTCGCTGCCGATGGCGTGGCTGCCATAGCCCAGCGCGGCCAGCTCCAGGCGCGGGCCGGGCGCGCGCCGCACCAGCTCGATCACGGTGTCGTTCCACATGCGCCCGCCGTTCAGGAAGCCGGTGGCGACAAAGAAGGTGGCCGCCAGGCCGTGGCGCTGCAGGATGGGCAGCGCGATCTCGGCATTGTCGGCATAGCCGTCGTCGAAGGTCACGCAGGCCGCGCGCGGCGGCAGGGTGCCGGCGCGCAGGCGGCGCGCCGCCTCGGCCAGCGGCATCACGTGGAAGCCCTGCTTGAGCCAGGCCATTTGCTGCTCGAAGCGCGCCGCGTCCACCTCGTCCGGGAATAGCGGGTCGGCCTGCGGCAGCACGCGGTGGTAGATCAGGATGCTCAGGCTGCGGCGCGCGCGGCCCAGCGCGCCCAGGCGCAGCAGGGCGCGGCGCGCCAGCGTGGCCAGGGTGGGACGGGGATGGTGTTGTGCATTCATATGGACCCTTGCTTGGCGGCGCGCGCGCCGTTCCGCGGCGCCTGCGCGGCGGCGGTGGCGGCAGGATCGGCCGCTTCGGCCGGCGTTGCGCCGGGCTGGCCGGCGGCCGGCTGCCGCAGGCTGTCCTGCACGATCTGGCCGGTGATCAGCAGCGCGCCCATCAGGTAGTACGGCATGTCGAAATACAGCAGGCTGAGGAAGGCGCCGCCCACGCCGAAACCTATCATGCTCACCTGTATCATGCCGGCCAGCTGGCCGGCCCATTTCAGGTCGGCGCGCTTCTTGGTCTGCCTGATAATCCAGTTGGCGCGCCGCCAGCACAGGATGGCGAAGGTCAGGTACAGCCCCAGGCCGACGAAGCCGTGCTCGCCCAGACACTGGAAATAAATGCTGTGGGCGGCGTGGATGTCGTTCGGCACCGGCGCGTAGCGCGCGAACACATAGGCGTCGTAGATTTCAAAGCCGCCGCCCGTCAGCGGGCGGTCGATCGCCAGATTGGTGGCCATCTGCCAGGCATTGATGCGGCCCATGGCCGAACCGTCTTCCTGGTAGTTGTCGATGGTGTCCATGCGCTCGGTCCACTTGGCCGGCATAAACAGGATAATCATGGGCAGCAGCAGCGCCATGCCGACGCCGAGCGCGGCTTTCTTCGGGCTTTTCAGCCACAGGAAGCCGAACATGCCCAGCAGGGCCAGCAGGGCGCCGCGCGAATACGAGCCCAGCGAGGCCAGCGCGCACAGGCCGATGGCGCCCACCATGCCGTATTTCAGCCATTTCTTGTCCGAGATCAGGTACAGGTAGTAGAAGATGGGGATAATCACCACGAAGGCCAGCGCCACTTCGTTATTGCCGAAAATAAAGCTGCCCTCGGGGCCCCAGACGCGGAAGCTGCCGCCGGTGGCGATGGTGAACAGGCCGCCTTTGATGCCGTAGTAGCCCAGCGAGCCGGCCAGCGCCCACAGCATCCAGTGCAGCTGCTCCTTGTTGCGCACCGCCATCATGACCACCAGATTCATCAGCATGATTTTTATGACGCGCTGCAGCATCACCGTGGATTCGCCGGGGTGGATGGCGAACAGGGTGGAAATCGCCATCCACACCGTGAACATGATCATGACGGCCACGGCCGGCGAGGACGGCGGCCGCTTCTGGCCGGGCGCGACCAGCAGGGCCAGCAGGGTGGTGGCGGCGATGATGGCGGCGAAGGGAAAATCGTAGGCGAAGCCCCAGCTCAGGCGGTGGGGGTTCATCACGCTGATCCAGATCCACATCAGGGCGCCGATATACGGTTTCTTGAAAGTGTACGGCAGCGAAGCGAACACGATCAGCGTAATGACGATATCTCTCATGCAGCGTCCTGTAGGGGTGGCATTATCAAGCAAATACTGTTGTAATACTGCAATTGCTTGTTTCCATTTATATATCGCCGTAGTATAACCCGGCCTGGACCATTGTAGTCCGCCTGGGCAAGCTTTTTGACGGTCAATTGTTGCGGCCCCGGCGATAGACACGGCGGGGGGCCGCGCGTACCATGTTGCATTGTGTCACATTGTTAATTCAAACATATTGTTGGAAATCATGAGCGACCTTCTCCACGAATTCATTTTCGCCAGCGCGGCGCGCACGCCCGGCGCCGAGGCCCTGGTGTACGGCCAGCGCCGGCTCGACTACGCGGCGCTGGCGCAGGCCGTGCGCGGCGCGGCCGGCGCGC
>NZ_WWCU01000031.1 GCF_009857595.1 Pseudoduganella aquatica | reverse complement strand
ATGAGGTCCTTGGGCTGGACCAGGAAGTCGAGCAGATCGCTTTCCACTGGGGCTCCTCGGGGGCTAGGGGTTCGGCGATGATGGCACTGCTTTGGCAACGCTACTTTGAGCGGGCGCAACGTAAGGCTAAGCAAGCGTGTGCGCTTGTGATAGGCTGTGTTGAATTTATCAACATTCCGTTCCGGGCGATGCAATGGCTTTGATTGCGCAGATTAAAAGTAGAGTGGTTTTGTGCGGCCTGGGATCGCTGCGTGAAGGATTTCTGGCTTGAGAACGGCGGGCGTCATTCAGCGTGACCGCTGGCGCTTGAGCAATGCGCTGCTGCTCTCCTTGCTCGTGCATGCGGCGCTGTTGAGCATCACTTTTGGCGGGCAGACGTTTGGGCTTCCGGGGCTTAACTTTCCCTGGAAGGATAGGCGTGTGGATGCCAGTGATTTGCGCATTCTGCTGATGCCGGCGCCGCCGGCGGATCCTTTGCCTGTGCCTCTATCTGGGCCGGAAGACGCCGGGTTGGCGGGCAAGGGGGATGCGGGACCGGCAGCGGCAATATTGCCATCAACCTCCGAGCCGGTGCCTGTCACGGAGACTGCTTCTTCGCAGCCGCAGGCGCCGGGAATGACGGCTTGGACCAGACCCGACGTCAACTTGCCTATCGCGCCGAATGCGCCGGCCGCCAGAGCGCCGGCTACCTCCCTGGAGCGCAACCTGCCGGTTCAGGGGAGCGACGTTCCGGCGCCGGATGTGGGGGGCGAGGCGGCGCAGAAGCAGGTCGAGCAGGAGGCGCGGGATCGGGCGCTTGAGCAGGCAGCCAGGAACGAAGCGGCGCGGCTGGCGGCCGAGCGGTTGGAGCTTGCCAGGCAGGAGACGCTGCGTCGGGAGGCGCTGCAGCAGGAGCTGGCAAGACAGGACGAGAAGGCGAGGCAGGAGGCTGCACGGCTGGAGCGGGAACGCGCCGAAGCAGCACGCTTGGCGGCTGAGCGCCAGGCGCTTGTCCGCCAGGAGGAATTGCGCCGGGAAGCACTGCGCCAGGAGCAGGCAAGACAGGATGAGAAGGCGCGTCAGACCCAGAGCCAGATGGAAGCGGCGCGGCAAGACGCAATCAAGCAGCAGGCTGCACGGCAGGATGCAGTAAAACAGGAGATGGGGCGCCAGGAGGCGGCAAAGCAGGAGACTGCGCGGCAGGAGGCGCTCAGGCAGGAAGCCGCACGGCAGGACGCGCTCAAGCAAGAGATGACTAGGCAGAGCGCATTGAAACAGGAGGCGGCACGGCAGGAGGCAGCGCGGCAAGAGGCCATAAGGCAGGAGGTCACGCGGCAAGAAGCACTCAAGCAGGAAGAAGCGCGACAGGAAGCACTCAGGCAAGAAGCCGCACGGCAGGACGCACTCAAGCAAGAGGCGGCGAGGCAGAACGCCGCGAAACAGGAGGCGGTGCGGCAAGAGGCTGCAAGGCAGGAGTCTCTCAGGCAGGAAGCGGCGCGACAGGAGGCCATCCGGCAGGAAGCCGCACGGCAGGACGCAATCAGGCAAGAAGCGGCGCGGCAGGATGCCATGAAGCGGGAGGCGGTGCGGCAGGAGGCAGCACGGCAAGAAGCGACAAGACAGGAAGCGGCCCGACAGGAGGCAGCGCGGCAAGAGGCGACAAAGCTGGAGGCGGCTAGACAAGAAGCGGCACGGCAAGAAGCGACGAGACAGGAAGCGGCGCGACAAGAAGCAGCGCGGCAGGAGGTGACTAAGCTGGAAGCGGGGCGTCAGGAGGCGGCAAGGCAGGAAGCGGCGCGCCAGGTGGCGGCGAAACAGGAGCAGGCGTTGCGCGACAAGGCGGAGCGGGAGGCGCAGCGCGAGGAGCGGCTGCGCGCGATCGGCAAGCAGCTCGACGCGGAGGCGGCGCAGCGCGACGCGCAGAACCGCCCTTCCCGCTCGCTGCTGCCTACGGCAAGCGGTCTGCGTCGCGGATGGCTCTACGGCCGCGCCGATCCGAATCCCGACCTGGTGCTGTACGCGGAAGCCATGAGCAAGAAGATCGAATTGAACATGACCTTCGACATGGTCCGTGAAGTGGTGAAGCAGCCTCACACCCAACCCACGGTCACGGTAGCCATCCGCGCGGACGGCTCGGTGGAGAAGGTGACGTTCGTGGTCTCCAGCGGCGTGCCGGCCATCGACGAGGCGATACGGCGCGTGGTGGCCAGCCAGGCGCCCTACGGTGCGTTCCCGCCAACCGTGGCGCGCCAGTATGATGTGATCGAGATTCGTCGCACCTGGGTGTTCGATACGGCCATTCGCCTGCAGTAAGGCTAGTGATGGGTGGGCGCGGCGCTTTCCGTGTTGCGCTGCTTTTCCTTGAGCCAGGCTTTCAGCTTGGCGATGTCGCGGAAGTCGGCCACGTCGCAGGCGATGTTTTCCAGCTGGTGCTCGAGCAGGTGTTTTTGCATGCGCACGCATTGGCGAGCTACGTATTCGGTCAGCTGCGTGGTGGCGGGCAGGTTGAGCTTCACCATCAGCGAGAACTGGATGCCGACCGTGTCGAATTCCACGTCAATCAGGTAGTCTTCAAGTGCCTCGATGCTTTGCTCGATCTGCTTGCGGCCGAGGTGCGCGGAACCGGGCCGCCTGCCCTGCTCCATTTCTATTTCGAGCACCCGTAGCGCAACAGGGTCGCCGTTGATGTACCCTGCGTCGGCCTGCTCGAGCAGCGCCGGCTGCTGCTCCGGCGGCATGGTAAGGATGACGCGCACAAGCTTGGCGTGAAGTTCTTCCGCCTGCTCCTGGTCTTCTTCCTCGTTCCAGGACAAGGACATCGGGTAGGTGTCTGCCAGCAGCATATCGCCTATTTCGCGCAGCACCGGTCCGAAATGCATGCGGTTCACCCCGTATTCGCTGCTGCTGTAGCGGTCAAAGAACTGCTGGATTTCGTTGTCGCCGCTGGTGTTCAGCATGCGGTTGGCCAGGGTGCAGATGGATTCGGCGATAGCAACCCGTTCGGAATCGTTCAAGGTGCTGTGGCCGTAGGCTTGGTCGAACACCTTGATCAACTGGCGCGCGTAGACATTGAACTGTTCCTCCAGTGGCTCCAGGGTGCGCCGCCCCAGCTCGCGCAGCCGCACAGCGCTGGCTTCCCAGCGCGCGTGCATACGGCGGGCTTCCGCCAGTTTGGCAAGCAGGATTTCGAACTCCTGGCGGGCGCGGTCAAGCTTGGCGCCGGGTTTGGTGCTGGGGCTGGGCATGGTCTATGGCCTCGTAGCGGCTGGGCGTACAGGGTGGAATTGCATTCTAGGTCCGGGGAGGATGGAACGAATTGATATGCCGCAAAGCCGCAGCGTCATGGCGTGAGCAAATAACTGGCGTCTTCGCGGTCGTGCGCGGATGGAGCGCCGAGCAGGAAGGCGTTGACGCCGAGGCGGGCGCCGCCTTCCTGCTCGCTGGGGTGCAGGGAGAAGCCACGGGCATCTGCGGCGCGCAGCAGCAGGCGGATTTCGAAGGCGATGCCGACTGTGCAGAACATGGCGAGCATGCCTTGCAGGGCAGCGGCGCCGGATCCATGGAGGAGAAAGCGCTCAAAGTCCGCCTTCGACAAAGGGCCGATGCGGATGCGGGCGCGCGTGTCGCAGCGGTGGATGCGTTCGCCGAGCAGCACGCCTTTGCGCAGGCAGCAGTGGCTACGGCCGAGCTGCGCCTGCTGCGGCGCGGGCAGGGCTTCCCACACACCCACCAGCGGCTCAACCTTGGCAGGCACGCCGAAGTATTCGGTGAGCATGCCTGTCATTACGTCGTGCGAGACGGTGCGGCTGCGGATCTGCATGGCGTAGCGGGCGAAGCTTTCGCGTCCGATGACGCAGTCCGGCGGAGGTTGCGCGCCGGAGAGCTGCAGCAGCTTGGCCAGGTAGCCATCACCGCCGCCGGCATCCTGCATGCATTCGGGGCGGTGCATGGCCCAGGCTGTGCAGAACATGGCGAGCGCGCGGTGGGACAGCATGTCGAGGAAGGCGCGCGGGCCGTCGTCGTCTTCGCGCTGTTCGTGCGCGGCGATGCGCTCAGTGTAGTGGTGCGGCAGCGTGCCGCTGCTGCCGAGCAGGCCCATAAAGGCGGGCGTGATGTCGAGGTGGTCGCCGGCTTCGTCTATGCGGCTGATTTCGCCGGGCGGGAAGGCCAGCGACAGGCGGTTGCGGTAGCGCAGCGACGGCATGCCGGACTGCGACTCGCTGGACGGTGATGCGGTGTCCAGCCATTGCTCGAGCAGGCGCACGGCCTGGAAGAAGTCGAAGCGCTGCGGCGCGGCCAGCAACGCGCCGATCAAACCAGTCAGGCCAGCGGCAGGCTGCCGTTGCGGGGTGCGCATTGCAGCAGCTCCTTTCCGGTGGCGTGCGAAACGATGGTGAGCTGGGTGTAGCTGTTCAGATGGGCATACATGCCAAGCAGGTTGTCCAGCATCTGCGCGAAGATGTGGATGCCGGTGCCCGCGTAGGCCTGCTCGTCGAACGTGATGCGGATGTCCACGCCGTGCAGGCAGGCCAGGCCCGCGCCGCGCTGCAGCCAGGCGGTGCCCAGCTTGTGGGCCAGACCGGTGATGCCGTCGATCTGGCGCTGGGAGATGGCGCTGTCACGCATGGCGTACAGGCGCAGCATGGCGGTGAATGCGGGCAGGCCTTGCTGCGTCAGGGCGCGGTGGTTGAGCGACAGGTGCGACACCAGCCCCCACTGAGCGCCGCGCGCGGACGTGAGGCGCTGGGAGCGCGTGGGCTTGCGCAGCAGCCGTATCGGCACGTTGCCTGCCGTGGATTCGGAGGCCAGGTCGCCGCCGGGCAGGCCGCCTTGCAATTCGTGCGGCAGGTCACGGTTGGTGCAGGTGATACCGATGGAGGCGGTGCCGGATTCGGCTTTGAGCGGGTCGAAGTCGCGGTCTATCAGGGCGAGCGAATATTCGTGGGCCTGGCGGCCGTTGGCCAGTTCTTCGTCGCGCCGCACTATCCAGTAGTGCCCTTTTCCGTTGGACGATTCGCCGTGCCGCAGGGAGTAGTAAGGCACGAACTCGGTACTGATGCTGTCCCTCGATCCGGCGCGCTGGAGCAGGTGCACGGAGTCCACGCTGTAGACCTCGCAGGCCTGGGCCGGCAGTGCATCCGGCAGCAGGGGGTAGCTGCTGCGGGTGTGCGTGATCCGGATAGGCGAGGCGATGTGGCGGAACAGGTTGACGATAGGCGTGCAGGAGAGCAGCAGGTTGTCCGGCGTGAGCGTGCGCAGCACGCGGGCGGCGCTGGAGTCGCCGCGCAGGCCGTTGAGCGCCAGGTGCAGCGTGACGTTGGCGCAGCCGGGGGCGGCGTGGCGCAGCAGGTCGGCCAGGTCGATGTCGATGAAGTCGAATTTTTCGGGGTAGGCGAAGTATTCGCTGAGCAGGCGGTAGGCGGGCTGCTCGGCAGGGCCGAAGGGCAGCAGCGCGTCGGCGTCATCGAAGCCGGCGGGGCGCACGGGTATCCGCTCCAGCATGCGCCATTGTCCTTCCGTTTCTATGCAGGCGCAGGAGGTGCGCATGAACAGCGTATCGCGCAGGGTGGCGCGCAGCGACGCTTCGCCGTCGAGATACACGCGCAGCACCGGCAGGCGCATTTCGGCCAGGCTGCGGTTGGGCACGGTGCAGGCGATGGTGATGCGGATGGCGGCGGTGATGTCGGGCGGCAGCGGCAGCGACGACGGTGCGTGGATAAAGGTGTCGAAGCGCGCGGTGCTGATCTGCACCGGGGCCACGGCCACGTCGTAGGCGGTGCGGAATTTGCAGCCCGGAGCGGTGCTGCCCAGGGATTTGAGCGCGGTGCCGCGCGGGATGACGGCGCTGCTTGCGGCGCCGCGCGCCACGGTGCTGTTGTCGAAGCGGACGATGGAGCAGGACGGGATGGGGCGCAGATAGTGCGGGTAGAGCACGCCGAGCAGCGCTTCGGTGAAGCCGGCGTAGTCGTCGTCGAGGCGCTTGGCGGTGCGGGCGTTGAGCAGGGCCACGGACTGGATCAGGCGCTCGACGTGCGGGTCGGCGCAGGTTTCGCCGTTCATCAGCAGGCTGCCGGCGAGCTTGGGGTAGCGCTCGGCGAAGTCGTGGCTGGCGCGGCGCAGCATGCCCAGTTCGCGTTCAAAATACGGCAGCAGTTTTTCCATCGTCGGATCCCTTGCGTGGAGGTTCAGCGATGGTGTCATACTGCGGCGCCTGCAGTGTTGATGCAGCGCAATAGATTGGCCCAGTGCGGCATATTCATCCTCGCGGTATGCGCAAGCAAGTGTTCATGGCGGGGCACTTCCAGTATCATAATGGCTCCTCCGCCAGCCCGCACGCCATGACACTCGACTTTGCCACCCTAGACGCGCTGCGCGCGCGCCATCCGGCCTGGCGCCTGCTGCGCTCGGACCACGCGCCGCTGGTGGCAAGCTTCCTGCACCGCGTGTTCGTGGCGCCGAACGTGCGCGTGATGGCGGCGGCCGACCTGGCCGAGGCGCTGGACGACGAGCTGTACGCGCTGCGCCAGCAGCTGGGAGCGGACGCCTTTCCCAAGGCGCCGCTGGAGTACCTGAACGATTGGGCCGCCACCGACAAGGGCTGGCTGCGCAAGTTCTACCGCCAGGGCTCGGACGAGGCGCAGTTCGACCTGACGCCCGCCACCGAGAAGGCGATCGCCTGGCTGGCCACCCTGTCGGCGCGCAGCTTCGTCGGCACCGAGTCGCGCCTGCTCACCCTGTTCGACCTGCTCAAGCAGATGAGCGAGGGCAGCGAGACCGACCCCGCGCTGCGGGTGGCGGAACTGCGCCGGCGGCGCGACGAGATCGACATCGAGATCGCGCAGGTGCTGGGCGGCGACGTGCCGCTGCTGGACGACACCGCGCTGAAGGAGCGCTTCCAGCAGTTCACCCAGATCGCGCGCGAGCTGCTGACCGACTTCCGCGAGGTGGAGCACAATTTCCGCCTACTCGACCGCAACGTGCGCGAGCGCATCGCGCTGTGGGACGGCGCCAAGGGCGCGCTGCTGGAGCAGATCATGGGCGAGCGCGACGCCATCGCCGACTCCGACCAGGGCCGCAGCTTCCGCGCCTTCTGGGACTTCCTGATGTCGAGCCGCCGCCAGGACGAACTGTCGGCGCTGCTGGAACGCGTGCTGGCGCTGCCGCCGGTGGCCGATCTGAAACCGGACCCGCGCACGCGGCGCGTGCACTACGACTGGCTGGAGGCCGGCGAGCATACCCAGCGCACCGTGGCGCAGCTGTCGCAGCAGCTGCGCCGCTTCCTGGACGACCGGGCCTGGCTGGAGAACCGCCGCATCATGGAGATCCTGCACGGCATCGAGGCCAAGGCGCTGGCGCTGCGCGAGGCGCCGCCGCCGGGCGCGGTGATGGAGATCGCCGAGCCGGCGGCCGAGATCGAGCTGCCGATGGAGCGGCCGCTGCACACCCCGTCCGTCAAGCCGGTCTTCACCAACATCGCGCTGGAAGCGGGCGCGGCGGACGTGGACGCGGCCGCCCTGTACGCGCAGATCGTGATCGACAAAGCGCAAATGGCGCGCAACGTGCGCCACGCGCTGCAGGAGCACAGCCAGGTGACGCTGAAGCAGCTGGCCGAGCGCTATCCGCTGCAGCACGGCCTGGCCGAACTGGTGACCTACCTGCAGCTGGCCGGCGAGTCGTTCAAGACGGTGGTCGACGAGGACACGCCGGAACAGATTGCATGGCAGGGCGTGGACGCCGACGGCGCGCCGGCGCTGCGGCGCGCACACCTGCCGCGCGTGATTTTTATAAGGTAGACATGGAACACGACATCAACGCGGCCCCGGCCGCCGCGCCGCAGGACGAGCTGTCCGCGCTGGCCATCGCGCTGCTCAAGGGGGTGCTGTACCGCGAGGGCGACGAGCGCCTGTGGAGCGCCCTGCTCCAGTTGCAGGCGCGCGTACGCGACTACGTGGCGGTGCTGCAGCTCGAGCTGGTGCTGGACGAGGCCGAGGGCTACGCTTTCCTGCGCGCGCGCGGCGCGAGCGAGGGCGACGAGGCGGCGGCCAGGATGCCGCGGCTGGTGGCGCGCCGCCCGCTGTCCTTCCCGGTCAGCCTGCTGCTTGCGCTGCTGCGCAAGAAACTGGCCGAGTTCGACGCCAGCGGCGGCGGCACGCGCCTGGTGCTGTCGCGCGACGAGCTGGCGGAGCTGGTGCGGGTGTTCCTGCCGGCAGGCAGCAACGAGACCCGCATCGTCGACCAGATCGAGACCCACGCCAACAAGATCGACGAGATGGGCTTCCTGCGCAAGCTCAAGGCCAGCGGCGGCCCGCCCAGCTACGAAGTGCGGCGCATCCTGAAGGCCTTCGTGGACGCGCAGTGGCTGGCGGAGTTCGACGCGCGCCTGGACGCCTACCGTTTGCAGCTGCAGGGTGGCGCGGAGGGCGGCGATGCATAACGACACCGCCAGCATGGACCTGGAGTTCATGAGCGACGACACCCTGTCCGGCTTCCGCCTGGTGCGGCTGGAGGTGTTCAACTGGGGCACCTTCGACCAGCGCGTGTGGAGCATGCAGCTGGACGGGCGCAACGCGCTGCTGACCGGCGACATCGGCTCCGGCAAGTCCACCCTGGTGGACGCCGTGACCACGCTGCTGGTGCCGGCCAACCGCATCGCCTACAACAAGGCGGCCGGTGCGGACAGCAAGGAACGCTCGCTGCGCTCCTATGTGCTGGGCAGCTACAAGTCCGAGCGCAACGAGGCCACCGGCGCGTCCAAGCCGGTCAACCTGCGCGGCCACAACAGCTATTCGGTGATCCTGGGCGTGTTCCACAACGCCGGCTACAAGCAGACCGTCACGCTGGCGCAGGTGTTCTGGATGAAGGACGCGCAGGGCCAGCCGGCGCGCTTCTTCGTCGGCGCCGAGCGCGATCTGTCGATCGCCGCCGACTTCTCGCAGTTCGGCACCGACATCGCGCAGCTGCGCAAGAAGCTGCGCGGCCTGGGCGCCGAGATCGAGGACAGCTTTCCGAAATACGGGGCCTGGTTCCGGCGCCGCTTCGGCATCGACAACGAGCAGGCGCTGGAGCTGTTCCACCAGACCGTGTCGATGAAATCGGTCGGCAACCTGACGGACTTCGTGCGCAGCCACATGCTGGAGCCGTTCGACGTGGCGCCGCGCCTGTCCGCGCTGATCGGCCACTTCGACGACCTGAACCGCGCGCACGAGGCGGTGCTGAAGGCCAAGCGCCAGGTGGCGCTGCTCGAGCCCATGGTGGCCGACTGCGACCGTCATGGCGGCCTGGCGCAACAGGTGGACGCCATGCGCGCCTGCCGCGAGCTGCTGCGCCCCTATTTCGCGGGCCTGAAACTGGGCCTGCTGGACCACCGCCTGGCCAAGCTGCGCGAGGAGTGGGAGCGCGTGGAGGCGCAGCACAAGCGCTTGCAGGAGCGGCGCGACGCGCAGCACATCCAGGTCGACGAACTGAAACGCGCGGTGGCGGACAACGGCGGCGACCGGCTGGAGCGGCTGGCGGCGGAAATCCAGCAGAAGGACCAGGAGCGCGGCGCGCGCCACGACAAGGCGCAGCGCTATGCGCGCCTGGCCGCGCTGGCGGACGCGCAGCCGGCCGGCGACGAGACGGCCTTCCTGGCGCAGCGCCGCCAGTTCGCCGAGCTGGCCGAGCAAGCCCGCGCGCAGGCGGCCGATGCCGAAAACGCCGAGCGCGAACAGGACTTCGGCTTCCGCCAGGGCATGGAGGAGCGCAGCGCGCTGCTGGCGGACGTGGCCAGCCTGAAGTCGCGACGCAGCAATATCGACGACCAGCAGGTGCGCATCCGCGCCGCGCTGTGCCAGGCGCTGGAGCTGGACGAGGAGGACATGCCTTTCGCCGGCGAGCTGCTGCAGGTGCGCCAGGACGAGCGCGAATGGGAGGGCGCGGCCGAGCGCCTGCTGCGCGGTTTCGGCCTGTCGCTGCTGGTGCCGGACCGGCACTACCAGGCGGTGGCCGAGTGGGTGGACCGCAGCCAGCTGCGCGGGCGCCTGGTGTATTTCCACGTGCGCCAGGCGCGCGCCGGCGCGCTGCCCGAACTGCACCGCGACTCGCTGGTGCGCAAACTGTCGGTCAAGCCCGATTCGCCCTACTTCGACTGGATGGAGCGCGAACTGGCGCACCGCTACGACGTGGCCTGCTGCGCCACGCAGGAGCAGTTCCGGCGCGAAGCGCGCGCCATCACCCGTGCCGGCCAGTTGAAGGATCCCACCGGCCGGCACGAGAAGGACGACCGGCGCCGCATCGACGACCGCAGCCTGTATGTGCTGGGCTGGTCCAACGCCGCCAAAATCGCCGCGCTGGAGGACAAGGTGCGCCAGCTGGAACTGCGCCTGGGCGCGGTGGGCGCCCGCATCAGCGCGCTGCAGGAAGCGCGGCGCGCCGCGCAGCGGCGCATCGATGCGCTGTCGCGGCTGGAGGAGTTCACCGACTTCCGCGAACTGGACTGGGCCGGGCTGGCGGCCGGCATCGAACGCCTGCGCGACGAGTACCGCCGGCTCGAAGCGGCCTCCGACACGCTGCGCCAGCTCAACGCGCAGCTGGTCCAGCTGCAGCGGGAGCTGGCCGACACCGAGGCGGCGCTGCAGGCGAAAGCCAGGGAAGGCGGGGCGGTCGAGAACAGGCATCAGGCGGCCGAGGAGCTGCGCAGCCAGGCGCAAGCCGCGCACGGCGCGGCCGACGCCGCGCAGCTGGCGGCGGCCGGCGCCGAGCTGGAGGCGATACGCCAGGCGGCGCTGGGCGAGCACCAGCTCACGGTGGAGTCGTGCGATAACCGCGAACAGGACGCGCGCGGCTGGCTGCAGGACCGTATCGACGCCGAGGACAAGGCGCTCAAGCGCCTGCGCGACCGCATCATCCAGGCCATGATGGGCTTCAAGGACGAGTTCAAGCTGGAGACCAGCGAGTTCGACGCCAGCGTGGAGGCGGACCACGAGTACCGCAAGCTGCTGGACCAGCTCGGGCGCGACGACCTGCCCCGTTTCGAGGCGCGCTTCAAGGAACTGCTGAACATCAACACCATCAACGAAATCGCCAACTTCAGCGCGCAGCTGGCGCGCGAGCGCGAAACCATCAAGGAGCGCATCGCCCACATCAACGGTTCGCTGACGCAGATCGACTACAACGCCGGCCGCTACATCGTGCTCGAATCGCAGCCCAGCCCGGACGCCGAGATCCGCGACTTCCAGAGCGAGCTGCGGGCCTGCACCGAGGGCGCGCTGACGGGCTCGGAGGACAGCCAGTATTCCGAGGCCAAGTTCGTGCAGGTGAAGGCCATCATCGACCGCTTCCGGGGACGCGACGGGCTGACGGAGCTGGACCGGCGCTGGACCGCCAAGGTGACCGACGTGCGCAGCTGGTTCCTGTTCGGCGCCAGCGAGCGCTGGCGGCACGACGGCGCCGAGTACGAGCACTATTCCGACTCCGGCGGCAAGTCCGGCGGCCAGAAGGAAAAACTGGCTTACACCATCCTGGCCGCCAGCCTGGCCTACCAGTTCGGGCTGGAATGGGGCGCGGTGCGTTCGCGCTCGTTCCGTTTCGTGGTGATCGACGAGGCCTTCGGACGCGGCTCGGACGAGTCGGCGCAGTACGGCCTGAAGCTGTTCGCCCAGCTCAATCTGCAGCTGCTGATCGTCACGCCGCTGCAAAAAATCCACATCATCGAGCCGCACGTGGCCTCGGTCGGTTTCGTGCACAACGAGCAGGGGCGCGACTCCAGGCTGCGCAACCTCAGCATCGAGGCATACCGCGCCGAGAAGGCGGAGCAGGAAGGCAAGGCGGGGCCGGCGCGATGAACTGGACCCGCCCGGCCGACCTGCGCGCGCAGGTGCAGAAGCTGTGGGACAAAGGCGAGTTGCTGGCGGCCGGCGAGGCGGCGTTTCCGCGCCGCCTGGCGCTGAAAGGGCCGAGCTCCGACGAACTGGCGCAGCGCTTCGACAGCGTGCGCGCCTGGATCGCGGAGCTGCAGGCCATGCCCCATTGCCGCATCGAGCTGCGCCAAGTGGCGCATCGTGTGCTGGGCGCCAACGCGGTGCCGCACACGGCATGGGTCGACAGCCTGGACTCGGCGCTGGCCTGGATCGGCAAGCGGCGCGAGGCCGAGCGCTACCGGGCGCTGTGCGCCGCCACGGCGGCGCGCCGGCCCGCGCTGCTGCCTTGGCTGGCTCGCAGGCCGCTGCGCGCGCTGGAGCTGGCTGGGGCCTGGCCGCAGCTGCTGGACGTGGTGGACTGGGCGTGCGCGCATCCGCGCTGCGGCCTGTATCTGCGCCAGATCGACATTCCCGGCGTGCACAGCAAATTCATCGAGGGGCACCGGGGCACGCTGGGCGAGCTGCTGGAGATGGTGCTGCCAGCGGAGGCCATCAAGACGGAGGCCACGGGCGCGGGCCAGTTCAACCTGCGCTACGGTTTCCGCGACAAGCCGGCGCGCATCCGCTTCCGCGTGCTGGACGATGCGCTCGCCATCCTGCCGGGGACGCGCCAGGCCGACGTCACGCTGGACGCAGCCAGTTTCGCCGCCCTGGCGCCACCGGCGCGGCAGGTGTTCATTACCGAAAACGAAATCAACTTCCTCGCATTCCCGCCGGCGCCAGGAAGCCTGGTGGTGTTCGGCGCGGGCTACGGCTGGGACGCGCTGGCGCAGGCGCGCTGGCTGGAACGCTGCGCGCTGCGCTACTGGGGCGACATCGACACGCACGGCTTTGCGATCCTGGATCAACTGCGCGGCCGCTTTCCCCATGCGGCATCACTGCTGATGGACCGCGCTACCCTGCTGGCGCACCAGGGGGCGTGGGGAACGGAGGCCGACCAGGTCAGGCACGACCTGCCCCGGCTCGACGCGGCCGAGCGCATGCTGTATGACGACCTGCGCGACAACCGCATCCAGCCGGGCTTGCGGCTGGAGCAGGAGCGGATCGCTTATGCGTGGCTGGAGCGGACATTGCGCGGATAATGAGGACGCAGGCGGAGCTTGGCGGGTTACGCTGCGCTAACCCGCCCTACGACCCATCATCGGTCATGATCGGCCATGGATCGCAGGGGGGAGGAGTGCTAGCCTAGGGTGTCGCTCCAGATGTTGCGCGCCCAGCTCAGGGCGTATTCGCCTTCGAGCGCGCTGGGGGCGCTGGAGAGGCCGCCGGAGCCGGGGACGACGAGCAGCGTTTTCTTGTCCGCGTCGTAGGCGTGGACGGAGGCGACGTGGATGACGTCCTTGTCGGAGACGAAGCTGTAGCAGGTGTTGCTGAGCATGGGCTTGGCTTCCGGCGCGCGGCCGTTCAGCAGGTCCACCACGGCGGCGGCGCATACCTTGGCGTGCTGGTTGGCCATGTGGGCGGACTTGGGCATCAGCGGCGCGGCCAGGATGGCGTCGCCGAGAATGTGGATGTTTTTTGCCTGCGTGGATTCGAAAGTGAGGAAGTCCACCGCGCACCAGCGCCCGCCGGCGTTGGCCAGCCCGCTCTGCACGGCGATGGCGCCGGCGCGCTGCGGCGGGATCACGTTGAGCACGTCGGCTTTCACATGGTCGTCCAGCTCGGAGATGGCGGCACGGCCTGCGACGTCGATGTCCACCGTCTTGAAGCCGCGCCGATATTCGATAATGCCGCTGTAGCGCTCCTGCCATACCTTCTTGAACAGCGGGCCTTTGGACACCACATCTTCATTCCCGTCCAGCACCAGCACCTTGGACCTGGGCTTGCGCTGGCTGAAGTAGTGGGCGATCTGGCAGGCGCGTTCGTACGGGCCGGGCGGGCAGCGGTAAGGCGCGGCGGGAATGGTCATGGCGTAGACGCCGCCGTCCGGCATGGCTTCAAGCTGCGCGCGCAGCGCGGCTGTTTGCGCACCGGCTTTCCAGGCGTGGAGGTGGCGCTCCTGCGCGCCGGGCTTTTGCATGCCGGGCAGCTGGTCCCACATGAATTCTATGCCGGGCGAGACGATCAGACGGTCGTAGCCCAGCACCTGGCCGCCGGCGAGAGTGACGGTGCGCTTGCCTGCATCAATGGCTTGCACGCTGTCGCGCAGGATGCGGACGCCGTGGCGCGCGAGCGCGTCGTAGCTGATGGTGATGTCGGCCAGCTGCTTCGAGCCGCCCAGCACCAGGTTGGAGAGCGGGCAGGAGATGAAGCTGGCGTTGGGCTCGATGAGCGTGACGTCGATGTCGCCGCCGCTCCACATGCGCACGTATTTGGCGGCGGTGGCGCCGCCGTAGCCGCCGCCCACCACCACGACTTGCGGTTTGGCGCTGCCGGTAATGCTGGCGCAGCCCGTGCTGGCGAGGACCATGCCGGCGCCGGAGGCTTGCAGGAATTGACGGCGTTTCATGGTCGGCCTCCCTGGACGGTGGTGTTGGGCCGCTGCGCGGCAAAGTAGGCGGCCAGCATGGCCAGCTGCTCTTCGCTGTAGCCTTTGGCGATCTGTGTCATGACGGTGGCCGGGCGGGCGCCGGATTTGAAGGCCTGCAGGGAAGTGAGCAGCGCTTCCCGGGACTGGCCGGCCAGCGGCGGCAAAGCGGTGCCGGTGGTGGCGCCGTTGGTGCCGTGGCAACCGGTGCAGGTGGCGGCCAGGCGCGCGCCGGAGGCGATGGGCTCGGCGGCGTGCGCGGAGGAGAATGCACAAGCGATGAAGACCGGGAACGCAGCGGCGGTGAGACAGTGTCGTATCAGTTGCATGACTGCTCCTTGTTATGGGCGCACGCCCGGGGTTTCGAGCGCCATGCCTCTGGCGCGCAGGGATAGGAATGCTTCGAGGTCAACCAGGTCTTGCGCACCGTAGGGCGGCACTTCGGCGCGCACACCGCTCATGCAGTTGCGCAGGCGGCGCTGCAGCGATCCCACGGCTTGCCACTCAAGACGGTAGATGGGGTAGGCGTTGGCATGCCCTTGCGGGATGGTGGCGCCGGCCAGCTTGCGGCCCCAGTTCTCGTCATGGCATTGGGCGCAGGAGAGGTTCAGCTGTCCGATGCGCTGGCGGTAGAGCTGCCCGCCCTTCGCGGCTGCGGCTATGGTGCCTGGGTCCTGGGGCGGGTTCATGGGCATGCCGCGCGATTGCAGGGCGACATAGCTTTCGAGGCTGAGCAGGTCTTCGCTTTCCGGCTTGAGCGGGGCGGCCTGCTGGGCGCCCTGGCGGCACATGTCGATGCGCTGGCCGAGCGACACAACGCGGCCGCTGGCCTTGTCGAAGGCGGGGAAACGGGCGGCGACGCCGCGCATGCTCTGTTTGGCGTCGCCGTGGCAGCTGGCGCAGGAGCGGTCGGACTTGCCGGCCTTGGCGTTCCACAGCGCTTCGCCGCCGCTGACCCAGAGCATGGCGGGGTTTTGCGTGTCGTCGCGCTGCATGGCCTGGGTGGAGGCGTTCATGAATTCGGCGCCGGATTTGCGCGTGTCCGGCGGAGTTACAGCCAGCGCGGCACAGGCCGTGGCGAAGCAGGCCGCCATTGCTGCTGCGTGCTGCCGGGCGGCGCGGCCGGCCTTCATGAGTTGCTCACCGTGATGGGCATGGTTTCCGTTTGCGCAAAGCCGTGGTCGCCCTGCCAGCTGAATTCGAGTGTGCCGCTTTCGGTGGCCACGGTGAAGAAGGCGATGTAGGGGTTGGCGGAAACGGCGGGATGCAGTTCGGCGCTGAACACGGTTACCCCGTTGTAGCGGCAGGTGAAGCTGGTGAGGATGTCGCGCGGAACCAGCTTGCCGCCGGCATCGGGGCGGTAGCCGCTTTCCATGGGGTGGGCGACCAGGGCGCGGATTTCAATCACTTCGCCTTTGCGCGCATTGGCGGGCATGTGGATCAGGGCGCGCGCCATTACGGGGCCTCCCCTTCGATGCATGCAGCCAGCGCCACGATGACGTCCACCGTCTGCTGCCAATAGCTGCCGTCGCTCAGGCGCGCCAAGGCCGCCAGCTTTTGCGAGGTGGCGAGGCGGATGCGGGTGGACACTTCGCCCTTGCCGCTGCGCGGTCCCAGCGTGAAGCGGACAATGTCGGTTTCCGGGTTGCGTTCGTTGAAGATGGCGATGCCGGTGACATGCTCCGCCGCCGTCATGGGGCTGTCCACCGTGATGGTGACGGGGACTGCGTTGCCGTTGTCTATCAGCTTGGCGATGTCGAAAACAACTTTGCCGGTCTTGGGCAACACGCCGCCGGTGTAGGCGGAGATGGCGGCGCGCATTTCCTCCGGCGTGGCGGACGCGGGACGCACCAGTGCCAGCAACGGCAAGGCGGCGCCGGCTTGCAGCAGCTGGCGGCGCGTGGTCATGGCGCCCGCTCCGCGCGCAGGGTTTGCAGGTAGGCGATCACGTCTTCAATCTGTTGGGCGGTGAGGATGGTTTTTCCCTGGTGGGCGGCACTCACGCGGGCCAGGCCTTCGGTCTTGTAGTAGGAGGGCATGATGGTGGATGGGTTCATGCTGCGCGCGTCCACCAGGCGCTGGCGCAGCTGGGCCGCCGTGGAGCGGTCGCCCGCACCGTCAAGCGGCGGCGCCAGATTGCCCTGGAAGCGTTCCTCCGGAATGGGGCCTGTGTGGCACAGCAGGCACAGGCCCACCTGGCGGTTGGCGACGATGGCGCGGCCGCGCGCAGCGTCGCCGGCGGCTGCGCCCTGCAGCGGCGAGGAATAGTCTGCGGCCCGCGCGTCCGCAAGGAATAGCACGGCCGCCGCAGCCAGCGCGGCGGGCAGTGCGGCATTGGGCAGCAATCCAGGCATAGCGCGGGCGCCGTGAAGATCAGGCCTTCTTCAGGCTGTGGTTCTTCAGCGGCAGGTCCCGCACGCGCTTGCCGGTGGCGGCGAAGATGGCGTTGAGCACCGCCGGCGCGGCCACCGCGATGGTCGGCTCGCCCACCCCGCCCCAGAAGCCGCCGGACGGCATGACGATGGTTTCCACCTTCGGCATCTCGTCCATCTTCAGCGGCACGTAGGTGTCGAAGTTGGTCTGCTCCACGCGGCCGTCCTTCAGCGTGCATTCGCCGTACAGCGCGGCGGACAAGCCATACACAAAGGAGCCTTCCACTTGCGCTTCGATCTGTTGCGGATTGACGGCGTGCCCGGAATCCGTGGCGGCGACGATGCGGTGTATCTTCAGCTTGCCGTTTTTATTGACCGATACCTCGGCACAAGCGGCCACATAGCTGCCGAAGCCCATGGTTTGCGCCAGTCCCCGGAACACGCCCTTGGGCGCGGGCTTGCCCCAGCCGGCCTTCTCGGCCACCGCGTTCAGCACCGCCAGGTGCTTGGGATGGTTCGCCATCAGCTTGCGGCGCAGGGCCAGCGGGTCCTGCTTGGTGGCGTGCGCCACTTCGTCCAGGAAGCACTCCAGGTAGACCGCGTTCTGGTTCAGGTTCACGCCGCGCCAGAAGCCCGCAGGCACGGGCGGATTGCGCATGGCGTGGTCGATCAGCAGATTCGGGAAGGTGTAGCCGATGGACGCCTCCGGCCCCGGCGCGTTCAGGCCCTGGAACACCGCCGGGTCTTTGCCGTCCTTGATGGCCATGCCCACCGATACCAGGATGGACTGGCCGGAGATGCGCATATGCAGCCCGGTGATATTGCCCTTCTCGTCCAGCCCCGCCGTCAGCTTGCACTGCGTGACGGGGTGGTAGCGGCCGTGCTGCATGTCCTCCTCGCGGGTCCACAGCAGCTTCACCGGCGTGCCGGGCAGCTCCTTGGCGATGGCCACCGCCTGGCGCACCCAGTCGTGCACCGCGCCACGGCGGCCGAAACCGCCGCCCAGGTGCAGCTTGTAGACGTCGCACTTGGCGGCGGGCAGGCCAGCCGCTTCGGACGCGGCGGCCAGCGCCGCTTCGCCGTTCTGCGTGGGCGTCCACACTTCGCAGCGCTCCGGCGTCCACTTGGCGGTGGCGTTCATCACCTCCATCGTGGCGTGGTTCTGGAAGGGATAGGAATACACCGCCTCCACCTTGCGCTTGGCCGAGGCGATGGCCGCGCGCGCGTCGCCATTGCTGTTGCCCACCACTGCGTCCGGCGCGTCCAGCCCTTCCTTCAGCATGGCGGCGATGTCGGCGCTGGAGAGCTTGGCGTTGGGGCCTTCGTCCCATACGATGGGCAGCGCGTCCAGTGCGGTGCGCGCGCGCCACCAGGTGTCCGCCACCACGGCCACGGCGCTGTCGCCCACCTGCACCACCTTCTTCACGCCGGGCCGCTTTTCGATGGCGGCCGCATCAAAGCTCTTCACCTTGCCGCCGAATACCGGGCAGTCCTTGATGGCGGCGTTGAGCATGCCGGGCAGCTTCAGGTCCATGCCGTAGATCTGCGCGCCGGTGGTCTTGTCCACCGTGTCCAGCCGCGCCAGGCGCTTGCCGGCCAGCTTCCAGTCCTTGGGGTCTTTCAGTTTCACCTCGGCGGGGATGGCCAGCTTGCCCGCCGCTTCAGCCACCTTGCCGTAGCTGGTCTTGCGGCCACTGGCGGCGTGCGTGATCACGCTGTTCGCAGCGACGCATTCGGCCACAGGCACGCCCCACTCAGCAGCCGCTGCCTGCACCAGCATCATGCGCGCGGCGGCGCCGCCCTTGCGCACGTACTCGTGCGACTCGCGCACGCCCCGGCTGCCGCCGGTGGAGAAGCTGCCCCACACGCGCTTGCGCGCCAGGTTCTGGCCCGGCGTGGGGTATTCGGTGCTGACCTTGCTCCAGTCGGCGTCCAGTTCTTCGGCCACCAGCTGGGCCAGGCCGGTCAGCGTGCCCTGCCCCATTTCCGAACGGGCGATGCGGATGACGATGGTGTCGTCCGGCTTGACCACCACCCAGGCGTTGACCTCGGGCGGGATGCCGGCTTCCTGCGCGGCGGCGTCGAAAGGAATGGCGAAGGGCACCATCAGCCCGCCCAGGGCCAGCGAAGCGCCCTTCAGGAAGCTGCGGCGCGAGACCGACGCATTACGCATTTCGGCGCGGCTCATGCTTTGCTCCCGGCGTGGTCGCCCACATGCGTAATGGCCAGGCCTGCCGATTTGGGGTCCGCTCCCTTGGCCACCACCTTGATCGCCGCGCGCACGCGGTTGTAGGTGCCGCAGCGGCAGATATTGGTCATGGCCGCGTCGATGTCGGCGTCGGTGGCTTTCGGCTTTTGCTTGAGCAGCGCGGCTGCGGCCATGATCATGCCGGACTGGCAGAAGCCGCATTGCGGCACGTCCAGCGCGGCCCAGGCTTTCTGCACCGGATGCGAGCCGTCCTTGGACAGGCCTTCGATGGTGACGATTTTCTGTTTCGCGTTCAGCGCGGACACCGGCAGCACGCAGCTGCGCGTCGCTTCGCCGTCGATATGCACGGTGCAGGCGCCGCATTGCGCCACGCCGCAGCCGTATTTGGTGCCGGTCATGCCGAGCTGCTCGCGCAGCACCCACAGCAGCGGCGTATCGTCCTCCGCCTCGAAATCACGCGTGGTTCCATTGACGTTGAGCTGCGCCATGCTATCTCCCTGAGGGTGTGTTGACCGGAATCAAAGAGGGACATCTTACACCCGGAATTTCCGCCCTGCAGAGCACTGTTTTGTATCGCAAAGTAGCCCGGTAACCACAGCCATTTTTGACTTACATCAAGGTACTCATTGACGCGCGTCAATACACTGCGCTCATTACTTAACGATGAAGCAGAGAGGAAGTGTATGAAGCACGCAAGAGTAACGGCAGCAGCAATGATCATGAGTATCGCCACCCTGGCCATGGGCCATGCGGCGGCAGCGGAAGCCAGTCCCTGGCTGGTGCGCTTGCGCGCCGTGCACCTGGACCCGGCCGACAAATCCGACCCCGTGGGCGGCACCGGCGCGGCCAACCGTCTCACCATAGACAGCAAGACCATCCCCGAAGTCGACGTTTCCTACTTCTTCACGCCGCAGTTCGCGGCCGAGCTGGTGCTGACCTATCCGCAAAAACACGACGTGCTGCTGGACGGGAAAAGCATCGGCACCATGAAGCACCTGCCGCCCACGCTGCTGGCGCAGTACCACTTCCTGCCGGACGCGCAGTTCCGGCCGTATGTGGGCGCGGGCCTGAACTACACCACCATGTCCAAGGTGCATATCCTGAACGGCGCCGCCGGCCTGGAACACAAGAGCTTCGGCCTGGCGCTGCAGGCAGGCGCGGACTTCACGCTGGATAAAAACTGGTCGCTCAACGTGGACGTGAAGAAGGTGCAGATCCGCAGCGACGTCAATAGCGCCGGCGCCATCATCAGCAAAGTGAAAGTGGACCCTGTGCTGCTGGCGGTGGGCGTGGGCTACCGCTTCTGATTTAAAACCGTCCCGCCAGCAGCTCCATGCGCAGCTCGCTGGCAAAGGCCGTGCGCTGCGGGGCCAGCGCGTAGCGCCCCACCTCCAGCGTTACGCCGCCCGATTCCAGTGTAATGAGTTCCCCTGCGTGCTCCGGCATGCCGATGCGCGTGCGGCTGGGTACGAAGCGGGTCTGCGCTATTTTCCCGGCGTTGGCCCGCTCCACCACCAGGCAGCCGCTGGTGAGCACCACCTGTTCATAGTCTGACGCATGGCGCGCGTAGCACAGGAAGGCGGCCGTCACCGCAGCCAGTTCCACGCCGGTGAAGCACAGCACCTGCCATACGCCATGCAGCAGGAACACCGCCGCCACGGCCAGGGAAAGCACGCACAGCATGGCCCACGCCGCCACCGTCTGGCGCGGCGTCAGCGAACAATTGCGCCGCCATAGCCACTCGCGTCTATCAAGGTCACGCCGCATGCCGCCGCCTCCTTTTCTTGCTATTTTACGACTGCTCCGTTCGAGGTGAAACCTGGTCCTCGTTGTTTCCTAACGACAACAAATTACATAAGCGCCGGTCCGCGCATAATAATGCTCCGCCCTCCGCTTTTTTTGAGGAACAATAGCAGGCTATAACAATCAGCTCATTGGGGATGACATGCTACTTTCAAACATGAAGATAGGAGCCCGCCTGGGCGTGGGATTCGCGATTGTGCTGGCGCTGCTGACGGCGATGCTGGTGCTGGGCCTGAGCTCCTTGTCGCGCATCGGCAGCCGCACCAACGACATCGTGCACGACAAGAACGTGAAGATGGCCGCCGCCAACACCATGGTGGACAACGTGCGCAACATCTCCCTGGCGCTGACCACCATGATCGTGGTGCCGGGCACGCCGGAAATGAACGCCGAGCTGGAAAAGATCGCCGAGGCGCGCAAGAAGTACGGTGCCGCCAAGGAGACCATGCTCAAGCTGCTGGCCGACGACAAGGAGAAGCAGCTCATGGCAGCGGTTGACGATGCGCTGAAAGCCGGCGCCGCCAAGAACAACGAGCTGGTGAAGCTGCGCAAGGAAGGCGAGATCCAGGACGCGACCGCCTTCCTGATCAAGGAAACCGGCCCGTCGCTGAACGCGGTGCTGAAGGCGCTGGACGCTTTCGTGGCCTACGAGGCCAAGCTGGCCGCCGACGCCAGCACCGACGTGGAGCAGGTCTACGCCAGCTCGAAGACGCTGATGCTGGTGCTGGGCATCGCCGCCATCGTCATCGGTGCGGGCGTGGCGTGGTTCATCACCGGCTCCATCACCGGCCCGCTGAACAAGGCGGTGGACGTGGCCGAGACGGTGGCCTCGGGCGACCTGTCCTCGCATATCGAAAGCGGCGGCGGCGACGAGACCGGGCGCCTGCTGAACGCGCTCAAGGCCATGAACGACAGCCTGCTCAACGTGGTGAGCCAGGTGCGCACCGGCACCGACGCGATCAGCACCGCATCGAGCGAAATCGCGGCGGGCAATCTGGACCTGTCCTCGCGCACCGAGCAGCAGGCCAGCTCGCTGGAGGAAACCGCGTCGTCGATGGAGGAGCTGACTTCCACCGTGAAGCAGAATGCGGACAATGCGCGCCAGGCCAATACGCTGGCCAAGTCCGCGTCCGAAGTGGCGGTCAAGGGCGGCGACATCGTGGCGCAGGTGGTGGACACCATGGGCACCATCAATGATTCCTCGCGCAAGATCGTGGACATTATCGCTGTCATCGACGGCATCGCTTTCCAGACCAATATCCTGGCGCTGAACGCGGCGGTGGAAGCGGCGCGCGCGGGCGAGCAGGGACGCGGCTTCGCGGTGGTGGCGTCCGAGGTGCGCAACCTGGCGCAGCGTTCGGCGGCGGCGGCCAAGGAGATCAAGGAGCTGATCAACGCCTCCGTGGCCAATGTGGACACCGGCTCGCGCCTGGTGAACGACGCGGGCAGCACCATGGGCGACATCGTCAACAGCATCCAGCGCGTGACGGACATCATGGGCGAGATCACCTCCGCCAGCCAGGAGCAGACGCTGGGCATCGAACAGATCAACGCGGCCATCTCGCAGATGGACGAAGTGACGCAGCAGAACGCGGCGCTGGTGGAGCAGGCTGCGGCCGCGTCGCAGAGCATGCAGGAGCAGGCGGGCAATCTGGCCACCGTGGTGGGGTTCTTCAAGACGGGAACGCATACCGCAGCGGCGGCGCCGGCGCCACGGCGCAGCGCGCCTGCACCGGCCAAGGCTGCGGCGCAGGCGCGCGCCGTTGCCGTGCGCGCGCCTGCCAAACCTGCGCAGCGGCTGGCGCCGGGCAAGCCTGCCGAGAGCGATTGGGAAGAGTTCTAACCCGCCGTGCGCGGCAAGGTTAGCGTGAATGTGGAGCCGTCGCCGGGGGCGCTGCTGACGCTGAGCGTGCCCTGGTGGGCTTCCGCGAGCTGCTTCGATATGTAGAGGCCCAGCCCCAGGCCGGCGCTCACGCCCGTGTCCAGCCCGCGCTCGAAGGGCTCGAAGATGCGGGCCTGGGTTTCCTCGGCAATGCCTTTGCCGCCGTCCCGCACGGTGATGCGCGCGGCGCGCCAGTCCGCTTCCAGCTTCACTTCCACCGGTGTGCCGCAGCCGTAGCGCAGCGCGTTCGTCAGCAGGTTGACGATCACCTGCTCGATGCGGAATTCGTCCCAGTGGCCGCGCACTTCCTGCTCCGCTTTCAGGCTGATTTCGCAGCCGGTTTCGCGGGCCTGCCTCGACAGATCCGCCACCACCCTTTGCAAGAGCCCGGACAGCTCCGTCTCGGCGGGCCGTATCGACAGCTTGCCGCTGCGGATGCGCGACACGTCCAGCATGTCGTCGATCAGCCGTATCATGCTCTGGATCTGGCGGTCGTCGCGCGCCACCATCTTTTTCCACACCTCGGGATTGAAGCCCTCCTGCACCCCGCGTTCGATCTGCAGCTTGCGCAGCTGCGTTTCCAGCGACAGGGTGTTGAGCGGCGTGCGCAGCTCGTGCGCCACCAGCGACATGAACTCGTCGCGCGTGCGCAAGGCGCGCTGCAGTTCTTCCTGCGCCAGGTGCAGTGCTTGCAGCGTGGCCTCCTGCTCGGCGCGCGCCTTTTCCAGCGCCACCACCTGGCGCTGCGTTTCCTGCCGCTGCCGGTGCAGCGCCACGAACACATTCACCTTGCTCTTGACCATGTCGCCGTCCAGCGGCTTGTACAGGAAGTCGACCGCGCCCGCCTCGTAGCCTTTGAAAGCGTAATTCAGCTCCTTGCCGGCCGCGCTGACGAACACGATGGGGATGTGGCGCGTTTTCTCGGTGCCGCGCATCAGCTCCGCCAGTTCAAAGCCGTCCATGCCGGGCATCTGCACGTCCAGGATGGCCAGCGCGAAGTCGTGTTCGAGCAGCAGCGCCAGCGCCTCGTCGCCGGACGTGGCCTGGTACACGGTGCGTTCCTCGTCGCGCAGCAAGGCCTGGAGCGCGCGCAGGTTCTCCGGCAGGTCATCCACGATCAGCAGCTTGGTCCGTTCCAGCATCAGCGTTTCTCCAACGTTGTCTCCAGCGCCGCCAGCAGGTGGCGGATGTCCCGCAAGGGCAATATCAAATCCGGCGCGCGTTGCCGGATGGCTTCGCGCGGCATCACGCCCACTTGGGCCTCGCCGGGGTCCTGCACCACCGTCAGGCCGCCCGCCTCGCCTATCGCGGCCAGTCCCGCCGCGCCGTCGTGGTTGGCGCCGGTGAGCAGCACGCCAACCAGCGCGGGGCCGTACACGTCCGCCGCCGAGGCCATGACAAAGTCGATGGCGGGGCGCGAAAACAGGTGCGGCGGCTCGCAGCTCAGCGAGAAGCAGCGTTCCGATTCTACCGACAAGTGATAGCCGGACGGCGCAAAGTATACCGTGCCCGCTTCCAGCGGCTGCTTGTCTTGCGCTTCCACCACCGCCATCGCCATGCGCTGGGCGAAAACCTCGGCCAGGTGGCTGGGGCGGTTCGGCATCATGTGCACCACCACCACGATGGGCAGCGGCGCGTCCGCCGGCAAGCCGGGCAGGATCTCCAGCAGCGCCGCCACGCCGCCGGCCGACGCGCCTATCACCACCGCCTCGAAGGCGCGGCCTTCCAGCGCGGCCTGCTCGGGGCTGTAGGACGGCGCGTTCACGACAGCTTCCTGAACAGGCGCTCGCGCTTCACCACCGCCTCGAAGCGCGGGCCGTAGGCGGAAAAGTCGATGCTCTCCTTGCTGCCCAGGCCAAGGAAGCCGCGATGGCACAGCGACTCGTGGAACAGCCCAAACGCGCGCTCCTGCAGCTTCTTCTTGAAATAGATCATCACGTTGCGGCAGCTGATCAGATGCGTCTCGGCGAACACGCTGTCGGTGGCCAGGCTGTGGTCGGCGAAGGTCACGTTCTCCATCAGCGAGCGGTCGAACAAGGCCGCGTTGTAGGCCGCCGTGTAGTAGTCCGAGAACGCGCGCTTGCCGCCGGCGGCCTGGTAGCTGGCGGTGTAGTCGCGCATGCTCTCCAGCGGGAACACGCCCTTCTTGGCCTTTTCCAGCGACTGCGGGTTGATGTCCGTGGCGTAGATGATGCTGCGCTCCAGCAGGCCTTCCTCCTTGAGCAGGATGGCCAGCGAATAGACCTCTTCGCCGGTGCTGCAGCCGGCCACCCAGATCTTCAGCGACGGATAGGTGGACAGCACCGGCACCACGTGTTCGCGCAGCGCGGCGAAATAGGCCGGGTCGCGGAACATCTCCGTCACGGGGATGGTGAGGTATTGCAGCAGCTGCGTGAAGGCGGCGGGGTCGTGCAGCACGCGCGACTGCAGCTCGGAGATGGTGGTGCACTTCATCTCGCCCATGGCGTGCAGCACGCGGCGCTTTTGCGAGGCGCCGGTGTAGTCGCGGAAGTCGTAGCTGTACTTCAGGTAGATGGCCTCCATCAGCATGGCCAGTTCGATATCCGCGCTGCTGCGCTGTACTTGCTGAGTCATGGCGGCATCCTCAAGGCTGCATCCACACCCGCAGCAGTGAATACAGGCGCGACAGGTCGATGGGCTTGGCCAGGTAGTCGTTGGCGCCGGCGGCCAGGCATTGCTCCTGGTCGTCCTTCATGGCCTTGGCGGTGATGGCGATAATGGGCAGGCGCGCAAAGCGGCCCTGGGCGTCGGCGCGGATGCGGCGCGTGGCTTCCAGGCCGTCCATCACCGGCATCATCACATCCATCAGCACCAGGTCTATCTCCGGCAGGGCGTTCAGCTTGTCGATGGCTTCCACGCCGTTGCGGGCGATTTCCACTGCGGCGCCCTTCTGCTCCAGCGCGCTGGTGAGGGCGAAGATGTTGCGCACGTCGTCGTCCACCAGCAGGATGCGGCGGCCCTCGAACACGCGGTCGCGGCTGCGCACCGTTTTCAGCATGGTCTGGCGCTCGCTGGAAAGCTGCGATTCCACCTTGTGCAGGAATAGCGTCACCTCATCCAGCAGGCGCTCGGGCGAGCGCGCGCCCTTGATGATGATGGAGCGCGAATACTTGTGCAGGTCCGCTTCCTCGGCGCGCGTGAGGTTGCGGCCGGTGTACACGATCACCGGCGGGAAGGACGCGATCTCCTCCTGCGCCATGCGCTGCAGCAGTTCGTTGCCCTGCATGTCCGGCAGCTTCAGGTCGATGATCATGCAGTCGAAAATGGTGGTGCGCAGCAGCGCCAGCGCCGCCTCGCCGGATTCGACGGCGGTGATGTCGATGTCGTCGTCCGAAATCAGCGCCACCACGCTGTCGCGCTGGCGGGCGTCGTCCTCCACCAGCAGCAGGCGCTTGATCTTCTGCGTGAATTTGTTTTCCAGTTTTTGGAACACGTCCACCAGCTGCTGGCGCGTGGTGGGCTTGAGCGCGCAGCCGATGGCGCCCATGTGCAGCGCCGCCTCGCCGTTTTCGGACGCGGACACCACGTGCACGGGAATGTGGCGGGTGGCCGGATTGTCCTTGAGCAGCTGCAGCACGGACAGGCCGGAACGGTCCGGCAGGCGGATGTCGAGCAGGATGGCGTCCGGACGGTATTGTTCGGCCAGCTGCAGGCCCTCGTCGGCGGCGAAGGCCACCAGGCAGCGGTAGCCCATCTCGCGCGCCAGGTCGTACAGGATGCGGGCGAAGGCCGGTTCGTCCTCCACCACCAGCACCAGGCGGTCGGGCGGGGGCGGCAGGTTGCGGTCGTCGTCGAAGGCTCGCGGCGCGGCTGGCGGCGCCGGGGTGGCGGCGCTTGCGATGGCTGCGGCGGCGGGCACGGCAGGCACAAAGGCGGACGGCGCTTGCGTGGCAGGCGCCGGGGCAGGCGCAGCCCATTGCGCCGGCAGCGTGAGCGTGAAGGTGCTGCCCTTGCCCAGCTGGCTGCTCAGCGCGATGGCGCCGCCCAGCAGCCGCGCCAGGTCGCGCGAGATGGACAGCCCCAGGCCGGTGCCGCCGTAGCGGCGGCTGGTGGTGCCGTCGGCCTGCTGGAAGGCGGCGAAAATGGCTTCGTGCTGCTCGGGGCGGATGCCGATGCCGGAATCGCTGACGGCAAAGCTGAGCTGCCCCGCCGCGTCGGCCGACACGCGCAGCGCGATGCGGCCCGTTTCGGTAAACTTGATGGCGTTCGACAGCAGGTTTTTCAGTATCTGCTCCAGGCGCTGGCGGTCGGTGTAGACCGTCTCCGGCACGCCCGGCGCCAGCTCCACCACGAACTCCAGGCGCTTTTGCTGCGCCAGCGGCTGGAACACATGCTCAAGTCCACGCATGACCTGGCGCAGATTCAGCTCCTCCGGCGCCAGCTCCAGCTTGCCCGCCTCCACCTTGGCGATGTCGAGAATGTCGTTGATCAGGTTGAGCAGGTCGTTTCCGGCGCCGTAGATGGTCTGCGCGAAACGCACCTGCTCCTCGTTCAGGTTGCCCTGCGCGTTCTCGGACAGCAGCTTGGCCAGGATCAGCGAACTATTGAGCGGCGTGCGCAGCTCGTGCGACATATTGGCCAGGAACTGCGACTTGTACTGGCTGGCGCGCTCCAGGTCCAGCGCGCGTTCCTCCAGCTGCCGCCCGGCCTCGCCCAGCGCCTCGTTCTTCTGGTCCAGCGCCACAGCCTGCTCGGCCAGCTGCTCGTTGGTCTGCTCCAGCTCCGCCTTCTGGTTCTCCAGGCTGGCCTGCGACTCCTCCAGCACGCGCGACTGCTCTTCCAGTTCCTCGTTGGCGGTGCGCAGCTCCTCCTGCTGCACCTGCAGTTCCTCGTTCAGCTGCTGGGTCTCGGCCAGCACTTCGGCAATGCGCTGGCGCGCCAGCGTCGCTTCGATGGCGGTGCCGATATTGCCGCTCACCAGCTTGATGAAATCGAGCTGGCGTTCCGTCACCGGCTGCAAAAAGCCCAGCTCCAGCACACCGTTCACTTCGCCGTCGCTATCCACCGGCGCCAGCAGCAGGTGGCGCGGCGCGGCGGCGCCCATGCCGCTGCTGATCTTCACGTAGTTTTCCGGCACGTCGCCCAGCTGGATCACGCGGCGCTGCTGGAGGGCCTGCCACGGCAGCCCGTCGCCCGGCGCCAGTACTATGCCGTACTCCTCGTCCTCGCGGCTGTAGCCGTAGCAGGCCACGCGGCGCAGGCTGCCGTCCTGCTCGCGCACATACAGCGCGCCCACGGTTACGTCCATGTAGCGCGACAGGAATTGCAGCAGCGCTGCCGCCAACTGCGGCAGCGCCATCTGGCCTATGCCCTGCTGGGCGAGCTGGGTCTGGCCGGTGCGCAGCCAGGCCTGCTGCTGCAAACGCTCGGCATGCTCGGTCTGTTCCTGCAGGGCCCTGCCATAAGTATCGGACAGTTTGCGCATGTCGCGCCGGCCGAACAGGGCCAGCAGCCCGCTGACGATCAGGCTGATCAACAGGAAGGCCGTGACCGCGAATGCGGTGACGGCCTTGGCGTCGGAGCGCCGCTCGGCCAGCAGGCGCTGCTCGCTGGTGATAAAGGACTGGAACAGGCTGCGCACTTCGTCGAATTCCAGCTTGCCCCGGCCAGCCTTGATGGGCTCCAGGTAGTCGCCCTTGCTGCGCCGCAGGCTGATGACTTCCTGCGCGAAGACATCCCATTGCTTCTGCTGGGCGGCGATATTGTTCACCCGGCTCACCTGCACCGGATTGTCGGACACCAGTTCGCGCAGCGTGGTCAGCGCCGTGGCCATCTTGGGCTTGGACAGCTTGTAGGAGGCGAGAAAGGCTTCGTCCCCGGTGAGCGCAAAACCGCGCATGCCGGATTCCTGGTCCACCATGAGCCGGCCGATTTCGTTGGCGTTGCCGATGACGCGTTCGGTGTGCTCCACCCAGTTCAGTACATTCAGCAGATAGGCCAGGATGCCGATGAACACGCCCACATTGACCACGCCAGCGACCAGCGGCATGGTGATGTTGCGCGCAAGGATGCGGCGAAAACTGTTATCGTCGTGCGCAGAAGATCCCATCATGACTACACTACCCCGGTTGCATATGAATCACGAGTGTAGCCCATCGACACGGAAGTATGTTAGTTAAATACCAATAGTGCGGGGACGCATGCGCGCCGCTATAATGGTTTCACCCTATTCGAAAGAGACGCCATGCGCAAGATCCTCACCGTCCTGCCTCCCTTGCTGCTTCCCTTGCTGCTGACCGGCTGCGCGCGGGACAGCGCCACTTATTATGTGGAAGGTGCCAACAACAGCCATACGCTGTCGCTGCGGCGCGAGCAGGACTACTTCTGGAACGACAATGTGCGCCTGACCCTGGTTGCGACGCGCATGCCGGATTGCCAGCGCCAGATTCCCATGGGCGAAATGCTGCTGGACGAGGTGGACGTGGAGGTATTTTCCTCGCCCGACAATTTCTGGAGCCTGCGCTCCGGCGACCAGGTGTGGCAGGTGGAGACCCAGAATTGCGCCCTGGTGAGCGAGAATGGCCCGGCCACCGGCACCAAGGTGGGCGAATTCAAGGTGGTGGACAATAAACTGGTGTTCGAGCCGGCTGTCGCCGCACCGGCCCCGGCGCCGGCAGCGCCTGCGGCGCCGCAAGCTCCCGCTCCGGCGCCCGCCCCCGCCAACTAGACCACGTCGATCACCACTTTGCCGCGCGCCGTGCCGCCGGACAGCGCGGCATGGGCGGCATTGACTTCCGCCAGCGCGTAGCGCGCAGGATCGAGCTGCACACGCACCTTCCCTTCATCCACCAGCCGCGCGGCCTCGCGCAGGATCGCGCCATGCTGCGCCCGGCCCTTGCCGGACAACAGCGGCAGCAGGGTGAACACGCCCGAGTACGTGGCCGCCCTGAAGGACAGCGGCGCCAGCGCATGCGTGCCCCAGCCCAGGCAGCTCACCACATGGCCGCCGTACAGGCGCGCCGCAGCGAAGGACGCGTCCAGCGTGGCGCCGCCCACCGTGTCGTACACGATGTCGAAGCCCTCCCCGCCAGTGTACTGCTGCACGTAGTCCGCCACCGATTCGGTGCGGTAGTCGATAAAGGTGGCGCCGTAGCCTTCTATCACCGAGCGCTGGCCTGCACTGCCGGTGGCATACACCTCGGCGCCGAAAGCGCGCGCGATCTGCACCGCCACGTGGCCCACGCCGCCTGCGCCGCCATGCACCAGCACTTTCTGGCCAGCGCGTAGCCGCGCCCGGTCCACCAGCCCCTCCCAGGCGGTGATGAACACCAGCGGCAGCGCAGCCGCCTCGCGCAGCGTGGCCTGGCGCGGCTTGAGCGCCAGCAGGTCCGCATCCACCGCCGCGAATTGCGCCAGCGAGCCCTGCACGCCACCCACGCCGCCGGTCATGCCGAACACCTGGTCGCCCGGACGGAAAGCGGCGACGCCCTCGCCCACAGCCTGCACCACGCCCGCCATGTCGATGCCCAGCACCGCCGGCAAAGGCATGTGCGCATGCGCGGCCTGGCCGGCGGCGATCTTCAGGTCCAGCGGATTGACGCCGCTGGCGGCGATGCGTACCAGCACCTGGCCGGCGCCCGGCACCGGCATGGCGATGTCTTCCAGCGCCAGCGGCGCGCCTGCCTGTTTCGATATCATTGCTTGCATGGTGTTCTCCTGTGGTTGATGAAAGCAGTGTAGGGAAAGACGGGCGCGGGAAAAACCGGGCGGCGCTCCATGCAGTATTTCGAAATCGTGGACAATCGGGATAAACAGAGACCAAACGACAGGAGGGGACATGGACCGGCTGGATGCAATGAAGGTGTTTTGCACCGTGGTGGAAACCGGCGGTTTCAGCCGCGCGGCGGACAAGCTGGGCATCTCCACCTCCTCCGTCACCAACCAGGTGGCGGCGCTGGAGGCGCACTTCGGCGTGAAGCTGCTGAACCGCACCACGCGCAGCATGTCGCTCACCGGCGAGGGCCGGCAGTGCCACGCCTACGCGCTGCGCCTGCTGGCGGACATGGGCGAGCTGGAAGACAGCCTGCAGGAGTCCGCGCAGCAGCCGCGCGGCGTGCTGCGGGTGGACATGCCGGGCATCCTGGCACGGCGGTTCGTGGCGCCCGCGCTGCCCCGTTTCATGGCGCGCTACCCGGACATCACCCTGAAGATGACTGCCGGAGACCGCATGATAGACATGGTCGAGGAAGGCGTGGACGTGCTGCTGCGCATAGGCGAGCTGCCGGACTCGCAGCTGGTGGCGCGCACGCTATGCGGCACGCAGTACATCACCTGCGCTTCGCCGGGCTTTATCGAGCGGCACGGCATGCCGCAGGCGCCGGAGCAGCTGGGGGATTTCGCCTGCCTGAATTTCCTGTATCCGAAGTCGCGCCAGGTGCGCGCCTGGCGCTTCCAGCATGAGGGCGAGGCTTTCAGTTTCACGCCGCAGGGCAAGGTGGCGATGGACCATGTGGAGGCGCTGATCGCGGCCGCCGAAGCCGGCGCGGGCATCGTCCAGCATATGTCGGTGTCGCTGCGGGAGCCGCTGCGCAGCGGCGCGCTGGTGCCGCTGCTGCAGGACTGGCAGGCGGCGGGGCCGGACGTGTCGGTGCTGTACCAGCACAAGCACCAGCGCGCCGCCAAGGTGAAGGCGTTTGTGGACTTCGTGGCGGAGCTGTTTGCGGAGCATGGCGGGTTACGCGCGGCGCGCTAACCCGCCCTACGCGGCCACGAGACATTCTGTTATTTCGTAGGGCGGGTTAGCGCGTGAGCGCGTAACCCGCCATCTTTGGCACACCCGTTTCCTGCGCCGTGAGCCGGAAGCGGCACACCAGCGCCGCCAGGTTGGCCGCCTGCTCCTGCATGGCCCCCGCCGCCGCCGCTGCCTGCTCCACCAGCGCCGCGTTCTGCTGGGTCACCGAATCCATCTCGGTAATGGCCTGGTTCACATGGCCGATGCCGGTGCTCTGCTCGCCCGTGGCGGCCGTGATCGCGCCCATGATGTGGGTCACTTTGGCTACGCTGCCCACCACGTCGTCCATGGTGGCGCCGGCCTTGGCCACCAGCGCGCTGCCGGCCTCGATGCTGCCCACCGAATCGTTGATCAACTCCTTGATCTCCTTGGCGGCCGAGGCGGAGCGCTGCGCCAGGTTGCGCACCTCGCTCGCCACCACCGCGAACCCGCGTCCCTGCTCCCCGGCGCGCGCCGCTTCCACCGCCGCGTTCAGGGCCAGGATATTGGTCTGGAAGGCGATGCCGTCGATCACGCTGATGATGTCCACAATCCGCGTGGCCGAGCTGTTGATGGTGTCCATGGTCTGCACCACCTGCGACACCACGGCGCCGCCCTGCTGCGCCACCTGCGATGCGGCCTTGGCCAGCTTGTTCGCTTCGGCCGCGTTGTCGGCGTTGTGGCTGACGGTGGTGGTGAGCTGCTCCATGGAGGCGGCGGTTTCCTCCAGCGAACTGGCCTGCGACTCGGTGCGCGCCGACAAATCCATATTGCCGCTGGCGATTTCCGACGAGGCGGTGGCGATGGTGTCCGCGCTGCGGCGGATCTCGCCTATGGTGGAGGCCAGGCTGGCCTGCATCGCCTTCATGCCATGCAACACGCTGCTGCTGTCGTTCGGGCTGGTGTCGACGGTGACGCTCAGGTCGCCGTTGGCGATGCGCGCCGCCACTTCGGCCGCGTATTCCGGCTCGCCGCCTATGGTGTGGCGCAGGCTGCGGTTGATATAGCTGACGATGCCGGCCAGTATCAGGCACACCGCCAGCAGCACGCCGCCGGATTTGAGCAGATTGGCCTGGAAAGCATCGTCGATATCGTCCATGTAGACGCCGGTGATGAGGTTCCATTCCCACGGCTTGTAGCTGATGACGTGGCTCAGCTTGGGCACGGCTTCCTTGGCGCCGGGGCGCGGCCACCAGTATTTGACGAAGCCGGTGCCGGCCGGGCTGTTGGCCACGGCCACGATGTCGCGGTAGAGGTAGGTACCCTTGGGATCCTTGAAGTCCATCATGTTCTTGCCGTCGTTCTCAGGCTTGATGGGGTGCATGATGGTGACGCCGGCATTGCTGGTCAGGGACAGGTAGCCATCCTTGCCGTAGCGCAGGGTCTTGATGATGGCCATCGCCTGCTTCTGGGCGTCTTCCTTGCTCATGGCGCCGGACTGCGCCTTCTCGCCGTACAGCTTGAGCACGCTCATGCCCATGTCATCCAGATTGGCCAGGTCGGCCATGCGCTCCTCGATGCGGGTGTTGCGCAGCTGGACCGCGTCATGCAGGAATATGGCGGTGATACAGACGAGGCTGCAGATCAGGGGCACCCACAGCTTCTGGCGGAAAGAAAGATTCATCACTGCCGTCTCCACGAAATGTTCTTGTAAAACAAGAATACTCCGAATGCCGGCAGGAAAACTACTTAATTGATAGCGCGGCCCCGGCCTCGCAGGCCGGGGTGTTGCGCAAATCTGACCCGGCTGGATTATTGGGCGGCGGCGCTGCGTTTTGCCGAAGCAGTCAGGGTCTGGGCAGGGCGCTGCACGCGGCCGTCGAAGAACGATGGGTAGTTCACTTCGTTCAGGTCCAGCTCGCCGTTTGCGCGGGCGGCCAGCACGTCGGCCTTCACTTGTTCACGGGTCAGCGTGGAGCTGGTGTTGACCAGCGGCGGGTAGGTCACTTCGGTCAGCTCCAGTTCGCCGGCGTTGCGGGCGCGGATGACTTCAGCCTTGACCGCTTCGCGGCTGAGTTCGGTTTTCTGGGCGGCGTTCAGTTTTGGGAAGTTCAGTTCGGCTGGTTCGGCAAAGGCGGCGCCGGCGGCCAGCAGCAGGGAAACGGAAGCGATAAGTTGTTTGGCGTTCATGATGTTTCTCCTAGAGAGTTGCGTTTCGATGGAGTCATCTTATGATTTAATTTGACGATAAAAAAGCGCAATTATCTGTTCAAACCTATCCGCTTTTCCGATTTATGATAGTGCCGCCTCTGGAAAGTGATGCAATCGGACTTGTTATGACACAATGTCGGGATTAAGTTTTCCGCAACTGTCCTCATGAAAAAAATGTCCAGCCTGGCGTTCGCGCTGCTCTCCGGAACGGCCGCCGCCGCCCCGCAGCCAGCGCCGCAAGCACAGCCGCAACGCAAGATCGACGGCGCCAGCATGCTGCGCCACATCAAGGCGCTGGCGTCGGACGAGTTCGAAGGCCGCGCACCAGCCAGCAAGGGCGAAACCGCCACCCTTGCCTACCTGCAGGACGAGTTCAAGAAAATCGGCGTGGCGCCGGGCAACCCGGACGGCAGCTATCTGCAGAAAGTGCCGCTGGTGTATGTGCAGCCCTCGCCCACCCTGGTCTACACCGCCGCCGGCAAGCCGGCGCCGCTGAACTTCCCGGGCGACTACGTGGCCTGGACCGCGCGCACCGAGCGCAAGGTGAGCCTGGCCAATTCCGAGCTGGTGTTCGTCGGCTACGGCGTGCAGGCGCCGGAATACAAATGGGACGACTACAAGGGCATGGACCTGCACGGGAAAACGCTGGTCATGCTGATCAACGACCCGCCGCTGCCGGACCCGAAACGCCCGTCGCGGCTGGACCCGGCGCAGTTCGCCGGCGCCGTCACCAGCTACTACGGCCGCTGGAGCTACAAGTTTGAAACCGCCGAGCGCCTGGGCGCTGCCGGCGCGCTCATCGTGCACGAGACGCGCCAGGCCGGCTATCCCTACGACGTGGTACGCAACAGCTGGGGCCGGGGCAGCTACGGCCTCAAGCAAGCCAAGAACGGCCCGGCGGGCTACCCCGGCGTGGCCGGCTGGCTGCACCTGGACCGCGCCAAGGAGCTGTTCCAGGCCGCCGGGCAGGACTTCGACGCGCTGAAAAAAGCCGCGCTCTCGCGCGACTTCAAGCCGGTGCCGCTGGGCGCCACCATCAGCGCCACCGTACTCAACGCGTGGAACGAGATGCCGTCGAATAATGTGGTGGCGAAGATCGAAGGCTCGGACCCCAAGCTCAAGGACGAAGTGGTGGTCTACAGCGCGCACTGGGACCATTTCGGCGTCGACGAATCGCTGCCCGGGCCGCGCAGCAAGCAGATTTTCCACGGCGCGCAGGACAACGCATCCGGCGTGGCGGCGCTGCTGGAACTGGCGCGCGCCTTCAAGGCGCTGCCGCAGCCGCCCCGGCGCAGCATACTGTTCCTGCTGACCACGGGCGAGGAGCGCGGCCTGCTGGGCGCGCAGTACTACGCGCGCCATCCGCTGTATCCGGCCGCCAAGACTGTGCTGGACATCAATCTGGACGGCTTGAACCTGTGGGGCAAAACGCGCGACATCGAGCTGACCGGGCACGGCAAATCCACCGCGGACGACCTGGTGGCGGCCGTGGCCAAGTCGCAGGGGCGCGTGGTGCGGCCGGAGGGCAATCCTGAAATGGGGGCGTTCTACCGCAGCGACCAGCTGGAGTTTGCCAAGCTGGGCGTGCCGGTGGTCTACACGCACGGCGGGCGCGACTTCATCGGCAAGCCGCCCGGCTACGCCGCCGCCACGCTGGACGCCTACACGGCGCACGACTACCACAAGGTGACGGACGTGGTGCAGCCGGGCTGGGACATGAGCGGCGCGGTGCAGGACGCCGAGCTGCTGTTCGAGGTGGGCCTGCGCGCCGCGCAGGACCCGGCGCCGCCGCAATGGAAGCCGGGCGCGGAGTTCAAATCCGCGCGGGAGGCCGTGGCCAAATAATGCGTTCGCGGCGGCGCCGGCGGGTTACGCGGCGATGCCGCTAACCCGCCCTACGCAATACCAGCAATTCCAGCAATTCCAGCAATGCCGCAGGGCGGGTTAGCGCCCTGGCGCGTAACCCGCCGGAGCCGCCATCACAGATTGGCGGTGAGCAAACGCTGCAAGGCGCCCGCGTGCGGGCCGGGCACCGTCAGCATGGCCAGCTTGCCGGCCAGGCGCTGCAGCTGCGTGCGGTTGCGCTGCTGGTAGGCGTCGCTGGCAGCCGAGATGTCGCGCGCGATTCCTTGCGCGGCCGCTTCAATGCGCGGCTGGTCTTCCGGCGTCATGTCGATCACGCTCACCAGGTAGGTGGCGCCCCATTGCAGCCGGGTGGCGCTGCCCACGGCGGCATGCCACGCCTGCTCGTACCAGCCCAGCGTGCCGGGGATGTCATTGCGGCGGCGCGCCGCCGCAGCCAGGCTCAGCATGAAGTAGTAGGGCGAATGCGAACCGGCCAGCGTGGCCTGCAGCAGCGCTTCGGCCTCGGCGGCAAAACCGGCGTCGTTCAGCGCGCTCACGGCCGTGTTGACCAGGCTGTGGCGGGCATACGGCTCCGTCACTTCGGCCAGCGAGGCGGCCACCGTGCTGCGCACCAGCTCGGCCACGCCTTCGGACGGGCCGCCCAGGCGCACCAGGCGCATGCGCAGGCGCACGGCCACCAGGCGGTCGCCCAGCGGCAGCCAGTCGTCGGCGGCGAATTCGCGTGCGGCCTTGTCCAGCGCCTGCACCAGCTCGCCCTGCCTTGCGCCCGACCATTTCACCAGGTTCACGCCGTGGTTGACGATCAAATCCATATTGGCGCGCGCCAGGCGCGTGTCGCCCAGCACGCGCAGCAGGCGGTCGGCGGCGGCGGCGATCACCGCTGCGGCCTGCGCCGCGCTGGCGGCGGCGTTGCCGGCCTGCGTCTGGCCGGGAATGCGGCCGGCGGCGGCCACTTGCGCATGCAGGTGCAGGCGCGCGGCAGCGTCGCCCGCCGGGCAGGCTTCGGCCAGGCGCGCCAGCGCGGCAGGCTGCTCGGCGGCGGGCAGCAGCTGGCCTTCATCGGTGTCCCAGGAATACAGGCTGAGCAGCGCCCACTCCTGTTCCGCCAGCGGCCGCGTGCCGCCCAGGGCGGCCTGCAGCGATTCGGCGGCGGTGTGGCCGGCGTCCAGCGCCAGGTCCAGCGCGGAGATAAAGGTTTCGCCGTCCAGCTCGCACGGCAAACGGGTGATCTCGCGTCCGTCCGGCGCGTATAGCACCAGCGTGGGGTAGCTGCGCAGCTTGTATTGCGCGGCCAGCGCTTGCGCGCCGGGCGCGTCGCCGTCCAGCCAGAACGGCAGCAGGTTGCGCATGCGCTGCGCGAACTCGGGCAAGCTGAAAATGTCAGCCTTGACCCGGTTGCACGGCGGGCACCAGCCGGCACCCCAGTACAGGAACACAGGACGGCCCACCGAGGCCGCCAGCCCGAACGCAGCGCCCAGGTCGCCGCTTTGCCATTCGATCGCCGTCGCCATGATGGTCAGGGCTCGCGGGCCAGGGCCAGGAATTCGGTGCGCAGCGCCAGGTTGGGCTGCAGCTCGCCCAGCATGGACGAGGTGATGGTTTCCTCGCCCGGCGTGCGGATGCCGCGGCTTTCCATGCACAGGTGGCGGCAGCGCACCACCACGCCCACGGCCTTCGGCTCCAGCGCATCCATCAGCGCATTGGCGATCTGCTGCGTCAGGCGCTCCTGCACCTGCAGGCGCTTGGCGAAGCAGTCGACCAGGCGGGTCAGCTTGGACAGGCCGACGATCTTGCCGTTAGGCACGTAACCGATGGTGGCCTTGCCGAAGAACGGCGCCAGGTGGTGTTCGCAGTGGCTGTAGACCGGGATGCCGCGCACCACGATCAGCTCGTTGTACTGCTCGGCGCCGTCCTCGAACACCTTGAGCAGCTCGACCGGGTCCTGGGCGTAGCCGGAGGTCCAGTGTTTCCACGCCTTGGCGACGCGGTGCGGGGTTTCGTGCAGGCCGGGACGGTCGGGATCTTCGCCCAGGCTTTCCAGCAGGCGGCGCCAGTCGTTTTCGGAAAATGCTGCTTCTTTGGTCATGATGTAGCCATAAAAAATGCGATTGGCGTCAGTATATAGAAAACCCCGGCGGCCCACCTGACGCGGCCCGGCTTTTGCCCCCGCCGGCGGCTATTTTCCCGGCGGCCGGTGGGCGGCCAGCAACTCGGCCGCGATCGACACCGTGATGGGCCGCTCCGGCCAGTCGTCGTCCGGCCCGAACCAGCGCGCCTCGGCGATTTCCTCCGTGTCCACGCGGATCTCGCCGTCCAGGTAGTCCGCCGTGTAGGCCAGCATCAGCGAGTGCGGGAAGGGCCAGGACTGGCTGCCGAAGTAGCGCAGATTGTGCACCCGCAGGCCGACCTCCTCGTACACCTCGCGGTGGATGGCGTCCTCGACCGATTCGCCGGCCTCCAGGAAGCCGGCCAGCGCCGTGTAGCGCTTGTACGGCGACTGCACGTGCATGGCCAGCAGCACGCTGGCGCCCTTGCGTATCAGCACCATCATGGCGGGGGAAATGCGGGGGTAGGCTGTCATATTGCAAGCCGGGCAGCGGAAGCTGCGGTCATTGCTGGCCAGCTTCATCGGCGTTGCGCAGGCGCCGCAGTAGCGGTGGGTGCGCGCCCATTCGGCCAGCTGGCAGGCGCGCCCGGCCAGGCCCATGAATTCGTCGTCCAGCGTCCCAAACAGGCTGCGCAAGCCATGCCAGGTATAATTTTGTTGCGCTACAGCATCACTTTCAACCCAAGCTAGCTGATAATAGCGGTCATTCCACATGCCGAGCGGATGGATGCGCTCGGGCGGCAGGTGCAGGCCGGATTCAGCCAGCGCGGCGGCGTCCGGCAGGGCCAGGCTGCCGTCGGCCAGCAGGAGCGAGCCGCCCTGGAACACGAAGGTGAGCGGATCGGGATGGGTTTGCGGAATAATCGCGGGGGAAAATGCGGCGGGCGTTTTTATCATTATGGCTACGTTCCTGGGCTTTATTAAAAAATCATAATCCGGTGTCTATGAATTTTGTTAATAGATGCACGCTAAGTCATTGTTTCCAGACCAAGATTTAAACTACTTTTACCTACCAGTTCTCAAATACGGCGCAATTGCGGTTAAGATATATTGCTGCCAGGAGAGATTTTAAAATGCCCTCAATATTACTCGGTTTAAGCACCACCCAAGTTGCCTCGCTGTCGACGGCCCAGATCGCCTTGCTGGCGACGTCGGATATGCTCGTCCTCACCACGGAGCAACTGCAGGCGCTCAGCACCACGCAATTGAGGGCATTGACCGCCATCCAGCTGCGCGTCCTGCCCAACGCCACCATCAGCGCCATCAACACCGGGCAGCTGGGCGGCATCTCCACCCTGCAGATCCAGGCCTTCTCCAGCAGCCAGCTGGCCGGCCTGAGCACCACCCAGCTGGTGGACGGCCTGAACACGGCCCAGCTGGCCGCGCTGACCACGCAGCAGGTGGGCGCGCTCAGCGCAGCCCAGTTCTCCAGCCTGGAAACCGGCGACATCGCCGCGCTCAAAGGCCTGCAGATCGCGGTGCTGAACACGGCCCAGCTGGCCGCGCTCGACAGCAGCCAGTTCGCCGCCCTCACCACTGCCCAGGCCGCCGCCTTCACCACGCGCCAGCTGAACGCCTTCACCAGCACCCAGCTCAACGCGCTGGAAACGAACGACTTCGCGGCGCTGACCTCGCAGCAGCTCAATGCGCTCAACGCGCAGCAAGCCAATGCGCTGGACGACGCCCACCTGGCCGCGCTCTCCACCGCCCAGACCGCGGCGCTGTCGACCGCGCTGCTGTCGGCGCTGTCGACCAGCCGCATCGCCGCCCTGCAGACCACCGACGTGGCCGCACTCACCAGCGCGCAGCTGAACGCCTTCAGCAGCGCCCAGCTGGGCGCATTCAGCAGCACCCAGCTGGCCGCGCTGACCACCCTGCAGACCGGCTCCCTGTCCACCCAGCAAGTTGCCATACTCAATTCCGACCAGTTGGCCGCGCTCAGCACGGCCGGCTTCGGCGCGCTGAAAACCGCCCAGGTGGCGGTGCTGAACACGGCCGCCATCGACGCGCTCGACACGCGCCAGCTGGCGCAGCTGAACAGCCTGCAACTGGCGGCGCTGACCACCACCCAGGTGCGCGCGCTCAATAGCATGCAACTGGCCGCGCTGAGCACGGCGCAAGCGTCCTCGCTGGCCACGCGCCAGATCGCCGCGCTGCTGAGCACGCAATTGGCGGCATTCGAGACGGCGGACTTCGCCGCCCTGAAATCGACCCAGCTGGCAGCCCTGAGCACAGCCCAGGTGGCATCGCTGGACACCCAGCTGCTGGCCGCGCTGAAGACCGTGCAGCTGGGCGGGCTGGATACGCGCCAGTTGCTGGCCCTGAACAGCTGGCAGGCCGCCGCGCTGTCCACTTCCACCCTGGCCGCGCTGAAGACGCAGCAGCTGGCCGCCTTCAACACCGCCGCCATCGCCGCGCTGAGCGACGCCCAGCTGGCGGCGCTGGCCAGCGTGCAGGTGGCGGCGCTGAGCAGCACGCAGGTGCAGGCGCTGGGCACCGACCAGATCGTGGCGCTCAGCAGCATGCAGGCGCGCGGCCTGACCACGCGCCAGCTGGGCGCGCTCAGCACCGTGCAGCTGAACGCCCTGGAAACGCGCGACTGGACCCAGATGCACTCGCTGCAGATCGCCGCGTTCAATACCGTGCAGATTGCCGCCCTGTCGACCGACCTCATCATTGCGCTGAACAGCGCCCAGGCCGGCGCGCTGACCACCCAGCAGCTGCTGGCGCTGTCCTCGGACCAGCTGAATGCGCTGGAAACGTCGGACTGGCGCAGCCTGAAAACCAGCCAGATCGCGGCCCTGAACACGGCCCAGATCGCCGCGCTGGGCAGCACGCTGCTGTCCACGCTGACCACCTTGCAGGTCGGCGCGCTGACCTCGCTGCAGCTGGGCGCGCTCGACAGCGCCCAGCTGAGCGCCTTCAACAGCGCCGAGCTGGCCGCGCTGAAAACGCAGCAGATCGCCGCCCTGTCCACCGACAATATCGCCGCCATGGGCACGTCCCAGCTGGTGCTGATCAACTCCCTGCAGATAGGCGCGCTGACCAGCGCCCAGCTGAACGCGCTCGACAGCGTGCAGGTGGCCGCGCTGACCACCTTGCAGGCCGGCGCGCTGAGCACGCGCCAGCTGGCCGCGCTCGACACCGGCCACGTCAACGCGCTGGAAACGCGCGACTGGGCCGCCCTGAAAACCGCGCAGATCGCCGCCTTCACCACGGCCCAGATGGCCGCGCTGTCGACCGAGCTGATCGCCGCGCTGACCACCGCCCAGGCCGCCGCGCTGACCACGGCGCAGCTGCGCGCGCTCAGCACCACGCAGCTGGCCGCCATGGAAAGCGCCGACTTCGCCGCGCTGAAAACCCACCAGCTGGCCGCGCTCAACACCGGCGCCATCGGCAACCTGAACACCTCGCAGCTGGGCGCCATGAGCACCACCCAGATCGTCCAGCTGAGCGTGGCGCAAGTGCAGGCGCTGACCACCGACCAGGTGGCCGGCCTGCGCAGCCACCAGGCCGCCGCGCTGACCACGCAGCAAGTCGCCGCCCTGCTGAGCACGCAACTGGCCGCGCTGTCCAGCGCCACGCTGGCGCTGATGAAAACCAGCCAGCTGGCCGCGCTCACCAGCACGCAAGTGGCCACGCTGGGCACGCACCAGATCGCCGGGCTGACCACGGCCCAGGCCGCCGGACTGGGCACGCAGCAGATCGCCACCCTCTCGACCGACCAGGCCGCAGCGCTGGAGAGCAGCGACCTGGCCGCGCTGAAAACCCAGCAGATCGCCAGCCTGTCCACCGCCGCGCTGGCCGCGCTCAACAATGTGCAATTGCAGGCCCTGGGCTCGCTGCAGCTGGGCGCGCTCACTTCGCAGCAGGTGCAGGCGCTGGGCAGCGACCAGATCGTGGCGCTGACCACCTTGCAGGCCTCCACCCTGGGCACCCGCCAGCTGGCGGCGCTCACCAGCGACCAGCTGAACGCGCTGGAAACGCAGGACCTGGCCAGCCTGAAAACCCAGCAGATCGCCGCCCTGGGCAGCGTCCAGCTGGCCGCGCTGAACACCGTCCTGATCGCCGCGCTGACCACGTTGCAGGCCGGCGCGCTGACCACCCAGCAAGTAGCCGCGCTGAGCACAGTGCAAGCGGCCGCGCTGGAAAGCAATGACCTGGCCGCGCTCAAGACCCATCAGATCGCCGCGCTGGGCAACGACAGCCTGGCCGTGCTGAACACCCAGCAAGTGCGCGCGCTGGGCACCCAGCAGCTGGCCGCCCTGAGCACGGCGCAGCTGGGCGCCTTCGACAGCAGGCAGATCGCCGCGCTGAGCACGCTGCAAGCGTCCAATCTGCGCAGCGCGCAAATCGCCGCCCTCGGCAGCGACCAGCTGGCCGCGCTGGAAACCGAAGATTTCGCCAGCCTGAAAACCGCCCAGCTGCTGGCCCTGACCACGGCCCAGGCCGCCCTGCTGAGCACCGACCAGATCGCCGCGCTGACCACCGTGCAGGCCGCCGCGCTGAGCACCGCGCAACTGGCGGCGCTGTCCACCGACCAGATCCTGGCGCTGGAAACCGGCGACCTGGCCGCGCTGCGCACCGCGCAGCTCGCCGGCCTGTCGACCACCCAGCTGGTGGCGCTGAGCAGCACCCAGCTGGCCGCGCTGACCTCGCTGCAACTGGCCGGCCTGAGCGGCGCCCAATTGGCCGCCCTCGGCTCGTCCCAGCTGGCCGGCCTGAACACCTCGCAGCTGGGCGCCTTCACCACGGCCCAGATCGCGGCGCTGACCACGGCCCAGATCGCCGCGCTGGCGACGGCCGACTTCGCGCGCCTGAAAGTGACCCAGATCGCCGCGCTGACCACCGAACAGATGGCCTCGCTCGACAGCGTCCACCTGGCCGCGCTGACCACCGCGCAAGCGTCCTCGCTGACCACGCGCCAGCTGGCTGCCCTGCTCACCAGCCAGATCGCCGCGCTGGAAAGCGAAGACCTGGGCGCGCTGAAGACCGTGCAGATCGCGGCCCTGTCCAGCGTGCAGATCGCCGCGCTCGACACGGTGCAGGTGCAGGCCCTGAAAGCGCCGCAAGTGGCGGCCCTGGGCAGCGAGCAGCTGGCCGGCCTGAACAGCGCGCACATCGTGGCGCTGACCACCTTGCAGGTCGGCAGCCTGACCACGCGCCAGATCCTGACCCTGAGCAGCACGCAGCTGGCGGCCATGGAACTGGACGACTTCGCCAGCCTGAAAGCCACCCAGGTGGCGGTGCTGAGCAGCACCCAGATCGCCCAGCTCGACACGGCCCATATCCAGGCCCTGACCTCGCTGCAGGCCGGCTCGCTGACCAGCAGCCAGCTGGCGGTGCTGTCGACCGCCCAGATCGCCGCGCTGGACACGGCCGACCTGGCCGCGCTCAAAGTGGGGCCGATGGCTTCGCTGACCACCGAGCATATTGCCGCCCTGAGCACGGCCCAGGTGGCCGCGCTGACCAGCTTGCAGATCGGCATCCTGTCGACGGCGCAGCTGGCCGTCATGAGCACGGACCAGATCCGCGCGCTGGAAACGGTGGACATGCTGCAACTGCGCGCCAACCAGATCGCCAGCCTGAGCAGCACCCAGCTGAACGCGCTGCAGGACAGCCAGCTGCAATCGCTGACCTCGCTGCAACTGGCCGTGCTCAGCACCACGCAAGTGCAGTCCCTGCTGACCAGCCAGATCGCCGCGCTGACCACGCTGCAGGCGCTGTCGCTGAGCGCCGCGCAGATCGCCGCCCTCAGCAGCGACCAGCTGGCCGCCATGGAAACCCAGGACCAGGCCGTGCTGAAAACCAGCCAGATCGCCGCCCTGACCACCGACCAGGTTGCCGCGCTGAACAGCGTGCAGCTGGCCGCGCTGACCCAGGCCCAGGCCGGCGCGCTGAGCAGCGCGCAGCTGCTGGTGCTGAGCAGCGACCAGATCCGCATGCTGGAAACGTCCGACCTGGCCGCGCTGAAAACCAGCCAGATCGCCGTGCTGAGCAGCGCGCAGCTGGCCGCCCTGAGCGACGATCAACTGCAAAGCCTGACCGCGCCGCAAGTGGCCGCGCTGACCACGGCCCAGCTGTCCACGCTGAGCACCAGCCGCATCGAAGCGCTGACCACCGCGCAGATCACCGGCCTGAACTCGGCCCAGCTGCAGGCCCTGGCCAGCGACCAGGTGCAGGCGATAGAAACGGCGGACTTCGCCGCGCTGAAAACCAGCCAGATCGTGGCGCTGGCCAGCGACCAGATTGCCGCCCTGACCACCGACCAGATCGTGGCGCTGACCACGGCGCAAGCCGCCGCGCTGACCACCGAGCAGCTGCAGGCCCTCAGCACCGACCAGCTGAGCGCCATGGAAACGGCCGACCTGGTGGCGCTGCGCAGCAGCCCCAACATGGCGCTGACCAGCAACCTGATCAGCGTGCTGACCACCTACCAGATCCAGAGCCTGAGCACGGCGCAGCTGTCCGGCCTGGCGGCCGACCAGATGGGCGCCTTCAACACGGCCCAGATCGTGGCGCTGACCACGGCGCAAGTGGGCGCGTTCACCACCGACCAGCTGCAGTCGCTGAGCACCACCCAGCTGCTGGCGCTGGAAACGCGCGATTTCGCGGCCCTGTCGAGCAGCCAGCTGAACGGCCTGTCCAGCGAGCAGATCCTGGCGCTGGACGCGGCCCACCTGGCCGCGCTGACCACCGCGCAGGCGGCCGGGCTGGCCACCGACCAGCTGCAACTGCTGAGCACCAGCCAGATCCGCCTGCTGGAAACGGCCGACCTGGCCGCGCTGCGCACCAGCCAGACCAGCAGCCTGAGCAGCGAACAGATCGCCGCGCTGACCACCTGGCAGCTGGCGCGCCTGGGCACGGCCCAGATCGCCACGCTGACCAGCGAACAGCTGCAAGCGCTGACCACCGCGCAAATCGCCGGCCTCACCACGCTGCAAGTGGCCAACCTGGGCCTGGAGCAGCTGACCCTGCTCACCAGCGACCAGGTGGCCGCGCTCGAAACCGTGGACTTCGCGCGCCTGAGCACGGCGCAGGTGCTGGCCCTGGGCAGCGCCCAGCTGGCCTATCTGCTGACCAGCCAGATCGCCGCGCTGACCACGGAGCAGGCGGCCGCGCTGGACACCGACCAGATCGCCGCGCTGTCGAGCGAGCAGGTGGCCGCGCTGGAAAGCGCGGACCTGCGCGCCCTGGGCACGCACCAGATCGCCGCCCTGTCCAGCGACAACATCCTGGCCCTGGCCACGGCCCAGGTGGCGCAGCTGACCACGCTGCAGCTGAACGCCCTGGCCAGCGAGCAGGTGGCGCTGCTGGGCAGCGACCAGATCGCCGCGCTGAGCACGGCCCAGGTCTCCAGCCTGAGCCTGGAGCAGCTCGCGCTGCTCGACGACAGCCAGATGGCCGCGCTGGAAACCTCGGACCTGAACGCCCTGCGCAGCAGCCAGTTCACCGCCCTGGCCAGCAGCCAGATCGCGGCGCTGGCCACGCGCCAGGTGGCGGCGCTGAGCACCGCGCTGATCAGCCAGCTCACCACCAGCCAATTGGCCGACGGCCTGGGCACCGACCAGGTCGCCGCGCTGACCACCGCCCAGGTGCGCGCGCTGGCCGACAGCCAGCTGGCCGCGCTGAGCGCGCTGCAGGTGGCCGCCATTGAAACCTCGGACCTGAACGCGCTGAGCACGCTGCAACTGGGCGCGCTGGGCAGCGATTTCCTGCAGGCCCTGGCCAGCACGCAAGTGGCGGCGCTGTCCACCGCCGCGCTGGCCGCGCTGAGCAGCACGCAATTGCAGAACCTGGACGCCGTGCAGCTGGCGGCGCTGGGCAGCGGCCAGATCGCCAGCCTGGCCACGGCGCAGGTGGCCGGCCTGGCCACGGCGCAGATCGCCGCGCTGAACACGGCGCAGCTGCAGGCCCTGTCCACCCAGGCCATCGCCGCGCTGACGCTGGCGCAGCTGACCGAAGGCCTGGACGCCGCGCAGTTCGCTTCGCTGGGCAGCAGCGCCATCGCCGCGCTGCGCAGCAGCCAGGTGGCCGGCCTGCTCGACAGCCAGCTGGCCGCGCTCAACACCCTGCAGGTCGCCACGCTGGGCAGTGTGCAGCTGAGCGGCCTGAGCACCGCGCAGATCGACCTGTTCGACACCACCCAGGTCAGCGCGCTGAACACCGTGGCGCTGGCCTCGCTGAGCACCATCCAGCTCAGCGAAGGCTTCAGCGCCGCCGACATCGCCGCGCTGACCACCGCGCAGGCCGCCGTGCTGACCAGCGCCCAGCTCAACAGCCTGACGCCGGCCCAGCTGGCGGCGCTGGAGACGGCCGACCTGGCCGCGCTGACCACGCGCCAGGTGGCGCAGCTCGACAGCGACCAGTTCCTGGCGCTCAACAGCGTGCAAGTGGCGGCCCTGGGCACGCAGCAGGTGCGCGCGCTGAGCACGCTGCAAATCGCCTCGCTCGACACCGCCAACCTGGCCGAGCTGACCACCACCCAGCTCGACGCGCTGAGCAGCGCGCAGGTGCGCGCCATCGACCTGGGCACGCTGTCCACGCTGGCCACCGACCAGCTGCAGCGGCTGGGCACGGCGCAGATCGCCGCGCTGAGCACGCTGCAGATCACCAGCCTGGCGCTGACCCAGATTCCGGCGCTGAGCACCACCCAGATCCCGGCCCTGGGCAGCCTGCAGCTGGCCGCCCTCACCGCCGACCAGATGTTCGCGCTGAACACCGTGCAGATCGGCGCGCTGGGCACGCTGCAGATCGGCTACCTCACCACGGCCCAGCTGCCGGCGCTGTCCAACGGCCAGCTGCAGGCGCTGAGCCCGGACCAGATCGCCGCCATCAAGCTGAGCCAGATCACCTCGCTCAGCGTGGACCAGATAGGCGCGCTGCTGGACAGCCAGTTGGTGAGCCTGAATTCGGCCCAGCTGCAGGCGCTGACCAACACCCAGATCGTGGCCTTCAGCGGCGCCCAGGTGGCGGCGCTGGAAACCCAGCAGGTGCTGGCCCTGAAGAACGCGCAGCTGGCGGTGTGGACCATCGACCATATCGGCGCGCTCACCACCGAGCAGCTGTCGGCCATGAGCACTTCGCAGATCAGCAACCTGAGCGTGGCCCAGCTGGGCTACCTGGCCGATACGCAAATGCCGGGCCTGAACACGGCCCAGCTGTCCACGCTGAAGATCAGCCAGGTGACCGCGCTGGGCAACGAGCAGCTGGCCGCCTTGGACGACCTGCAAATGGCCGCCTTCACCGGCGCCCAGGTGGCGGCCTTCACCACCAGCCAGATCTCGGCGCTGCCGCTGGCCCAGCTCGACGCGCTGACGGCGGCCCAGCTGCAGGCGCTGAAAGCGAGCCAGGTTCTGGCGCTGAGCACGGCGCAAGTGGCCGGCATCACCACCATCCAGGCCGCCGCGCTGAGCACGCTGGCGCTGACCACGCTGACCACCACCCAGGTGATGGCGCTGGAAACCAACGACATCGCCGCCATGAGCGCCTTCCAGCTGAACCAGTTCAGCGTGGACCAGATCAACGCCATGTCCACCGACCAGCAGATGGCGGGCGGCTTCATCGCCTCGCCGCTGGTGCTGGACCTGGACGGCGACGGCGTGCAGACGCTGGCCATCACGGCCGGCGTGCAGTTCGACATCCGCGCCGCCGGCACGGCCGTGGCCACCGGCTGGGTCAATGCGCGGGACGGCCTGCTGGCCCTGGACCGCAACCACGACGGCGTGATCAACGACGGCGGCGAGCTGTTCGGCGACGCCACCCGCCTGGCGGGCGGCGGCAAGGCCAGGGACGGCTATGCCGCGCTGGCCGAGCTGGACGACAACGGCGACGGCGCCATCACCCCGGCCGACGCGGCCTACGGCGCGCTGCGCGTGTGGGTGGACGGCAATGCCGACGGCGTGAGCCAGCAGGACGAGCTGAAGACGCTGGACAGCCTGCACATCGCCAGCATCAGCACCACCGGCAAGGCGGGCGCCGCCACGCAGAACGGCAACATCCTCGGCATGGCGTCGAGCTACACCAGCAGCGACGGCAGCGAACACGCCACCGCCGACGTGTGGTTCCGCGCCAAGGGCGGCCTGGCCGGCCAGGTCAGCAGCCTGACGCAGATCATGGCCAGCTACAACGCCGCCGCCGGCGCTGCCGCCGCCGGCCAGCCTGCCCTGCCCGCCATGCCGGGTTCGGGTGCGGCCTCGGCGACGGCGCAGGCCCTGCCGCACAACATCCAGGCCATGGCAGACGCGCTGCGCCAGTACACGGGCCACGGCGCCGCCGGCCAGATGGCGCCGTCCGGTCCGGACGCGCGCTGGAAGGAAAGCCAGCAGCACGGCTGGCTGGCCGCGCCGGGCGGCAAGAGCTGATACGCCAATCCGCCAGCAGCCAGGGCCGGCCCCGCCAGGGACCGGCCCTTTTTTCATGCCCGCCCCCGGGCTAGCAGGCGGGCAACACTATCATCCTTTAAAGCAATTAGCCCCTCCCCACCCCTCATCTTCTGGTTTAGAATACCCTGCGGCTGGCCCATACTATGGCTTCCGGTGGAACGCCGCCTGTATATTGCACAAAATAACGAGGGAGCAACATGAAAGCTGTCATTCTCGCCGGCGGTCTGGGTACGCGGCTCAGTGAAGAGACCACGGTCAAACCCAAGCCCATGGTCGAGATCGGTGGCAAGCCCATCCTCTGGCACATCCTGAAAAGCTACTCGGCGCACGGCATCAACGACTTCGTGATCTGCTGCGGCTACAAGGGCTACATCATCAAGGAATTCTTCGCCAACTACTTCCTGCACACCTCGGACGTCACCTTCGACCTGCAGGCCAATTCGATGGAAGTGCACGAGCGCCACGCCGAGCCGTGGAAAGTCACCCTGGTCGACACCGGCGAAAGCACGCAGACCGGCGGCCGCCTGCGCCGCGTGAAGAAGTATGTGGAAAACGAGGAAGCGTTCTGCTTCACCTATGGCGACGGCGTGTCCGACGTGGACATCGGCGCCAGCATCCGCTTCCACCAGGCGCACGGCAAGCTGGGCACCATGACGGCGGTGCAGCCGCCGGGCCGCTTCGGCGCCATCGACATCGACGGCCAGCGCATCGAGCGCTTCAAGGAAAAACCGCAGGGCGACGGCAACTGGATCAACGGCGGCTATTTCGTGCTGTCGCCCAAGGTGATCGACCGCATCGCCGAGGACGGCACCTACTGGGAGCGCGAGCCGATGGAAGGCCTGGCCCGCGACGGCCAGATCGACGCCTATCTGCACCACGGCTTCTGGCAGCCCATGGACACGCTGCGCGACAAGGTGCACCTGGAAGAACTGTGGCAAAGCGGCCAGGCGCCGTGGAAACGCTGGCCATGAATGCTGCATTCTGGCAAGGCAAGCGCGTCTTCCTGACCGGGCACACCGGCTTCAAGGGCAGCTGGCTCAGCCTGTGGCTGCAGCAATTGGGCGCGGAAGTCACCGGGTTCTCCCTGCCGCCGCCCAGCGAACCCAGCTTGTTCAACGTGGCTTGCGTCCAGCAAGGCATGTGCTCCTTCACCGGCGACATCCGCGACGCCGACGCGCTGCGCACCGCCATGCAGGCGGCCAAGCCGGACATCGCCATCCACATGGCGGCCCAGGCGCTTGTGCGCTATTCCTACGCCCATCCGGTGGAAACCTACTCCACCAATGTGATGGGCCTGGTGCATTTCTACGAGGCGGTGCGCGCCACCCCGTCCATCCGCGCGGTGGTCAACGTCACCAGCGACAAGTGCTACGAGAACCAGGAATGGCCGTGGGGCTACCGCGAGAACGAGCCCATGGGCGGCTACGATCCCTACAGCAACAGCAAAGGCTGCGCGGAACTGGTCACCAGCGCCTACCGCAGCTCCTATTTCAATCCCGAAAAACATGCCGAGCACGGCGTGGCGCTGGGCTCCGGCCGCGCCGGCAACGTGATCGGCGGCGGCGACTGGGCCGAGGACAGGCTGATCCCGGACATGGTGCGCGCCATCGCGGCCGGCCGGCCGGTGCAGATCCGCAGCCCGCACGCCATCCGCCCCTGGCAGCACGTGCTGGAACCGCTGTCGGGCTACCTGACCCTGGCCGAGCATTTGTACCAGCATGGCGCGGCCTACGCCGAAGGCTTCAACTTCGGCCCGCACGACACCGACGCGCGCCCGGTGGAATGGATTATCAGCCGCCTGTGCGCCAGCTGGGGCGACGGCGCCTCCTGGCAGCTGGACGGCGCGCCGCAGCCGCACGAGGCGACCTACCTCAAGCTGGACTGCTCCAAGGCGCGCAGCCGCCTGAACTGGCAGCCGCGCTGGAACCTGGCCCACACGATAGACCAGATCGTGGCCTGGCACCAGGCATACGCGGCCAACCCGGCCGGCAGCGACATGCGCGCGCTGACGCTGGCGCAGATCGCCGCTTACCAAAACACCGACATTTAAAGACGAATACCATGAGCGACACCCCAAACAAAGAACAGCTGCGCGAGCAGATCATCCAGCTGGTGGCCCAGTACGGCGCCCTGGCCAGCGAACCCAAGCCCTTCGAGCCGGGCGTGACCGTCATTCCGCCGGCCGGCAAGGTGGTGGGCGCGCCGGAAATGGAACTGATGGTGCACGCCTCGCTGGACGCCTGGCTGACCACCGGCCGCTTCAACGACCAGTTCGAAGCCAAGCTGGCCAAGCTGATCGGCGTGCAGCACCTGATCACCGTCAACTCCGGCTCCTCGGCCAACCTGGTGGCGTTCAACACGCTGACCTCGCCCAAGCTCGGCCCGCGCGCCATCCAGCCGGGCGACGAGGTGATCGGCGTGGCGGCGGGCTTCCCCACCACCGTCAACCCCATCCTGCAATTCGGCGCGGTGCCGGTGTTCGTGGACGTGGAGCTGGGCACCTACAATATCGACGTGACGCAGCTGGAAGCGGCCATCGGCCCGAAAACCAAGGCCATCATGCTGGCCCACACGCTGGGCAACCCGTACAACCTGGACGTCATCGTCAAGCTGTGCAAAAAGTACAATCTGTGGCTGATCGAGGACTGCTGCGACGCGCTCGGCTCGACCTATGACGGCAAGATGGTCGGCACCTTCGGCGACATCGGCACCATGTCCTTCTACCCGGCCCACCACATCACCATGGGCGAGGGCGGCGCGGTGTTCACCAACAACGCCGAGCTGAAGATGATCGCCGAGTCCTTCCGCGACTGGGGCCGCGACTGCTACTGCGCGCCGGGCAAGGACAACACCTGCAACAAGCGCTTCTGCTGGAAGCTGGGCACGCTGCCGGAAGGCTACGACCACAAGTACACCTACAGCCACCTGGGCTACAACCTGAAGATCACCGACATGCAGGCGGCCTGCGGCCTGGCCCAGATCGACCGCGCGCACGGCTTCATCCAGGCCCGCAAGGACAACTTCGCTTTCCTGAAGGAACGCCTGCAGACCTGCACCGAGTTCCTGATCCTGCCGGAAGCGACCGAGAATTCGGACCCGTCGTGGTTCGGCTTCCCGATGACGCTGAAACCGGAAGCGAACGTCTCGCGCGTGGACCTGCTGACCTATCTGGACCAGCACAAGATCGGCACCCGTTTGCTGTTCGCCGGCAACCTGACGCGCCAGCCTTACATGATCGGCCGCAACTACCGTGTGTCCGGAGAACTGGTCAACACCGACCGCGTGATGAACGACACCTTCTGGATCGGCGTCTATCCCGGCCTGTCGCGCGAGATGCTGGAATACGCGGCCACCAAGCTGGAAGAGTTCTTCGGCGTTGGTTTCTGACCAAAGCCTGAAATGAAGGGCCATGCGGGCGCAGCTTCCCTTATGCGGCCCGCTGCCTGCGAGCTACAATAGCAGTCAAACAGGGCATTTAATGACTACGGTCAATGACGGCAAGGGCAGCGCGCAGTCAGACTGATCAGAGACATACTCGGCAATCTTGCCTAAATCTGGAGGAGTGAACAAATGAATAAACGCGAACGTCAGATGCTGGACATCCTGAAACGCGGCCGTGACGAATTCGGCTACAAGGCCGTCAAGGCCGAGTTTGAAGCCGAGGGCACCCGTATCGACGAACTGCTGCGCCTGATGGACATCGCGCGCAAGGCCGAACTGAAGATCGGCCTGAAGATCGGCGGCTGCGAAGCCGTGCGCGACCTGCTGGAAAGCCGCCAGCTGGGCGTGGACTACATCATCGCGCCTATGGTGGAAACCCCGTACGCGCTGTCCAAGTTCATTGAAGCGAAGAACAAGGTCTACACCGAAGAAGAGCAGGAAGACACCGATTTCCTGTTCAACCTGGAAACCCTGTCGACCTTCGGCCACCTCGACGAGATCGCCCGCGTGGCGTCCGCACCGGGCGGCGTGGAAGGCATCGTGTTCGGCCGCGTGGACTTCTCCGGTTCGGCCGGCCTGAGCCGCGACAACATCAACGACGACCAGATCACCGACTACATCCTGAAAACCGCCGAAGTGTGCAAGCAGAAGAACCTGCACCTGGTGGTGGGCGGCGGCGTGTCGATGGACTCGCTGCCGGCGCTGCGCCGCATGGCCGCCGTGCACCTGACCCGCTTCGAAACCCGCAAGGTGATCTTCGAAGGCGCGGCCGCCAACAATCCGAACATGGACAAGGGCCTGCTGCAGGCCGTGCATTTCGAACTGCTGTGGCTGCAGAACAAGCGTGACTACTACGGCTTCATCGAGCGCGAAGATGCGAAACGCATCGACATGCTGGAAGCGCGCTGGAAAGTGCTGAACACCTGAGCATGACGGCCGCCACCCACGCTACGGGCGCGCCGCCGCGCGCGCTGGTCTTTGGCGCCACCGGCGCCATAGGTTCGGCCATCGCGGCGCGCTGCGCCGGCGCGGGCTGGCAGGTCACCGCAGTGTCGCGCAGCGGCGGCGGCGACGATTTCGATCCGGCCTGGGACGCCATCCGCACCCTGGCCTACGATCCCTTCGCCGCCACCGCAACGGCCGAGGCCGCGCTGCGCGAAGACGGCCCCTACACCGCCGTGGTGTGGGCGCAAGGCGCCAACAGCACCGACAACGTCTACAACGTGGACCTGGACGCCCACCTGGCCCTGTACCAGGCCAACTGCCTGTACATCCTGGCCACCATGAAATGGCTGCTGGAACACAAGCTGCTCGCGCCGCGCGCGCGCCTGTGCGTGATCAGCTCCATCTGGCAGAACCTGGCGCGCCAGGACAAGCTGTCCTACTGCATGAGCAAGGCAGCGCTGCAAGGCCTGGTGCTGTCGGCCAGCGCCGACCTGGCCAAGGAAGGCATGCTGATCAACGCCATCCTGCCCGGCGCGCTGGACACCCCCATGACGCGCAAGAACGTGGCCCCGGCCCAGCTGGAAAAGCTCAGCGGCGCCACGTATTTCAACCAACTCCCGGCACTGGAGGACGTGAGCCAGCTGGCCCTCTTCCTGTGCTCGCCGCAAAACACCGGCATCACCGGCCAGTTCATTGCGGCCGACCTAGGTTTCAGCCATGTCCGACTACTTTAAGATCGCTTCCAGCGCCGGCGACTACGCGGTGCGCATCGGCGGCGGCCTGTCCGCCGACGAGCAGGGCGATCCGTCCCAGCAGATCGTACTGTGCGACCAGTTCTTCGCCGACGCCTACCGCGCCCAGGGCCTGAAGGTGATCGCCATCGAGGCCACCGAAACGGCGAAAAGCCTGGACCGCATGGGCGACATCATCGTGGCCATGCGCGAATTCGGCGCCAACCGCAAGACCCGGCTGCTGGCCGTGGGCGGCGGCGTGATCCAGGACATCGCCACCTTCGTGGCCTCGGTGTATATGCGCGGCCTGCAATGGAACTACCTGCCCACCACCCTGCTGGGCATGGTGGACTCCTGCATAGGCGGCAAGTCCTCCATCAATGTGGGCAGCTATAAAAACCTGATCGGCAATTTCTACCCGCCGCAGAACGTCGTCATCGACATGGCTTTTGCCGCCACGCTCAACACCGAGCAGCGCGTGGCCGGCCTGTGCGAGGCGGTGAAGATCTGCTTTGCCCACACCGGCAGCGCCTTCGGCGACTACCTGGCCCTGAACGCCAGCGCCGCCAGCAGCGCCGACACGCTGCAGGACGTGATACGCCTGTCGCTGCAGACCAAGCGCTGGTTTATCGAGATCGACGAGCACGACCACAAGGAACGCCTGCTGCTCAACTACGGCCACACCTTTGGCCACGCCATCGAAAGCGCCTGCGACTTCGCCATCCCGCACGGCATCGCGGTGGGCATAGGCGTGCTGGCCTCGCTGCATTTCGCCCGCCTGAACAATCACTATGCCGCCGTGCCCGAACGCGTGGCGCAGCTGGAGCGCTATATGACCGGCCTGCTGGGCGCGCTGCCGCAGCTGCCGGCCCAGATCGCCCAGGTGGCCGTGGACGACCTGCTGCGCCGCTTCGAAGCGGACAAGAAGCACAGCCAGAGCCATTACGCCGTCATCGTGCCGGACACGCAAGGCTACCTGGTGCGCATGGAGCTGCCGAAGACGGACCCCAGCCGCGCCATGCTGCTGCAAGCCTTCCGCGCCGCGCTGGCGCAGGCCTCCGGCTCGGCCTGACCATGGCCGGCAACACCGCCCCGCCCGCCGCCGCACCGGCGGCCGCTTTGGCCCCGTCCCTGGCGCCGTCATTGGCCCCATCGCTGGCGCTCAGTGCGCCGCTGGCGGCCGCCCTGCGCGCCGCGCCGTGGCACTTTGTCGTCACCGGCGCCAACGGCTGGCTGGGCCGCGCCACGCTGGCCGTGCTGCGCCATGCGCTGGGCGAGGATTTCGCTAGCCGCGTGACCGCGCTCGGCTCGCGCGCCGCCAGCCTGGAGCTGGACGGCCACGCCGTGCCGGTGTCCCCGCTGCTGGACTGGACGCCTCCCGCCGATACCCCGCTGCTGGTCTGCCACTACGCCTTCCTGACCATGGACAAGGTGCAGGGCATGAGCGCGGACGACTACGTGGCGCGCAACGAAGCCATCCGCAACGCCGTGCTGGGCTGGATCGCGCAAGGCGCGGTGCAGGCCGCGCTGGTGCCCTCCTCCGGCGCCGTGTACGACTACCTGCGCGGCCTGGAAGACCCGGAACTGGCGGCGGCGCGCAATCCCAACGCGGTGCTGTACGGCCGCCTGAAGCACGAGGACGAACTGGCCTTCGCGGCCGCCTGCAAGCAGCACGGCGCGCGCCTGGTGCTGCCGCGCGTGTTCAACCTGGCCGGCCCCTGCATCAATAAATTCGACGCCTACGCGCTGGCCTCCTTCATTGCCCAGCTGCTCAAGGAAGATGGCGGCATCACCATCAACGCGCGCCGCCCGGTGCTGCGCTCCTACTACTACATCGGCGACCTGCTGGAGCTGTGCTTCGGCCTGCTGCTGCGTGCGGACGCCGCCCCCGTGCTGCGCTTCGACACGGCGGCCGACGAGGTGGTGGAGCTGGAGCCGCTGGCGCGCCGCGTGGCCTCGGTATTGGGCAAGCAGGCCGCGCCCGCGCGCGCCGCGCTGGACCCGGCGCTGCCGGCCGACCGCTACGTGGGCGAACGCGCCGGCATCGCCGCGCTGGAAGCCATGCTGGGCCTGCGCCCCATGGCGCTGGACGAACAAATTTCCCGCACGGCTGACTACATCGCCGGCGTACTCACCAAATAAACAAGGACCGACATGAAATACAGCGACTTAATGGCCGAATGGCTCAAGAGCATGGGCTACACCCACTGCTTCTACGTGGCGGGCGGCAATATCATGCACCTGCTGGCCAGCAGCGCCAAGCATTTCAAGATGGTGTCGGTGATCCATGAAGTGGCGGCCGGCGTGGCCGCCGAGTACTTTAACGAAGCCAGCACGGACGGCTCGAAAGCCTTCGCCCTGGTGACCGCCGGCCCCGGCATGACCAACCTGGTGACGGCCCTGGCCGGCGCCTTCCTGGAAAGCCGCGAGCTGCTGGTGATCGGCGGCCAGGTCAAGACCGCCGACCTGTCGCGCGGCACGCTGCGCCAGCGCGGCATCCAGGAAATCGACGGCGTGGCCATCGCCCGCCCGGTGTGCAGCGTGGCCGAACTGCTGGACGAGCCGGTCTCGCGCGCGCGCATGGAACAGCTGGTGCTGGACGCCAACCACGGCCGCAAAGGCCCGGTCTTCCTGGAGCTGCCGCTCGACATCCAGGGCCGCAGCGTGGACCGCGCCGAACTCGAACAGCTGGCCCCGCCCGTGCCGCCGGCGCTGCCGCAGGCCAGCGACGCCGTGATCGCCGAGCTGGCCGCGAAAATCCGCGCCGCGCAGCGCCCGCTGCTGCTGCTGGGCGGCGGCGTGTCGCGCGCCACCGCGCAAGCGCTGCAGGACCGCTTCGCCGCCATGGGCCTGCCGGTGACCACCACCTGGAACGCGGCCGACCGCATCGCCGCCGATCATCCGAACTATTTCGGCCGTCCCAACACCTGGGGCCAGCGCTACGCCAACCTGCTGCTGCAGCAAAGCGATTTGCTGCTGGCCATGGGCACCCGCCTGGGCATGCAGCAGACCGGCTTCAACTGGCAGCAGTTCGTGCCCAAGGGCCAGGTGGTGCATGTCGATTGCGACCTGGCCGAGCTGGAGAAGGGCCATCCGCGCGTCGAGCACCCCATCCACGCGGACGCCAACAGCCTGCTGCTGGCGCTGGCGCAGCAGGACCTGGGCGAGCACGGCGACTGGCTGGCCTACTGCCGCGAAGTGAAGGCGGCGCTGCCGCTGATTGAACAGAACAGCACCGGCGAGGCTTATATTTCGCCGTACCGCTTCGTGGAGCAGCTGTCGCGCCGCTGCCATGCGGACGACGTGGTGATCCCGTGCAGCAGCGGCGGCGCCTTCACCGTCATGATGCAGACCTTCGCCCAGCAGCGCGGCCAGACCATCGTCACCAACAAGGGCCTGGCCTCGATGGGCTACGGCCTGTCCGGCGCCATCGGCGCGGCGCTGGCGCATCCGGATCGCCGCACGCTGCTGGTGGAAGGCGACGGCGGCTTCGCGCAGAACCTGCAGGAAATCGGCACCGCCGCCGTCAACAAGCTGAACCTGAAAATGTTCATCTTCGACGACAACGGCTACGCCTCGATCCGCATGACGCAGAAGAACTACTTCGGCGGCAGCTACATCGGCTGCGACATCAATTCCGGCCTCGGCCTGCCGGACTGGGAGCAGCTGTTCAAGGCCTGGAACGTGCCGGCCTTGCGCATCGGCAAGGACTTCGACGGCAGCGCCGACTTCGCCGCGCTGTTCGACGCGCCCGGCCCGGCCGCCTTCATCGTGTCGATCGACCCCGAGCAAAGCTACTTCCCGAAAATCATGAGCCGGGTCACCGAGAGCGGCGCCATGGAATCGAACCCGCTGCACCAGATGTCGCCGGCGCTGGACGACGCGCTGCAGCGCGCCACCATGCGCTACCTGGACTGATACCTTACTTAAGCAACGAGACTTTATGGCCAGCACACCGCACACCGCCGCCCCCGCCAACCTGGCCGACGCCGCCCAGCAGGCGTTCACCGAGGCCGGACAAGGCAGCCTTTCCATCACCGGCCTGTTCGACATGGCGGGCCGCATCTCCGAAGCCGGCCAGCCCGCGCTGGCCATCCAGCTGTACCGCCTGTGGCTGGACAACACGCCCTCGCCGCTGGCCTACGCCGCCAATTTCAACCTGGCGGTGCTGCTGGTGAACGTGGACGAGGCGGCGGCCGAAGCCGCCTACCGCCTGTCCATCACGCAGAACCCGCAGTTCGTCGAGGGCTACCTGAACCTGGGCACGCTGCTCGAGCGCATGAAGCGCCCCGAGGAGTCGCTGGAGCTGTGGCGCAAGGCGGTGGACCTGTCGCCGGCCAACACCCCGCCCACGCGCGCGCTGCGGGTGCAGGCGCTGAACAATCTCGGCCGCCTGCAGGAAATCCTCAAGCGCCTGCCGGAGGCGGAGAAGGCGCTGGCCGAAAGCCTGCGCCTGGATCCCAACCAGCGCAACGTCATCACGCACTGGGTGCACCTGCGCCAGAAGCAGTGCAACTGGCCGGTGTACGACACCTCCATCGGCATCAAGAAGAAGGTGCTGATGGACGGCACCTCGGCGCTGGCCATGCTGAGCGGCTCGCCCGACCCGGCCATGCAGCTGCACGCCTCGAGCCGCTATGTCGAGGAAAAAGTGCTCAAGGGCGTGGACCCGCTGGCCACCGGCGGCTATGTGCACGAGCGCCTGCGCATCGGCTACCTGTCGTCGGACTTCTGCTCGCACGCGGTGTCCATCCTGACGGCCGAGCTGTACGGCCTGCACGACCGCAGCCAGTTCGAGGTGTTCGCCTTCGACTGGAGCCACGAGGACGGCTCGCCGCTGCGCGCCCGCGTGATCGCCGGCATGGACCACCATATCCGCATCGGCGGCCTGTCCGACGAGGAGGCCGCGCGCCTGATACGCTCCTGCGAGATCGACATCCTGGTGGACCTGCACGGCCTGACCCTGAACGCGCGCCACAACATCCTGTCCTACCGCCCGGCCCCGGTGCAGGTCACCTGGCTGGGCCTGCCCGGCCCGACCGGCCTGCCGGAAATCGACTACGTGATCTCGGATCCCTTCGTGCTGCCGCCCGAGCTCGAGCCTTTCTTCACCGAAAAGCCGCTGCACATGCCGCACACCTTCCAGATCAACGACCGCCAGCGCCAGATCGGCCCCACGCCCACGCGCGCGTCCTGCAATCTGCCGGAAGACGCGTACGTGTTCTGCGCCTTCAACAACACCTTCAAGATCACGCCGGACGTGTTCGAGAGCTGGATGCGCATCATGAAGGCGGTGCCGGGCAGCGTGCTGTGGCTGGTGGCGGAAAGCCCGGTGGTGCGCACCAACCTGCGCCGCCACGCCGAGCAGCTGGGCGTCGCCACCGAGCGCCTGCTGTTCGCCGAGCGCGTGGTGCCGGCCGAATACCTGGCGCGCTACCAGGTGGCCGACCTGTTCCTCGACACCGCCCCCTTCGGCGGCGGCACCACCGCCAGCGACGCGCTGTGGGCCGGCCTGCCGGTGCTCACCTGCGCCGGCCGCACCTTCTCCTCGCGCATGGCGGGCAGCCTGCTGCACGCCATCGGCCTGCCGGAGCTGGTCACGCACAAGATGGAGGACTACGAGGCGCTGGCCATCCGCCTGGGCAACGACCGCGCCTACAGCGCCGAGCTGCGCCAGCGCCTGGCCGACAACCGCATGACCACGCCGCTGTTCGACAGCGAGCGCTTTGTGCGCGACCTGGAGCAGCGCTTCAAGGACATCGCCGTCAAGACCGCGCCGCCGCCGGTGATCAACGGCCTGCCGCTGGTGTCCATCCTGCTGCCCACGCACAACCGGCCGGACTACGCCGAACTGGCGCTGCAAAGCGCGCTGGCGCAGACCTATCCGCATATCGAGATCATCGTCAGCGACAACAGCGACGACGAGCTGACGCGCGCCCGCTTCGCGCCCTACCTGGCCAAGCACCCGAATATCCGCTACTACCGGGTGCCGGGCTACAACGCGATGGAGAACGGCCGCAACTGCTTCCGCCATTCGCGCGGCGACTACGTCAACTACCTGATGGATGACGACCTGTTCCACCCGGCCAAGATCCTGCGCATGATGTCCTTCATGCTGACCGATCCCACGCTGGGCCTGGTGACCTCCTTCCGCCAGCTGATCGACGCGGCCGGCAACGACATTCCGCCGATACCCGGCACCGAGCGCCTGTTCGAGACCGAGGCGCGCGTGACCGGCGCCTCGCTGGGCCGCATGCTGCTCACCGACGGCAACAACATCATCGGCGAGCCGACCACGGTGCTGGTGCGCCGCAGCGCGCTGGAACGCGAGTTCGGCGTCTACGCGGGCCGCCAGTACACCGCGCTGTCCGACGTGGCCACCTGGCTGACCGTGCTGCGCAACCACGACGCGGTCTACCTGCCGGAAACGCTGAGCTACTTCCGCCTGCACGGCGGCCAGGACCAGCGCGCCGAAAGCACCCGCATCCGCTGCAACCTGGACTGGCTGCAGCTGTACACCGACGCGCTCGAGCGCGGCGAGTACCTGCCCGACCGCGCCGCCGCCGAGGAGCAGCTGGCCAGCAAGCTGACCACCATGGTCTGGTTCCTGGGCAGCGTGCGCAAGCATATCCAGGAGAGCAAGTTCGACCTGGAAGCGATCCAGTCCGTGGTGTCGCAAGCCACCGGCGTACTGCTGCGCAGCAACAACAAGGAGGACGAGGCGGCATGAGAACCCGGCCCTACGTCATCCTCACGCCGAGCTATTGCGTGAGCGCCGGCGTGCGCGTGATGCACCACCTGTGCCACGAACTCAACGGACTGGGCTTCGACGCCAAGCTCATGCTCACGTCCAACCTCAGTCCGCCGGGCGAGCCGCTGGTCAACCCGGCGCTCAACACGCCCGTGATCAACGGCCTGTTCCCCGAGCACTGGGACCGCATCAACGAGGAATCCATCGTCATCAGCTCGGACGGCGTGATCGGCAACCCCTTCAACGCCAAGCGCCTGGTGCGCTACGTGCTGGGGCGCGAAAACCAGCCCACCGCGGCCGACGAGTTCCCGCTCTACTACTCGCGCACCTTCCCGATGGACAAGAGCAAGGCGGTGCATACGCTGTACTACCTGCCGATCGACCTGAGCGTGTTCAATCCGAACTACGCGCCGGCGCGCGACCAGGACATGCTGTGGCTGGGCAAGGGCGCCAAGTTCTGCCTGGAGCGCCCGCCCGGCGCGGTCGACATCACCTATACCTGGCCGCCCACGCGCGAGGAGCTGGCCGCCAACCTGCGCCGCACCCGCTATATGTATTCCTATGACGCGGTGAGCGCCACCAACGGCGAGGCCGTGCTGTGCGGCGCCGTGGTCATCCTCAAGCACCTGAGCTACCACGACTGGGAGTGGACCCGCGCCGACGTCGAGGCGACCGAACTGGGCGCCGGCGGCTTCGCCTTCGACGAAAGCGAGGCCGAGATCGAACGCGCCTTCAATTCGCGCGGCGAGCAGATGGAGCGCGCGCGCCACATCATGGCCGCTTACCGGCCCAGCCTGCTCGCCTTTGTCGAAGCCAGCCAACACCGGTTCCGCCTATGAAACTGTGCGCCCACCGCGGCCACTGGCTGCAGCCGGCCGAGAAAAACAGCCTGGAAGCCTTCGAGCGCGCGCTGGCCGGCGGCCACGGCATTGAAACCGATGTGCGCGACGCCGGCGGCGCCGCCGTCATCGCGCACGACCTGCCCAGCGGCGGCGAAATGAGCCTGGACGCCTTCCTGGCGCTGTGCGCGCGCCACCCGCGGGCGCGCCCGCTGGCCCTGAACATCAAGGCCGACGGCCTGCAGCAGCTGGTGCGCGCCGCGCTGGAGCGGCACGCCATCGAGGGCGCTTTCGTGTTCGACATGGCCGTGCCGGACGCGCTCGGCTACCTGCGCGCCGGCCTGCCGGCCTACACCCGCTGCAGCGAATACGAGAACCCGCCGCCCTACCAGGAACAGGCCGCCGGCCTGTGGCTGGACTGCTTCCACGGCGAATGGTACGGGCGCGAGCTGATCGCCGCCTGGCTGGAGCGCGGCAAGCCGGTCTGCCTGGTCTCGCCCGAGCTGCACGGCCGCCCGCACCTGGCCTGCTGGCAGCAGCTGCGCGACTGGCGGCTGCACCGCCATCCGCTGCTCAGCCTGTGCACCGATTTCCCCCTGGAGGCCGCGGCATTTTTCGCATGACCGGTAGCGAGCATAACAACATGACCAACAACAACAAAATCCAGGCCATCATCTTCGACATGGACGGCGTGCTGGTGGAGGCCAAGGACTGGCACTACGACGCGCTCAACCGCGCGCTGGGCCTGTTCGGCATGGAGATCAGCCGCCACGACCACCTGGTCACCTACGACGGCCTGCCGACCAAGACCAAGCTGCGCATGCTGTCGCTGGAACGCGGCCTGCCGGAAGGCCTGCACGGCTTCATCAACGACATGAAGCAGATCTACACCACCGAGCTGATACACGCGCGCTGCAAGCCCACCTTCCACCACCAGTACGCGCTGAGCCGCCTGCAAAGCGAAGGCTACCGCCTGGCGGTGTGCTCGAACTCGGTGCGCAGCACGGTGGGGCTGATGATGGAGCGCACCGCGCTGCTGCCGCTGCTGCAGTTCTACCTGTCCAACGAGGACGCGGTCCAGCCCAAGCCCGCGCCGGACATGTACAACAGCGCCATCGCCCGCCTCGGCCTGACGCCGCAGCAGTGCCTGATCGTGGAGGACAACCCCAACGGCATCCGCGCCGCGCGCGCCTCGGGCGCCCATGTGATGTGCGTCAGCGACGTGCACGACGTTAATTACAGCAATATCCGCAAGACCCTGGCGGAACTGGAGGCCGGCCATGCTTAACATCCTGATTCCCATGGGCGCGCAGTCGGTGTTCTTCGAGCAGGATCCGTCGCCCTATCCCAAGCCGCTGGCCGAGATCAACGGCAAGCCCATGGTGCAGCACGTGATCGAGAACCTGCAGACGCTGGACCGCGAAAAGCGCTTCATCTTCATCCTGCGCGACGAGGACTGCTCGCGCTACCACCTGGACAGCTCGGTGCGCCTGCTGTGCGACGGCCACAGCCACGGCTGCCAGATCATCCGCACCATGCGCCCGACCCAGGGCGCGGCCTGCAGCGCGCTGCTGGCCATCGACCTGATCGGCAACGACGAGCCGCTGCTGATCGCCAACGGCGACCAGCTGTTCGACGCCGACCTGAACGCGCTGCTGCGCGACATCGAGGCGCAGCAGGCCGACGCGGCCTGCCTGACCTTCGACTCGCTGCATCCGCGCTGGTCCTATGTGCGGCTGGAGAACGGCAACGACATCGTGGAGACGGCGGAGAAGCACCCCATCAGCCGCCACGCCATCGCCGGCTTCTACTACTTCGCGCGCGGCAGCGACTTCGTGCAGGCGGCCCAGCGCTCCATCGCCAAGGACGCCAGCGTGGACGGCGTGTTCTACATCGCGCCGGTGATGAACGAACTGATACTGCAAAACAAGCGCCTGAAAGCGCTGCCGCTGCCGCCCGGCAGCTACCACACCTTCTACACGCCGAAGAAGATAGAAGAATACGAAAACTCGCTGCGGCCCTAAGGAGCATCCCATGCAAATATTCAAACAGGCCGATATGGTCAAAGGCTGGTTCGTGGGGGATTTCACGCCCACCGTGCTGGCCACCCGCGCCGCCGAAGTGGCCATCAAGACCTACGCCGCCGGCGCCCGCGAGGAGCGCCACTACCACAAGATTGCGCAGGAAATCACCGTGATCCAGAGCGGCCGCGTGCAGATGAACGGCCGGGAATTCTCGGCCGGCGACATCATCCTGATCCAGCCGCTGGAATCGACCGATTTCGTGGTGCTGGAGGACACGGTGACGGTGGTGGTGAAAGTGCCGGGCGCGGTGGACGACAAATACCTGGGCGAGCCGGAGGCGGCATGCTGAACATCGTCCTGCCCATGGCAGGCCACGGCAGCCGCTTCGCCAACGCCGGCTACAGCGTGCCCAAGCCTTTGATCCCGGTCGGCAAGCAGACCATGACCGAGCTGGTGGTGCACAATCTGCGCCCCGGCCAGCCGCACCGCTTTATCTTCGTCTGCCAGCAGGCCCACCTGGACCGCTACGGCCTGGCGGCCCACCTGGAAGCCATAGCGCCCGGCTGCGCCATCGTGCCGGTGGACCAGGTGACGCAGGGCGCGGCCTGCACCGTGCTGCTGGCGCGCGCCTTTATCGACAACGACGCGCCGCTGATGATCGCCAATTGCGACCAGTATGTGGACATCGCCATCGACGACTACCTGGCGCGCATGGAAAGCGAGCAACTGGACGGCCTGATCATGACCATGACGGCGGACGACCCGAAATGGTCCTTCGTGCGCCTGGACGCGCAGCGCCGCATTACCGAGGTGGTGGAAAAAGTGGTGGTCTCGGACGAGGCCACGGTGGGCATCTACAACTTCCGCCGCGGCGCCGATTTCGTGGCGGCCGCCGACAGCATGATCGCGCAGGACAAGCGCGTGAACGGCGAATTCTACGTGGCGCCGGCCTACAACGAGATGCTGGCCCAGGGCAGCCGCCTGGGCTTTTACAACATCGGCAGCGACCGCGCCGGCATGTACGGCCTCGGCATTCCCGAGGACCTGGACTACTTCCTGCGCGAGCGCTGGCGCGAGGGCTGAGCCCGGCCGGCTCCCGCTTTACACCGGGTCGCGTCCCGACAATTGCGGCGGGATGCGGGCCACGATGTCGGCCACCGACACGGCCGGGTTGCGCTCCACGCGGCCGCCGAAGAACATGTCCTCGGCGTGCTCGTGGAACACCGATTCCATATAGCGCGGCACGCCGCGCCACACCACGGCGTCGAACATCGCGCGTTCCATGCAGATCAGGTCCGAGATCACGCCCAGCTCCTGCAGTCGCATATAGGCCAGGCTGTGGTCCACGTGCGAGGACACATGGTAGCTCTGGCCCGCGGCCGACAGTTCGAACAAATGCTGGTACACCGCCAGCAGGCTGGCGCTGTGGCCGATATTCATAAAGTCCGGCATGCTGTACGGCTTATCCATGTGCATATACTCGATCAGCACCGATTTCGGATAGCTCAGCAGCTTGCGGAACTCGGCCAGCACATGGGTGAAATTGACCGACACGTCGCTGCGCAGGCGCAGCGTGAGCGCCTCCTTGCCATACAGCTCGCAGGCCGCCTGCAGGCCGCGCATGGCGCCGTAGTACAGCTTCTGCTTGCTGTTCGGCAGCACCATGCCTTCGCGCACATCCTGCGTTTTCAGATTGCTCTGGTCGGACAGCACCAGGTGGTCGAACAGCGAGCGGTTGGCGTTGAGCCACTCGGCGTCGTCGTTCCAACCGCTGTAGATAACCTTGAAGCCCTGCACCCGGAACACATAGCACAGCGCATGGATGGTATGGCTGGCGTCGAAAGGCACGTTGAGCAGCTGGCGCGCTTCGGTGTCCTTGGTGAGGTTCTGCGTAACAGGGTTGATGCCGCTGGCGCGCAGCGGTCCCTGCAAAACAAGTACTTTCGTAATTGCCATGGTCTCTTACGTATAAGAATTATGGTTCGCGTATCGATTCGTCCAGCGCCTTGGTCAGCGGCCACAGCAGGTAGGACATCACCGAGCGCTTGCCGACGACGATCTCGGCGGTCAGCGTCATGCCCGGCAGCAGGCGCTGCTGGGGTTCCAGCTTGCGCAGCTTGATGCTGCCCATGTTCAGCGTGCCCAGGTAGTAGGCGTCCGTGCCCTGGCCCGGCAGCACCTGTTCGCGCTTGAACGAGTCCTCGCTGATGGTGCGCAGCTTGCCGTCCAGCATGCCGTGGCGCTGGAAGGGGAAGGCGTCGATCTTGATGTGGGCCGGATCGCCCGGCTTGATATGGCCGATGTCCAGCGAATCGATCTCGACCTGGGCTTCCAGATCGGCGCCCAGCGGCACCAGGGTGAACATGGTTTCCGCTTCGCGCAGCACCGAGCCGGGCGACAGCTTGGCGATCTCCAGCACCACGGCGTCGGCCGGGGCGGTCAGCTGCACCAGCTTGTGGCGGCGGTCGGCCTTGGTCAGCTGCTCGTTGATGCCGTCGCGGTCGCGGGTGGCGGTCAGCAGGTCTTCCATCATGCGCTGGCGCCAGTTCTTGCTGAAGGCGGCCTGCTCGGCCTGGGCCGCGTTCAGCTCGCGCTGCATCTCGACGTCCTTGTTGCGGCCCATGACCATGGTGCGCTCGACTTCCAGGCGGCGGTCGCGCGCTTCCAGCAGCTGCATCTTGGCGCCGAAGTTCTCGGCCACCAGTTTTTCCTGCATGGCTTCAATCTCGGACAGCGACTTGAGGCGCTGCGCCAGCACCTGCTGGTCGCGCTGGTTGGTCTCGATGCCGGCTTTCAGGCGCGCGATATTCTGCTCCAGGCGCATTTTCTGCGCCTCGTAGTTGGCCTGGCGTTCGGTCGACAGCTGCGCCTGCAGCAGCTGGTCGGCGTCGCGGCCGCCGGCGGCGGCGGCGCCCGGCTTGCCGGACAGTTCGGCGCGCAGGCCCTCGGCCTGGGTGTCCAGGCTGCGCAGGCGGTTGCGCAGCTGGGCCTCGTCGGCCTGGGTGAAGGTCGGGTCCAGCGTGGCCAGCAGCTGGCCCTTCTTGACCACTTGCCCGGCGCGCACTTCGATGGTCTGGATAATCGCCGTCTCGAGCGGCTGCACCACGATGTTGGGACGCGGATTGACCAGGCGGCCGTGCGCCATCACCACCGTCTCCACCTGCGACAGGCTGGCCCACAGGATGAAGGTGACGAACAGGCCCAGCAGCACGTGCAAGGTCATGCGCAGCCAGCGCGGCAGCGGATTGCGCTCGATGGCGTCGGCGTCGGGCAGGAACTCGATTTCGGTCCGGCCGCGGCGTTTCGGGCTTACAGGTGGCTTGTTTGCTGGTTCCATAAATGCTGATAAGTGTCGCTACGGGTAAGCAGTTCCTGGTGGGTGCCGGCGTCGACCAGCTGGCCCCGCTGCATGACCAGGATGGAGTTGGCGTTGACCAGGGTGGACAGGCGGTGCGAAATCATCACCACGGTGCGGCCCACCGCGATCTTGGACAGATTGCGGATGAAGATGGCTTCGCTTTCCGGATCCAGCGCCGAGGCGGCCTCGTCCAGGATGAGGATGCGCGGCTTGGCCAGCAGCGAGCGCGCGATCGACAGGCGCTGCTTCTGGCCGCCCGACAGATTGCTGGCGCTTTCCTCGAGCAGGGTGTCGTAGCCCATGGGCAGGCGTTCGATGAACTCGTCCGCGCCGGCCGCGGCCGCCGCTTCGGCGATTTCCTCGAAGGTGGCGTCCGGCTTGGTGACGGTGAGGTTCTCGCGCACGGTGCCGCGGAACAGGAAGTTCTCCTGCAGCACCACGCCGATCTGGCGGCGCAGATGGGACAGCTCGATCTCGCGCGCATCCACGCCGTCGAAGCGCACGATGCCTTCCTGCACCGAGTACAGGCCCTGGATCACCTTGGTCAGCGTGGTCTTGCCGGAGCCGGAACGGCCCACCACGCCCACCACGGTGCCGGGCTGGATGGTGAAGCTGGTGCGGTCCAGCGCGGCGGTCTGCGAGCCCGGATAGCGGAAGGTGACGTCGTCGAACTTGATCTCGCCGTTCAGCACGGGGCGCAGGCCGCCGGCGCCGGCGCGGCCTTCCGGCGCGCGGTTCATCACTTCGCCCAGCATTTTCACCGACAGCGCGGTTTCCTGGTACTCATTGACCAGGCCGACCATGGAGATCAGCGGGCCGGTGACGCGCTGCGACAGCATCTGGAAGGCGATCAGCGCACCGACCGACAGGGTCTGGTTGAACACGTCCTGCGCGCCCAGCACGATCAGCACCACCGGCATCAGCTTGCCCAGGAAGTCGGTGATGGCGTTGCCGGTGATGGAAATCTGGCCGACCCGGAAGTGCATGGTGATGGCTTCGGCCGAACGCTGGTCCCAGGTGCGGCGCTGGGCCGGCTCGATGGCCAGCGCCTTGACCGTGCGCATGCCGTGGATGGTTTCCACCAGCATGCCCTGGCGGTGGCCCTCGGCCGCGTACAGCGCGTTCAGGCGGCGCTGGTAGGCCGGCACCATGGCCATGACGATGACCGCGATCATGGCCGTGAAGGCCAGCACCACCATGGCCAGCTTGACCGAGTAGCTGAACAGGATGGGCAGGAAGATCAGCAGCGAAATCAGGTCCAGGCCGGTGAAGAACAAGCGTCCGGTGAGGAAGTTGCGGATCTTTTCCAGCTGCTGCATGTGGCGCGTGACCACGCCGGCGGTGTGCGTCTCGAAATAGTCGATGGGCAGCGACAGCAGGTGGCTGAAGGTGCGGCGCGTGAGCCGCATGTCGATCTTGTTGGAGGCGGCCAGGGTCAGCATCTGGCGCAGGTAGCCGAAGGTGGCGTCGAACACCAGCGCGATGACGATGCCGGCGGCCAGCACCCACAAGGTGGTGACGGCCTGGTGCGTGAGCACCTTGTCGATCACCAGCTGGAAGAAGATGGGCGAAGCCATGGCCAGCAGGTGCATGGCGATGGCGGCGATGAAGATGTCGCGGTAGGCCGCCTTCTGCTTCAGGATTTCGGGAATGAACCAGCGCAGGCTGAAGGGCTGGTTGGGGTCGCTCAGCTTGTGCTGGCGTTTCAGGAACACCACCTCGCCGTCCCAGCGCGCGCAGAAGTCGGCCTGGCTGACCATGACCACGCCGGCCGCGCCGGCCGCCGGGTTGAGCACCGCCACCATGCTGCCGCCGTCGCCGGCCACGTCGCTGTTCTGCTTGGCCCCCACGGCGATCACCATATTGCCGTCGCGCAGGCGCGCCATCAGCGGGAACACGCCCTCCTGCGCCATCAGACCGTTCCAGTCCAGGCGGCCGGCCTTGGCCTTCAGGCCGATGTCGCCGGCGATGCGCAGCAGCAGGCTGTCGCCCGGCTCCTCGGCGCCCAGCGCGTAATCGTCGATCAGGCGTTCGGGATTGATCTGCAGGCCATGGTGCTGCGCAATCGCGGTCAGGCACTGGATGGCTGTGTGGGGAAATTTATCGTGCATCGTCTCGGTTGGGCTAGTAAGTGCGAGTTGCATCCGTGCAAGATACACCCGGTCTGGGGATTCTACCGCAGACCAGCGGCAAGATGGGCTATCTTGCCGCTTTTCCGGGGCGCTTGGAAGGCTGCGCTACGCTTATTTCCGCTTCTGTTCGTTTCTGTCCATTTATTTCGCCGCAGCCAGCCAGCCCTGCTGCGCGGCGCCGTGCCAGAACGGCAAGCGCGGCGCGTCGGCCGGGCCGGCCTGCGCCGCCGCGCTGCCCGCCGCGGCCAGGCCGAAGCGCTGCAGGCTGTCGGCCATTTGCGCCACGCAGGCACCCAGGTCGATGCCGCCGGCGCCGCCGTTGCCCAGGCCCAGGCTGCCGCCCCCGGCGGGCGGCGCGGCATGGGCGTAGGACGACAGCGCCTGCACCAGGCCGCTGACGCTGCTGCGCAGATCGGCCGCGCCCGGCTTGGCGGCGCTGCCGGCAAACCACACGTCGGCCGCCGCGTGGCTGGCGCCGTCGGCGCTCTGGTAGCTCGACGTCAGCCCGACGATATTGCCGTTGTTGAGCGACACGTCCTGCTTGCCCTGCAGGCCGATGCGGGTGATGTGCAGCTCGTCCAGCGTGTGCAGCTCGGCGGCGGCGCTGACGCCGTCGCTGTTGCTATCAACCCACACGCGCAGGCGGCTGAAGGCGGCGTCGTCCGCGCTGATGGCGCCGTCGCCGTTGCTGTCGAGTTCGGCCAGCGCCTGGTAGCCGTTGCCGGCCTTGGCGCCGCTGGCCAGCGTGGTGCCGGAACCGAACAGTTCGCCGCCGTCGCCGATGCGGCCGTCGCCGTTGCGGTCCAGGGCCAGCAGGCCGTCGGCCGGACCGGCCCAGCCGGTGGCCACCGGCGCGCCGGCCGCCAGCATGTCGAAGCGCACGCCGGCCGACAGGCCCAGGGTGCTGACGCCGTTGCCGTCCAGGTCCAGCACCAGCGGGGTGTACAAGCTGGACAGGGCAGCGACCTGTTCCACGCTCAGCGCCTGCACCTGGGTGGACGTCAGCGCGCAGATCTGGGCGCTGTTCAGGCTGGCGATTTGCAGCGTGCTCAGCGCGCGGATCTGCGCCGTGCCCAGCGCGCGCACGGCGGCGGTGGCCAGCACCGCCACGTCCTGCCCTTCCAGCCCGGCGATGGCGCCGGTGCCGAGCGCGGCCAGCTGCGCGCCGTTCAGCAGCGCGGCCTGGGCGGTGGTCAGCGCCGCCACCTGGGCCGTGCCCAGCGCGGCGATCTGCGCGGTTTTCAGCAGCGCCACGGCGGCGGTTTTCAGCGCGGCCACGTCCTCGGCGTCCAGCGCGCCAAAGGCGGCGCCGGACAGCGCGGCCACTTGCGCCGTGCTCAGCGCGGCGGCGTGGGCGCTCGTGAGCGCGGCGACCTGGACCGTACTCAAAGAAGCGATGGTGTCGCTGCTCAGCGCGCCCAGCTGGGACAGGCTGAAGGCGCCGACCTGGCCGCCGCTCAGCATGGCGATCTGGGCGCTGCTGAAGGCGGCCAGCACGGACGCCTTCAGGCCGCCGATGTCGCGGCTTTCAATCGCGGCGATGGCCTCGCTGGACCACAGCGACAGCTGCGCATTGGTCAGCCCGCCCACCTGCAGCGAACTGAGGGCGGCGATCTGGCTGCTGCCCCAGCCTTGCGCCAACTGGCGCGAATTGATCTGGCCGATATGGCCGGCGCTCAGCGCGGCCACCTGGGCGCTGCCCAGCGCCGCCAGCTGGTTGCTGGCCAGGCCGGCGGCCGCGTAGACCGACAGCGCGGCCACGTCGGCCGTCTGCAGGGCCTGGATGGCGGCGGTGCCGAAAGCCGCCAGCTGCGCGGCGCTCAGCGCGCCGGCCTGCTGGGTGTTCAGCGCCACCACCTGGGCCGTGTCCAGCGCGGCGATCTGCGCCGTCCGCAGTGCCGCAACGGCGCTGGCGCGCAGCGCGCCCAAGCCGTCCGTGCCCAGCGCGGCCAGGGCCGCCGTGGACAGCGAGGCCACCTGCACATTGGTCAGGTAAGCCATTTGCAGCGTGCTCAGCGCGGCAAGCTGGCCGTCGCTCAGCGCGTTCAGCGCAGCGGTGTTGAGGGCAGTGATCTGGGAGCCGGTCAGGCTGGCGATCTGGGCCGTGGAAAGCGCGGCGAGCTGGTTGGTCTTCAAGGCGGCGAAGATGGCCAGGCGCAGGCCGGCCAGGTCCGACGTTTCCAGCGCCGCCAGCGCTTCGCCGGACAGCGCGCCGAACTGGACGGCGCTGAGCGCGCCCAGCTGGGCCGAGGTCAGCGCGGCGATCTGGGCCGTGCTGATGGCGCCGGCCAGCTGCGCGGTGGTCAGCGCGGCGATCTGCTGCGTGCCCAGGGCGCGCATGCGGGCGGCGTCGAAGGCGGCCAGCTGGGCCGCCGACAGGCCGGCGATGGCGCTGCTGCGCAGCGCCGCCAGGTCCGCCGTTTCCAGGCCGGCCAGCGCGGAAGCCGTCAGGCTCAGCACCTGGGCGTTGCTCAGCGCGGCGGCCTGCTGGGTGGTCAGGGCGGCCAGCTGCGGCGCGCTCAGCGCGGCCAGCTGCGCGGTCTGCAGGCCCGCCAGGGCAAAGGCCTTGAGGGCGGCGATATCCTCCGTGCCGAGGGCGGCGATGGCGGCCTCGGACAGCGCGCCCAGCTGGGCGGAAGTGAGCGCGCCCACCTGCTGGCTGCGCAGCGCGCCAGCCTGGCCGGCGCTGAACGCGGCCAGCTGGGCCGGGGTGAGCGCCAGGGTCTGGGCCAGGGTCAGGGCGCGCACGCCGTCGCTGCCGAGGGCGGCGATCTGCGCGGCGCTGAAGCGGGCAAGCAGCGTGGTTTTCAGCGCGGCCAGGTCGGCCGTTTCCAGGGCGGCGATGGCGGCGGCGGACAGCGCGGCCAGCTGCGCCGTGCCCAGTGCGGCGGCCTGGGCCGTGGTCAGCGCGGCCAGCTGCGCCGTGCTGAAGGCGGCCAGCTGCTCGTTCTTCAGGGCGGCGATGACGCGGGTCGACAGGGCCGCGATGTCGGCCGCGTCGATGGCGGCCACGGCGGCCAGCGACAGCGCGCCGAACTGCTGGCTCGACAGCGCGCCGATCTGGCGCGAAGTGAAGGCGGCCAGCTGGGCCGCGTCCAGGCCGCCGGCCAGTTGCACGGTGGTCAAGGCGGCGATCTGGGCGGTGGTGAGCGCCTGCGCGCCGCGCGTGCCCAGCGCGGCCAGATGGGCGCCGTCCAGGCCGCGCACGGCGAACGCCTTGAGCGCGGCCAGGTCGGCCGTGTCGAGCGCGGCAAGCGCGTCCAGGCCGAAGGCGTTGAGCTGGCGGCTGTTGAGGGCGGCGGCCTGCGCGGTGCTGAGCGCGGCCACATGCGCCAGGCCCAGCGCGGCGATCTGGCGCGTGCCCAGGCCGCTGATGGCGTTGCTGCGCAGCGCGGCGAAGTCGGCCGTCTCCAGCGCGGCCAGCGCCTCGGCCGACAGCGCATTGAGCTGGCTGGAACTGAGCGCGCGCGCCTGCAGCGTGCTCAGCGCGGCGACCTGGCCGCCGTTCAGGGCAGCGGCCTGGCTGGTTTTCAGGGCGGCGATGGCGGCGGTGCGCAGCGCGGCGATGTCCACCGCGTCCAGCGCGGCCACGGCCTCGGCGCGCAGGCTGGCCAGCTGCATCGCGCTCAGCACGGCCATCTGGGCGCTGGTGAGCGCGGCGGCCTGGCCGGCGCCCAAAGCGGCCAGCTGCGCCGGCTTGACGCCGGCGAAGGCGGCCACGCTGAGCGCGGCGATGTCTTCCGGCGCCAGCGCACCAAAGGCGCTGGCCGTCAGCGCGCCGGCCTGGGCCGAGGACAGCACCGCGACCTGCTGCGCACTCAGGGATGCAGCCTGGCTGGAGTTGAGCGCCGCGAACACGCTGACCGCCAGGGCGGTGATTTGCTGCGTCGTCAGATCCGCGATCTGCAAAGTGGTAGTGGCCAAAGGTCCGCCTCAATAGTCAGTTTAAAAAGTTATCCCGATTCTAAGAGGTAAGAGCGGAGGGCAAAGCCAAGAAAAAAGCGGCAAGACTGGTCGTCTTGCCGCTTTTGATTTTGAGGAAAGGGAAGAACTCACCTTTCCGTACTGCGTTTTGCTTACTTCGGCGCTGCCAGGATGCCGCCGTTGCTGCCTGCGCCGTGCAGCGCTTTGAGGCGCAGCTCGTCGGCAGGCGCCGCCTGGGCGGCAGTGGCGTTCAGCTTGCTGGCGTCGAACTGGTTCAGCGCATCGGCCAGCTGGGCCGCACCGGCCGCCACGCCCTGGCCGGCGTCGTCCAGCTTGAGCGCGCCGCCGGTGGCCGGAGCCGCCTCGCCGCCGTAGCCGGCCATCGCCTGCACCAAGCCATTGACGCTGCCGCGCAGGTTCGCCGCCGGCGCCGCCAGGAACCAGACGTCGGCCGCCTGGTGCTGCTGGCCGTCGCTGGTCTCAAACGTCGAGGTCAGGCCGGAGATGTTGCCGTGCTCAATGGCGCTGCCTTTGGCCACGTCCAGGTTCAGCTTGGTGATCTGCAGCTGCGCCAGCGTCTTCAGCTCGTCGGCCTGGCTGACGCCGTCGGCATTGCCGTCGACCCAGACGCGCAGCTTGTCGAAGCTGCTGTCCGCGCCGCTGATCACGCCGTCGCCGTTGCTATCCAGCTCGGCCATGGCAGCGTAGCCGTTGGCGGCGGTGCTGCCGTCAGCCAGCTTGGTCGAGGAGCCGAACAGTTCGCTGCCGTCGTTGATGACGCCGTCGTTGTTGCGGTCCAGGGCCAGCAGGCCGTCGCCCTCGCCCACCCAGCCCGTGTTGACCTTGCTGCCATCCGCGCGCATGTCGAACTGCACGCCTTCGGTGATGCTGCGGGTCTTGATGCCGTTGCCGTCCAGGTCGAGCACGACAGGGGTCAGGCTGATCAGCGAGGCGATCTGCGTTGCGCTCATCGCGCCGACATGGTCGCTGGTCAGCGCATGGATCTGCAGCGTGGTCAGGGCGTGGATCTGGGTCGTGCCCATCGCCTTGATCTGGTCGGTCGTCAGTGCGCGGATCTGCGCGGTGCGCAGGCCGGCAACCTGGGACGTCAGCAGCGCGTTCAGGTCCGACGTCTCCATGGCCGCGATGTTGGTCGTGGTCAGCGCTTGCAGCTGGCTGGTGCGCAGCGCCTGCACTTCGGTGGTCGACAGCGCGCGCACCTGGTCGGTGCCGAAGCCTTGCGCCAGCGCAGCGGTGCTCAGCGCCGCCACTTGCATGGTCGTCAGGCTGGCGACCTGGTCGGTCGTCAGGGCCGCCACTTGCGCGGTCTTCAGGCCGGCGATGCCGGCCGTGGCGATGGCGCGCAGATCGGACGTTTCCAGCGCCGCGATGTTGGCGGTGTTCAGCGCGGCCACTTGCACCGAGTTCAGCACGGCGATCTGGTGGGTACCCAGCGCCACGATCTGGTGGGTACGCAGACCGGCCGAGATATTGGCGGTGCTCAGCGCGGAGATGGCGGAGGTGTTCAGCGACACGATCTGGTCGGTGGTGAGCGCGCCAACCTGCGCCGAACCCAGCGCGGCGATGCCCAGGCTGGCCAGTACCGTCAGATCCGCCGTTTGCATGGCGCGGATGCCGTCGGTGGTCAGGGCCGCGACCTGGTGACTGCCCAGGGTTGCAGCTTGCGACGTGGTCAGGGCCACCACCTGATCCGTGGTCAGCGCGGCGATCTGGCTGCTGCTGAGGCCGCGTACGGCCGTGGTCTGCAGCGCGGCGAGGTCGGAGGTTTCCAGCGCGGCCACGTTGGCGGTGCTCAACGAGGCAAGCTGTGCCGAGCTCAGCACGCCTGCTTCGGCGACCGTCAGTGCTGCGATCTGGCTGGTTTTCAAGCCTTGGGCGATCGCAGCCGTCGTCAGCGCGGCAACTTGCGCGGTCGACAGGTTGGCTACCTGGTCGGTGGTCAGCGCGGCCACTTGCGCGGTCCGCAGGCCGGCGATGGCGGCCGTGGTCAGGCCGCGCAGGTCGTTGGTTTCGATGGCGGCGATGCCCTCGGTGCTCAGCGCAGCCACTTGCAGCGCGCTCAGCGCGGCGAACTGGTGCGAGCCCAGCGCCACGACTTGGTCGGTCTTCAGGCCATTGGCGATGCTGGACGTGCTCAGGGCGCCGACAGCCGCCGAGCTCAGGGACGAAACCTGGTCGGTGGTCAGCGCGCCAACCTGGGTCGATTTCAGGGTCGAGATGATGCTGGTGCCGATCACCGCCAGATCACGCGTTTCAATGGCGCGGATGGCGTCGGTGCCGAAGCCGGCGGCCTGGCTGCTGACCAGGGCGGCCACTTGCGTGGTGCTCAGGGCGACAACCTGGTCGGTGGTCAGCGCGCCTACCTGGCTGCTGCTCAGCGCACGAACTGCTGCGGTGCTCAGTGCGGCCAGATCGGACGTTTCCAGCGCAGCGACGTTGGCGGTGCTCAGCGCGGTAGCCTGGACCGAGCTCAGTGCGCCGGCGCCGGCAACCGTCAGTGCGGCGATCTGATGGGTTTTCAGACCCTGTGCAATCGCTGCCGTGCTCAGCGCGGCGACTTGCACGGACGACAGGTTGGCTACCTGGTCGGTGCTCAGCGCGGCCACTTGCGCGGTGCGCAGGCCGGCGATGGCGGCGGTCGTGAGGCCGCGCAGGTCGTTGGTTTCAATGGCGGCAATGCCGTCGGTGCTCAGCGCCGCCACCTGCAGCGCATTCATCGCGGCGAACTGATGCGACGCCAGCGCGGCGACCTGGTTGGTCTTCAGGCCGTTGGCGATGCCGGTGGTGCTCAGCGCGCCGATGGCGGCCGAGTTCAAGGACGCAACCTGATCGGTCGACAGCGCGGTGATCTGCGTCGAGCTCAGGGTCGAGATGATGCTGGTGCCAATCGCCGCCAGATCACGCGTTTCAATGGCGCGGATGGCGTCGGTGCCCAGGCCGGCAGCCTGGCTGCTCACCAGCGCGGCCACTTGCGTGGTGCTCAGGGCAACAACCTGGTCGGTGGTCAGCGCGCCAACCTGGCTGCTGCTCAGGGCGCGGATGGCGGCGGTTTTCAGCGCAGCCAGATCAGCCGTTTCCAGCGCGGCCACGTTGGCGGTGCTCAGGGCGGCGGCTTGCGCGCTGCTCAGGGCGGCGGCGGCGTCGGTGGTCAGCGCTACGACCTGGTGGGTTTTCAGACCTTGTGCAACGGCAGCCGTAGTCAACGCGGCAACTTGCGTGGCCGACAGGTTGGCCACCTGGTCGGTGGTCAGCACGGCGACTTGCGCGGTGCGCAGGCCGGCGATGGCGGCGGTCGTGAGGCCGCGCAGGTCATTGGTCTCGATGGCGGCGATGCCTTCGGTGCTCAGGGCAGCCACTTGCAGCGCGTTCATCGCGGCGAACTGGTGCGATCCCAGCGCGACAACCTGATTGCTCTTCAGGCCGTTGGCGATACCTTGGGTGCTCAGCGCCCCGATGGCGGCCGAGTTCAAGGACGCAACCTGGTCGGTCGACAGCGCGGTGATCTGCGTCGAGCTCAGCGTGGAGATGATGCCGGTGCCAATCGCTGCCAGGTCACGCGTTTCGATAGCGCGGATGGCGTCGGTACCCAGGCCGGCAGCCTGGCTGCTGACCAGGGCAGCCACTTGCGTGGTGCTCAGGGCGACAACCTGGTCGGTGGTCAGTGCGCCAACCTGGCTGCTGCTCAGGGCGCGGATGGCGGCGGTTTTCAGCGCAGCCAGATCAGCCGTTTCCAGCGCGGCCACGTTGGCGGTGCTCAGGGCGGCGGCTTGCGCGCTGCTCAGGGCGGCGG